>NZ_LPVV01000033.1 GCF_002362255.1 Microbacterium sp. SZ1 | reverse complement strand
GCCGAGGCGGTCGCGCACGCGGTATTTGAAGGTGTCGACGCCTGCGGAGTCGTCGAAGGCCTCGTAGGTGAAGTAGTTCGCGCCCGTCTCGACGATGCGGCCCTTGGCCGGGCTCGACGTGATGTCGAGCAGCTCGACGGAGTCGCCGTCGGCGTCGATGCCGTCGAGCGGCACCGCGATGCTGACCTCGGTGCCGGCGAGCGCGCGCGACACGATGTCCTGCGGACGGGGAGCCGCGTTCGTCTCCTCGTCGATCGGCAGGATCTGGATCGTCACGAGCGCGGCGGCCTTCTGCTGTCGCGAGTCGACGGCCTCGTACGTGAGGTAGACCGTCTTGGCCTCAGGGCCCGCCTTGAATCGCACGGCGTCCTGCGAGACGAACGCCTCGCCGTCCTCCGGCTCGGGCGACTCGATCAGCTCGGGCGAGACGTGCATGACGTCGTCGTTCGGGTGGGTGTCGTTGTCGAGCACCGGGATGGTGACGACGTCGCCCGCCCGCACGGTCGCCGTGTCGGGGTTGGCGACCGGCTGCAGGATCTCGTCGGGGGCCGGGATCGGGATGACGACGACTTCACCCTCCGCGGACTTCGAGCCGTTGGAGATGCGGTACTTGACCCGCACCTGGTCGGTCAGCGCGCCCTGGTCGGTGATGCGCAGTGTCTCGTGGTTGATGACGGACACCGAGATGCCGGAGCTCGGCTCGACCGACACGGACTGCACGACGAGGATGCCGCCGGCGGGGTCCATGTCGTTCGCGAGCACGCCGACGAGCACGTCGCCGCCGCTCGGGAGAAGGGCGACGTCGCGCACCGCGATCGGGGGCAGGTCGTTGTCGCTCTCGTCCTGCACGTCGACGCGGACGAGTCCCTGCGCGTTCTTCGGACCGGCGGTCGCGAGGTACTGCACGTAGTAGGTGCCTGGGGCCTCGGCGGAGAAGGTGA
>NZ_LPVV01000032.1 GCF_002362255.1 Microbacterium sp. SZ1 | reverse complement strand
CCCCTGCCGATCGGCGGGTTCGCCCGCCCCTCAGCCGTCACGAGAACTACTATTCACGTGCTGGGCACCGTTCGTTAACCTTCGGGGCGGACAATCGCCTCGGGCCTGTGCGGGAGCGCGGTCCTCTCATGCGCGAACGACCCAGCCGTCTCGCGCTGGCACCTCAGCCGAGACCCGAATGAAAGGTTGCGCCTCCCATGCGCGAAGTCTTCCACCAGTCCCTCGAGGACCTGCAGTCCCGCCTCGTGGAGATCGCCGACCTCGTGACGGTCTCGATCGACAAGGCCACCCGCGCCTTCGCGACGAGCGACGTCGCCCTCGCCGAGGAGGTGATCGCCGACGACGCCAAGATCGACGAGCTCGCTGTCGCCCTCGACGAGCAGGCCATCGAGATCCTCGCCCGTCAGCAGCCGGTCGCCCGCGACCTGCGGATCGTCGTCTTCGCGCTGCGCGTGAGCGCGTCGCTCGAGCGCATGGGCGACATGTCCGAGCACATCGCGCAGCTCGCTCGCCTCCGCTTCCCCGAGCGCGCCATCCCGCGCGGTCTGAAGGGCACGTTCACGAAGATGGGCGAGCTCGACGTCGAGATCTCACGCACGCTCACCGAACTGCTGCGCACGCAGGACCTCCGTCTCGCCGACACCATCCGCAACACCGACGACGACATCGACGAGCTGCACGCCAGCGTCTTCGAGAAGGTGCTCAGCGACAACTGGAAGGGCGAAGCGACCGCGACCGTCGACGCCACGCTCGCCAGCCGCTACCACGAGCGCTTCGCCGACCACGCCGTCGCGGTCGCCAAGAAGGTCGTCTACCTCGCGACCGGCGACTGGCAGGTGCAGGAGGAGGACATCGCCTTCGCCGTCGAGCAGCAGGAGCAGCACGGGCACGCCTGACCCGGCATGACGAAGGGGGCGGATGCT
>NZ_LPVV01000031.1 GCF_002362255.1 Microbacterium sp. SZ1 | reverse complement strand
ACCCACCCACACCACGAAACCGCGGGCCAGATCGGCATGATGAGTGCGCAGCCGGCACAGCGCACTGTCCGTGCCGGGCGATACGGTCGACCCATGCCCTCCCTTCTCATCGGTCCCGACGAACGTGCACGCTGCGCCTGGGTCGGAGACGACGCCGAGTACCGCCGTTACCACGACGAGGAGTGGGGCACCCCGCTGCACGGCAACCGGGCTCTGTTCGAGAAGATGGCGCTCGAGGGCTTCCAGGCCGGCCTGTCGTGGATCACGATCCTCCGCAAGCGTCCTCGGTTCCGCGAGGTGTTCGCCGGATTCGACCCCGACGCCGTCGCCGCGTTCGACGAGACCGACGTCGAGCGCCTCATGGGCGACACGGGCATCATCCGCAACCGCGCCAAGATCGAGGCGACCATCGGTAACGCCCGTATTGTCCGCACCATGGCGGAGGGCGAGCTCGACGAGCTCATGTGGTCGTTCGCCCCTCCCACCACCGGCATCCGCCCGGCGAGCTTCGCCGACGTGCCGGCCGTCACCCCCGAATCGACCGCCCTCAGCAAAGAGCTCCGACGGCGCGGCTTCCGCTTCGTCGGCGCGACCACGATGTACGCCCTGATGCAGTCCGCCGGCATGGTCGACGACCACATCGAGGGATGCTGGCGCGCCGCCGACCCCCGCTGAGTCCGTGGGCGCGTTCCGCTTGGACAATTCTCCCCATCGTGCGCGGTATTCCAGCCGGTTAGGATGATCGGGTGTATCGTGCCCGGCCAGGTGCGCGATAAGGAGAGTCTTGTTCAGCGAGACCCTGGGGGGAACCGGGTATGAAGGCGTTGTCGTGGATGCGGTCGCGACCGAAGACACTGGCGTCCGCCGCCGGAGTGACGGTGGGCGTGATCGCCCTGACCACGATGGCGATCAACTATCAGGGCTTCCCGACCACGAAGGTCGATCTCAACGACGGCGGCGTCTGGATCACCAAGGCCTCCAGCCTGCTCGTCGGCCACTTCAATCACGAATCCACCGTGCTCGACGGCGGACTCCGCACCACCGGCGAGAACTTCGACATCCTGCAGGATGAGACCACGATCCTCGTCGTAGACGAGAGCGCCGCCACCGTCACGGCGGTCGACCCCGCCCGCGTCTCCCTCGGTGACTCGGCCCGCATCCCCTCGTCATCCAAGGTCGCGCTCGGCCACCAGACCACCGCGATCCTCGACAAGAAGTCCGGCAATCTGTTCGTCGTCCCCGTGCGCGGAATCCCGACGTTCAAGATGGACGGCGCGGAGCCCGCCGCCAAGCTCGGCTCCAATGCCGACGTCGCCGTCGCCGAAGACGGCACCGTCTTCGGCCTCTCCGCCGACCGCGGCGAGGTCGTCACCATCCCCGTCGACAACGAAGGCGAAGCACTCGAGCCGTCCACGGCATCCGTCGGCGAGCTCGACGACTCGGGCGC
>NZ_LPVV01000030.1 GCF_002362255.1 Microbacterium sp. SZ1 | reverse complement strand
CCTGCACGGCCCGGTCCACGTTGTCGACGAGGCGCTGGAAGGTGCCCTGGAACCAGGCGGCCTGTTCGGGGGTCATGGTCATGAGTGTGTCGGTTCCTCGTTCTGTGAAGGGTCGTGCGGCGCGACGCGGGGGCGGGTCGCGCTAATACCAGCTGAGCGCATCGGCGTAACGGTTGAGTTCGACGATGTAGACGCGGATGGAGCGGCCGGGGTTTCCGTAGAAGCAGCCCAGCTGCACAGTGCCGTTCTCGGGCACGTACCGCGCCGAGTTGCCGAACTGTCCGCCGTCGTCGCACCGCAGGGTGTAGTTGCCCGGACTCCGGAAGTTCTGCACCGTGAGGGTGACGTACGCGCACGAGGAGTGCGTGCACTCGCCCGGCCAGTTGCCGGACGCACCCTTGCCGGTCTTCAGGACCTCGGCCGGACGGTCGTTCGTGCGAGCGGATGCCGAGGCCTCCGGCGACCACCCACCCTCCGCTGCGTGCGCCCGCACCCTGATGCTGTGCGTCTGCTCGTAGCCGTTGCCGACGGTCTCCGAGCCGTTCGCGGAGACGCCGCGCCAGCCACCGCCGTCGATGCTGATCTCCACGCGATCGATAGGTCGCCCGTTGTCGGAATTGCGCGCGTCCCACGACAGCCGGATCGACTGGCCGAGGTTCTCGGCTCTGGCCACGGGCGGCTTGGGCTGTCCGAAAGGCACGACCTGCGCCACATTCGACGCGGCACCCGCATAGGTGGTCCCGTCGACGGTCGCGACCGCACGGATCTGCAGGTTGTAGGTCTGGCCGTTGGTCAGCCCGCCGATCGTGGTGCCGTTGAGCGCCTGCCAGCTGCCGCCTCCGTTGAAGGTGTACTGGTAGCTGAGCTCACTCGACTTGGCGCCGTTGCGGGCCCCCTCGTTGTACGAGATGTTCACGATCTGACGGTCGCCCGCCTGGGCCCTCAGGCTCGTCGGCGCGCCGGGAGCGTTCACACCGCGGCGAGGTGCCGACAGCTCGGACCACTCGCCCCATCCGGCCTTGTTCTGCGCGCGGATGCGGTAGGTGTACGGCGTCTCCGATGTCGGGACCTTGACGGCCTGCGAGGTCGCTCCTGCGCCGGGGGTGAGCGTGTTGACGACCGTGCCGCCGTTGCGCACCTCGAGCTGGTAGCTCGCGATCGCGTCACCGTTCGAGTTCGGCGCACTCCAATTGACCTGCATCTGCGCTTCGGTGCCGACCGATGCGAGCTGGGTCGTCGTCGGGGCGGCGGGCTTCAGTGGCGGCCCGGCCGGAACCTCGGATGCGGACCAGTTGCTCCAGCTCGACGGATCCGGCGCCTTGTTGTGCGCCTGCACCCGCACCTGGTAGTTGCCGCCGTTCTCGAGGCCCTCCCAGGTGAGCGAGTTCCCGGTGACCTGCTTCTGCGCGACGCCCGAAGGCGGAGCGGGCGAGATCTCGAGCGTGTAGCTCTCGACCGGCGAACCCGGGGTCGAGGGGGTCGTCCAGCTGACGGCGAGCGACTTGTCGCCGAACTTCAGCGTGGGCGGGTTCGGCGTGTCGGGGCGCGCGTCGGGACGGGCGACGGCCGACGTCCCGGAGGGCTTGCCCTCGCCGACACGGTTCGTCGCGGTGACCTGGAACGTGTACTCGACGTTGTTGGTGAGTCCGTCGAGCGTGCACGTGGTCGAGCGGCACTCCTTCGTGTAGGCCCCTCCGCTCACGGCCTTCACGGTGTACTTGGTGATCTCGGCGCCATTGTTCGACGGAGCGCCGTACGACACGACGACCGTGCGGTCCTGCACGCTCGTGACGACCGGCGCGCCGGGAGCCTCGGGAACGCCCTGCACCGTCACCACGACCTGGCCGTTGACCTCGCGGTCGGGATCCTCGGTCGCATCCTGGATCCGGTAGCGCACGACGAGCGTGCCGACGAAGGTCGCCGCGGGAGTGACCGTGAGCTGGTCGCCCTTCTGCGAGACGCTGCCCATTCCGGCCTCGACCACGGCCGAGACGACCTTGA
The DNA here is from genome assembly GCF_002362255.1 of Microbacterium sp. SZ1. GTDB lineage: Bacteria > Actinomycetota > Actinomycetes > Actinomycetales > Microbacteriaceae > Microbacterium. The sequence continues at coordinate 1,044 of NZ_LPVV01000030.1, read as the reverse complement.
GCGGCGTCTCCGGGAACGGGTTGAAGTCGTTCGCCAGCACGTCGACCGTGACCGGCTTGCCCTGGTCAGCCTCCGACACCGTGTCGGTGTTGGCGGCGGGCATGGCACGGGTGGATGCCGCGACGAGCACCGTCACGGTGCCCTCGACGGGTTCCGTCTCCCCGTCGGTGACACGCACCTTGAGCGTGAGCGCCGTGCCCTTCTTGGCGCTCGACGAGGCCTCCACGAGCAGCTGCGTGCCGTCGACCCGGGCCGAGACTCCCTTGCCGTCGCCGCTGACGAAGGTGTATTTGTGCTTGCCCTCGTCCTCGGGATCAGGGTCGGTGGTGAGTGCGGCGAGGTCGAGTGCCGTCGCGTCCTCACCCGGTGCGACCTGCATCTGGCTGTTCACGAAGACGGGCTGCTGGTTGTCGGGAGGCAGCACGTCGATCGGGATGGTCAGCGTCGCCTTGCGCCCCTCGGGGTCGTCAGGGCCGTCGCCGTCCGTGACCTCGAACGTGATCGCGTCGGGGCCGAAGTAGCCGGCGGCCGAGGTGTAGACGAGCGAGGTCTCGTCCTTGACGAGGTCGGAGCCGTCGGCGTGCACGGCGGTCACCTTGGCGTGCTCGGTGATGCGAGCGGTCCCGCCTCCGGCCACCGTCACGTACTCCGACAGGGGCAGAGCCTTCGTCTCACCGCTGATGACCTCCACGGGTTTCGTGAGGTCGACCATGGGCCGCAGGCCGGACTCGGCGGGAACGAAGATGAAGGCCGAGGCCTCGAGGCCGTCTCGGTCGGTCAACGTGTAGCGGATGAGCTGCTGCTCCTCCTGCACCGTCACCCGCACGAGACCGTTGTCGAGCTGTGTCGCACCGGCGCCGAGCGTGACGTCGAGCGCGTCGGTCGTGCCGTCCGGGTCCTCGTCGTTCTTGAGGATGTCCACCTCGGCGGTGAGGCTGTCGTCCTTGAGATCCTCGGGGCGCACGCGGTCGTCGCGGGCGACGGGCGCCTGCAGCGGCACGTCCTCATCGACCGTGATCTGCAGCACGGCCGAGGCGGTCGCGC
>NZ_LPVV01000029.1 GCF_002362255.1 Microbacterium sp. SZ1 | reverse complement strand
CTCGCCGCGCAGGGGCACGTAGAAGCAGTGCACGCCGTGGTTCACGCCGTTCGTGATCAGCTGGGCGAACACCGTCGCGGCGACGCCGTGCAGGGCCGCGTTTCCGAGGTACTCCTTCGTCGCCCCGCGGAACGGGGTGTTGATGACGAACTCCTCGGTCTCGGGGTCATAGGTCGCGGTCGTCCCGACCGCGGCGACGTCGGATCCGTGACCGATCTCGGTCATCGCGAACGCGCCGGGGATCTCGAGGCTCATGATGCCGGGCAGCCACTTGTCGTGGTGCTCGGCGGTGCCGAGTTGCAGCACGGCCGACCCGAAGAGACCCCACTGCACGCCCGACTTGATCTGCAGGCTGGGGTCGGCGGTGACGAGCTCCTCGAACCCTGCGATGTTGGCCCCGTTGTTCTCCTCGCCGCCGAGGCGCTTCGGGAACGCGCGGTGCACCGCCTTGTTGTCGACGAGCAGGTGCAGCTGGCTGAGCACGCGCTCCCGGTGCTCGTCCTTGCCGAGTTCGTCCTTGCGCCAGAACGCCGAGTCCTTGATCATCTCGCGGGCCTCGCGCCGGGTGTCGGCCCAGGTCCCCAGCAGCAGCTCGGTGACCGCGTCGATGTCGAGCCGCAGGCTCGCGGAGGACTCGTTCGACTCGGCGGGAGTGGTGTTCGGACGGACGGCGGCGTCGACCATGGCGCGTTCCTCTCAGGAGAAGATCGGGAATACCTCGATGGTAGGTGTGCCACAACCCACCAGGAAGTCGCCTGTATGGTTCCGCCAAGCAGCCGCGACCTCGTCGCCGGAGCAGATTGTCGTCAGGCCACAGTCACACCGCAGTCACACGTGGTCGACCGGGCTCGCCCAGTCATCCGTCGTCACGCCGGAGCCGACGTGCGCGGAGGCGGTGCCGACTTCGCGTCGTTCCACCGTCGCGCGACACCGGCGCTGAGGCGCGACCAGGTGCGGTCGCGGATGAAGATCGAGTCGATCGCGATCATGGTCAGCGAGAACCACGGCAGGCCCATCAGCACCGCGATCCCGATGTGGAACGACAGGATGCCGACGAGGCCGATCAACCGGGTGGGACGGGTGAGAAGCATGAGCGGGAACGCGACCTGCAGGATGATGGATCCCCAGCTCGCGGCGACGACCATCGGCCCCCAGGTCGTCACGAGATCG
>NZ_LPVV01000028.1 GCF_002362255.1 Microbacterium sp. SZ1 | reverse complement strand
CCGCTCGCTCAACGACCGAGGCGTGGACGTCCGCTCGCCCTCCGACCAATGGAGAACCGCGCCCCACCTCAGTCCGCGAAGGTCGACCCGTCGATGACGAAGCGGTAGCGCACGTCCGACGCGAGGACGCGCTCGTACGCCTCGTTGATCTGCGACGCGGGGATGACCTCGACCTCAGCCGCAATGCCGTGCTCGGCGCAGAAGTCGAGCATCTCCTGCGTCTCCTGGATTCCGCCGATGTTCGACCCGGCGAGCGACCTGCGCCCGCCGATCAGCGACATCACCTGCACCGGCAGTGGCTCGGACGGAGCACCCACACACACCATCGATCCGCCCACGTCCAGCAGGCTGAGGTATGCCCGCAGGTCGACCACCGCGCTCACCGTGTTGAGGATCACGTCGAACGACGAGCGCAGGGTGCGGAAGGTCTCGCGGTCGCTCGTCGCGTAGTAGTGGTCGGCGCCGAGGCGCAGCCCGTCATCCTTCTTGTTGAGCGTCTGCGAGAGCACCGTGACCTCGGCGCCCAGCGCGTGCGCGATCTGCACGGCCATGTGGCCGAGCCCACCGAGGCCGACGACCGCGACGCGCGATCCGGGACCGACGTTCCAGTGCCGCAGCGGCGAGTACGTCGTGATGCCGGCGCACAGCAGCGGAGCCGCGGCATCCAACTCGATCCCGTCGGGGATGCGCACGACGAACGATTCCGTCACGACGACCTGCTCGGAGTATCCGCCCTGCGTGATCGTGCCGTCCCTGTCCATGCTCCCGTAGGTCAGGACCGTGCCGTTCGAGCAGAACTGCTCGTCGCCGCGCAGGCAGTTGCGGCACTCGCCGCACGAGTTCACCATGCATCCGACGCCGACCCGGTCGCCGACGGCGTGGCGGGTGACGTCGGATCCGATGGCCGCGACGGTTCCGGCGATCTCGTGTCCCGGCGCGAGCGGATACTTCTGCGGACCCCAGTCGCCCCGCACCGTGTGGATGTCGGAGTGGCAGATGCCGGCGAACGCGATGTCGATGAGGATGTCGTGCGGACCGAGATCGCGTCGCTCGATGACGGTCTTCTCGAGCGGAGCGGCTTCGCTGGGGGCGGCGTAGGCGTGGACGCGGGTCATGCCGTCGACACTACCCGCGGCGCTTAGGCGAGAACTGAGCAAGCTCCGGCCGTCACCGCGTTTCGTCTCGC
>NZ_LPVV01000027.1 GCF_002362255.1 Microbacterium sp. SZ1 | reverse complement strand
GGTACGCATCCGAGCAGGCGCCGTCAGCATCGCCCGCCGTTCCGCCGGTTCCGCCCCTGCCCGCGCCGGTCGCCGCCGAGGCCTCCACTCCCGCCGCGCCCTCCGGTGCGGCGCCGGAACCGGAATCCTCCGCGCCCGCCGCCCCTTCGGCTCCGACCTCTCCGCCCGCGCCTGCGGCGCCCGCGCCGTCCGCCGCTGACGAGGGCGTGATCGCCTTCGTGCCCGGGATCACGCTCGACGCCCCGCCGCAGCGTCCCGCGGGGTCGGCGGCACCCGCGTCGTCTGTCGACGCGCCCGCGGCATCCTCTCTCCCGGCCGCTCCGGCTTTCCCCGCTGCGCCCGCGTTCCCTGCGGCTCCGGCCTTCCCGGCCGCTCCGGCGTTCCCCGCTGCGCCTGCGGCCGTCGAGCCTGAGAGCGACGAGGACGACCTGGAGGAGACGCGCATCAGCATCCCTGGTCACCGTCTCGTGTTCACGTGGGACGACGGGACCAGGGTCACCGTGTCGCGCCGCACCGTCTTCGGGCGCAACCCCGAGCAGGAGGAAGGCGCGGTCATCGTGCCGGTGCGCGACGAGACGCTGTCGCTGTCGAAGACGCACTTCGAGGCCGCCTCGTCCACCTCAGGGGGATGGGTGCTCGACCGCTTCTCGACCAACGGCATGACCCTCGTGCGAGACGGACAGCGCATGGCCTGCCCGGCGGGTCAGAAGGTGCCCGTCCGCCTCGGAGACGCTCTCGAGATCGGCGACCGCATCGTGACGATCGGCGGGTACGCGTGACGATCCCCCTGGCGGTGTCGACCGGTGCGGCGACGCACACGGGTCTGCGGCGCACTCTCAACGAGGACTCCTTCGTCGCGAACTCACCCGTGTTCCTCGTCGCCGACGGCATGGGAGGGCACGAGGCGGGTGAACGCGCGAGCGCAGCCGTGATCGCGGAGTTCGCCCGTCACATCGGTCGCGAGGCCCTCGCGCTCGACGACGTGCGCGACGCCGTGGCGGTCGCGCGGACCGCGGTCGAGTCGCTCTCCACGACGAGCAACGGCCGGGCTGGCACGACGCTGAGCGGCGTCGTCATCGCGAACGTCGACGGCATGGGGTATTGGCTCGTGCTCAACATCGGCGACTCCCGGGTGTATCGCCTCGAGGACGGCGAGCTCGAGCAGGTGAGCGTCGATCACTCGGTGGTGCAGGAGCTCATCGAATCGGGCGAGCTGCGCCCGGAGGACGCGCAGACCGACCGGCGCCGCAACATCATCACCCGCGCGATCGGCGCGGGCAGCGACGGCGAGGTCGACTACTGGCTGTTCCCCGCCGAGCTCGGAGACCGTCTGCTGATCTGCTCCGACGGATTGTCGTCGGAGCTCAGCGACGGAGCCATTCGCGAGATCCTCATGGTCGAGGACGACCCGCAGCGCGCCGCCGACATCCTCGTGTCGAGCGCCGTGCACGCGGGGGGACGCGACAACGTGACCGTCGTCGTGATCGACGCGATCGCAGTGGCGTCCCGCCCGGGAACGCTCGTCGAGACCGATGAACCCGACATCGCGGACACACGTCCGCGCGAAGCCGCAGGAGGAGTGCGCTGATGCGTGTGAACTACCGCCCGGGAACCTGGAATGCGCTCGTCCGCGACGGAGCCGTGCTCGTGCTTCCCGGCTCGGCCGAACCCGCTCTCGTCGCCGAGGCCTGGGACCGCTTCGACGGCATCCGCGAGCTCGGCGGGCTCGTCGACCTGCTCTCGTCGCGCTCCGGCGGCTCGCTGTCGTCGCTCCCCGACTTCGCCGCGGTCGTGCTCGACGGCGATGACGCGCGCATCGCCGTGCGCGGCGCCCCCGAGGTGACCGTCGAGGCCGCGGAGGGCAGCGCGCGGATCAGCGGCGCGGAGGTGTCGACGTGGAGCGAGCGATTCATGCGCGGGGTCTCCCGTGTGACGGTGAGGGCGGGGGATGCCGGAGCGGAAGCCGCAGACCTGCCGGTCCTCGGCGGTGTCGTGCGTGTGGCATCTCTCGACATCGACCCCGCCGGCCCCTCAGCCGAGGTGCGGGGCGTCGCCGCCACCGCGCACGGCGCGGCTGCCGCGGCACCCGCAGCTCCGGCCGCGACCGCGTCAGAGGCGGCTGACGCGGCACCCGCCTCTGCGGCATCCGGTTCCGTCTCCGCCGGGGATCCGGCCTCCGTCGGTGCGAGCCTCGGCGGACTGGCGGGCCTCGCGGGCGCGG
>NZ_LPVV01000026.1 GCF_002362255.1 Microbacterium sp. SZ1 | reverse complement strand
TCCGCGACGTGATCATCCCGCCCTTCAACATCCGCGACTACCCGAGCCCCCTGCAGGCGTTCCGCAAGAACGTGCGCGACGAGGCAGGCGACACGCTCTTCACCGTCAACGGCCTGCCGAAGGGCGCGCGCATGCGCATCGCGGTCATGGACCAATTCGACGGCATGGTCTACAACGTCACCGACGGCGGCGCCGATTCGTCGAGCGCGTTCACGCCGATCCGCGCGAACATGTCGCCGGACGCCGAGGGCATCCCCGTGACGCTGCAGATCGAGATCGAGGAGTACCGCGGGGTGTGGGTGCCCGACGCCGGGCAGGTGTCGCAGATCGACTTCGCGGGTGCGCGCGCCGATGAGCTGCGCCGGTCGACCTACTACAACACCGCGACCGGCACCGCCGTCGCGACGTCGAAGCTCACGCAGGGCGACAGCTACACGGTCGACACCGTCATTCCGAACGAGTTCGACGACACGCAGCTGGCCGACGTGGGCTTCGGCACCGTGCCGCTGCCGAAGCAGAGCAACGTGCCGGAGGAGCTGACCTCGCTCGCCGCCGAGACGGTGTCGGGGGCCGAGTCGCCCATCGAGCAGGTGCGGGCGCTCGAGACGTTCCTCGCCGACGGCGGCTTCTTCAGTCACGGTCTCGAGGGCGAGGTGCTCTCGCGAGCCGGACACACCGCCGAGCGCATCACGACGCTCATCGGCGGCGACCAGATGATCGGCGACGACGAGCAGTACTCGGTGGCGATGGCGCTGCTCGCCCGCGAGGTCGGCATCCCCGCGCGCGTCGTCATGGGGTTCTACCCCGACGAGGAGAAGGCCGGGGAGGCGGTCTTCGAGGCGACCGGCGACAACGTGCACGCGTGGGTCGAGGTGAACTTCGAGGGTCTCGGGTGGCTCACCTTCAACCCCACCCCTCCCGAGGACAAGGTCCCCAACGACCAGAACACCAAGCCGAAGGTCGATCCGAAGCCGCAGGTGCTGCAGCCGCCGCCTCCGCCGCAGGAGCCGGTCGACCTGCCGCCGACGTTGCCCGACGACCGCAAGGGCGACGACGAGACGCTCAACATCCTCGGCATCATCGGAACGATCCTCGTGATCGGCGGCATCTCGCTGTCGATCCTCGCGCTGCTCGCCTCTCCGTTCATCGTGATCGGCGCGTGGAAGGCGGCGAAGCGTCGCTCGCGGCGCTCCGCCGCGCGGACCTCCGACCGCATCAGCGGAGGGTGGGACGAGCTCACCGACCGAGCCGTCGACTACGGCGCGCGTATCCCGCCGGGCGGAACCCGGTCGGAGGAAGCCGCGACCGTGGCCGCGACCCTCACGCTCCCGCAGGTGACGACACTGGCCCGCCGGGCGGATGCCGAGGTGTTCGGCCCGACCGAGCCGACCGCCGAAGACGTCGACGCGTTCTGGACCGAGGTCGACACGATCGTCGGCGGTCTCGGCAAGGAGGCCGGATTCTGGAAGCGCATGAAGGCACGGCTGAGCCTGCGGTCGCTCCTCGACGGGAGCGCCGTGTCGGCCGGGCTGCAGAACCTGAGAGAGGCGGCGGCCGCGCGCGTCCGCCGCGAACCTGGCACCATCGAGAAGAGCCCTCGTCCGACGGCCTCCACCTCACCCGAGAGCGAGACACCATGACGCAGCCCCCGTCCGGCGGCATCGCCCCGATCTCCCGGCGCGCGACCGCCTACCTGATCGACGCGCTGATCGCCGGCGGTATCGCCGTGGTCCTGTTCGGCATCCTGACGCTCGCATCCTCGCTGTCGGGATCGCTCGAGGCCTCGATCGGCATCCTGCTCATCGGCGGACCGCTCGTCGGTCTGGTCGTGCTCGGCTGGTTCGTGTTCTACACCTTCATGCAGGCCGGGAACGGCTCGATCGGCATGCGCGCTCAAGGCCTCCGACTCGTCTCAGAGGACGGCTCCGGCCTCGGCTTCGGACGCACCCTGCTGCGCAACATCATCTTCGGACTGGCCGCGGGCATCGTGGTCGGATACTTCACGCCCCTGTTCGACGGTTCGGGTCGTTTCCAGGGCTGGCACGACAAGGTCGCGAAGTCGCTGATGCTGGATACTCGCGGCGACGGCGGCTCCGCCCGGCCACCGCACGCACGGGCGACGGTCGCCGAGCCGGGGCCCGCCCGCGCGGTCGGCCCCACGGTGCCCGCAACCCCGCCTCAGGCGTATGCGCCGTCGGCTCCCGTCGGCGCCCCCGCGATCCCCGGTATCCCGGCTCCGCCGTCGGCTCCGCAGAGTTACGCGGCCCCGCAGGCCCCCCACTACGCGGCCCCGCAGGCACCTCAGTACGCGGCACCTCAGGCCCCTCAGGACGCGGCCCCTCAGGGGTACGCATCCGA
>NZ_LPVV01000025.1 GCF_002362255.1 Microbacterium sp. SZ1 | reverse complement strand
TCTGGATCCTCGGACAGATCGCGGGGTGGGCGGAGTTCACCGTCGCGGCCGTCGTGATCGCCATCACGGTCGGCCTGTGCGCGCTGTTCCTCATCGGCCGCACGGCCTACGACGTCTCGCTCGACCTCGCACGCACCCGCGTCGTCGTCGGTGAGCGCGCGGTCGGCGCCCTCACCCTCGCGAATCGCGGCGCCAGGGCGATCCTGCCCTCTCGCGTCGTGCTGCCCGTCGGTTCGGGGCGCGGCGAGTTCGGCATCCAGCGTCTCGCCCCCGGCGAAGAGGCCGAGGAGCTCTTCGCGATCCCGACGCAGAAGCGTGCGGTCGTGAAGGTCGGCCCCGTGAGCGTCGTGCGCGGCGATCCGCTCGGGCTGTTCGAGCGCGCGCACCGTCGCGACGAGCCCGTCGACCTGTACGTGCACCCGCGCACCGTGCTCTTCGACGGCCAGTCGCTCGGCTACCTCCGGGATCTGGAGGGCCTTCCCGCCGCCGACCTCTCTCGCGACGACGTGTCGTTCCACGCCCTGCTCGAGTACCAGCCAGGCGACGACCTGCGCCACGTGCACTGGCGCTCGACCGCGCGCACCGGCACGATGATGGTCCGTCAGTACGAGGAGACCCGCCGCTCCCACTTCGTGATCGGCCTCTCGCGCTCGGCCGGCGACTACGCCACCGATGACGACTTCGAGCTCGCGATCTCGGCCGCCGGCTCCATCGGGCTCCGGGCGATCCGCGATTCGCAGCGCGTCGACGTGCGCGTGCAGGGTCGGGAGCTCGCCGCCGGCACGGGCAAGCAGCTGCTCGACTCGCTGT
>NZ_LPVV01000024.1 GCF_002362255.1 Microbacterium sp. SZ1 | reverse complement strand
AGCTGCTCGACTCGCTGTCGGGGGTCGAGTACTCCAAGCCCCGAGACGGCGGCATCGACCAGCTCGCCGGCGTGGTCTCGCGCACGATGCCGCTCGCGAGCGTCGTCGTGCTGGTGTGCGGCTCCAGGGTCGACACCGACGACCTGCGCGTCGCGTGCGCCCGGCTGCCCTTCGGTGCGAAGGTCCTCGCCGTCGTCGCAGACCGCAGTGTGGCAGCACCGGCACTCCGCCGCATCGGCGAGGCCGACGTCGTCACGATCGGCGCCCTCGAACAGGTGCCCCTCGCCCTGCAGAAGGTGCTCGCATGACCGCCGTGTCGACCGCGCTCGCGAAGGACTTCGCCGGGATGCCGGTGCGCCGCTGGATCCTGGACCTCGCCGCCTCAGCGCTGCTCATCGCGGTGTCGATCGTCGGCTTCTGGCCCACGTTCGCCGGACCGTCGTACCTCCCTGCGGCGATCGGCGCGCTGCTCCTCGGCCTCGCGATCGCCGCCGTCGGGGCGTGGCAGCGCTGGGGCATCCTCATCGTCGCCGGGCTGACGGTCGCCGTCTACTTCGTCTTCGGCGGCGCGCTCGCTCTGCCGCACACGGCGATCCTCGGCGTCATCCCGTCGCTGGAGACGCTGGAGAAGCTCGCGGTCGGCACCGTCACGTCGTGGAAGCAGCTGCTCACCACGGTCGCCCCGGTGTCGGGCACCGACGGGCACTTCCTCGTGCCGTTCCTGCTGACCCTCGTCATCACGGTGCTGACGGCGTCGTTCGCACTGCGACTGCCGAACGTGGCGTGGGCGCTGCTGCCGGCCGGTGTCATGCTCATGCTGGTGATCGCGCTCGGCACTCCGGAGCCGGCTTTCCCGGTCGTGCAGGGTCTCGTGTTCGCGGTGCTCGCGACGGCATGGCTCGCGCTTCGTCAGCTGTGGGCGCCGCAGAACGCCGCCGTCTCGGTGAGCGAGGTCGATCCGTCGCGGGCCGCGCACATGCGGCTGCGTCGTCTGCTCGCGG
>NZ_LPVV01000023.1 GCF_002362255.1 Microbacterium sp. SZ1 | reverse complement strand
GCTCGTGCCGCGGCCGACGAAGGCCGCGAGCCCTCCGCCGATCGCGCCGAACAGGTGGGCCTGCCAGGAGATCCCCTCCCGCACGCCGACGACGCCGGCGAGCATCGAGCCGCCGTAGAGCGCGATCACGACGATCGCGATGATCGCGTGGAGGATGCGGTGCGACACCCGTCCCGGCGCGAAGACGCGCAGCACGGTGTAGCCGAAGTACCCGAACACGAGTCCGGAGGCGCCGACCGTCAGGGTCCCCGGTGCGTTCAGCAGCCAGGTTCCCGCTCCCCCGATGATCGCCGCGAAGGCCGTGACCGCCCAGAATCTGCGGGCGCCCTCGACCGCGACGAGGCAGCCGAGCACGAGGAACGGCACCGAGTTCGCGAGGAGATGCGCCCAGTTCGCGTGCAGCAGCGGGCCGACGAAGACGCCGGCGAGACCGGTCGGATCCCAGGAACGAAGGCCGAAACCGGTGAACGATCCCGGAAGGACGGCGTCCGCGAACTGCACGATCCACATGGCTGCGAGGAGGAGGACCGGCGACGCGAAGCGCCCGAGTGCGCTGCGGCGCGGGGAATCGGCGATGCTGCTCACGTCTGGCCTCGTCACGTCTCGATCCTGACAGGACTGCCCAGGAGGACGCTGACAAAAGAAAATGACCCTCCGCGCACCCAGCAGAGCCCGGTTACCCTTGCTGCGTTTCCGCCCTGGGGGAATTGGCCTGGATGCCGCCACGCGGAGAGCCGTCATCCAGTCTAGCCGATGCGGAGCCGGTCCTCAGCCGCGCGGGTTACGATCGGTTCACGCGCACCGCAGCGCCCACGCGAGAGGGAACGCATGCCAGACACCCCGCCCCCGAGGACGCCGATCATCGACGCCCAGGACTTCGCCGCGCAGACCTCCGCCATCGTCGGCTCGATCGGGCGGGTGATCGACGGCAAGCCGGATGCCGTGCGCAGCGCACTCGTCTGCCTCCTCGCCGAGGGTCACCTGCTGATCGAGGACGTACCGGGGGTCGGCAAGACCATGCTCGCCAGGGCGCTGGCCGCGAGCGTCGACGCCACCGTGCGGCGCATCCAGTTCACCCCCGATCTGCTGCCGGGCGATGTCACCGGGGTGAGCGTCTACAACCCGGTCGACCGCGAGTTCGAGTTCAAGCGCGGAGCGGTGTTCGCGAACATCGTGATCGCCGACGAGATCAACCGGTCGTCGCCGAAGACTCAATCGGCACTGCTGGAGGCGATGGAGGAGGGCCAGGTCACCGTCGACGGATCCACGCACCTGCTCCCCGATCCGTTCCTCGTCGTCGCGACGCAGAACCCGCTCGAGATGGAGGGCACCTACGCGCTCCCCGAGGCGCAGCGCGACCGCTTCATGATGCGCATCTCGATGGGGTACCCGGATCCCGCGGCCGAAGTGGAGATGTTGCGGCAGCGCGACACGGTCAATCCGCTCGCGTCGGTGACCGCGGTCGCCGACGCCGCGTCGATCACGGCGCTCATCGCGTGGGCGCGCTCCGTGCACGTGGCTCCGGCCGTCGAGGAGTACACGGTCGCCCTGGCCCAGGCCACCCGGGTCGACCCGAGCCTGCACCTCGGCGCGAGCCCCCGTGCGACGCTGCAGCTCATCAGGGCGGCGAAGGTGTGGGCGGCGCTCGACGGCCGCGACTTCGTGATACCCGACGACGTGACGGCGCTGCTGATCCCCGTTCTCGCGCATCGTCTGCTCCCCGCACGCGGCGCGCATCGCGCCGGCGCGCAGCCCGTCGAAGCGGCGCTGCGTCAGATCGCCGAACGCGTGCGCGTGCCCGTGGCCGCCCGTTCCTGACCCGGACCTCGTGATGCCTCGCCGCCGGATGCTGACGATGCGGGGAACCGGTGCGCTCCTCGCCGGCATCGGCTGCATCGTGGCCGCCAATCTCGTCGGCGCAGCGATCCTGCTCTACATCGGAGTGCTGCTGCTCGCGCTGACCGTCTTCGCACTGATCGCCGTGCGGGCACCCCGACGCTCGGGCTCCGTCACCAGGCAGGTGTCGACCGACCTGATCACGGTCTCGGAGACGTCGCGGGTGACCCTGCGGTTCGCGCTGCGCGCACTGCGGGTGCCCCGAGGACTGTGGCGCGACGTCCTCCCCGACGCGGTCTCGGGTGATGCCGCCGGAGAGTACCCGCCGGAGACCGGTCAGCTGACCTACCTCCTCACCGGCGTGCGCCGCGGGGTGTGGCCGATCGGCCCCCTCATGCTGCGCACGGTCGACCCGTTCGGACTCGCCCAGCGCGAGCAGGCGTTCGGGGAGACGCGCACGGTCACCGTGGTGCCCGAGGTGTTCACCCTGTCCCCGCTCACCGTGAAGGTCGGCGCAGCGGGCGGTACCGCGCAGACCTCGTCGAGCAGACTCGGCCAGGGCAGCGACAACCTCTCGCCGCGCCGCTACATCCCCGGGGACTCCATGCGGCGCATCCACTGGCGGGCGACCGCGCACCGCGGCCAGCTCATGGTTCGGCAGGAAGAGGAGGAGTCGAGCCCCGACGCGCTTGTCGTGCTCGACCGGAGCGCCGCGCGCTGGCGGAGGACCGACGGCGAGGCCGACCCGGCGTTCGAGGCCGCGGTGTCGCTGTGCGCCTCCGCCGCGGTGCACCTCATGCAGGAGGGATACGGCGTCGACGTAATCGACAGCGCCGGCGCGCTGCTCGGCACGCTGCGCGGACACGAGGACGACCGCGACGGCCTGCTGGTCGCGCTGGCCGTGGTGACTCCGCGCGGCGATGCGCGTGACCTCGCTGCACTGGTGGGCGGCACTCCGCCCGGGCCGCTCGTGTACATCACCGGCGAGATCGACGAAGAGGATGCCGCGCTGCTCCGCCCCGCCGGCGCCGCCGCGCCGATGCTCTTCGCCACGGGCCCTCTCGCCAGAGCCGCCGCGGCGGCGAACCGGCACGGATGGCGCGTCGCCACCCTGGGAGACGACATCGCAGGCGCCTGGGAGGACGCGCTGCCCGACCGTGTCGGCTCGGCACCGGTGGAGCCGGAGAGGTCGACCGATGTCACGCGCTGAGCGTCGTCCGGCTCCGTCCTGGCACCGCGACAGGGAGCTCCCGCGGAGCGCCTGGGTGTCGGCGGCGCTGGCCGGCGCGGCCGCGCTCGTGGCCATGTGGCCGTTCACGTCCGTCATCCGGCCGGGCGCCTGGTCGGCCACCGTGCTCGTCGTCATCGTCGTGACCGCCCTCACCGGGGTCATCGCACGCACCCTCCTGACGCAGCGACCAGTGTGGGTGCGCGACCTCGTCACCCTCGCCGCGCAGCTCGTCGTCGTCGTCGGCGCTCTCACGCAGCTCGTCGCGCGAGACACGGCAGTGCTCGGATTCGTGCCCACGGACGCGACGATCCTCACGTTCCGGACCCTCGTCGCCGCGGCGGGCGAGGAGATCGTGTTCGGCGCCGCCCCGCTCGATCCCTCGCCCGGCTTGCAGGCGGTGATGGGGCTCGGGTTCGCGGTCGTCGCGATCCTGCTCGACCAGCTCGTCGCCCAGCGCGGCGCGATCATCGCCTTCCTGCTGACCGCGGCGGTGGGTGCCATGCCCATGATCGTCACCGTCAGCGGGGCGGATGTGGTGTGGTTCGTGATGCTCGGCATCCTGCTGCTCCTGCTCCTGCGCTCTACGGCAGCCCAGCATCCGGAGTCGCCGCGTCGCACGTCGACGGCCGTCGCCGCGGGCGTCGGCGTCGCGGCCCTCGCTGCCACCGTGGTCGTGGCCCCCGTGCTGCCCGTGTCGACGGCCCTGGCCGGGACGGGCAGCGGGGTCTCGGTGGATGCCTCGCTGCGCCTCGGCGACGACCTGCGCCAGCCGAACCCGGTGGAGGTGCTCACCCTCGCGACCACGGCCGACACGGCTCCGTATCTGCGCCTGACGACACTGTCGCACTTCGACGGCCGGGTCTGGGAGCCGGACCGCGGCGGCTTCGCACCCCAGGACGAGGGGTTCGGACCGGAGGAGTGGAGCCCGGAGATCGCGGTGAAGGAGCAGAGCACATCGATTCGAGTACTCCGGGTGTCGAGCTCGTGGCTGCCCGTCCCCTACCCGGCGACCACACTGCAGGGCGTGCCCTCATCGTGGCGGGTGAGCCAGGAGAACCGCACCGTGGCCTCGCGCAGCGCCGACGCGGTGGGGAACGACTACACCGTCCGCTCGCTGGAGGTCGACCCCACCCTCGAGCAGATCAGAGCCACGCCGGCCGCTCCTCTCGTCGTCGAGCCGGACGAGGATGCCGTCGAGCTGCCGGCCGTGATCGGCGAGACCGCCGACGAGGTCACCGGCGACGCGACCAACGATTACGACCGCCTCATCGCCCTGCAGTCGTGGTTCCGCAGCGAGTTCTCATACTCCCTGGAGACGCCGGTCGAGGAAGGCTTCGACGGAACGGGCGCCGACGCGGTCGCGCAGTTCCTCGACGTGAAGTCGGGCTACTGCATCCACTTCGCCGGGGCGTTCGCGCTCATGGCCGAGAGCCTCGACATGGAGGTGCGCATCGTGGTCGGCTACCTGCCCGGCGCCCTCACCACGACGCAGCGTGGCGAGGACGCCGTCTACTCCGTATCGAGCGACCAGTTGCACTCCTGGCCGGAGGTGCTGTTCCCCGGGATCGGGTGGGTGCCCTTCGAGCCGACGGCGTCGCTCGGCATCCCCACGGCGTTCGCCGCCGGGTCCACGTCGGGCGGAGGCGGCACCGGTACGACGCCGAACGCCCCGTCGGCAGCGCCCGAGGCGCCGCAGACCACCGGACCCGAGGTCGAGCGCCCAGACGCCGGAGACAACGCCGGAGCCACCGGTCAGCTGAACCGTCTCGACCCGACGCCCGTCCTGCTGGGAACGATCGGCGTGCTGATCCTCCTGCTGCTCCCGGCGCTGGTGCGTCTTTCCGTCCGGACGTCGCGGCGCGCCCGCGCGCGCCGCGGCGACGCGGGGGCGGCGTGGGGGGAGCTCAGGGCGACCATGCTCGACCTCGGAATCGCGGTGTCGGATGCCGAGACACCGCGCATGCGGGCCGCGGACCTCGTGCGCGACGGACGGGTCGGCGCCGAGGACATGCAGATCCTGACGGATGCGGTCGAGCGAGCGAGCTACGCGCGCCCCTCGACGGAGAAGGCGGATGCCGTCGACGACGCGCTGGGTCGGGTTCTCGCGGATCTGCGTCGCAGCGTCTCACGACCGGCGAGAACGCAGGCGTTCCTGCTTCCCCGATCGCTCGTCGCGACGCGCGCGCCGGACGCTCCCCTGCTCGCCTGATCCTTCGTCGTGCGGCGCCGCGTCGACGGTCAGGCGGCGTGCGCGCCGCAGCGGACCGCGTCGCATGCCTCGCAGACCACGAACTGGGTGCGGCAGGAGGGGTCGGGGCAGTTGGCAGTGCGCTTGGTCGCGGCACCGCATCCCTCGCAGACGCCGATGACGGCCGCATGATCGGAGAAGTCGACCGATCCGCGCTTGTCGAAGACGTAGAGCGAGCCGTCCCAGAGACCGTCGTCACCGTACTTCTCGCCGTAGCGGACGATGCCGCCTTCGAGCTGATACACCTCGCCGAATCCGCGAGACGCCATCAGGCTCGACAGCACCTCGCAGCGGATCCCACCGGTGCAGTAGGTGACGATCGGCTTGTCCTTGAGGTCGTCGTAGGCGCCGGCGTCGAGCAGCTGCACGAAGTCGCGGGTCGTGTCGACATCGGGCACGACAGCGCCGCGGAACCGGCCGATCTGCGCCTCGAGCGCGTTACGGCCGTCGAAGAACACGACATCGTCGCCGCGCTCGCCGACCAGCTCGTGCAGCGCCTCGGGACTCAGGCGCGTGCCGCCTCCGACGACGCCGTGCTCGTCGACGCGCAGCTCGTCCGGGGCGCCGAACGAGACGATCTCGTCGCGCACCTTGACGCTGAGCTTCGGGAAATCGAGGCTGCGGCCCTCGGCGTCCACGCCGGAGCCCTCGCTCCACTTCAGATCGACATCGCGGAACGGGGCGTAGGACCGGAAGGAGCGCGCCCAGCGCTTCAACACGGGCAGATCGCCCCCGAGAGTGCCGTTGATGCCGTCCTTCGAGATGATCAGCCGACCGCGCAGGCCCAGAGCCTCGCCCAGATCGCGCTGCCACACCCGGATCGCCTCCGGGTCGGCGAGCGGGGTGAACACGTAGAAGAGCACGATCTTGGGGGTTGCCACCCAGCGATCTTACGTCTGGTCTCGTGCTGCTCTTCTCGCGCCTGCCGGCCGTGCACCCGGCGCCGCCGGACGGGGGTCACGGCAGATCGCGGATCAGGAAGAGGATGCCGCCGCCGAGCAGACCGATCAGCATCCAGCCCGCGGAGACGAGGACGGCGACGGGGCGATCGAGCCGGTCGGGCGCCGCGAGGCCCGCAGCGCTGACATCGAAGCCGAGCGCCTCGAGGAGAGCGAGGAGCGGAAGGTGGACGGCCATCGTCGGCCAGACCGCGACGACGAGGAGTCCCGCGGCGAGAGACATCGGGGCGATGAAGAGCGCGACGAGATGGGTCTGCACCACGAGCCCGACAGCGAGCCCGTAGACGCCGGCGACGGCGCCGAGCAGAAGCGTGCGGCCGACGGTCGACCCGTCGATCGGGAGGCCGCCGAAGGCCACGCCGAACGCAGCGTGCGCGCCGGTGACGGCGGCCAGGGAGATGCACGCGCCCCCGACCGCGGCGGCGGGCACCCTCGTGAGCAGAACGGTCGGGCGCCGCTCGAGCATCAGACGCTGAGCCAGGACGCCGTCTCGACGATCGACCGTGTAGCGGAACGACCCGTACACCGCGGCGAGTACCGCTCCGTACACGGCCACCACGACGCCGAACGGTGCGAAGAGCGCGGCCCTGCTGTTCGGCGGCGCGTCAGCGAGTTCGGGCGGTACGCCGGCGGCGACCAGCACCGACATCGCGAACGCCGCCGCGAGCACCCACAGCAGCACGATGTCGTGAAGGAGGCTGCGCGCCTGAATCCGGAACGCGCGCGCGATCACGGACGCCTCCTCGCGGCAACCAGCCACGCTACGGCGGTCAGGGCTGCCACCCACGCCAGACCGACTCCCAGCGCGGGGCCGAACTCGAGCATGCGGTCCTGGTGGCCGGGTACGCCCAGGGCGGCCAGAGCCAACCCCGGAGAGAATCGCGCCACCTCCGGCGCCACGCGCAGCAGGGTGAACTCGAGCGCCAGCGGGATGACGATGAGGAGGGCGGCCGCCGCGTAGTAGTTCCGGACGATCCAGCCGACCGCTGCTCCGATGGGTGCGCCGAGCACGGCGCCCAGAAGCGCCCCGGCGTAGAGGCGCCACGCATCGGGTTCCCACGAGAGCGAGAGGCCGGCGCGGGCGAGGACGATGCTCACGCCGAGCGTCCAGACGACGAGGATGCCGGACACCATGGCGACGCCCACGACGGCACCTCCGATGATCTTCCCCCAGAAAGCCCGTGAGAGCGCGACGCTCGAGAGCGTGCGCCCCAGCGAGCCGTAGTAGCACTCGCGCGTGATCCCGTACGCGCCGACGAAAGCGGCGGAGACCGCGCACCAGGCGAGCGGTTCGAGGAGTCGGGTCGTGGCGGTGCCGGCATCGAGTCCTGCGAGATCGAATCGCGCGCCGTCCGAGAACAGCACGAAGACGGGCATGAGGACGGCGACGAGGTAGACCGCCGCGACGGAGAGCCCGCTGACCGATCGGAGCATCTCGCTCCGGACGACGTTCTTCATGCGGATGCTCCCTCGACGAGATCGAAGTAGCGGTTCTCGAGCGAGTCGCCGTCGTCGACGACGAGGTCGCGCAGAGGGCCGGTGAACAGGACGCGGCGCTTGATGACGACGACCTGATCCACGACCTGCTCGAGCTCGGCCAGCTGGTGGCTGGAGATCAGCACGGTCCCGCCGCGGGCCGCGTAGTCCCGAAGGAAACCGCGCAGCCAGCGGATGCCGTCGGGATCCAGGCCGTTCGCCGGCTCGTCGAGGATGAGCGTGTGGGGCGAGCCGATGAGGGCCGCGGCCAGGCCGAGCCGCTGCGCCATACCGGTCGAGAAAGTCTTCACGCGTCGACCTGCGTCCGCTGCGAGGCCCACCTCGTCCAGCACCTCCGTCACCCGGCGCGGCGGAGCTCCGGTCGCGATCCGGCAGATGTCGAGGTGGCGTCTCGCCGTGATCCCGCCCTCGAAGCCGAATCCGTCCATGTGCACGCCCACGTGGGCCGCCGGATTCTCGAGCGCGGCGAACGGCACGCCGTCGATGACGGTCTCACCGCTCGTCGCGGCGATCAGCCCGACGATCGCCCGCAGCGTCGTCGACTTCCCCGCTCCGTTCGGCCCGAGCAATCCGACGACGGCCCCGCGCGGAACCACGAACGACACGTCCTCCACGGCGGTGCGATGACCGAACCTCTTCGTGAGTCCTCTGACCTCGATCGCATGCTTGTCCATCTCGATCCTTTCCTACTTGTCGCTGAGAAGGGGCGACAGAGGCGCCTCCACGCCTTTCGCCCAGAGCGCCTGCCACAGATTCCGTGTTCCGAGGTCGACCCGCGCCCGACCCGAGACGACCGCGTCGCGATCCTCGGCGCGGACCTCGACATCCGCGACGATCACCGCCTCCGTCATCGCGTCGCCCGCGAGCACGGGCAAGAGAGCATCGACCGGCACCTCGATCGACCGCGGCGCACGCGGTGCCGCCGTTCCCGCACCGATCCGCTCGTGCGCGAGGATGCCGTTCGTCGTCAGAGCGACCGCCGCCCCCGCCGCGATCTCGGCACGCGGCGCCTCACCGGCCTGCACCAGGACCACTCGATCGCGCTCCGTGACGAAGCCGTACGTCGCCGACAGCGACACCGGGGTCACGGCTCCCGCGGCGATCACGGCCGCCGCCAGAGCTGCGGTGACCAGCCCGAATCGGAGCGGCGAGACCCCCGCGCGCAGGACGCGACCCAACCCGCGGACGACGATCACGATGCCGACACTGGTCACGGTCGTCCCCAGCGCGACCGTGACCAGGCCCCACACCGGCCCCCCTCCGGCGAGCGCATCGGCGATGCGCGCGACCGCCACCAGCACCAGAACGACGGGTGTGACGATGCTCGCGATACCGAACGGCACACCCCACCACCGATCGAGCCGCCTGTCCGCCCGAGCGCCACCGAACAGCATCCGCGCCAGGGCGTGCCGCGCATCGTGCATGGCCCGGTCCCGGAGGTTCGGCTCGTCGAGCGCGCTCATGAGGGCCAGATAGCCGTCGAACCGCACGAACGGGATCAGGTTCACCACGACGATGCCCGCGCAGGAGAGGGAGAGGAGCAACAGCATCCTGTCCGCCTCCGCCAGCGGTGTCGCCAGAGCAGCCAGGGCTGCGGCCGCACCGACGGCACCGTGCACCGCAGGTCCTGCCAGCGCGACCGCGACGCGCTGGCGCCGCTCTCCCAGGCGCCACCCGTCCGTCACGTCGACGAAGAACGCCGGAGCGAGGTAGATGAGCATGAATCCCGCGCGTCGGGGGCTGCCGCCGAACCTCGTCAGGGTGATGCCGTGGGCGCATTCGTGGAACAGGGTCAGACAGGCCAGGACGGCGACGAGGACCATGAGCTCGGTCAGCGGCAGCGGCGAGGTGAGCACCTGCCGGATGTCATGCGCTTGCAGGGCCGCCGCGAGAAGCCCGGCGCACAGGAGGATGCCGATCGGCAGCGCGAGCCGCATCAGCGAAGGCGGGCCCGCGCGCCCGCTCAGGCGAGCGAAGATCGTGGGCGCGTGCATGGTCGCGAACTGCACGGTGAACGGCGGTCGGAACGACACGCGACCCGGCGGCGTGCGGTGAGCGTCGTCGAGGAGACCGCAGTCACGGAATCGCTGGACCAGCGCCAGGAATGCGGGAGGCGGGTCGGATGCTGCGAAGCGCAGGTGCAGGTCGCGGAGCATCGTCTCGCCGTCCATCGACGAGAGCAGAGCGACGACGGCGCCTGACACCCGCGAGGAGGGCACACCGTGAAGCATGGTGATCCACCGGTCCTCGTCCGTCTGCTCGAAGGTGACGCCGGCGGCGAGCCGGGGGCGGGCCTCGCCATCGAGGGGCGCGCTCGTTCCCGCCGCGGTGCGATGTACGGATCTAGACATCACTCTCCGCCGCTCTGAGAGGTGCCACCGTGGTCGTCTCGAGAAGCTCGATATCCTGTCCGTCCTGGGTGCGGACCGGCGAGATGCGAGGCGGGGCGAACCCGGCGGCCACGAGCTCCGTCACGAGCTGCTCGCGATCGAGCACTCGGAGCCGGCTCGTGAGGACCGTGACCTCGCCGCCGCGTCGGAGATCGGCGGGACGCAGCCAGTTGACCACGCGGCTCGCCCCGTCGTCGTCGACCTGCTGGGCGAAGAGGTAGGTCTCGTCTCCCTCCGGCCCTGGGACCGTGATCTCGTGCTCCTGCGGTACGGAGAGCGTCGTCGCCGACGTGCCGGCGGCGACGGTGAGGGCGAAGACGCCGTCAGACGTCAGGTGCCGGCGAACGCTCCGGCACAGACGCGACCTCCCTTCGCCGTCGAGCAGCGTGATGGAGGTGGCTCCGAGCACGGCGAGCGCATATCGCTGCGCCAGTCGGAAGTCGCGCATGTCGGCGACGACGCAGTCCAGCGCCGGGTGATCGGGCAACGCGCGCTGCAGGTGGGAGAGCATGTCGCGGGAGAGGTCGACGGCCGTCACGCGGTATCCGGATCGCACCAGCGGAATCGTCAAGCGGCCGCTGCCCGCCGCGATGTCGAGGATCGGTCCGCCGGTGCGGCGCGCGAGAGCCAACACCTCCCGGACCTCCGCGCGGTCGGCGCCCACCAGCCGCTGGTAGAAGTCGGTGCCGGCACCGGAGTAGAGGTCGAGCTCCCTCGCGTCCGCCCGCGCGAGGGACAACCGTGCGCGGACGGCGTCTGTGATGAGATCCTCCATCGACTCGTCGCCTTTCCTGTGGGTCTGTCATCTGGGGTGTGGGATGCGGGCGGATCATGACCACCCGCATCCCGTTCGGAGTCGTGACCGATCAGGTCGCGATCGCTGCTGCACCGCCGATGATGGCGATGATGTAACCGGCGTGTTCCCACCACTCCAGCGGCGCATCGATCTGTTCGAGTTCCACGAACTCCAGCGATTGCTTGTGCACGTCTCACCTCCTTCGCGGGTGACGAGAGGGAGCCCTCTACGTGAGCGCGAGGATCCCGATGATCACGCCCACGGCGAAGCCTCGAGTCCAGTCGAGGGCGTCGTCGGGAGCGTCCATCGCTTCGAGTTCGATGAACTCGAGTGTGGGCGTCGCAGTGTTCATCTGCGTCCTTTCGTTCGTGATGCGGTTTCGGGTCGGGTGTCGCTCAGGTGGCGGCGGCTGCGCCGATGCCGATGAGAATCAGCGCGCTGCCCACGCCCTGGTAGAAGCTCTCCCAGCTGGGGGCCTCCATCTCATCGAGCTCCTCGAATCGGAGACGCGAGTCGATGTCGCGGTCCATGTCGTTCACCCCCTTCCCGCGGTGCGGGGACGCCGTGAAGGACGCCCCTCCGGTCGCTCCATGCGGAGGCGCGGAGCACATCTCGGAAGTCCGATTCGACGAGGCCGGACAGCATCGGTCGTCGAGCTCCCCAGGCGTTCTCGATCGCGGCCGCGACGCGATCGATGTCACGGCTGCTCGGTGTCGGCGGCCGGTCGATGCCCCACCGGGTCACGAGCTCGGCGATGCCGCGCGCAGGATCCAGCGGCAGGCGGAGCGGCGGGGATGCGCTGGCCCAGAATCTCTCGAGGCTCGCACGGTCGCCCCATCGGGGATCCCGGTCGAGGATCCGCTGCCACACCGGGGCGATGGTCGCCGCGGTCGCGCTCATCTTGCGCACGCCGAGGTGGAAGGCGACCTCGTTGGCGACGTACCAGTGGCGAGGGGCGTAGGGGTCCGGTCCGCGCAGCGCCGCGCTGCGCTGCGTCGCCGCACTCAGACGGCCGAGTCGCAGGCGCCCTTCTCCGGAATCCACTCGCCCGTCCGCGGTCTCGAGAATGGCTCTGCCGAGTGCCACCGCATCGTCGTGCGCGCGGGCGCTTCGTGCCGGGCCGGTCGACGCCCCCGCGAGCCGGAGGAACGCTTCGAGCGCACCCTCACGGACCTGCGCCGCAGTCAGCGTCAGGAGGTTCTCCTCGTCCAGAAGAGCGTGCCGCGGTCTCAGCGCACGTCCGATGACGAGCCGGTGACCGCGGGTGTTCGTCAGGATGCTGACGCTGTTCGTCTCGGACGAGGTGCCGAGCGTGGTGGGCACGGCGACGAGGTCGACGGGCGGAGGCGCGTCCGGCAGGAAGGTGAGCGCCTCGCTCTGCGCGCGTTCGAGCGCGAACTGCAGGGATCGACCGGGGGCGAGCGCGAGTGCGGCGAGCTTGGCGGCGTCGAGGACGGTTCCGCCTCCGACAGCGAGGATGACCTCGGGGGGCCGACGCGCGATGCGCTCGGCGATCTCGAGGATCGTCTCGGCATCCACTGCAGCGGGGTCGAGCTCGGCGACGTCCGTCGGGCGAGCGGGAAGGAACGGTACCCGAACCCCCGCATCGACGATGATCATCGTCGCGCGATGCGCGGTCAGTCGTGCGGTCATCGTCCGTGCGACGCCTCTGCCGTGCCACAGCGTGGGAACGCGAGCCGTGAACCCGGCCGTCATGTCCACGCGCTCCGCGCCTGCGCCAGCCCCGCACGCACTGCGGCGTCCATCTCGAGGAGGTCGGCCGCGTCGAACCCGTAGGCGGGAATCAGTCCTATCCCGCTCGGGCCCGGCTGCACCTGCACGCCGTGATCCGCGATGGCGGCGACGACCTCGAGGACCTGCCGTCCGGACAGCGCACCGCCCTCGTCCGTGCGGAGGTCCAGTCCCAGGAAGCATCCCCTTCCCGTGACGCGGGTGATCAGCCCATCGGCCCTCATCGAATCGGCGACGCCGGCGAGGTCCTCGGCGAGCGCGCGTACTGACTCGATCACGTCGATGCGCTCGATCTCGTCGATGACGGCGAGGATCGCGGCCGCGCACGCCGGTGTCCCCGCTTGCGTCTCTCCGTGCACGAACGTCCACCCGCCGCGGACGAACTCCGACGCCACACGCGGTCCGACGAGCAGGGCGGCGGCACCCATCGCCCCATTGGTCAGTGCTTTGGAGAGGATCAGGACATCGGGCGCGACCGACCATCCATCGCTCGCGAACATCTGCCCTGTCCGGCCGAAGCCGGTCGCGACCTCGTCCGCGACGACGAGGAAACCGTACTCCTCCCGCAGCGCGAGAAGGTGGGCGACGAAGGCATCGGTCAGCGGGCGGGCTCCGCTGCCCAGAACCGGCTCGACGACCACCGCCGCGACCCGGGCCCCCTCGCGACGCAGAAGGGTGCCGAGCTCTTCTCCGTCATCGTCGTGCGCCACATGCCTGACCGAGCGACGATCGACGCCGTACGCCTCCTGCAGGAGGTCGTCGCCGCTGAGCGCGTGACTGCCGTACATCGTGCCGTGGTAGCTGCCTCGCAGCCCGACGACGAGGGATCGGGAGGCAGCTCCTCGGTGCGACCAGTACTGTCGTGCGAGTTTCATCCCCGCGTCGTTGGCCGCGCCGCCCGAGGTCGAGAAGATCACGCGGCTGTATCTGGCCGGGCCGGCGATCTCGAGCAGTCTCTCCGCCGCGATCTGCGCGTACCGGTTCGGCGATCGGAAGAGGGTCAGGTACGACGCATCACGCGTCGCTCTGGTGACGGCCTCCGATACTGCCGGATTCCCGAATCCGAGCGGCACGTTCCACAGCCCGCTCGTCGCGCACAATCGCGAGGATCCGTCGGCGTACCGGATGCGGTTGCCCTCGGCGCCGATCGCCGTCTGCGACGGGGAGAAGACGGTGTCTGCCGGAAGCATCGCCGGCCACAGTGCGTGCGGTGAGGTCCCTGCGTGCGGTGAGGTCATCGGCGTGCCGCCTCCGCTCCCTCGGTCGAGATACCGAAGGAGATACCCAGCGCCCCGATGGCGTCCTCGCAGAGTCGACCGGCATCCGACGCGGAGACCGTGAGGCGCCGGGCGATCCTCTCGACGGCGAGTTCTCGCGCGCTCGATGTCTGCGTCGCTTCCACGACCACGGCGGTCAGCAGCGACAGGGCTCGTCGGCGGCGGGAATCGACATCGGCGAGCACGAATCCTTCGGCGGTGTCGAGGAGGAAGGGATCCGAGGCCGACGGCTCCGCGTCCGCTCTGTCGTCGTCGATCAGCGACCATCCGAATCCACTGACCCGCACGCCGTTCACGACCCGGAGCATCCTGAGGAGGTCGATGGCCCGCAGATAGCGCGCCGTCGCGTCACGGCCGGGACCCGGGGCGGTGAGCTCCTCGATGGATGGGGCGCCGCCGAGCCTCGCTCCCCGCGCGAAGGGTTCCGTGAGTCGATCCGGCGTCTGCACGATGTGGCCGACGACCTCGCCCCTCATGCCGACGGTGAATGCGCCGTCGGCGCGCACCCTGATCGCGTTCGGGATCTCGATCGCGCGAGGTCTCTCGAGTGCCGACCGCTCGGCGAGAACCACCCGCGGGTCGAGGAGCGCCGACGGGAAGACGCCCGTGCGACGGGCGAGGCGCGCGTCGTCGAGAAAGGCCTCCCATCCCGGCATGTCGAGGACGGCGACCACGGTGGGACCGACGAGCTGCACGAAGCCTGCCGCAACGTAGTCCTGGAGCTCGACGGCGGTCTCTCCGAACAGCATCTCGTCGCCGCTCTCCTCGAGCCGGCCGCTGTAGCGGGAGAGCGCGGCGGACGTAGCGGGGGATGCCGTGCCCTCCGGTAGGAGGACGGCATCGTGAGCACCCGCCGCATGGATGACGGCTTCCGCCGGTGCATCGACATCGACCAGGAACACCCGGCGGTAGATGTTCCGCTCCCCCGTGAGGAACTCGCGGAGCGCACGCGCCCCGACGACCTCAGATCCGTCCACCCCAGCCCCCGATGCTCTGCGACGCTCGTGCGTCTTCACCTGAAGCTATACACACCTCATTCGTGTATCAATATTTTTCACTCGAGTCGAGAAACCTGCGGAGGACGCGCTCTTTCGCCCTCGAGGCGGGCTGGTCATGCGCTGCTCGACCGATCGGATAGACTGAGGAGGTTGTTTCCTGGTGACGTGTCCGAGCGGCCGAAGGAGCACGCTTGGAAAGCGTGTGTTGTGCAAGCAACCGCGGGTTCGAATCCCGCCGTCACCGCCAGACGACCGAGGGGCCTCACGAAGTGGGGCCCCTCAGTCGTCTATCGAGCACTGTGGGATTCGGGGAGCCCTGAGCGCAGCGAAGAGCGGAGTCCCGCCGTCACCGCCATATGACCGAGGGGCCTCACGCAGTGGGGCCCCTCGGTCGTTTCCGCACGCGACGCAACTACTGCGTGAAGCGCACTCCGTACACCTGTCCACCCGGCTCAGCGGGCAGCGGCGTCATGCCCAGTCGCTCGTAGAACGCCGCGGCCCCGGTGTTCGCGGGGTCCATCCCGAGGTGCAGCGCACGGACCCCGCGCCGCGTGAGCTCGGCGAAGAGCGTCTCGATGAGGCGTCGTCCCAGCCCCTGGCCCTGCGTCTCGGGGAGCAGATCGATGTGCAGGTGGGCGGGGTATTCC
Source organism: Microbacterium sp. SZ1 (assembly GCF_002362255.1). Lineage (GTDB taxonomy): Bacteria > Actinomycetota > Actinomycetes > Actinomycetales > Microbacteriaceae > Microbacterium. Next base: position 172,533 of record NZ_LPVV01000023.1, on the reverse strand, counting down.
GCGGCATTCGCGTTCGTGCCCGGCCCCTGCCGATACCCGTACTCGATCATCTTCTCCTCGCGGGTCGAGGGTTCGGCCGCGCGCGGGTACTTCGCGGCGAGCGCCGGCCACCACTCGTCACGGAACCAGGTCTGGAACGCGTCGGTGTCGTCGGTCGCGACGATATAGCCGATCACGCGCTGGTCGTCCGACTCGACCACCCAGGCGAGATCGGGATGCCTCTCGACATAGGGCACGGCGAACAGGTCGCCCCACAGCTCGCCGTCGGAGAAGATGCCGGTCGCGTCCTTGCCGGCATCCGCCGTCTTCAGGCAGATCTCGTACATCGCTGCGCGATCGGACGGACGGTAGGGGCGGATGCGGGGCACGACGACTCCTCGGTGAGTGCGGGAAACGATGGTCAGCCTATCGACCTCGGTATGCGCTTCGACGTCGTGCGCGCCCACGGCAGCATGACGGCCGCGATGAGCAGCACCGCACTCGCGCCGACGAGCGCGCCACCGAGCGTATCGGTCGCCCAGTGCACGGAGAGCAGCGTCCGCGAGACGGCCATGGCCACGATCCATGCGGCACCCACGAGCGCGACCCACACCCGCGGGAAGAGCAGACAGAGGACCAGGGCGATCGTCGCGGCGTTGGCGGTATGCCCGGAGGGGAACGAGCCGAAGTCGCTCGTCACGATCATGTCCTCCGGCCGCGCCCTGCCGAAGAGGTTCTTCAGGAGCTGCACGAGCGCGGCGCTGGCCAGGAATGCCGCCGCGGCGAACACTGCTCCGCGCCAGCGTCTCGCCAGCAGGAGCGCGATGATCACGAGCAGCGGAACGACGAGGATCGCCACCCAGCCGCCGCCGATGTGGTCGAGCACGAGAGCGCCCGTCAGCATCCAGTCGGCGCGGTGCTGAACGATCGCCTCGTTCCACCACCGATCGAAGCCTGGCGGCTCGGTGTAGCCGAACACGATCGCCGCTCCGAGCAGCGCGGACGCCACGAGTGTTCCCAGTCCCCACCACAGCAGCGTTCGCGATCTCATCGCACCATTCTGCCGGGTCGCGGCTGAACGATCAGGGAGTGAGCATCCCGACGCTCCGTGGCCGCACGACGAACCAGAGCGCCAGGATGGCGATCACCGCGCAGCCGACCATCACCGACGCCATCGTGGTGGCCGTGATTCCCGCTCCCTTCGAGATCCAGCCGACGACCGGTGAGATGAGCCCCGCGACGCCGAAGTTGGTCGCGCCGATGACGGATGCCGCGGTGCCGGCTGCCTTGCCGTGGCGGTCGAGCGCGAGCACCTGGACGTTCGGCATCGTGAACCCGCACGCCGTCATGAAGAAGAACAACGGCACCACGGTTCCCCACAGCCCGAGCCCGAGCTGATCGGTCACGATGATCGCGGTGCCCGCAACCAGCAGCACGGCAGTCGAGAACGCCATGACCCACTGCGGTCCGAAACGCGCTGCCAGCCGGGATGCCGCCTGCACGCCGATCACCACGCCGAGCGAGTTCACGGCGAACAGGAGTCCGTATTGCTGCGCATCGAGCCCGTGCGTCTGCTGGAACAGGAACGGCGATGCCGACAGATACGAGAACAGACCGGAGAACGTCATGCCGCCGATGATCAGCACGCCGATGAACACACGGTCGGAGAACACCGAGCGGTATCGCTGCAGGACCGTCGCTCCGCCCTTCTCCTGACGTCGGGCGACGGGCAGGGTCTCCGGCACGAAGATCAGCGTCGAGACGAGCATCACGACGCCGTACAGCGCCAGCACGATGAAGATCCCCTGCCACGGCATGAGGGTCAGCAGCCATGAGCCGATGAGCGGAGCCGCCACGGGGGCAACGCCCGATACGAGGGCCAGGCGGGAGAGCATCACGACGAGGCGGCGTCCGCCGAAGAGGTCGCGCACGATGGCCATGGCCACGACGCCGCCGGCCGCGGCGCCGACGCCCATGAGTACGCGTGCCCCACCGAGCAGCGGCAGCGTCGGCGCGAACGCCGCCGCGAAGCTCGCCAGCACGTGCAGCGCGGTCACGGCGATGAGCGGTACACGGCGACCGACCTTGTCACTGAGAGGGCCCACGACGAGCTGGCCGAGCGCGAACCCGATCATGGTGCCGGTCAGGGTCAGCTGCACGGCGGCGGCTGTGGTCTGGAAGTCCTCCTCCAGAACCGGGAACGCCGGCAGGTAGAGGTCGATCGTGAAGGGGCCGAGCGCGGTCAGGGCACCAAGCAGCACGATGTACAGCGCGCGCCGGCCGTTCGAGATCGAGTCTCCGGGGTGGAGCATGATCGGCGCAGTGGCCGGATTCGAGCCGAGCGTGCGGATGGCGCCGGTCGACGACGGCACGCGGATGCTGCCGGTCGCCGTGCGATCGGGCGTGGAGATGGTGGGGACGGTATCGGTGCGGGGCGCGTCAGACACAGGGGCTTTCCGGGGAGGGGGGATGAGTCTCGAATCGATTCGAGCGAAGCACCCATGCTACTCCCCCGCCCGGCGGCGCTTCGCCTGCTGCACACCTGCATGCCCGGATGCCGGATGCATGCCCGCCTGGGCGTTCCCCGATCTGCATCCGCGTTCTCGGCATGCATGTGCGCGGTCAGGCCCGCGCTGCGGACCGCCCGTGACCGTCAGCGCGAGATGCGGGCGAGCGCCTGCTCCAGGTCGGCGACGAGGTCGCCGCCGTCCTCGATGCCCACCGACAGCCGCACGATGTTCTCGGGAACCGCGAGCTCGGTCCCGCGCACCGACGCATGGGTCATGTCGGGCGGGTAGCCGATCAGCGACTCGACGCCGCCCAGGGACTCCGCGAGCTGGAACAGCTCGGTCGACTCGGCGAAGGCCTTCGCGGCCGCGGGCCCTGCCGCAAGGCCGAGCGACAGCATCCCGCCGAATCCGCTCATCTGCCGTGCGGCGACCTCGTGCCCGCGATGATCCTCGAGACCCGGGTGATAGACCTCGGAGAACTCCGGACGGCCCGCCGCCCACTCGGCCACGGCCTGAGCGTTCTCGGAGTGCTGCCGCATGCGCACCGCCAGGGTCTTGATGCCCCGGGTCGTGAGCCACGCGTCGAACGGGGCCGACACGGCGCCGACCGCGAACTGCTGGAACTTGACGTCGTCGACGAATCGGTCGTCGCCGAACACCACGGCGCCGCCGAGCACGTCGGAGTGCCCGCCGAGGTACTTGGTGGTGGAGTGCACGACGAGGTCGGCGCCCAGCGCGAGCGGCTGCTGCAGCGCGGGCGAGGCGAACGTGTTGTCGACGACCGCGAGGGCGCCGGCGGCGTGCGCGATCTCGGCGATGGCGGCGATGTCGACGATCTTGAGCAGCGGGTTGCTCGGCGTCTCGATCCAGACGATCTTCGTCTCGGGACGAATCGCCGCACGCACGGCGTCGGGGTCGGACAGCTCGACGGTGGTGGTCACGATGCCCCACTTGGAGAGCACCTTGGTCAGCAGTCGGTAGGTCCCGCCATACGCGTCGTTGCTGAGCAGCACATGGTCGCCCGGAGACAGGATGCCGCGCAGCAGCGCGTCCTCCGCGGCGAGCCCCGACGCGAACGAGAGCGCGCGTGTGCCGCCCTCGAGCGCCGCGAGCTGCGTCTCGAGCGACGAGCGCGTCGGGTTGCCCGCACGGTTGTACTCGTACCCCTCGCGGAACCCGCCGATGCCGTCCTGCACGTGCGTGGAGGCCTGGTAGATCGGCGGGATGATCGACCCGGTGGTCGGATCGGGCTCCTGGCCCGCGTGGATGGCTCGGGTGGCGAAGGAGTGCTCGGACATATCCTCAGCCTACGTCGGCGGTCGCGACCGCGGCCGGCCCGTTACGCCAGGCGTCAGCGAGACAGATACGCGAGCAGGTCCTGCCGGGTGAGCACGGTGTGCGGTCGTCCGCCTTCCGTGACGAGCAGCGCGTCCGCGTCGGCGAGCGCCGTGCGCGCCTGGGCGATCGGAGCATGGATGCCGATGAGCGGCAGCCTCTCCCCGACGTGCTCGCCCACGGCATCCGTCGGCTTGGCGTCGCCGCGGAAGAGGAGGTCGAGCAGACCCTTCTCGTCGACCGTGCCGACGACCTCGCCCATCATGACCGGCGGCTCGGCGCTGAGCACCACGAGCTGCGAGACGTCGTACTCCGTCAGCAGGCCGATCGCCTCGAGGACCGTGTCGGTGGGGTGCGCGTGCACGAGGTCGGGGATGCCGCCGCCCTGGCGCGGTGCGCGGGCGGCCAGCACATCCGCGACTGTCTCGCCGTCCTCGACGTCGCTGAAGCCGTAGGATCGCATCCAGCCGTCGTTGAAGATCTTGCTCAGGTACCCGCGCCCGCCGTCGGGCAGGAGGACGACCATCACCGCGTCCGCGGGCAGCTCGCGGGCGACGCGCAGAGCACCGACGACCGCCATGCCGCTCGATCCGCCGACGAGGATGCCCTCCTCGCGGGCGAGGCGACGGGTCATCGCGAAGGCCTCCGCGTCGTCGACCGCGACGATCTCGTGCGGCACGGTCGGATCGTAGGCGCCGGGCCAGATGTCCTCCCCCACCCCCTCGACGAGGTACGGGCGACCGGTGCCGCCGCTGTAGACGCTGCCCTCGGGGTCGACCCCGACGATGCGCACCCGGTCGTCGGAGACCTCGCGCAGGTACCGACCGGTCCCGGTGATGGTCCCTCCCGTGCCGACGCCGGCGACGAAGTGCGTGATCCGGCCGTCGGTGTCGCGCCAGATCTCCGGCCCCGTGGTCTCGTAATGGCTGCGGGGCCCGTTCGGGTTCTCGTACTGGTTGGGCTTGAACGCGCCGGGGATCTCCCGCGCCAGTCGGTCGCTGACGCTGTAGTACGACTCCGGGCTGTCGGCGGCGACCGACGTGGGGGTCACGACGACCTCGGCTCCGTACGCGCGGAGCACGTCGATCTTGTCCTCGCCGACCTTGTCGGGCACGACGAAGACGCATCCGTAGCCGCGCTGCTGCGCGACCAGCGCGAGGCCGACCCCGGTGTTGCCGCTCGTGGGCTCGACGATCGTGCCGCCCGGCTGCAACTCGCCCGAGGCTTCGGCTGCGTCGATGATCCGCGAGGCGATGCGGTCCTTGGCGGAGCCGCCGGGGTTCAGGTACTCGAGCTTCACGAGGAGTGTGCACTCGATGCCCTCGGTGACCCGCTGGAGCTTCACGAGGGGGGTGTCGCCGACGAGGTCGACGATCGAGTCCGCATACTTCATGTCTTCAGGGTAGACGTGCGGATGCCGCGACCGGGGTTGTGTTGCACCCGGCCGCGGCATCCTGTCATCGACGCTCGCGTCGTCGTATCAGCCCTTCGTGGAACCGGCCAGCAGGCCTCGCACGAAGTAGCGCTGCAGGGCGAAGAACACGATGAGCGGGATGATGATCGACACGAACGCACCGGCGGTGAGCAGGTACCAGTCGTTGCCACGGGTTCCCGTGATCTCGGCCAGCAGCTTCGTGATCGGCGCCGCCGCGCCGTCGGCGAACACCAGGGCGACCAGCAGGTCGTTCCAGACCCAGAGGAACTGGAAGATCGCGACCGAGGCGATGGCCGGCATCGTGAGCGGCAGCACCACACGGAAGAAGATCTGCCCGCGGGACGCACCGTCGACGCGTGCGGCCTCGATGATCTCGCCGGGGATCTCCGACATGAAGTTGTGCAGCAGGTAGATCGCGAGCGGCAGCGCGAACATGGTGTGGGCGATCCACACCTGCGCGTATCCCTGCGAGGCGTCGAGCGGCAGGGTCACCTGCAGCCCGAACAGGTTGATGCCCCGCGAGAACGAGCTGAGCAGCGGTACGAGGGCCATCTGGATCGGCACGATCTGCAGCGCGAACACGAAGATGAACAGCGCGTTGCGTCCCTTGAAGTCGATCCAGGCGAACGCGTACGCCGCCATCGCCGCGATCATCAGGGGGATGATGGTCGCGGGGATCGTGATCGCGATCGAGTTGATGAACGACTCGAGGATGGTCAGCTGCGTGGTGCCGGACTGCAGCACCTGCACGTAGTTGTCGAAGGTCACCGCGGGGTTCGCGAAGAACTCCCACCAGCCGCTGGACTGGATGTCGTCACGCGGACGGAACGACGAGATGAACAGCCCGAGCGTCGGGATCGTCCACAGCACCGCGATGAGGATGGACCCGACCGACGCCCAGGGCCGTGACAGCTTCTTGCGCGCGCGTCCCGCCGCGGCATCCAGTCCGCCGCCGGTCGTGATCGCGCGGGTGGAGGCGGGGGTCTCGGTCTTCAGCGTGTCGCTCATCATCGCACCTCCCGCTGCTTCTTGATCTGTCTGGCGTTGTAGATGACGATCGGCAGCACCAGGATGAAGAGGATGACCGACAGCGCGGCGCTGCGACCAGCCTCGAACTTCGAGAACTGCGTGTACATCTCGTTCGCCAGCACCGAGGTGCCGTAGTTTCCGGCGGTCATGGTGCGGACGATGTCGAAGACCTTGAGGGAGGCGATCGAGATCGTCGTGAGCACCACGATCAGCGCGGGACGGATCGACGGCACGGTCACCGAGCGAAAGCGTTCCCAGGCGTTCGCGCCGTCGAGCTCGGCCGCCTCGAGGAGCTCGGCCGGCACTCCCTTGATGGATGCCGACAGCACGACCATCGCGAAGCCGGTCTGGACCCAGATGAGCACGACGATGAGGAACAGGTTGTTCCACGGCTCGTTGAGCAGCCACTGCTGCGGCGTGCCGCCGAACCAGACGAGGATCTGGTTGAGCAGACCGATCTGCTTGAAGTCGCCGCCGCGGTACTCGTACATGAACCGCCAGATGATGCTGGCGCCGACGAACGAGATCGCCATCGGCATGAACACGAGCACCTTGTAGATCTTCTCGCCGCGGGTGCGGTCGATGAAGACGGCGTAGGCCAGTCCGACGATCGTCGAGACCGTCGGCACGAGCAGCACCCAGATGATCGAGTTGACGACCGAGGTGATGCCGTCGGACTGCGTGAAGATCCACGCGTAGTTCGCGAATCCGACGAAGTCGCTGTTCGAGGAGTTCCGGAACGACGAGTACATCGTCTGGATCGACGGAAGGATGAGCCCGACGAGCAGGAGCAGGAGCGCCGGGGCCATGAACGCCACGAGCTGGATCAGGTATCCCGCCCCGTCGCGGGATCGGTAGTCCAGGAAGAAGAACAGGGCTCCCACGAGGACGGCGACGCCCATCGCCCAGTAGTAAGAGCTGAAGAAGAACATCACGGCGAGCGGGATGAGCAGGCACATCGCCAGACGCACCCAGGTGTAGATCGCTCCCCGTCGCGGAGCGATGTCCACGAGAAGGAGGATGACGGCCACGACCACCGCGAAGGCGATGACCACGACCACTGCTTGGAGGATCTGGGGCAGAGTCCCGATCCATTGGAAGAATGCTGTCGCGTTCACGGATTCCCCTTCATGACGCGTTGCGGATCAGCCCGTACATCGATGTGCGGGCCACGGGATGAGAAGGAGGGCCGCCCCGGGATGGGGCGGCCCTCCTCATCCGATCAGCTGGACGGCCAGCCGGTTTCGATCTGCGTCAGGACCTCGTCGGTCGAGGTGCCGTTGACCCAGGCCACGATCCCCTTCCAGAACGTGCCGGCGCCGACGGCACCGGGCATCAGGTCGGACGCGTCGAAGCGGAACGTGGTGTCCGGGTCCTGCAGGATCTTGATGGTCTCCTGGAGGATCGGGTCCTTGGCGTTCGCGGGGTCGAGGCCGTTGTTGGCCGAGGTGACGCCGCCCAGGCTCACGCGGCTGTTCGCCCACTCGGGGCTCGACAGGTACGCGAGCACCTTCTGGGTGGCCTCGGAGTCGCTGAACGCTCCGACGATCTCGCCGGCGCCGGTGACGGCCTTGTCGTCAGCGGTCTCACCCGGGAGCATGAACGCCCAGACGTCGCCGTCCTCGGCGATGTTCGTGCCCTCGGGGAAGAAGCCCGAGAGGAACGACGCCTGGTGCGTCAGCGCGCAGGTTCCGCCCGCGAGGGCCGGGGCCACGTCGCCGAAGGCGGTCGAGTTGATCGAGCGCACGTCGCCGAAGCCCGCGTTCACGTTCGACGGGTTGAGCAGGATCGAGCCGACCGAGTCGAACGCGGTCTTGATCTGCGGGTCGGTGAACGGGATCTCGTTGGTCACCCACTGGTCGTACACGTCGGGGCCCGCCTGCCGCAGCACGTAGTCCTCGACCCAGTCGGTGCCCGGCCAGCCGGTGGCCGTACCGGACTCGAAGCCGGCGCACCACGCCGGTCCGCCGATCTTGGACTGGATCGTCTCGGTCAGGGCCTGCATCTCGTCGAGGGTGGTCGGGACCTCGACGCCCCACTCGGCGAACTTCGCCGGGGAGTACCAGATCCAGCCCTTGACGTTGGCCATGAGCGGCGCGCCGTAGAACTCGCCGTCGACCGTGCCGTAGTTCACCCAGTCCTCGGTCCAGTACTCGTTGGCGTTCTTCTCGACCTCTTCCGGCGCCGGCTTGAGGAAGTCCCGCTTGGCGAAGTCCGCGAACAGACCCGGCTGCGGGAAGATCGCGATGTCCGGCGGGTTGCCGCCCTGTGCGCGGGTTCCCAGCTGGGTCTCGAAGTCCTGGCTGCCCTCGTACTTGATGGTGATGTCGTTCTCCTCGGCCCAGTCCTTCCAGGACTCCTGGAGGAGTTCGGCCTCGGAGTCGACGATCGTGCCGTAGATCGTGACGGTGTTGTCCCCTCCGCCGCCGCCGCTGCCGCCGCCCGGTGCGCCGGGAGCACCGCAGCCCGCGAGCGCGATGCCCGCGACACCCAGGAGGGCGATCGGCGCGTAACGCCGGGAACGCTGTGACAGACCCATGTGAATTCTCCTCTTCGAGTTCCACGGCCCCTCGGTGATCCTGCCGCCCCTCGGCACGGATCGGGAACCGATTCCACGCCAACATACCGGCGTCTCACTTCCCGGCACAACATACGAGCATCACAAGCTTGCAACCTTTCTGCAGCCGGTGTCGGCGGGGATGGGAGCGCTCCCGCGCTGATTGTGTGGAACCGGTTCCTTTCGGAGCCGCGACGGGCTACCATGTCATCCGCGCGCACGCTGAGGTGTGCGTTGGAACGGGTCGAGGAGGACCGATGAGCACGATCGCGGACGTCGCGGCCCGTGCGGGCGTGTCCAAGGCCACCGCGAGTCGGGCTCTCACCGGGCGCGGCTACGTCTCCGAGGAGACGAGGCAGCGGGTGTCGGATGCCGCCGACGAGCTCGCCTACGTCGCCCACTCCTCCGCCACGAGCCTCGCTACCGGTCGCACGCAGACCGTCGGGGTCATCATGCCTCCGGTCGACCGCTGGTTCTTCGCGGAGCTGCTCGACGGCATCCAGGAGTCGCTCTTCGCCCTCGACTACGAGCTGGCGCTGTACGGCATCCGCGAGGGCAGCGAGACCCGCGAGCGCCTGTTCGACACCGTGCTGCCCGGACGCCGCTTCGACGGGATCATCGCGGTCGGCATCCAGCCCAGCGCGCAGGAGCTCGAGCGCCTGTACCGCTCGGAGAGGCCCCTTGTGAGCGTCGGGCCGTACAGCGAGGGGTCGAGCGCCGTCTCGATCGACGACGTCGCCGCCGGGCGCATCGCGACCGAGCACCTCATCGACCTCGGCCACACCGACATCGCCTTCGTCGGCGGCTCGCACGATCCGGCGCAGCTCAGCTTCGGCGATGCGCGACGGATCGAGGGCTATCGCGAGGCGCTGTCGGCCGCCGGCCTGGCGGACAGCGCGCGCATCGCGGACTCGCCGCCCACCATGCCCGGCGGCTACGCGGCCGCGGTCGAGCTGCTCGGCGACCGTCGGGCGCGCCCCACCGCCGTGGTGGGCGTGTGCGACGAAGCGGCGATCGGAGCGATGATCGCCGCCAGACGGCTCGGGATCGCGGTGCCGACCGAGCTCAGCATCGTCGGGATCGACGACCACCAGCACGCCGAGATGTTCGCGCTCACCACGATCAAGCAGTCACCGCGCGAGCAGGGACACGAGGCCGTGCGACTGCTGCAGCGTCAGATGGAGAACTCCGGATCTCCGCTGGAGCGGTGCGTGACGGCATCCGCTCTCGTCGTGCGCAATTCGACCGCCGCGCCGCGGTGATGCGCCCGGAACGCGCCGGAGACGCACGAAGGCCCCGGGGCGACCCGGGGCCTTCGCAGACGTGCGGAGCGAGGTGCGAGCACCTCGACCCGGACGGGATTACTTGAGGGTGACCGTCGCGCCGGCCTCTTCGAGAGTGGCCTTCGCCTTCTCGGCGGTCTCCTTGTTCGCGCCCTCGAGGACGGCCTTGGGAGCGCCGTCGACGACAGCCTTGGCCTCGCCGAGGCCGAGCGAGGTGAGCTCGCGGACGGCCTTGATGACCTGGATCTTCTTGTCGCCAGCAGCCTCGAGGATGACGTCGAAGGAGTCCTTCTCCTCGACCTCTTCAGCAGCACCAGCGCCACCGGCACCGGCAACGGCGACGGGTGCGGCAGCGGTGACCTCGAACTTCTCCTCGAACGCCTTCACGAAGTCGTTGAGCTCGACGAGGGTCAGGCCAGCGAACTGCTCGAGCAGCTCCTCGGTGGAAAGCTTCGCCATGATGTATCTCCTAGATAGATGGGGTTGTTGTACGAGAACGTCGGACGCTTACGCGGCGTCGGCGGTCTCGAGCTTTTCGCGAAGCGCGTCGATGGTGGCGGCAGCCTTGCCCATCGTCGCCTTCATCATGCCCGCGGCCTTCGCCAGCAGAACCTCACGGCTCTCGAGCGAGGCGTACTTGTTGACCTCGTCGGCGGTGAGGGCGTTGCCCTCGAAGATGCCGGCCTTGATCACGAGAAGCGGGTTGGCCTTGGCGAAGTCACGAAGAGCCTTGGCAGTGGCGACGAAGTCACCGTGCACGAACGCGACGGCCGACGGACCCTTGAGGTCGTCGTCCAGCGCGGTGATGCCTGCCTTGTTGGCGGCGATCTTGGTCAGCGTGTTCTTCACCACGGCGTACTCAGCGTCCTGACGGATGCTGTTGCGCAGCTGCTTGAGCTGGGCAACCGTCAGACCGCGGTACTCGGTCAGCAGAACGGCAGTCGAGTCCTCGAATGACTTCGTGAGCTCGGCGACCGATGCATCCTTCTGCGCCATGGTCACTCCTTGGTGTGTACGAGGCGCCTCACGGCGGTGAGGCACCGACCTCGACCGCGTGCAACAGAAAAGCTCCGGCGCAAGCGCACGGAGCTTCGGGAAGTTCGTCGCCTGCGCGGGCCCCTGCTGAGCAGAGCTTCGATCGTTCGTGTTCGCACACGTTCGATGACCAGCGGTCTTCGGTTGCTCCCACTCTACCCCACGCGCGCGCGGCCCCCAAATCCGCTCCCGTGCACCCCACCCTCCCCCTTCTAGCACCCCCACACCCGCCGACGCCCCGGGTGAGCTACGGCGCCCCTGATGATTCACGCGAACGAGCAGGGGCGCCGTAGCTGGACAGGGGCGCCGAGCGATATGCCTCACCCCGGGGGACGGATGCCGTAGGCCGCGAGCGTCCGTCCGAAGTCGTCTGTCGACAGGATGTGTGACGAACCCCAGCGCGCAGTTCTCCATCCGGTGACGCCGCGCACGGCATCCTCGCGCCTCTTCTCCGCCATGACGACCTCCTCCGCGGTGCGCCCGTCGCGCAACGCCTCGTCGAAGTACTTGCCCGTGCCGTCGAACTCGCCGAAGCACCGCGCCCGCCGGAAGCCGAAGTCGAGCCAGTAGTCCTCGCCCGAAGGGCCGACGACATGGACCTGGAGCAGCGGTCTTGCGAATCCGAGCCGCGCGAGCTGGAGACGGCTCACGCTCTCGCCGGGGAGTTGCGCACGCCCGTCGGCGAGATCGATGATCCTGCGAGCACGCCTGATGCCTCGACCGTGCGAGCGCTCGGCTCGATCGGACATCCGGCCGACCCATGCCGACGCCGCGTCGGCGTCCTGCGCGTGACCCGACACCGCCTCGCTCCGCAGTGCCGCGTCAGCAGCAGACAGAGCGACCTCCGCCGACGTCGAACGGCCGAGGTCGAGGACAGTGCGATCCAGAGAGGTGCACCGGATGCCCTCGACCTCCACGATGTCCGACGCATCGACCCCGACGTTGTGCCACACGACTCCCGCGCATGTTCGGCCGTGGCGCGCACCGATGATCGCCGTGTGAACGTGCTGGGGTGCGAGCCGGTACAGCGGCAATCCGTGGATCACCGCCGCCGACGGCCCCCAGAACACCGGGCCGGGGGCGTTCGAGTTGAGGTGGGTCGCGACCACGTCGACGAGGTGGCGACCCTCGTTCCACAGCCCTGCCCGGTCGTCGGCCGAGATGTAGCGACCGTTGCGCACGCGGTGGATCACCCCTTCGCGCACGAGCCGTTCGATGTCACGCTCGGTATAGCCACGATGACGGAGGTCATCCCGGGTCAGCAGTAGTGCGCGAGCGGCGGCGATGTCGATCCTCTTCGGCATCCGTCGATCGTTGCGCGAGATGCGACTGCGGATGGCGGCGCTCACACCCCTCCGCCCCGGATTCTTCCTTCCGTGCGATCGTGCAGGAGGAGTCGGGGAGTGCCGACGCCCCTGCTGGGCAACGAGGCCCCGGTTCATTTGCGTCAATGAGCAGGGGCGTCGTAGCGGAGCAGGGGCGTCGAAGAACAGCCCGGGCAGAGGGGGATGCCGCGGGGCGGCGGCGTGTACAGCAGGGAGGGTCGACACCCGGGGTTAGGCTCTTCAGGTGACCCCGGAACTCCAAGCGCGCATCGTTGCGGACTCCCGCGACCGCGTCGCCTGGATGCGCGCGAGGTCGCGCGGGATCACCGCCACCGACGTCGCAGGGCTCACGAGCGCGAACTCCATCGCCCGCGCCGCCGACTCCAAGCTCGGGGGCGGTCCGCGCTTCGGCGGCAACGCCTACACCGACCACGGCCGACGGCGCGAGCCGGAGATCGCGGCCTGGGTCGCGGCGACGCACGGCATCCTCCCCTCATCCGCGCTCTTCCGCGCCGAGGTCGAGCACCGTCATCTCGCCACCCCCGACGGCATCGCGGTCGACACGGCCGGACGCATCGAGCTCGCCGAGATCAAGACGACCAACAAGGCCTTCCGCGGCATCCCCCGCACCTACCTGCGTCAGGTGTGGTGGCAGCAGCACGTGCTGGGCGCCGAGCGCACTCTGTTCGTGTGGGAGGAGCACGTCGACTTCGCCCCGGTGCACGACGAGCCCCGCTGCGTCTGGATCGACCGCGACGACCGCGAGATCGCCAAGCTCGTCGGCCTCGCGACCGAACTCATCGACGAGCTGTATCGGCGCACCACTGGCCAGCAGGTCCCCCGCAGGATGCCGGTCGCCACGACCAGTCGCCGCGAGCACCTGCGAGAGCGCGACGCATTCCGCGCCCTCGCTCTCGCCGACTGAGAGCACACGCCGAGCTCAGGTGCAGGTCGCGCCCGTCCCGAGGAGCGCGATCGACAGCTGTCTCGACACCCCCACCGAGACCCACGCGGTGCCGACGAGAAGGTTGTTGACCGTCATGGTCGTCGTGCTTCCCAGCAGGTTCGTGAGCAGACTGGCGAGCAGAGCCTGCGACAGCACCGCCGTGTGCGTGTAGACCCCGCCGTTCGGACCCGACGTCGCGATGGTGGATGCCGGAACCACCGCCGTCGTGGCCCCCTGGGTGAGGGTCAGTCGTATCCCGCTGGCCGGATAGATCGACGTCCAGACGAGCGTCACGCTCTGGAAGACGCCCAGCGCGTTGTTCGTGATCGTGCACGCTGTGATGGTCGCCGGCGGCACCGTGAACGACGTGAACGTACCGGAGGCCGCATACTCGGCGTCGGTGAAGCGCGCGTCGACCGGCTGGGCGCCTGCGATCGCACTCGACCCTGCGAGGACGCTCACGCCCAGGATGCCGGCGATCAGCCGCCGTCGCGATGATCGAGCTCGCGCGGTCACGGCGCCGACCCCGCATACCCGCGCTCATCGCCGCCGTCTCGCCGGGCCTGCTCGGCGTTCTCGGCACGCCGCCGCCTGATCCGCCCGGCGAGCAGCACCGTCCCCGCACCGAGCAGCGCGCCTCCGCCGATGAGCGCTCCGACCGGCGCCGTTCCGCCGGTGACCGCGAGTCCGCCTCCCGCTCCTGCGGTGACCGCATCTCCGACGCCGCGGGCCGAGACGCGCACATCGGTGAAACCGGGCCGGTCGTCGTCTCCGCCCAGTGCCATCCGTAGTCGCAGGTGCGCGGTCTGCGTCGACGGGAAGTCGACGAGCACGGCCTCGCTGCCGTCACGCGGGATGGCCCACGACGTCAGAAGCACGGAGGCGCCGCCGGGGCACGCGCCGTCGGTCCAGGGCTGCAGGCAGAGCTCGGCGTCGACGAGCAGCGGCGCCGCACCGGTCGCACTCAGGGCGAGGGTCACGGTTCCGGGTTCGGCATCGGCGTCGGCACTGACCGTCACGTCCCACTGCACCGACTCTCCCGGCAGCAGGTCCGCTGCCTCGCTCCAATCCGCGACGGAGACGATCCGCAGCACCGCGCTCTGCACGACCTCCGTGCTCGGGGCGGCCCACGCCGGCGCCGCTGCGAGAGCAGCAGCCGCGGCGAACGCGACCGCGGCCGCCACACCGACCGCGGCGCGACTGATGGTCATCCCCGCCCCTCCTCACGCCGCTTCCGCGGCCAGAACGCCCACACGACGAGCACGGTCGCCGCGACCGTGATGCCGCCCAGCACGAGGGGATCGCTGAGCGCGACGATGACGGATGCCACGCCGGGCACCGAGAAGAGCACGCGCCGCACCGAGGTGACGGCGTAGGGGAACGGGTCGTCGGAGGCATTCGCATCTCCCCGCATGGTGATGACGCGCTCGTCCTCGGTGACCCCGTCTGCGACCGAGGTGATCCGATGCGTGATGGGCAGCTCCCCTGGGCGGTCGACGGTCACGACGTCGCCGACGCCGACCTGGGACGCCGGCACCTGCTGCACGACGGCGACGGAACCCGCGGGGATCGTGGGCGACATCGACCCGGTGCGGAACATGATGAGCGTGACCTGCGCCGCGAAGGCGAGCACGACCAGCGCGATGCACACCACACCCGCGGCGGCGGCGATCCACAGCGCGGAGTCGACGAGGAGGCGTCCGACGCGACGCTTGCGCGCGCTCGGTGCATCCGCCGAGCTCTCAGCGACGTGCTCGCGCAGCTCGCGCCGTGTGATCGGTGTGCTCATGCCCCTCCTCCCGCTCGTCGTCAGCATCCGTCGCAGCTCGTCGGCGTCAGCCGGCTAGGACGACGTGCCCTGGATCTGCCACGTCTGCGTCATCGTGAGACCCTGCGCCGCATTGACCGCGGTCGTCGGAAGCGTCACCGCGACGCAGTAGTTCAACTGGTTGCCCCCGTTCGCCGCGACCACCTGCGGCACTGAGGTGGTGGCCGCTCCCCCGACGGTCAGGGCAGAGCCGTCTGCGACGATCACGCTCGAGGCGCCCGATGCCGCCCCGTAGGTCGCAGCCGTGCACGACTGACTCGGCGTGGCCGCCGTCGGCACGAGGCGCACACCGTACGTGAGATACGTCGCGAGCCCGGTGCCCCCCGGCGTACCGGCGGTGAGCTGCAGCGTCCCCGCCGCCGACGGGTTGGCCGTCTTGACGCTGAACAGGGCGTAGGTCGTCGTGCCGGGCACCATCGCCGTCGGCGCGACGGCGAAGCTCAGCGCCGCCGCGGCCCCTGCCGTCGCGTGGCTCGAGAACGTCGCACCGTCGGTCGCACCCACGATGTCGAAGCGTCCTGCGGTGAACGTCGACGACGCGTACTCGGAGTCGTTCCACGCGGCGAGGGTCATGGTCGCGCCGACGCCGAACACGAGACCGCCCGCGAGGACGGCTCGGATCCGGCGGGAGCGCAGACGCTTCCTCTCCCGCATCCTCCGGCGGGTATCGGCCATGATCAGTCGACCGCGGTCAATCGGAGATGGAGGTCGCGGTGAACTCCCACGTCGCGGTCGCCGTCGCGCCCTGGGTCAGCGCCGCACCCGCGGTGACGGCGAAGCACAGCTGCACGGGTGCGCCGGCCGCGCCGGGAGCGGTTCCCTCGGCGAGCGGCACCGATGTCGCTCCCGTCTGAGCACTGAGCGTCGCTCCGGAGGCGACGACCGTCCCCGTGGCGCCTGCTCCGCAGACGTCTGCGGCGCCGATCGCGGTGACGGTGTACGAGAGGTTCGCCTCGTTGCCGCCGGTTCCCGCCGTGATCCCGGCGGGCGCCAGGGTCGCGGCGTTCGTCGTCGTGGCGTCGAGTCGCACCCAGAAGGGCGCGTAGACGACGTCTCCCGGCGACATCGACGCGGCGACGGCCGGGAGTTGGAACACGAGGGATGCCGCGGCATCCCCGTTGTCGATGTTGTGGTCGTCGTATCCTGCGGTGGCGCTCGTCGTCGAGCCCTCCAGATTGAAAGAACCGGCGCCGAAGGTGCCCGTGGCGAACTCCGAGTCGTTCCAGGCGGCGAGCGTGACGCCGACGCCCACCCCTAGCACGACGCCTCCGGCGAGGACGGCGAGAACCTTCCTCCTGGTATCCGTGGTGACCATGTCTCTTCCCCCTCAGGAATCGAGGATGCACGGACGAGTGGACGATCTTCCCTCAAAGACCACGGTTCGTGCACCCTTTCGTCTTGCATGTGCCCGGTAGGAATCGCTCCCACGAGACACATGCCGTTCCTGAGATTGAATACCCATTCAACTCGGGTCGCAACGCCCTCTTCGCAAAACGGATGAGAATCGTTCGTCAGGGCCGGAGCACGCAGTGCGCCTCGGCAGCGACCTCGGCGGCGATCGCATCGAGCAGCGTCGAGCGGAGGTTCCACTGCTGCCAGTAGAGCGCGACCCGCAGCGGCGGCCCGCCCAGGTCGATCAGCCCGCCCTCGTCCTGCAGCCGCGGAACCATGCCCCACCCCAATCCGAGCCTGACGGCGAGCGCGTAGTCATGGGAGGCCGGCACGTAGTGCCGCGGCACGCCGTGGGCGGCCACCCCCCTGGCCGCCAGCCACTCGTGCTGCAGCGTGTCTCGACGGTCGAAGTCGACGAACGGAGCGGCCGTCAGCGCCTCGACGGTCACCCCGCCGGGGAACCAGCGCTCGGCGTAGCGGGGTTCCGCCATCGCCCGGTACTCCAGCACCCCGAGCGGCGAGACCGAGCACCCGGCCACCGGCGACGACTCACTCGTCACCGCGGCCATGACCGTGCCGGACTCCAACAGTCGAGCCGTGAAATTCTGGTCGTCGCGGTGCAGGTCGACGTCGATGTCGTGGTGTCGGGACAGACGCGCGAGCGGTGCGAGGAACCAGGTCGCCATCGAGTCGGCGTTCACCGCGAGCGGGATCCGAGGACGCGCCGAGTCGCCGTCGAGGCCCAGCCCGGCCAGGGCGTCGTGCTCGAGCAGCGCGGCCTGCCGTGCGAGCCGCACGACGGCCTCGCCCGCATCGGTCAACCGCGCCGGCTTCGTCCGCACGACGAGTACGCGCCCGAGCTGCTGCTCAAGGGCCTTCAGTCGCTGACTCACCGCGGACGGCGTGATGCGCAGGACGCGGGATGCCGCGTCGAGCGTGCCTTCGTCGGCGACGGCCGCGACGGTGGCGGCCAGGTCCGGATCGATCCTCACCTAAGCCAGGCTAATGGTTCACAAGGAATCATCGCTGGTGCTCATGCACAAGCCCGCATACCGTGAAGACATGCTCTCGGTCCTCTCGGGTCTCGGACTCGGCCTCTCGCTCATCGTCGCCATCGGCGCGCAGAACGTCTTCGTGCTGCGACAGGGCATCCGTCGGGAGCATGTCCTACCGGTCGTGGTCATCTGCGCCCTCTCCGACGCCCTGCTGATCCTCGCCGGGGTCGCGGGTCTCGGCTTCGTGATCTCGGCCGCGCCCTGGCTCGTGGTCGTCGCACGATGGGCCGGAGCCCTGTTCCTTCTCGGCTACGGCATCCTGGCTGCGCGACGCTCCTGGCGCGGAGGCGAACGGCTGCAGGTCGACGACGCCCCCGCACGCGGCGGCGCGCCCGCCGGCGGGACGACGAGCACCGCGACGCGCACCGCGCTCGCCCCGGTCCTGCTCACCGTGCTCGCGCTCACCTGGCTCAACCCGCACGTGTATCTCGACACCGTGCTCATGCTCGGCTCGATCGCGGCGACCCACGGTGCGGAGCGCTGGCTGTTCGCCGCCGGGGCGATCGTCGCCAGCATCCTGTGGTTCACGGCTCTGGGCTTCGGGGCGCGCTATCTCGGACGCTGGCTGCGCACGGAGCGCTCGTGGCGCATCCTCGACGGGATCATCGCCGTCGTCATGATCGCGCTCGCGATCACCCTCGTCCTGCCCGTCGTCGCCTGAGCCGGGGATCACTCCCCGTCGAGCGGGCGCAGGATGCGGGTGAGGAACCGCTGCGTGCGCTCGTGTCGCGGCGCACTGAAGAGATCCTGCGGGGCGCCCTCCTCGACGACGACCCCGCCGTCCATGAACAGCACCCGGTCGGCGGCCTCACGCGCGAAGCTCAGCTCGTGCGTGACGACCACCATGCTCCACCCCTCGTCGGCGAGCTCCTTGATGACCAGCAGCACCTCCCCCACGAGTTCGGGATCGAGCGCACTCGTCGGCTCGTCGAAGAGCAGCAGATCCGGTCGTAGCGCCAGTGCGCGCACGATGCCGACGCGCTGCTGCTGCCCACCCGAGAGCTGGTGGGGCCGGGCATCCTCTCTGTCGGCGAGACCGACGCGGGCGAGGAGCGTGCGCGCCTCGGCGACCACCTCGGCCTTCGGCCTCCCCTGCACGCGCCAGGGCCCCTCGATGACGTTCTCGAGCACCGACAGGTGCGGGAACAAATTGTGGTGCTGGAACACCATCGCCGAGCGGTCTCGCAGGGCGAGGCGCTGCTGCGCCCGCCTGCGCTTGCCCTGGCCGCCCGCGTCGACGAAGTCGATCTGCGGGCCGCCGGTGACGTCGATCGTGCCGGCATCCGGGATCTCGAGTCCGTTGAGCGCGCGGAGCACCGTCGTCTTGCCCGACCCGCTCGGGCCGATCAGCACGACGACCTCTCCGCGGTGCAGCGTCAGGTCGATCCCGCGCAGCACTTCGTTGTCGCCGAAGCGCTTGTGCAGTCCTCGAGCGGCGAGCAGCACCTCACCCGTTCCCTCAGTGCGCGACATGACGATCGAGCCTCCTCTCCAGTGCGCTCTGCCCGAACGACAGCACGAGGCAGAACACCCAGTAGACCAGCGCCGCCGCGAGGTACAGCACCATGAACTGGTACGTCGTCGACGCGATCTGCTGCGCGACCTTGAACAGCTCGGTCACGAGGATGAGCGAGGCGAGCGAAGTGTCCTTGACGAGCGAGATGAACGTGTTCGACAGCGGCGGCACCGACACCCGCGCGGCCTGAGGCAGGATGATGCGGGTCAGCGTCCGCGTGCGGTTCATGCCGACCGTGTACGCCGCCTCCCACTGCCCCTTCGGCACCGAGAGGATCGCTGCCCGCACCACCTCGGCACCGTACCCGCCGACGTTCAGGGACAGCGCGATGATCGCACTCGGCCACGGGTCGATCGTCACGCCGATCGACGGCATCCCGTAGAAGATCACGAAGAGCTGCACGAGCATCGGCGTGCCCCGGATCACCGAGATGTAGAACCGGGCGATGCCCGACACCACCGGGTTCACCGAGATCCGCATGAGGGCGACGCCGATCGCGATGAGCAGACCGATGACGAACGAGACGAGTGCCAGCGGCACCGTCGCCGTCAGACCCGCCAGGGCGATCGGCCCGAGCGAGTCGAGGAACAGCTGCCAGGGGCTCTCCATGGGTTACTGGGTGACGTCGGCGCCGAAGTACTTGTCGCTGATCTCGGCCAGCGTGCCGTCGGCGCGCAGTTCCTCGAGCGCGGCGTCCACGGCCTCGACGAGCGACTGCTTGTCCTTCGTGAACACGAAGGCCTGCTCACCGGCATCCTCGGTCTCCGCCGCGATCTTCAGACCCGTCGGGCTGTTGGTCTTCTCGTAGTCGAGGAAGGTGAGCTTGTCGTTGATGGTCGCGTCGACACGGCCCTGGCGGAGCAGCTCGACCGCCTGCGCCCATCCCTCGACGCCCTCGACGTTCGCGCCCGACTCCTTCGCCAGGTCGTTCCAGTTGCTGGTGAGCGACTGCGCGGTGGTCTTGCCGGCCAGGTCGTCGAACGAGGAGATCGAGTCGTCGTCCTCGTTCACGACGATCACGCCGGGCGACACCGTGTACGGCGTGCTGAACAGGTAGGAGGCCTTGCGGTCGTCGTTGATCGTGACCTGGTTGGCGATCACGTCGAAGCGGCCGGCGTCGAGACCCGCGAAGATCGCGTCCCACTGCGTCTCCTGGAAGTCGACCTCGAGATCGAGCTTGTCGGCGACGGCCTGGATGATCTCGACGTCGTACCCGGTGAGGTCGCCCGTCCCGCCGTCGCCGTGGAAGCTGAACGGGCGGTACGTTCCCTCGGTCGCGACCGTCAGCGTGCCGTCCTTGACGAGGCCGAAGTCGTTCGATCCGCTCTCCGATGACGAGCCGCTCTCGGCGGGAGCGGTGCTGCCGCTGCACGCCGTGAGCGCGGCGGCGCCGAGGACGAGTGCGGTGACGGCGATGAGGCGACGGGACATGGGTGAACCCTCCTGGGGCGATGCGATGCGCGGATGCTGTGGTGCGCGGAACTCACCCACAGTACGTGCGATCGTGACAACACCGCACATCCATGACGAAGCGTGTCGGCACCCAAGACGCCGAACATGGCTATCGATCGATAGGTTCGTCCCCTAGAGGCACAATGCCACGAACAGGCAGTAGGAGGAGAACCATGCCCGACCTAGGATTCGCAATCGCCGTCGCCGCGGTGAAGTGCATCGCGCGCGTGTGGGTAAACGACAACTCGATCGACGGACCGGTGGACGACATCCGAGCGATCTTCTCGAGAATCGAGCCTGCGGGCCCCGGGCAACGTCGAGTCGCTCTGCAGCTGGAGAACGTCGCGGAATCCCTAAGCGAGAGGTTGACCCCTCTTATCCAAGCTGAGGCGGCGGGCCTCGATGACGGGGATCGGAGCGTGGCTGTCGAGTCCGTCGAGTTGGCGCTGCGTGCGATTCCGGTAGCGACCGCACGAGACCTGGTCGAACGAAACATGAATGCCACGTATCTCGCCGAGACGATGCGAGATACGATTAGATCCGCAGCCGCGGCACAGGGCTTGAGCGAGGCAGGGCTCGCCCTTCAAGAGCGCCTCGTGGTCGAGTCGGCGCTCTATGTACTGGAGATAGCGACGCGACTCCCAAGCTATGCGGCGATCCGTGATGAGCTGATCCTGACCCGTTCCTCACGGCTCGAGGAACTTGTGGAGGAGGCGCTGTCTCGATTGCCTCGATTTGAGCCCGATGGTTCACGTCCCGCTGAGGATGAGCAGTTCGAGCATCTCTATCGCATCGCTCTGAAACACAAGACGGACCAAGTGCGTCTCTTCGGCCTGCAGGGACAGACAAGCAACGCGCACTATCCACTCTCTGTCGCCTATATCTCGTTGTCCATAGAGACCGTCCGTGATCCGCGCGTCGTCAGCGCAACGGGTGCCCGCTTAGAAGACGTGCCCAGCACGTCGGGCGACATGTCTGGGGACGTAAAGCTCGAGGAACTCCTGGGCGAGACATCGAAACTGATCTTGGTTGGGGGCGCGGGCAGCGGTAAGACCACCCTATTGAACTGGATAGCACTGTCTTCGGTTTCGCCCAACGTTGCGACGCGAGTACCGAAAGGCTGGAAGGAACGCGTGCCATTTATTGTCCCGCTTCGTCAATTCGCTGAGAAGGAACTGCCGAGCATCGAGCAGCTTAGCGTCACGACGATTCAATCGCTCACTGCGCCAGTGGGTTGGGCGCAGCGGGTTTTCACGCAAGGACGAGCGACATTACTAATCGACGGGCTCGACGAAGTGAGTAAACGGCGACGCGGGGACGTTTACTCGTGGCTCGACTCCATTCTGTCGATCTTCCCGGAAACCAATATCGTGGTATCGACGAGGCCAACGGGACTGCCAAAGCAGTGGTCGGACGACCTCAAGTTCACAAGGGCAGATATCCAGGAGATGCGACCGGTTGATACGCGCGTATTCATTCAGAAGTGGCACACCGCCGCAGCACACGCAGGCACGTCTCCGGGGTTCGGAACCGTCGAGGATGCAGAAAGAGCAATGCAGGAGATCGCACGCACTCGACCTGCTATCAAGGCTCTCAGCAACACACCCCTACTGTGCGCATTGATCTGCGCCCTTCACTTCAAGCACGGGTCGAGCCTGCCCAAGAATCGAATCGAGCTCTACGACACAGCTCTTGTGATGTTGCTTGCCGCGCGAGATAACGAAAGGAAGGTGGACATCTCACACATAGAACTCTCGCAGACTCAGCGCCGAACGATAATTCGTGACTTTGCGCTCTGGATGCATGAGAACGGGCTTTCTGACGCTTCGACTGACGACTACACGAGTTCGGTAGCTTTGAGCATGAAGCGCATTTCTGGAACGAGCGTACCGCCCTCTGAGATAGCTGGTTTTCTCATGGAGAGAAGCGGCATATTGCGAGAGCCAGTCCCCAACCGAGTAGATTTTGTCCACAGAACCTTCCTCGAATATCTTGCCGCTGTCGCGATCGTAGAAGATAATTCTATCGAGAAGCTCGTTCTTCATGCTGAAAATGATCAGTGGCGCGAAGTTATAATCCTCGCAGCGGGCGTCGCGCAGAAGCATCAGCGAGAGAAACTTCTGAGTCGGTTGCTGGCGATCGGAAGGGATTCACCCGCCACACGTCACCGCCACTACCTCCTCGCGATCGCCTGTTTGGAAACAGCTCCTGAGCTACCGGTCGAACTTCGACGCGATCTAGAAATGGCTGTGTCAGAGGTAGTTCCGCCCCACACCATGGGGGAAGCGCTTGCGATCGCCTCCGCGGGGCAACTCGCGGTGCCCTTGCTCGGCTCGAGCCCGACTCTCAAGGCACGACCGGCGGCCGCGAGCGTCCGCGCACTTTGTATGATCGGGACGGAGGAGGCTCTCGAGCGTCTCTCAAGCTACCGGGAAGAAAGGAGAGTCACGGTAACCCGTGAACTCCTCAGAGGCTGGCCTAATTTCGACCCCGCAAGGTACGCCGCGACCGTGCTCGGAGGTGTCGATCTCGCGAGAGAGCCTGCGATCGTGGCCGACCCTTCTCTCGTGCCTCACCTGGCGAGCCTGCGCGCTGACTCACGTATATTCCTGGATCTGCCACGACGATACGAGCACGTGCGAGAGATCCCGCGCCTCCCATCATCTGTTTACGGCGCCGATCTCAGTGGGCTTCAGGGAGTACAAAGCGTCAACGATATTCCAATTTCTGACGCTGGTTCGCTAGTTCTTGATTCCTCCAGCATCGAGTCACTCCACGGTATAGAGGATCACCCCGCACTCTTCTACTTCAGTGCCCTCGGATGCGATCGGCTTCGCACCGGCGGCGACCTTCGCAACACTTCAGGTCTTCGCTCTTTCCTCGTCGGAGGCGCTCCCCTTGACAAGCTTGAATTTCTTGCCGAGGCTGCGTCGCCTATCGGTAACGTGAGCCTCATATCCTTGCCCGAGTTGAGGGCGATATCGGCGCCGATCAAAACGCACGCACTGCGAATCTCGGAGTGCGACTCACTGATTTCACTCGTAGGCGTGGCGGACAGCATTGACCTGGACATCCTGCACATCGACCGACTGAAGGCGCGGTCCCTGCGACTCCCAGCGAACCTTCGGACCCTTCAGGTCATCGTTGCAGAAGGTGAGATCGATATGTCGGGAGGTGAGGAGCTGCAGGCCGCCATACTTCCCGAGAACGCTATCGAAGGCATATCAGAGTGGATCGCGGCCCGCCCGAAGTTGGAGCGACTCACGTTGCTTAGCCATCGACCCAAGAAACTTTCGGATGAAACAAGGACCGCTCTTTCTCGTCTGGGACAAGAAGGCACTGGACCGGAGCTGATCACACTTTCAGGGCTAATCGAAACTACTGACGACCTCACCATAGACGGCTACGCGAGGGTCGTTCCGCCTCAGCGCGCCCCGAGGTTTTCTGCTGTCGCCTTCAGGAGACTTGACCAGGCAGCATAATGTCGCCCGCCAAATGTCAGATGGCGTGGAGACGCAGAAAGGCCCCCGCGATGCGGGGGCCTTTCCGTGAGTCATCGTCAGATCGCGTTGACGTCCAGCGGGATACCGGGGCCGAACGTGGTCGACACGGCGCCCTTCTGGATGTAACGGCCCTTCGAGCTCGACGGCTTGAGGCGCACGATCTCCTCGAGCGCTGCGTCGATGTTCTCGTTCAGCTGCTCGGTGGAGAACGAGGCCTTGCCGACGACGAAGTGCACGTTGGCGTGCTTGTCGACGCGGAACTCGATCTTTCCGCCCTTGATGTCCTCGACGGCCTTGGCCGTGTTCGGGGTCACCGTGCCGGTCTTCGGGTTCGGCATGAGTCCACGCGGACCCAGGACCTTTCCGAGACGACCGACCTGGCCCATGAGCTCCGGGGTGGAGACGGCCGCGTCGAACGCGGTCCAGCCGCCGGCGACCTTCTCGATGAGCTCGGCGCCGCCGACCTCATCGGCGCCTGCGGCGATCGCAGCCTCGGCCGCGGGGCCGGTGGCGAACACGATGACGCGAGCGGTCTTGCCGGTGCCGTGAGGCAGGATGACGGTGCCGCGCACCATCTGGTCGGCCTTGCGGGGGTCGACCGAGAGCTTCAGCGCGACCTCGACGGTGGCGTCGAACTTCGACGAGCCGGTCTCCTTGGCCAGGGCGACAGCCTCGGCGGGAGTGTAGAAACGGTCTGCCTCGATCTTCTCGGCGGCAGCGCGGTAAGCCTTGGACTTCGTAGCCATGATTATCTCCCTCAGCCCTCGACCGTGATGCCCATGGAACGGGCGGTGCCGGCGATGATCTTCGAGGCGGCCTCGATGTCGTTCGCGTTCAGGTCGGCCTGCTTCTGCTCGGCGATCTGACGGACCTGGTCCTTGGTGATCTTGCCGACCTTGACGGTGTGCGGGGTGGCCGAGGCCTTCTGCACGCCGGCGGCCTTCTTGATGAGCTCCGCCGCGGGCGGGGTCTTCAGGACGAAGGTGAAGCTGCGGTCCTCGTAGACGGTGATCTCGACGGGGATGACGTTGCCGCGCTGCGACTCGGTCGCGGCGTTGTACGCCTTGCAGAACTCCATGATGTTGACGCCATGCTGACCGAGCGCGGGGCCGATCGGCGGCGCCGGGTTGGCTGCACCGGCGTTGATCTGAAGCTTGATCAGGCCGGTCACCTTCTTCTTCGGTGCCATATCCTCTTCCTTTCATCGAACGGATGCCGGTTGCATCCGCTCTCCCGCGAACCCGGCATCTCCGGGCTGCGGTCGTCCGCGCGCGCGAAAGCGGCGCACAAACCACAACAGTCTACCCGATCCCGGCGCTTGACCGGTAACGAAGAAGGCCGCCCCGAGGGGCGGCCTTCGTCGTGCGACTCGCGGTCGTCAGATCATCTTCGTGACCTGGTCGAACGACAGCTCGACCGGGGTCTCGCGCTCGAAGAGCGACACGAGCACCGTGAGCTTGCCGCTCTCGGGCTTGATCTCGCTGATCGAGCCGGGCAGACCCGCGAACGAGCCCTCCTTGATCGTGATGGTCTCGCCGACCTCGAAGTCGACCTCGGCCGGCAGCGGGCGAGCGACGGCGACGCCGCCCTTGGCCGCGATGTTCTTGGCGGTCGGGACGTCCTTGACCTCGACGAGCGACTTCAGCATGTTGAAGGCCTCTTCGAAGCGCAGCGGAGTCGGGTTGTGGGCGTTGCCCACGAAGCCGGTGACGCCCGGGGTGTGGCGCACGACCGACCAGGTGTCCTCCGTGAGCTCCATGCGCACCAGCACGTAGCCGGGGATGCGCACGCGAGTGACCATCTTGCGCTGGCCGTTCTTGATCTCGACGACGTCCTCCATCGGGACCTCGATCTGGTAGATCTCGTCCTCGACCTCGAGCGTCGACTTGCGCTGCTCGATGTTCGCCTTGACCTTGCGCTCGAAGCCGGCGTACGAGTGGATGACGTACCACTTGCCGGGCAGCATCCGCAGGTCCATGCGGAAGGCCTCGTACGGGTCCTCCTCGGCGTCCGCGCCGTCGGACTCGGCGGCCTCCTCGGCCTCCACGGCTGCGACCACGGGGTCGTCCGCGTCGTCGGCGTCGGCGACCGGGCGGTCATCCTCGCCGTTCACGTCGGGGCCGTCGTACGGGGTGACCTCGTCGGCCGCCTCCGCCTCCTGCTCCGCGGCCTCTTCGGCCACAGCGTCGTTGAGGACCTCAGCGGCAGCCTCGGACTCAGCCGCTTCGTCCAGGTTGAGAGCGTCGTTCACGATCGCATCCGCCTCCGGGTCGTCGATGTCGATGTCGGTGTCTTCTTCCGTGCCGGTCTCGTCGTCGCCGTCTACGTCCTCGACGTGGATCGCCACGTGCTCGGCGGACGTGACGGAGAACTCCTCTGCGGCGAGGACGTTGCCCTCCTGGGCCTCGTCCTCCTCGCTGGACTGCTCGGCAGCGGTCGCCCAGTCGGCGTCGTCGGAATATCGTTCAGACACGGTGTTTCTTTCCAATCACTGCGACCAGGGCCGCAGGGCGTCAAGCGTCCGGAACTCCGAACACGATGTGCGTCAGCCACGCGAACAAGGTGTCCAGCCCGTAGACGATGCCCATGACGATCAGAACGAAGACGAGCACCACCGCGGTGAACTTGAACAGTTCCTTGCGGGTCGGAGTGACGACCTTGCGAAGCTCTGCGATGACCTGACGGAAGAACAGGGCGATGCTCCCGAAGAACCGGGAGATGGGGTTGCCCGTCTTCTCTCGGGTGGCGCCGGCCGCGACGACTTCGCCGCGCGGTTCGTCCTGATCCATCCTGAATGTACCTTTCGTGTGTCAGCGCCTGGCTGACGCGCAGGGCGGACAGGAATCGAACCTGCAACCTGCGGTTTTGGAGACCGCTGCTCTGCCAATTGAGCTACCGCCCTAGAGACCCTGAGGTCTCGGGGTGTCGTCTCCATCCTGCCATCCGGCCCGGTCGTGTGGGCCGGGGCACGGCGAAAGAATGCAGACAACAACTGCTCGTCAAGCATACGGCATCCGCCGACGGGTGCCGAACCGGCGCAGGGACCGCGCTGTTGCTAGGCTCGGCGGGCGGACGCAACGGGAGGGAATGCGGTGAGCTCTGACGTGCAGCAGTTCCAGGTGGATCTGCGCGGGGTCGTCGACCTCCTCAGCCGGCACATCTACTCGAGTCCTCGGGTGTACCTGCGCGAGCTGCTGCAGAACGCGCGGGATGCCGTCACCGCCCGTCGTGAGCTCGACGGCGCCGGCGGCAGCATCCGCATCGTGCCGCTCAGCGACGAGAACCGCGAGTTCGTGCTGCGCGACGACGGGATCGGGCTGACCTCCGCCGAGGTCGCCGACCTGCTCGCGACGGTCGGCCGCAGCTCGAAGCGCGACATCTTCGACATGCCCCGCAGCGACTACCTGGGCCAGTTCGGCATCGGGCTGCTCAGCTGCTTCATGGTGGCCGACACCATCGTCATCCGCTCGCGGAGCGCGAGGGGCGGCCCTGCCGTCGAGTGGACAGGCAGCGCCGACGGCACGTTCCGGGTCACCGAGATCGACGACGACCTGCCGATCGGCACGAGCGTGCACCTCGCGCCGCGGTTCGACGCCGACGAGCTGCTGCGGCCCGCCGCCGTGCGAGAGCTGGCCACCGCCTTCGCGGAGTTCCTGCCCGTGCGCGTCGTGCTCGAGACGCCGAGCGGCGACGTCGACATCACCCGCGCGGCTCCGTTCCTCGACGCGGCCGCGGATCCGGAGGCGGCCGTGCAGTACGGACGCGACCTGCTCGGCGCCGCGCCCCTCGACGTGATCGAGATCGGCGAGCCGGCGACAGGCACGCGCGGCCTCGCCTACGTCCTCCCCTACGCGCCCCCTCCCGGCGCGCGGCAGGCGACCCGCATGTACCTGGGCCGGATGCTGCTGTCGGAGCGCGCCGACGACGTGCTGCCCGACTGGGCCTTCTTCGTCAGGGCCGTCGTCGACTCGACGGGCCTCGCGCCGACCGCCAGCCGGGAGTCGCTCGTCGACGACGCCGCACTGGAGCACGTGCGCGAGCAGCTCGGCGCCGGCATTCGTCGCTGGGTGCTCGACCTCGGACTCCGTGAGCCGCACCGCCTCGCCCAGTTCGTCGCTATCCACGAGGTGGGTCTGAAGTCGCTGGTGCGCCACGACGAGGAGCTCGCCCGCTTCATCACCCGGTGGCTCACCCTGGAGACGACTCACGGAACCCTGCGCATCGGCGACCTCGTCGAGCGCTTCCCGCACATCCGATTCGCGCAGACCGTCGATGAGTTCCGCCAGGTCGCGGGCATCTCCCCCGCCTCCGAGGTGCTCGTCAACGGCGGCTACCTGTACGACGCCGACCTCGTGCGCATGCTCCCCGAGCTGTATCCGCAGGTGTCGGTCGAGCTCGTCGACGTCGGCGGAGAGCTCGACCGCCTCGACCCTCCCCCGCTCGACGACCGTGACACCGCCGTGGCCCTGGAGGCCCGCGCGGGCGCCGTGCTCGCGGCGTCCGACTGCTCCGTGACCGTGCGGTCGATCGATCAGCCGGAGCTCGCCGCACTCTACGTCGCCGACCCCGAGGTGCTGCGCCGCCTCGACCGCGGTCGCACCAAGAGCTTCACCGGCGCACTGTGGGGCGGTGTGCTGGACCGCATCGACGCCACCCTGTCGGCATCCCGCGACGACGACCTCAGCGCCCGCCTCTGCCTCAACTGGTCGAACCGCGTGGTACGAGCGCTCGTGCGCGTGCAGGACGACGCGGTCTTCGCCCGCACGGTGCAGCTGCTGTACATCCAGGCACTCCTCGCCGGCCACCACCCGCTCTCCGACGCGGATCGCGCGCTGATGACGACCGCCCTCACCGACCTCGTCTCGCTCTCGGCCGGGATCGACGAAGACGCCATCCCCCTCGACGACGTCGTCTGAGCTCCGCCCGTCTCCACCACCCGTCCGCACGTCTCCACCGACCCGTACGAAGGGGCCACCATGGCACGTCCGCAGAAGCGCTTCCAGCAGCTCATCGAGGAGATCGACCGCACCCCGTGGGGCCCGGCCGAGCAGGCGCTCGTGGCTGAGGCCGTGGCCCTCGCCGTCGAGCTCGGCGACGAGCGTCTGGAGTACGAGGCGCGGATGCGGCAGACCGCGTCCGCGAACATGAACGGCGCCACCGACGTGATGCTGAACTCGTTCGCGTGGTGCCTCGCCAGGCACGATGCCGACCCGCAGCGGTTCCCCGCCGACCTCGACTACGGCGGGGCCGATCTCATGTGGCAGTTCAAGTGGATGGCGTCGGCACTGCGCTCGTCGCCGGCGTTCTCGGGTGAGCAGATCGCCGCGGTGCTCGACGACATGGAGTCGCACTACCGCGCGAGCGGCCTGGGCCTCAGCGGGGTGCTCACCGCCCGCTTCGAGGACGCGTGGGACGCCGGTCGGATGGACGACGCCGAGGCCCTGCGCGTGCGCCTGGAGGCGACGCCCCGCGACGAGCACAGTCACTGCGATGCCTGCGGTCGCAGCCAGTTCGCGGGGTTCTTCGCCGAGACGGATCGGGATGCCGAGGCCATCCGTCTCGTCGAGGAGATGCTCGAGGGCGGCTACTCCTGCGGCGAGGAGCCGGAGCACGCCCTGTCGCGCGTGCTGCTCCCCTACCTGCGCGCCGGCCGCTTCGACGAGGCGAAGAGCGCGCACCTGCGCAGCTACCGCCTCGCGAAGGACAACCCCGACAACCTGCGCATCGTCGCCAACAACCTCGCCTTCGCCGCGGTCACCGGCAATGAGGCCCGCGCCCTCGCCCTCGTCGAGCGCCACATCGGATGGCTCGCGCACGACGGTCTCAACGTCGATGCGCACTTCGCGGCGCTCGGCGCGATCGCCTTCGCGCTCGACCGGGTGACACTGGCCGGTCACGGCGACACCCCGGTCCGCGGCGCGGACGCTCCGGCACTCGAGGCGTTCTTCGGGCCGCACGAGGGAGCGTGGAGCGCCGCCGAGCTGGCCGCGACGGCATGGGCCGCCGCCGAGCGCATCGGCGCGGACTTCGACAGACGGGACGGCACTGACGGCCACGCCCGCAGCATCGCCCGTCTTCGCGCGCTCGAGGACGAGCGGTACGACGTGCCGATCCGCTCGGACGCCTTCGTCGCGACGACCCACGCCGCCAGCCCGACGGATGCCGACGGCTGGTTCGACCGGGCGATGAACCTCGCGCAGTTCGGCGCCGAGCACGAGACGCTGCAGGCCCTGCCGAAAGCGCTGGCGGTCGAAGATCCGGCCAAGGTCGCGCAGCTGATGTCGATGCGCCTCGGCATCCTCATCGCGCTCGATCGCGCCGACGAAGCGGCCGACCTCCTGCCCGCACGCATCGAGGCGCTGCGGGCGGCCGGACGCCACGAGCAGGCCGATCTCGAGCAGCGCCTTGGACTCGCGACCTTCGGCCTGAACACGCCCGAGACGGTGGCGGCGCTCGAGGACGCGCTCGCGGCATCCGATGCCCTACCGGCGTGGTCGCGCGGCGACCTGGCGATCAGTCGGGCCTCGCTGCACATGCACGCCGAGGAGCCGGACGCCGCACTCGACCTCGCCGAGCTCGCGGCCCGGGCGTTCGCCGAGGCCGGCGATGCACGACTGTCGAACACGACCACGCTCGTCGCGATCGCGGCCGTGCTGCAGAAGGGCGACGTGGAGGCGGCATCGGCGCTGCTCGATCGACTCCTGGCGCAAGACAACCTGAGCGAGGGACACCGCGCCCAGGCGTTGCAGACGAGAGCCCGCGTGCGCGGCGGGCAGGAGGCCTTCGTGGAGGGCGCGGCGGATGCTGATGAGGCGTGCCGGCTGCTCGCCGCACTCGGCGCCACCCGGGCTCTCGGCACCGCGCATCTGCTCGCCGGCGCCCTCTGGGAGGACGCCGGCGAGCCGGACAAGGCCGTGGCCCGCTACCGCGTGACGTCCCGCATCGCCGCGCAGGAGGGTGGGGATCAGGTCGGCGCGGACTTCCGCCTGGCGCGCGCCATGCTCGCGCAGGGCGACGCCCAGGAGGCGGCCGAGCTCTTCGGGCAGGTGCTCGAGCGCGAGGAGCAGGCCGAGGTGCACGCGGCATCGCGGGGCATGACCGCCTCGCTGCTCGCGCGCGCCCTGGCCGGCGCCGGCGAGTTCGGACAGGCCGTCGGCGCCTACGGCTACGCCGCCGAGCTGTTCGCCGAGGGCGAGGAGCCGGCCGATCAGGCCGTCTCGCTCACCGAGCGCGCCAAGATCCTCGCCCGCTTCGAGGAGCACGACGCGGCGATCGCCGACCTCGAGTCGGCGGCGGAGATCGTCCGGACCGTGCCGGATGCCGTCGGCGCACGGGTCGAGGTGCTGCATAACCTCGGCCAGGCCTACGGCGCCCGACAGGACGAACGCGCCTTCGCGCTGCTCGACGAGGTCGCCGCGCTGGCAGGGGAGCACGACGCGGGCTGGCTGTCCGCCGACGTGCAGGACTCCCGCGCCCGTGCGCTCGCCTCGTTCGGCCGCACCGACGAGGCCGTGTCGGCAGCGCTCACTGCCGCCGACGGCTTCGCGGAGCTCGGCGACCTCGGCTCGGCGGGCGGCTCGGAGCTCTTCGCCGCGCGACTGCTCGCCTCGGACGAGCGCTCAGCGGATGCCGTGGCGATCTACCGCACCGTCATCGAGCACGCCGACGGACACCCGCCCCTGCTGCAGGTCGCCGCTCTCGAGCTCGGCGACGTGCTCGAGGGACTCGGGCGTCACACCGAGGCCGCCGAGGTGCGGGCGCGACTCGACGGCTGAGCCGCAGCATCCGTTCGCTTCCCTCGGAGATGTGCGCTTCCCTCGGACGCTCCGCTGCAGATCGTCCGAGGGGAGCGCATTTCTCCGCGCGGAGCGCGCAGAAAGAAATCGACGGCGCGGATGCCGCGGCGCGGCGTCAGAGGAACTGGCGCCAGTTCGCCCTGGCGAGGTCGAGCAGCTCGTCGCCCCGACCCGACATGACGGTGCGGATCGCATACAGGGCGAACCCCTTGACCTGCGCGGCCTCGATCGCGGGCGGCATGGAGAGCTCCTGGCGCTCGGTCACCACGTCGAGCAGCGCGGGGCCGTCGTGCGCGAGGACCTCGCGCACGGCATCCGGCAGATCCTCGCTGTTCTCGACCCGGCGCGCGAAGATGCCCATCGCCTCGGCGATCGCCGCGAAACTGGGGTTGTCGAGCCCGGTGCCGTAGTTCACGAACCCGGCGGCCTTCATCTCCAGCTCGACGAAGTTCAGCGAGGAGTTGTTCACCACCACGGTCTTCACCGGCAGGCCGTTCTGCGTGACGGTGAGCAGCTCGCCGAGCATCATCGCCAGTCCGCCGTCCCCGGCGAGCGCGACCACCTGGCGGTCGGGGTGCGACGCCTGCGCGCCGATGCCGTGCAGCAGGGCGTTGGCCATGGAGCCGTGCGTGAACGACCCGATCAGCCGACGACCCTCGGTCATGGTCAGGTAGCGCGCCGCCCACACCGTGGGCGAGCCGACGTCAGCCGTGAAGATCGCGTCATCCGTCGCCTGCTCGTCGAGCACGCGGGCGAGGTACTGCGGGTGGATCGGACGACCCCTCTTCGTCGGCGTCGCGAGGTCGTCGAGCTTCGCGCGGGTCTTGCGGTAGTGCGCCACAGCGTCGTCGAGGTGACCGCGGTCGGCCTTCGCGGCGAGCCGCGGCAGCAGAGCCTCGACCGTCGCTCGCACATCACCCACGAGACCGAGGTCGAGCGGGTGCCGCTTGCCGAGCTGCGACCCGCGGATGTCGACCTGGATGGTCGTCGCGTGCTCCGGATAGAACTGCTCGTAGGGGAAGTCGCTGCCGAGCACGAGCAGGGTGTCGGCAGCCTCCATCGCGCGGTATCCCGACGCGAAGCCCAGCAGTCCGGTCATGCCGACGTCGAACGGGTTGTCGTACTCGATGAACTCCTTGCCGCGCAGCGCGTGCACGATCGGAGCACCGAGCCGATCGGCCAGCGCGACGACCTCGTCGTGCGCGCCCTCGACCCCCGCTCCGACGAGGATCGTCGTCTTGGTCGAGGCGTTCAGCAGCGTGGCCGCGCGCTCGAGCTCGCCGGGGCTCGGCGTGACGACGGGACGTGTGCGCTCGATCACGACGGCGCGATCGTCGGCGATCTCGGCGAGCGCGACGTCACCGGGGATCACGAGCACGGCGACCCCGCGCTGCTCGATCGCCGCTCGCATCGCGATCTCCAGCAGGCGCGGCATCTGCCGCGGGTCGGCGACGTACTCGACGTACACGCTGCACTCGCGGAACAGCTCCTGCGGGTGGGTCTCCTGGAAGTAGCCGGTGCCGATCTCGTTCGTGGGGATGTGCGCGGCGATCGCGAGCACGGGCACGCGCGAGCGGTTGGCGTCGTAGAGGCCGTTGATGAGGTGCAGGTTTCCCGGGCCGCAGGAACCGGCGACCACGGCGAGGTCGCCCGTGAGCGCGGCATCCGCTGCGGCGGCGAAGGCCGCCGATTCCTCGTGGCGCACGTGCACCCAGCGGATGCTGCCGTCCTTGCGCAGCGCGTCGGTGAAGCCGTTCAGCGAATCGCCCGGGAGTCCGTACACCCGCTCGATCCCGTTGGCACCCAGTGTCTTGACGATGTTCTCTGCAACCGTGGCCATGCTTCGACCCTACGCCCGGGGGAACGGGCCGGGGCCTCCGCTCGGCCTCGTGCGCTTCGCTCGGCCACTCCGTCCTGATCCGGCCGAGGGAGGCGCAAGAAGCCGAGCGAGCCGCAGCGCAGGGTTTCCGGTTTTCCGCACCTCGACGGACGGGCAGCCGCAGTGACGGCCTCCCCCTCCGCTCCGTAGCGTCGAGAGCATGGACACCTCTGAGAGCCTCGGCCTGTTCGCGGACTGGGCGATCGCCCTCATGGAGACGCTCGGCAGCGTCGGCGCCGGTGTCGCCGTCGCGATCGAGAACCTGTTCCCGCCGATCCCCAGCGAGGTGATCCTGCCGCTCGCCGGCTTCGCCGCCAGCCAGGGCTCGGTCGTGCTGTGGCAGGTGCTGGTGTGGACGACGGTCGGCTCGGTCGTGGGCGCGCTCGCGCTGTACGGCCTGGGCGCCTGGCTCGGTCCCGCTCGTCTGCGGCGGATCGTCGACCGGATGCCGCTGATGAAGGTCAGCGACGTCGACCGCACGGAGGCCTGGTTCGCGAAGCACGGGTCGAAGGCGGTGTTCTTCGGGCGGATGATCCCGATCTTCCGCAGCCTCATCTCGATCCCCGCCGGGGTGCAGCGGATGCCGTTGCTGCGCTTCACGCTGCTCACCGCGGCCGGCAGTGCGATCTGGAACACCGTGTTCGTGATGGCTGGGTTCCTGCTGGGCGAGCAGTGGCATCGCATCGAGCAGTACGCCGACGGCCTGCAGCTCATCGTGGTCGCCGCGGTCATCGCCGCCGTGTCGGTCTTCGTCGTGCTGCGCGTGCGTCAGCGGGTGCAGGGCACACCCACGACCTGACCGGCACAATGGACTCATGACGTCCCGGCCGATCGTGCGCGATGTGCTGCGGATGCTGGGCGGCACCGCCGGCGGAGTCGTCATGCTCCCCGCGACGCTCGTCGCGGTCGCGACGTCGCCGCGCCGCCCGGCCCCCGCAGTGCTCCAGGCCCTCGCGTCCCGACTGACGTGGATCGACGGCATCGCCCGCCGCATCCCGCCGCCTGCCCGCCGTACGCGCAGCCTGCTCTCCCTCTCGGTGCTGCTGCAGCTCGTCGTGCTCTGCATCCTCGTCCTCATCGCCGCCGGCGTCGTCGTCGGAATCCAGATGCTCGCCGCCGCGGCGACCGGCGGTCCGGTGACTCTGTTCAGCGCGCGGCCGGGGCGAGTGACCTGGACGACGGTCGGCCTGTTCGTGATTCCGGGTGTCGTGCTGCTGTTCCTCGCCCTGTCGGGTCTCGGCGGGATCGCCTGGCTCGAGCGGCGGCTCTGGGAGACGTTCCAGCGACCGGGCGCCGGCGAGCTGTCGCAGGAGGTCGTTCGGCTGCACGCGACTCTCGACGAGGTCGTCGACGCGGTCGACTCCGAGCGCCGACGCATCGAGCGCGACATCCACGACGGCGTGCAGCAGCGGGTCGTCGCGCTGTCGATCCTGCTCGCCCGCGTCGAGCGCTCCGACCCCGCCGACGCAGCCACGCTGCTGCGCACCGTCCGCGCCGAGACCCAGCACATCCTCGACGACCTGCGCGACGTCGCATGGCGGACGTACCCCGAGATGCTGCAGCGCGACGGGCTGTCGGCAGCGCTGCGGGCGCTGCGCGACCGCGTGGCCATGCCCGTGCACCTCGACGTCGAGGCGGCGCCGATCGCCGACCGCGCCGCCGAGACCGCGGCCTACTTCGTCGCGAGCGAGGCGGTGACGAACGCGATCAAGCACGCGGATGCCGAGACGATCACGATCCGCGTGCGCACCGACGGCGGACTGCTCTCGATCAGCGTCGAAGACGACGGCGTCGGCGGGGCGGATGCCGCGGGCACCGGGCTCTCGGGCATCGCCTCGCGCGTGGCGGCGCGCAACGGGCGGCTGCGGGTGCACAGCCCGCTCGGCGGCCCGACGGTGGTGGAGGCGGTGATCCCGTGCGGATAGCGATCGCCGAGGACTCGACGCTGCTGCGCGAGGGCATCGCCCAGCTGCTGGTCGCCGAGGGGCACGTCGTGACGGCATCCGTCGGTGATGCCGACGCCCTCCTCGCCGCGATCGCGGCCGACGCGCCCGACCTCGTGATCGTCGACGTGCGGATGCCGCCCGACTTCGTCGACGAGGGAATCCGCGCCGCTCTCCGCATCCGCCGCGACCACCCCGGAGTCGCCGTGCTCGTGCTCTCGCAGCACGTCGAGCGGCGCTATGCGAGCGAGCTGCTGCTCGACGGCCGCGGCGGCATCGGATACCTGCTGAAGGACCGTGTCTCCGACATCGCCGGATTCCTCGACGCGATCATGCGGATTGCCGACGGCGGGGTCGCCTTCGACCCCGAGGTCATCAGCCGGCTGATCGCCGACCGCTCGGGACCGGGCGTGCGGATGGGCGAGCTCAGCGAGCGCGAGGCCGCCGTGCTCGAGCTCATCGCGGAGGGGCACAGCAACGCCGGGATCGCCGAGCGGCTGTTCATGAGCCAGAGCGGCGTCGAGAAGCACATCAACACGATCTTCACGAAGCTGGGGGTCGCCTCCGGCTCGGCCGTGAACCGCCGCGTGCTCGCCGTGCTCGCGTACCTCGACCTCGCGGACTGACGGCACCCGGGGGGCTCACCTGCAGGCCGAGAACACGCCCGCAGACCGCTGCCTGCCGCATCCGACATGCATCCGTGCGCACGACCTGCAGGTCGGTCGCTCGACCGCACGAGAGAGGGGCGGATGCCGCAGCATCCGCCCCTCCTGCCCCGCCGGCGTCAGCCGATGCGGATGAGCTTCTTGTTGACGAACTCGTCGGCGGCGAGGTGTCCCAGCTCGCGGGCCGTGCCGCTGCGCTTGATGCCGCCGAACGGCAGCTCTGGGCTGTCGGCCAGCACGAGGTTGACGTAGACCATGCCTGCCTCGATCCTGTCCGCCACACGCTCGGCCTGCGCCTCGTCGGTCGTGAAGACGTACGAGCCCAGGCCGAACGTCGTGTCGTTCGCGAGCGCGACTGCGGCGTCCTCGTCGGCGACGCGGTAGACGACCGCCGCGGGGCCGAAGAGCTCCTCGCGGTAGACGTCCATCTCCGGCGTGACGTCGGCGAGCACCGTCGGCGCGAAGAACGTGCCCTCGCGCGTGCCACCGGTCAGCAGCGTCGCACCCTGCTCGACGGCCGTGTCGATCTGCTTCTGCAGGTTCTCCGCGGCGGTCTCCGACGACACAGGGCCCAGCACGGTGTCGTCGAGCATGGGGTCGGTCGCCTCGACGGCCGCCATCGCGGCGGTGAACTTCTCCACGAATGCGTCATACAGGTCGTCGACGATGATGAAGCGCTTGGCGCCGTTGCACGCCTGGCCGTTGTTGTCGAGGCGCGCGTCGACTCCGGCTTGCACGGTCGCGTCGAGGTCGTCGGTCGAGAGCACGATGAACGGGTCGGAGCCGCCGAGCTCGAGGGCGACCTTCTTGAGGTTGCGTCCGGCGATCTCGGCGACGGCCGCACCGGCGCGCTCCGAGCCCGTGAGCGACACGCCCTGCACGCGCGGGTCGGCGATCATCGTCGCGATCTGCTCGTTCGTGGCGAGCACGTTCTGGTATGCGCCCTCCGGGAAGCCCGCGTCGCGGTAGATCGCGGCGATCGCCGACGACGACTCCGGACACTGCGGTGCGGGCTTCAGCAGGATCGTGTTCCCGACGATGAGGTTGGGCGCCGCGAAGCGCACGATCTGGTACGCCGGGAAATTCCACGGCATGATGCCGACGAGCGGTCCGAGCGACGAACGGCGGATGATCGCCGAGCCGTCGCCGAGGATGTCGATGGGCTGATCGGCCATGATGGCCTCGGCCTGGTCGGCGTAGTACTCGGCGATGTCGGCGGCGAAGTCGACCTCTCCCAGCGCGGCCTCGCGCGGCTTGCCCATCTCGCGCACGAACACGTCGGCGAGCTCCTCGCGGCGCTCGCGGTGCAGCTCGGCCATGCGGCGGACGAGAGCGGCGCGCTCGGCGACGGTCGACGAGCGCGACCATTCGCGGTGCGCGCGGTCGGCCGCTGCGACGGCCTCCTCGATCTGCTCGTCGGTGAACGTGTCGAAGGACTTCAGCGTCTCTCCGGTGGCGGGGTTGATGACGGCGTAGTCGGTCATGTTTTCGTCCTCCTTCGGCTCGGTCAGGAGACCGGGATCAGGGTGTACTTGGTGGACAGGTACTCGTGGATGCCCTCGGCGCCGCCCTCACGGCCGACACCCGACTGCTTGACGCCGCCGAAGGGAGCCGCCGCGTTCGACACGACGCCCACGTTCAGACCCATCATGCCGGTCTCGAGGCCGTCGATCATCCGCTGGCCGCGCTGCAGGTTCTCGGTGAACACGTACGACACGAGTCCGTACTCGGTGTCGTTCGCGAGGCGGACGGCCTCTTCCTCGGTCGCGAAGGTCGAGATCGCGAGCACCGGGCCGAAGATCTCCTCGCGCAGGATCGCCGAGCCGGGAACGACGTCGGTGAGCACGGTCGGCTCGTAGTAGGTGCCGACGCCGTCGAGGGCCTTGCCTCCCGCGAGCAGCTTCGCGCCGCGGTCGACGGCGTCGCCCACGAGCTCCTCGGCCTTGGCGACGGCATCCTCGTCGATGAGCGGGCCGATCGCGACGCCCTCCTCGGTGCCGCGTCCGACCTTCATCGCCTGCACGCGCTCCGTGACCCGGCGGGCGAACTCGTCCGCCACGTCCTGGTGCACGATGAACCGGTTGGCCGCCGTGCAGGCCTGGCCGATGTTGCGGAACTTCGCCAGCAGCGCGCCCTCCACGGCCTTGTCGAGATCGGCGTCGTCGAAGACCACGAACGGCGCGTTGCCGCCGAGCTCCATCGAGACGCGCAGCACGCCCTCGGCGGCCTGGGCGATGAGCTTGCGGCCCACCTCGGTCGAGCCGGTGAACGACAGCTTGCGCAGGCGCGGGTCGGCGATGATCGGGGCCGACAGCGCCGACGACTTCGACGTCTGCACGACGTTGACGACGCCCGCAGGCAACCCGGCCTCCTCCAGCAGCTTCGTGAAGAAGATGGTCGTGAGGGGCGTGAGTGCCGGGGGCTTGATCACGACGGTGCAGCCGGCGGCGAGCGCCGGCGCGATCTTGCGCGTCGCCATCGCGAACGGGAAGTTCCACGGCGTGACGAAGAACGACGGGCCGACGGGGCGCTGCGAGACGACCATGTGGCCGGTGCCCTCGGGGTTGATGCCGTAGCGGCCGCTGATGCGCACGGCCTCCTCGCTGAACCACCGCAGGAACTCACCGCCGTAGACGACCTCCCCGCGCGCCTCGGCGAGCGGCTTGCCCATCTCGAGCGTCATCAGCAGCGCGAGATCCTCCTTGTGCTCCTGCACGAGGTCGAAGGCCCTGCGAAGGATCTCGCTGCGGGTGCGCGGCGCGGTGGCCGCCCAGTCGTCCTGCGCGGCGACCGCTGCATCGAGGGCGCGGATGCCGTCTGCCGGCGTCGCGTCGGCGATCGTGCGGATGACGTCTCCCGTCGAGGGGTCGATGACGTCGAAGGTCGCGCCGGTCTCGCCGTCGATCCACTCGCCGCCGATGAAGAGGCCGGTGGGGATGCTGTCGAGCAGCGCCTGCTCTGTCTGAGTGCTCATGGGTTCTCTCTCTGTGGGGGCGTGGGTCTGGGGTGGTTCCGGTCAGCGGCGACGGAGGCTCGGCGGGGCGTCGGCGGTGAGCGTCTCCCCGCGGAAGAACGCCGGCCGCTTGATCGCCTGCCACATCATGATGACGATGCCGATCCCGATGATGCCGACGCCGAGGACGAACACGAGGCCGACCCCGCCGATGCTCGATCCGCTGCCGTAGGCGGGGTCCATGGAGTCGATGAGGGTCGTCACGAAGAGCACGGCGAGGATCACTCCGCCGACGAGCGGGAACAGGAACGTGAAGAAGAAGCTGCGCGCCGAGTCGAACCACTGCCGACGGAAGTACCACACGCACGCGAACGCGGTGAGTCCGTAGTAGAAGCAGATCATCATCCCGAGCGACAGGATCGTGTCGGTGAGCACGTTCTCGCTGACCAGGCGCATCACGGCGTAGAACACCGACGCGACGACGGCCGAGACGATCGTCGAGTACCCGGGGGTGAAGAACCGCGGGCTGACCCTCGCGAACTTCTTGGGCAGGGCGCCGTAGTGCCCCATCGCGAGCAGCGTGCGCGCGGGCCCGACAGCGGTCGACTGCAGCGACGCGGCAGAGCTCGAGAGCACCGCGAGCGACACGAGGAACGCGAGCGGCCCGAGGATCGGGTCGGACAGTGCGAAGAACACATTCGCCGAGATGTCCTCGTTCGCGAGGCCGAGATCGCCGTCTCCGACACCGGCGAACATGATGAGGCCGATGGCGAGGAGCAGGTACAGGCTGACCACGACGAACACGGTGACCATGGCCGCCCGACCGGGGGTCTTCGCCGGGTCCTTCGTCTCCTCGTTCATGGTGAGCACGACGTCCCATCCCCAGAAGATGAAGATCGACAGCGACAGACCGGCCGCGAAGGCGCTGAAGCTGGGCACCTCGAACGGGTTGAACCACGACCACGAGAACGCGGTGGGGTCGGCGGCCTCGCCGTCCACGGCCTTGACGATCGCGACGACGGCGAAGACGACGAGCACCAGCACCTGGAAGCCGACGAGGATGTACTGGAACTTCTGCGTGGTCTGCATGTCGCGGTACGACACCAGCGTCGCTCCGAGCATGAACAGGAGACAGACCACCACGTTGATGAAGGGGTTGAACGCGAGATCGGCGATGTCGGGGTTGCCCGAGAGCTGCGAGATCAGCAGGAACAGGAACTCGACGGCGATGCCCGCGAGGTTCGACAGCACGATGACGGTGGCCGCGATGAGGCCCCAGCCCGTCATCCACCCGATCCAGGGGCCGAACGCCCGCACGCCCCACGTGAACGAGGTCCCCGAGTCGGGCATCTCGCGGTTGAGCTCGCGGTAGCCGAACGCCGTGAGCAGCATCGGGATGAAACCGACGAGGATGATCGCCGGGACCTGGGTGCCGACGACCGCGACGGTGGGACCGAGGGACGCCGTGAGCGTGTATGCGGGAGCGATGGTGGAGACGCCGATCACGACGGCGCCGAGCACGCCGACCGCCCCGGCGCTCAGGCCCTTCTGCGAGATGCCGGTCGTCACGCCGGATACGGGCTCCGTCGCCCGGTTCGAGTTGCTCATCAGCGGACTCCTGCTTCGGCCCGCGTGCGCGGCACCACGATCATCGGAACGGGCAGCTCGTGCAGCATCTTCGCCGCCGTGGAGCCCAGGAACAGACGGCGCGGCTGCGCCAGACGGCTGGAGCCGACGAGCACGACCTCGCCGGGGAGCCACGAGAGATGGGCCACCGCATCCTCCACGGAGTCGCCAGGGGCCTCCTCGACGACCGCGTCGAGGGAGTCGGGCAGGAGGCCGGATGCCACAGAGAGCACCTCGCGGGAGTGCTCGTCTCCGGCCAGACGGATCGAACCGGTGTCGAGGCCGGGAGGCACGTCGAAGGGCACGAGCGACACGAGCCGGAGGCCGACGTGCGCGTCGGCGGCGACCGTCGCCGCCTCGTCGAGGAGGTTCTCCGCTCCGGGACGGGTGCCGACGGCGACCGTCACGCGGGGAAGGACGTGGTCGTCCTCCGTCGAGGTGCCGGCCGGGGCCAGTGCCACCGGGATGGTCGAGGAGTGCAGCAGCTCGGAGGCGACGCTGCCGAGGCGGTGGCGCCCGAACAGGCTGCCGTTCGCGGCGCCGACGACGATGAGTCGGGCGCCGAACTCCTCGCCCGCGGCGATCAGCCCCTCGGCGAACGACTCCCCGAAGCGGACGTGCCCGGTGCGGACGAGCTCCTGCGGCAGGCCGCTGACGGCATCCTCGAGCCACTGCGTCGCCTGGCGACGGAGGTGGTCCTCGTACGCGCGCTCGGGTGCGACGGCGGCGTTGCGCGTTCCCTCCGAGGGCAGCACGATCACGAGGCGGAGCGTCGCGCCGAGGCTGCGCGCCAGACGAGCGCCGAGTGCGGCGGCGTCGGCTCCGGCATCCGTCGCCGTGTAGCCGACGACGATCGAGCCCGTCATCAGCCGACCTCGGCCGTCTCGCCCGCGTCCCTCGTCGACTCGACGATGTTCGAGGCCACCAGGTGCCCCATGCGGATCGCACCGTCGACGTGCTGGAAGCCCGCGCCGGCCATGTCGCTGCAGGCGAAGTGGATCGGGCCGACCGGTGTGCGCAGGTCTGCGCCGTACCGATGCAGGCCGCCCATGTCGAAGCTCGCGGCGTAGGCGCCGCGCGTCCACTCCTCCGTGCCCCAGTCGCTCTCGTAGTAGACGACCGGGTTCTTGGCCTCCGGTCCGTAGTAGTGCGACAGCGACTCGAGGATGCGCTCCTTGCGCTCCTCGTCGCTCAGCGCGAAGAGGTCGTCCGCGTTCTGGTCGCTGACGAAGCCGACGAGCGTGCCGCGCTCATCGCCGTGGTTGGTGTTGTCGTAGGCCTCGTGCGAGAGCTCGTACGGGCTGAACGCGGTGCCGCTGAGGCCCTGCTCCCGCCAGAACGGGCGGTCGTAGACGGCGTGCACCTTGATGACGAAGCCCATCGACAGGTGCTGGTGCAGCTGGTGCTGGCGGCGCGGCAGCGGCGGGACAAACGAGATCCGGTCATACAGCACGGGCGCGTGCGCGAGGATCGCGAAGCGCGCGCGGACGGTGAGCTCGTCGGTCGTGGCGACCACGCCGTCAGCCCCCCACTCGAGCGTGCGGACCGGCTGGTTCAGCAGCACGTCGTCGCCGAGGCGCTCGGCGAGCAGGATGGGCACCTGCTGGAGCCCGCCCACCACGCGCTTGTCGAGGATGAAGTCGGCGTCGACGAGGTTCGAGTACGACCCGGCGGATGCCGCCATGAGCAGCGACTGCAGCAGCGAGAACGTGTGCGTCGGCTTCGTGAGCATCGCGGAGCCGGTGGCGAAGGCCAGGTTGCGCACGGCCTCGTCGTCGTCGGTCTGCTGACGCAGCCAGGCGTCCCACGTGACGCTGTCCCACTCCTTCGCCTGCGGGTGCTCCCACGGGCGATCGGGGTCGATCTCGGCGACCATCTCGTCGAGGCGGTCGGTGATGTCGGCGATGACCTTCTCCGTCTCGGGCGACACGGGGAACATCTCGCCCGTGAAGCGGTGCACCCGGCCATCCGGCCCGACGTACACGCTGTCGCCCTCGCGATAGCGGCTGTAGGTCTCGAGGCCCAGCTCCTCGAGCGTGTCCTTCAGCGCATCCTGGTCAGGCGAGACCCACTGACCGCCGAGCTCGAGCATCGCTCCGTCGATGACGTCGGTCCACAGACGGCCGCCGACGCGGTCGCGGGCCTCCAGCACGGCCACCGACAGGCCGGCCTTGCGCAGGTCGTTCGCGGCGGTGAGCCCTGCGGCTCCGGCTCCCACGATCAGCACGTCACGGGTGATCTCAGCCATCTGCTTCTCCTTCGTTGGAAAGGTTGCCGGCCGCGACTCGAAATCCCCCGATACGAGTCGCGGCCGGACGTGTGTGGAACCGCCTCAGCGGCCGTGGTTCAGGCCGACGCGAGCGCCTCGGCGATGACGTCGAGCCCCTCGTTCAGCAGGTCGTCGCCGATCGCCAGCGGGGGCAGGAAGCGGATGACGTTGCCGTAGGTCCCGCAGGTGAGCACGATCACGCCCTTGGCGATCGCCGCCTTGGCGACGGCGGCCGTGAGCGCGGCATCCGGAGCCTGGGTCTCGGGGTCGACGAACTCGGCGGCGATCATCGCGCCGTGTCCGCGGATGTCGCCGATACGCGCGTCGTCCTGCTGCAGGGACGTGAGGCGGCTCTTCAGGATCTCGCCGATCTCACGGGCACGCTCGATCACGCCGTCGTTCTCGAACACGTCGATCGCGGCGAGCGCGGCGGCGCACGCGATCGGGTTGCCGCCGTAGGTGCCGCCGAGGCCGCCGGTGTGCGAGGCGTCCATGATCTCGGCGCGACCGGTCACGGCGGCCAGCGGCAGACCGCCGGCGATGCCCTTGGCCGTGGTGATGAGGTCGGGCTCGATGCCGAAGATCTCGCTCGCGAACATGTGGCCGGTGCGGGCGAAGCCGGTCTGCACCTCGTCGGCGATGAAGACGACGCCGTTCGCGCGGCACCAGTCGAGGATCGCCGGGAGGAAGCCGTCGGCGGGAACGATGAACCCGCCCTCGCCCTGGATGGGCTCGATGATGACGGCGGCGAGGTTGTCGGCCCCGACCTGCTTCTCGAGCTGCAGGATGACGCGGGCCGCCGCCTCGGGCCCTGACAGGCCGTCGCGGAACGGGTACGACATGGGTGCGCGGTAGACCTCGGGCGCGAACGGACCGAACCCGCTCTTGTAGGGCATCGACTTGGCGGTGAGCGCCATGGTGAGGTTGGTGCGGCCGTGGTAGCCGTGGTCGAAGGCGACGACGGCCTGGCGGCCCGTGTGCTTGCGGGCGATCTTGATCGCGTTCTCGACAGCCTCGGCACCGGAGTTGAACAGCGCGCTCTTCTTGGCGAAGTCTCCGGGCGTGAGGCGGTTGAGTGCCTCGGCGACCTCGATGTACGACTCGTACGGCGAGATCATGAAGCAGGTGTGCGTGAACTGCGCGGCCTGGGCGGCGACGGCGGCGGCGACCTTCGGGTGCGCG
The DNA here is from genome assembly GCF_002362255.1 of Microbacterium sp. SZ1. Classification (GTDB taxonomy): domain Bacteria; phylum Actinomycetota; class Actinomycetes; order Actinomycetales; family Microbacteriaceae; genus Microbacterium. The sequence goes on along the minus strand of NZ_LPVV01000023.1, from coordinate 128,040 downwards.
TTGCCGACCGTCGTCACGGCGATGCCGGACCCGAGGTCGATCAGCGAGTTGCCGTCGGCGTCGACGACGACGCCTCCGCCCGCGGCGACGGCCGCGACGGGCACGGTGTGGCCGACGCCCGCGGGCACGGCCTCGGCCTTGCGGGCGAGGATCTCGGCCGAGCGGGGCCCGGGAAGCTCGGTGACGAGTCGACGCTCCTGGGGGAGGTCGGGTCCGCCGAGGGGAACGGTCGCGGTGTCGGTGTCGAGGAGAGCCATGACGCGAGCGTACGACCGTCGTCGCCGCACGGGCATTCGCCGGACTGTACAATCTGTGCGAGGGATTCGCCGGAGCGTACATCGCCGGCCGACGCGTGAGGAGGCACGGATGGAGGTCGCCGACGAGCCGACCCTGCGAGCGCTGCTGCGGCGTCGCGACCTCGGCCTGCGCCTCGTGTCCGACCCGCAGGAACTCCCTGGTGACGCGTTGGGGAGCCCCCTGCGCTGGGTGCACAGCTCCGACCTCGCCGACCCGACGCCGTTCCTCGCGGAGGACCTCGCCCTGCTCACCACCGGGGTCCAGTTCGACGCCGACACGGGCGTGGACGTGTACGTCGACCGGCTCGCCGACCGCGGCGTGCGCGGACTCGGCTTCGGAACGGAGGTGCATCGCGCCGGCATCCCCGACGAGCTCGTCATCGCCTGCGCTCGGCGAGGGATGCCGTTGTTCGAGGTCCCCTACCGCACGCCATTCATCGCCGTGGCGCGCGCGCACTCCGAGGCGATCGCCGCCCAGGCGTATGCGCGGCGCTCCTGGGCGCTCGACACGCAGCGCGCGCTCGCCCTCGCCGCCCTCCGCCCTCGGGGGCTCGACGCCACCCTCGCCGAGCTCGGCCGACGGCTCGGCGTCTGGGTCGGGATGTACGACGCCTCGGGGGCGCTGCAGTCGTCGCACCCCCGCGACGAGCTCCCCGATGCGGCCAAGGACGTGCTGGGGCAGCATGTCGCCGAGGTGCTGACGCGCGGGCTCGAGGCGGGGCAGTCGTTCACCGCCGGCGACCGTTCGTTCATGCTGTTCACGATCGGACGCGGCGGGCGTCTGCGCGGCGTCATCGCACTCGGGATCGACGGCCTCGACCCCGAGGCGCGCACCGTGGTCACCTCCGTCATCGCGATGGCGGGACTCGCGCTCGAGCAGAGCGAGCAGCTCGCACGGAGCCGGCGGCGCCTGCACTCGCAGCTGCTGTCGTCGCTGCAGACCGACGATCCCGCGCTCGCGCGACGGGTACTCGGCTCACTGCCGCCCGCCCCGATCGTCGTCGCCGTCGCCGCGGGCGCCCCGGCGGGGCCACTGACCGACTGGTGGGATCGACGCCGTGCGGACGAGGGCACGGCATCGTTCGTCGCCGAGTCCGACGACGGCGTGACGCTGTGCGTGTCGGCCGCCGACGAGGGGCTGCTCGACGAGGCAGCCGAGCGGTTCGGTATCCGCATCGGCGCGTCGGGAGCGGAGTCGTACGACGCCTTCTCACGCGCGCACGCGCAGGCCGTCGCGGCACTGCACCGGCAGGCTGATGCGGGAGTCCACCGCTACGCCGACGCGGTCGGTTCCAGCATCCTCAGCGCGCTCGCGACCGACGAGGCGCGTCTGCTCGCCGAGTCCCGCCTCGCGCCCCTGCGCGAGAGCGATGCCCGCTCGGGCGGCGACCTGGAGCAGACGCTGCGCGTATGGCTCGAGCACGACGCGAAGGCCGAGTCGGCCGCCGCAGCGCTGGGCGTGCACCGCCACACGCTGCGGTCGCGCATCGCTCAGGCGGGAACGCTGCTCGGCGCCGACCTCTCCTCGTTCCCGGCTCGCGCCGAACTGTGGGCGCTGCTGCAGACCGCGCGCGAGTGAGTCGCTACGACTCCCCCGCGCCCTCGCCGAGGTTGTCGGACACGACCTCCAGCGCGTGAGCCCGCGCCCGCACCGCGTCGCCGCCACGCTCGGCGGTGACGGCCGCCGAGAAGACCTCGGCGAACACGAGGTAGGCGACACGCGAGGCGTGCTGCAGCTCCTCCCGGAAGCTCACGCCCGACGGCGCGATCACGAGGCTGTGCGTGGCGACCTCGGTGAGCGGGGACGATGCGAACGAGGTGAGCGCGATGACCCGGGCGCCTCCGCGCGCTGCGGCCGTCGCGACGCGCAGGCTCGCCTCGTTCGCTCCTGAGCCGCTGATCACGAGGCAGGCGTCGTCCGCGGTCAGGTGCCGGGCCGCGATCTGCTGGGCGATCGCGTCCGCGATGAACTCGGCGGGACGTCCGGCTGCGGTCAGGCGCATCGCCAGGTCGCTCGCGATCGGCGACGACAGACCGTTCGCCAGCACCAGCAGGCGACGGGAGGATGCCGCGAGGCGCACCGCATCGGCGACCGCCTCCGCATCGAGAAGGCTCGTGAGCGCCGGCAGCGACGACGCAAGCCTGACGATCTCGCCTCGCATCCGTCCCAGCACGCCGGAGCCGTGGTCGACGGCATCCTCCCCCGGCGCGGAGCCGAGCTCGGCGGCGAGCGCCACCCGCAGCTGCGGGTATCCGCGGTAGCCGACGCTCTGGCACGTCCGCACGACCGTGGCGCGGCCGACGCCGGCCCGGTCGGCGAGTTCCTGCGCTGTCCACTCCACGACGGCATCCGCCGACCCGACGATCAGCTCGGCGACCCGCCGCTCGGCGGGCTGCATGGTGTTGAGGACCGCCGCGATGCGGGCGCTGGGCGGGGCGCTAGGCGAGAACACGGGCGCGGGCTCCCTCCATGATGCGACGGCGGATCGCGCCGGAGACTCCGTCGATGAGCATCGTCACGACGACGACCACGATGAGCAGGACACCCACCGTCGACCACTCACGGTACTGCGTGTACGAGGTCAGCATGTCGCCGATCCCGCCGACACCGATGAGGCCGAGCACGGCCGAGGAGCGCACATTGATCTCGAAGCGGTAGAGCCAGAACGACCAGAAGGCGGGCTCGGCCTGCGGCCAGACGCCCCAGCGCAGCACCTGGAGCGTGCCGCCGCCGGCCGCGCGCGCGGCCTCGATGGGCCCGCGCGGGACGGCCTCGACGGCCTCGTAGCCCCACTTGCCGAGCGTGCCGATGCCGTTGATCGCGAGGGCGAGGGCTCCCGTGAACGGGGTGAGTCCGGTGACCGAGAGGATGACGATCGCGATGATGATCTCGGGCACCGCGCGGATGAGCGAGAACAGCCCGCGCAGGAGCGCCCGCAGCCAGGCGGGACCGAAGCCGCGGGCGGCGATCAGGCTCAGCGGCGTCGCGAGCAGGATTCCGAGGATCGTGCCGACCCACGCCATCTCGATGCTCCGCCAGGTCTGCCAGAGCGCCTCGGGCAGCTTCTCCCAGTTCGGGCTCCCGAACATGAGCACCGTGTAGCGCGCGATCTCGGCGGGCAGGTCGAGCAGGCGCCCCCAGCTGATGTCGATCGACCAGAAGGCCAGCACGACGACGGCCGTGACGAGCACCCAGCCGGCCACGAGCCAGGGGCGTCGCGAGCGGTCCGGGATGACAGTGGGGCCGTGGGTGCGTTCCGGGCTGAGGGCGGTCACACGAGCCTCCGTCTGATCGCGTCGGAGACGAGGTCGATCACGATGACCACGATGAGGATCTCCAGGATGATGAGCGAGAGCTGGTCGTAGCGGTAGAACGTGCGCACCGCGTCGATGAGCAGCCCCATGCCTCCCGCCCCGACGAGTCCGAGCACGGTGGAGGCGCGGACGTTGAGCTCGAAGACGTACAGCGTCTGGTTCGCGAACGCCGGCCACGCGTCGGGCAGTGCGAGCGTGCGGTTGATCTTCGCCTGCGTGGCGCCCACCGCGCGCCCCGCCTCGAGCGGGCCGCGGTCGTTCGTGTCGATCGCCTCGGAGACGAGCTTCACGATGATGCCGACGTTGAAGAGGAGCAGCGCGAGGATGCCGGGGAGCGCGCCGACCCCCACCATCGCCACGAGGATCGCGGCGTAGAGCAGATCGGGAACACTGCGGATGACGTTGAGGATGCCGCGCACGACGATCCGTGCCGGGGCGTTCGCGTTCGTCGCGCGCGCGGCCCAGAAGCTCAGCGGCAGCGACACCGCCGCGCCGATCGCCGTCGCGATGACGGCCATCTGCAGCGTCTCGATGAGCGGCGGGATCGTGCGCGGGAAGAAGCTCCAATCGGGCAGGAGCAGCTTCACGACCTTGTCGGCGCCGTTCTGCCAGTTACGGGCGATCGCCGCGAGATCGACGCCGATGCCGATGCCCGGCAGGCACATGACGACCGTGGCGATCACGATGGCGAGCGCGATCGCCGGCCCCTTCCACGCACCGCGAGGGCGCGCCGGGATGTCGAGCGGAGGCGGAGCGCCGGTCACGCGTCCAACCGGTCTTCCGGGGTGAGCGAGCGTCCGTAGATGCTCTCGAAGTCGGCATCCGTCGCACTGGTGGCCGGGCCGTCGTAGACGACCTCTCCCGCGCGCATGCCGATCATGCGCGCGCCGTACTCGCGGGCGAGATCGAGCAGGTGCAGGTTGACGAGCACGGTGATGCCGAGGTCGCGGTTGATGCGGCGCAGGTCGTTCATGACCCCGTGCGCGGTGGGCGGGTCGAGGCTCGCGACCGGCTCGTCGGCGAGCACGATGCGGGGCTCCTGAGCGAGCGCGCGCGCGATCGCGACGCGCTGCTGCTGTCCGCCGGACAGATCCGAGGCGCGCGAGTGGAGCTTCGGGAGGATGCCGACGCGATCGAGCGCGTGATACGCGAGCTGACGGTCGGCCTCGGGGTACGCGCCGAGCAGCGTGCGCCACAGCGGAGTGTGCGCGAGGCGGCCGACGAGCACGTTCTGGAGCACGCTCGCGCGTCCGGCGAGGTTGAACCCCTGGAACACCATCCCGACATCGCCGCGAAGGCGCCGGAGCGTGCGGGGCGAGGCGCCGCTCACGCGATGCTCGCCGACGTCGAGGGTGCCGGAGGTCGTGGGGACGAGGCCGTTGATGGTGCGGATCAGCGTGGACTTGCCCGAGCCGGAGAGCCCCACGACCGCGACCATCTCGCCCGCCTCGATGTCGAGCGAGACCTGGTTCAGGCCGATCGTCCCGTTCGGGTATCGCACGGTGACGTCGTCGAGGCGGATCGCCCACGGCGTGGACGCCGCAGCCGGAGCTGCGGCGTCCACGTGCTGGATCTGGTCGGACAACTTACTGGAGCCCCAGGGCCTCGGCGGCGCGCGCGACGACGTCGAGCGAGTCGGGGTCGGCCGGCGCGAGCTTGGTGATCGAGTAGATGCTGGTGAGGATCTCCGCACCCTCCTCGGTGTTCGAGAAGTCCTCGAGCGCCGTGGTGATGCGCTCCTGAAGCTCGGGCGAGAGGTCCGCCGAGACGGCGACGCCGTCGTTGGGGATCTCCTCGGTCATCGCGAACACGACGACCTTCTGGCCGACGTCCGGGGTGTCCTTCTGCACGATCGTGCGGGCGTCCCAGAAGCTGAAGCCGACCTCGGCGTCGCCGTTGTAGACCGCCAGCACCGAGGCGTCGTTCGCCGTGGCCGGGATCTGCTCGATGTCGGCGTCGGTGTCCAGGCCCGCCTCCTGCAGAGCGAGCACAGGGTAGATGTAGCCGGCGGGCGAGCCGGGACCGAGGAGCGCGACCTTCGCGCCCTTCACCTTGTCGATGCTGTCGAGGCCTGCGGGACCCGTCATCGCGTCGGCGCCGTTGCAGAACAGCATCCCGTCGCGCTCGACCGGCTCGTCGTCGCAGTACTTGTCGGGGTTGTTCGTCATGAACTGCGCCGGGTAGGTGATGTTGCCGTTGCGCTCGGTCTGCAGCACGACCGAGGCGTCGTACATGTCGTTCGCCTGCCATAGCTGCAGCGACGGCAGGAAGCCGATCTGCGCCTGGCCGGCACCCATGGCCTCGACGGCGGCCTGATAGTCCTTCGACACGACGCCGGTGACCTCGATGCCGAGCTCCTCGGTGAGGTAGTCGGTGAGCGGCGAAGCGGTCTCGACGAGGCCGTCCTGATCCTGCGAGGGGACCAGCGCGAGCACGAGCGATTCGGGATCGGCGGCGGGAGCGGCCGACTCCTCGGGGGCGGCCGTGCTGCTCGAGCAGCCTGCGAGGACCACGGTCAGCAGCGCGCCGGCGGCGACGAGGCCGGACGTGGAACGGCGGAGGGGGGAGGTGCGCATGTTCATCCTTCGATGTGTGTGGAGGTGGTGGAGGTGCGATGAGCGGAGGGGACGGGAGCAGGGGCCTCGGCGTGCAGCCATGTCTCGATCCCGGGGACGAGAGAGGCGAAGTCGGATGCACGGAAGGTCGGGGTGGCGGCGGGGTCGGGGAACCCTCCGAGCAGGGCGGTCGCGTGGCCGCGGGCGTGCGCCGGGGCGAGGTCGTTGTGCCAGATGTCGCCGACGCTGAGGACCCGGATATCACTGGGCAGCTCCGCGAGCAGCGCCTCGAGACCCGCGGGCTTGCGGGCGCTGGTGACGATCCGGTCGAACAGGCCGGTCAGCCCGAGCGCGTCCAGCGCCTCGTCGAGGCGGATGGCCGGAGCGTTCGTGACGAGCAGGCGCTCGGCGCGTCCCTCGGCTGCGGCCAGCAGCTCGGCGAGCCCCTCGGGGACGGTGATCGGGGCGTGCGCGGTGGCCAGCTGCTCACGGCTCGCTCGGTAGGCGGAGCTGAGCAGCGCAGCATCCGCTCCCCGCTCCAGCGCCGCTCGACGCACCGCGTCGTAGCCGTCGAGCGCGCCGGCTTCGGCGGCGGCCAGGGCCGAGCGGATGCCGTCGACGAGCCCGTCTCCGCGCTCACCGAGGCCGTCGGCGACCTGCCGGGCGTAGGCGAGGACCGGGCCGTCGCCGAGCGCGATCGTGCCGTCGAAATCGAAGAGGAGGATGGAGTTCACCGGGTGCCTTCCGCGATCCGCCGCAGTCGTGCGGACGCTCCGTCCAGCATGCGCGGCGATGATGGACAGAACGACCACGCAGCGTGAACGTCACGTGAACAATGCGTCCACAGTCCTCGCGTATCGTGAGCGCCGTGTCCGAACTCGACGACCTCACCCGAGCCGCGACGATCGGGGGCGACGGCACCGCCGGCGGGGCCCGCTCGGCGGTCGCCGCACTCCCCTGGCTGTTCGGGGCGATCGCGGATGATCGCGCGGCAGCGCGCTTCGACGCCTGGGGGCGCTCGACGGTCATCGACGAGAACACGGGCTCGCCCGTCATCACCCGCGCCCTCTTCGACGAGCTTCACGACCGCGCAGGGCTCGACCAAGAGTGGCCGGTCGGCAACGCCGGGCTGCTGCACTGCTACGGCTATCTGCTCTCGCTCACCGAGACGCCGTACGGCCTGAAGCGCGACCGGTGGATCGAACCCGCCCTGGCCGAGGCGTGCACCCTCCCCCGCGACGCCTTCTCACCGTGGCGAGGTGGGCCCACCCTGCTGACGCGCGCGACGGCAGCGGCATCCGCCCTGCTGAGGTCGCCGGCGGCCGGCGCCGCCCGCACGGTCGAGGGCCGCGAGAGCCGCGTCGCCCTCAGCGCGACGCGCGGACCGGCCGCCCTCGCCTACGAGGTCGCACCCGCGACGGGGGCGGAGCCGCTTCTCGTGACGATGTTCCCGGTGGGCGACGCCGACGCCGTCCTCGCGGAGTTCATCGCCGATCCGCGACTGCGCTGGAACGCGGTCTGACCCTCGGTCCGCCGAGCGCCCGGATGGCTGGCGATTCCCCCGACCGCTGCCCGGCGGTCGCGACACGGTCAGCCGCGCGGGGCCCCCTCAGCCGTCCGTACCGGGCGCCGGGTTCAGATACCGCCCCACGAACTCCTCGAACAGCGGCACCATGTCGACGGAGTCGTCGAGCAGCCACTGCAGCTGGATGCCGTCCATCACCGCACTGATCAGACGCGCCGCATGGGCGGGGTCGATGTCGGCGCGCACCTCGCCGGCATCCTGCCCCCGCCGCAGGATCACCTCGGCCTCGGCGGCCCGCTCGCGGTAGCGCGCGGCGAATTCCGCGTGCGACGGGTGGTCGGGATCCGTGGCCTCCGCCGACACGATCGCGTACAGCGAGGTGAGGCCCCGAGAGGTCTGGTTGTACGACACGACGCGCTTCGCCTGCTCGATGAGCGTGTGCTCGGCGGGCTCCCCCGCCGCGGCGCGCACCTTCTCGTCGCGCTGCCGCAGCACCTCGGCGAAGAGCTCCTCCTTGTCGGCGAAGTGGTGCAGCAGACCCGCAGGCGTGACGCCGACGCGCTTCGCGATCTCCCGCAGGGATCCCCCGTGGAACCCCGTGCGGGAGAACACCGCGAGCGCTTCCTCGACGATCGCCTGCCGCCTGGCCTGACCTGCCGCGTAGGGGCCGCGGCGCCCACGCCCGGTGACCGGCTGCTGATCCGCGCTCACTGCCCGCTCCCGTCCGCCGACGCGGGGTGAGGGGGCTCAGCCGCCGTGGCCGTGCCCCGCTCCCCACGACGAGCCGAATACCTGCTGCTTCATCGCCGGCCGCAGCGTCTGCTCCATCTCGCGGTCCACGAAGTAGTCCTTGAGTGTATCTTTCGTGAGCTCGTTGCCGATGGCGGCCATGATCATCGACTGGTCCAGCGACAGGTAGCGCTCGGCGATCGCGCCGCTCTTGACGGCGACAGCGTCGTAGAAGCCGCCGGGACCGTAGGCGTCGAGGTCGTTCTCGATGCCCTCGAGGTTGCTCAGGGCGCCCTGACGGTCGTAGGGCAGCGCGAGGAACGCCGCGTGCGGGGTCACGACGCCGTCACCGAACTCGGGGTCGGGATTGGTGCCCGTCGAGCATCCGGGGCGGTCGACGTCGACGTCGGTCTTCTCGGTGTCCGATGTGTAGCCGTCCGACCGCATGCCGGCGATGTCGACACCGTACTCCGCGTAGCCGCCGAAGGGGTCGCTCGCCGGCGAGAAGCCCCAGTAGCCGTAGCCCGCCTCGTCGAGGCCGTGCTGCTTCTGCACGGCGACCGTGATCGGGTGGTTGAGCTTCCACGACCTCGGGCCCCACTTCGTCTCGGGCACGAGCAGATCGGGCATCAGCGACTCGAACATGCTGCCGCCCCAGCTCGGCACGAACGACATCCCGCCGTACTGGTACGTGCCCTCCCAGACCTCGACGCCGTCGTAGGTGCGGTACTCGCCCTGCGGGAGCTGCTCCTGCCACGCCCAGTCGCACCCAGGGGGCATGGTGCGGTGCGTGCCGTACAGCGCGGTCGCGGGGATCTGTCCGTTCGCGATGCCGAGGTAGGTCGCGATGCGGCTCTCGCTCACGGTCGTGTCGTAGTGATGGCACGTGTAATAGGCGGTCGCGCCGGAGCCGTTGTACATGGGCGCCTCGACGCTGCAGTCCGGCGGAGCCGCATCCCAGAACCCGCCGCGGTTCGTGCCGGCCGGGAGCCCGGCAGCGCCGGCGGGGTCGAAGAACGCCCCGAAGTCCATGGAGTCATAAAGGGTGTCGGCCTGCGCGGCGAGGTCGGGCTCGGCCTCGCGCACGATGCGCAGAGCGGCAGCGAGCCAGCCGTTGTCGACCGTGCTGAGGAACGGGTACACCGGGTCGCCGGAGTCCGGCCACGTCGTGAGCTTCTCCCCCGTGGTGGGCGAGTACCAGTTGTAGAACATGCCGCTCGCGTCGTTGCGCTCGAGGCCTGCGAGGGTGTCGAGCGTCGTCGCGAGGCGGTCGTGCGCCTCGTCGTCGCCGATGATGCCGAGGTCGCGCGCCGTGACGGTCGACCACAGGTATCCGCCGATGTTGGTCGGCGAGGTGTAGGCGCCCGCGGTCTGCAGGTCACCGGTCACGTTGTCGGACGGGAGGCCGGTCTGCTCGTCGGTCATCGCGTCGAGAGATCGCCAGGTGTCGACCGCCCAGCGGTTCAGCTCCTCGGTTCCGGGCTTGCCGCCATGGCCACCGCCGTGCCCATCGCCGTTACCGCCCGCGACAGCGGGGCCCGCGACTGCGAGTCCTGCGACGACCAGTCCGGTGGTCGCTACTGCGCTCATCCATCGCTTCATCGTGTCTCCTCGTCGAGAACGGCGCCGCCGATCGCAGCGCTCCGATTCGTGAAAACCTAACAGGTGTTCGGTGTTCACTCAACCCCTCGCGTCCTCCCTCCCGACCCCGCCACGTCTCGCGACACGCCTCCCTCCCGACGCCGAGACCCACCCTGCGCGTCGAGACCCACCACCCCGGACGTCTGCGGAGGCGGGTCTGGACGCGCGTGGTGGGTCTGGGCGGAGGGATGCCGCGCACGCACGAGCGGCGCACGGAGAAACGCGCTCAGTGCGGCGCGTGCGCCTCGAGGAACTCGTACACGTCGGTCGTGTCCACCCCCGGGAACGACCCGGTCGGCAGCGTCGCGAGCAGGGTGCGCGGCGTCTTCACATTGGGCCAGGAGTGCTCGCGCCAGCGCTCCTCGAGCTCCGCGGGGGCGCGGCGGCAGCACACCTCGATCGAGTGCTTCGAGACTCCGCGGTGGCTGGTGTCGCGCCCCACGAACCACTTCGTGTCGTCGAAGCGCACGCCGACGCTCACCGAATGCAGCCCCTCGCTCGACGCTTCGACGCGGGCGGTGCACCAGTACGTCCCGTTCCCGGTGTCGGTGTACTGGTAGTACGGGTTGAACCGGTCGTCCTCCTCGAACACCACCCGACTCGTCCAGCGACGGCAGCACATCTGCCCCTCGATCGCACCGAGACGGTCGGTCGGGAAGTTCACGTCGTCGTTCTCATAGGCCTTCGTGATGGTCCCCGACTCGTGCACCTTGAGGAAGTGGACGGGGATGCCGAGGTGCCGCGTCGCGAGATTCGTGAAGCGGTGCGCGGCGGTCTCGTACGACACGGAGTAGGCGTCGCGCAGGTCCTCGATGGAGATCGATCGGCGAGCTTTCGCGTCCTGCAACGCGGGCACCACGTGGGCCTCGGGGATCAGCAGCGCCCCGGTGAGGTAGTTCGTCTCGACGCGCTGGCGCAGGAACTCGGCGTAGCTGCGCGGTTCGGCGTGGCCGAGGATGCGGCTCGACAGCGCCTGCAGCACCGCGGTGCGTGCGTCGCCCTTCGCCGGCACCCGGCTCGAGAGGTAGAGGCGTCCGTTCGCAAGGTCGGCGACGCTCCGCGTCGTCTGCGGCAGGTCGGGGGCGTAGTGCAGCGTGAAGCCGAGGTAGGCGGCGATCTCGGAGGCCGTCCGCTGCGTGAGCGGGCCGCCCGGATGCCGCACGGCGGCGAGGATCTCCGACGCCTTCGCCTCGAGGTCGGCGAAGTGGTTGTCCTGCCGCCGCATGAGGTGCCGCAGCTCGACGTTGGCGCGCCGCGCCTCCTCCGGCGTCGCCGCCCGCTCGTCGCGGAGCCGGTCGATCTCGCCGTGCAGCGCGAGCAGGGCCTTGAGCGCTTCGGTCGGCACGCTCTTCGCGATGCGGAAGGGCTCGATGCCCAGCGCCTGGAACGTCTGACCCTTCATCGCCCGCTCCAGCGCGATCTCGACGGCGCTGCGCTCGTCGAGCGGCTCGCCCTCGAGCAGGGCGTCGATGGCGACCCCGAGCGCGCGGGCGATCGCCTGCAGCAGCGTGAGCTTGGGCTCACGCTTGCCCGTCTCGATCATCGACAGCTGGCTCGGTGCGCGATCGACCGCCGAGGCGAGGTCGTCGAGCGTCATCCCGCGCGCGGTGCGCAGCTGCCTGATGCGCCGACCGATCGTGAGGGCGTCGGTCTCGTTCTCGTCGCTGAGAGGGTCCATGGGCGCGATTCTGTCACAGAAACAGAATTTTGCAGGATCTTCTCCCCCAAACCGGTGCGGATCAGGGCCGTTCTTCATCGATCGTGGTTACACGCCACCCGGCACCGCCGCCGGAATCCGATGAAGGAGACACCATGTCGAACACCGCTGAGAACCGCACCCCTCGTCCTGCTGGCCTGCGGGCGGGCGACCAGGTCCAGACGGCCGCCGAGCTGCAGGAGATCTGGGACACCGACCCCCGCTGGGACGGCGTCGAGCGCACCTTCACGGCCGACGACGTCATCCGCATCCGTGGCTCCGTCCGGGAGGACTCCACGCTCGCCCACCGCGGCGCGGAGAACCTGTGGAACCTCCTGCACACCGAGGAGTACGTGCGCGCACTCGGCGCCTACACGGGCGGCCAGGCCGTGCAGCAGGTGCGCGCCGGGCTCAAGGCCATCTACCTCTCGGGCTGGCAGGTCGCGGCCGACGGCAACCTGGCCGGTCAGACCTACCCCGACCAGTCGCTGTACCCCGCGAACTCGGTGCCGGCCGTCGTGCGCCGCATCAACAACGCGCTGCTGCGCCAGGACCAGCTGGAGCACGCCGAGGGGAACATCACCCAGGACTGGCTGGCGCCGATCGTCGCCGATGCCGAGGCCGGATTCGGCGGCCCGCTGAACGCCTACGAGCTGGCGCAGTCCCTGATCCAGGCGGGTGCAGCGGCGATCCACTGGGAGGATCAGCTCGCAAGCGAGAAGAAATGCGGCCACCTGGGCGGCAAGGTCCTCGTGCCGACCCAGCAGCACATCCGCACGCTGAACGCGGCTCGTCTCGCAGCCGACGTCGCGGGCGTCCCCACCGTCATCATCGCGCGGACGGACGCTCTCGCCGCCGACCTGCTGACGAGCGACGTCGACGAGCGCGACCAGCAGTTCCTCACCGGCGAGCGCACCGCCGAGGGCTTCCACCGCATCCGCCCCGGCATCGAGGCGGTCATCAGCCGCGGCCTCGCGTTCGCACCGTACGCCGATCTGCTCTGGGTCGAGACGGGTGAGCCCGACATCGAACTGGCGCGCGAGTTCGCGGCGGCGATCCACGCGGAGTTCCCCGGCAAGATGCTCGCGTACAACTGCTCGCCGAGCTTCAACTGGAAGCGCCACCTCTCGGACGCCGAGATCGCGACGTTCCAGCGCGAGCTCGCCGACCTGGGCTACAAGTTCCAGTTCATCACTCTGGCCGGCTTCCACGCCCTGAACCACTCCATGTTCGACCTCGCCCGCGGCTACGCCGAGCGCGCCATGAGCGCGTACGTCGAGCTGCAGGAGGCCGAGTTCGCCGCCGAGGCCGACGGCTACACCGCCACCAAGCACCAGCGCGAGGCGGGCACCGGCTACTTCGACGTCATCTCGACCGCGCTCAACCCCGACAGCGCGACGCTCGCCCTCGCCGGCTCCACCGAGACCGCGCAGTTCCACTGACTCTCAAAGGACACCGATCATGACCACTCCCACCGCTCCCCCGACCACCGCTCCCATCCAGACGACCCAGCAGGGTCCGGCCATCACCGTCACCGGGCCGATGCGCGAGCGCTACGCCGAGATCCTCACGCCCGAGGCGATCGCGTTCCTCACCGAGCTGCACCACCGCTTCGCCTCGCGTCGGCACGACCGCCTGGCCGACCGGATGCGGCGACGCTTCGAGATCGGCAACGGCCACGACCCGCGCTTCCGCGACGACACCCGGCACATCCGCGACGACGCGTCGTGGCGGGTCGCCGGCGCCGGACCCGGCCTCGAGGACCGCCGCGTCGAGATCACCGGACCCACCGATCCGAAGATGACGATCAACGCGCTGAACTCCGGCGCGCGCGTCTGGCTCGCCGATCAGGAGGACGCCACGAGTCCCACCTGGAAGAACGTGATCGAGGGTCAGTTGTCGTTGCGTGATGCGATCCGCGACGAGCTCTCCTTCACCTCCCCCGAGGGCAAGGAGTACCGCGTCACCGCGGAGCGCACCCCCACGATCGTGATGCGTCCGCGGGGCTGGCACCTGCCCGAGAAGCACCTCGCGTTCATCGACCGCGCGGGGCGCCGCACCGCGGCATCCGGTTCTCTCGTCGACTTCGGGCTGTACTTCCTGCACAACGCGGAGGAGCTCATCGCGAACGGTCGGGGACCCTACTTCTACCTCGCCAAGCTCGAGTCGAGCGAGGAGGCGAAGCTGTGGGACGACGTGTTCTCGTTCAGCGAGGAGTACTTGCGTCTCCCGCATGGCACGATCCGCGCGACCGTGCTGATCGAGACGCTGCCGGCCGCGTTCGAGATGGATGAGATCCTCTACGAGCTGCGCGACCACTGCGCCGGCCTCAACGCCGGACGATGGGACTACATCTTCTCGATCATCAAGAACTACCGCGGCCGCGGCGCCCGCTTCGTGCTCCCCGACCGCAGCGAGGTCACGATGACCGTGCCGTTCATGCGGGCGTACACCGAGCTGCTCGTGCAGACCTGCCACAAGCGGGGCGCGTACGCGATCGGCGGCATGAGCGCCTTCATCCCGAACCGGCGCGACCCCGAGGTCACGGCACGAGCGATCGACAAGGTCTCGGCCGACAAGAAGCGTGAGGCCGGCGACGGGTTCGACGGCACCTGGGTCGCCCACCCCGACCTGATCCCGACGGCTCAGGCCGAGTTCGACGCCGTGCTCGGCGACCGTCCGAACCAGGTCGACCGCCAGCGTCCCGAGGTGTCGGTCGCTCCCGAAGATCTGCTCGATCTGCACATCGGGCGTCCGATCACCGCGCAGGGCGTGCGCGACAACGTCTCGGTGGCGATCCGCTATCTCGAGGCCTGGCTGCGCGGACTCGGGGCCGTGGCGATCGACAACCTCATGGAGGACGCCGCGACCGCCGAGATCAGCCGCTCGCAGGTGTGGCAGTGGATCCACCAGGACCGCACCACCGACGACGGCACGCCGATCACGGCGGAGTACGTCGAGGGGTTGATCACGGACGTGCTCGCCCGGGCCACCCGGTCGGCCGGCGACCGCTTCGACGACGCCGCCGAGGTGTTCCGAGAGGTCGCCCTGCGGCCGGAGTTCCCGGCCTTCCTCACGGTCGGCGCCTACTCGCGCTTCCTCGTCGAGGAGGCCTGAACCGGCTGCGGGAGGGGTCCGGATGCTGCACGGCATCCGGACCCTTCGGCGGTCTCGGGTCACGCCCCTCTCCACGGGCGTAGCCTGAATCCATGACCGACACCTGGACCGGGATCGCCGCAGAGTTCCTGCACCTCTATCCGCGCGGCAAGCGCCTTCTCGCTGTGGCGGGAGCGGATGCCGAGCGCTCGCGCCGCGCAGCCGACGCCCTGGCCGCCGCATTGACGGATGCCGGCCAGACCGTCGCACGCGAGCACACCGTCGACGGCGACGACGAGGCGCTGCGCGCCGGCGTCATCACGCCGTTCCGCGCGGACGCCGCCGACAGCACGGTGCTGATCGTGTCGGGCCCGGCGGCCCTCCTGAGCGAGAAGTCCCGCGGGCTCTGGAACTTCACGCTCTGGCAGCTCGCGGGCGACGAGCAGCCGCACTCGGTCGCCTCCGCGCTCGTCGATCTGACAGATCCGGCGAATCCCTCGCGCCGGTTCGCGGACTACTGCGCCCTCCCGGCATCCTTCGGAGCCTGAGGCACCTCCCGTTCCGCGAACCACCCACCTGCAGGCCGGAAGCACGGATGCAGGTCGGATGCCGGCACGGCGACCTGCATCCGTGCATCCGGCATGCATCCTGGCTCGGCACCGGCCTCAGCGGAAGGAGGCCGCCACCGAGTTGCGGTGGTAGTCGAAGACGATGCTCGTGCGGGTCGAGGCGACGCTGGACTGGGCTGACAGGTGCTCCAGCACGAACTCCCGCATCTCCGAGGAGTCCGAGACCGCGATGTGCAGTAGGAAGTCGTCGTCGCCGCCGAGGAAGAACACCTGGATGACCTGCGGCAGCACGCGCACCCGGTCAGCGAACTCGACGATGCTCTCCCGTCGGCCGCTCGGGCGCAGCGTGACGCCGATGACGGCCTGAAGGCCGGCGCCCAGCATCCGCTCGTCGACGCTCGCATGGAATCCGCTGATCACGCCGCGGTCGACGAGCGCGCGCAGCCGAGTGTGGGCGGTCGACGGGGCGACGCCCAGGTGCGCGGCCAGCTCGGCGTTCGTCATGCGGCCGTCTGCACTGAGCAGCTGCACGATTCTGGCGTCCGTCGCATCCAGTGCGGGAGCCCGAAGGGTGTTCGCCCGCGTGGGTCCGGAGGTGGCATTCATGCGAATGATTATTCAGGATGCCGCGCTCTGTCGAATCCTCTTCACTGATTCTGTTGCAGATCCGATGTTCCTGCGATTCTTGACGCACCGCACCGCACTGCACCGCGTCACCAGGAGGATCGATGAAGATCGGCGTGCCCACTGAGGTCAAGAACAACGAGAACCGCACCGCGCTCACCCCCGCGGGTGCTGACCGCCTCGTCCACGAGGGCCACCGCGTCCTCGTTCAGGCAGGAGCGGGAGTCGGGTCGGGCATCTCCGACGACGCCTACCGCGCAGCCGGTGCCGAGATCGTCGAGACCGCCGAGGAGACCTGGGGTGAAGCGGAGCTGCTCATCAAGGTCAAGGAGCCGATCGCCCAGGAGTACGGCTTTCTGCGCGACGACCTGACGCTGTTCACGTATCTGCACCTCGCCGCCGATCGCGCGCTCACGACCGCGCTCGTCGACGCGGGCACGACGGCCGTCGCCTACGAGACCGTGCAGCTGCCGGACCGCAGCCTGCCTCTGCTCATCCCCATGAGTGAGATCGCCGGTCGCCTCTCGGTCACGATGGGCTCATACTCGCTCATGCGCTCGGCAGGCGGGCGCGGGGTTCTCATGGGCGGTATCGCCGGAGCGCCCCGAGCCAAGACCGTCGTGATCGGCGGAGGGGTCGCGGGAGAGCACGCTGCGGCGAACGCCCTGGGTCTCGGCTCGCAGGTGACCGTGATCGACATCTCGCTGCCCCGGCTGCGCGAGCTGGAGCATCGCTACGGCGGCGCGCTCGAGACCCGCGCGTCGAGCCGCTACGACATCGCCGAGGCGCTCACGACCGCCGACCTGGTGATCGGCTCGGTGCTGATCCCGGGAGCGGCGGCCCCCAAGCTCGTCACCGACGAGATGGTCTCGGCGATGAAGCCGGGCTCTGTGCTCGTCGACATCGCCATCGACCAGGGCGGATGCTTCGAGGGCTCGCGCCCCACCACCCACGACGACCCGACGTTCGCCGTGCACGAGTCGATCTACTACTGCGTCGCGAACATGCCGGGCGCCGTTCCCGAGACCGCGACCCGGTCGCTCACGAACGCCACGCTCCCCTACGTCTCGGCGATCGCCGGCAAGGGCTGGGAGCGCGCCGCAGCCGACGACCCGTCGCTGGCGAAGGGTCTGAACGTGCAAGGCGGGCGCATCACGCTGGATGCCGTCGCCCAGGCCCACGGCTTCGTCACCGCCTGAGCCGGACCGACGCGAAAGAACCCGGATTCTTGTCGACCTCCTCCCCTCCGCCGCGCCGATGCGGCCGGGTACGCTCGTAACGTGACCGAACGCGCACCCCTCTCCCGCAAGCTGTCCGCCATCGCAGAGTCGGCGACCCTCAAGGTCGACGCCAAGGCCAAGGCCCTCAAGGCCGAGGGCAAGGACGTCATCTCGTACGCCGCCGGCGAGCCGGACTTCGCGACACCGCAGTTCATCGTGGATGCCGCGGCCGAGGCGCTCGCGGACCCGGCCAGCTACCGGTACACGCCGGCTCCTGGCCTGCCCGCGCTGCGCGAGGCGATCGCCGCCAAGACGCTCCGCGACTCGGGCCTCGAGGTCTCTCCCGGCCAGGTCATCGTCACCAACGGGGGCAAGCAGTCGGTGTACCAGGCCTTCCAGGCCGTCGTGAACCCCGGCGACGAGGTGCTGCTGCCGGCCCCGTACTGGACCACGTACCCCGAGGCGATCCGCCTCGCCGACGGCACGCCGGTCGAGGTCTTCGCCGGTGCCGACCAGGACTATAAGGTCACGGTCGAGCAGCTCGAGGCCGCCCGCACCGAGCGCACGACCGTGCTCGTCTTCGTTTCGCCCTCGAACCCGACCGGCTCGGTGTACACGGCCGACGAGACGAAGGCCATCGGCGAGTGGGCGCTCGAGCATGGCATCTGGGTCATCAGCGACGAGATCTACCAGAACCTCACCTACGAGGGCGCGACGGCGACCTCGATCGTCGCGGCCGTCCCCGAGGTCGCGGACCAGACGATCCTCGTGAACGGCGTCGCCAAGACCTATGCCATGACCGGGTGGCGTGTGGGCTGGATGGTCGGCCCGGCCGACGCCATCAAGATCGCCGGCAACCTGCAGTCGCACCTGTCGAGCAACGTGAACAACGTGGCTCAGAAGGCCGCGATTGCCGCGCTCAACGGCCCCCAGACCGAGGCCGAGCAGATGCGCGAGGCATTCGACCGCCGCCGTCGCCTGATCGTCTCGGAGCTGTCGAAGATCGACGGCCTCGTCGTGCCGAACCCGCTGGGTGCGTTCTACGTCTACCCCGACGTGCAGGGCCTGCTCGGCCGCACCTGGGGCGGCGTGACACCGACGACCTCGCTCGAGCTCGCCGACCTGATCCTGGAGCAGGCCGAGGTCGCTGTCGTTCCCGGCGAGGCGTTCGGCCCGTCGGGCTACATCCGCATGTCGTACGCGCTCGGCGACGACCAGCTGCTCGAGGGCGTGCAGCGCCTGCAGCGCCTGTTCGCCTCCTGAGACTCGAGACGCCTTTCGTCTCGCTTCGCTCGCTCAACGACCGGTCAGTTCCTGGTCGTTGAGCGAGGAGCGCAGCGACGAGACGAAACGCGCTATTCCGCCAGCCGTCACTCCTCCCGGAAGCCGATGAGCCAGCGGATGCCGTAGCGGTCGACGAGCGTGCCGTCGTAGTCACCCCACGGCCGCTGCTGCAGCGCGTCGATCACGCGGCCTCCCGCCGACAGCTGATCGAACCAGCTCGTGAGCGTCGTGGCATCCGCCGTGCCGAGCAGCGACAGGAACATGCCGCTCATCTGCACCGCATCGTCGTCGGCGCCGGCATCCGCGCCGGCGAGCTGCACCGGGCCCGTGAGCTGGCCGTGCGCGATCGCGTCGGCGGGACCGTCGTGCCGACCGGCATCCGCGTACGTCATGGTGTCGAGCTCTCCGCCGAACACCCCGCGGTAGAGCTCCAGGGCCTCTGCGGCGTTACCGGGGAACAGCAGGTACGGGATGAGTCCGCTCATGCGGCGAGTGTACGGCGGACCTCCGTCGGGGCCTACAGCTCCACGCCGAGCAGCACCGGCTCCGGCTGCAGCACGAGTCCGAACTCGGCGTGCACCCGGCTCTGGATGAAGCGCGCGAGCTCCGAGACCTCGGCGGCCGTGGCACCTCCACGATTGGTGAGGGCGAGCGCGTGCTTGGTCGAGACCGACGCCCGCGACCTCGGCAGCTTGAACCCCTTGCGGATCCCGGCCTGCTCGATGAGCCAGGCGGCGCTGACCTTGACGTCCGGCGCCTCGGTCTTCGCCGCGGGCACGAGGCCCTCGTACGAGTGCAGCGGGATGACCGTCACCGCGTCGAGATCGGGCGCCACCGGCCAACGGGGGCACTCCGGCGGGAGCGTCCGGGCGACGGACTCGGGCACGATCGCGTTCTGGAAGAAGGAGCCGACGCCGTGTGTATCGGGGTCGTCCTCATTCCACAGCATCCCCTTCGAGGCGCGCGTGGCGAGGATGCGGTCTCGCACCCACGCGAGAGGCACGGGCTCGTCCGAGCTCAGCCCGAGCGCACGCCGCAGCTGCTCGCCCCGCACGACCCGCTCACCGGCGACGAGGAGGTCGACCGTCACAGAGAGGATCACGGCGCGGCGCTCGGGCTCGCTGCCGTAGTGATGCTTGAACACCGATGTGCGGAAGCCGAGCCCGAGGTCGGCAGCCGGCACGGTCGACACCTCGCCGGTGGACTCGTCGATGAGGTCGACCTCGACCAGCGTCTCCTGGATCTCCTGGCCGTAGGCGCCGATGTTCTGAACGGGCGCGGCGCCGACGGTGCCGGGGATGCCGCTCATCGCCTCGAGGCCGGCGTACCCGTGCTCAACCGCGAACGCGACGAGGTCGTCCCAGCCGTGGCCGGCCTCGACGCGCAGCCGGACGCGGCCGGGGTGCGGCGACGGCAGTTCCTCGATGCCCCGCGTCAGGACGCGGACGACGGTGCCCTCGAACGACTCGTCGCCGACGAAGAGGTTCGACCCTCCGCCGAGCACGAGCAGGTCTTCGCCGCGCGACCATACGTCCCTGAGCGCGCCGATCAGCTCGTCGCGGGTGGTGGCTTCCAGCATCCGCTCCGGCGTGCCGCCGGTGCCCAGGGTCGTCAGCGTCGAGAGCTGCAGCGGCTCCACCTCGCGCACCACGAACTGCCCCATCACGCGACGACGCGCAGCTGCGCCTTGACGAGCACGGTCGTCTCGCCGAACGTGACCTTGAGGTCGATGCGTGTGGCGTTCTCGTCGACGGCGCCCACGGTCGCGAGCACGTGCAGGTCGGCACCGTTCTCGGGGTTGACGACGACGGGCTTGGTGAACCGCACGCCGTAGTCGATGACGCGGGCGGTCGGCTCGAGCGCCGCGACGACGACCGACGAGGCGATTCCCATGGTGAGCATGCCGTGCGCCAGCACACCGGGGAGCCCGACGGCCGCGGCGACGTCGTCGCGGTAATGGATCGGGTTGAAGTCGCCCGATGCCCCGGCATAGCGCACGAGGGACTCGCGGGTGAGGTGGACGGTGCGCTCGGCGATGACGTCTCCGACGGCGTACGGCATCACTGCACTCCCTCTTCCGCGCCGACGAGCAGGACGCTCGTGGCGGTCACGACGTGCTCGCCCTCGGCATCCGCGATCTCGGCCTCGCTGGTGATCATGGCGTTGCCGCCCATCATGCGGATGCCGGTGACGCGCAGCTGCGCGGTGAGCTCGTCGCCCGCGACGATCGGGCGCGTGTAGGCGAAGCGCTGCTCGGCGTGGATCGTCCGAGCGAGCTCGATGCCCGAGTCCGGCTCGCTCAGCAGCTGCTGCAGCGTGAGGTCCTGGATGACCATCGCGAAGGTCGGGGGCGCGACGACGTCGGAGAAACCGGCGGCACGAGCCGCGTCGACGTCGGTGTGCTGCGGGGCGTCGGCGAGGACCGCGCGAGCGAACTCGCGAACCTTCTCACGACCGACGAGATAGGGGGCGGTCGGCGGGAACTCCCGACCGATCAGCTCTTGATTGACTGCCACCCCTCGATCCTACGTTCTCGGGGCTCTGGCCGAGACCCGGGGTGGCCGGTGGAAAGGAGCGCGGTCAGGCCTTCCGACGGCCCTTGATCGCTTTCGTCGCCATCTGCACGGCGATGACGACGAGGTATGCCGCGAACAGCATGTTGCCGAGCATCGGATCGATGAGCGTCGCGAGCCACGCACCGAGCGCCGTGGTCGCGCACGCCGAGATCCCGACGACGGCGGCGGCGACGAGGTCGACGTTGTGATTGCGGAGGTTGCTGATCGTGCCCGAGATCGCGGTGGGGATCATCATCAGCAACGAGGTGCCCTTCGCGACGAGGTCGCTGGTACCGAACGCGAGCATGAGGATCGGCACGACGATCACGCCGCCGCCCACCCCGATGAGTCCGGCGAGGATGCCGGTGGCGACGCCCACCACGACGAGCGCGATGCCGCTCAGCACGGTCAGGTCGAAAGCCGCATCGCGCGATGGGATGACGAGGAAGAGGCTGACGATCACGACGATCAGGAACCCGACGAAGAACCACCGCAGGGTCGTCTGCGAGATCCTCGGCAGCAGGCGGGTCCCGATCTGGGCGCCGACGACCGATCCCGCTGCGAGGATGAGCGCGGGTATCCACGCCACCGAGCCGTGCACTGCGTACGACACGACGCCGACCGTGGCGGTGGGCACGATGGCTGCGAGGGACGTGCCCGCACCGAGCCGCTGGTTGAAGTGCAGGAACAGCACGAGCAACGGGACGATGACCGTGCCGCCGCCGACTCCGAAGAGCCCCGAGAGCAGGCCGGCGGTCAGGCCGATGCCGATGAAGGAGACGACGGCGCGGGGCCCTCGGTTCAGGGTCTGCGCATCACTCACCGGAACAGCCTACTCTCGCCGCATCCGCGCGAGATCCTCCTGGGACCGGGTGCCCTTTCGTGCGACACTGGATCGCACCGGACGAGGCCGTCCGACCCGGATCGAAGGAGATCTCATGGTGCGCAGTTCCTTTCCCGACGTCGAGATCCCCGCGACGTCCATCCACGACTTCCTGTTCGGCGACCTCGACGAGGACCGACTCGATGCCATCGCTCTCATCGACGGCACGAGCGGGACGACCACGACCTACCGACAGCTCGTCGGACACATCGATCTGTTCGCGGGCGCACTCGCCCATCGCGGGGTCGAGGTCGGGACCGTCATCGGGGTGCTGTGCCCGAACGTCCCCGCGTTCGCGACGGTGTTCCATGGCATCCTGCGCGCAGGCGCCACGGCGACGACGATCAACTCGCTCTACACGCCCGACGAGATCGCGAACCAGCTGACGGATGCCGGAGCCACCTGGCTCGTCACCGTCTCGCCCCTGCTCCCCGGGGCGTGGGCCGCCGCCGAGCGCGTCGGCATCGACGCCCACCACGTCATCGTGCTCGACGGCGCCGACGGGCATCCGTCGCTCCCCGCTCTGCTCGGAGAGGGGCGCAGCGCGCCCGAGGTGTCTTTCGATCCGGCGACACACCTCGCGGTGCTGCCGTACTCCTCCGGCACGACGGGGCGGCCGAAGGGCGTGATGCTCACGCACCGCAACCTCGTCGCGAACGTGAGCCAGTGCCGCTCGACGATCTCGCTCGCCGACGACGACCGCGTGCTCGCCGTGCTCCCGTTCTTCCACATCTACGGCATGACCGTGCTGCTGAACTTCGCGCTGCGGCAGCGGGCTGCGCTCGTGACCATGCCGAAGTTCGACCTCACGGACTTCCTCCGGGTCGTGCAGGAGCATCGGACGAGCTGGGTGTTCATCGCCCCTCCCATCGCCGTCGCCCTCGCGAAGCACCCGCTCGTCGACGAGTACGACATGTCGTCGGTGAAGGTGATCTTCTCGGGCGCGGCGCCGCTCGACGGCGCGCTCGCGACGGCCGTCGCCACCCGCCTCGACTGCATCGTCTGCCAGGGATACGGCATGACCGAGACGAGCCCGGTGACCCATGCCATCCCCTACGACCGCCCCGAGATCGACCGCTCCTCGGTCGGACTGCTGCTCGCGAACACCGAGGCGCGGCTGCTCGCCGATGACGGCAGCGACCTCGAGGTTCCGAGCTCGGGCGCGAGCGATCCGGGCGAGATCCTCATCCGCGGTCCGCAGGTCATGGCGGGGTACCTGAATCGTCCGGATGCGACGGCCGAGATGCTGGATGCCGACGGCTGGCTGCACACAGGCGACGTCGCCACCGTCACGTCGGAGGGCGTCTTCCGCATCGTCGACCGGCTCAAGGAGCTCATCAAGTACAAGGGTTATCAGGTCGCGCCGGCCGTGCTGGAGGCGGTGCTGCTCGAGCATCCGTCCATCGCCGACGCGGCCGTGATCGGCGCTCCGGACGACGAGGGCCAGGAGGTGCCGAAGGCGTTCGTCGTGCGTCAGCAGGGCGTCGACCTCGACGCGGATGCCGTCATCGCCCATGTCGCAGCCCACGTGGCCCCGCACGAGAAGGTGCGTCAGGTCGAGTTCATCGACGCGATCCCGAAGTCCGCGTCGGGCAAGATCCTCCGGAAGGACCTTCGCGCCCGTCCCTGACCCCACAACTTCTGCGGCCTTCGTCACGTTCCGCGGCCACGACGCGTCGTCATGGCCGCAGAAGTCGCCGCTGGCCGCAGAACATGACACGGACACGACGAAGCCCGCCACCCCGGGGAGGGATGGCGGGCTTCGTGTGATTCGAGAGGTTACTTGTTCTCGACGGCGTCCTCGGCAGCGGCCTCAGCGGCCTCGCCCTCGGCCTGAGACTCGGCGCCGGCGTCGGCAGCGGTCTCCTCGGCCGGAGCGTCCTCAGTGGTCTCCTCGACGGGAGCCTCCTCGGCGGGCTTCTCGTCGGCAGCCGGCGCAGCGGCGGCCGGAGCAGCCTTCTTGGTCGACTTCGCCTTCGGGGTGACGGGCTCGAGGACGAGCTCGATCACGGCCATCGGAGCGTTGTCGCCCTTGCGGTTGCCGACCTTGGTGATGCGCGTGTAGCCGCCCTCGCGGTCCGCGACGAGCGGAGCGATCTCGGCGAACAGCGTGTGCACGACGTCCTTGTCACCGATGACCGAGAGGACACGACGACGAGCGTGCAGGTCTCCGCGCTTGGCGAACGTGATCAGGCGCTCGGCGAGGGGACGGAGGCGCTTGGCCTTGGTCTCGGTCGTCTTGATCGACTTGTGGGTGAACAGAGCCGCCGCGAGGTTGGCAAGCAGCAGGCGCTCGTGGGCGGGGCCGCCTCCGAGGCGGGGACCCTTGGTGGGCTTGGGCATAATCGTCTAACTCCTGGTCAGGAAGGGTCGGGTATCAGAAGGACTCGTCTTCGCTGCCGCCGTAGAAGTGGGCGCCGTCGAAACCGGGCACCGAATCCTTGAGCGACAGACCGAGCGAGATGAGCTTGTCGCGCACCTCGTCGACCGACTTCTGGCCGAAATTGCGGATGTTCATGAGCTGCGTCTCCGAGAGGGCGACGAGCTCCGAAACGGTGTTGATGCCTTCGCGCTTCAGGCAGTTGTACGAGCGCACGGACAGGTCGAGGTCCTCGATCGGCATCGACAGCTCGCTGGAGTTCACAGCCTCCACCGGCGCCGGGCCGATCTCGATGCCCTCGGCCTCGACGTTCAGCTCGCGGGCGAGGCCGAACAGTTCGGTGAGCGTCTTGGCAGCCGAGGCGACGGCGTCGCGGGGGCTGATCGAGTTCTTCGTCTCGACGTCCAGGATGAGCTTGTCGAAGTCGGTGCGTTCACCGGCACGGGTGGCGTCGACACGGTAGCTGACCTTGAGGACCGGCGAGTAGATCGAGTCGATCGGGATCTGACCGGCCTCGGCGTACTCGTTGCGGTTCTGCGTCGCCGAGACGTAGCCGCGGCCTCGCTCGATGGTGAGCTCCAGCTCGAACTTCGCCGTCTCGTTCAGCGTGGCGATGACGAGCTCGGGGTTGTGCACCTCGACACCGGCCGGAGCCGAGATGTCGGCGGCGGTCACTTCACCGGCACCGGTCTTGCGCAGGTACGCGGTGATGGGCTCGTCGCGCTCGCTCGAGACGACGAGCTGCTTGATGTTGAGGATGATCTCGGTGACATCCTCCTTCACGCCGGGGATGGTGCTGAACTCGTGCAGCACGCCGTCGATGCGAACGCTCGTGACGGCAGCACCGGGGATCGACGACAGCAGGCTGCGACGGAGCGCGTTGCCGATCGTGTATCCGAAGCCGGGCTCCAGAGGCTCGATGATGAACCGGCTCCGGTTCTCGACGATCTTTTCCTCGGTGAGTGTGGGACGCTGTGCAATAAGCACTCTGTGTTCCTTTCGATCACATGCCCGC
The DNA here is from genome assembly GCF_002362255.1 of Microbacterium sp. SZ1. Lineage (GTDB taxonomy): Bacteria > Actinomycetota > Actinomycetes > Actinomycetales > Microbacteriaceae > Microbacterium. Next base: position 102,657 of record NZ_LPVV01000023.1, on the reverse strand, counting down.
TATATGACATGTGGTGGGTGAGGTCTTGAGTTGTGACGTTACCTGTGGCCCGGGAAGCGGGGCGCGATGCCCACTGACGGGCGTCGAGCCGCTCACCGGAAAGGGCGAGCGGCTCAACGAGCCGGGTCAGACGCGGCGACGCTTCGGCGGGCGGCAGCCGTTGTGCGCCTGCGGGGTGACGTCCGAGATCGAGCCGACCTCGAGGCCTGCGGCCTGGAGCGAGCGGATCGCGGTCTCGCGGCCCGAGCCCGGACCCTTCACGAGGACGTCGACCTTCTTGACGCCGTGCTCCGCGGCCTGACGGGCGGCGGACTCGGCAGCCATACCGGCGGCGTACGGGGTCGACTTGCGCGAGCCCTTGAAGCCCACGCCACCCGACGATGCCCAGGCGATGACGGCGCCGGACGGGTCGGTGATCGAAACGATGGTGTTGTTGAACGTCGACTTGATGTGGGCCTGGCCCAGCGCGATGTTCTTCTTCTCCTTGCGGCGCGGCTTGCGCGCGGCGGCCTTGGGTGCAGCCATGAAAGTGTTCTCCTAGTCCCTGGGGCCGCGCTTAGCGGGCCTTCTTCTTGCCGGCGACGGTGCGCTTCGGGCCCTTGCGGGTACGGGCGTTGGTCTTGGTGCGCTGACCACGGACCGGGAGGCCACGACGGTGGCGGATGCCCTCGTAGGAGCCGATCTCGACCTTGCGGCGGATGTCTGCGGCGACCTCGCGGCGCAGGTCACCCTCCACCTTGTAGTTGCCTTCGATGTAGTCGCGGAGTGCGACGAGCTGGTCGTCCGAGAGGTCCTTCACGCGGATCGACTCGTCGATCTCGGTGGCCTTGAGGATCTCGACCGAACGGGTACGGCCGACGCCGTAGATGTAGGTAAGGGCGATCACCACGCGCTTGTCGCGCGGGATGTCAACGCCGGCAAGACGTGCCATGCGGTTCTCCTGAGTGTGGTGGAGGTGTGGAGCAGGATCGGTGCCCGGGCCTCCGCCCCGAGGTGTCCCCCACCGGAGTGGGATCTGATCCTGCCCTTGGTTATTGAGTTGTGAGTCAGATCCGGTCGATCAGCCCTGGCGCTGCTTGTGGCGCGGGTTGCTCTTGCAGATCACCATGACGCGGCCGTGACGGCGGATCACCTTGCAGTGGTCGCAGATGGGCTTGACGCTGGGGTTGACCTTCATGATGATTCCTGTTCGCTGTCTTCACCGGGCAGGCACGGATGCCTGGGGTGTTACTTCTCGACCGATCAGCGGTAGCGGTAGACGATGCGGCCTCGGGTCAGGTCGTAGGGGCTGAGCTCCACGACCACACGGTCCTCGGGGATGATGCGGATGTAGTTCTGCCGCATCTTTCCGGAGATCGTCGCCAGGACCTTGTGTCCGTTGGTGAGCTCAACGCGGAACATCGCGTTGGGCAGAGCCTCGGAGATCACGCCCTCGATCTCGATGACACCGTCTTTCTTAGCCATAGCCTCGCTTGCGCTTCTGCAGACCGGTCGATCTGCGTTGTGAGTGGGATTGCGGCGTCTCGCCGACTCGGACACGCCGAATCAAGGCGCAAGGCACCAAAGATCTATGTTAGACGACGAAGGGAGTTCCGGCAACCTGAGCAGGATGCCGGAACTCCCTCTTGCGCGTGAGACCGCTCAGCCGAGGATATCGGCGAAACGCGTAGCAATGTCGGCGTTTTCGATTCGCTCGCCGTTGACCTCGACAGTGGGCGTGCCGGTGATCTGGTGAGACTTGGTCTGCGCGTCTACGAACTTGTTGTACTTTCCGTCGGCGATGCAGTCGACCGCGGCGCCTGCGCCGGCCTGTTCAGCGAGGGCTCCCATCTCTTCCGCGCTGAGACCGGCCGAGTTCTCGGCGGGCTGATTCGTGAAGAGCAGGTTGAAGTAGTCCAGGGTGGCGTCGGGTGCTTCTTCGGCGACGCAGTACATCGATCCCCCGGCCAGTGTCGAAAACTCTCCCGTGGTGGATAGGCGATTCAGGATGGAGACGGGGTGGATGTTCAGAGTGATCTCGTCGTTGGCTGCGGCGGTCTGCAGCTGCTCGCCGTAAGCATCCTCGAACTGACCGCAGATCGGGCACATGAAGTCGACGTAGGTGTCGATCTCGTCCTCGCCCGACCCGAACGAGATGGCACCGGTCTCCTGATTGACGATGTCGCTGGACGGCGCGGTTCCGGGATCGTTCGCCTGGTTGTTCAGGAGGACGACGACGAACGCGAGGACGGCCAGCACGACCACCACGGCCGCCGAGACGCCGATCACGAACCAGTTGGTGTTGCTGCTCTTCGCGGCCGCCATGGGGTTTCCGTTTCTGTCGAGGTCCGCTCGCGGCGGATCCGGCGTGAAGTCTGCGGATGCATGCGCACCCATACACACCTATTGTGCCCGCAGAAACCTATGCGCCGGTTGTGACGCTGGCGGCCGATACGACCTCGTTACGCGATCGGTGCGGGCCTCACGCCGAAACGCGCCAGGCCAGCCGCTCCCCCGTCGGATGCGGTGAGCACCCAGATGCCGTCCGCATGCAGGGCGACGCTGTGCTCCCAGTGCGAGCCGTCGGAGCCGTCGACGGTCGAGACAGTCCACTCGTCGTCCTCGACGAAGGTCTCCTCGCCGCCGGCGGTCACCATGGGCTCGATCGCGAGGACGAGTCCTGGTTTGACCTCCGCCCCGGGGTCGGGAGTGCGGTAGTTGAACACGCTCGGCGCCTCGTGCATCTTGCGACCGATGCCATGGCCGACGTACTCGCGCAGGATGCCGTAGGTGCGCCCAGACACCTCCGATGCGCCCTGCGCCTCGATGTAGCCCTGAATAGCCGCACCGATGTCGCCGAGATGACGCGCCGTGGCCATGGCCGCGATACCCGCCCACATCGATCCCTCGGTCACACGCGAGAGCTCCTCTCGCCGCGCGACGAGTTCGGGCCGCGACTCGTCCGGCACCACGACCGTGATCGCGCTGTCGCCGTTCCACCCCTGGTACTGCGCACCGCAGTCGATCGAGACGATGTCGCCAGCTTCGAGCACTCGTTCACCCGGGATGCCGTGCACGACCTCCTCGTTGACCGAGATGCAGGTCGTGTGACGGTAGCCGCGCACGAGCTGGAAGTTCGACTCGGCGCCACGCTCGAGGATCACGCGGTTCGCCTCGGCATCCAGCTCGAGCGTCGTCACCCCCGGACGGATCAGCGGACGCACGGCATCCAGCGCCGCGGCCGTGATGAGACCCGGCTCCACCATCGAGCGGAGCTGAGCGGGGGTCTTGTAGATCGACCGGCGGAACATCGGGGTGCGATCAGGCGGCGAGACGGAGGCCGCGTGCGGACAGCGCCGCGAACACGCGCTCGGTGATCTCGTCGAGCGAGCCGACGCCGTCGATCCGGTCGACGATCCCCCGCTCTCCGTACACCTCGAGGATCGGGGCGGTCTCGTGCTCGTAGATGTCGAGTCGGTGCGCGATCGCGGCGTCCGTGTCGTCGGAGCGCCCCTGCTCCGCTGCGCGGAGCTTCAGCCGGGAGATGCTCTCGTCACGCGGCACGTCGAGCAGAATGACGGCATCCAGAGACTCGCCGCGCGAACCCAGGAACTCCTCGAGGTGCGCGACCTGCGCCGTGTTGCGCGGGTAGCCGTCGAGCAGGAACCCGTTCGCCGCGTCGTCCTGCGACAGACGGTCGCGCACGATCTCGCTCGTGAGCTCGTCGGGGACGAGGTCGCCCCTGTCGAGGATCTCGGTGACCTGCTGGCCGAGGGGCGTGCCCTCCTTGATGTTCGCGCGGAACATGTCGCCCGTCGAGACCACGGGAATGCCGTAGGACTCCGCGATGCGGACGCCCTGCGTGCCCTTGCCCGAGCCCTGCGGACCGACGATGAGAAGACGAGCGGATGCTGTCATCGGAGGAGCCCTTCGTAGTGACGCTGCTGCAGCTGCGCATCGATCTGCTTGACCGTCTCGAGACCCACACCGACGATGATGAGGATCGAGGCGCCGCCGAACGGGAAGTTCTGGTTGGCGCCGACGGTGGCCAGGGCGATGAGCGGGATGAGCGCGATCAGACCGAGGTAGATCGAGCCGGGCAGCGTGATGCGCGTGAGCACGTAGTCGAGGTACTCGGCGGTCGGCCGACCGGCACGGATGCCGGGGATGAAGCCTCCGTACTTCTTCATGTTGTCGGCGACCTCGACCGGATTGAACGTGATCGCGACGTAGAAGTAGGTGAACCCGATGATCAGCAGGAAGTACGCCGCCATGTAGATCGGGTGGTTGCCCGTGGTGAAGTACGTGCTGATCCAGGTGACCCACGCGGCCGGCTCGGAGCCGTCCTGCGGGGTGTTGAACTGCGCGATGAGCGCGGGGATGTAGAGCAGCGACGAGGCGAAGATCACGGGGATCACGCCCGCCATGTTCACCTTGATCGGGATGTAGGTGTTCGTGCCGCCGAACGTGCGGCGACCGACCATGCGCTTCGCGTACTGCACGGGGATGCGTCGCTGCGACTGCTCGACGAACACGACGAGGCCCATCACGATGATGCCGACGAGCAGCACGAGCAGGAAGACCTCGAAGCCGCGGCTCTCCCAGATCAGCCACATGGCGCCGGGGAAGGTGGCGGCGATGGAGGTGAAGATGAGCAGCGACATGCCGTTGCCGATGCCGCGCTCGGTGACGAGCTCGGCGAACCACATGATGAGGCCGGTGCCGGCGGTCATCGCCATGATGATGAGCAGCTGCGCCCACCACACGTCGTTCGTCAGGAGGTTCTGGCACGCGGCCACGTCGGTCGTGCCGAACAGCTGGCCGCTGCGGGCCACCGTCACGAGCGTCGTCGACTGCAGCAGCGCCAGGGCGATCGTGAGGTAGCGCGTGTACTGGGTCAGCTTGGACTGGCCCGCCTGACCCTCCTTGTGAAGGGCCTCGAAGTGCGGGATGACCACGCGCAGGAGCTGGGTGATGATCGTCGCCGTGATGTACGGCATCACACCCAGGGCGAAGATGGAGAGCTGGAGGAGCGCCCCGCCGGAGAAGAGGTTGACCAGACCCAGCAGTCCCTCGGTGCCCGAGTTGAGAGCGAGGCACTCCTCGACGTTCGGGAAGTTCACGAACGGAGCGGGGACGTTGGAGCCGAGTCGGTAGATCGCGACGATGGCGAGAGTGAAACCGATCTTCCGACGCAGGTCGGGCGTGCGGAAGATCCGCGCGATGGCGCTAAACAAGGGACGTTCCTCCTGAAAAGGTTGCCGATCCCTGAGGGACGGCTGAAAGAACAGGCTAACCCATAAGAGGGGCCGGAGAATCTCCGACCCCTCTCATGAAGTGGTTACTTGACGGATCCGCCCGCTGCCACGATCTTCTGCTCGGCAGAACCCGAGACCTTGTCGACCGCGACGGTGAGCTTCACGGCGATGTCGCCGTTTCCGAGAACCTTGACCTTCTCGTTCTTGCGAACCGCACCCTTGGCGACCAGGTCGCTGACGGTGACGTCTCCGCCCTGGGGGTAGAGCTCCGCGAGCTTCTCCAGGTTCACGACCTGGTACTCGACGCGGAACGGGTTCTTGAAGCCGCGCAGCTTGGGGGTGCGCATGTGCAGCGGCATCTGCCCACCCTCGAAACCGACGCGGACGGTGTTGCGAGCCTTGGTGCCCTTGGTACCGCGACCGGCGGTCTTGCCCTTGGAGCCCTCACCGCGACCGACACGGGTCTTCGCGGTGTTGGATCCGGGGACCGGACGCAGGTGGTGCACCTTGAGAACGCCGGGGCGGGATGCCGGAGCATCCGTCTTCGGCGCGGCCTTCTTGGCGGCGGGCTTCTTGGCGGGGGCCTCGGCCTTGGCGTCGGCCGCAGCAGCGGACGACTTCTTGGCGGCGGGCTTCTTCTCGGCGGCAGCCTTGGGAGCGGCAGCCTTCTTCGGGGCCTTCTCGGCCTCGACGGCTTCGTTCTTCTCAGCCATTAGTCGATCTCCTCAACCTTCACGAGGTGCGCGACGGTCTTGACGTAGCCGCGCGTCTGCGCGTCGTCGGGGCGGACGGTGCTGTCACCGATCCGCTTGAGACCGAGCGAACGGAGCGTGTCGCGCTGGTTCTGCTTCTCACTCACCTTGGACTTGATCTGCGTGACCTTGAGCCGGGCGGCCATCAGGCACCTACCTTCTGTGCGGCGATGGCGTCAGCCTCGGCGCGGACAAGACGCGCGGGGGCGACCTGGTCGAACTCGAGACCACGACGAGCGGCGACCGCACGGGGCTCCTCGAGCTGCTTCAGGGCCTCCACCGTCGCGTGCACGATGTTGATCGTGTTCGACGAGCCGAGCGACTTCGACAGCACGTCGTGGATACCGGCGCACTCGAGCACGGCGCGCACGGGACCACCCGCGATGACACCGGTACCGGCAGCGGCCGGACGCAGCAGCACGACGCCGGCTGCGGCCTCACCCTGCACGGGGTGCGGGATGGTGCTCGCGACGCGCGGCACGCGGAAGAAGTTGCGCTTGGCCTCTTCGACGCCCTTCGAGATCGCCAGAGGCACCTCGCGGGCCTTGCCGTAGCCGACGCCCACCAGACCGTTGCCGTCGCCGACGACCACGAGAGCGGTGAAGCTGAAGCGACGACCACCCTTCACGACCTTCGAGACGCGGTTGATGGTGACGACGCGCTCCAGGAACTGGTTGTCGCCGCGGTCGCGCGAGTTGCGGTCGCGGCCGCCCTGGTTGCGGTCACCACGGCCGCCACGGCGACCGTCGCGCTGGTCGCGAGACGGCTCGGACTGCGTGGTGCCCGCAGCGGTCTCGGAAGTGGCAGCAGCCGCTTCGGTCACTTCGTTCTCCTTGTTGTCACTCACAGTGCCAGGCCTCCTTCACGAGCGCCCTCGGCGATGGCGGCGACACGACCCGCGTAGCGGTTGCCGCCACGGTCGAACACTGCCTCGGAAACGCCGGCGGCCTTCGCACGCTCGGCGACGAGCTCGCCGACCTTGCGGGCCTTGGCGGTCTTGTCACCCTCGAACCCGCGCAGGTCGGTCTCGAGCGTCGAAGCCGACGCAACGGTGTGACCCTTGCTGTCGTCGACGAGCTGCACGAAGACGTGGCGAGCCGAACGGTTGACGACGAGGCGCGGACGCACCTCGGTGCCCACGACCTTCTTGCGAAGGCGGGCGTGACGACGCGCGCGGGCGTCAGACTTTGACTTGAGAGCCATGGTTACTTACCACTCTTTCCGGCCTTGCGACGCACGTTCTCGCCGGCGTAGCGCACGCCCTTGCCCTTGTACGGCTCGGGCTTGCGGATCTTGCGGATGTTGGCAGCTGCCTCGCCGACAGCCTGCTTGTCGATCCCGCTGACGGTGAGCTTGTTCGTGCCCTCGACCGTGAGCGTGATGCCGGCGGGCGGGTCGATGAGGACCGGGTGCGAGAAGCCGAGGGCGAACTCGACCGAGCTGCCCTTCTGCGCCACGCGGTAACCGGTGCCGACGACCTCGAGGCCCTTGGAGTAGCCCTGGGTCACGCCGATGATGTTGTTGTTGATGAGAGTGCGGGTCAGGCCGTGGAGCGACCGCGACTCGCGCTCGTCGTCGGGACGGGTGACGAGAACCTGGTTCTCCTCGACCGCGACCTCGATGGGGGTGGCCACCGTGAGGGTGAGCTCACCCTTGGGGCCCTTCACCGCGACCTCACGGCCGTCGACCGAAACGGTCACGCCCGCGGGAACGTCGATGGGAAGTCGTCCGATACGCGACATCTGGGATCACCACACGTAGGCGAGAACTTCTCCGCCCACGCCCTTCTGCTCAGCCTGACGGTCGGTGAGGAGACCGGAGGAGGTGGACAGGATGGCCACGCCGAGGCCGCCGAGGACCTTGGGGAGCTCGGTCGACTTCGCGTACACGCGGAGACCGGGCTTCGACACGCGCTTGATGCCCGCGATCGAACGCTCACGGTTGGGGCCGTACTTGAGCTGCAGCGTGAGGTTGGTGCCGACGCGGGCGGGAGCGGTCTCCCAACCGGCGATGTAACCCTCCTGCTGGAGGATCTCGGCGATGTGCGTCTTGAGCTTGCTCGACGGCAGCGTCACGGAGTCGTGGTGCGCCGAGTTCGCGTTGCGCAGACGGGTCAGCATGTCTGCGACCGGGTCTGTCATTGTCATGGGTGTTTTCCTTTGTTCATGAGGTTCCGGCTGCCGTTACACGACAGACGGCCTGCGATGAGCACGCAATCTTCAATTGTACGTGCACTACGACGGGCTCAGTGACCACTGGCCGCTGAGCCCGTCGAAGGTGTTACGCCTGGGCGTCGTCCGACCGGAACGGGAAGCCGAGGTGACGCAGCAGGGCGCGACCCTCGTCATCCGTCTTCGCCGTGGTGACGACGGTGATGTCGAAACCGCGAACCCGGTCGATCTTGTCCTGGTCGATCTCGTGGAACACGCTCTGCTCCTGGAGACCGAAGGTGTAGTTGCCGTTGCCGTCGAACTGCTTGGCCGACAGTCCGCGGAAGTCGCGGATGCGGGGCAGTGCGAGCGAGACCAGGCGGTCGACGAACTCCCACGCGCGGTCACCGCGGAGGGTGACGTGCGCGCCGATGGCCTGACCCTCGCGCAGCTTGAACTGCGCGATGGACTTGCGGGCCTTCGTGACGATCGGCTTCTGGCCGGTGATCTTGGTGAGGTCGTCGACCGCACCATCGATCACCTTGCTGTCGCGAGCTGCCTCGCCGACACCGGTGTTCACGACGACCTTGACCAGGCCGGGGATCTGCATGACGTTCGCGTAGCCGAACTCGTCCTGCAGCGCCTTCTTGATCTCAGCGTTGTACTTCTGCTTCAGGCGGGGCTGGATCTTGCCAGCCTCCACGGCAGTCTCGGTTGCCATCAGAGGTCCTTACCGCTCTTCTTCGCGAAGCGCACGCGGACGGTGCGCTTGACGCCGTCCTTGGTCTGCTCCTCGACCCGGTGACCGACCTTGGTCGGCTTCTTGGTCGAGGGGTCGACGAGTGCGACGTTCGAGATGTGGATGGGAGCCTCGACAGTCTCGAGGCCGCCCGTCTTGGTGCCACGCTGCGTCTGACCGACGCGCGTGTGCTTGGTGACGTAATTCACGCCCTCGACGACGACGCGGTTGCGCTCGGACAGGATCTCGAGGACCTTGCCCTGCTTGCCGCGCTCGTCCTTGGGTCCGGTGATGACCTGGACCAGGTCACCCTTCTTGATCTTCGCCATGACTTAGATAACCTCCGGCGCCAGCGAGACGATCTTCATGAACTTCTTGTCGCGAAGCTCACGGCCGACCGGGCCGAAGATGCGGGTGCCGCGGGGCTCCCCGTCGTTCTTCAGGATCACGGCGGCGTTCTCGTCGAACTTGATGTACGAGCCGTCGGGACGGCGCGTGGACTTGACCGTGCGGACGATGACGGCCTTGACCACATCGCCCTTCTTGACGTTTCCACCCGGGATCGCGTCCTTGACCGTCGCGACGATGGTGTCGCCCAGACCGGCGTAGCGGCGGCGCGAGCCACCGAGGACGCGGATCGTGAGCAGTTCCTTCGCGCCGGTGTTGTCGGCGACCTTGAGGCGAGACTCCTGCTGAATCACTTGGCCTTCTCCAGAATCTCCACCAGACGCCAGCGCTTGGTGGCGCTCAGCGGGCGGGTCTCGTTGATCAGGACGAGGTCGCCGATGCCGGCGGAGTTCGCCTCATCGTGCGCCTTGACCTTCGAGGTGCGGCGGATGACCTTGCCGTAAAGCGGGTGCTTCACGCGGTCCTCGACCTCGACCACGATGGTCTTGTCCATCTTGTCGCTGACGACGTAGCCACGACGGGCCTTGCGGTAACCGCGGGCCTCGGCGTCGCGCACATCGTGTGCGGCGTGCTCGACCTCAGCGGCTGCAGCCTTCTTCTCAGCCATCACTCGGCCTCTTCCTTCACGGCGTCGTCAGCGGCATCCGCCTTCTTCGCCTTCGACTTGGACGCCTTCTTGGCCGGAGCCTCGACGGGAGCGGGCGTCGCACGGATGCCCAGCTCGCGCTCGCGGATCACGGTGTAGAGGCGCGCGATGTCGCGCTTGACGGCGCGGATGCGGCCGTGGCTCTCCAGCTGACCGGTGGCCGACTGGAAACGGAGGTTGAACAGCTCCTCCTTGGCCTTGCGCAGCTCCTCAACGAGGCGCTGGTCTTCGAACGTGTCGAGCTCTGCCGGAGCGAGCTCCTTGGTGCCGATCGCCATTACGCGTCGCCCTCCTCGCGCTTGATGATGCGTGCCTTGAGCGGCAGCTTGTGGATTGCTCGGGTCAGTGCTTCACGAGCGAGTTCCTCGTTGACACCGGCGACCTCGAAGAGGACGCGACCCGGCTTGACGTTGGCGACCCACCACTCGGGCGAGCCCTTACCGGAACCCATGCGGGTCTCAGCCGGCTTCTTGGTGAGCGGGCGGTCGGGGTAGATGTTGATCCACACCTTTCCACCACGCTTGATGTGACGGGTCATCGCGATACGAGCGGACTCGATCTGACGGTTCGTCACGTACGCCGGGGTCAGAGCCTGGATGCCGAACTCGCCGAAGGAGACCTTCGTGCCGCCGGTGGCCTGGCCATCGCGCTTCGGGTGGTGCTGCTTGCGGTACTTGACCTTGCGGGGGATAAGCATCAGGCAGACGCTCCTTCTGCGACGGGAGCCTCGTTGCGCGGCGCGCGGCGGCGGTCGCCACCACGGTCGTCACGACGGGACTTCGGTGCGTTGGCCTGCTCGCGAGCAAGCTCCTTGTTGGTCAGGTCGCCCTTGTAGATCCAGACCTTCACGCCGATGCGGCCGAAGGTGGTCTTCGCCTCGTAGAAGCCGTAGTCGATGTTCGCGCGCAGCGTGTGCAGCGGCACACGACCCTCGCGGTAGAACTCCGAGCGGCTCATCTCGGCGCCGCCGAGGCGGCCGGAGACCTGGATGCGGATGCCCTTGGCGCCAGCGCGCTGCGCGCCCTGGAGACCCTTGCGCATCGCGCGACGGAACGCCACACGAGCAGACAGCTGCTCGGCGATGCCCTGCGCGACGAGCTGAGCGTCGGCCTCGGGGTTCTTCACCTCGAGGATGTTCAGCTGGATCTGCTTGCCCGTGAGCTTCTCGAGGTCGCCGCGGATGCGCTCGGCCTCTGCACCACGACGACCGATCACGATGCCCGGACGGGCGGTGTGGATGTCGACGCGGACGCGGTCACGGGTGCGCTCGATCTCGATGTTCGAGACGCCGGCGCGGTCGAGCTGCGTCTGCAGCAGACGACGGATCTTGATGTCCTCGGCCACGTAGTCGGCGTAACGCTGACCCGGCTTCGTCGAGTCCGAGAACCAGCGCGACACGTGGTCCGTGGTGATGCCGAGGCGGAAGCCGTACGGGTTTACCTTCTGTCCCATTACTTGCTCGCCTTCTTGTTGCTGTCGCCCGCAGCGGCCGGAGCCGCCTCAGGCGTCGAGAGCACGACCGTGATGTGGCTCGTGCGCTTCTTGATCTGGAAAGCGCGACCCTGTGCACGGGGCTGGAAACGCTTGAGCGTCGTGCCCTCGTCCACGTACGCGTTCTTCACGTACAGGTCCTGCTCGTCGAGGTACTCGCCGTCACGATCCGCCTTGACCTGCGCGTTGGCCATGGCCGACGCGACAAGCTTGTAGATCGGCTCACTGGCGCTCTGCTGTGCGAACTTCAGGATCGCGAGAGCTTCCTGGGCCTGCTTGCCCTTGATGAGCGCGACGACACGACGAGCCTTCTGAGGGGTCACGCGGATGTGTCGCACGCGTGCGATGGACTCCACCATTTCTCTCTCCTCTATCGCCCCCGCGTCAGCGGCGGCGGCCCTTCTTGTCGTCCTTCTCGTGGCCGCGGAAGGTGCGGGTGGGCGCGAACTCGCCCAGCTTGTGACCGACCATGGTCTCGGAGACAAACACGGGGATGTGCTTGCGACCGTCGTGGACCGCGATCGTGTGACCCAGCATGGCCGGGATGATCATGGACCGACGCGACCAGGTCTTGATGACGTTCTTCGTGCCGGCTTCGTTCTGACCGATCACCTTGCGAAGCAGGTGCTCGTCGACGAAGGGGCCCTTCTTGAGACTGCGAGGCATCTTCTCTTACTCCTACTTGCGCTTCTTGCCGGCGTTACGGCGACGCACGATGTACTTGTCGCTTTCCTTGTTGGCGTGACGGGTACGACCCTCAGCCTGGCCCCAGGGGGTGACGGGGTGACGACCACCGGACGTCTTGCCCTCACCACCACCGTGCGGGTGGTCGACCGGGTTCATCGCGACACCGCGGACGGTGGGACGGACGCCGAGCCAGCGCTTGCGGCCGGCCTTGCCCCAGTTGATGTTCGACTGCTCGGCGTTGCCGACCTCGCCGATGGTCGCGCGGCAGCGCGCATCGACGTTGCGGATCTCGCCCGAGGGGAGACGCAGCTGAGCGTAGGGGCCGTCCTTCGCGACGAGACGGACGGATGCACCGGCCGAACGCGCGAGCTTCGCACCGCCGCCCGGACGGAGCTCGATCGCGTGGATCACCGTACCGGTCGGGATGTTCTTCAGCGGGAGGTTGTTGCCCGGCTTGATGTCGGCGCCTGCACCCGACTCGACGATGTCGCCCTGCTTCAGCTTGTTCGGCGCGATGATGTAGCGCTTCTCGCCGTCGAAGTAGTGCAGCAGCGCGATGCGAGCCGTGCGGTTGGGGTCGTACTCGATGTGAGCGACCTTGGCGTTGACGCCGTCCTTGTCGTCGCGACGGAAGTCGATGACGCGGTACTGGCGCTTGTGGCCACCACCGATGTGACGGGTCGTGATGCGGCCCTGGTTGTTGCGACCACCGGTCTTGGCGAGCGGGCGCAGCAGCGACTTCTCCGGCGTCGATCGGGTGATCTCGGCGAAGTCAGCCACCGACGAGCCGCGGCGGCCCGGGGTCGTGGGCTTGTACTTGCGAATAGCCATGATTGTCCTTTATCCCCCGGATCAGCCGATTGCCGTGAAGATGTCGATGGTGCCCGACTTCAGGGTCACGATGGCGCGCTTGGTGTCCTTGCGCTTGCCGGTGCCGAAGCGGGTGCGACGAGCCTTGCCGACGCGGTTGAGGGTGTTGACCCCTGCGACCTTGACGCCGAAGATCTTCTCGATGGCGAGCTTGATCTCGGTCTTCGAAGCGCGCGGGTCCACGAGGAAGGTGTACTTGCCCTCGTCGATCAGACCGTAGCTCTTCTCGGACACGACCGGCTTCAGGATGATGTCGCGCGGGTCCTTGTTCAGGGCCGTCTGGAGAACAGATGCCTGCTCGCTCATGCGGAGACCTCCTGGTTGGCGCCGGACTTCGAGGAGATGAACGCCTCGAGAGCGGCCTGGGTGAAGACGATGTCGTCGGAGACGAGCACGTCGTAGGCGTTGAGCTGGTCGAACGACAGCACGTGGACGTGGCTGAGGTTGCGGATGCTCTTCAGCGCGAGCTCGTCGCCGCGCTCGATGACCACGAGGACGTTCTTCGACGTGGCGACCTGGGCGAGGAAGCCCGCCGCGGCCTTGGTCGAGGGAGCACCGTCGGTGCCGAACGTGTCGATGGCGTGCAGGCGGTCACCGCGGAAGCGGTCGCTCAGCGCACCCAGCAGGGCGGCGGCGATCATCTTCTTGGGGGTGCGCTGCGAGTAGTCGCGCGGCTTCGGGCCGTGCACGATGCCACCGCCGGTCATGTGCGGCGCGCGGATCGAGCCCTGACGGGCGTTACCCGTGCCCTTCTGCTTGAAGGGCTTGCGGCCGGCGCCGGAGACCTCGCCACGACGCTTGGTCGAGTGCGTGCCCTGGCGAGCCGCCGCGAGCTGCGCGACGACGACCTGGTGGATGAGCGGGATGTTCGTCTTGACGTCGAACAGAGCGGCGGGAAGCTCGACCGAGCCTGCCTTCTTGCCGTCTGCCTTGAGGACGTCGAGCGCGAGAGTGGAGTCAGCCATGATCAGGCACCCTTCACTGCGTTGCGGACGTAGACGATGCGGCCACGAGCACCGGGGACGGCGCCCTTGACGAGCAGCAGACCCTTCTCGATGTCGACGGCGTGCACCGTGAGGTTGAGGACGGTCACGCGCTCGCCACCCATACGGCCGGCCATGCGCATGCCCTTGAAGACGCGGCTCGGGGTCGACGATGCGCCGATGGAGCCGGGCTTGCGGTGGTTGCGGTGCGCACCGTGCGAAGCCGAGACGCCCTTGAAGTTGTGGCGCTTCATGACACCGGCGGTGCCCTTGCCCTTGCTCGTGCCGACGACGTCGACGAGCTGGCCGGCCTCGAAGGTGCCGTCGACCGTGAGCTCCTGGCCCAGGGTGTAGTCGCCGGCGTCCGCGGTGCGGATCTCGGTGACGTGACGGCGCGGCGTGACGCCGGCTGCCTCGAAGTGGGCGGTCAGGGGCTTGTTCACCTTGCGCGGGTCGATCTGGCCGTAGGCGATCTGCACGGCGTTGTAGCCGTCCTTCTCGGGGGTACGGATCTGCGTGACCACGTTCGAGGCGAGCTCGATGACGGTGACGGGAACGAGCTTGCCGTTCTCGTTCCACACCTGGGTCATGCCGAGCTTGGTGCCGAGCATGCCCTTGGAAATCTTTGCGTTGATGTCAGCCATGTCGAACCTCAGAGCTTGATCTCGATGTTGACGTCGGCCGGCAGGTCGAGGCGCATCAGCGAGTCGACGGCCTTGGGCGTCGGGTCGACGATGTCGATCAGACGCTTGTGGGTGCGCATCTCGAAGTGCTCGCGGCTGTCCTTGTACTTGTGGGGCGACCGGATGACGCACACGACGTTCTTCTCGGTCGGAAGGGGCACGGGACCGACGACGGTCGCGCCCGCACGGGTCACGGTGTCGACGATCTTGCGTGCGGACGTGTCGATGACCTCGTGGTCGTACGACTTCAGGCGAATGCGGATCTTCTGTCCCGCCATTGTCTGCTCTCTCTCTTTAAGCGTCTTACCGTCCTGAGCCGGGTGACCCAGGGGCATTGGACGCACGTCGGCGCTGTTCGCGCCTCGGCACTCGATCGGTTCTGGGAACCGGTCTGCGCACCACTGTTCTGCTGTCAGCCCGCACGCCTCTCGACGAGCGGATTGCCGACCTCCACCGCGCACGGCGAAGCCCTCGTGATGAAGGTGTCGGGGGTGTCCTGCCACCCGCGGCCTAGGTCCCTGCGCTGTCGCGCCGCCTATGCACTGCCCTGGTGGTGATCCGGCGCACGCTGAGCGCGCCGAAATGTCGAACCTGTCTATTCTGCCACGGCGGATTTCTGTTCTGCAAACCCGGGCGTGTCGCGGTCGCTGAGCATCTGCTGAGCGCGTCCGCCGGGACCCCGTTCGGCGCCTCCGCAGCGCGGAGACCGGCTGCGATTCAGCGGGAGAGCGGGGCGAGGCATCCCCATGCCTCGCCCCGCTTGGGGAGGGCGTTCAGTGCGAGGGGGCACACCGAACGCGAGAACCCCGACGTGAAGGGACGCCGGAGTCCTCGACCGAGGGCACGGCGGAGCGTCCGCCGTGCAGGCGGGAAGACGCCAGGGCGCACAGAGTGCGCGCGTCGCACGATGATCCCCAAAATCGTTTCCCCAGTTGTGACGCGGACGAGCCGCGTAGACATGGGAGGTCGAACCCCTTCGACGTCCCCGACCGCATGTTCCCCAGGCGGTCGACTTCATTCTAAAGGCATCGTCCGCAGAAACGCGATACCGCCCTGTGGAAAACCCGGTTCCGGATGCAGGGCGGCGGCCCTCCCCCCGGAGAGCCGCCGCCGAGCGTCTGTGCGACGCCGCTTACTCGTTGCCGACGGCCTTGTCGGCGCTGTCGCGGATCTCGTCGATCTTGTCGGCCGCGCCGGGTGCGATCTTCTTGGCGAAGTCGGCCACGCCGTCGAGCACCTTGTCGCTGATGTCCTCGGCCTGTTCGCTCTTCACAGCCTCGGCGATCTTGTCCTTGTTCTGCTCGTACAGATCCTTGCCCTTGTTGACGGCGTCCTCGATACCCATACGGGCCCCCTTTTCACTGGTCGACGGCGACGGATCTCGCACGTCACGTACATTCTGCACGGAGGGCACGGCACGCGGAAGAAGTGTGTGACGGAGCGTCACCGAGCGGCTCCGCCACACTCTCCGTGGGAATCCCGCCTGCTCCTATTCCCCCGCCGCACGGCGACGACGGTGGGCGAGGAACAGCGCACCTGCGATCATCATGAGCGCGGCCAGGAACGCGAGGCCCCAGGCAGGCGCTGCACCGGTCGTCGCGAGCGGATCCGCGGCCGCGACGTCGGCGTCAGCAGCGGACACGAGGCGCGCGTCCGCGGTCTGCTCGCTCGCGGAGGCGACCGACACGACGTTCGTCACCGCCGGGTAGGTGGCCTCGGCGAGGTTCACGCGCAGCGTGAGCGTGACCTCCTCGTCGACGGCGAGACCGTCGGCGAGCGCCCAGGTCACGACGCGTCCGTCCGCGCGCGCCGTGGCATCGGGCGAGCCGGCGAACGACATCCCCTCGGGGAGAGCGTCGGTCACCACGACGGCACCCGGGTCGGCTGTCGGGCCGTCATTGCGGACCACGATCCGGTACAGTCCCGTCTTGCCCGCCTGGAACGTCCCCACGGCGGTCTTGGTGACGGTGAGCGCGGCCATCGGCGGCACGGCGACGGCATCCTCCGCGCGATTGTCGTCCGGAGTGCGGTCGGGATGCTGATCGCTGATCTCCGCGGCGGTGACCGCAGCCGTGTTGACGACCTCGGGGTATGACCCGACGAGGACGCGCGTCTCGATGATGAGCGGTGCGGCCCGCTCCGCCGGAGCGAGAGGCTGACCGTAGCGGGCGACCACGCGGGTGCCGGCTGTCGGGTCGTCCTGATCGACGGCCTCGACGGTCTCGATCGTCCAGTCGGCGCCGACGTCGTCGCCCGCGACCGTGAGCACCTCGAGCCCCGCCGGGACGACGTCCGTCACGACGACGTCCGTCGCCTCCGACGGGCCCGCGTTCGCGACCTGCAGGGTGAAGGACAGCTCGTCGCCGATGCGCACGGCATCCGCGTCATGCGTCTTCGCGATCGACAGGTCGACCTCCCTGACGACGGTCACGTCGGCCGTGTCGCCGTTGTTCGCGACGTTCGCGTCCGGAGTCCCCGAGGAGACCACGGCGGCATTCGTGAGCACGGCGCCCTGCCCGACGGCGGGGTCGACGAACGCGTCGAACTCGATGGTCGGGGCAGAGCCCCCGCTCACGAGACCCGCACCGGTCGGAACGAGCGCGAAGGTCACGGTCTGCGGAGCGGAGGCATCGACCGTCGCGGTCCAGGAGTCGGCGGACGCACCCGCCAGCGCGGTGAACGCGGTGCCCTCCGGCAGCTCGTCGACCACGGTGATCGGGCCGACCGCGTCGCTCGCGCCGAGGTTCTCGACCTCGAGGCGATAGCGGGCGGTCTCCCCCGCGACGGCCGTGGCCACCTCGGCGCCGTCGGCGTCGATCGCGGTCTTCGTGAGGCGCAGATCGGCGTCCGTCGTCACGTCGATGACCGCCGTGTCCGACACCTGGTGCGGAGACGTGGCCTGGCTGTCGTTCCACGACAGGGTCGCCGTGTTCGTCAGCGACGTGCCGGTGAGGACGTTCGAGCCGAGGAGCGCCACGACGGTGATCGTGCTCTCCCCGAGCGGGTGAGCCGCTCGTTCACAGGTCTGATCCGAGACCTCGCACGTCCATCCGGCACCCGCGATCGAGACGGCCGTGAGCCCCTCGGGCAGCATGTCGGTCACGAACGCGTCCGCGACCGAGGGTCCGTCGTTGCGCACCGTGAGCGTGTACTCGACCTCGGTGCCCGCGATCCACGGGCCCGCAGTGACGTCCTTCTCGATCGTGAGCTCGGCAAGCGTGACGATGTCGATCGACGCCTCGCCGCGGTTGTCGCTCGGGTCGGAGTCGTCCGGTCCGTCGACGTCGGCGGTGTTGACCAGTCGCTGCGGACGCACGTCCGGGGCGACGGCGGCCGTCACCACGATCGCGATCGTCTGCCCGGCCGCCAGTGTGTCGACGCCGGTGAGGGCCGCCCACGAGAGGGACCTTCCGTCGTCCGAGACCGTCGCGGTGGCGGTGCGCGCACCTGCGCCGGCGACGTCGATGGTCGACGAGACGTACGTCAGCCCGGCGGGCAGACGGTCGGAGACGTCGATCGGCGCGCTCGAGATGCTGGGGCCGTCGTTGGTGACCGTGAGGAGGAAGCGCGTCTGCGTACCTGCCGTCACCTCGGGCACCACGCCGTCCGCGACGGGCGAACCGTCGGCACCGAGCGCCTGCTTCACGATCGACAGGTCCGCCACGCGGTTCGATCCCGTGGTGTCGCCGTCCCGAGGGGTGTTCGTGGAGTTCGTCGCTTCCGCCCTGGCCTGGTTCTCGACGTCGGAGCCCGGCGTCAGCGCGGAGTCGACGGTGTACGTGACGACGAACGACCGGGTGTTGTCGGCGGCCGCGGCTGGGATCGCACCGGCGACCGCGAACGTGTCGTCCGTTCCCGGGCCCGCGGTGCGCGTCCAGCGACCGTTCTCGTCGTCCACGGAGGCGTAGGCGAGCATACCCGGCACCTCGTCCACGACGCGGACGTCGCGGGCATCCGCCGGACCGTTGTTGGTCACGACGATGCGGTAGCTGATCGTCTCGCCGGCGACGAGAGCGGGAAGCGGGCCGCCGAACTGCGCGGCATCCTTCCACGTCCCGCCGTCGCGGACCACGCGGGTCTTCGTGATCGCCAGGGTCGTGTCGTCACCCGGGGTGACCGACACCTCGCCGGTGTTGTTCGAGGTGACGGGATCGGTCGTCGCCCCGGGGGCGACGACGGCGACGTTGCGCACGGCGCCACCCGTCCACGAGGCGTCGACCGTGCCCGTGAGTGACAGGCCCTGCGCGGGTCCGACCGGCAGCTGGGCACCCGTGAACGTCCAGGTGACGGTGTCGCCTGCGGTTGCGGGCCAGCCGTTCGATGCCGAGACGGTCCATGCCGTGAGCGCGGACGACGGATCCTGCACGGCGCTGACGCCGGCCGGGATCACATCGGTGACGGTGATGCGTGCCGCCTCGGTCGAGACCGCGACGGACGGGCCGTTGTTGCGCACGCTGATGCCCCACGTGAGGGGACGGCCCGCGGTGACCTCCGTCGTGTTCACGGTCTTCGTGACCGCGAGGTCGGCCGCGCTCGAGATCGGCTTCGAGACGGAGGTCGCATTGTCCTTGGCGATGTCAGCAGGCCGCTCGAAGGTGCGACCGACGACATCGGCCGCGTTCGTCGCGGTACCCGTCGCCGGGGCCTGGATCGACACGTTCGCGACGAGCACGATGCGGTCGGTGCCGTCGGCCTTCAGCGTGCGGGTGCGGTCGCCGACCACGAACGGATCGGATGCCGTGCCGGAGCCCGACAGCGTCAGAGCGACGCCCGTGGTGTCCGCCGCGTTCGAGTGGTACCGCGCCGTGAAGGCACCGGTCGTCACGCCCGCCGGGAGGTCGGTCGTATCGCTGACGCGGAACGGCCCGCGCGCGGCATCCGGTCCCTGGTTGGTGACCGTGATGCGCCACTGCGGCTGGGTGTACCCGGCCCGTGCGGTGTCGCCCGCGGTCCAGGCGCCCTGTGCGTCACCGCCCACCGCCTGCTTGACGATGCGCAGGTCGGCGCGTCCGATGTGGGCGTCGGCCGTGGCGTCCGGTCCCGCGTAGGCTCCGCTCGCGTTGCGCGTCGCCCCGGTCGCGTCGGTGGCCGACCCGCCGACCGTGTTCCGGTGGTTGATCGACAGACCCGCACCGGGAGTGGTCACGGCACCGGGGTGCGGCACGGCCGAGAACGTCACGAGCAGCGTGCGCTGCGGAAGCGTCGCACCGCCGTCCGAACCGGGCAGGACAGGCTGTCCGCTCGACGAGCCCAGCGTCCAGGTCAGCGTCTGGCGGCCGTTCTGAACGCCGAGCGTGGGAGCGGCGAGGGCGACGGACGCCGCCGTGCCCACCGTGAGGCGCGGTACCACGGTCGCGTCGTACTCCCAGTTCGCGGGAAGCGTGTCCGTCAGCGTGATGGTCTGCGCGACCCCGGTGCCGGTGTTCTGGGCCTGGAGGGTCCAGGAGAACGACTCACCCACGAACGCCTCGGTGCCCGAGGTCGCCCGCTTGCTCAGCGCGACCTGCGGGAAGCGCGGCGTGATGTCCGCCGCGCCCGACGTGCCGGTGGCCCTCAGCGGGGCTCCACCGGGGCGAGTGCCGGTGCCGGGACGGTAGGCCCATCCGCCGCTCGATGCCGACTCGTAGCTCGTCGCGACGACGTTGTTGCCGAGCGTGCCGGTGCCGAGCGACTGCGCGGCGATGAACGTGCCGTCGTAGACGAAGTCGCGGGTGTTCGACCCGGCGAGGTTGCTCAGCGGACCGTCGATCGTCCAGGTGATCACACCGCCTCGCCCTTCCTGCAGCGCCGTGGCGTCGGAGAACGTCGCCCCCGCGAACGCGGGCTGGTCCGTGTCGATGCGGATGCCGGCATCCACCGTGTCGGTCACGACCACGCCGTAGGCGGGTGCCGTGCCGGCGCCGCTCGCGTTCGTCACGCTGACGCGGTAGGTGAAGGTCTGGTCGGGACCGCCGAGGGACGCCGAGCCGTAGCTGCTGTCGGGAGCGCCTGCGTTCTTGACCGCCTTCGCGATCGTCACGTCCGGGTTGAGGATCGTCACCGGAGCGGATGCCGTGGCGGTACCGCGCTCGGCGGGATCCGTCGTGCCGTCGATCCGGTTCCAGGCGAAGGTCGCGCTGTTGACCGGAGCGGCCGAGCTGACCGCCGTCGTCAGACGCGCCTGGTAGGTGACGGTGATCGTGCGGACGTCGCCCGCGGCGAGGATGTCATCTCGATCGATGGTCCACGACAGCACGTTGCCGCGCAGCGTCGGGGCGCCGACGGTCGGCTGATCCGTCGCGTCGGCCCACTGCACGCTCTCGGTGCGCGTGCCTTCGGGGAGGAACTCCACACCGGCCGGCAGGGTGTCGCTGAGCACGACGTCGTAGAAGTTCGTGCTCGACGGCAGCGTCGTCGTGACCGAGTAGGTGACGATCTCGCCCACTGCTGCGGATGCCGGCGACGCGGTCTTCGCGACGGAGGCGTCGGGCATCCGCACGGTGGCGTCCGCCGAGCGCGTGGCGAGGCCGCGGCGCTGGGCGGTGTCCTTATCGGCGCCCACGGCGAGAGGCAGGGTGTACCCGCTCAGCTCGGCGCGGTTGACGAACTGGGAGCCACCTCCCGCGAGCGCCTCGACCGTACCGGTGTAGGTGAGCGTGGGGGCTGAACCCGAGCCGCGGACGGCCGGGATGGTCCATTCGATGAGCGTGCCGGTGCCGGTGCCCTTCTGGATCGCCGCGTTCGCCGAGCTGGCGCAGGTGTCGGCGAGGAGGCGCGCGGTGCCGGCTGAGGCCACGAGGTCGCTCGGGGTGATCTGCTGCGGGACGCAGTCGATCACCGTCACGTCGTACAGCGCGGGGCGGTCCGCCGCGTTGCTCGCGGTGAGCGTGTAGGTGACCGTGCCGTTCGCCGAGACGGTCGTCGAGGAGGTGGTCTTCGTGAGCGTCGGCGACGGCTCGACGAAGTCGACGGATGCGGTGTCGGTGCGCGTCAGCCGCGCGCCGCCCTGCGCGTTGGGGTCGAGGAACGTCAGCCGTGCCGTGTTCGTGAGAGTCGTGCCGTGGGCGATGTCGGCCCGCGAGCTGCCCGCGGTCGAGGCGTCCCTGTCGGCGACCCACACCGTGATGCGGGCGCGGAAGGTCTGCGGCTGAGACGTCTCGTTGGTGTAGACGTCGGGGAAGGTGAGCACGCCGTGCGACTCCCCCGCTCGCTCCGAGATCCGGAAGTCCGCGGAGGTCGTGCCGATCGTGAGGGATGCTCCGCTCGGCCCGAAGAACTCCGCGCTGCCCTCGACGTACTGGTAGGACATGGATCCGGAGCCGGGCGTGATGCCGAGCCTGCCGTCGTCGGAGAGCACCGCCCCCTTGACGGTGGTGCGCGCGGGAATCGTCACGGAGTACTCGAACGTGGCCTTCTCGCCCTGCACGATCTGGGTCGCACCGTTGCGGGGACCGTCGCCGAGGTCGCTGGTGTCGGTCGACGGGTTCGCCGCCGGGGCGACCTCGGTCGAGATGAGGTTCTTGTCGACCGCGACATCGGGGAGATGCACCTCGGCGGTGCCGACGGTGTCGTCGTCGGACGCCGTGACCTCTCCGTCTCGCGGAGTCCGGGTGGTGAGCTGCTGCCCTCCCCCGACGCCCTGGGGCACGACCGTGGTGGTGCGGCTCGGGGTGTTCTCGACCGCATAGCTGACGAGGCCCGCGGTGTTGGTGTAGCTCTGCGTGAGCTGAGCGGCGGCTCCCCCGCCGTCGACGCCTGCCGGCACGGTGAGCGTGTAACCCAGCGTCAGCCCACGCACCTGCTGCGGCGCGGTCTCCGTCGCCGCCGTGGAGCCGGCGACAGAGGCGCCGACCTTCCAGGCGATCACCGAGCGACCGGCGAACTCGCTCGTCAGCGCGATGCCGTCGGGCAGGGCGTCTCCGGCGTCGTACGCGGCGACCGTGACGTCGCCGGCCGGGATGGACGTGGTGGTGCCCGCGTCGTAGAGCTCCGAGGTGAACGAGCCGACGTCGGCCGTGGTGACGCCGGCGGGCAGGACGTCCCAGACCATGTAGTCGGTCGTGGCGTTCTGCGGTGCGGTGACGTCGATGCGGTAGTCGACGGCATCCCCCTGCACCACCTGGCGCGTGGGGATCCGTGCCCCGAAGTCGTCCCCGATCACGGAGCCGTTCACCGATCGGATGCCCTTGGTCAGGGTCGCTCCCCAGTCGAGGTCGATGCCCGCGTCGTCGCGCAGGAACGAGATCTCGCCGTCGACGTTGACCTGCTGGTACTTGGCGTGGTTGAGCGGGCTGTCGACGTCGTCGCGCGATGCCGACAGCGAGACCACCTCGGCGCGGATGTAGACGATCACCGCGCTGCCGGCCGGCATGAACCGGTCACCGCTGCCGGTGCGGTTGTGGTCGCCGAACTCCCAGGTGAGCGAGGTGCCGCTCGCGGCCGTGTCCGGGATGTAGTCGGTGGGGAACGTGCCGGAGCCCCAGGCCACGGGGCCGGCCGTGTTGCTGAAGCCGGGGATCCCCCGGAACCCGTACCGGATCTCGGCGATCTCGACGCCCTCGGGAAGGTAGTCGGTGAGGATCGGGTTGCGCGTGTCGATGCCCTTCGCGAACGGCACCGTCACGCGGTACCAGACGTCGTCGCCGGGCGAGAACGGCGTCGCGCTCTCGGCGGACCACGTCGCGTCGGCATCCGCCGGCGAGTCGCCGCGCTCGAGCACGACCTTCTCGAGACCCGTGTAGTTCGAGGTGATCAGTGCGGATGAGTCGTCGAGGGCATGACGAGTGCCGACGAGGTGGCTCAGCGCGGGGTCGTTCGCGATCGCCGCGATCGGCTCGGTCTCGGCCGCGACCCTGACCGTGTTGAGGAATCTGTCGCCCGAGCTCGTGCCGCCGTTCGCGCCGGTGTAGTTCGGACGCTGCATCACGGAGTACTCCCCCGTGAACGAGGCACCGGCGGCGAGGTCGTCGACGGCGAAGGTGGCTGTGAAGGTGCCGTCGGTCGTGTCGTACGCGAGGGCGGTCAGCTGCAACCCGGGCGAGAGCACGGCGCCGCTGGCCGCGCTCGGGAGGTTGCACGCATCGCCGGGGATCTCGAGGTTCCACCCCTCCTTCGACACGGTACGGTCGTCGATCTTCAGCACGGTGTCGCCGCCGGACACGGGGAAGGCGGGGCAGAGACCGTTCGGGATGACGTCGGTCAGCACGATGTTGTGCGCGTCCACGTACTCGCTCACGTCGACGCGAACCGAGTAGGTGGCGACAGAGCCCGTGGCGAAGAGACCGCCCGACTCGACGCCCTTCACGACGCGGATGTCGACCGCCTCGATGACCTCGTCATCATCGTCGGTGGCGGCCCGGTGCGCGGGGTCTCCCTCGAACACCGGGCCCTGGTACGCGCCGGCGACGACCGCGACGTTGCGGAAGGTCTGCGCAGCCTCGGGGGACTCGGCGCCGCCGTGGCGGGTGGACGCGCCCGTGTTGTTGTCGAGGTTCGCGGCCTGCGTGCCCGCCCCGGATGGGGTGGCGCCGGCGGGCCACAGGGCGTTGGCCAGGAGCGGCACGGCAGCGTGATACCGGATCTCGGCGGTCGCGCCGGCCGCCAGCTCGCCCAGCGTCCAGACGACCTTGGTGTAGACGCCTGCACCAGGGAGCCGCAGCGCAGCGGCCTCCGCCGCCGTGAACGCGACGGTGTCGACGGTCTCCCCCGCGGTGGTGCCGCCGGAAACAGGACCGGCACCCTGATACTCCGGGCGAGAGGAGTTGTCGGTCGTGGCGAGCCCGAGGTACTCGAGTCCGGCCGGCAGATAGTCGGTGACCGTCACGCCGGACGTCGTGCCGCGCGTGGTGTTCTCGACCCGCAGCGTGTAGGTGGTGACGTTGCGGTGCACGCCACGGAGAAGCTCGCTCTCGACGCTCGGTTCGCTCTTCACGATGCGCAGCGCCTGCACGGGCACGTCATCCGTCGCGGTGCCGGCGCCGGAGGTGTGGGTCGTGGTCTTCGCGACGCTCGGCGAGCCGTCGAAGGTGGGAAGGCGCGAGGGGTCGTCGCTCGTGTAGGCGCGGATGGAGAAGCCGACCTCGCCGCCGACGGGGTACAGGTCGGCGATCGGAGCGACCATGACGGTCGACGAGACGGTCCCTCCCTGCGGGAGGTCGTTGACGTTCGACCACACCCAGACCTGCTGCCCCTCGGGCACGGCGCAGAGCGGCGGCTCGTCCGACGGCACGAGCCCGCTCGCGAGGCAGTCGGCGTCGACCGTGCGCGAGCGGTTCGGCAGCGCCTCTCCGGCCTGGAAGACGGTCGGTGCGCCGAACGCTCCGGCCGAGACGAAGGAGACGGATGCCGGAAGCGCGGCGACGAGGCTCAGGTTGAACTGCGCTCCCCCGTCGGTGTTCGTGACGGCGATGTCGAAGCCGACGTTCTCACCTGCGAGCACGAAGCCCTTGCCGGCCGACGCGGGGTCGACGTTCTCGGCGGAGACGCGCGGCGCCCACGGCGCGGCGGTGGCCATCTGCGCCGACACCCCGAGAGCCAGTGCTCCCGCGATGAGAGAGACGACGGCGGTGACGGCCGTCAGTCTCCGGGCGCGCTGATTCATCTTTCGACGCAGGGTCGAACGCATGCTGAAACTCCCCTATGACCCCGCACACCACTCCCCGGCGTGCAGGCACTCCCCTCGCGCATGCACACCACGGATGCGGGACCGCGAACCTCGGGGGTTTCAGCGGAACGCAACGATAGCCGTCATCCCGGCCTTGACCCCGGGAGACGCACACGGGCTGCACGAAGTGCAGCGACTCTCACCTTATATGACACTTCAAGTTATATTCAAGCTCATATATCCAGACGTGCGCCGCCGGGGACGACGAAAGGGGCCGGACCCGAAGGTCCGACCCCTTTCGCAGGAAGCAGATGCTTACTTGATGATCTTCGTCACCGTACCGGCGCCGACCGTACGACCACCCTCACGGATGGCGAAGCCGAGGCCCTCCTCCATGGCGATCGGCTGGATGAGCTCGACCGTCATGTCGGTGGTGTCGCCGGGCATGACCATCTCGGTGCCCTCAGGCAGCGAGATGACGCCGGTGACGTCGGTGGTACGGAAGTAGAACTGCGGGCGGTAGTTCGTGTAGAAGGGGTTGTGGCGGCCACCCTCGTCCTTGGACAGGATGTACGCGGTGCCCTCGAAGTCGGTGTGCGGCGTGACCGAACCCGGCTTCACGATGACCTGGCCGCGCTCGACGTCCTCACGCTTGGTGCCGCGGAGCAGCAGACCACAGTTCTCGCCGGCCCATGCCTCGTCGAGCTGCTTGTGGAACATCTCGATACCGGTGACGGTCGTCTTCTGCGTCGGGCGCAGACCCACGATCTCGACCTCGGAGTTGATGGCCAGGGTGCCACGCTCGGCGCGACCCGTGACGACGGTTCCACGACCGGTGATCGTGAAGACATCCTCGACGGGCATCAGGAACGGCTTGTCGCGGTCACGCTCGGGGTCCGGCACGCTGTCGTCGACGGCCTGCATGAGCTCGAGGATCTTCTCGGTCCACTTCTCGTCGCCCTCGAGGGCCTTGAGAGCGGAGACCTGGACGACCGGAGCGTTGTCGCCGTCGAAGCCCTGGCTGGAGAGCAGCTCGCGGACCTCGAGCTCGACGAGCTCCAGGATCTCCTCGTCGTCGACCATGTCGGACTTGTTCAGCGCGACGAGCAGGTACGGAACGCCGACCTGCTTGGCGAGCAGCACGTGCTCACGCGTCTGAGCCATGGGGCCGTCGGTGGCGGCGACCACGAGGATCGCGCCGTCCATCTGAGCCGCACCGGTGATCATGTTCTTGACGTAGTCGGCGTGACCGGGAGCGTCGACGTGAGCGTAGTGACGCTTCGGGGTCTCGTACTCGATGTGCGAGATGTTGATGGTGATACCACGCTGGCGCTCTTCCGGCGCCGAGTCGATGGAAGCGAAGTCGCGCTGCACGTTGGTGTCGGAGGGGTACTTGTCAGCAAGCACCTTCGAGATCGCTGCGGAGAGCGTGGTCTTGCCGTGGTCGACGTGACCGATCGTTCCGATGTTGACGTGCGGCTTGGTCCGCTCGAACTTGGCCTTGGCCACTGGGTCCTCCTCAGGACGTCGTTGTAGAGGTGCCGGGCACTGGATTGCGACCGGTTCTCTACGGGTGTGATTCTCAGTTTAGTAGAGAGGGAATGTGAAGTTGTAGGTGACCTGGGAGCCGGGCCGGAACCCGGCTCCCAGAAAGGGTTACTCGCCCTTGGCCTTCTGGACGATCTCGTCGGCCACGGCGCGCGGGACCTCGGCGTAGCTGTCGAACTCCATGGAGTAGACGGCACGGCCCGAGGTCTTCGAGCGCAGGTCGCCGATGTAGCCGAACATCTCGGACAGCGGCACCGACGCGCGGACGACCTTGACGCCTGCGGCGTCCTCCATCGACTGGATCTGGCCGCGACGCGAGTTCAGGTCGCCGATGACGTCGCCCATGTACTCCTCGGGAGTACGGACCTCGACGGCCATCAGCGGCTCGAGCAGCACGGGGTTCGCGCGACGAGCGGCCTCCTTGAAGCCCATGGAGCCCGCGATCTTGAACGCCATCTCCGAGGAGTCGACGTCGTGGGCCGCACCGTCGACGATGGTCGCCTTGACGCCCACCATCGGGTAGCCGGCGAGCACGCCGACGTTCATCGCGTCCTGGAAACCGGCGTCGATCGAGCCGATGTACTCACGCGGGATGCGACCACCGGTGACCGAGTTCACGAACTCGTAGGTCTTCTCACCGTCGAGCTCGAGCGGCTCGATGTTGAACTGGATCTTGGCGAACTGGCCCGATCCGCCGGTCTGCTTCTTGTGCGTGTAGTCGTGCTTCTCGACGGCCTTGCGGATCGTCTCGCGGTACGCCACCTGCGGCTTGCCGACGTTCGCCTC
Source organism: Microbacterium sp. SZ1 (assembly GCF_002362255.1). GTDB lineage: Bacteria > Actinomycetota > Actinomycetes > Actinomycetales > Microbacteriaceae > Microbacterium. The sequence continues at coordinate 75,095 of NZ_LPVV01000023.1, read as the reverse complement.
GACGCGGAACTCGCGCTTCATGCGGTCGACGAGGATGTCGAGGTGCAGCTCGCCCATGCCCTTGATGGTCGTCTGACCGGTCTCCGGGTTGAGCTCCGTGCGGAAGGTCGGGTCCTCCTCGGCGAGCTTCTGGATCGCGAGACCCAGCTTCTCCTGGTCGGCCTTGGTCTTCGGCTCGATGGCGACCTCGATCACCGGCTCCGGGAACGTCATCGACTCGAGGACGACCGGCGCGTCGATCGCGGCGAGGGTGTCACCGGTGGTGGTGTCCTTCAGGCCGATCACGGCGTAGATGTTGCCGGCGGTCAGCTTGTCGACCGGGTTCTCCTTGTTGGCGTGCATCTGGAAGATCTTTCCGATGCGCTCCTTCTTGCCCTTGGTCGAGTTGATGACCTGAGCGCCCGACTCGAGCTCGCCCGAGTAGACGCGCACGTACGTCAGACGACCGAAGAACGGGTGCACCGCGACCTTGAAGGCCAGGGCTGCGAACGGGTCCTTCGCGTCGGGGTGACGCTCGATGATCTTCTCCTCGTCCTTCGGGTCGTGCGCCTCGATGGCGGGCACGTCCAGCGGGGACGGGAGGTAGTCGACGACGGCGTCCAGCATCGGCTGCACACCGCGGTTCTTGAACGCCGAGCCGCAGAGCACGGGGTAGATCTCCGAGGCGACGACCATCTTGCGGATGGCGCCCTTGATCTCGGCGACCGTGAGCTCCTCGCCGCCGAAGAACTTCTCGAGAAGCTCCTCGTCGGTCTCGGCGACCGTCTCCAGCAGCTGCTGGCGGTAGTCCTCGGCCTTGTCCTTGAGGTCGGCCGGGATCTCCTGGATCTCGTACGACGCACCCATGGTCACGTCACCCTTGGCGTCGCCGGGCCAGACCAGCGCGCGCATCTCGACGAGGTCGATGACGCCGACGAAGTCGTTCTCGGCGCCGATCGGGAGCTGCAGCACGAGCGGCTTGGCACCGAGGCGGTTGATGATGGTGTCGACGGTGAAGTAGAAGTCCGCGCCGAGCTTGTCCATCTTGTTGACGAAGCAGATGCGGGGGACGTTGTACTTGTCGGCCTGACGCCACACGGTCTCGGACTGGGGCTCGACGCCCTCCTTGCCGTCGAACACGGCGACCGCGCCGTCGAGGACGCGGAGCGAGCGCTCCACCTCGACCGTGAAGTCCACGTGACCGGGGGTGTCGATGATGTTGATCTGGTTCTTGTTCCAGAAGCAGGTCACGGCGGCAGACGTGATCGTGATGCCGCGCTCCTTCTCCTGCTCCATCCAGTCGGTGGTCGAGGCGCCGTCGTGCGTCTCGCCGAGCTTGTGGTTGACGCCCGTGTAGAACAGGATGCGCTCGGTCGTCGTGGTCTTTCCAGCATCGATGTGCGCCATGATGCCGATGTTCCGAACCTTGCTCAGGTCGGTGAGCACGTCTTGTGCCACAGGAGTGTCCTTATCTTTTCGTGCAGTCGTACTGCGAAGAGGGGGTGCCCGCCCCCGGCGTGTGGCCGGGGGCGGACGAGGCTGTCACCAGCGGTAGTGAGCGAACGCGCGGTTCGACTCGGCCATCTTGTGGGTGTCCTCGCGGCGCTTGACCGCGGCACCCAGGCCGTTCGACGCGTCGAGGATCTCGTTCTGCAGACGCTCGGTCATCGTCTTCTCACGACGACCCTTGGCGTAGCTCACGAGCCAGCGCAGGGCGAGGGTGTTGGCGCGGTGAGGCTTGACCTCGACCGGCACCTGGTAGGTCGAACCACCGACGCGGCGGCTCTTGACCTCGAGAGTCGGGCGGACGTTGTCGAGCGCCTTCTTCAGCGTGGCGACGGCGTCCTGGCCGTTCTTCGCCTCGACGCCGCGGAGGGCGTTGTAGACGATCGACTCGGCGAGCGACTTCTTGCCGTCGACCAGGATCTTGTTGACCAGCTGGCTGACGATCGGAGCGCCGTAGACCGGGTCGTTGACGACGGGACGCTTGGGGGCGGGACCCTTACGAGGCATTGGACTCAGCCCTTCTTCGCGCCGTAGCGGCTGCGAGCCTGCTTACGGTTCTTGACGGCCTGGGTGTCCAGGGCGCCACGGACGATCTTGTAACGGACACCGGGGAGGTCCTTGACACGACCACCGCGCACGAGCACCAGCGAGTGCTCCTGCAGGTTGTGGCCCTCACCGGGGATGTACGCGGTGACCTCGGTGCCGTTGCGGAGCTTCACACGAGCGACCTTGCGCATCGCCGAGTTCGGCTTCTTCGGGGTGGTGGTGTAGACGCGGGTGCAGACCCCGGCCTGCTGCGGGTTCGACTTGAGCGCCGGCGCCTTGGTCTTCGAGACCTTGGGCGAGCGACCCTTGCGAACCAACTGCTGAATGGTTGGCACGTTCTCTCCTCATAGTGCTGCACGGTGACAGCGTGATGGGTTTCACATCATGACCCACCGGCACGCCGGAACCGGCGAGCTTTTGCGGTGGTGGGTATGCCGTGGGGGCGGACCGGCCATGGAGCCGACGCCCAGCGCGCACGTCGAGACGTGCACACACCTGATCAAGTGTAATGCCGCGTAACCTGAGCGGTCAAATGACCGCAGCCGACTCCGGAGCTACGGCACATCCGGGTCGAAGGGAGAGTCGAGCGACTGCGTGAGTTCGGCGAGCATCGCCTCGATCTGCGGCTCGACGTGCTGCGAGATGGCCGCCTGGATGCGGATGCGATGGCGAAGCAGGATGCCGCAGATCTCGCGGCCCACCATGTTCGCGTACTCGTCGGCGAGAGCGACCTCCTGCCGCAGCGCCGCCTTCGCCTCGTCGGTCAGCGGCGGGAGCGGCGGGAGCGCGGCGGACTCGTCGTCGGCGAGACCCGCGATCGTGAACAGGAACGGCGCCCCCGGCACCGGCTCGGGGTCGAGCGGCAGCCCGTCGAACTCCGGATCCAAGTCGTCGGCCGGACGGTAGGTGCGCGCGCGATTGCGGGCGGCCTGCTGATCCAGCTCCCGTTGCAGCATCGGCAGGTTCCGCGCCGTGTACTCCGCGACCGCATGGTCGACGATGGTCTTCATGCGCGTCGACAGACCGTGCTGCACGCCGTGCGGGGCGTTCGCGCCGATGCCGGCCGCGGAGAGGATCGGTGACCCGAGGCACCGGCGACAGGGCGCGACGCGCCCTCGGTGGGTGGCCGGCTCCCAGCGCGGCACCCAGCGCAGCCAGGCCTCGACGGCCTGGTCGACCTGCGTCTCCAGCGAGCGCTCCACACGTAGAGCGTACGATGCGCGCACGCCGCGCGCGGCGATTTCGCGCAGGACGGCGGGGCGTCACTCCGAGTCCTCGTCCTCCCAAGGCCACCGCGGCCGTCCCGACCTGGTACGACGGAGGGCCACGCCTGCCCACGCGGCGATCGCCGCCGCCACGAGGAGCACGGCACTCGCTCCGCCACGCACGAGATCACCGGCCACTGCCGTCGCGATCACGAGATCGCCGCGCGCCACCAGCACCGCCGCCCACAGCACGATCAGGTGCGACAGCGCGGTGGCGAGAGCCGTCGCCGGCACCGACAGGAAGGATGGATGCTCTCGGCGCAGCGACGACCACAGCATGAGCGCGAAGGCGACGAGAGCCCCGAGCATCCCGACCACCCCGGGGATCTGACCGAGGCCGCGCACCGCGATGATGTCGGCGTCGGTCGCGACGCTGAGCGCACCGAGCCCGAACACCGCCAGCGCGAAGAACCCGATCGTGGCGAGAGTGAGCGCCAGGACGCGCGAAACCCCCGCGGACCCGGGTCCGCGGGGGTTCGGCGACGAGGTATCGGCCATCACCTCGAGAGGGTCGGCCCGGCCTCGAGCGTGCGCTCGTACTCGCGCTGGGCCTCGGCGTTGAGCTCGGTCTTGCGGGCGCCGCTGCGGGCGACCCACGCCCCGAACCAGATGGTCAGCTCGCGACCGAACACGAAAGCGGCGATCGCGAGCGGCGCGAACAGCTGCTCGCCGATCAGTTCGCTCCCCTCGCGGGCGGTGAGCAGCCAGAACCGCTCCTCGAACAGCTGGCCGAGCAGATGGCCGCCCCAGGCGAAGAGCCCGACGATGATGCCGAACACCACCCACAGGCCCCAGCGGCCGCGGTTGATGAAGGCCCCGAGCAGCCAGAACCCGAGGAAGAAGACCACCACCGGCACCCAGAAGCCCCAGGTCGTCAGCGGCGCGAGGGCGGACTGGCCGATGTTCTCGGCGGTGACGTCTCCGGTCCACGCGCCCAGGCCGAGGGTCGTCCCGAGGTACAGGATCGCGAACGCGAGGGTCGCGAGCAGGCCGATGGCTCCGGCGGTCCCGCGGTTGCCGCGTTCGCGCGGCGGCTCGGGCGCCTGGACGAAGATGGGCTGCTGCGTGAAGGCGGGCGCGACGACGGGCTCGGCGACCGCCGTGCGCTCCGCGACGACCGGCTCGGAGGGCACGACGCGCGTCTCGGTGTCGTCGGGTGCCGAGTAGGCGGCGGACGCCATGGTCGACTCGCTGTGCACGATCGGAGCGGAGTGTGCGGCCGTGGCGTCGGCATCCCGATCGGAGAAGGAGGAGTCGCGCTCCTCGGAGCGCGCGAGATCGTTCAGCTCCGGCGTGGAGAACGTGCCGGGGTGCTCGCGTTCGGCCGCCTCGAAAGCGGCGAGATCGGGGTCGACGGCCGGATCCGTGCGCGGTGCGGGGACGTCGCCCTCCGCGGCATCCGTCGTCGAACGGCCGGGAACGTCCGCGCGGGCGGCCTCGGCGGCGTCGAGACCAGCGTTCGCGCTGTCGACGACGTCATCGACGTCCTTCCGCCGCTCGGGCTGGGGAACCTCGGGGTCACTCATGGGTGCGCCTCTCATCGGATGTGTGCTCTGCGAGATTACCGCCGCGCGTCGGCGCGCCCCCGGAGGCGTGCCGACGTGTCGCCCGACCGGTCGGCACGCGGATTCAGGCGCTCGACGGCCGTCAGGGAAGCAGCGTTCGCAGAGTGTCGCCGGCGAACGTCGCGAGGGTGGGCACTATGGGGATCGCGAGCCAGAGGAGACCCAGGATCACGCCCGTGCACAGCACACCCGCGATCCAGCTCATCGCCAGATTCCGTCCCCCTACCCGTGCCATGCCTCCACGGTACGACCGGCGCGCACGGAAACGAGGAGGCAACGCCGACGCATGCTTCACGCGTCTCCGATCGTTACACTCTCCCTATGGCTGACAGTTCCTTTGACATCGTCTCGAAAGTGGATCACCAGGAGGCCGAGAACGCCCTCAACCAGGCCCGCAAGGAGATCGAGCAGCGCTACGACTTCAAAGGCACCGGTGCGTCGATCGCCTGGAGCGGCGAGCAGGTGCTGATCACCGCCAACACGGAGGAACGGGCGAACGCAGTCCTCGACGTCTTCCAGTCCAAGCTCATCAAGCGCGGCATCTCTCTCAAGAGCCTCGAGTCGGGCGACCCTTTCGCAAGCGGCAAGGAGTTCCGCATCGTGTCGTCCCTCAAGGACGGGATCTCCTCGGAGAACGCGAAGAAGATCAGCAAGATCATCCGCGATGAGGGCCCGAAAGGTGTCAAGAGCCAGATCCAGGGCGACGAGCTGCGCGTGCAGTCGAAGAGCCGAGACGACCTGCAGGCCGTGATCGCCCTCCTCAAGGGATCCGACCTCGACATCGACCTGCAGTTCATCAACTACCGCTGACGCGGTCCCCTCCTCCTTCTCCCCCGGCCGGCCGATCACTCGCCATACCGGCCGCCCCCGGCGACACATCAGGATTTTTCCTGCGCGGCGGTAGCACATTATCCACAGATCCCGATCGCATACCGATATACGGGTTCTCGTGCCCGACACTTGAAACGTCGCATCCTGATGCGGCCGACGATGAGTCGAGGCACGACACGCTGCGAGTCCTTTGATGGCTTCGCGCTCCTCCGACCCCCCTGTGTGGGCGGAGGTGCAGGCATCTCCGCGCTCGGCATCGTCTGCGGTTGACGAGCACCTGGCGCGTTCGCCACCGCGGACTCATCGGCGTGGTTCCACGATGGTGCCCCGCCGTGAGCACATTCTCGTGCGCTCACGGAGAGCGCCTGTGGGGTATTGGCACGACGAACGACTTCGTGATCTAGCGGCCCGTCCGCGCGCTTCATGGGGCTCGGATCCGGGAACGTAGGTGGGGACAAATCCATGAAGAGCAGGACCAACTCGATGAAGACCATGCGGGAAGGAAAGCAGCTCCTGGCCGAGGAGGTCTTCCAGCACATCGGTGCGCAGATCGTCGACGGCGAACTACCGCCGGGGCACCGCATCCGCGATGTCGACGTGGCCGAAGAACTCCACGTCTCTCGCACTCCGGTGCGCGAGGCGCTGCAGAGGCTCGAGCGCCTCGGGCTCGTCACGATGTACCCGAGCCGCTACACCGAGGTGACCGCCGTGTCGCCCGAGGTCGTCGAGCAGACCCTGGAATTCGCCGGCTATCAGGCGGGTATGGCGGCACGGATGGGAGTCGCCAGGATGTCCAACGAGGACCGCGACCGCCTCGCCGAGCTGATCGACGAGATGTCGAGAGGAATCTCGCCCCATGACCACGTCTTCGAGAGTCGCTGGGCGGTGTTCGCGTTCCTGAGCGGCCGAAGCCGCAACGCGCAGCATCAGTTCCTCCTGAACGACGCGAGCATGGCGCTCGCGAGGAACCTTCGGGCATGGCGCGTGCCGGCTGCCGACCACGAGCGGATGCTGGGCATCTACCGCGACTTCCGGGAGGCCGTGCTGACCGCCGATGCCGACGCGGCGGAGCGCCTCGCACGAGCGATGCACTACGTCTGATCCGAGGCCGCTCGTCAGACGCCTCTCATCTCGTGGCGGACCACCCGGTCACCCACCGTTCGAGCCTCTCGTAGGCCTCGTCGCGCGCTTCATGGCGGGAGAGGAACACATCGTGCAGAGCGCCCTCGATCCGCTCGACCGTGACCGACGGCCCGAGCTTGAGGGACGCGCGAGCAATGTCGTCGACCACGAGGACGGAGTCGACCCGTGTGAGGACCTCCGACCACCTGGTCGGCGGTGCCGACCGTGCGGAGAGCAGCACGCACACGGGGGCATCGATCGCCAATCCCGCGGCGACCGCTCCGTGCCCGACGAGGATCGCGTGGAACCACCCCGCGTGCACGGCCATGGTCTGCGCCGGACGCCACGCGAGATCGATGTCCATCGGGTCGGTGTCGTCGGCCACCTCCTGTTGGGCTCGGGTGTAGAAACCGAGGTCGACCTGCGGCGCCACGTCTCGGGGCGCCCAGCGCGCCTGCAACTCGGCGACCGGAGCGATGAGCGGTCGCGCGGACGCGACCTGGAATTCCAGCCACGGGCTGTTAAGGATCACGGCGTCCGCCGTCTTCGGATGCCGTGCCGCCCAGAGACTGAGGGTCAGACCACCCGTCGAGTGCCCGAGCAGCACCAGCTGCCGCTCGGATGCCGCTCCGTCCTGACCGCGACCCATCGCGTCGAGCGCAGCGGCGATGTCTTCGTCGTACGTCGCCAGGTCGGTGATGTACCCGGGTGTCTGGCCGTCGCGCAGGCTGCGACCGTACTTTCGGAGGTCCAGCGCGAAGAACCGCGCTCCCCTCGACGTCCAGAACCGCGCGAGGCGCTTCTGGAAGAAGTAGTCGGACCAGCCGTGCACGTACAGGACATCGGCGTCATGGAGTACTCTCCGGCGTCCGAGGACGCGACCCCACCAAGCGGACTCCGGCGGAAGCGCTCGAACCAGGGTCGCGACCACGGGACCCTCGTCGTCGGCATCGAGGTCGAGGGTCAGCTGCTCGAACTCGTCGCCGAGGACGTCCGGGATCCAGTCAGCCATGCCGCCAGGCTAGCCGACGGCGCCTCGTCTACTGCGGTGCGGTCGGCCCGACGGTCAGGTTCCGCGCGACCTTCTCGGCGAGGGGGTGCGGGTCGAGAGCACCCGCCCCGTTGTCGTAGGTCGTGATGCGGATCCAATCGGGGCCCACACGAAGGTCGAGGATGTTCTCGCCGTGATCCCCGGAGCTCGTCTTCGCGGCATCCGCTCCCTTCACCGCGGAGTCGGCACCCCCCTGCCCGATGAACGCCCACGCCCCCGCCGGCAGCGTCGTGATCGTCGCGTAGCTCGCGCCGTACTCGCCGCCGGACTGGGAGTAATGGCACAGGCGAGAGCCGTTGATCACCTGGTAGACCTCGGAAGGGATCCCCCATCCGCCGAACTCCGAGACGAGCACAGCGTCGTCGACGCCGAGCAGGGTGTTCACGTCCTCCTCGGTGAGGAATCGCTCACAAGGGGCCCCCACGATCTCACTGTCGACATACTCGACCTCTCGCAGACTGGCGGACGCCGCCGCCACGAGTCGCCGGAGCGCATGATCGATCCGAGCGGTATCCGCCGCGCCGATGGCCGGGTCTCGCACCGACGCCGACAGCAGTGCCTCCCCGTCGGCGAACTCGAACCAGCAGTATCCGCCATCGTCGCAGTTCGAGACCTCCCCGTAGTACCCGCCTCGCTCCGTCGCTCCAGCGATGACGGTGGACGCATCGGGGACCATCGTCACCTCCCAGCCGCGCTCCTCGTCTCCCGCTGAACAGGCGATCCCCCCAGCACGCTGGAACATGTGCTGCCCCGGTCCAGGCACCCATCCCATCTGCGAGACCAGCGACATCACCGGCTGCACGGCGGTCGACGGCTCTCCGACGAGCCCGGCCATCTCGGCCGCGACGTCGTCGCAGCTCACGTCGAACGCCGTCTCGGGTGCGACGACGGGGTCCGGCATCGGTGTGGCGGTGGGAGTCGGCGTCGACGCAGAGGAGGTGCGCGTCGGTTCGGGAGTCGGCTCCGGGGCGCAACCGGAGACGAGCAACGCGGCGGCCGCTCCCAGGACGAGAAGAGGACGCAGTCGCATGCGCTCAGGCTATCGACGCGCTCACTGCAACACGCGGCCGGCGGGCAACGATCCGGTGACGGTCACTCCCCGCGGGAGACGCGCACCATCTCCTCGCGCGGGACGACCTTGACGCGGGCCCGTTCCTGCGGCGTGCCAAGGCCGATCTCATGCTCGTCGAGGCGGTGCCAGCCGTCGAGGTCCGTCCACTTCACACCGCGCTCCTGCAGCAGTGCGACGACGGCATCCTCGGACGGGTCCTCCGGGTGCCACCAGGACCCCTGGTCGTTGATGATGTGACGCACGGTCTCCATGGCATCCGACTTCGTGTGGCCGATGAGGCCGACCGGCCCGCGCTTGATCCAGCCGGTGGCGTAGACGCCCGGCAGCTGCTGGTTCGAGTCCTTCGCCAGCACCTGCCCCTCCCGGTTCGGGATCACGCCGTGCTTCTTGTCGAAGGGGACGCCGGGCAGCGGCGAGCCGAAGTACCCGATCGCACGGTAGAGCGCCTGCAGCGGAACCTCGCGCATCTCGCCGGTGCCGACCGCTCCGCCCTGGCCGTCGGGCTGCGTGCGCTCGTAGACGAGCGCGGCCACCCGGCCCGACTCGTCGGTGCGCACCTCGACCGGACGCGCCCAGAAGTGCAGGTGCAGACGGCGGGATGCCGTACCGCCGGCGTTGTTCACCGAGTCACGCTTGCGCCAGGACTGCAGGATGCGGTCGATCACCATGACCTGCTTGTTGCTGGCCACGGCATCCTTCGACGCCTCGTCGTAATCGAAGTCCTCGTCGTAGACCACCATGTCGACGTCGCGGAGCTCGCCGAGCTCGCGCAGCTCGAGCGGAGTGAACTTCACCTGCGCCGGCCCGCGGCGACCGAAGACGTGCACATCCGTGACCTGGCTGGCCTGCAATCCCTGGTAGACGTTCTCGGGGACCTCGGTCACCAGAAGATCCTCGGCGTGCTTCGCCAGCATGCGGGCGACGTCGAGCGCCACGTTCCCGTTGCCGAGGACGCCGACGGATGCCGCATCCAGCGGCCATTCGCGCGGCACGTCGGGATGCCCGTCGAACCAGCTCACGTAGTCGGCCGCGCCGTACGAGGCGACCGCGTCGATCCCCGGGATGTCGAGCGTCGTGTCGCGGATGGCGCCGGTGGCGAAGATCACCGCGTTGTAGTGCTTCTTCAGGTCGTCGAGGGTGATGTCCTCGCCGAACCTGACGTTGCCGAAGAGGCGGATGTCGCCGCGGTCGAGCACGTCGCGGAGCGCCGTGATGATGCCCTTGATGCGCGGGTGGTCGGGAGCCACGCCGTAGCGCACCAGCCCGTAGGGTGCAGGCAGCTGCTCGAACAGGTCGATGGACACGTCGAACTTGCGCTCGGCTTTGAGGAGGATGTCTGCGGCGTAGATCCCGGCGGGACCCGCCCCGACGATGGCCAGTCTGAGCTTGGTCATGGTGATCCTTTCGTTTGCCGTCACGTCCGGCTCGGGCGGCCACGCGGCCGCGCATCGTCAGCTGGAGCGTTCGACGAGGGTCTCTGCGAAACGGGTCAGCGCCTCGCGCACGGTACCCCGCGGAAGCGGGGTGAGCGCGTCGATCGCGTCGCGCGTCCAGGAGTGCGCGAGCGCGAGGGTCTTCTCGGTGCCTGCGTGATCGCGCAGCTCGGCGAGAGCGTCGTCGAGGATCGACGGGTCCTCGCCCGCGGCGATTCGTGCCACGCCGTCGTCGATGCGCGCGGCGAGGGCGACCGAGGCGGCATCCGTCTCGGCCTTCAGCAGCAGGTAGGGCATTGTCGGCACGCCCGCGCGCAGGTCCGTGCCGGGCACCTTGCCGGTGTCCTCCGGCTTCGCCGACAGGTCGATGACGTCGTCGAGCAGCTGGAAGGCCACACCGATCTTCTCGCCGTAGACGCGCAGGGGCTCCTCGTACTCCGAGGGGGCGTTCGAGAAGATCACGCCGCCCTGCGTCGCCGCCGCGATGAGCGAACCCGTCTTGTCGGCCAGCACCTGGATGTAGAAGTCGATGGGATCGTCATCGGGCTGCGCGCCGATCGTCTCGTGCATCTGACCGAGCACGAGACGCTCGAACGTGTCGGCCTGCAGACGGATCGCGCGCTCCCCGAGCCGCGACATGAGCTGGCTCGCGCGGGAGAAGAGGATGTCACCGGTGAGGATGGCGATGTTGTTGCCCCACACGGTCTGCGCGGCCGGGACGCCGCGGCGGCGGTCCGCTCCATCCATGACGTCGTCGTGGTAGAGCGAGCCCAGATGCGTGATCTCGAGCGCCTTGGCCACGTCGATGACCTGCTCGGTGTTGCCGTCGCCGAGCTGCGCGGCGAGGAGCGTGAGCACGGGGCGGATGCGCTTGCCGCCTGCCTCGTAGAGGTAGCGGCTCGCGGCGTCGGCCAGCGGGTCGGCGACCCGCACGTCATCCGCGAGACCCGTCTCGACGAGCTCCAGTCCGTCTTCGATGGCCTGCGCGATGCGACGACCGGCGGTGCCGATGAAGATGCGGTCGCTGAAACCGAGACGGCTCGCCAGTCGCGAACCCGGGGCTACGCGGCTCGAAGTCACGGGTTCAGCCTACCGTCGTCCGCCGAGAGGATTCGCCGTCGGGGTCACGCCGCTGCGCCGGACTTCGGCTTGCGGGCCCGGTGCAGGGCGACGATCCCGAAGGACAGGTTGCGGTACGCGACATCGGTCCACCCGGCATCCCGGGTCCAGGCGGCGAGGGTCTTCTGGTCGGGCCACTCCCTGATCGACTCGTTGAGGTAGTCGTAGGCGGCGCCGTTCGTGCCGGCGACCCGAGCCACCCGGGGCAGCACCTGTGCGTTGTAGAAGCGGTAGGCGGAGCGGAAGAGCGGACGGGGAGGCGTCGAGAACTCGTTGATGACGAGACGGCCGCCCGGCTTGGTGACGCGGAACAGCTCGCGCAGCGCCTTCTTCGGGTCGTTCACGTTGCGCAGGGCATACGACATCGTCACAGCGTCGAACTCGTCGTCGCCGAAAGGGAGGTCGGTCGCATCGGCCTGCACGAAGGAGAGGTTGCGCATGCGTCCGTGGCGACGCTGACCCTCGGCCAGCATGCCGGGCGAGAAGTCCGCGGCCACCACCTCGGCACCGCTGCGGGCGAGAGAGGCGGAGGACGACGCCGTGCCTGCACCGAGGTCGAGGATCTTCTCTCCCGGCTTGGGCGCGACGGCCCGCGTCGTCGCCGCGCGCCACAGCGCGTCGTTGCCCATCGTCATCGCGGTGTTCGTCCGGTCGTAGCCCGCTGCGACCTGATCGAACATGCCGCTCACGCGGGAGGGGTCCTTGCCGAGGTCGGCGCGGTTGTCATCGTTCGGGGTCACGCGTCCAGTCTAGGCGCGAGGCCTGGGCGCGAGCCCCAGAGCCTCCAGCCGATCGAGCCAGGCATCCGCGGTCGCGTCGTCGAACGGAGCGACCTGCGCCCGCACCCGCTGCTCGAGGTCGAGGGCGAGGGCTTCCAGCTGCTCCCGCACAGCGTCGGGATATCCGAACTGCGCGCTGTGCTCGGCCCACTCGTCACGGTCGTCGACCCACGTGCCCCGTTCCCCCACGACGCGCACGACGTCGAGGTCCATGTCGATGCCCGTCGCGAGGAGGGGGTCGTCGGACCACCGCACGTCCCACCCGAGGTCGATGTAGATGCGCATGCCCCTCGGGTGCGCGCGATTCACCGTGAGCGCGAAATCGGTGCGCCGCGGGACAAGGGTGACGTTGGGCGTCTCCGCGATGAACGACGCGCCGGGCCGAACGCTCGGCCAGCCGGTGGGCTGGCCGATCCAGTCGCCCCACTCGTCCGCGCCCAGGTACACGCAGTCGTGACGCCAGTGCGGCGACCCATCCCACTTGCGCCACTGGAAGATCATCTCGGCACCGGGGTCGGGACGGGCATCACTCATGTGCTCAGCGTAGGCCGAGGGGCGCGACCCTGGGCCCATGGACCGAACTAGGCTGAGAGGGTGAGCAGCAGGCTGGTCGTGCGGACCCGAGAGATCGACCCGATCGAAGACCTCCTCGCCTACGCCGACCCCGCCCGTCCGCTCGCCTGGCTGCGCCGCGGCGACGGCATCGTCGCGGTCGGAGACGACGTCGTGCAGACCATCACCGTTCCCGGGGGGACGGGTCGTGCTCGCTCGGCCGCGATCGCCGACGCCTGGCGCGAGGTCAGCGCAGTCGCCGACGTCGACGACCCGCTCTCCCTCCCCGGTTCGGGTCTCGTCGCTTTCGGGGCTCTCGCCTTCGACGAGGACTCCGCCGCCGACAGCGTGCTCGTCGTTCCCGCGCTCGTGATCGGGCGCCACCGCGGCCGCACGTGGCTCACCAGCATCCGCTCGTCCGAGGACGATCGCTCCGCGGACGCCGTCACGCGTCCGTACGGACCGCACTGGGCGGGCACCGTCGGGCCCGGTGCGCAGAGCCCGCAGGGGTACCAGGACTCCGTGCGGGGCGCGCTCGCGCGCATCGCGGACGGCGAGCTGAGCAAGGTCGTGCTCGCCCGCGACCTCACCGGCAGCATCCCGGCCGGCTCCGATCTGCGACGTCTGGTGCGCGCTCTCTCGACCGGCTACCCCGACACCTGGGCGTTCGCGGTCGACGGCCTGATCGGCGCGAGCCCCGAGACGCTGGTGACCGTGCAGCAGCGCACCGTCACGGCCCGCGTGCTGGCCGGAACGATCGGACGTGGGGCGGATGCCGACGCCGACACCGCGGCATCCGCTCATCTCGCGTCCAGCACGAAGGATCTCGACGAGCACCAGTACGCCGTGCAGAGCGTGCTCGCGTCGCTGCGACCGCACATGCGGGCGCTGGCGGCGAGCGAGCAGCCGTTCCTGCTGAAGCTGCCGAACCTGTTCCACCTCGCGACCGACGTGGAGGGCGAGCTGGCGGAGGGCGGATCGTCGCTCGATCTCGTCGGCGCTCTGCACCCGACGGCTGCGGTCGCCGGCACTCCGACACCCGCGGCGATCGCGGCGATCCGCGAGCTCGAGCCCTTCGATCGCGGTCGCTACGCCGGTCCGGTCGGCTGGGTCGACGCTCACGGCAACGGCGAGTGGGCCATCGCTCTGCGCTGCGCGCAGTTCACGACCGACGACGAGGGCATCGCCGTCACCGCGTATGCCGGGGCGGGGATCGTCGCGGGATCGGATCCGGAATCGGAGCTGCTGGAGACGCGGGTGAAGTTCCGCCCGCTGGTCGACGCCCTGGCCTGAGATCGCCGCTCAGCTGGCGGCGAGGCGCTTCTTCTCGGCCTCGACGTCGAAGTCGGCGGCAGGCCACTGCGGGTCGATCTGCTGCAGCGCGTCGAGCAGCAGCTCCTGCACGGCCAGGCGCGCGTACCACTTGTGGTCGGCGGGGATCACGTGCCAGGGCGCGGCCTCCGTGGAGGTGCGGTCGAAGACGGTCTGGTACGCCTCCATGTAGTGCGGCCACAGCATCCGCTCGTCGACGTCGCCCGGGTTGTACTTCCAGTGCTTGTCTGGCCGCTCGAGCCGCTCCATGAGGCGCGACTTCTGCTCCTCCGGCGAGATGTGCAGCATGACCTTCACGATGCGGGTTCCGGATGCCGCGACGCGGGCTTCGAACTCGTTGATGGCGCCGTACCGGCGTTCGATCTCCTCGGCCGGCGCGAGCTGTCGCACGCGACCGATCAGCACGTCTTCGTAGTGCGAGCGGTCGAACACCCCGATGAAGCCGGGCTCGGGCAGCCGGCGCTCGACCCGCCACAGGAAGTCATGCTCGAGCTCGTCGGGCGTCGGCGCCTTGAAAGCCGTGAGCGCGACGCCCTGCGGGTCGACTCCGCCGACGACGTGCCGCACGATGCCGCCCTTGCCCGCCGAGTCCATCGCCTGAAGGATCAGGAGCACCGAGTCGGTCGCGACGCCGACCCGACTCTCGGCGAACAGACGCTCCTGCAGGTCGTTCAGCTCGTCGAGCCCCACCGCGAGGTCGCGTCTCCCGTCTGCCTTGTCACCGTGATACCCCGGAGTGCTGGAGGGGTCGACGTCGGCGAGGCGGAAGCCGTCGCCCACCTGCAGGGTGCGGGACCAGGAGTGCGCGTTCATGTGGCTCATCCTGCCACCGCCCGCGGACGCTGTGCAGGTCGCGACTCACCGGCTCAGCGGCACCTCGATCAGCTGTCGCCCTCCGGCGGGGGTCGTGAGCGCCTGATCGAGCACCGCACGGGTGGTGACGCGCTGGTACTCCCAGCCGTAGGCACGCGCGAGGTGTTCGAGCCGCACGGTGTGCGGCGTGTAGAAGGCCCGGTCGAGCGCAGCGCGTCCCGCCGTGTCGGCGACCTCGAGACCGTCGAAGATCGTGCCGCCGCCGTCGTTGCCGACGATCACCTGCAGCCGCGGCTCGGGCTCGTCAGGCGGCAGCAGAAGCGAGCCGACGTCGTGCAGGAAGGCGAGGTCGCCGAGCAGCACCCGGGTGACGCCGGGCGCGCCGCCCGCCTGGCTCGCGAGAGCGACGCCGGTCGCGGTCGCGATCGTCCCGTCGATCCCGGCGAGTCCGCGGTTCGCATGCACCGGCACCTTCTTGCCGCCGAGCACCGAGTCGGCGACGCGCACCAGACGCGAAGATCCGAAGACGAGTCGATCGTGCGGCCACGTCGCACGCCACACCGCGTCGACGAGCAGCTCCCGGTCGAGGGGGCGGCGGACGGCCGCCAGCTCCGCCTGCATCGCCTCCCGACGCGCCGACGGATCGACCGAGGACAGACCGGTCTGGTCGGGCGCTCTCTCGCTGAGGTCGACCACCTGCGACGCGGATGCCGTCAGCCACGCGCCGAGCCAGTCGCGGTCGGCCTCCCCCGCGGCCACCGACACCGCCGCGACCGGGATCGTGCGACCGTTCAGGTCGAGCTCCTCACCGCCGCGTCGCACGGCCACGACCTCGACGTCGGAGCGGGACAGCAGCCGCGCGACCTCACGGCTGAGCGTCGGGTGCCCGAGCACGATCGCGCGCTCGATCCTGCCGCCGAGCTCCGGCTCGTCGAGCAGCGCGCGGTACCCGTGCACGAGGTGTCGACCGAAGCGCGCTCCGCTGACGATCTCGGCGATGAGGGGCCAGGATCCCGCGTGGGCGATCTCCTCGGCGTCCGGCCCGGCGTCTGCGCCGGCGATCACGACCGTGCGCGGCCCGCGCTCGACGACGAGAACCTCGCCGACGGTGGGCCGCGGCGCATCGCCCCGGACCAGTGGCAGCGCGGGCGGCTCGCCCGACAGCGGATCGCGCGACGGGAGGTTCAGGTGCACGGGGCCGGCGACGCCGGGCAGAGCGCGCGGGGTATCCCCACCCATCGCGATCGCGATCGCGCGGGCACCGAGTCCCGCCCAGTCGCCGTCTCCGGGTACCGGAGCGTCGATCTCGTCGCGCACCCACGGCGAGAACATGCCGGGCTGGGTCGTCGCCTGATTGGCACCGACTCCGCGCAGCTCGGGCGGACGATCGGCGGTCAGCAGCAGCAGCGGCACTCCCGCGTGGAACGCCTCGAGCGTCGCCGGAAGCAGGTTCGCGACCGCGGTACCCGAGGTGCAGATCACCGCGGCTGGCACGCCGCTCTCTCTCGCGAGTCCCAGCGCGGTGAAGCCTGCGACGCGTTCGTCGATCCGCACGTGCACACGGAGCGCGCCGTCGTCGGCGGCGCGTATCGCGGCGAGCGCCAGCGCCTGCGATCGGGAGCCGGGCGAGAGCACGACGTCGCGGACGCCGAGGCCGACGAGTTCCGCGATGAGGGATGCCGCGGCATCCATCGCCGGCGATGAGGTCACGGACGCGGATCCGGTGCGGCGCCGTCGTCGGTCTCGTCCTCGAGGCGCGCGAGCTCCTCCTCGAGACGGCGGATGCGCGCGTCCTGCTCGCTCTTGCTGATGCTGCGCAGGAACTGCGGGTCGTCGTCGGGCGCGACCGTGCGGATGCTGCCCGCGTCGTTCGCCCGGCGGCGGCCGATCGTGAACCAGAGGATGCCGCCGATGACGGGGATGAGCACGACGATCGCGATCCAGGCGGCCTTGGGCACGCCCCGGTGCCGCGTCGACGGCTGCACGGCGCAGTCGACGATGCTGAACACCCAGAACACGGCGGCCAGGAAGCCGCCTACGATCAACAGTCTCGCCACGTATCCAGTCTAGGCGCGCGAGAAGGCGGAGGCTCTGGCGCGGTCGCACCGGGGCACAACGAGGCCGGATCGTTAGCGACCCCGGCGGTCAGCGCTTCGCAAGAGCCTCGGCCATGCGGTCGACGGCGTGCTCGATGATCGGACGGGATGTCGCGAACACGAACCGCATGAAACCCACACCGGCTGTGCCGGTCGCCGATCCGTCGGTGAGCGCGACGCCGGCCTGCTCGCGGAAGAAGTCGGCCGGGTTCGGCCCCAGGTCCAGGGCCCTGGCGTCGAGCCAGCCGATGTACGTGCCCTCGGGAGCACGGTATGCGATCTCGGGGATGCGTGCGGCGAGCGCCTCGCCGAGGAAGCGGCGGTTGCCGTCGAGGTACTGCACGACGTCGGCGAGCCAGGCGCGGTCGTCGCGGTAGGCGGCGGTGTTCGCGATCACGCCGAGATTGCTCGCGCCGTGGGACTCCATGGGGCCGATCGGCTCCCAGGTCGCGCGGTCCGCGTCGTTGGTGAGAATGAGCTGCGCAGTCTTCAGGCCGGGGAGGTTCCAGGCCTTCGACGCGGAGGTCGCGGTCACGGTGTGGCCTGCCGTGACCGGGGAAACAGAGGCGTAAGGCGTGTGCACCTCCGGCGCGTAGACGAGCGGCGCGTGGATCTCATCGGAGAACACCCGTCCGCCGTGGCGCTCGACGACCTCGCTGACCGCCAAGAGCTCGTCGCGGTCGAACACGCGGCCCACGGGGTTGTACGGGTTGCAGAGCACCAGCAGGTCGGCGCCGGCGCGGAAGGCTGCGTCGATGCCGTCGAGGTCGAGCGTGTACCGCCCCTCCGTCACGATCATCGGGACCTGGATCACCTCGCGTCCCGCGGCGAGAGGCACCGTGAGGAAGGGCATGTATGCGGGCGTCGGCACGATCACGGGAGCGCCGGGACGGGAGAAGTGCTCCATCGCCAGCTTCAGTCCCTGGATCACGTCGGCGATCGGGTGGATGTCGGATGCCGGGACGACCCACCCGTAGACGTCGCGCATCCACTCGGCGGCCGCCTGCGACATCTCGTCGGACACGGACGACGGCAGGTACCCGAACAGGCCCTGGTCGACCGCCGCATGCACGGCCCGGGAGATGCCCGGGGCGACCCCGAAGTCCATCTCCGCGACGAACGCGCCCACCGCGTCGGGGAACGTCGACCACTTGAGGCCGCCGATCCGTCGGAGGTGATCGACGTCGATGGCGTCGAAGGATGCGGCGAGGCTCATGCGGGCTCCTTGTCAGAGGGCGGAGGGGGCTCTTCCATCTTGGCGCGCGCCGGGGACACCGGGGCGCGCTGCGGGAGTCAGTCGAGATCGATCCGCACGATCCGGTCGTCGCCGTCGCCGGGGCTCCCGCGCCCGTCGGTGTTGTTGGTGACGACCCAGGCTTCGCCGCCCGGCGCCGGTACGACGTCTCGCAGTCGGCCGAGCTCTCCCTGCAGCAGCTCGGTGCTCGTCGAGAGGTCGTCGAGCGGCACGATCCGCAGCCGTTCCCCGCGCAGGTTCGCGATGACGAGGTCGGTGCCGACCACCGCGATGCCGCTCGGACTCGCGGTATCCGGCTGCCACTGCTGCAACGGGTCGATGAAGTCGCCGTCCTCGGTGATGCCCTCGACCTCGGGCCACCCGTAGTTGCCGCCCGGTTCGATGACGTTCAGCTCGTCCCACGTGTCCTGACCGAACTCGCTCGCGTACATCGTGCCGTCGGCATCCCATGCGATGCCCTGCGGGTTCCGATGGCCGAGGCTCCACACCGGCGAGTCGTCGAACGGGTTGCCGTCCGGCACGTCGCCTTCTGGCGTGAGCCGCAGGATCTTCCCCGACAGGGCATCCGGACCCTGGGCGCTGTCGCGGTCGCCGGCGTCGCCGACGGCGACGTACAGCATCCCGTCCGGTCCGACGGCGATGCGTCCGCCGTTGTGGGTGCGCGCTGCCGGGATGCCGTCGATCACCGTCGTGGCGGGACCGAGTTCGAAGGCACCTGGGTTGCCGCGGATCTCGCGCCGCTCGACCCGGTTACCGTCGTCGGCCGTGAAGTACGTGAAAAGGTCGCCGTCTTGCACGGCCAGCCCGAGGAGCCCTCCCTCACCGCCCGCGACCACGCCGTCGACCGTGCCGACCTCGCGAGGTCCGTCGTCGCCGAGCTCCAGGATGCGCGCGCTGTCGCGTTCGCTCACCAGCGCGATGCCCTCGTGGAACGCGACGGACCAGGGGGCGTCGAGTCCCTCGGCGACCGTGTCGGCGGCAGCGGTCGACGCCGGACGAGGGTCGGCTGCGCAGGCGGCCAGCAGAAGCACGGATGCCGTCACCGCCACGGCGAGCGCGCGACGTCGTGTGGGGCGAGGCTCGCGGTCGCGGGAGGTCATGCCTCCATCCAACGCGGCGGAGTCCTCGCAGACAAGGGACCGGGAACACCCTCCCCCGGCCGCCCCTCCGTCGCTACGCTGAGCGCATGACCGAGGCGCGCCGCACTCTGCATCCCGTTCTGTCCGTCGTGCGCCGCATTCCCGCCACGCTGACGATGGTGGGGCTGATCCTCGCGGTAGGAGTCGTGTCGCAGGGGCTGTGGCGTCCGTTCGAGGACTCCGCCCTGTTCGGAACCGTCGCCTACGGTCTGCCGAACCTCGCCGAGGGCAAGTGGTGGACGCCGTTGACGGGCACGTTCTTCGTCAATGAGCCGTGGGTGTACGTGTTCACGATCGCCGGCTTCTGGGGCATGGCGTACCTGGAGTTCCGCCGAGGCAGCCGGGTCGCGCTCGCCTACTACTGGATCGGCCAGCTCTTCGCGGTCCTCGCCACCGCGCTGCTGCTGTTCGTGCTGTCGCAGTTCCCGTGGGCATGGGCGAGCACCCAGGCTCAGGCTCTCGATGTCGGCGCCTCTGGTGGCACGATGGCGTGCATCGCGGCGGCCGTCGGACTGTTCCGCCCGCCGTGGCGAGTGCGCGGCTGGCTCATCCTGCTCGGCTTCGTCTTCATCGCGATGCTGTTCTGGGGCAAGGTCGCCGATCTCGAGCACCTGCTCGCCGTGCTCCTGATCCTCGTGGTCGATCGCTCCCTGCGCGTGGCCCGCACGACCGTGCGCGAGCAGCGTCTCATCGCGGTCGTGGCGATCCTCGTGCTGGGCGCGGTGGAGATCATCACGACGCTGATCGCGACCGATGGCCCGTTCGGGCCGACTGAACCCATCTCTGGCGGGTTCATCGACCTCGCGATCGACCTCGTCGTGATCCTCGTGCTCGTGAACGGTCTGCGACGCGGGCGCCGGTTCGCCTGGGTGCTCGCGATCCTGCTCGGCCTGTTCAACGTGCTCGTCGCCGCGCTCGTGCTGACCCTCATCACGGTGTTCAGTCAGGCTCAGGTCGACTTCCGGTGGGACGGCGAGACCGAGCTCGCCCTCGCGAACGGGTTCCTCTGGGTCATCATGCTGGCGTACCTGATCGGCGTGCGGCGGGCCTTCCGCTCGCGGCGCCGCTCGCTGCTCGGCATCCAGCCCGCGCCGACCGTCGACGACGTGAAGACCGCACTGCGTGCGCACGGCGGAGGCACGCTCTCGTGGATGACGACCTGGGAGGGCAACAGCTACGCCCGGGTCGCCGGCGGCGGCATCGTCGCCTATCAGCGGCGCGCCGGGGTCGCGCTCGCCCTCGCGGATCCGATCGGCCCGGCCGAGAGCCGGCCCGAGGCGGTCGCGGACTTCATCCGCAGCGCCGAGCAGGCCGGACTCGTGCCGTGCTTCTTCAGCGCCGACGACGCGACGCGCGCGGCCGTGCCGGCCGGATGGCGGGATCTCGTGGTCGCCGACGACACGATCGTCGACCTGCCGGGCCTGGAGTTCACGGGCAAGCGCTGGAACTCGGTGCGCAGCTCGCTGAACAGGGCCGGCCGCGAGGAGATGACCTTCCGGATGACGCACCTCAAAGCCGAGCCATGGGGCGTGCAGCAGCAGGTGCGGGCGATCTCCGAGGCCTGGGTCGGCGACAAGGACCTGCCGGAGATGCGCTTCACGCTCGGCACGCTGGAGGAGGCCGAGGACCCCGAAGTGCGGCTCGCCCTGGCGCTCGCCCCGAACGGCGACGTCGACGGATTCCTGTCGTGGCTGCCGGTGTACGGCGAGGGTGGAGTCGTGCGCGGCTGGACGCTCGACCTCATGCGTCGCCGCGACGGCGGGTTCGGACCGGTCATGGAGTTCCTCATCGGATCGTCGGCCAGGCAGTTCTCCGACGAGGGGGCGCAGCTCATGTCGCTCTCCGGCGCTCCGCTCGCTCATGACTACCCACCGGACGCCGGGATGATCGCGACGCTCAGCGACCGCCTCGCGGAGGCACTCGAACCCGTGTACGGCTTCGGATCGCTGCACCGGTTCAAGCAGAAGTTCCACCCCCGCTACGAGACCATGTACCTGCTGTTCCGCGACGAGAGCGACCTCGCCGCGATCGGACCGGCTCTCACCCGCGCGTTCCTCCCCGACGCCACGCTGCGGCAGTTCGCCGGTGCGGGTCTCGAACTCGTCCGAGGAGGCCGGAAGGACTGACGGCGCGGCCCTCTCGTCGCCGATGTACTCGTGCGTCGCAGGTCCTCGGCCTGATCCTGCGACGCGGGCGCACGACTGCGACGCGAGTCAGACGTCGCGGGGTCTCTGCCGCAGCTGCTTCACGTCGGTGCGCCGGCGCTTCGCCGCCAGACGGCGCTCCTTCGAGCCGCGGGTCGGCTTCGTGTCGCGCCGCGGCGGAGCCGGAGGACGGAGCGCGGCGGCGACGAGGGCCGCGAGACGCTCACGCGCGGCATCCCTGTTGCGCAGCTGTGCACGGTGCTCGGATGCCGCGATCGTGACGACTCCGCCGACGAGCCGCGAGGCGAGCCGATCGAGCAGCCGCGCGCGCTGCTCAGGCGTGAGCACCGCGCTGCACGCGACGTCCCAGCTGAGCTCGACGCGGGAGTCCGCCGTGTTCACTCCTTGACCTCCCGGGCCCGACGACCGCGAGAACCGCCACGCCAGCTCGGCGTCGGGGATCGTGAGCCCCGACGTGACGCGGAGGCCGGGGCGGAGCGGTGCGGCCATGGCATCCATCTTCCCGCTCGCCGCCCGCTAGCGCCGCATCCGTCGGCGGTCAACCCGTTCGGCGACAGCGCGGGGTGCTCGTACCGTCGACCGCAACCACCGACGAGCGAAGGAGCAGGACCATGAGCACGGGCATCGAGGCAGAGGCACGACGAGCGATCGTGACGGCGGCGGATTCCGGGATCGGACGGGCGGCAGCGGTCGCCCTCGCCGCCGCGGGGATCGACGTCGGCATCACCTGGCACTCCGACCAGGCGGGGGCAGAGGAGACGGCGGCCGAAGTGCGCGCGCATGGGGCACGGGCGGTGGTGACGCAGCTCGACGTCTCCGACATCCCGGCGTGCGGCGACGTGATCGACGGACTGATCGCCGAGCTCGGAGGCGTCGACGTGTTCGTGAACAACGCGGGCACCGGCGCGAGCACCGGCTTCCTCGACCTGTCGCTCGACGACTGGAACCGCGTCCTCGACACCGACCTCACCGGCGCGTTCGTGTGCCTGCAGCGTGCGGCGAGGGCGATGGTCGCCGCCGGCCACGGCGGGCGCCTGATCTCGGTGACGAGCGTGCACGAGCACCAGCCGATGGTCGGGGCCAGCGCCTACGACGCCGCCAAGCACGGCCTCGGCGGCCTCATGAAGAATCTCGCCCTCGAGCTCGGCGCACATGGCATCAGCGCCGTGAGCGTCGCGCCGGGCGAGATCGCGACGCCGATGACCGGCAACGAGGACGTCGACCCGCACACGGTCGATCGTCCCGGCATCCCGCTCGGGCGTCCGGGCGACGCCCGCGAGGTCGCCGCGCTCATCGCCTTCCTCGCGTCACCGGAGGCGGCGTACATCTCCGGGGCCTCGATCGCGATCGACGGAGGGATGCTGCAGATGGGCCCGCAGGCGGGGGCGGCGATCACGGACCACAGCTGGCGGACCGCATAGGCGCCGCCCCGCGCCTCAGCGGACCTGCGCGGGCGCGGGTTCCGTCGCGGCGGCGCGCTCGGCGCCATTGACAGGACCTGCGTCCCTCTTCGCGGTGTTCGCGATGTGCGCGCGGCTGACGACGACCCCCGCGACGACCATGAGCCCGACGCCGAGCCAGTACGGCGCCGCGTGGCTGACGGTCGTGTAGAGCGCGGCGGCGATGAGCGGGGCGACGGTGCTCATGGCGGCGTTGAGCGACTGCGTCGCCCCGCCGAGCCAGCCCTGCTCGTCGTCGCCGACCGCGTTCGACATCGCGCCGTCCATCGCGGCCTGCGAGGCACCCTGACCGGCCGCCAGCAGCAGCGCACCGACGATGAACACCCAGGGCTGATAGAGGACGGACGCCACGATCGCGAGGCCGGCGAGCCCGACCATCTGCGCGACGATTCCGCTCACGATCACGCCCCTCTCGCCGATGCGCGGGAGCAGGATGCCGAGCAGCACGCCCTGGATCAGGATGTCGATGATGCCGACGCCGGCGGTGAGGAGACCGATCTGCGTCGGTCCCCACTGGATCGAGTCGAGCGCGAGCACGCTGAAGTTGTTCACGAAGAACCCGAACGGCAGGGCCAGCAGACCGAAGCCGATCATAAGAGCGCGCAGCTCCTTCCTGGCGAACGCGTTCCTGAAGACGGCGAAGGGCTGCACGTCCCGCGCGCGGATCGTGGAGATGCGGTTCTCGGGCTTCAGGCTCTCGGGCAGGAGGAACAGGCTGAGGATCGCGATCACGAGTGACACGGCCGCCGTGAGGAACACGGGCAGCTGCAGGCTCACCGCCGCGAGGAGACCGCCGATCGCCGGGCCGAGCATCGTGCCGATGCCGGACAGCGCTCCGAGCAGCCCGAAGCGCTGAGCCCTCTTCTCCGGCGGCGTGATGTCG
Source organism: Microbacterium sp. SZ1 (assembly GCF_002362255.1). Classification (GTDB taxonomy): domain Bacteria; phylum Actinomycetota; class Actinomycetes; order Actinomycetales; family Microbacteriaceae; genus Microbacterium. Next base: position 51,132 of record NZ_LPVV01000023.1, on the reverse strand, counting down.
GCGAGGTAGGCGAAGAGCGCCGGCAGGTCGCCGGCCGTGAGGCCCTGGACGACGCGGGCGAGCACGAGCACCCAGATCGCGCCGCCGATGCCGAACAGCGCCATCGAGAAGGCGGTGCCGAACGCGGCGGCGATGATGATCGGGCGACGGCCGAATCGATCGGAGAGGCGACCGAGGAACGGGGCGACGAGGAACGCGCAGAGCCCGTTGACGGCCTCCAGCACGCCGACCCAGAGAGCGAGATCGTGCTCGTGGGTGACGTACTGCAGCACGACGAAGGGCAGCACGGGGAGGACGACGGTCATGCCGATTACGGTGAGCATCGTCAGGACGACGAGCATGATCCAGGCGCGCGTTCCGCCGCGCGCAGACGTGTTGGGTGAAGTCACTCCGTAACTGTATCCATACCAGTTTTGGTGTCAAGCCACTTTTGTACTGGGTTCGCGATAAGCTCATGACATGACGACTGCCGAGCCGGTGGGCCGCCGCGAACGCAAGAAGGCCGCGACCCGCAAGACCATCTCCGACGTGGCGACGATGATGTTCCTGGAGCGCGGATTCGACAACGTCAGCATCCGGGAGGTTGCCGACGCCGCCGACGTCTCCCCCACGACCGTGTTCGCCCACTTCCCGCAGAAGGAGGCTCTCGTCTTCGACGAGGACGACGAGCAGCGCGACCGCCTCGTCGCCGCCGTCCGCGACCGGGCGGAGGGCGTGACGATCAGCCGGGCGATCCACGATTTCTACCGCGGCGAGATCGGCCTGAATCTGGACGAGCACGGCGAGGACGTGGCGCGCACCTTCATGCGCTTCCTCAACGAGACTCCCGCACTGCGCGACTACGCCGCCAAGATGTGGCTGCGCCACGAGGATGCTCTCGCCGACGCCATCGCCGATGAGCTGGGCCTCGATGCACCGACGGCCGAGATCCGCGTGTTCGCGCGCTTCGTGCTGCAGATGCAGCTGCTCGTGACCGACAGCGACGACCAGCTCGCGACACTGGACGCCGGATTCGCCGTGCTCGAGGGCGGGTGGGATCCGATCGAGAAGCGGCTTTCTCGCCGATCCTGAAGATGTGGACGCGACGGCGGGAGTCGAACCCGCAACGCCGTCAGGTATGAGCTGAGGCCCGGGACCGCCCGGATCGCCGCGATGGGGTCGACGTTACCCGGCGGCGGCAGGCGGCACCAGCATCGTTGCCGGGATTTACTCCGCGTGTCGCCGCGTGACGGCATCCGTCATCCGCAGACATTCGGACCGGTGCGGTCGGCGTCGGCGGGTTCGGTGTAGCGTCACGGGCATGGCCGCCGACGACGTCTCCACCACGACCGGCCAGAGAACCCACCGGTACCTGCGCCTCGCCCTCGTTCTCGTCGTCTTCGCCCTGCTGGTCGCCGTCTCGCTGCAGAGCGTCGTCGTGATCTGGCAGCCGCTCCAGTTCGGGTGGCACCCGCTGCCGTCGATCAGTCACGCGTATCACACGCCCGTGCGCGACGTCTTCACGGGCGCGCTCATCGCGGCATCCGTCGCGCTCCTCGCACTGTCCGGCCGCAACCGCGCGACGACGCTGCTCGACATCTGCGCCGTCTTCGCACCGCTGATCGCCATCGTCCCGACGGGGATCGCCGACACCCGGGCACAGGACCACCTTCCGTGCCCCTCCGCGACGGAGTGCGTTCCGGCCGGAGCCCTGGAGTCGGCGAAGGCCGGTGTCGCCGCGTACGCGATCGTCGTCGTCGCGACGGTGATCGTGACGGCGGTCATCCGGGTCCGCACGCGCACGCCGAACCGCTCGGCGGTGCTCGTGTCGGTCATCGCGCTCGCGACGGCATCCGTCGTGACGGCACTCGCGTTCCTCCCCTCCCTGAACCAGAGCTTCCCCTTCAACTTCTGGCCCGTGCACAGCATCCACTTCGTGGTCACGCTCGCGTTCTTCGGCGTGTTCTCGGCCGTGCCGATCCTCTACGCGGGAGGGCCGCTCGAACCCGGCGAGACCCCGCCCACGCCCCGCCAGCGCTCGATCTACCGCTGGATCGCGGGTCTGCTCATCGTCGACCTGCTGTTCCTCGCGGCGGCGGTGCTGTTCCGCCAGGTGTTCGGCGAGACGCCCGCCGTGCTGATCGGCGAGATCGTCGCGCTGCTGCTGTTCGCGTGGTTCTGGCTCATGCAGACCTTTCAGCGGTGGAACGATGCGAACCCGCCGTCGATCCTGGCGTCGGGTCGCTGACGCCGGGCGGCGCGCCGTGCCTGTCTTGGTTTTCCGCCTCAGGGCACCCGAACCCGACTCAGCGGCGGATCGAGTCGTGGAACGGGTTGGGTTCGAGCGTGAAGTCGGTCGAGGCGTCTGCCCAGGTGCCGCCTGCCGACGGCGTGCGTCCTCGTCGTAGGCGGGCGAGCGCGGCGGTCGCCGGCACGCCGAGCGCGAGCGCCGCCGTGCCGCTCACCGAGCGGTCCTCCCGGCCGAGCACGCTCGCGCGATGCCAGGCCTCGTGCAGCGCTCCTCCGCGGGGTGCAGGCACCGTGCGGGCCGGCAGCCGATCAGCGCGGCGCTGCGCCACGAGCTCCTCGACGCGGCTCCACCACGTGGACTCCGACGCCGGGTGGAAGTAGTTGTCGCGCAGCCAGTCGGGGTGCGGATGCCGGAATCGCCCTGCCACGACCTCGCTGCGTCCGCCCAGCAGTCCGCTGCCGACGAAGACCGTGTTCAACAGGCTCTTGCTGACCCCGAAGGAGTCGAGGGCGATGACGGGGATGCCGAGGGCCACCGCCTCGACGGCGGCGGTCGAGCTGACGGTGACGAGACCCGCCGCCGTCGACAGCGCCTGCGCCATCGAGTCGTATGACACGACCAGGTTGGCCGGACGCCGATCAGGCAGCAGGTCGAGGTACGGGTCGCGCTCGAGGTGGGTCTCGGACTCTCCCGGCCGCGAGCGCAGCTTGACCACGACGCGACGCTCGGGGTCGGCCTCTGCGGCCCGAACGAGGGTGGCGACGATCTCGGCCCGCTCCTCCCGTGCGGTCGGCACGAGGGCCTGCGCGGCGAAGACGATGTCGGTGGCCGGCTCGCGCTTCGCACGGGGCTCGACCCCGGACGGCCGGTCGGCGAGCAGGGTGCTCCCGGGCCGGGCCGTTCCGGCGGCGAGCACGCGTGCGCGGTCGTGCGCCAGCATCCGTGATCGAGGCCGTGCGAACGGCAGCGTCGCGAGCGCCGTCGGCATCTCGACCCCGATGCGTCGCCCGAGCTCGGCGAATGCGCGCTCCTCGCGGTGGGAGTGCACGACCAACAGGTCGGCATGACGGCGGTAGTCGAGCGCGCCGCGCTGCGCCGGGATGGCCATTCCAGGAAGGCCCGCCACGACCACCGGTCGGCGGGAGAGCCGATCGATCACGCGTCCGAGGAGCCGGACGAACGGGCCCCGCCCGGCGAGCAGCACGACGTCCGGCCGCTGCCCATCGAGCCACGCCTGCACGGCAGCGAAGCCGAGGCGCGTCACCTCGTGCTCCTGCATCCCGGTACCTGCCAGTGCTGCGCGCTGCTGCTGGGCGCTGGCGGTGAGCGGCGTCCGCACGACGAGCAGATGGCGATGGATTCCGTCCACGCCGCCCAGCAGAGATGCCGACCACTTCACGAACGAATCGGCGTCGGCGATCGCGACGACCCGCAGCGCCCCGCGCACGCTCACGCCCGCGGCTCCGCTCATGCCGGGACGCGGCGCAGCTTGGCCATCGGGGCGCGCTCGCTGTCGAACACGCGCTTGACGCCGTCGCCGAGCGCCTTCTCGATCACGCGGATGTCGCGCACGAGGTGCTCGAGACCGGTCGGCTCGAGGGACGCGGCGTGGTCGGATCCCCACATCGTGCGGTCGAGAGTGATGTGGCGCTCGACCGCGACGGCACCGAGCGCGACGGCGGCGAGCGAGATCTGCAGACCGCGCTCGTGACCCGAGTACCCCACGGGGACGCCTGCGTACCGGTCGCGCAGCGTGGCGATCATCCGCAGGTTCGCCTCCTCGGGCTCCAGCGGGTAGGTCGACGTGGCGTGCATGAGAACGACCCGGTCGGTGCCCAGGGTGTCGAGCGCACGATCGATCTGCTCCATGGTCGACATCCCGGTCGACAGGATGATCGGCTTGCCGGTCTCGCGCAGCGCGACGAGCAGCTCGGTGTCGGTGAGGCTCGCCGACGCGACCTTGTGCGCGACGACGTTCAGGTCTTCGAGGAACTCCACGCTCGGCACGTCCCACGGCGAGGCGAACCAGTCGAGGCCGAGCATCGTGGCATGGTCGCCGATCTCGACGTACTCGTCTCGGCCGAACTCGATGCGATGGCGGTACTCGAAGTAGGTCATCGTGCCCCACGGCGTCTCGCGCATCACGTCGCGCATGTGCTCGGGCGTCGAGATCTCCGGCGTGCGCTTCTGGAACTTCACGGCATCCGCGCCGGCCTTCGCCGCGACGTCGATGAGGCGCTTGGCGATGTCGACGTCGCCGTTGTGGTTCAGGCCGATCTCGGCGATGACGTAGGCGGGACGACCGCCTCCGATGACGCGCGATCCGATGCTGACAGTCATGGTTCCTCCGGTCGTCGAATGGCCTTCCCTCCTGGGTACGCGCCGAGAGTGAACACCGCGCGACAGGACGGTTACCGGCACCCGTCAGGCGGGCAACACCCGTTCGACGAGCTCGCGCACCGCACCGCGACCGCCTCGCCGCGTCAGCACGACCCGCGCCTCGGCGAGCGCCCGCGGATGCGCGTTCGCGACCGCGACCGGCCAGCCGACGATCCGCATCGCGGGGAGATCGTTCACGTCGTTGCCGAGGTAGGCGATCTCGTCGAGCGCGATGCCGTTCTCCTCGGCCCACCCGCGCAGCGCCGACTCCTTGTCTTCGATGCCGTGCAGCACCGGGACCCGGAGCTTCTCGGCCCTGGCCCGCACCACCGCGTTCACCTCGGTGGAGAGGATGAGCATCGGGATGCCGGCCCTGCGCAGCAGCGACACCCCCATGCCGTCCTCTCGGCTCACCCTGACCCGCTCGACGCCGTCGGCATCCACGCTCGCGGTGTCATCGGTGTGCACTCCGTCGAAGTCGGTCACCACGGCGCGCACCGGAATCCGCTCCGGCGTCTCGTGCAGGGCGGCGAGCGCGCGGGCGATCTCGAGCTGCTGCGCGTCGTCGATCTCGATGGCCGACCACTCGGGCACCTCGGCGATGCGGATGCGACCGAAGAACCGGTGCCGCGCCTCGCGGAACCCATCCGCCCGGAAGACGTAGAACGCCCCGGTCTCGAGGTAGTGCGGCTCGCGGTCCTGGCGCCGCGGGCGATGCCCCGCCTCATGGTTGATCGCCACCGCCGCGTCGTCGCCCGTGCGTGCCCAGAGGAACCCGTACGTCTCGAACGCCGAGAACACGCTGTCGGCGCGGTCGTCCCGCACCTCGCGCACGGCGCCGGCGAGCGCCTGGGAGGAGATGAACGGCGACGTGGCCTGCAGGAACGCCACGACCTCGACCCGCTCCCCGGCCGCTTCGATCTCGTCGAGAGCGTGGAGGATCGCGCTCTCCGACGACGCGGTGTCGCCCGAGAGCTCGTCCGGTCGCCGCACGACGACCGCTCCCGCGGCCGACGCGACCGCCGCGATCTCGGCGTCGTCGGTCGACACGACCACGAGGTCGATGCCCTCGGCGGCGAGCGCGCTGCGCACCGCGCGCTCGATGAGCGGCACTCCGCCCACGCGCTGCACGTTCTTGCGTGGCACGCCCTTGGATCCGCCCCGGGCCGGGATGATCGCGACCGCGCGCCCGGTCGTCGTCGCAGGATTCGGCATCGTCATCGTCCTCTCAGGACGCGCCAGGCGCGTCCGATGCGGCGCCGAGCGCCCAGTGCGGTGAGCCGAAGCTCCTCCACCCGTCCGACGCCGCCCGCCGGCCGCAGCGCGCGATCCGCCAGGGTCGGCGGCGGCGCTCCGGGGAGGCGCAGTTCGGCCAGACGCTGCGGCGAGAAGTAGCGATCGCGATCGACGGGGCGGATGCCGCGCAGCAGCGCTTCCGCCCGCGGGCGCAGGTGCGCAGCGACGAGCGGCTGCATGGCGTAGCCCACCGCGTCGACGAGCAGCTGCAGCTGCGCCGGCTCCCGATACGCCGAGTCCGTGCGGGTGAGCACGTCGACGATCGTCGCGGGGACGCGGTTGCTGTTCTCGAACGGGGTGAGACGGCGCAGCAGGGCGTCGGTGCCGACCGCGTCGATCTCGCGACCGAAGGCGCTCTGCACGGTCGGCAGCGCGGTCGAGAAACCGGCGATCACGGTGCGTGCGTCGAGCCGTTCCGCGAGCACCTCCGCCGACAGTCCGCCGCGGTACTCGACGAACTCCACGGACGACGACCGCGCGTGCTCGCGCAGCGCATCGGTCACCCGGGGCGGAGCGGAGGGATGCGGTTTGAACACGATCCGGCTCGGTCGCCGCCGTGCCGCGAGATCGATCATCTGCCGCTGCTGGGCGACCTCCTCGGCGTCGGAGAGGAGCCCCAGGGCGGCGAGGTACTGACCGAGCACGAGCACCGTCTCGCCGTCGCCTCGATCGGCCCCCGCGTCCGCCGGAGCCGCCTCGAGCAGCACACGACGGAAGGCCTCGGCCGAGACGGGCACGACGGTCGCACGTGGCGAGGCCGCCAACGGCGTGACACCGGGGACGACGTCGGCGTACACGACCCGGCCGATACGCGCGGTGATCGTGTGGGGCAGCCTCACTCGCAGCGGCGAGTACGTCATCAGCCCGTCCCCCACGATCGTGATGCGCGCCCGGGGGAAGAGCCGCATCAGCGTCAGCGCGGGCGCGACCTGGGGGCTCTGCACGAGGATCTCGAGGTCGTCGCCGTCGAGCCCCCAGGCCCGGGTGAGCAGCCGTTCGAGCACCGTCAGCTCGGCCTTCTCCGGCTTCCAGGCGCTCGGATGCAGCGGCCCCAGCAGCGCGTCGAGATCCTCGATGCGGTCGAACCGTGCGCGCAGTGTCGCGAGCGCCGGGTCGTCGAGGATGCCGACGGTGGTCTCCGGCACCCGCGCGGAGACGAAGGGAACGAGCACCCGGTCGTCATCGTCGCCGAGCAGACCCGCGTCGAGCGCGGCGACCGCCGTCGAGAGGGCGTAGGCGCTGTGCAGCGCGAACAGCTGCGTCATGCCGCCGACTCGACCGAGCGCAGGAGCGATGCGAGCACCCGGCGCCGCGGACCGTCGAGGCGGCCGAGCACGGCATCCGATTCGACCGAGGGCAGTCGCGCGAGCAGTCCGCGGATGCCGGAGCGCATCTCCGCGCGCAGCCCCGGCGTCATCCGCCGTGCGCGGACGAGGTGGCGCGAGCTGAGAGCGAGCAGCGTCCACACCGCCTTCGGCAGGAAGCGCTCGGCCTCGGCATCCGCGCTCACGATGTCGAGCACCTCGTCCATCGCCCTCACGAAGTCGAGCTGGCGCCGATCGCGCACCTGGGTGAGCGACGTCGACACCCCGCGGCGATAGAGCAGCGCAGGTGCGTCGACCACCGCGAACGACCTCGCCTGCAGGTGGAGACGCCAGATCCATGGGCGGTCCTCTGCCGTGAAGAGCCCGGGGGTGAAACCGGCGAGGCCCTCGTCGAGCACGCGGCGGTGCAGCATCCCCGCCCAGGCGAAGGGGTAGTCGACCATCGTCGGCTCGTCTTCGGGCAGGATCGCATCGCGCGGCGACTGGACCTGCTCCCGCCACGGGTGCGGCGCCCTGACCAGCGCGCGCACCCCGTCGCGCACGGTCACGTGGTCGGTGCGCACGACATCGCAGTCGAGCTCGCGCAGCCGGCGCGCCAGCACCTCGAGGCGCCGCGGCTGCATCCAGTCGTCGCCGTCGAGGAAGCAGAACGCGTCTCCCTCGACCTCGGCGAGCCCCTGATTTCGCGCGCTCGCCAGGCCGCGGGGGCGCGGGTTGAAGATGACGGTGGCGCGCGGCATCCGTTCGGCGTAGGTGCGCATGATCGCCCCGGTGTCGTCGCGGGAGCCGTCATCGATCGCGACGAGCTGCAGCGCCGCCGGGTCGTCGAACTGTCGGGTCAGCGTCTCCAGCGTCGTGCCGATGTACGCGCCTGCGTCCTTCGCAGGAAGGATGACGGTGACGAGCGGTGTGCGCACGGAACTCCCGGGGTGGACGGTCCCGGAATGGTCGCAGGCTCTCGTTGCCGGACGGCGACGCCCAGGTGAACGGGCGGTGACCCGGCGCGACGCGCCCTCTCGCATTCGCGCCCGAGTGCTGGATCGGCGACGATGGGGAGATGCTCTGGCCGTTCGGAACCACGTGGCGCCCCGTGCGGCAGAAGCGTCGCGACGCGATCGACCTGCGGTGGCTGACCGCCCGCTCGTGGACCAGGCGGTGGTATCCGCAGGGCGTCGACCTCGGGGTGTGGCACGGTCGGCGCACCCTCGCCGTCAGCTGGTTCCGGCAGCGCCTCGACGGGCACCATCTCGCTTCGCGCGTCGCACTCGTCGACCTCGACCGCTCGCGCCACCTCGACGTGCTGCTCGCCGTCGAGGAGGGCGGCGAACTGCAGCCCGCGCCGATCCACGCCGGCGGCCTTGCGTGGTTCGGCGACCGACTGTTCGTCGCCGCCACCCGCGACGGCATCTGGGAGTTCGACCTCGCGCGGGTGCGCCGGATACGCGGAGCCCTCGCTCGGCGGCTGGCCGGGTCGACGCGGTGCGGTCCGCGCGTCACGGCGCTGGTCGCGGTGCGCACCCGCGTGCACCCGGTCGCGCTGCGCTGCTCGTACATCGGCCGGGTGTTCGACACCGACGGGTCGCCGCTGCCGCGCGTGCTGATCGGCGAGTACCGGAGGGACGACAGCGGCAGGATCGGCGAGTTCTCGCTGCCCGAAGGAGACGGCGGCGGCTTCACCGAGATCGAGCGCGCAGCTCCCGGCATCCCGCGTATGCAGGGTGCGGTGCGCTGGGGCGAGCGCTCCTTCGTCTCGCAGTCCGATCTGCTCCGCCCCGGCGCGCTCTGGACCGGACCCCTCGACGGTCTGAAGCGGAGCGCCGTCCCGCTGCCCGTCGGGTGCGAGGACCTCGCCCTCGACCTCGACGCCGGCTACCTGTGGACCCTCGGCGAACACCCGTGGAAGCGCGTCGTGCGCGGCATCCCCCTCGCGTCCCTCGATCTCTGACGGCCCCACTCCCAGCCTGCTGCTGGACACCCGAACGTAGACTGTCCTGGTGAAGAAGCCCGCCCCTCTCCTCGTCTACACCGTGCTGCGGCTGCTGGCGTTCCTCGTCCCGCTCGCCGTGATGTGGTTCTTCTTCCCGATCTTCCGCGAGTTCTGGTGGCTCGCCGCGATCTTCGCCGCGCTCATCGGGGCCAGCATCTCGATGATCTTCCTGCGGACTCCGCTGTCCGACGCCTCGGCGCGCATCCACGAGCGCCGAGAGGGGCGCCCGGTGGCCGGTCAGGCCGACGCGGATGTCGAGGACGCCGCGGTCGACGGGTCAGACCACCCCTGACGCGTCTCGGCGTCAGCCCGCGAAGGCCCAGAACAGCGCGCCCGCGTAGAGCAGCGCCGTGAGCGACGTCAGCGCGAGGGCGATCACGAGCTCCTTCGGCTGGCGATACGTCCACACGATGAGGATCGCCGGCAGCCCCGCGAGCAGTGCGAGCACGCCGATCCACGCGATCGGGTACAGCAGCGCGAGGAAGACCAGGATGCCGAAGGGCGCCAGCACGAAGAGCGTGAAGAGCACCTGCGTGGGGCGACGGCCGATCAGCACCGTGAGCGTGCGCTTGCCGACGAGGCGGTCCTGATCGATGTCACGAAGGTTGTTGGCGAGCAGCACCGCGCAGGCGAAGAGTCCGGCCGCGATCGCGCCGAGCCACGCCTGCTGCGGGAGCTGGAAGACCTGCACCCACGTGGTTCCGAGCGTCGCGACGAGCCCGAAGAACACGAAGACGAAGACCTCGCCCAGCCCGAAGTAGCCGTAGGGGCGCTTGCCGCCGGTGTAGAACCAGGCCGCGACGATACACGCGGCGCCGACCGCCAGCATCCACCACTGCTCCGTGCGGACGACGATCGCGACGCCGACGGCCGCAGCGAGAGCGAAGAAGACCAGTCCGATGACCAGCACGGTGCGCGGCTTCACACGCCCGGAGGCGGTGAGTCGCGCCGGGCCGACTCGCACGGCATCCGTGCCGCGGATGCCGTCACTGTAGTCGTTCGTGAAGTTCACGCCGATCTGCAGCAGCACGGCGACGGCGAGACAGGCGAGGGCGATGACCCAGTGGAACTCGGGTCCGGTGCTGCGGGCAGCGCCCGTGCCGATGACCACCGGGGCGATCGCGAGCGGAAGGGTCCGCAGGCGCGCAGCGCCGATCCAGTCCCGAGCCGTGATGGGGCCCGCTTCGACGATCGGCTTCTTCGCGGGGTTGCCGCTCGCCCGCACGGGCTTCCGCGACGAGGGCCGGCTCTTCTTCTTGCGCTGGGTCGATGCTGCCACGGAGGGAATCCTACTGGCCGCGCCTTTTCCGGCCGGTCAGGGGTTCGGGTTCGAGTCCTTGCCGTCCAGCCACAGCGTGTCGCTCTTGTCGCCGTGCGCGCCGCCCGTGCCGACGTGCTTGTCGCCGATCTTCGGCCCCTTGAGAATCACGTGCACCATGGCCTGAGCGTGCCCGTGGCCGAGGGAGTACTCCTCCTTGAGCCAGTTGAGGACGACGGTGGACTTCGTCGTCTCGTCGAAGCCGTTCTCTTTCGCGAGTTCGATGAACTGCCGCGGGGTGAGTCCGGTCTGGGTCTCGACCTTGTCGAGGTATGCCTGGAAGGACATCGGTGCTCCTGTGCGTCGGTTGTGGTCACCGTACCGCGCTCCGCTCGGCGCGCGCTATCCCTCGGCGACCGTGACGAGCGGCCGGTGCTCGTAGTACGTCTGCAGCACGACCGTCGTCCGGGTGTTGACGTTCGCAGCGAGGCGGATGTCGCGGACGAGCTCCTCGAGGTGGCGCGGCGTCGCGACACGGACGAACAGCATGTAGCTCGCATCTCCCGCGATCGAGTGGCACGCCTCGATCGCCGTCAGGTGTTCGAGCAGCTCCGGGGCGTCGTCGGGCTGGGCGGGGTCGAGCGGCGTGATCTCGATGAAGGCCGACAGAGGAGCGCCGACCTGCTCGGGATCGAGGATCGCGCGGTAGCCGGTGATCACGCCGCGCGTCTCGAGGCGGCGCAGTCGGGACTGCACCGCCGACACGGAGAGGCCGACCGACTCCGACAGGTGCGCGAGCGTTGCACGCCCGTCGCGGGATATCTCGGCCAGGATCGCGCGATCGACAGAATCGTCCATGGATGTAAGATTATCGTCAGGATTCCCAAATCACCGGAAAATTTCCGTCTGTAGCCCCGATCGGAGGTTCCATGTCCACTCCTACCCTGAGCACTCAGGCCATCGTCGGCGAACCCGAGGTCGTGGAGGACGCGGCGACCGCCGAGCAGTCGGCGGCGTGGGCGCAGCTCAAGGACGCGGCCATCGCCATCCGGGAGATGCAGGTCAAGGACGGGTCGATCCCGGACGCCGGACACCACGCCGCCGCGCGCGAGCTCGTCGCCGCGATCACGGCCGGCATCCGCGCTCTCGCCCCCGCGTTCCCGCACGACGCCGAGTACCTCGCGGCATCCGTCGTCGACTTCGAGCGCTGGTCCGCCTCGGACTTCGGCGTCCCCGACTTCCTCGACTCGCTCATGGCCTTCCAGCCGCAGCAGCACCGCGTCGACGGCATCCGTCACCTCGTCGTCTTCCCGATGTACACGCAGAACGGCTCGAGCGACCGCCTCGTCGAGGCGCTCATCGTCGAGACGATCTGGCCGGAGTTCATCGCCGCCCTCGAGGCCGGCGACTACGGCAACAAGCTGTTCGTCTCGCTGCGCCTCGTCGACTTCACGCCGGGCTACGACACGAACTCCGCGGTGCTCTTCCCCGAGACGGTCGCGATGCGCGAGATCCCCTCGTTCACGTGGGGGGCGATCTTCCAGGACCGCGAAGCCGCACGATACCGCCGCGTCGTGCGCGCTGCCGCCGAGATCACCAACCTCGAGCTGCCCGAGCGCGCTGCGGCGATGCTCGACGACCAGGCGCAGACCGAGCGCGCATTCGTGATGTGGGACATCATCCACGACCGCACGCACATGCGCGGCGACCTGCCGTTCGACCCGTTCATGATCAAGCAGCGGATGCCGTTCTTCCTGTACTCGCTCGAGGAGATGCGCTGCGACATGACGGCGTTCCGCGAATCGGTGAAGATCGAGCGCGCCCTGACCGCTCGCCAGGAGGCGGGCGAGCAGCTCACGGCCGACGAGCAGGAGATGCTCGATCACGCAGGACTCGTGCAGTACGCCGTGATCTTCGACCGGATCTTCCGCTTCGCGATCACGGGCACGCGCACCCGCAACTACGACGCGGTCGGCGGACAGCTGCTGTTCGCGTGGCTGCACCAGCGCGGCGTGCTGCACTGGACCGACACGGCTCTGGCGTTCGACTGGGACAACGTGCCCGACGCCGTGGTGGCCCTCGGCGACGCGATCGACGACCTCTACTGGCACTCGATCGACCGCCCGAAGGTCGCGCACTGGCTCGCCGCCTACGAGCTCGTGCGCGGAACCCTCACCCCGCACCCCGCCTCGCAGTGGGCGCGAGGGCTGTCGGACGAGATCCTCGCCGGCGCGCCCAAGGGCTACACGGATGCGGTGATGGACGACGAGTTCCCGCTGTCGATGTTCTTCGAGACCCTCGACAAGAAGATGAAGCCGGTCATCGAGTCGACCGTCGGCATCCGCGGCTCCGACGACTGATCGGACTCTCCCGAGTTCGGTGCACGTTCTGCGGCCGGACGCAGGTTCTGCGGCCATCTCGCGCCGCAGTGGCCGCAGAACGTGCCCATCACCGCAGAACTGACCCAGCGCGAAAGGTGACCGGATGAGCGTCGACGGACGCACCATCGTCCTGGCCGGGGCGACGAGCGCAGCGGGACTCGGTGTGGCACAGGCCCTCGTGGCCGCGGGTGCCCGGGTGATCGCGACCGGCCGATCGGATGCCGGGCTCACGCCGCTGCGCGAGCTGGGTGCCGAGACAGCCGTGGCCGATGCGACATCGCTCGCGGAGATGAGCGCACTCGCGTCGGGCCTAAGTGCGGTGGACGGCGTGATCCCGCTCGTCGGCGGATGGCGCGGTGGTGGCGGGCTCGCCGGGCAGTCCGACGAGGATCTGCACGCTCTCCTGCCGGCCTTCGAGGCGGTGCGGGCGACGAGCCGGGCCTTCGACCCGCTGCTGCGGGAGTCGGATGCCGGGCGCTTCGCGCTCGTGTCATCGACGGCGGTGGCTCGGCCGCTCGCCGGAGGAGCGAACTATGCCGCGGTCAAGGCCGCGAGCGAAGCCTGGGGACGCGCGACGGCGCAGGGGTTCGCGAAGGCGGCGCGCGATGCCGGGGGGCCTCTGCGCGCCGCCTCCGTGATCTTCCGGGCGAAAGCGCTCGACGCGGACTCGCTCGCCTCGGCAGTGCTCGAGTTGTGGGATCTTTCTGCCGACGCACTGAACGACCGCATCCTCGACATCTGAGCCGGGGTTCGCCGGGACGTCGGCGCCGTCAGAGCTCGCGCCGCATGACGACCCGGCGGGTCGTCGGGTGGCTGACCTCGACGAAGCCCGCTGCGGTGAACGCCCCGACCGATCCGACGTTCATCTCGCCCCACGACACGGTCGATCCGCCCGTGAGCATCGGATACCCCTCGATCGCGACCGCACCCCGCGATCGCGCATGGTCGACGGCCGCGGCGACGAGGGGATGGGTGAGGCCGCGACCGCGGAATCCCGGCCGGACGATCAGGCAGGCCACCGCCCAGACCCGATCGTCGTCCTTCTTCTCGTGCCTTCCCTTCCACGGCACCGACGACCCCCGCAGCCGCCCGTAGACGCTGCGCCGGTCGACCGCGCACCAGGCGACCGGGTCCTCGTCGAGGTAGGCGACGAGGCCGATCGTCTCCCGCGACCGGGGGTCGTCGCAGTGCGCCTCGCTTCGCAGCAGGTCGCGGCGCTCCTCGACGGGCATGTACCACCAGTCCCCGTCGCCCAGGCGCTGCCGCTCGCACTGGCATCGCCCTGCGGTCCCGGTCAGGATCGCCTGCAGGTCGTCCCACCGCGCCTCGTTCGCGGGCACGACCCGGAGGTCGGGGATGGTGTGCGTCGGGCGTTGAGGCATCTCGTCCGCGTCCGGTTCATTCCGCGGCACGATCGCGCTCCGCCGAAGTCGCCTCCTCCGCCGACGCTCGGCCGCCGCGCGCCGACACCGGGTCGACCAGCGCCTCTCCAGCCGACCCGGCCGTTCCGGCTCCCGGCGCCTCTCCGACCGGCGCCGCCCTTTCGGCATCCGCAGCCGCTCCGGCATCTCCTGTCACTCCGGCATCTCCTGTCGCTCCGGCATCCGCGGCTCCCTCGCCGGCATCCGCCTGCGGATTCTGCTCCGGGGCATTCGCGTACAGATCGGTGAGCTTGCGGTACGACTTCGTGAAGAACGCCAGGCCGCCGACGACCACCATGATGAGCCCGGCGAACAGGCAGATGAGGGCGATGCCGCGGGCGTCGCCCTCGCCGAGCAGCCAGCCCCACTGCCGCTGGCCTGCCGAGGAGTCCATGTACGGGATGATCAGGAACTCCGCGATCGGAGCGATGAGGAACGCCGTGATGGGAGCCGCTGCCGCCTCCATGGCCGCCGCAACGCCGAACACGCGGCCCTGACGGTCGTAGCGGACGACCTTCTGGATGACGGTCTGCTCCGCCGCCTCGGCGGGCGGGACGAGAGCCATGTAGACCCACATGCCCAGCACGTACAGCGGCCACCACTCGCGAAGCATGAAGATCGAGCCCAGCAGTCCCATCGCGATGACCACGAGCAGCAGCGTGCGCATGGGTTTCGCGCCGAGACCGAACTTCGCCACCAGCGCCCCTCCGATGATGAAGCCCGTCGAGGAGAAGGCGAGGGCGAAGCCCCACATCTGCGCGTCGAAGAGAGTGAGCCCGTACGGGTCCATGAGCGCCATGTACACGCCGCCGATGAGGTTGTTGAAGGTCGAGAAGACGATCAGCGCGAACAGGCCGGGGGCGAGTCTGATGGCCGCGACGCTGCCCCGGAAGTCGAGCGCGCTGGGCGCATCGGGATCGGGCGTCGGCGTGCCCTCGGGGATGCGGATGAAGAGCAGGTGAACGAAGGTCAGCACCATGGCCACGATCGCGATCCCGAGCGTCCACCCCATCCCGAGGAAGCCGATCGAGAGCCCGGAGAACACGCTCGTCACGAGGAACGCCAGCCCCTGCACGGTGCCGACGAGGCCGTTCGCGTTCGCCCGCCGCTCCTCCGGGATGAGAAGGGTCACCGTCGTGGAGAGCGCGATGTTGCGCAACTGCTCGATCACGCCGCCGAAGAGGATCACGAGCGAGAAGATCCAGAACCACGGCCCACCGAGGTCGAGCAGGGCGGACTCGGGCTGCCACACGTAGAGCATGCCGGCGACGAGGAACGCCGCGGCCGAGATCACGCTGGACAGCAGCATGACGGTGTGCTTGCGGTGCCGATCGACGATGGTGCCGAAGATCATCGCGAAGAACGCGATGAACAGCATGTACGCGCCGCCGATGATGCCCGTGGCCAGCACCGACTGGGTCTCGATGTAGACCCAGAACGTGAGGGCGAACCACAGGAAGCTCGTCGTCACGTTGGCGATCAGCGTGTTGACGAGAACGTTCGCGAAGGCCCGCTGCGCGGCTGTGCGTTCCATGGCTCCGAGGGTAGGGCTCCCTTCCGACATTGGGTAGGGCCATCTGCGGTGGCGATTAGGCTTGTCCGGTGAGCATTCAGCATGACCCCGCGATCCGCGGCTTCGCCAGCGACAACTACTCCGGCGTCCACCCCGAGGTCCTCGCGGCCATCGCGGAGGCGAACGGCGGGCACCAGATCGCCTACGGCGAGGACGCCTACACCGAGCGCCTGCAGGAGGTCTTCCGCTCCCACTTCGGCGAGGGAGTCGAGGCATACCCGGTCTTCAACGGCACCGGGGCCAACGTCACCGCGCTGCAGTCGATGCTCCCCCGGTGGGGCGCCGTGATCGCGGCATCCTCCGCTCACATCAACGTCGACGAGGGCGGCGCCCCCGAGCGCATCGGCGGGTTCAAGATCCTCGCCGTGCCGACCGCCGACGGGAAGCTGACCCCCGAGCTCGTGGACCGCGAGGCCTGGGGCTGGGGCGACGAGCACCGCGCGCAGCCCCTCGTCGTCTCGATCACCCAGTCGACCGAGCTCGGCACGCTGTACACGGTCGACGAGATCCGCGCGCTGGCCGATCACGCCCACGAACGCGGCATGCGGCTGCATCTCGACGGAGCGCGCATCTCGAACGCGGCCGCTGCCCTCGACCTGCCGCTGCGCGCGTTCACCCGCGATGCCGGCGTCGACGTGCTGAGCTTCGGCGGCACCAAGAACGGGGCCATGCTCGGCGAGGCGATCGTGGTGCTCGACCCCGAGGCGTCCACCGGACTCACCTACTCGCGCAAGTTCAACATGCAGCTCTCGTCGAAGATGCGCTTCGTGTCGGCGCAGCTCATCGCGCTGCTGGAGGGCGACCTGTGGCTGCGCAACGCGAAGCATGCGAACGCGATGGCGCAGCGGCTGCGCGGATCGATCGAGGCGGGCATCTCCGACGGCTCGATCTCGGGTGTCACGTTCACGCAGCCGACCCAGTCGAACGGCGTCTTCGCCGCCCTTCCCGACGGCATCGCCGACAGCCTGCGCGAGAGCTTCCGGTTCTACGACTGGGATGCCGCGCGACGCGAGGTCCGGTGGATGTGCGGCTTCGACACCGAGGAGTCCGACGTCGACGCCTTCGTCGCCGAGCTCGGGCGTCTCACCCGCGCCTGAGCGCGAGGGTTCCGTCGGGGCTCAGCGGAGCAGGCCGAGGTTCGCGAGCGCCAGGCGGATGAGCGTGCCGCGTCCGCCCTCCATCTCGGCGGCGACGGCGTCGGACGCCGCCGCCTCGGGCGAGAACCAGGTGACCTCGAGAGCGTCCTGACGAGGCTCGCACGTGCCCGTGACGGGCACCACGAAAGCCAGCGACACCGCGTGCTGGCGGTCGTCGTGATACGCGCTGACGCCCGGGATCGGGAAGTACTCGGCGACCGTGAAGGGCAGCGGCTGCGGTGGCAGCAGCGGGAACGCCATCGGGCCCAGGTCGTTCTCGACGTGCCGGAACAGCGCGTCGCGGATGGTCTCGCCGAACCGCACGCGACCGGAGACGATCGTGCGCGTGATCTCGCCGAGCGGGGTCGAGCGCAGCAGGATGCCGATCTCGGTGACCTGACCAGAGCCGTCGGTGCGCACCGGGATCGCCTCGACGTAGAGCATGGGCAGGCGGCGACGCGCCTCCTCCAGCTCGAACTCGCTCAGCCACCCCGGATTCGCGTCGGGAGCGGGCGGCTGCGCGTCGCCGAACGCGCCGATGCC
This sequence comes from Microbacterium sp. SZ1, assembly GCF_002362255.1. Lineage (GTDB taxonomy): Bacteria > Actinomycetota > Actinomycetes > Actinomycetales > Microbacteriaceae > Microbacterium. Next base: position 33,603 of record NZ_LPVV01000023.1, on the reverse strand, counting down.
GTCGTCGGGTTCTGGTTCGGGATCAGGTGTGCGGACGGCCATGTGTCCTTTCTACCAGCCGCCTCCCCGGCCGGACAGCGACGACCGGTATGCCGGCCCGTGCCCGATGTCGGACGCGGCTGGCAGGATGGAGGCGTGAGCGAGGAACTGATGCTCGACGGCGCGCTCACGCGCTGGTCGACGGCCGAACGGACGGGGATGCCGTTGCTCGTGCTGCTGCACGGCTACGGCGCCGACGAGCACGATCTCTTCGGTCTGGTGCCCTACCTGCCCGAGGGCATCGCCGTGGCATCCGTCGCCGCGCCGCTGGCGCCGCCGTGGCCGATGCCCGGCCGCTCCTGGTACCCCATCGAGGGCCTCGACGGGCGCAGCTCGATCGCCGTCACCACGGCCGCGCGCGCCTTCCTGAGCTGGCTCGACTCGGAGCGCGGGGATGCGGCGTCCGTCGCCCTCCTCGGATTCTCGCAGGGTGCGGCGGTCGCCCTGCAGGCACTGCGCCTCGCGCCCGAGAGCGTCGACGCCGTGGTGGCGTTGAGCGGCTACGCCGCACCGGGCGAGCTGCCCCGCGACAGCGAACTCGCCGAGCTCCGACCGCACGTGTTCTGGGGACGGGGGACGAACGACGACGTCATCCCCTCCACCCTCGTGGCGCACACGGCGGAGTGGCTGCCCGCGCACTCCGAGCTGTCGGGCCGCGTACACACCGGCCTCACGCACAGCATCTCGGAGGACGAGCTCGGCGACGTGCGGACGTTCCTCGACAGATGGGTCGAACGGGTCGCGAAGACCCACGGATAGTCAGCGCGGTACGGGTCCCTCCGGGTCCGTCTGCTCGTCGGTGTCGTCCGTCCGATGGTCCGCGGAGTCGCGACGCCGCCACGGTGCTTGCCCGATCGCGACCGAGAGCGACAGGCCGATCACGATGCCGATGCTGATCCCGAGGATCCAGTTGTCGAAACTGACGCCGAGCGCGACCCCGACGCCCATGCCGATCGCGATCCCGGCGCCGAGACCGAGCCGGGTGCGCATCTCCTGGGGGCTGGGTTCGCGATCTGCCATGACTCCACCGTACGGACGGCGCGCCGATCCGGCATCCCCCGATCGGCATACCTGCCTCGGAACGCGCTCGCGGCGAGCGCGACACGCCCGGGGTTGCGCATCCGCGACACGCCCGGGTATCGTCGTGGAGTCCTGTCCGCGGTGTCTGGAAGTCCCTTGATCTGAATCGTCGCCTTCGCGCTCCCTCATCCGCGCGCTGACCCGACGATCGCCGACTCCACGGCCGACCACCGCCCTCCGTCCTTCTGATGGATGCCGCTCCTCGCGGCTCCGCTCCCGGGGTGTCCACTCCCGAGCAGGGCGACCGGTGTCAGTGCACCCCGCACTCGACAGGAGACCCCATGACCACCCCCACCCTTCACGCATCCGTCACGCTCGACCGCGTGACGTTCACCTGGCCCGACGGCTCGACGGCACTCGACTCCGTATCCGGCTCGTTCGGCACCGGCCGCACCGGCCTCGTCGGCCGCAACGGCGCGGGCAAGTCCACGCTGCTGCGGCTGATGGCCGGGGAGCTCGACCCCACGTCCGGGTCCATCTCGACGACGGGCGAGGTCGCGTACCTGCCGCAGCAGCTGACCCTCGACGTGGATCGCCGTGTGGCCGACCTGCTCGGCGTCGCCGCCGCGCTCGATGCCGTGCGTGCCATCAGCGGGGGCGACGTCGATCCCGCCCACTTCGACGCGGTCGGCGACGACTGGGACATCGAGGCGCGCGCCGAGGTGGCCCTCGCCGATGCCGGACTCGCCCCCGAGTTCCTCGACCGGCGCGTCGGGGAGCTGTCGGGCGGCGAGGCCGTACTCGTCGCGATCGCCGGCATCCGCCTGCGACGCGCGCCGATCACGCTGCTCGACGAGCCGACCAACAACCTCGACCGCGATGCGAGAGCGAAGCTCGCCGCGATGGTGCGCGCCTGGAAGGGCACGCTCATCGTCGTCAGCCACGACCTCTCGCTGCTCGAGCTCATGGACGACACCGCCGAGCTCTACGCCCAGACGCTCAGCGTCTTCGGCGGCCCGTACTCCGAGTGGCGGGCCTGGCTCGACGCGGAGCAGGATGCCGCCCGGCAGGCCGAGGCGACGGCGAAGCAGGAGTTCCGCAAGGAGAAGCGCCAGCGCATCGAGGCGGAGGTCAAGCTCGCGCACCGTGCGCGCACCGCCAAGAAGGCCGAGATCGAGAAGCGCGTGCCGAAGATCATCGCGCACGGACGTCGGATGGCCGCCGAGGTGTCGGCCGGTCGGCTGCGCACCGAGGTCGGCGCCAAGGAGGATGCCGCGCGGGCATCGCTCGACGAAGCAGGGCGCCGCATCCGCTCCGACGCGTCGATGAAGATCGAGCTGCCGGATCCGCAGGTCTCACGCACGCGCCGGATCGCCGAGATCGGCGACGGCGAGCGCTCGTGGGTCGTGCAGGGTCCGGAGCGGGTCGCGCTCATCGGGCGCAACGGCGCCGGCAAGACGACTCTGCTCGAGGACCTGGTGCACCACCGTGTCCGCGGTCCGCTCACGGCGCTCCCCCTGACGGATCGCGTCGGGTACCTGCCGCAGCGGGTCGACGGGCTGGACGAGACCAGGTCGGTCTTCGAGAACATCGCAGCTGCCGCGCCGCACGTTCCGGAGAAGGAGCTGCGCAACCGACTGGCGCGCTTCCTGATCCGCGGGGCGACGGCCGACCGGGCTGTCGCCGCGCTGTCGGGCGGGGAGCGGTTCCGCGTCGCGCTCGCGAAGCTGCTGCTCTCCGATCCCCCGCCGCATCTCGTGCTGCTCGACGAGCCGACGAACAACCTCGACATCGACACCGTCGACCAGCTCGTCGAAGCCCTGAAGGCGTATCAGGGCGCGGTGCTCGTCGTGAGCCACGACGACGCGTTCCTCGCGCGGCTGGACCTCGACCTCACCCTCGAGATCGACGGCGACGGGATGCTGCAGCAGGTCGACTGAGGTCCGCGGCGCTCTGGGTCACGCCCGCCGGCTCCGCATCGCCTTCGTGTGGGCGATCGCGGGGTCGGAGGCCCGCACCGCGTACTCCTCGGATTCGCGCGGAACGAGAGCCACCCTGCCCTCGGCGTCATGGTCGATGCCCCAGCCGTAGCGCTTGCCGAGCGGCGAGGAGCGCAGGCACGGCTGGCCCTTCGCGAAGAACGCCTCGCGGGCCGCGGCGTCATCGGGGTCGATGCCCTGACGCAGCGCATGGGTCTCGAAGATCACGTCGTCCGACGTGCGTCCGTACGGCTTCTCGGTGATCAGTCGGTAGTGCAGCGCCGCGATCGTGGGCCTCTCGCCGGCGGGCGGCTCCTGCGCGTGGTCGACCGGGCAGTCCTCGGCGACCTCGATGAACGTGGCGCGGTAGTCGGTGGTGTGCGTCGCCATGCCTACAGCATGCTCCGGGGGTCGGACAATCCGAAACCCCATGTCGGTGGTCCGGGTGATGATGGAGGGATGAGCGACGTGCTCGAGCGTTTCACCCCCGCGACCCAGGACTGGTTCCGCAGGGCGTTCACTGCGCCCACCCCCGCGCAGGCGGGGGCGTGGGAGGCCATCTCGGCCGGAAAGCACGCTCTGGTCGTCGCTCCGACCGGTTCGGGCAAGACGCTGTCGGCGTTCCTCTGGGCGATCGACAGCGTGTTCCGCGAGCGCATCGCGGCGGGTGCGGTCGAGGCGGCTGCCACCGCGAAGAAGGGGCAGGAGAGGAAGGCCAAGAAGGATGCCGATGCGTCGCGCACCCGCATCCTCTACATCTCACCGCTCAAGGCGCTCGGCGTCGACGTCGAGCGCAACCTGCGGTCGCCGCTCATCGGCATCGGCCAGTCCGCCCGACGGCTGAACATGCCGGCGCCCGCAGTGACGGTCGGCGTTCGCTCCGGCGACACCACGTCGAGCGACCGCCGCAAACTCGTCGCCGACCCGCCCGACATCCTCATCACCACCCCCGAGTCGCTGTACCTCATGCTCACGAGCCGCGCGGGCGAGACGCTGCGCGACGTGCACACCGTGATCATCGACGAGGTGCACGCGGTCGCCGCCACGAAGCGCGGCGCCCACCTCGCCGTGAGCCTCGAGCGACTCGACGCGCTGCGCCAGACCAACGGCCACGACGAACCCGCCCAGCGCATCGGACTCTCGGCGACGGTGCGGCCGATCGACGAGGTCGCGCGCTTCCTCGGCGGCGCAGCACCCGTCGAGATCGTCGCTCCGCCGGCATCGAAGACCTTCGAGCTCGGCGTCGTCGTGCCGATGGACGACATGACCAACCCGCCTCCGCCGCCCGGTGCCGCCGGCGCGGCCGCCGACGACGGCTCCGCCGAGTACACCGAGGTCACGGGGTCGATCTGGCCGCACGTCGAAGAGGCGATCGTCGACCGCATCCTGCAGAACAGCTCCACGATCGTGTTCGCGAACTCGCGGCGCCTCGCCGAGCGTCTGACGGGCAGACTGAACGAGATCTACTCCGAGCGCATCGGCGTCCCGCTCCCCGAGGCCACAGTGCCGGCGGGGATGATGGCGCAGGCCGGCGCGACCGCCGGCGCCGACCCCGTGCTCGCGAAGGCCCACCACGGCTCGGTGTCGAAGGAGCAGCGCGCCCAGGTCGAGGAGGAGCTGAAGTCCGGTGTCCTGCGCTGCGTCGTCGCGACGAGCAGCCTCGAACTCGGCATCGACATGGGCGCGGTCGACCTCGTGATCCAGGTCGAGGCTCCGCCGTCCGCAGCGTCCGGCCTGCAGCGCGTCGGCCGGGCCGGTCACCAGGTCGGCGAGATCAGCCGCGCGGCCCTGTTCCCGAAGCACCGCGGCGACGTGCTGCACACCGCGATCGTCACCGAGCGGATGCTGGCGGGCAAGATCGAGGCCATCCAGGTGCCGCGCAACCCGCTCGACATCCTCGCGCAGCAGACCGTCGCGGCGAGCGCGCTCGGGGCCATCAGCGTCGAGGAGTGGTTCGAGACCGTGAGGCGCTCCGCGCCGTTCCAGTCGCTGCCCCGCTCGGCGTACGAGGCGACCCTCGACCTGCTCGCCGGCCGGTTCCCATCCGACGAGTTCGCCGAGCTGCGACCGCGCCTCGTGTGGGATCGCGATGCCGGCACACTCACCGGTCGCCCCGGCGCGCAGCGCATCGCCGTCACGAGCGGCGGCACGATTCCCGACCGCGGTCTCTTCGGCGTCTTCGTCGCAGGCGAGAGCACCGGCGCGCGGGTCGGCGAACTCGACGAGGAGATGGTCTACGAATCCCGGGTCGGCGATGTGTTCACCCTCGGCACCACCAGCTGGCGGATCGCCGAGATCACGCACGACCGCGTCAATGTGATCCCTGCATACGGGCAGCCGGGCAAGGTGCCCTTCTGGCACGGCGACGGCATCGGCCGCCCGTTCGAACTCGGTGAGGCGCTCGGGAAGTTCTCGCGCGAGGTGTCATCGGCAAGCCCCGACAAGGCGACCCAGCGGCTCATCGACGCCGGACTCGACGAGCAGGCGCGCGCCAACCTCATGGCGCATCTCACCGAGCAGCGCGAAGCGACCGGCACACTGCCCACCGACCGCACGCTCACGGTCGAACGTGGTCATGACGAGGTCGGCGACTGGCGGGTGATCCTCCATTCCCCGTACGGCATGAAGGTGCATGCGCCGTGGGCGCTCGCGATCAACGCCCGCGTCCGCGAGCGGCTGGGCGTCGAAGGGTCGGCGGTCGCGAGCGACGACGGCATCATCGTGCGGCTGCCCGACGCCGAGTCCGAGCCGCCGGGCGCTGAGCTGTTCGTGTTCGACCCCGACGAGCTCGAGCAGCTCGTCACGCAGGAGGTCGGCGGCTCGGCCCTGTTCGCCTCGCGCTTCCGCGAGTGCGCCGCCCGCGCGCTGCTGATGCCGCGCACGAACCCCAATCGTCGTACGCCTCTCTGGCAGCAGCGGCAGCGATCGGCCCAGCTGCTCGAGGTGGCCCGTCGGCATCCGACCTTCCCCGTCATCCTCGAGACGCTGCGCGAGGTATTGCAGGACGTCTACGACCTCCCCTCGCTGCGCCGGCTCGCCACCTCGATCGCCGACCGCAGCATCCGCCTCGTCGAGACCCAGCCCGGCCAGCCGTCGCCCTACGCCCGCGACCTGCTCTTCGGCTACGTCGGCGCGTTCATGTATGAGGGCGACTCACCGCTCGCCGAACGCCGCGCCGCCGCGCTGTCGGTCGACCCGGCGCTCCTCGGCGAGCTGCTGGGCACGGTCGAGCTGCGTGAGCTCCTCGACCCCGCGGTCATCGCTCAGTTCGAGCGCGAGGCCCAGCGCCTCGACCCCGAGCGTCGCGTGCGCGGGCTCGAGGGCGTCGCCGACCTGCTGCGCATGCTCGGGCCGATGGATGCCGATGAGGTGGCGCTCCGCCTCGAAGCGGGGTCCGAGACAGCGACCGCCACCGCAGAGACCGCACCCGCCGCGCCCGCGACCCGGGACGAAGCCGCAGTGCACCTCGACGCCCTCGTCGCCGCCCGGCGGGCGATCCCCGTGACCATCGCCGGCACGACCCGCATCGCCGCGATCGAAGACGCGGGGCGCCTGCGCGACGCCCTCGGCGCAGCCCTGCCCACCGGCATCCCCGTCGCCTTCCTCGAACCTCTCGCCGATCCGCTCGGCGACCTCGTCGCCCGGTATGCCCGTACCCACGGCCCCTTCACGACGGATGCTCTCGCCACCCGCCTCGGCATCGGCGCGGCCGTCGCCCGGCACACCCTGCAACGACTGGAACACGCGGGACGTCTGACGAGCGGATATTTCCTGCCCGAGGCATCCGGCAGCGGCACCGAGACCGAGTGGTGCGACACCGAGGTGCTGCGACGGCTGCGCATGCGCTCGCTCGCGGCGATCCGCGGCAGCGTCGAACCGGTCTCCCCCGAGGCGTACGCCCGCTTCCTCCCCGACTGGCAGCACCTGAACCGGCCGCTGGAAGGGATCGACGGCGTGCTCACGGTGATCGAGCAGTTCGCCGGCGTGCCTGTGCCGGCGAGCGCCTGGGAGTCGCTGGTCCTGCCCTCCCGGGTGCGCGACTACTCCCCCGCTCTGCTCGACGAACTCACCGCGGCGGGCGAGGTCATCTGGTCGGGCCACGGCACTCTCCCGGGTCGCGACGGGTGGGTGTCGTTGCACCCCGCCGACCTCGCGCCGTTCACGCTCCCCGAGCCCGACGACGAGATCGCCGCCGATTCGCTCGAAGCGCGGGTGCTCGACGCCCTGCAGGCAGGCGGTGCGTACTTCGCCTCGCAGCTCCGAGACATGGCGGGCGCCGAGAACGAGCAGTCCGTGCTCGAAGCCCTCTGGTCGCTCACCTGGTCGGGGCGTGTCACCAACGACACATTCGCCCCCATCCGCTCGCTGCTCGCCGGCGGATCGCAGGCCCACCGGGTGACGCGCCGCGCCCCGCGCACGCGCGCCTACCGTGGCATGTCGCTCGCCCGCTCCACCCCGCGTCCGACCTCGGTCGGCGGGCGATGGTCGCTCCTGCCCACCATCGAGACGGATGCCGCGCGCCGCGCGACCGTCACCGCCGGGCTCCTGCTCGACCGCTACGGCGTCGTGACGCGCGGCGCGGTGCAGAGCGAGGGCGTGCCCGGTGGTTTCGCACAGACCTACCGGGTGCTCGCAGGATTCGAGGAGGCAGGGCACTGCCGCCGCGGCTATGTGATCGAGAAGCTCGGCGCCGCCCAGTTCGCGGCATCCGCCACCGTCGACCGCCTCCGCACGTTCGCCGGTCTCGCCGACCCGCCTCCGCTCGCCGCCGTGACCCTCGCAGCGACCGACCCGGCCAACCCGTACGGTGCCGCGCTCGGCTGGCCGAAACGAGCCGACGTGTCGCACCGTCCGGGTCGCAAGGCCGGCGGGCTCGTGGTCCTCGTCGACGGCTCCCTCGTGCTGTACCTCGAACGCGGCGGCAAGACGGTCCTGTCCTTCAGCGACGATCCCGACGTGCTGCGCGCGGCCGCCGCTGACCTCGCCGCGACCTCCCGGGCGCGCCGACTCGACACGCTCACGGTCGAGAAGGTCGATGGAGACGGCGTGTACGGCACCGTGCTCGCGACTGCACTGCAGGAGGCGGGCTTCGTGGCGACCCCGCGCGGCTACTCGCTGCGCAAGGCGATCTGAGTCGCCCACGCGTCGACAGCCGCCCGACGGGCCAACAGCCCGACAGTCGGCAGCAGCCCGACAGCCCGCCTCATCCCGTGCGCCGCGTGAGCGACGTGCCCTGCAGCGATGCCTGCACCTGGAAAGACATCACGTCGGGGAGGTACCGGTCGTCCCCCGTTTCAATCGCCCGACCGTCGGCCGCATAGCTCACCCGTCGCACCCGCAGCAGCGGGCTCGACCGGCGCACGTCCAGCAGCCGGGCGTCCTCGCTGGGTGCGGCGATCGCGTCGATCGAATGCTCGCCGTGCACCATGCGCACCCCGTGCTGCGCTTCCAGGGCGCCGACGACCGACGGCTCATCCGGGGGCAGCGCCTCGATCAGCGGAGCGATCCACGGTGGATACGCCGTGCGCTCCAGCATGACCGTCCGCCCGTTCAGGGTCCGCCGCCGCACGACCTCCAGCACCTGCGTCGGGCCGGTCCCGCCGCCGCCGTGTCCACGCAGCGTGCGCAGCTCGGTCGGCGTCGCGCTGCGGCGCTGCTGCGCGACGACCTGTCCGCCCGGCTCCATCCCCCGGCTGCGCGCCCACTGCGCGAACGACCGCACCTCCGAGAATCGCTGGCTCAGGGCGGTCGTGCGCACCAGCCACCCCGATCCGCGGCGCGGCGCGATCGCGCCCTGTCGCGCCATGAGCACGAGCGCGTTGCGCACCGTGCCTCGCGAGACCTCGAAGGACTCGGCGAGCTGCGCCTCTGCGGGGAGCATGCCGGTCGCGTCGAAGTCGCCGTCCGCGATCCGGATCGTCAGGTCGCGCGCGATCTCCCGATATCGGTGCATGACTCGCTCCCCTCTCGCATCGCCGGATTCGGGGTCCGGCACATCAGGCGTCAGCGTAACCCTGCATCCGCCCTCCACCGCGTGACTCGGGGCCGTTGCCTGCACACGTGCACGCACGTGTCCGCGGGGTTTCACCGTCCGTCCCCCTGCCGTTCACCCGCTGTTCCTCGGAGCGCCGCGACGCGGCCTCCTCTGCGCGAGCGGATGGACACGGCGATCTGGTCGTGATCGACGTGACCGGAGGAGGACGATGTCGGGCGAGCAGTCACCCGGATGGGCCGTGCTGAGCGATATGGACGGGACGCTGCTCGACACCGAGGCCACCTGGCTCCGGGTGGTCGAGCGGTTCGTGCACGATCACCTGCCGTCGGGACGCGGCAGGACGGATGCCGAGGGTCTCGTCGCGGCATCCGAAGGGCTCGACCTCGCCCGCACCGCAGCGCTCCTGCGCGATCGGCTCGACCTGCCGCGCGACGTCGACGCCGTCGCAGAAGAGCTCGACCGCCGCGCGCTGGCACGCTACGGCGACGAGATCTCCTGGCAACCCGGCGCCCGCCGCCTGCTTGCCGAGCTCGCCGCGGCGGGCGTCCCGCTGGCGCTCGTGACCTCCTCGCCGCGGCACTGGGTCGACCACTTCGGACAGCACGTCGACCTCTCGCCGTTCCGCGCCTCGATCACCGCCGACGACACCCCGCTCACGAAGCCCGCACCCGATCCGTATCTGCTCGGGGCGGCCGCGCTGGGGATGCCGCCGCACCGCTGCCTCGTGCTCGAGGACGCCCTGGTCGGCGCCTCAGCCGCCGTCGCCGCCGGCTGCCCGACGCTCGTCGTCGGGGATCCCGGCCGAGCCGTTCCGCCCGGCGTGCACCGCGCGGTCTCCCTCGGCGAGGTCGACCTCTCGACCCTGCTCGCGATCGTCGGGGCGCCCGTCTCCTAGGCTTGACGCATGATCCGCGAGTTCGGCGAAGGCGTCCGCATGCTCTTCCGCGGCTTCGGCACGTGGCGGCGGCGACCAGGACTGATGGCGCTCGGTCTCGTGCCGGCGGTCATCGCGGGGCTGCTGCTCCTCGCCGCACTGATCCCCCTCGCGTTCTCGCTCTGGACGATCGCCGACTGGGCCACGCCCTTCGCCGACGGCTGGGCCGAGCCGTGGCGCGACCTCTTCCGCGGCGTCGTCGGCATCGTGCTGTTCGCAGCCGCCCTCGCCCTCGCCGGCGCGGTGTTCAGCGCGCTGGCGCTCGCGATCGGGGATCCGTTCTACCAGCGCATCTGGCGGGCGGTCGAGTCCGACCTCGGCGACGCGCCGGCCTCCGACGGCGGCGGCTTCTGGTCGGCGCTCGGCGAGGGCATCCGCCTGGTCCTGCTCGGCGTTCTCGTCGCGATCGTGGTGCTGCTGCTCGGTCTCATCCCGCTCGTGGGCGGCATCCTCGGACCTGTCGTCGGCGTACTGCTCTCGGGGCGGGTGCTGGCTCGCGAGCTCACCGGCCGTGCGTTCGATGCGCGCGACCTCTCGCCCGCTGACCGCGCGACGCTGTTCCGGGGCAGTCGCGCCAGGGTCCTCGGATTCGGCGCGGCGACGCAGCTGTGCTTCCTCGTGCCCGGCGGCGCGGTCGCGGTGATGCCCGCGGCCGTGGCCGGGGCGACGGTTCTCGCGCGCAGCATGCTCGAGCGCACCCCGGTCGCACCGGCCGCCCATCCGCCCGCCTCCCACCCGTCGGCCACCCCGCCGTCGCTCGAGGGCGCCTGATGCCCGAGGGCGATACCGTCTTCCGCACGGCGCGCCGCCTCGAGGAGGCCATCGTCGGCGCCGAGGTGACGCGCTTCGACCTGCGGGTCCCGCGTTTCGCGACCGTCGACCTCACCGGCCAGCCCGTCGTGGCATCGGTCGCCCGCGGCAAGCATCTGCTGCTGCGCATCGGCGACACCACCCTGCATTCGCATCTGCGCATGGACGGAGCCTGGCTGGTCTATCGCCACGGCGAGAGGTGGCGGCATCCGGCGTTCAAGGTGCGCGCGATCGTCGGCACCGCCGAGCGCGATGCGGTCGGCATCGACCTCGCGGAGATCGAGGTCGTCCCGACGCGGGACGAGGAGGAGCTCGTCGGCTACCTCGGACCGGATCCGCTCGGTCCGGACTGGGATGCCGTCGAGGCCGCGCGCCGCGTGAGCGCCGACGACCGCAGCATCCATGTGGCCCTGCTCGACCAGCGCAACGTCGCGGGCTTCGGCAACGAATACGCCGCTGAACTGCTGTTCCTCCGAGGAGTGCTGCCCACGACTCCTGCCGCCGAGGTCGACGTGCCCTCGTTGATCGCCCTGGGTGTGCGCACGATCCGAGCGAACCGCGACCGCCGGCACCGCACGTTCACGGGCGTCGACCGGCCGGGGCAGGGCACCTGGGTGTATGGCCGTGCAGGGCGCCCGTGCCGACGGTGCGGCACCCTGATCCGGCGCGGCGAACTGGGCGCCGATCCCACCCGCGAGCGCATCACCTTCTGGTGCCCCGTCTGTCAGAGATGATGTCAACCCCCCATCCATTCCGGGGAATGAATCCGAACCTCTTGTGGTTGTTGATATATCCGGAGGTCTCCGGAACACGGGAGGAACAGTGGGCAAGAACTACGTCGACATCGAGAACGACCAGGGCGCGACGCTGCGGTACCGCAAGCACGCGAACGGTCGGGGTCTCGTCGCGCACGGCGCGAAGGTCCATCCGAAGGCGCACATCGAAGCGGGCGCCTACATCGAACCCGGTGCCCGAGTGGGCGCGGGGGCGACCATCGCCCGCGGCGCATGGATCGAACCGGATGCCGTGATCGGCGAGGGTGCGCACATCGAGGCGCACGCGCACATCGGAGAGGGCGCGGCCGTGGGCGACCACGCGCACATCGGCGTCCGCACCGAGATCGGAGCCGGAGCGCGCATCGTCCGCGGTGCTCGCATCGGCGACGACGAGACGGTGGCCGCAGGGCTGACCATCGCCACGAACCCGAAGGGGCTCTGGCTCGCCGCCTGAGCGGTCAACTTCTGCGGCGTTGGCGAACTCTCGCGGCCTCACCGCTCGCGCGTGGCCGCAGAGGTCGCTGCGTACCGCAGAACTCGCCGCCGCGTCGCCGAGCGCGGCGCGAGTACTCTGGAACGCATGGCGAACCAGGGACGACGACCCTCGCGCGGCTCCGGCAAGGGCGTGCCCGCGCGGCGGAACAAGGCCGCCCCCGCACAGCGCTTCCCGCCGCCGAAGCCGCGGCGCAAGACCGAGAGCGTCGTGTTCGACGCGCCGCCCGCCGCACCGGAGGAGCCGCGGTTCTTCCGTCTCGGCGCGGTGCCCGGGGCCACCCCCGGCAAGTGGATCGACGCCTGGAAGCAGCGGATGCCGCACGTGCCGCTCGAGCTCGTGCCGATCGAGGTCGCCGCTCAGCGTGCGGCCCTCGAGACCCTGGATGCCGCGATCGTGCGACTGCCTCTCGCCGATGACGCCCTGCACGTCATCCCCCTCTACGAGGAGACGCCCGTGGTGGTCGCGGCGGTCGACTCGCACCTGCAGGCCGCCGACGAGCTGACGCTCGCCGACCTGGCGGGCGAGGTCGTCATCCCGCTCTCCGACGACGTCCTCGGGCCGCTCGACGTGCCGGGCGCCGTCGCGCCGCGCTTCTCGGCGATGACGACCGGCGACGCGATCACCACCGTCGCGACGGGAACGGGCATCGCGATCGTGCCGATGTCGCTCGCGCGCCTGCACCATCGCAAGGACGTCGACCATCGACCGCTCGTCGACGGCCCGACCTCGACCGTCGCGCTCTCGTGGCTGCGCGACCGCACCACCGACGACGTCGACGCGTTCGTCGGCATCGTGCGGGGTCGTACCGCGAACTCCTCGCGGTGACGGCCGCGTCGGGCCGCGCCCTCACCGCTCGTTAGACTCTCGTGGTGGTCTCGCTTCTCTACGTCTGCGTGCGCCCCGAGCTGGGGGCAGCGGATGCCGAGCACGCCTCGTTCCGGCGGGCGCTCGGCGTCGACGTGGTCGACCGCCTCGACCTCCTCACGGATCGCCTCGACACCGTCGATCTGAGCCGGTATCGCGGCGTCGTCGTCGGCGGTTCCCCCTTCAACGTGACCGACGAGAGCAAGTCGCCCGAGCAGCGGCGGGTCGAGGCCGACCTCGAAACCCTCGCGCGACAGGCGATCGACGGAAGTGTCGCCGCGTTCTTCACGTGCTTCAGCATCGGCGTCGTGACCCGGATGCTCGGCGGCGAGGTCACGACCTCCACGCCCGAAGCGGCGAGCGCGACCGTGATCCGCACGACCGTCGCGGGCGACTCCGATCCGGTGTTCGGCCCCAGCGCTCCGGCGCTCACGGTGTTCACGGCGCACAAGGAGAGCGCGGTCGCGCTGCCCTCCGGCGCCGTGCTGCTGGCCACGAACGACGCGTGCCCGGTGCAGGCCTACCGGGTGGGGACGCACCTGTACACGGCGCAGTTCCACCCCGAGCCCACTCCACGCGACTTCGCCGACCGGATGACGTTCTACCGCACGACCGGGTACTTCGACCCCGAGGAGTTCGACCTCGTGCAGGGACAGGTGCTTTCGGCGTCGGTCACCGAGGGCGCGGCCCTGCTCCGCCGCTTCGCGGAGACCTTCGCGAACTGAACGCGTTTCGTCGCGTCGCTGTGCTCCTCGCTCAACGACCCGGGTTCAGGAGCTCGATGCGCTCGCGCAGATACGCCGCCAGCGGCATCCAGCCACCGGCCGTGCTCCAGTGCACCGACGGCACTCCGTCGACCAGGGCGAGCGGACCTGACGTCCCGCCGGCATCCACGGCGTCCACGTCGATCACCGTCCATCCCACATGGGCGACCTCGCCCTCGGCGAATCCGCCGCGGAGCGCCTCGGCGCGTCGCTCGGCGCGCTCGCGAGCCGACTCTGCCGTGTAGCCGCGGCGTCCGGGGTCGGCGGCGCGCAGCACCTCCGCTGTCGCGAGCGCGTGCGTGTCGGTGAGCAGCAGCACGCCCAGGTGCCAGGCGTCGCCGATGCGCACGATGCGCCGACCGCGCCACCGCGAGACGCGCTCCTCGCCCAGGCCCTCGCGCGGCGCGCCGGCGAGCGCGGCTCGCGCCTCGGCGAGCAGCTGCGATGCGGGCGACGCGACCTCGTCCATCCCTCCAGGGTAGGGCCGCGATTCGCTCGGGGGCCCGCAGGCACGGCAGAATCGATGCACACCCCGAGGAGTCCCCATGCCCCAGCCCGACACCGCCCGCCTGCTCATCGCCTGCGACGACCAGCCCGGCATCGTCGCCGCCGTCGCCGGTGTGCTCTCCCGGCACGGCGCGAACATCATCTCGCTCGACCAGCACTCCACCGACTCCGAGGGCGGACGCTTCTTCCAGCGCACCGTGATCCACCTGCCGGGCCTCTCCGCTGCGCGCACAGCCCTCGAAGCAGATCTCGCCGAGGTCGCCGAGCGCTTCGGCATGGAGTGGTCGCTGCACGACACCGCCCGTCGCAAGCGCGTCGCGATCTTCGTCTCGAAGTACGATCACTGCCTCATGGAGCTGCTGTGGCGCACGCAACGCGGCCAGCTCGACATCGACATCACCATGGTCGTGTCGAACCACCCCGATCTCGCCGAGGCCGTGCGCTCGTTCGGGGTGCCGTTCGTGCACATCCCGTCCGGCGACAAGCAGGTCATGGAGGAGCGTCAGCTGGAGCTGCTGCGCGGCAACGTCGACCTCGTGGTCCTCGCCCGCTACATGCAGATCCTCACCGACGACTTCATCGAGCGGCTCGAGGCGCCGGTGATCAACATCCACCACTCCTTCCTGCCCGCCTTCATCGGCGCCAACCCGTACGCGCGAGCCAAGGAGCGCGGCGTCAAGCTCATCGGCGCCACCGCGCACTACGCCACGGCCGACCTCGACGAGGGGCCGATCATCGAGCAGGACGTCACGCGCGTCACGCACTCCGAGTCCGCGGCCGAGCTGCAGCGTCGCGGCGCCGACGTCGAGCGCCTGGTGCTCGCCAGGGCCGTGCAGTGGCACGCGGAGGACCGCGTGATCGTGCACGGCCGCTCCACCGTCATCCTCTAGCGGTCAGGCGCTGTCACGGAGACTCGGCGGCACGGTCGACCACATCGATCGCGAGGCCACGCGACGCCGCGAGCAGTCTCCGGTCGTTGGTCCAGAGCTCGGTGCATCCCGCCACCTGCGCCGCGGCGAGATGCAGGGCGTCCGGGGTCTTGATGCCGAAGTCCGCCCGGAGCTCCGCCGCACGAACGAAGACCGCCTCGTCGAGCGGGATGCTCTGGAGATGGTCGAAGAGTGCCAGGTACCGGTCGCGCACCTCGAGGTTCCGCTCTCGAATGGGCAGGACGAGGCACTCCTGCAGCGCGAGCGGACTCGACGCCACGATCTCCTCGGTGTCTCCGAGCAGGCGACGGACGCCGTCGCCGCGGGGCCCCGCGTCCTCGAGCGCGTAGATCAGGATGCAGGAGTCGAGGTAGATCATTCCCAGGCGTCCCGGCTTTCGGCGATCTGCGAGTCGATGTCTCGGGAGAGGCGCGAGAGCCGGGGCGGGAGGGGCGCGGAGTCGATCCACTCCACGAGCAGTCGTCCGCTCTGAACGACGTCGACAGGACCGACCGGCACGATGCGGGCCACGGGAGTCCCCCGTCGGGTGATGACGACGTCTTCCCCGCTCTCCGATTCCGCGATCAGCCGCGACAGGTTGTTCCTGGCGTCCAGAACGTTGTGGGTCGACATATGCCCATTCTAGCCAGATACCTAGCCAGCATCACCTCAGGTCTGCTCCGCGACCCCGGCGAGAAGCTCCGCGAAGGCCTCTGACGCGGTGCGCGCACGGGCGAGCGACGCGGCCTGCCCCATCCACAGGGACTGGAGTTCTCCCAGCCCCTGTTCGACGGCCGCCGCGCGGAACTTCCCCGTCAGCCAGTTCTGCATGGGGAACGGCGCGATCGTGCCACTCGCCTCGATCGCTCGCACAGCCCGGTTGCGTGCCCCGCGCGCGAGGCGGCCGCTCATCGCCCGCGTGAGCACGGTCCCGTCGGCTGCGGCGCGGCGGATCGCGTCGCGGTGCATCTCGGTCGTGGCGGATTCCGCCGTGGCGAGGAACGCCGTGCCGACCTGGACGCCCGCGGCGCCGAGGGCGAAAGCCGCGGCGACGCCTCGACGGTCGGCGATGCCGCCCGCCGCGATCACGGGCACGTCCACCGCGTCGACGACCTGCGGCACGAGCGCGAACGTGCCGACCAGCGACTCCTCGGCGGGCTTCAGGAACGACACCCGGTGGCCTCCGGCCTCGAGGCCCGTGGCGACGACGGCATCCACCCCCGCGTCCGCGAGCGCGAGCGCCTCGGCGACCGTCGTCGCGGTGCCGACGACGCGGATGCCGCGGCGTCGCGCCTCGTCGATCATCTCGCCAGACGGCACCCCGAACACGACGCTGAGCACGGGCGGCGCCGTCTCCCAGATCGCTTCGAGCTGCTCGTCGAGCGGGGGCAGGTAGCGGTCAGGTCGGCCGGGAACGTCGAGTCCCACGGCCTCGAAGAACGGCTGCAGCGCCTGCGCGAAGACCGTGTGCTGCGGGTTCGGCAGGGCCTCGTCTCCCGTAGGCAGCCAGATGTTCACCGCGAACGGGCGTGCCGTCGCCGCGCGCAGCTGCGCCACCGTCTCACGGATCCGGTCGCCGTCGTAGCCGTAGAGCCCGAACCCGCCGAGACCGCCGGCCTCGCTCACCGCGGCGGTCAGCGCCACCGAGGAGAGTCCGCCGAACGGACCGAGGACGATCGGATGCTGGATCCCGAACAGGGCGCGCAGATCACTCATGCTCCGAGGCTACGCCCGCAGCGGACGGGCGGCCGACGCCCGGCATCCGTCCGATCGCCGATGCTACGCTCACCCTGAGGGAGGCGCGCATGAGCGAGTGGTTCAGCGAGATGCTGTCGTTCGTCGCGTCCGCGCTCGGCCTGATCGCCGTGCCCGACGCCGCTGCGCTCGGTCTCGCGATCGCCGTGATCGCGCTCACCACCCTCACGATCGCCGTCGCGCTGAGCGTCGCCCCGCCGACGCCGCGCACCGCCCCGCACCCGCTGCGGGCCATCGACGTGTCGACCCTGCTCGGGCAGAGCGATCCGGATGCCGCGGGGCATCCGCGTCCGCGTGCGCCGGGAGTCGCCGCCGCCGCGTAGTCCGTCTCCTGTACGGGACTTCGCGGCTTCCGCCGACCCCTCCCGACACACGAACGGACTTCCATGGACATCTTCGCCTTCCCGCCCCTCGCCGCCCTGCTCGACGCCGCCTACGGCGCTCTGGCCGGCCTCGCCGCCCTCGTCGAACCCTTCGCCGGAGCATCGGCCGCCGCGCTCGCGGTGGTGCTCGTCACCCTGCTCGTCCGCGCCCTGCTCATCCCGGTCGGAGTGTCGCAGGCCAAGGCCGAGCAGATCAGGGCGCGGCTGGCCCCTCGTCTGCGCGACCTGCAGAAGCGCCACAAGAAGAACCCCGAACGGCTGCAGAAGGAGATGATGGAGCTCTACCGCTCCGAGAACACCTCGCCGTTCGCGGGCATGCTGCCGGTGCTCGCGCAGGCGCCCGTCGTCGGCCTGATCTACACGCTGTTCCTTCGGCCCGAGATCGCCGGGCATCCGAACGACCTCCTCAGCCACGAACTCTTCGGCGCCCCGCTGGGCACGAGCCTCGTGTCGGCGGTCTTCAGAGGTACGGCGACGCCCGAGACGTTCCTCGTGTTCGGCGTGCTGCTCGCGATCATCGTCGCGGTCGCCGAGGTTTCACGACGCGTCTTCCGCCCGGCGCCGGTCGAGGGCGCGGAGGAGTCTCCGCTGAACTCCCCGGCCATGATGCGCGTGGCGGGTGCGCTGCACTACCTCACGGCGGTCTTCGCGGCGTTCGTCCCCCTCGCCGCGGCGCTCTACCTCACGGTCACGGTGGCGTGGACGCTCGTGCAGCGGATGCTGCTCCGTCGCCGCTATCCGCTGCCCGCCCCGAGCGCCGGTCAGTCCGGCAGCGGGATGGGTGCGGTGAACGGGCCGCCCTCGTCCCGCCGCCGCTGACGTCGCACGCCCAGGGTGGTGCCGACGCTGGCGAGCACCACCAGGGCGACGGCGAGCATCCGCAACGGCGTCGCCGACTGCCCCAGGACGAGCCAGCCGGCGAGCGTCGCGAACGCGGGCTCCAGGCTCAGCAGCACACCGAACACCCGCTGCGGCAGCCGGCGCAGCGCCGCGAGCTCGAAGCTGTACGGGATCACCGACGACAGCACGGCCGTGAGCGCGGCCAGCAGCAACAGCTGCATGTCGCCCGCGACCGTGACGGCCGCCGGCACGCCGACAGGGATGAGCAGGATGGCCGCGACGACGAGACCCATGGCGAGTCCGCCGCTGCCGGGGATCACGGCCCCCACCCTGGCGCTCATGCGGATGTACATGATCCAGAACCCGGCCGCGACGAGGACGAACAGGACGCCGAGCGGATCGAGCGGTTCGGCGCCGATCAGACCGTCGACGGCGAGCAGCGCCATGCCGACCAGGGCGACCCCGACCCAGGCGGCATCGGCGAGCCGTCGGGTGAGGATCGCGGCCAGCACGAGCGGGCCGAGGAACTCGATGGCCACGGCTGGCCCGAGCGGGATCCGGTCGATCGCGGCGTAGAAGAACGCGTTCATGGCGGCGAGCGAGAAGCCGAACAGGACGGCGGCCGTCCACTGGCTCCGCGTCCAGCGGCGCGGTCGCGGTCGCACGATGACGACGAGCAGCAGCGCGGCGATCGCGACGCGCATCGAGGTGACGCCCCACGGGCCGAGCACGGGGAAGAGCTGCGCGGCGACGGCGGCGCCGAAGGGCAGCGACAGGCACGATCCGATGACGAGGGCGACGCCGACCAGCGGGCGGGACGACGACGCTGACTGCTGCACCACACAAGCCTAGGGCGCGGCTGCCCCCTCGCTGCCCGGGTGCCGGAGAGAGACCCGGGCCACGGCGCCGTCCGCCGTGGCCCGGGGGTCTGGATCAGAGGTGCTTGCCGCCGGTCACGGCGAGCACTGCTCCCGAGGTGTACGAGGCATCGCCCGACGCGAGGTACACGTAGGCGCCGGCGAGCTCGGCCGGCTGGCCGGCGCGGCCGAGCGGAGTGTCGTCTCCGAACGTGTTGAGACGCTCCTCGTCCCATCCGGTCGCGGGGATGAGCGGCGTCCAGATCGGACCCGGCGCGACGGCGTTGACGCGGATGCCGCGCTCACCCGCCTCTTCCGCGAGCGCCTTCACGAACGCGACCTGGGCAGCCTTCGTCATGGCGTAGTCGATGAGTCCGGGCGACGGCTCGTATGCCTGCACGGATGCCGTCACGATGATGCTCGACCCCGGTGCGAGGTCGGGGTAGGCGGCGCGGGCGGTGAACAGCATCCCGAGGAGGTTCGTGTCGAACACCCGCCGCAAGCGATCGGTGCTGAGACTGTCGAAGCTCTCGATGTCGTGCTGGTACGCCGCGTTGAGGACGAGGATGTCGAGACCGCCCAGGGCACTCCTGGTCCGGCCGACGATCTCCGTGGCGAACGCCTCGTCGCGCACGTCGCCGGCGAGGCTCAGGCCCTGGCGACCCTCCGCTCGCACGAGCTCGAGGGTGTCGTCGGCATCCTCCTGCTCCTCTGGCATGTGCACGATCGCCACATCGGCGCCCTCGCGAGCGTAGGCGATCGCGACGGCGCGGCCGATGCCCGAGTCGCCGCCGGTGATGAGCGCGCGCCGCCCGGCGAGGCGACCGTGTCCGATGTACGTGTCCTCACCGTGATCGGGATCGGGGCGGGTGTGCTCGGTGAGCCCCGGCTGGTCCTGCTGCTGCCCGGGGAATCCTTCCTCGCGGTGCTCACTGCGGGGATCGGTGGTGTTCTCGGCCATGACGCGGTCGCTCCTCTCGATAGGTGTCCATCGAGACTCTCGGCCGACGCGAGCGGGAGGCAGGGGGTTGACAACATTCCCCGCCTTCCCGCGATCAGACCGGAGGCGCGGCGGCGACTTCTCCCGTCGAGCCGGCGGACCCGCCACCGTCCTGCGGTTCGGGGACGAGGTACAGACCCCCGGGCGAGTTCGCGGTGAACGCGAGCGCCTCGATCCAGGCGCGGTTGACAGAGGGCTGGCGGCTGCCGAAGTACTTGAAGACGAGAGAGCTCCCCGGCTGCATCCAGACGGTCGTGCGTCCGCCCCCGACGCTCGCGTCCTCACGCCAGCTGAACGGGAACGGCTCCGCGCGACGCAGCTTCGCAGTGATCACGAGCTGCAGGTGCGTGAGCGCCCTGTCCTCGATCTCCGTCTTGACGCTGCCTTCGTAGATGAACTTTCCCATCCCGCCCTCTCCTGTCCGCATGGTACGGCTTCTCTCCACGATACGCCTGTCGTCCAGGAGCCTTTCGGCGTACCGTGCGGATATGGGACTGATCTACTACGACGGAGCGGACAACCCGATCCACATCGAGGACCGCGCCCTGGCTCATCTCAAGGTCGTGGTCGCCACGAAGCTGCGCCGCAACGAGAGCTTCACGCTCAGCTGGACTCACCCCGAGGGGCAGCCCCCAGGGCGCACCACCATCTGGCTCCATCCGTCGATCCCGCTGCGGTTCGTGTTCGACGATCCGGAAGGGGTCGAACTGCGCGCGGACTGGATAACGGCGATGGCGAACTCGGCGAACAGCAGCGGCGGCATCACGCTCGTCAGCGAAGATCTCGTGCCCGCCTCGGAGCTCGCGACCGCGGGAGGAGCGACGGGTGACGGCGCCGACGGAAGTCAACCCCCTGACAGCGACGGGCGCACCGCGTAGGGTCGAATTCTCGACCCGAGGAGGCCAAGATCATGAACGCACGCCACATCGACGACCGCTCCGACGAGGGCTACGCGCCCACCACCACGCACGCCGACTTCGGCGCCGGGAACCCCCGCCTCCGCGTCACCCGTGACGACGAGCGCTCGGAGTTCGCGCTGGAGGCCGACGTCGTGCGCATCGGCTCGGCCGCCGATGCCGACCTTCGTCTCGCCGACGCCGATCCCGTGCACGCCACGATCACCCACGACGACCGCGACGAGTACGTGCTCGAACTGCACGGTGCGGGCGAGATGAACTCGAACCCGGATGCCGATGCCACCCACCCCGGCGAGAACAAGCAGACCCTGCGCACCGGCGCGCGCTTCACGGTCGGCCCGTGGACCCTCGTCTACGCGCGCGACGAGTTCGCCGACCACGGACGCCCCTACGGCGGGCGCCTCGGCGGGGAGTACTCCGACCAGCCCCTGCAGCCGCCGCGTCCCGACTACTCCGACGAGGCGACCATCGAGTCCGAGGCTCCCACTCACTCGGACTCGGTCGACGAGACCTGATCCGGGACGCCGACCGGCTTCGACTCGGCCGACCCGCGCTGCCGCAGGTAGATCGAGAAGGCCACCATCGTGCCGACTGCGAGGAACTCCGACTGCCAGTTCTGCAGCGTGCGATCCCAGAAGTCCGACGACACGATGTAGTCCAACCAGGTGATCGGCGCTGCGCCGTGCATGGCGTTCTCGGAGTTCATGACCACAGTGCCGGTCAGCGACTGCGCGAGCCAGGAGAGCACGAAGACCGCTCCCATGACGATGAGCAGGGAGTTGCCGTAGAACATCGCCCTCAGCCCACCCGCGCGCGCCCACGTCGGAGAGTCCGGGCGGGCCTGATCGCCGACGAGCTGGTCGGCGTCGCTGCCCGGTCCCTCGTCCCCCGGCCGCTTCGACTCCGGTGACCCCCGCTGCACGAGCCAGATGGTCGCGGCGATGAAGAGGAAGAACTGGAGGAACTCCGACTGCCAGTTCTCGGCGACGTCCACGAGGAAGTCGGACGAGGTGACGAACTCTCCGAAGCCGATGCGCGGCATCCCGTGATCCGTCAGCTCCGCGTCGTTGCGCAGGTAGCCGGCCACCGACTGACCGAGCAGAGCGAGCACGAAGAGTGCGAGGAAGAACAGGCTGAGACCGTTGTCGCGGATCGCTCTGCGCATGGTCATCGACCTCCCAGCGGGGTAAGGATCATCACGGCCAGTCCCGCACCGATGAGACCGGCCCACGTCCAGAACATCACGCGCATGCCGGCGGTTCCCCCCGGCTGCGGATCCATATCGTCAGGGCTCATGATCGCCTCCATTCGTCCTGTCACCACCATTCGATCGCGCGCCGAGCCTGTGGAGGGGCTTGACGAGCGGCGGCCGAGTTGTCAATCCCCCTCTTCCCCGCCGCACGGCACCCCTAACGTCGGGAGCACGCTCCGGGCGCCTCAGCGCCCGCGGCGCGATCGACTGAGAAGGAGCAGAACCATGACCACCGCGCGATGCATTCCGACGCTCGAGACCCGGCGTTCCGAGGACCGCGTCCGGTGAGCGCGGTCGACGAGGCGCTGCAGCGACTGGGCGAGCTCGCCGCCGAACGAGGGCTCCGCGTCGCCGTGGTCGAATCCCTCACCTCCGGCCGCCTCGCCGGCACGGTGGGTGCCGCGGAGGGCGCAGGCGAGTGGTTCGCCGGTGGAGTCGTCGCCTACCTGACCGACATCAAGGAGCGGGTGCTGGGCATGACGCCGGGTACCGACCCCGTGTCGGCGACCTGCGCGGAACAGCTCGCCGAGGGAGTCAGGCAGCTGTTCGACGCCGACCTCAGCGTCTCCACGACGGGCGTCGGCGGTCCGGGACCGGACGGCGGACACCCGGCGGGCACGGTCTACCTCGGATGGGCGACGCCCGAGGGCATCGGACATCGGATGCTGGCGCTCACCGGCGAACCGAAGGAGATCCTCGACGAGACGGTCGAGACCGCCGTGCGTCTGCTCGCGTTCCACGCCGAGGGCCTTCGCGCGGCCGGGCCGCGTCGCGGTGCTGCCGCGGCGGAGTGAGCGACGACCGCCGGCGAGCGACCTCGCCTCGTGAGCGGTCTCAGCGACCATGCGCTCTCAGCGACCGGGAACGAGCCCGATGCGCAGCGGGGCCTCGGATGCGGACGCCGCGACGAGCGCCTCGTCGACCGCGGTGAGCGGACGCATCTCGCCCACGGCATCCGCGAACGGATACGCACGCCCGCGACCGGCGAGGAACCCGACGGCCTCGACCAGGTCGGCGCCGGTGTAGTTGTGTACCCCGGTGACGGTGACGAGGCGGCGCACGATGCTCTCGGCGTCAAGAGGGACGGGGTCGGCGGGGAACACGCTGCCGACCAGCACGACGGACCCGCCCGTGGCGACTCCGGCGAGAGCATCCGCGACGGCATGTCCTGACGCCTCGATGACGACCTCCGGTTCTCGGTCCAGAGACGTCGCGCCGAAACGCGCGGCGAGCGCTCGGCGTGACGGGTTCGGATCGCGCACCTCGACGGCAGCTCCGTGCTCGACCGCGATGGCCGCTGCGGTCAGGCCGACGAGACCCGCACCGTGGATGCGCACGGCCGCACCGTCGAGGTCGTGGTCGCGGGCGGCTCGCGCGACGGCCGCCCAGGCGGTGGCGGTGGCGCACGACGCGGGAGCCAGCACCGAGGCAGGCAGCGACTCGGGCACGCGGACGATCGCCGTGCCGCCGCGCACCTGCACGTGGCTCGCGAACGCACCGGTGAGGTCGCCGTGCACGCCGACCCGGTCGTGTCCGTACTTCGAGAGGGTGCGGCACTTCTGCGTCAGCCCGCGCACGCAGCGATCGCACGATCCGCACGACACCGTGACCGACCACACGATGCGGTCGCCGATGCGCAGCGGTGCACCGTCGACGGTGGTCGCGCCGGAGTCGCCGGTCGCGATCACCCGGCCCACGCTCTCGTGACCGAGCACGAGCGGCACGGGTGCCGATCGGCGCCCCTGCACGGTGTGCACGTCGGAGCCGCAGATGGTCGAGAGCTCGACGGCGACGAGCACGTCGTGGTCGCCGAGGGCCACGCCCGGCACCGCGATGGTCTCGTGCGGGTGTCCTTCGCCGATCCACACCATGGCCGTGGCGGCCGGTCGGAGCGCGACGTCGCGGCGGTGGCCGGGAGGACGGATCAGCAGCGTGCCCATGTCGTCCGCCTCACGGAGTGGCGGCGACGAGGCGCAGCAGGTCGTGCTCCGCGAGCGACGCGCGCAGAGTCGTGACGTCGGGGAGCACGGCATCCGCGCCGGCGGCGGTGAGCGCTTCTCGATCGTGGGCTCCCGTGAGCACGCCCGCCACGAACCCGGCGCCGGCACGGCGTCCCGACTCCACGTCGCTGACGGTGTCTCCGGCCACCGCGACCGCCGAGACTGAGGACGCCCCGGTGCGCAGCAGTGCCGTGAGCACGAGGTCCGGCGCCGGCCGCCCTCGGCCTGCGTCGACCGGCGAGAGGGCGAGGTCGATCAGGCCGCGCCATCCGAGACCGTCGATCAGCGCGTCGCGGGTCGCCGGCGCGAAGCCGGTCGTCAGCACGACCGCGAGCCCCGCGTCCTTGAGGCCCTGGATGGCGTCGGCGGCGCCGGCGATCGGGGTGACGCCCTGCTCGGAGACGATCTCGGCGTAGGCGTCCTCGAAGGCCGCGGTCGCACGCTCGGCGGCCGCCCGGTCGCCACCGGCGAGATGCGTGAAGACGTCGATCTTCGACTGGCCCATGGTGTCGCGGACGTACGCGAGGGCGACGCCCCACGGCATCCGCTCGGCGACGCCGGTGCGCTCGGCGGCGCGCTGGAACGCGTTCTCGACGACGCCGTCGTCGAGAACCGTGGTGCCTGCCATGTCGAGCACGACGAGTTCGACGGGCACGGCGTCGCGCCTCGGGGATTCGAGCGGAGTGGTCATGGTGTTCCTTCCATCGCTGGTGCCCACCCGAAGGCGGCGGTGAGATTCTCTTCGGCGAGCCCCAGCCCCGTCGTCATTCCGATCCCCGTCGTCGCGGCGAGCACGAGCACGCCGTCGACGCCGGTGTCGACGAGGAAGTCGCCCGGCGCCTTCGCGTAGACGCCCTGCCAGCGCTCGAGCACCCGTGGAGCCGGGATGTCGAACAGCACCTCCGCCTCGGCGAGGAACGCGGTGAACGCGGCCTCGGGCTGAAAGGGCACCGGCGCGGTCGCCGTGGCGTGCGAGTCTCCGAGGATCAGGGTGCCGTCCGGCAGCTGCGTGTACATCTGATTGAGGTCGAGTGCGGCGAGCTCCGGCCGCTCGGCGTGCAGGCGCTCGCGCAGCGAGGTCGCCGCCGGTCCCTCGGCGAAGCGCCCGTACCGGACGAGCGACCAGCCCGTCAGGAGGGGTGCGGCGAGCGGACGCGCGAAATCGACGGCCGCGCGCATCATGTCGAGTGCGCAGCGCTCGACACCGCGGCTCTCGGCGACGTCCGGCAGCAGCTGGTCGATGTCGTGGTTGGCGGCGACGACGATCGCCCCCGCCTCGATGGCACCGCGGCTCGTCAGCACGCGCCCGGCTGCCACCCCGGTCGCCGCCGTGCGGAATCGGAACTCGACTCCGAGCGCGACGAGGTGTCGCACGATCGCGGGGGCGGCCGCACGCGGGTCGGTCTGCAGGTCGGGCTCGATGTGTGCGCCGCCGACGAGACCTTCGGCGCGGAGCGGCGCGAGTCGCCGCAGCTCGTCGGTCTCCAGCATCCTGATGCCGCCGTCCTGCGCCGCGTGCTCCAGCACGGCGATCTCGTCGCGGTGCCGCGCGGCGACGAGCGTGCCGGACTCCCGCAGCCAGAAGCCGGCGTCACGGGCGAGACGCAGCCAGAGCTCGCGCGACGCATCCGCGTAGCGGCGGGCCTCGCCGGACTGGGCGCCGATGCACAGGTGCCCGAAGTTGCGGATGGTCGCGCCGACCGGAGCGTCCGTGCGATCGACGACGATCACGCGGAGTCCGCGCCGGACCGCGGCGTACGCGGCGCCGAGGCCGACGATGCCGGAACCGATGACGACCAGATCGGCGGAGTCGTGAGAGAGGGTCATCGGAACACCTTCCGCATCCACATCGCGAGGCCCTCGACGACGAGCACCGTCACGAGGATCATGAGCACGATCGCAGTCACCGTCTCGTAGCGGGACCCCTGGCTGGCGTTGAGCAGGTAGTAGCCCACTCCCCCGCCGCCGACGATGCCGAGGATCGTCGCCGCCCGGATGTTCGTGTCGAGCATGTAGAAGCTGTGTCCGATCAGCGCCTGAACACCCTGCGGCACGGTGGCCGACGTGTAGGTCTGCAGACGCGTGGCGCCGACGGCGCGCAGTGCGCGCTCGGGGCCGCGGTCGACCTCCTCGAACGAGTCGGCGATGAGCTTGCCCAGCAGGCCGATCCCGCCGATCGCGAGGGCGATCACCCCGGCCTGCGCCCCGAGACCCGTGATCACGACGAGCACGATCGCGAGGATGAGCTCCGGGATGCCGCGGATGCCGACCAGCAGCAGGCGAGCGGCGCCGCGGATGCCGGAGTTCGGCGCCACGTTCGTCGCGGCGAGGGAGCCGAGCACCAGCGACGGGAGGAGGGTGAGCACGGTCGCGGCGAGCGCGATCGCCACGGTGTCGCGCATCGCGAGGAACATGGCCGAGGCGTCGTAGTTGCCGAACGACGGCGGCCAGAACCTGGCGGCGACCTCGGGGAGCTTGGCCCAGAAGGTGAAGAAGTCCATCCAGTTGATCTGGCTGACGACGACGCTGCCGACGACGACGAGCACGGCGATGGCCACGCCCATCGTGTTGCGCACGCGCTCGGCGGTCCAGGGACGGCGGACCGCGGTCTGCGGCGTGGCGGCCCAGGCGGGGCGACCGGCGGGTGCGGCGCCAGCGTCCGCGTCGCGCAGTCGCGGGTGGATGATGCGGTCGATCCACGAGCGCGTGTGCTTCTGCTGCCCGAGCATCGCGCCGCGCACCATGCTCGAGACGATCTCCATGACGATGCAGAGGACGAAGATGACGAGGGCGATGCCGAGTCCCTTGCCGTAGTTCAGGGCCTTGAACGCGTACGACATCTCGAGGCCGAGACCGGCCACGCCGACGTATCCGAGCACGACGCTGCCGCGCAGGTTGATGTCGTTGCGGTGCAACACCGTCGCGACCCAGCTGGGCAGCACCTGGGGCAGGATGCCCGCCGTGAACTCCTGCATCCGCGAACCGCCTGCGGCGCGGATCGCGAGCCGCGGACCCTCGTCGATCTGCTCGATCGCGTCGGCGAACATCTTCGAGATCATGCCGATGGAGTGGATGCCGATCGCCAGGATGCCGGGCAGGGTGCCGAGCGAGAACATGAGCACGAACGCCATGGCGAGCACGACGTCGGGCAGCGCGCGGGTGAGGACCCCGAGGAAGCGGGCGGCGGCGCGCCAGCCGTTCCCGGGCGTCGTGTTCGCCGCGGCGAGATAAGCGATCGGAACCGAGAGCGCGGCGGCCAGCAGGGTGCCGACGAGCACGAGCCCGACCGTGAGCGCGATGAGCCAGACGAGATCACCGGCCTCGGGGAAGGACAGCCCGCCCACGCGAGCCATGAAGTTCTCGGCGTTGCCCCAGCTCTGCGCCATCGCCGGGATGGAGATGCCGACCTCGTCGACGGCGAGGATGCCGAGCACGAGGAGGGCGAGCAGGGTGAGCCCCGCGGCGATGCGCTCGGGTGACGCGGGGCGGCGCGGCGCGCGGTCGGCGACGGAGGTCGCGGAGCTCGAGGCCGTCGCGGGGGCGGTCATGGTCACGGCGTGGTCACCTTCACGGCATCCGGCGTTGCCGCATCCGCGAGCGCCGCGTCCGCCAGTTCGTCCTGCACGGCTCGAAGCTCGGCGGTGGTCGTGGCGACTCGCCCGTAGATCTCCATGACCTCGGTCTTCGTGAGAGCGGTGGTGGGGGTGTCGCGCACGATCTCGCCGTGGCGCAGGCCCACGATCCGGTCGGCCCAGGAGATCGCGAGGTCGACCTGGTGCAGGCTGCAGACGACCGTGAGCCCCTCGTCCGCGGCGATCTGGCGGATCAGCGCCATGACCTGCTCGCTGGACTCGGGGTCCAGCGAGGCGACGGGCTCATCGGCGAGCAGGATGTCGGGCTTCTGCATGAGAGCGCGGGCGATCGCGACGCGCTGCTGCTGTCCGCCAGACAGGGTGTCGCTGCGCTGATAGGCGCGGTCGAGCAGGCCGACCCGGTCGAGGTGTTCGAGGGCACGCAGCTTGGCCGCCTTCGAGTACCCCCAGAGGCCGAGGCGCGGGCCGCGCACCGTGGAGAGCGACCCGGTCAGCACGTTCTCGAGCACCGTGAGCGAGGGCACGAGTTCGAACTGCTGGAAGATGAACCCGACCCGACGGCGCAGCGCGCGCAGTGCCTTGCCCTTCAGCGTCGGAACCTGGGACCCCAGCACCTCCACCGTCCCGGAGGTGGGGAGCTCGAGGCCGTCGAGGTGCCGCAGCAGGGTCGACTTGCCGGAGCCGGAGAGGCCGAGGAGGACGACGATCTCGCCGCGCGCGACCTGCAGCGATGCTCCACGTAAAGCGGTGGTCGAGCCGAAGGTCTTGGTCACGCCGTCAAGGCGGATCAGGGCATCGGATGCCGTGTTCATGGGTTTCTCCTGTGGTCATCGAACCCGGTCGTCGAGCGAGGAGCGAAGCGACGAGACGAAACGTGCCTGCAGACGCGTTTCGTCTCGCCGCGCTCGCTCAACGAGCGGAAAGGGGCATCAGGCCTGGCACTGCTCGGCTTCGGTCTCTTCGCAGATGTCGCGGATGAGGTCGTAGTACGCGTCGTCGACAGGCTTCGTGCCGTAGAAGACGCTGCGGAACGAGTCGGTGTCGGCGCCGTCGATGCCGGCGGCGATGATGTCGTCGATCGTGATCTCGCCCAGGCCGTCGATCAGCTCCTGCGCGACGTCCTCGGGGAGAGTCGACGAGTAGACGAGCGGCGCGCCGGGCACCATCGTCTCGTCGATGACCTTGACGGCATCGGACTTCTCGACCTCGGAGTCCTCGGCGAAGCCCACCTCGCATTCGACGCCCTCGCCGACCTTCTGCACGCTGACATCGTGCTTGCCCGCGAAGACGGGGGTGATGTCGGTCTTCGGGTCGATGCCCGCCTCGATGAGGTTGTAGGACGGGAAGAGGTACCCCGAGGTCGACGACGGGTCGACGAAGCAGACCTTCTTGCCCTTGAAGTCCTCGATGCTGGAGATGTCGCTGTCCGCCGGCACGATGGCCTGCGAGTAGTAGCCGGGCTCCTGACCCTCCTCGGTGACGATGGAGGAGATCGGGGTCAGCTTGGCACCGTTGTTCGTGGCGGTGACGTAGGTGAAACCCGAGAACGAGGCGACGTCGACCTTGCCTGCGACGGCGGCCTCGATGAGCGCGGCGTAGTCGGTCGACTCGTGGTACTCGACGGTCTTGCCGGTGATCTCTGAGATGTAGTCCATGAGCGGCTGATAGTTGGTCTCGGTGTCGACCGAGTCGGGAACGACGCCGAAGACGAGCGTGTTCTCGTCGACTGCGAATCCGCTGCCGGATGACGCGGCGGTGTCGGAGCCGGTCGCCTCGGCGCTGCCGGAACAGGCAGCGAGGCCGAGCGCGAGAACGGCGGCGCCGGCGAGGACGGAGAGAGCGCGAAGCTTCATGAGGACCTTTCGGAGGTGTGAGGGGGAGTGATCCAAGAGCAACTCTGACACCGGAGGGCCTGAGGTATGTACCTAACTTGGAAGAGTTCAGTGGTCGTTCACCCGCGGTTTGCCCGAATGAACTCGCGCCGAACAAGCCCTCGTCGACGGGAGTCGCCAAGTAGTATGCCTATGTGGCAGAAGCTGTGTACACCCAGATCGCCGACGAGCTGCGCGAGCAGATCACCTCGGGGGCCCTGCGCCCCGGAGACGACGTTCCGACCGAGGCGGAACTGGCCGAGCGGTGGCGGACGTCTCGTGGGCCGATCCGCAACGCCCTGGCTCGGCTCCGCGCAGAAGGACTGATCGAGACCGGCCGCGGACGCCCGGCGCGTGTGGTGGCGGTCAAAGCGAATCAGGCCGTGGACGTCTCGGTGCCTTTCACCCGCTGGGCGCGTGATCTCGGCGTCACGCCCGGCGCCGAGACTCAGGAGCTCAGCCTGCGACGAGCCGGTGAACGCGCCGAGCTGCTGGGCGTCGCACCCGACGACACCATCGTCAGCGTCGTACGGCTGCGGCTGCTGAATGGACGTCCGACCATGCTCGAGCGACTCTTCTATACGGAAGTCCCGGGCCGACGCCTCTTCCAGGTCAACACCGACGAGATCTCGATCACGGAATATCTGGCGTCGATCGGTCATCCCATCGTCGGCTTGGAGCATCAGATCGATGCGGTGGCGGCCGACGATCAGGATGCCGCACTTCTGCGCGTGGCACAGGGGTCGCCGATCCTGCGACTCAGCCGCATCTCACGCGATGCCGAGGGACGGATCTTCGAGGCGTCGGAGGACAGGTACCTGAGCGAGGTCGTGCGCTTCACCGTCGCAGCGTCCGGCATTTCGACGGATGGCCACTACATGCGGGCAGTGGGAGGCTGACACGGGAAGGCCGAGACGTCGCACTTCTCGGCGGACGCAGACCTTCTTGTCGAAGCGGGGCTTCTCGCTGAGAAGCTGATCGCGAGCGCGATGGGGATCAGATTCCAAGGATCGCGCTCGCGATCACAGCGCTGGGGATGCGCTATTTCTGGGGTACTACCAAGGTAGGCGGCCAGATGCACCATGGAACACCGTCGAACGTCGAGATCTTACGTGGACTTTCGTCTAGTTCTCCGGAGGATCCGGGGCTCGGGACGAGTGCTCTCCGAGGACTCTATCGGCTTCGCGGAGTCGAGGACTGCGCCTGGTGCGAGCGCCTCGTCTTCGGCGCGCGCCTGACGTGCGATAGGCAGGCGGGCTGCGACGACCCAGCGTCCGTCGGACTCGCCCGCGCTGAATTCCCCGCTCGCACCGAGGACGCGCTCGGCCATCCGACCGATGCCGGTGCGGCTGGAAGAGAGCTCGCGCCGCGGGGTGGCGGCGAGCGGGCTGCTGATGGAGAGGCTCGCGGCGTCGTCGGTCACGTCGAGGCGGATGTCGATCCTGCCTGCTCCGGCGTACTTGAGGGCGTTGGTCGCGGCTTCGCGCACGATGCGCGCGAAGATGATCTCCGCCGCGCGCGGGATCCGCTCGTCCGCGGGGTCGCCCTCGAGCAGGACGGTATGCCCTGCGGACTCGAATTCCTCAGACGCCTCATCGATCGATGCGGCGAGGTCTCCCGCCGGCATCCCCGCCGCTCGGGGTCCGTCGTCGGCGAGATCGATCACGAAACGGAGGTCCGTCATCGCTTTGCGCGCTGCGATGCGGATCGCCTCCTGCGATGCCGGACTCGCATCCGCGTCGTCCAGCATCTGCACGTGCAGTGACACCACCGTGAGGTGGTGGGCGATGCTGTCGTGCAACTCGCCGGCGATCCATCGTCGCTCGGCGAGAACCGCCTGTCGTTCCTGTTCTGCCTTCTCGGCCAGTTCCACCTCGAGTCGGCGCCCTCGGGCGAAGGCGAGCCGCAATGCGTATCCGATGATGCTGGAGACCACGGCGGCGATCAGATAGACGCCGACGTTGATCGGATCCGCGTTCACACCCACCGCTACGAGAGCGGTCGCGAGCAGGAAGACACCCGCGTAGACCATGACGAGGGACGTCCAGCCGAGACGAACCACCAACCCCGCGGCGACGGCGAGGAGGATCAGGCTCTCTGACTCGATTCCCACGAGGAAGGAGAGTGCGAAGACGGCCACGAGGCCGCACACCGCGATGAGAGGGGACCAGAGAAAAAGTGCGAGCACTGCCGTGGATACGACGCCGATCACAGCCGCGAGCGGTTCCACATCCGGAGATGTGAATGCCACGACGGCGTTGATGACGACGATCGTCCCGACGATCCCGAGGACGGCTATCCGTTCGATGACGGTAGCTCTCTCGCCCCTGTCGAGGCGAGCAGCGCTGGAAGAAGCGTTGCGAGAAAGACGGAAGGCCATGCTTCAGTATCTTCTATTTTCCAGGTAAGTTATCAAAAGAAGCCAAACATCTTTCCGACTGCGTTCCAAAAGCCCATTGAATTCACCTCCTAAGTTGTACTTTTGATTAGTGATGTATTCATCATCTCGGTGAAGACAGAGTCGGCACATCTGCTTTTCGGCTAGACCTCGCTAGACGAACGTCTAGTCCTTCGTGGTTCGGCTCGCCACAGGTAGGCTTCCTCCATGCCGGAAATCCGTGTCGTGATCGTCGACGATGATCCACTCGTGCGCTCTGCCCTCTCTCACTTCGTGTCTCGCGACCCCGAGATCACCGTGATCGCCGAAGCCGAGACAGGTCTCGAGGGAATCGACACGGTAGAGCGCGAGCGCCCCGACGTCGTGATGATGGACGTGCAGATGCCGGAGATGAACGGCATCGAAGCCACGGCCGTGATCGCTGAGCGCTGGCCGGAGATCCGCGTCCTCGCGGTGACGACACTCGACGGCAGCGACACCGTTCTGCCGATGCTGAGCGCAGGGGCGTCGGGCTACATGCTCAAGGATTCGAGTGCGGCGAGCATCGTCGCGGCCGTGCGCGAGGTGTACAGCGGTCAGAGCTCACTGTCGCCGCGGATCGCGTCGCTGCTCATCAAGCACGTGCGCGACACGGAACCGGTGGCAGGGGACGGAACGCTGGAGGAGCTGACGGAGCGCGAGCGCGAGGTGCTGGACCGGCTCGCCCAGGGCATGTCGAATGCCGAGATCGCCCGCTCGCTGATCGTGTCGGAGGGCACCGTGAAGGCGCATCTGGGCCGCATCATGTCGAAGTGGCATGTGCGCGACCGGGTGCAGATTCTGGTGACGGCGGCCCAGGCCGGTCTCGTCGAGTTCCGCTGAGGCGACTCCGCCCGGGTTCAAGGCCGGAATCGTTGCGCTGAACGACTCGCTCTCCGGAAGCTGATCGCGGTCACCAATCGGGCGGCGCTCACCCGGTGCGTGACAGCACCTCGTCGACGGCCGCTCTGCCCGGGTCCTTGCGGACCGGCAGCAGCTGCGGTTGCTCGTGTGGTTTGTGGTGCGGTGGCTTCGTCGGTGATCTGTGGAGGGGTTTCGTGGTGTGGGTGGGTGTGTGCCAGTGGTGGGTGGGGTCCCACCAGGCGGGTCCGCGGACTTGGGGCGTGCCGTTGTTCATGCGGATCTCCCACCCGGAGGAGTCGAGGGAGCGGTGGTGCCACCAGCACAACGGCACCCCGTTGTCGGTGGAGGTCGGCCCACCCTGGGCGTGTGCGGTGACGTGGTGGATCTCACACCATGCCGCCGGCACGTGACAGCCGGGGATGAGGCACTCGGTGTCGCGGGCGATGATCGCCCTCCGCTGATGCACCGTGAACACCCGATCGGCGACCGTGATCCCCACGATCCGCCCCTCATCGACCACCACCCGCTGGATCACCCCCGAACACGCCGTATGCACCGCCGCGGCGGTCGGGATCGTCGCGTCCGAACCGGGCAGGCGCGCCCTGCCGGTGTTCGCGGCCAGGTCTTTCGCATCCACGGTCACGACCAGGGTGGGCGCCGCCCCACCCAGGGACGGCATCTCCGCATGCCGGGCCGCGATTCCCACCGCCGCCGCGAACGCATCATGACGCTTCTGCGCGTG
>NZ_LPVV01000022.1 GCF_002362255.1 Microbacterium sp. SZ1 | reverse complement strand
GGGCCTCGGCGGAGAAGGTGAAGGTCTTGTTGGGGTAGTCGGGCAGGATCGTCGCGCCCGGCGACTCGTCGACGCGGCCGAGCCGCAGCGGCTCTCGTCCGGAGCTCGTGTCGTTCGCGAGCGGGGCGACGGCGACCTGCTCGCCGACGCGGGTGACGACGTGGTCGGCGTTCGTCTTCGGGTCGGTGGAGCCTTCGGGTCGCACGTCGAGCGAGATCGTGCCGACGTAGGTCTCGCCGAATCCGTCGGCGACCGTGACCTGCACCTCCTTGCGACCCTGCAGGCTCGCGGTGGCCTTGTAGGTGATCTGGCCGTCGGTGGTGAAGTCGACCTCGTCGCCGGGAGCCGGTTCGACGCCCTTGAGGTAGATGTCGTCGCCGTCGGGGTCGATGAAGTCGGGGAGGATGTTGTACGACACCGTTCCCCCTGACTCGACGACCAGCGACGTCTTGCGCTTCGGGGTCGGGGCGGCGTTCTGGTCCCAGGGGTGCACCGTGAGCGTGACGTTCGCGGTGTCCTTTCCGTTGCGGCCGTCGTTCGCCTCGTAGACGAAGGTCGTCGAACCCGTCGCCTCTTCATCGACCGCGATCTGGAGCGACCCGCCGTTCTGCACGGGTTGAACGTTGCCGAGCGACGGCTGTGCTTCGGCGAGCGTTGCGACGAGCACGTCCCCATCGGGGTCGTTGTCGTTGTCGAGTACCGGCAGCAGGGTGGTGGCACCGGGGCGGACGCCGAAGTCGTCGTCTTCCGCGACCGGAGGCGTGTTCTCCTCCTTGCGGTCGGGGAGGGTCGTCTCGACCGTCTCCTCCGTGGTGTTGTCCTCGTCCTGCGTCTCTCCCTCGGGCGGGGTGAGGTCGTTCCAGTTGTCGACGCGCTGCAGCGACTCGTTCGCCATCCAGGCGGCGCCGCCGACGGCGTC
>NZ_LPVV01000021.1 GCF_002362255.1 Microbacterium sp. SZ1 | reverse complement strand
CTCGCCGACGAGATCAACCGCGCCTCGCCGAAGACGCAGTCCGCCCTCCTCGAGGTGATGGAGGAGTCGCGGGTCACGGTCGACGGCGTCACGCACGAGACCGGGCGCCCGTTCCTCGTGATCGCGACCCAGAACCCCATCGAGCAGGCCGGTACCTACAAGCTGCCCGAGGCGCAGCTCGACCGGTTCCTCATCAAGACGTCGATCGGTTACCCCGACATCGCGGTGACCGAGAGCATCCTCGCCGGTGCCTCCGACCGCAACCCGTCGGCCGGGCTCTCGGCGATCATCACGACGAGCGCCGTCGCCGACATGGCCGACCTCGGCGCCTCGGTGCACGTCGAGCCCGCCGTGCTGCGCTACGTCGCCGAGATCGCGGAGGCCACTCGCGAGGACTCGGCGATCCGTCTCGGCGTCTCGGTGCGAGGCGCGATCGCCATGATCCGCATCGCGAAGGTGTGGGCCGCATCGCAGGGCCGGCACTTCGTGCTCCCGGACGACATCAAGGCACTCGCCCGTCCCGTGTGGCAGCACCGCCTGCTGCTGGATGCCGAGGCGGAGTTCGCCGGGACCTCCAGCGACACGGTGATCTCGCGCGTCCTGGATGCCGTCGCGGCACCGCAGGCCCGAGCGGCGGCCTGATGACGACGGAGGCACTCCCGGCTGCGACCGCGCCGATCGACCGCGACGCCGGCTGGCGCGACGTCGCGGCGGTCATCGGCGCGCGCATCGTGGGTCGCCTCCGCCTCATCGCCGGTGCGATCCGTCCGCTGGCGTGGGTGCTGATGGCGCTCGCGGTCGGGTTCTGGATCCTCGGACAGATCG
>NZ_LPVV01000020.1 GCF_002362255.1 Microbacterium sp. SZ1 | reverse complement strand
GCCCGAGAGCATCGTCCCCACCCAGCCCGCCGCACCTCGCCTCTCGGTCGTCAACGGCGGGCGCCTTGCCGACGGCGCCACCGGGCGAGCCGGTGACGTCGTGACGTGGACGTACGTGCTGACCAACGACGGCAACGTCACCCTCAGCGGCGTCGCCCTCGCCGACGCCCTCGCCGGCGCCAGCGCACCGACCTACGTCTGGACGACCCCGGTCGGGGTCCTCCGCCCGCGCGAGTCGGTCACGGCGACCGCGACGTACACGCTCACCCAGGCCGACGTCGACGCGGGCGGCGTGACGAGCCTCGTCACCGGGACCGGCACCCCACCCAACGGCGGCGCCCCCGTCTCGGCATCCGCACCGGGCACGGTTCCGCTCGTCGCCGACCCCGCCCTCGTCGTCACGAAGGACGACATACCGACCGGCGGAGGCGCGGGCGACACGATCGACTACTCCTTCACGATCGAGAACCGCGGCAACGTGACCCTCTCGGGCGTCGTCCTCGCGGATTCGCTGCCCGGTCTCAGCATCCCGGTGATCAGCTGGCCGAACGTCGACCGGGTGCTCGCTCCCGGGGAGGTCGCCACGGCGACAGCGACGTACCTGATCACCCAGGCCGACGTCGATGCGGGTTCGGTGTCGAACACGGCGACGGTCAATGCGACCGCGCCGGGTGGAGGCTCGGTGACCGCGTCGTCGCCCGAGGTGGTCACCCTGCTCGACGCCGCTTCGCCGGCGGTGGAGACGACGAAGACTGCCGTCCTCGCCGCGGGTGGAACGGGCGCGGTCGGCGACGTGATCGAGTACACGGTCCGCGTTCGCAACGCCGGCAACGTGACGCTCGACGACGTCGGCATCGTCGACGAGCTCGAAGACCTCTCCGACATCGCGGTGGTGTGGCCCGGCGCCGAGGGCGTGCTCGCGCCGGATGAGACGCTCGTCGGAACAGCGCGCTACGTCATCACGCAGGCCGATGTCGACAGCGGCGGTGTCGCGAACATCGCCACCGGTTCCGGAACCGACCCCTCGGGCACCGTGGCGTCCGACGCCTCCGATCGTGTGCTGGTCCTCACCGTGGCGGCAGTGCCCGACGCCACCGTGAGCAAGACCGGTGTCCTCGCCCCGGGCGCGACCGGTCGTGTCGGCGACACGGTCCGGTACACGTTCGACGTCGTCAACTCGGGCAACGTGACGCTGCGCGACGTGCGACTCACGGACCCGCTCGACGGGCTCTCTGCGATCGAGGTCGACTGGCCGGCCGCGGCCGGAGAGCTCGCACCGGGCGCATCCGCCAGCGCGACCGCCGACTACGAACTGACCCAGGCGGACGTCGACCGCGGACGCGTCGACAACATCGCCACGCTGGCCGCCACGGCGCCTGACGAGTCGACCCTCGAGCGCACCGCATCCGCCACCGTCCCGATCATCGAGGACGCCGAACTCACCACCGTCAAGAGCGGTCGCATCCTCGAACCCGGCATCGGAGCGGTCGGTGACGTCATCGAGTACCAGCTCGTCGTGACCAACACCGGAAACGTGACCGTGCAGGAAGGTCGCCTGATCGACCGACTCGCGGGGCTCTCGCTGCCGGAGATCAACTGGCCCGGCCCCGAGGGCGAGCTGCTCGTGGGCGACACGGTCGTCGGCACCGCGAGGTACACGCTCACGCAGGCCGACATCGATCGCGGCTTCGTGCGCAACGTCGCCGGCGTCGAAGCAGTGACCGAGCAGGGAACGGTCGTCGTCGCGGACTCGAATCCCGTCATCATCAACACCGTCCAGCCCGCTGCCGCGCTCACCGTGGTGAAGGACGGGGTGGTCGACGGCGACGGCGGTGTGGGCGGAACGGTCGACTACACGTTCCGCATCACCAACTCGGGCAACGTCACGGTCAGCGCCATCACGCTCGACGATCCGATGCCCGGCCTCAGTGCACCCGAGATCAGCTGGCCGGGCACCCCGGAGGTGCTCGCTCCCGGGCAGACGGCCACGGCCGTAGCCGACTACACCATCACCCAGACCGACGTCGACGCGGGGTCGATCGCGAACGCCGCCACCGCGAGCGGCAGCTCCCGAGGCGGACCCGTCACGAGTCCCGCGGGAATCGAGACCGTCGACACGCAGGGCATCCAGGCGTCGATCGTCGTCACGAAGAACGCCGCACTGGACCCGGCCGCGACCGGCGTCGCCGGCGACGTCGTGACCTGGACGTACTCGCTCCAGAACACCAGCAACGTGACGCTGAGCGGCGTCTCGCTGACGGACCGGCTGGCGGCCTCCACGGCTCCGCTGTACGCGTGGCCGGATCCGGCACGACCCGGCGTACTGCTTCCCGGCCAGACGGTGACGGCCACGTCGACCTACGAGCTGACGCAAGCCGACGTGGACCGCGGTACGGTCGCCAGCGTCGTCGACGGAGCGGCGAGCCCGCCTCGCGGTGCCGACGTCGCCGGCTCCGCCACGGCCTCGGTCGAGATCGCCGCTCGTCCGGGTCTGGCCGCGACCAAGGCGGGCACGGTCGTCGGCGCCGGCGACGTGGGAGACACGATCGACTACGCGTTCGGCATAACGAACACCGGAAACGTCACGCTCACGCTCGTCGACCTCGTCGATGCACTCGCGGGTGTCAGCGCACCCTCGTTCGACTGGCCGGGGGAGCCGGGAGTGCTGCTCCCCGGGGACACAGTCGAGGCGACGGCCGACTACACGATCACGCAGGCGGACGTCGACCGCGGCTCGGTCACGAACATCGCGACCGCGAGCGGCAAGCCCCCGGTCGGCGACACCATCACGTCGAGCACCCCCGCCACGAACACGACTGTCGCGCCCGCCGCTCCCGCCCTGCTGACGGGCAAGACGGCCACCCTGCGCGGTGATGGATCAGTCGGCGACATCGTGGACTACGCCTTCACGATCGAGAACACCGGCAACGTGACCGTCTCCGGCATCACGCTGACCGATCCGCTTCCCGGACTCTCCGTACCGGCGCTGCGCTGGCCGGACGTGCCGGGCGTCCTCGCTCCGGGCGAGGTCGCGACCGCGACGGCGAGCTACGCGATCGTTCAGGCCGACGTGGATGCCGGCGAGATCGTCAATCAGGCGACCGCTGCCGGGGTCTCGCCGTCCGGAGCCGCGGTCGCCGACCCCTCGGACGCGGTGCGCACACCGACGGTCGATCGAGACCCCGCGATCGCCGTCGAGAAGACCGGCGCGCTCACCGCCGGGTCGACCGGTGAGGTCGGCGAACTCGTGCAGTTCGGCTTCCGCATCGCCAACATCGGGAACCAGACCCTCAGCACTGTCGAGCTCTCCGACGCCCTCCCCGGGATGAGCGCGATCGACATCACCTGGCCGAGCGATGCCCCGGGCGCCGAGGGCGTGCTGCCCGTCGGCTCCGAGGCCCGCGGAACCGCCACCTACGCGCTCACCCAGACCGACATCGACGCCGGGGCCGTGTCGAACTCGGTGGATGTCTCCGCCTCGACGCCCGCGGGCGACACCGTCGACGCCCTCGACGGCGCGACCGTCGTCATCCCGCGCACGCCCGCGTTGTCTGCGGTGAAGTCGGGTGTGTTGGGTGTGGGTGGT
>NZ_LPVV01000019.1 GCF_002362255.1 Microbacterium sp. SZ1 | reverse complement strand
GGTGTCGGGGGAGTGGTTGCCTGCCCGCTGGCCGGGGGTGCGAGACGCGCTGTTGGACGGAGTGATCGGGGTCGCGGGGGTGCTCGCGGCGACGACACCCGTGGAGCGTATCCATGACCGGATCGGGGCGGAGGAGCGACTGGCGGCGGACGCGTTCCTCGCCGACACCGCCCGCGGTCTGCACGCCGAGGGTGATGCCAGCGACGATCCGGCGGATGACGTTGTTGGTTCGGACGTGGCAGGTAGGGGTAGGTCCGGTCCGGGGGTGATGCCGGAGGATCTGGGGCGGATCGCGCAGCAGATCGCGGTGGTGTTGGACCCGGACGGGCCCGAGCTGGATGATCAGTACGCCCTGCAGCGGCGCGGGGTGACGATCGGGCGCCTGCACCAGGGTCTTCACCGGATCACCGGACACCTCTTCCCGGACGCCGCAGCGCAACTGCAGGCGGTCCTGGATGCCATGCTGAACCCGAAAGTCGACGGCCCACCGCACCCGACCGGGGTCCGGTTCACACCGTCCCCGGTTGAGGATGGCCGAGATGCCCGAAGCGACGCAGACGAGTCTCTCGCGAACGACACTGTCAGTTCCGAGTCGGATGCGTGGAACGCGGATCCGCGGGCGGTGATCGATCCCCGCACCCACGCGCAGAAGCGTCATGAT
>NZ_LPVV01000018.1 GCF_002362255.1 Microbacterium sp. SZ1 | reverse complement strand
GGCTCCGGGGCGAAGACGCTCCACGACTGGCCGAACATCGGCAGCATGTATCCGGCGAGGACCTCCTGCGTGGGGATCTCCCGCAGGGCGGAGTACGGAGCGATCCAGAGGAAGGAGGCTCCGACGTGCCAGAGCGTCAGGAGGCATGCCCCGAACGCGATCAGCTTGACCCACCACGCGGGCCGCGGTCTCGCCTCTTCCGCGGGCTCGTCCGTGATGTCGGATTCGGATTCTGTCTGTGTTGTCGTGGTCATTGTGCGCACCTTCCTGACCGCCGAGAGGTGTCGGGGCCGCCGTGCGCGGCGGCCCCGACGAGGGTGTCGCTACTCGACCATGGGGTCGTTCGCGACGGTCTGCGCTCGGCGCCGGCCGAACCTGACGGCTCCGAGACCGAGCACCAGCATCAGCGCTGCGAGAGCGATCCAGCCGCCCTGCACCTGACCGCCCGTGGTGGCGAGCCCGGAGGCCACCACCTGGAAGGTCGCAGCCACGCTGCCGGAGCTCGCGCCGGTGAGCGTCACCGTGTGAGTGCCCAGGTCGTAGCCGGCCGGGATCGTCCAGGTGAAGGTGACGGTGCCCTGCGCGTTCGCGATCTGCGTGCCCAGTGCGA
>NZ_LPVV01000017.1 GCF_002362255.1 Microbacterium sp. SZ1 | reverse complement strand
GAGCGTCTTCGCCCCGGAGCCCATCAACGGCGACTATCACTTCAACGTGCGCGCCGTCATCGAGAAGGACGGCGAGCAGATCGAGACCGGGTGGGTCAGTGCGACGGACGTGGAGCTGTCGATGATCCGGTACAACCTCTTCCCTCCGCGGGCGGGCATCCAGTCGAGCGAGGTCGCCAGTGGTCAGATGAACGCCTACAACAAGCTGAACGAGCAGCAGCAGGCGGTCGTGGCCCTCGACTACACGGAGGACGGGTGGGAGGAGTGGATGGTGCGCTCCTTCGACGAGCTCGAGGGTGACAACCCGTCGACCGCCGCGTACATGGCCGAGGAGCACCTGTCGACCGCGTACGCCACGCAGGTCGCCTACGCGATCTGGGGAGCGGATGCCGTCATCGAGGTGCAGTATCGCGTGAGCAGGCAGAACGTCGTGCCCTACGCCGAGCGGAACGATCCCGGGGCGCAGCGTCCCGATCCCACCTTCTCGACGACCGGATGGCGTCTCCCTATAGAAGAGGAAGGGCAGAGTCGCGAGAACTTCGCGAACACCTTCCGCGCGCAGTTCGAGAGGACGCAGAAGTGAGCGCCCCCGCGAAGACCCGTGGACGGCGGCCCGCTGCGACGACCACCGCTCCCGGGCCCGTCGAGTCGCCGGCAAGATCGAAGCCTTCGCCAGCACCCGCGCCGGCACCCGCGCCGTCGTCCGCTCCGTCGTCCACGCCCGGCCCCCGATCAGGGGAGACGCAGGTCTCGTTCCCGGTGCGGGTGCTGACGTTCGCGTCGTCGATGGTCGCGGGCTTCTGGGCCATGGTCGTGTCGGCGATCGATCGCATCTCGGCGTTCGTCGGCGACTGGCTCTTCCACGGCAAGAAGGCCCTGTACGGGCTGGCGGTCACCCGCATCCTCTTCGGGGTCACCGCCATCGGACTCCTCGCCTCGAACTTCAGCACCCGTCTCTACACGTTCGGATCCGGCTCGGCGTGGAACGGCGAGCTCGCCGAGCCGGTCAGCGACTTCCCGACGATCTGGGTCTTCAGTACCTTCCACGCGGCGATGGGCAACGACGTGCTCTACACGGCGCTGTACCTCCTCCTCGGTGTGCTCGCCGTGCTGTTCGTGCTCGGCTGGCGCTTCCGCATCGTGCTGCCGGTCTTCTTCTGCCTGTGGGTCGGATTCATCGAGGCCAACGACATGGTCGGCGACCAGGGCGACAACATGTTCCGCATCGCGCTGCTGCTGCTGTTCTTCGCGGACCCCGCGGCGCGGTGGTCGCTCGATGCGCGGCGTCGTGCGAAGAGCGGGGAGTGGTTCCCGCCGGGCAGCCAGCCGGCGCTGCTGGGCACGGTCTTCCACAACCTCGCTCTGGTGGCGCTCACCGCGCAGGTGTGCTTCGTGTACGCCTCCGGTGCGCTGTTCAAAGCCGGCGGCGATCCGTGGAAAGAGGGGTACGCGGTCTACAACCCGCTGCAGACCGCCCGGTTCGGCACCTGGCCGGTGCTGAGCGATCTCGTGACGACCTGGGG
>NZ_LPVV01000016.1 GCF_002362255.1 Microbacterium sp. SZ1 | reverse complement strand
TTCCGAGGCGTTTCTGATCTTTCCTGACGGTCCGAATCCGTCAGCGCGCGAGCCAGCGGCGCAGCGAGCGCGTGACCCAGGGCAGAACCCAGTAGGTCATGATCGGCGTGAGCACGAGGGTCGTCGCGAGGACGCGCAGCCAGATCGGCAGCTCGTTCCAGCCGGGGATCGGGCTCATGGCGTACGTGAAGAGGAGGTTCACGGGGAAGAAGCCCAGCCAGATCGACACCGCCTGCTTCCACCGCGGAGGAGCCTTCACGATGGCGCCGGATGCCGTGCCCTCGGCGGTCTGCACGGTCACCGACCCGGTCGCGGGCTCGTCGAACCACCCCTCGATGCCGCTGCGGCGGCGCGAGCGCTCGCTGAGCACGAGGCCCTCGCCGGTGGCCAGCCAGGCGGCGCGCTCGGCGGAGTCCTCCCACGCGACCAGCGTCTCCTCGTCGGCGAAGCGGTAGAGCATGTGCCACACGTGCGAATCGGCGCCGGCGCGCACCCATCCCGATCCGAGGAATCCCGGGTACGTGTTCGCCATGTTGACGCCGCGCTGCACCCACTCGGTGGTCTCGCTGATGCGCGCCGGGTCGACCTCGCGGCGGATGGAGACGGTGATCGCTTCGGTGGACATGGGGGAGCCTCGCAGAGTGCGGCCCGGGTCGCGGGCACATCGGGACGGGGGAGCGCCGGGGTGCGGGCGCCCGTCGATTCTATTTCGGATACCGCGGCGCTCGTTCGCACCGCGCGAACCGCGCGAACCGCGAACCTGAACGCGCGTACATGTTCGCCCCGTACGGTCGGGACATGAGTAGTCATCCCTCGTCCGACCAGGACGCAGACAGACGCCCGACCCCCTCCCGCACGGAACAGTCCGTGTCGGCCG
Organism: Microbacterium sp. SZ1; assembly: GCF_002362255.1. Lineage (GTDB taxonomy): Bacteria > Actinomycetota > Actinomycetes > Actinomycetales > Microbacteriaceae > Microbacterium. The sequence goes on along the minus strand of NZ_LPVV01000016.1, from coordinate 57,516 downwards.
ATGCCCCCGCGAAGACCTCCGGGTCCCGCGCGGTCAAGCCCCGCCACATCTTCTCCCGCCCGCCGCTCCCCGCCGACTAGAGGCGGCGCACCCTGCCGGCGCGCGCCATCGGGGAGAGAATGAAGGCATGAGCACGCGCAGCGAAGCCGTCCTGATCGATGTCGTCCGCACGCCCGTCGGCCGCGGCAAGCCGGGCGGGATGCTGTCGGGAGTCCACCCCGTCGACCTCGCCGCGGGAGTGCTCGCCGCGATCCTCGACCGCAGCGGCCTCGAGTCGCGTCAGATCGACGACGTGCTGCTCGGCTGCGTGAGCCAGGTGGGCGAGCAGTCGTCGAACATCGCGCGCCAGGCCGTGCTCGCCGCCGGGTTCGACGAGACGGTGCCCGCGGCGACGATCGACCGGCAGTGCGGATCGAGTCAGCAGGCCGTGCACGCCGCGGCGCAGGGCATCATGGCCGGCGCCTACGACGCGGTCATCGTCGGCGGCGTCGAGTCGATGAGTCGGGTGCCGCTCGGATCGTCCGCGACGGTCGCCGGGAGTCCGATGTCGCCGCGCCTGCGCGCCCGGTACCCCGAGGGCCTCGTGAATCAGGGGGTGTCCGCCGAGCTCATCGCGGCGCGGTGGGGGCTCGGCCGCGAGGAGCTGGATGCCTACGCCGCCGAATCGCACCGCCGGGCGGCCGCGGCCTGGGAGGAGGGCTTCTTCGACCGCACCGTGGTCGCGGTCGACGAGGCGCCGGAGGCGCGCGGCGACGAGACCGTGCGGGCGGGGACGACGGCATCCGCTCTCGCCGGGCTTCCGGCGGCGTTCCGCACCGACGCGCTCGCCGAGCGCTTCCCTGACCTCGACTGGCGCATCACGCCGGGCAGCTCCTCGCCGCTCACCGACGGAGCCTCCGCGGCGCTGCTCATGAGCGCGGAGCGCGCCGAGCAGCTGGGGCTCACGCCGCGTGCCCGGTTCCACTCCTTCGCCGTGGTCGGCGACGATCCGCTGATGATGCTGACCGGGCCGATCCCCGCGACGCGGCGGATCCTCGACCGCGCCGGGCTGTCGATCGACGACCTCGATGCGTACGAGGTGAACGAGGCGTTCGCGTCGGTGCCGCTCGCGTGGGCGGCAGAGACCGGGGCGGATGCCGCGAAGCTCAACCCCCGCGGCGGCGCGATCGCGCTGGGCCACGCGCTGGGGTCGTCGGGAACGCGCCTGCTCGGCACGCTGGTGGATCACCTCGACGCGATCGGCGGCCGCTACGGTCTGCAGACCATGTGCGAGGGCGGCGGGATGGCGAACGCGATGATCGTGGAGCGTCCCTAGCCTCGGCTCTTGGCGCGTGCTTCGGCCTCTTGGTTAGGAAACGGCCGAGGCTGGCGCGCTTTCCCGAGCAACGCGCCCGGATGAGGAAGACCCCCGCCGACCCGATTCGGCGGGGGTCTTCGCGGTGATGACACCGCGACGGGAGCTCATACTCACCGTGAGCGCGGATGACCTGACTGCCCGATCCGGTCTGAGTCGATGTGTCCGCGCATCTGCAGTTGTAGTCGACCCAGGTGTCCGGGCGGTGAACACGCGTGGAATCCCCGTGCAGCGCCGGGATCTCAAATACATGGATGCCCTAGTAATTCGTCGGATGCCGAAGTACACTCGCATTGTGCCAATGACGGCCCGAAGGGATCTCGCACAATGACTCGCACCATCCCCCATTTCGTAGGCGGATCGCACCTCACCCCTAAAGAGGGCCGCTTCGCCGACGTGTTCGACCCGAGCTCGGGCTCCGTGCAGGCCCGGGTGCCGCTCGCCGCCGCCGAGGAGGTGCGCGCAGTCATCGCGAACGCCGAATCAGCCCAGGTCGAGTGGGCTGCGACCAACCCGCAGAAGCGCGCCCGGGTTCTCCTGCGCTTCCTCGACTTCGTGCAGCGCGAGATGCAGTCGCTCGCCGAACTCCTGGCGAGTGAGCACGGCAAGACCGTCGACGACGCGAAGGGCGACATTCAGCGCGGGCTCGAGGTCATCGAGTTCTCCGCCGGGGCGCCGCACCTGCTCAAGGGCGAGTACTCGACCGGAGCGGGAGCCGGCATCGACGTGTACTCGATGCGCCAGCCGCTCGGGGTCGTCGCCGCGATCACGCCGTTCAACTTCCCCGCGATGATCCCGCTCTGGAAGGCGGGTCCCGCGCTCGCGGCGGGGAACGCAGTGGTGCTCAAGCCCAGCGAGCGCGACCCCTCCGTGCCCGTGCGCCTCGCCGAGCTGTTCCTCGAGGCGGGGCTGCCGGCCGGCGTCCTCAATGTCGTGCACGGCGACAAGGAGGCGGTCGACACGCTTCTCACCGACGACCGCATCCGTGCCGTGGGCTTCGTCGGCTCCACCCCGATCGCGGAGTACATCTACGCGACCGCCGCCGCGCACGGAAAGCGCGCGCAGTGCTTCGGGGGCGCCAAGAACCACATGATCGTGATGCCCGACGCCGACCTCGACCAGGCCGTCGACGCCCTGATCGGCTCCGGCTACGGCTCGGCGGGCGAGCGGTGCATGGCGATCTCGGTCGCGGTGCCCGTCGGAGACGAGACGGCGGATGCTCTCGCCGCGAAGCTCCGAGAGCGCGTCGCCCGACTGCGGGTCGGCCCGGCGCTCGCGAGCGACGCCGACTACGGCCCGCTCGTCACCCGCGCCGCTGTGGAGCGCGTGGAGGGCTACATCCAGCAGGGCGTGGACGAGGGAGCGACGCTGCTCGCCGACGGACGCGGCTTCACGGTCCCGGGTCACGAGGAGGGGTTCTACCTCGGCCCGACCCTCTTCGACCACGTCACCACCGACATGGCGATCTACCGCGAGGAGATCTTCGGCCCGGTGCTCGTGATCGCTCGCGCGGCGGACTACGAAGAGGCGCTGCGCATGGCGTCCGAGCACGAATACGGCAACGGCGTCGCGATCTTCACCCGCGATGGGGATGCCGCGCGCGACTTCGCCGCCCGCGTCGAGGTCGGCATGGTCGGTGTCAACGTCCCCATCCCGGTGCCGATCGCGTACTACACGTTCGGCGGCTGGAAGCGCAGCGGGTTCGGCGACCTCAACCAGCACGGAGCCGACGCGTTCCGCTTCTACACGAAGACGAAGACGGTCACGAGCCGCTGGCCCGCGGCGGGCATCCGCGACGGGGCCAGCTTCGTCATCCCCACCATGCACTGATCCCCACGCCCTACGAGGACACCATCATGAGCGACACCATCACCATCACCACCGCCGAGGAACGCGAGGCGATCATCGGGGCCGTCCGCGAGTTCGCCGACACGGAGCTCGCGCCCTTCGCCGCCGAGCGCGACGAGAAGCACCTGTTCCCGCGGGAGTCGCTGCGGAAGGCGGGAGAGCTCGGCCTCGGCGGCATCTACGTGCGTGAGGAGTTCGGCGGCACCGCGCTCAGCCGCACCGACACCGTCGCGATCTTCGAGGAGCTCGCCAAGGGCGACCCCGCGGTCGCCGCCTACATCTCGATCCACAACATGGTCGCCTGGATGATCGACACCTACGGCGACGAGACGCAGCGTGCGCAGTGGGTGCCGCAGCTCACCGCGATGCAGGAGTTCGGCGGCTACTGTCTCACCGAACCGGGAGCGGGGTCGGATGCGGCGAACATCACCACGAGCGCCGTCCGCGACGGCGACGACTACGTGCTCACGGGGGTCAAGCAGTTCATCTCCGGTGCGGGCGAGGCGGCGGTGTACGTCGTCATGGCGCGCACCGGCGAGCCGGGTGCCCGCGGGATCAGTGCTTTCCTCGTCCCGGGCGATGCGCCAGGGCTGAGCTTCGGACCGCCCGAGAAGAAGATGGGGTGGCACGCGCAGCCCACGAGGCCCGTGATCCTCGATGGGGTGCGGGTGCCGGCATCCGCTCTCCTGGGCGCGGAGGGCCGCGGCTTCGCGATCGCGATGTCGGCGCTCAACGGCGGACGCCTGAACATCGCGGCCTGTTCGCTCGGCGGGGCGCAGTGGGCGCTCGACCGCGCCGTGCAGTACGTGCACGAGCGGGTCGCGTTCGGTGAGCCGCTGGCCGAGAAGCAGTCGATCCTCTTCCAGGTCGCCGACATGCGCACCGACCTGCAGGCCGCGCGGCTCATGGTGAGCGATGGCGCGCGGGCGGTCGACGAGCACTCGCCCGACGCGACCATGCGGTGCGCGATGGCCAAGCGCTTCGCGACGGATGCCGGATTCGACGTCGCCAACCGCGCGCTGCAGCTGCACGGCGGCTACGGCTACCTGCAGGACTACGGCATCGAGCGCGTCGTCCGGGACCTCCGTGTGCACCAGATCCTCGAGGGGACGAACGAGATCATGCGCCTGATCGTCGGTCGCGAGATGCTGCGTCCGTCGGGCTCGGCATCCCTCCAGCGGAGCGGCGGAAGTTCGGCGGAGCGGAGCGGCGGCAGCGCGATGCGGAGCGCGTCATGACCCGGGTCGCGTTCCTCGGCCTCGGGCACATGGGACTGCCGATGGCGAAGAACCTCGTCGCCGCGGGGCACGAGGTGCACGGCTTCGACCTCGTGCCGGCGGCGATCGAGGCGGCGCGCGGTGCCGGCATCCCCGTCGCGGAGAGCGGAGCGGATGCCGTCGCCGACGCGGACGTCGTCATCACGATGTTCCCCGCGGGGAAGCATGTGCTCGACGCGTACCGCACCGAGCTGCTCGCCGCCGCCCGACCCGCGACGCTGTTCATCGAGTCGTCGACGATCGCGGTCGACGAGGCGCGGGCCGCTCATGCGCTCGCGCTCGCCGCGGGGCACCGCAACATCGACGCCCCCGTCTCGGGTGGTGTCGTCGGGGCCGAGAACGGCACGCTCGCGTTCATGGTCGGCGGGTCCGACGAGGACTACGCCGCCGCGCTGCCGCTGCTCGAGGTCATGGGCAAGCGCATCGTGCACTGTGGAGGCCCGGGCCTCGGGCAGGCCGCGAAGGTCTGCAACAACATGGTGCTCGCGGTCTCACAGATCGCCGTGGCCGAGGCGTTCGTGCTCGGCGAGCGACTCGGGCTCGAGCATCAGGCGCTGTTCGACGTCGTGTCGCAGGCCTCGGGGCAGTGCTGGTCGATCACCACGAACTGCCCGGTGCCCGGACCCGTGCCCACGAGTCCAGCGAACCGGGACTATCAGCCCGGGTTCGCCGGGGCGCTCATGGCGAAGGACCTCGGTCTCGCGCTCCAGGCCGTCGAGCAGACCTCGACGGATGCGAGGATGGGGCGCCTCGCGCAGCAGCTGTACGCCGCGTTCGCCGCCGGCGACGGCGCCGGTCGCGACTTCTCCGGCATCATCACCGACATCCGCGATGGGGTCGTCGGCCGGTGAGCTCGGTCGGGTCACGGCGTTTCGTCTCGCTTCGCTCGCTCAACGACCGGAGAGGGTGCGTCGTTCGCTCAACGACCGGAGAGGGTGCTTCGCTCGCTCGACGACCGGAGAGGGTGCAGCGAGCGCGGCGGAGCCGAGCGAGACGAAACGCGGCAACCCCGTGATACTGGAACGACCACGACGGAGAGGGCCTTCATGACCGAGTACGAGACGATCCTGGTCGAGCAGCGCGGACGCGTCGGATGGATCACCCTGAACAGGCCGCAGGCGCTGAACGCCCTGAACTCCCAGCTCGCGGAGGACATCACGGCCGCCGCCCAGGCCTTCGACCTCGACGACGGCGTTGGTGCGATCGTCGTCACCGGCTCGGAGAAGGCGTTCGCCGCCGGCGCCGACATCAAGGAGATGGAGGGCATGTCGGGCGACGAGATGCTCGAGACCGATCACTTCGGCATCTGGCACGAGTTCGCCGCGGTGAAGACGCCGGTGATCGCGGCGGTGTCGGGCTTCGCGCTCGGCGGCGGATGCGAGCTCGCGATGATGTGCGACATCATCCTCGCCGCCGACACCGCGAAGTTCGGACAGCCTGAGATCAACCTCGGCGTCATCCCCGGAATGGGCGGAACGCAGCGGCTCATCCGCGCGGTGGGCTACTACAAGGCCGCCGAGCTCGTGCTCTCCGGTCGCTTCATGGGCGCCGAGGAGGCGGAGCGGTCCGGTCTCGTGTCGCGCGTGGTGCCGGCATCCGATCTGCTCGACGAGGCTGCGGCACTGGCCGAGACCATCGCCTCGAAGTCGCTTCCGTCGCTCTACGCGGCGAAGGCCGCGCTGGATGCGGCGATGGAGACATCGCTCGCCGACGGCCTCGCCCACGAGAAGCGGGCCTTCGCCGCGCTGTTCGACACCGCCGACCAGAAGGAGGGCATGGCCGCCTTCCGCGAGAAGCGCGCACCCGACTTCCAGAATCGCTGAGTCGTGAGACCCATGGCCGGTGGCTCAGGCGCGCAGCGACGCGACGATCTTCTCGATGCGGCGATCGCGCGTGGCGTCCTGCTTCGCGTCGGCCACCTGTCGGGCGTGCTCCTTGCGCGCCGAGGGGGAGAGGGCGTCGAAGGCGGCGCGCAGCGCCGGGTCGGCGTCGAGCGCGGCGGCGAGCGGCGGCGGCACCTCGATCGTGCGCTCGGCGGAATCGACCCGGATCACAGCATCGATCTCCTGGTCGACCTCGAGCCCGAGGTCGGCCCGCACGGCCTTGTTGAATCCGATGAGGTTCTCGCCGCCCATGCGGGCGAGCCGCAGTCGGGCCGTGCGCCCGTCGATCGTGACAGCGACCGGGAACGCCTTGCCCGCGCCGAGCGACGAGACCTGCTCGTCGGTGAGCACGATCGCGGCGGCGGGGCCGCGCCGCACGAGGGTGGTGTGGACACGCAGTTCGCTCATGGCGACAGGGTACGCCCGCGGCCCTCGATCTCGGCGGAGATCGTGTCGTTGCGTTCCGCGATGAGTCGCCGCAGGTACGCCGTCATGAACAGCCGGTCGACGACCCGGCCGATCGGACCGAACGGCGAGCGGAACGTGATCGTGTCGCGCATGAGCGTCCCGCGCTCGTGCGGCTGGAACTCGTGCTCGTGCAGGAACGCGCCGAAGGGGCCCGCGATCTGGCGGTCGCGGAACCCGTGGGGTTCGTCGATGTCGAACACCACCGACCGCAGCCGGAACGGGATGCCGAGGTGCCGCGCTCGCCAGGTGACCGTCGACCCCTCGCTGAAGACGCCACCGGCCGGCGCCTCGACCATGGTCTCTCCGTGCCGTGCCATCGAGCGCACGTGCAGCTCGGGATCGAGCGACGCGGCGAAGACCTCGGCCGGGGGAGCGGCGATCACCCGCTCGAGCACGAAGCGTGCCATGTCAGAGCGCGTCCGGCTGCGGGCGCGGGTCGGCGAAGTCGCCGGCTGCTTTGCGCATGCGGGCGACGATCGCGACGAGCTCGGTGGCGTCGTCGCGGCTGATGCCGGGGTCGGCGAACACCTCGGCGTTGAGCGCCGCGGTCGCCTTCTCGACGAGGTCGCGACCGGCGGGCGTGAGCGCGAGGAGCGCGGCGCGTCCGTCGTGGGGGTGCGGCTCGCGCACGATGAGCGCGTCGCGGACGAGGCGTTCGGCGGTGCTCGTCACGGTCGTCGCGTGCACCTGGAGGCGAGCGACGACGCTCGACAGGGGAAGCCGGCCCGCGCGGCTGAACGCCAGCAGGCGCAGCATCTCGTAGCGGGCGAAGGTCAGCGCGAACGGCTTCAGGGTCGCGTCGACCCGGGCGAGCAGGAGCTGCTGGGCCCGCATGACCGAGGTCACCACGGTCATGCCGTCCGCGGCATCCGTCCATCCGTGCGCGAGCCACTGCCGCTTCGCTTCGGCGAGCGGATCGACGGGCAGAGGGCGGGATCGGACCACGTCTCTACGGTAGGGCATCGGACGTTCAGCCGATCGCTGGTCCTCGGTCGCTCTCGAAATGGGACTCAGTTTCACCACGCTAGAATCGAGGCAGTCGTGAGGAGCAATCGATGAAGATCTTCGTCCTGGTCAAAGAGGTGCCGGACACCTACGGCGACCGCAAGCTCGACCTCGAGACCGGCCTGGCCGATCGCGCGGCAGGAGACGTGGTGCTCGACGAGATCACCGAGCGTGCCCTCGAGGTCGCGCTGAGCCACGCCGACAAGAACGAGGGCACCGAGGTCGTGGCCGTGGCGATGGCGCCCGAGGGGTCGACCGCGTCGGTGCGCCGAGCACTGGCGATCGGCGCCGGATCGGCCGTGCACATCGCCGACGAGCGCCTCGTGGGCGCCGACCTGGGGCTCACCGCCGAGGTGCTCGCCGCCGCGATCCGCCGCGGTGAGCCCGACCTCGTCATCGCCGGCAACCTCTCGACCGACGGCTCCGGCGGTGTCATGGCCGCGATGCTCGCCGAGCACCTCGGCTGGCCGCACGCCACCGCGCTCACCACGGTCGAGATCACCGCCGACGGCATCAGCGGCACGAGGGCGGCGGATGCCGGGGCGCAGCCGATCTCGGCATCCCTCCCCGTCGTCATCTCGATCACCGAGGCGCTGCCGGACGCGCGGTTCCCGAACTTCAAGGGCATCATGGCGGCGAAGAAGAAACCGCTCGAGGTGCTGACCCTCGACGACCTCGGCGTCTCAGCCGACCCCGCAGAGGCCCCGCGCACGATCATGACGGCGGTGTCGGAGAAGCCGGCGCGCGCCGCGGGCGTCAAGATCGTCGACGAGGGCGATTCCGCCCAGAAGCTCGTCGACTACCTCGCAGAGAACAGGCTGGTGTGACATGAGCTACCCCGAGAAACCCGTGCTCGTGCTGGTCGACGTCGATCCGTCGGGCGCTCCGGCCAGCAGCACCGCCGCCCTGATCGGCGCCGCATCGACCATCGGCTCGCCCGTCGCCCTCATCGTCGGCGGCGCAGAGGATGCCGCGGCCAAGGCCGCCGCGGCCGGCGCCGCCGTCGTGCTGACCGCCTCCGGAGACGACAGCCTGCTCACCGTGCCGGTGGTCGACGCCCTCCAGGCCGCATTCGAGAAGGTGCAGCCGGATGCCGTGCTGATCTCGAACTCGATCGCCGGGCGCGACGTCGCAGGACGCTTCGCCGTCCGCACCCGCAGCGCCCTGTGCGTCGACGCTGTCGGTGTGTCCCGCGACGACGAGGGCGTCGTGGCGCACCACTCCGTCTACGGCGGGGCCTATCTCGTCGACGCGGCGCCCACGTACGGGACTCCCGTCATCACGGTGCGTCAGGGAGCGGTCGACGCCCGCGCCGAGGCCGTCGGTGCGCCGACCGTCGAGGAGCTCGCCGTCGCGGCATCCGGAGCCCCCGCTGCCACCGTCGGTGCGGTCGAGGCGATCGAGACGACGTCGACGCGCCCCGAGCTGCGCGGTGCCCAGCGCGTCGTCTCGGGCGGACGCGGACTCGCCTCGAAGGAGAAGTTCGTGCTCGTCGAGGAGCTCGCCGATGCGCTCGGCGCCGCCGTCGGGGCCTCGCGCGCCGCCGTCGACGCCGGATACATCCCGCAGTCGCACCAGGTCGGCCAGACCGGGGTCTCGGTATCGCCGCAGCTGTATGTCGCTCTCGGCATCTCCGGCGCGATCCAGCACCGCGCCGGCATGCAGACCGCCAAGACGATCGTCGCGATCAACAAGGACGCGGAGGCGCCCATCTTCGACGTCGCCGACTTCGGCATCGTCGGGGACCTGTTCACCGTGGTGCCGCAGGTGATCGCCGCGCTCGAGGCCCGGAAGAAGTAGACATGGCAGAGCGGATGCTGCGCCGCGGCCTCCCGCGCACGCCCGGCGGCGAGCCCTGGCCGCCCGCGGGGGTGGTCGAGGTCGCGGTCGTCGAGGCTCCGGTCGTTGAGGCCCCGATCGAACCCCCGGTCGTCGAGCGAACGGCGCGAGACGAAACGCGGAAGGACTCGTCGGTCGCCGCACCCCCGGTCGTTGACGCATCGGTCGTTGAACCCCGGGTCGTTGAGCGAGCGGAGCCAGACGACACGCGCCACACCGCCGGTACGACCCTGCGCCGCGGACTCCCGCGCACGCCGGGCGGCGAGCCGTGGCCGCCCGCGTCGTCCGTGGTTGCGCCGTCCGGAGGGGACCGCGTTTCGTCTCGGTCGACTCCGTCGTCCTCGCTCGACGATCCGCGGGGTGGGGAAGCGTCCGCGGCGTCGTCCTCGCTCGACGACCCGCGGGATGGGGAAGCGTCCGCGGCGTCGTCCTCGCTCGACGAACCGCGGGGTGACGCTGCAGCATCCGTGCGGCGAGGCCTGCCGCGCATTCGTGGCGGCGAGCCGTGGCCGCCCGCCAACACCGTCCGCTCCCTCGTCGCGTCGGCCCCCGAACCTGCGGCGACTGCTGCGGCTGCGGCGCCGGCGCCGACCGCGGCTCGCTCGGCCGTGGTCGCGACGGTCGCCGACGTCTCCACGCCCCTGCCGTGGACGAAGACGGTGTGGGACGGTCGGGCCCCACGCCATGTCGCTGCGGCACCGGCATCCGCCCGTCGCCCGACGTGGCCCCAGGCGATCGCCGGACTGTTCGGTGCCGCGGCCCTCGGCATCCTGGCCGGCGCCGCCGTGGCGTTCGTCCGAGCGCTGCTGAGTCTGCCGTTCATGCAGGACTTCCTCGCCGCGTTCCCGGGGGAATACGAACCCGCGGTGCAGGTCGAACCGGGGTTCGCGCCGTGGATCGGCTGGCAGCACTTCTTCAACGTGTTCCTCATGGTGCTGATCATCCGCTCGGGTCTGCGCATCCGCACCGAGAAGCGTCCGACCGCGTTCTGGACCCCGCGGAACGATCCCAAGGGCAAGACGAGCCTGACGATCTGGTTCCATCAGGCGCTCGACATCCTGTGGCTGGTGAACGGCGTGATCTTCGTGGTGCTGCTGTTCACGACCGGCCATTGGGCGCGGATCGTGCCGACGAGTTGGGAGGTCTTCCCGAACGCGCTGTCGGCGGCGCTGCAGTACGTCTCGTTCGACTGGCCGCACGAGAACGGCTGGAACAACTACAACAGCCTGCAGCAGATCGCCTACTTCGCGACCGTGTTCCTGGCCGCTCCGCTCGCCGCGGTGACCGGGTTCCGCATGTCGGGGATGTGGCCGAAGAGGGCCGAGCGCCTCTCGAAGGGGTACCCGATCGAATGGGCGCGCGCCCTGCACTTCCCGGTGATGCTGTACTTCGTGGCGTTCATCATCGTGCACGTGCTGCTGGTGTTCCTGACCGGGTTCCTGCGTAACCTCAACCACATGTACGCGGCGCAGGATGCCGTCACCTGGACCGGATTCTGGGTGTTCGTCGCGTCCATGGTCGTGATCGCGATCGGCTGGGTCGCGGCGCGTCCGCTCGTGATCGCGCCCATCGCCCGCCTGTTCGGCACGGTGTCGGGGCGCTGAGCCTTCGCTTCTGATACCGCGTCTGACACCCGAGCCACCCCCTTACGTGCGAACCACCCCCTTGCGTTCGACACGCACAGGGGTGGTTCGGCGAGAAAGGGGTGGCTCGGCGGAGGGCGGCCGAGCGCGGGTCAGCGGGTGAAGCGCACCTCGGTGAGGGTCTCGCCGAGGAACGGCTCGGTGTGCGTCGCACCGTCCAGGGTGAAGCCGTTCCGCGTGTAGAAGCGGTGCGCGCGGGGGTTGTCCTCGGCGACCCACAGGTACAGGGGCTCGTCCTTCTCGACCGCGGCGTCGAACAGCTTCTGGCCGATGCCCGTGCCGTGCCACGCGTCGAGCAGGTAGATGAAGTACAGCTCGCGGAACGCGGGGGCGTCCTTGTCGCGGGCGGGACCAGAGCCGGCGAAGCCCACGATCTCGCCGTCGACGAGCGCGGCGTTCATCGTGAACTCGGGGCCCTGAGCGGCCCAGTGCGTCCACAGCTCGGCCATGCGCCGGGGCGAGACCTTCTCGAGCGCGGCCTTGCTGATCAGGTGGTCGTAGGTCTCGTGCCAGCACTGCGCGTGCACGCGACCAAGGGCTTCCGCGTCCACATCACGGACCGGACGGACGATGACTTCAGGGTGGGCTTCGGCGCTCATGCGGTGACTCTACGCGCGGCACACACGATCGAGAAATCGAGCAGGATGCCGAAATGCCGCTGTAACACCGCCTGGAGGAATCTGACAACGATGTTCGCCGATCGTGCGCCGATGGCTACGATCGATCCTCGTGAACGTGATCTGGCGCACCCTCCTGGTGATCCTCGCAGCCCGCCGTCGCGCGCGGCGCGGCAAGACCCTCGACCCGACCGCCGTCGGCACCATCCGGCTGACGACGCTCCCGAGCGACATCGACATCCTCCGCCACATGAACAACGGGCGATACCTCTCGCTGTTCGACCTCGGGCGATGGGACCTGCTCATCCGCACCGGGCTCTTCGACGCCATGAAGGATCGGGGCTGGTACGCGGTCGTGTCGAGCGAGACGATCACCTTCCGCAGGTCGCTGCAGCTGTGGCAGCGGTTCGAGGTGCAGTCGCGGTTCATCGGCCACGACGAGAAGGCCCTCTTCATGGAGCACCGCGCAGTCGTCAAGGGGCAGGTGTACGCGCGGGCGATCGTGCGCGCCAGGATGCTGCGCCGCACCGGCGGCACGGTCAGCAACGAAGAGCTCTTCGCCGCCGTCGGCAAGCCGGAGGGCGTCCGCGAGATCGACGCCTGGGTGCACGACTGGGCCGCGGCATCCGCTCTCCCGCCCGTGCGCATGCCCGCGCCGAGCGAGTGGAGCTGATCATGGCGGATGCCGGTGCGCGCCGCCCCGCACGCACCCTCCTCGTCGGGTGCGGCGCGCTCGGCACGGCCCTCGGCGAGCGGCTCGTCGACGACGGAGCCGCGGTCACCGCGATCCGTCGCGACGGCTCGGGATTGCCCGCGGCGTTCTCGACGATCGAGGCCGACCTGCGGCATCCGCTCTCCACGCCGCTGCCGACGTTCGACGCGGTCGTGATCACGCTGCCGCCGGGGACCGGCCAGGAGGGATCGATCTATCCCGCCGCGCTCACGCATCTCGCCGCCGCGCTGACCGTGCGCCCCGAGCGCACGATCTTCGTCTCGTCGACCAGGGTGTTCGAGGGCTACGGCTCGCAGGCGTTCGGGGGCGCCGACGGGCGGGCTCCGCTCACCGAGACCGACCCGCCGCTGACGATCGGCGAGCGCGGCGACGCCCTCGTCGAGGGGGAGCGGCTGGCCGTCGACCTGTTCGACGCGATCATCGTGCGTCCCGCCGGGATCTACGGCCCCGGGCGGGACTCGCTGATCCGCCGCGTGCGCGAGGGGGCGGCCGTCGACCACGAGCGCCGCACCAACCGCATCCACGAGCATGACCTCGTGCGGCTTCTCGAGGCGCTGCTGCGCGCCGACGCCCCGCCCGCGCTCGTGCACGCGATCGATCGGGAGCCCGTGCGCCTCGGCGACGTCGTCTCGCACATCGCCTCGCGGTTGGGCGTCGCGGCTCCGCCGCAGAGCGAGGGGGATGCCGGGGGCGGCACCGTGCTCGACGGCAGCCTCGCCCACGCGCTGCTGGGGGAACTGTCGTACCCGACGTTCCGCGAGGGGTACGACGGAATGCTCGCAGCGGGACGCTGACCTCGCCGAGCCACCCCCTTCTGCGCGAGCCGCCCCTCTGCGGCCCGACCGAACAGGGGTGGGTCGCGCACAAGGGGGTGGGTCGGCGGGAAGACAGAGGTGCGCGCGAGGCGGGTCGGCGCGGGGACGCGGGGAGTGAGGCGCGCGGTAATAGCCTGGGCACATGGCCGACCCGATGCCGTCTGCAGACCCGTCCGACACCCTCGCGGACCGCGCGATCGACCTCGCCCGCCGCTGGGTGACCGAGGCGGCGGCCGCCGACGTCGACCCCGCCGCCGAGCGCCTCGCCGGAGTGCTGCAGGACGCCAACGGTCTCCCGTTCACGCTCGGCTTCGTCGACGGTGTCATGCGCCCCGAGAGCCTGGGCGCTGCGGCATCCCAGCTCCACCGGATCGCGCCGATCGTGCCCGAGTTCCTGCCGTGGTATCTGCGTTCGGCGGTGAAGATCGGCGGCGGCGTCGCCCCTGTGCTGCCCGCACCCGTCGTGCCGATCGCCCGTCGGGTGCTGCGCGAGATGGTCGGTCACCTCGTGGTCGACGCGCGCCCGGCGAAGCTCGGACCGGCGATCGCGAAGATCCGCGAGTCGGGCGCCCGCCTGAACCTCAACCTGCTGGGCGAGGCCGTGCTCGGCGAGGCCGAGGCGAAGCGGCGGCTCGACGGCATCCACGACCTGATCCGGCGCCCGGACGTCGACTACGTCTCGGTCAAGGTGTCGGCGATCATCAGCCACATCTCGATGTGGGCGTTCGACGAGGTGGTGGATGCCGTCGTCGAACGCCTGCTGCCGCTGTACCTGACGGCGGCGTCGGACCGCACGTTCATCAACCTCGACATGGAGGAGTACCGCGACCTCGACCTCACGATCGCGGTGTTCACACGCATCCTCGAAGATCCGCGGCTGCAGGGGCTCGAGGCCGGGATCGTGCTGCAGGCGTACCTGCCCGACGCGCTCCCGGCGCTGCAGGAGCTCACCGCGTGGGCGCAGGAGCGCATCGCGCACGGCGGGGCGCCGATCAAGGTACGTCTCGTGAAGGGCGCGAACCTCGCGATGGAGCGGGTCGAGGCGACCATGCACGGCTGGCCGACGGCGACCTACGACGTCAAGGTCGACACCGACGCCAACTATCTGCGCTGCCTCGACTGGGCGCTGCGACCGGAGAACGTGGCAGCCGTGCGACTCGGGATCGCGGGACACAACCTCTTCGGCATCGCGTACGCGTGGCTGCTCGCGGGGGAACGGGGCGTGCGTGCGGCGCAGGATGCCGCGTCGGGTGCGACCGGTGCCGTCGGGCAGCCCCCGATCGAGTTCGAGATGCTGCTCGGCATGGCGCAGGGGCAGGTGCAGGCCGTCTCCCGTGACGTCGGCGAGGTGCTGCTGTACGTGCCGGTCGTGAAGCCCGACGAGTTCGACGTGGCGATCAGCTACCTCGTGCGGCGGCTGGAGGAGAACGCCTCTCCCGACAACTTCCTCTCGGCGGCCTTCCGGCTCGGCGACGACGAGGCGCTGTTCGTGCGGGAGCAGGACCGCTTCCTCGACGCGCTCGAGCGCTCGACATCGCCCACGCTGCGCACCGGACCGCGCCGCACGCAGGACCGCCTCGCGCCCGTGCACGAGTCGGTGCGCCCCGCACCGGTCGCGCCCGCGCCCGAGGAGGATCTGACCAAGGCCGTGCTCGGCATCTCGCGCGGGTCCGACGACACCGGCGCCCCGTTCCTCGAGACGGCGGTGTACTCGCCGCGTGAACTCGACCGCGCGGGCGACGGCGCCCCGGGGTTCTCCAACACCGCCGACAGCGACCCCTCGCTGCCGGCGAACCGGGAGTGGGCGGCCGGGGTGCTGGGCCGGATCGCCACGTCGACGCTCGGCGTCGATACCATCGCGGCCGCCCGCGTCGACGACGCAAGCGTTCTCGACAGCACGATCGCCCGCGTCAGGGATGCCGGTGCCCAGTGGGGCGCTCGACCCGCCGCCGAGCGCGCCGAGGTGCTGCTGCGCGCCGCCGCCGCGCTCGAGGGCCGCCGCGCCGACCTCATCGAGGTCGCCGCCTCCGAGACGGGCAAGGTCTTCGCCGAAGCCGACATCGAGGTCAGTGAGGCCGTCGACTTCGCCCGGTACTACGCCGCGACCGCCCGGGAGCTGGACGCCGTCGCCGGCGCCTCGTTCGTGCCCGCCGGCGCCACCGTCGTGGCCCCGCCGTGGAACTTCCCGCTCGCGATCCCCGCCGGAGGAGTGCTCGCCGCGCTCGCCGCCGGGTCGGGCGTCGTGTTCAAACCGGCCCCGCAGTCTCGTCGCTGCGCCGCCGTGATCACCGAGACGCTCTGGCAGGCCGGTGTGCCGCGCGACGTGCTCGCCCTCGTCGACATCGAGGAGGGCGACCTGGGGCGAGAGCTCATCACGCACCCCGGCGTCGACCGCGTCATCCTCACCGGCTCCTGGGAGACCGCGGCGCTCTTCCGCTCCTGGCGTCCCGACCTGCCGTTGCTGGCCGAGACGAGCGGCAAGAACGCCATGATCATCACCCCGTCGGCCGACCTCGACCTCGCGGTGGCCGATCTCGTCCGCAGCGCGTTCGGCCACGCGGGGCAGAAGTGCTCCGCGGCATCCCTCGCCATCCTCGTCGGCCCGGTCGGGCGCTCGCAGCGGTTCGCCCGACAGCTCGCCGACGCGACGCGGTCGCTGCACGTCGGCTGGCCGACCGACCCGCTGGCCGAGGTCGGTCCCGTGATCGAGCGGCCGCAGGGCAAGCTCGCGTGGGCTCTCACCGAGCTCGAGGGCGAGGAGAAGTGGCTCATCGAACCCGCCGTCTCCGCCGACGATCCGACCGGGCGGCTGTGGCGCCCCGGCATCCGCGTCGGCGTGCAGCCGGGCTCGCGCTTCCACGCCGAGGAGTTCTTCGGCCCCGTGCTCGGGGTCATGCACGCCCCCACGCTCGAGCGTGCGATCGAGCTGCAGAACGCCGTCGCCTACGGCCTCACGGCGGGGCTCTACACGCAGGATCCGGCCGAGCTCGGGCTGTGGCTCGACCGCGTGCAGGCCGGCAACCTCTACGTGAATCGCGGCATCACCGGCGCGATCGTGCAGCGTCAGCCGTTCGGCGGCTGGAAGCGCTCGTCGGTCGGACCCGGCGCGAAGGCCGGCGGCCCGAATTACCTCATCGGCCTCGGATCGTGGAGGTCTCGGGCCACGGGGCCCGTGTCGAGCACGCTGCACCTGCGCGGCCTCGACGCCCGGATCACGGCCCTGATCGAGTCGGCGCAGCCGTCGCTCGACTACGAGGCGTTCGAGTGGCTGCGCCGGTCGGCGCTCTCCGACGCGCTCGCCTGGGACCGCGAGTTCGGCAGAGTGCGCGACGTGTCGCGGCTCGGCGTCGAGCGGAACCTCTTCCGGTACCGGCCGGTGCCCGTCGGGATCCGCGCGACGTCGGACGCGGGCTGGCAGGAGCTGCTGCGCGTCGTGATCGCGGCGGTGCGGGCGGGTGCTCCGTTCACGCTGTCGACCCCGGTCGGGCTGCCCGCGGCCGTGCGTCACGCACTCGGCGACGTGGGGGCGACCGTGTACCTCGAGAGCGACGAGGAGTGGATCGAGCGGATGCAGGCCGAGGGCCACCCGTCGCGCGTCCGGCTCGTCGGCACGCGCGCATCGGTCGGGGAGCTGCACCGGTCGCTCGCCGGCGCCGTCGGGGGCGACCCCGATCTCGCGGTGTACGACGGCGAGGTCACCTCGGCGGCGCGGATCGAGCTGCTGCCTTTCGTGCACGAGCAGGCGATCGCCATCACCGCGCACCGCTACGGCAACCCGGACGATTGGAGCGCCGAGGTGATCTGAGGGGCCCGCCAGTCACGGAGTGTAAAAGATTCTTGACATGACGATCGCCCCGGCGTAGGTTCCTCGTGTAAACAATCTTTTACACGAGGAGCGGTCATGGTCTTCGAGGAGCGCAACGCCTGGACGGGTCTCGTCGTCAGCGTGATCGCGATCACCACGTACGTCGTCATCATGCTGCAGCAGGCGGCGAGCCGCCCGGTGACCGACATCGACTGGCTGCCGCCGATGCTCTGGACGATCGGAGGCGGGATCGTCGTGACGATCCTCATCACGATCGTCTGGGGCATCGCCGTCGGGATGCGCGACCGCGAGGCGGCGACGGCATCCGACATCCGCGATCGCGACATCAGCCGCATGGGCGGACGCGTGGAGCAGGCGTTCCTCGTGATCGCCGGGCTCGCCGTGATCGCCCTGTGCGCGATCGGAGCCGACCTGTTCTGGATCGCGAACACCATGTTCGCCGGTTTCGCGGTATCGGCAGTGATCGGCAGTATCGCGCGGGTCGTCGCGTATCGGCGGGGCCTGGTGTGATGGTCAAGCCGACTCTCGTCTCCAATAGCATCCGCTCCCACCGCGAAGCGGCAGGGCTCACTCAGGCCGAGCTCGCCCGCTCGATCGGCGTGACGCGCCAGACCCTCATCGCGATCGAGCAGGAGAAGTACTCGCCGACCCTCGAGCTCGCGTTCCAGATCGCCTGCGCATTCGGCGTCGGCCTCGACGATCTCTTCCAGTACCCCGACGCCGCCCCGAAGGAGGGCTGACATGTCCGCTGAACACCGCATTGCCGGCAGTGAGCCCGAGACGACGCGCGCCATGATCCCCGCGTGGAGCCGCGAGACCTACGGACCCGCCGACGGCGTCCGCCTCACCGAGATCCCGATGCCCGCGCCGCGGCGCGGCGAGGTCGTCGTGCGGGTCGAGGCCACCTCGCTCAACGCCGGCGACGTGCGCCTGCTGCTCGGCGATCCCCTGCTCGTGCGACCGGTGTTCGGTCTCACCAGACCCACGTATCCCGTGCGCGGGATGGAGGCCGCCGGCACCGTCGTCGAGCTGGGTCCCGACGTGATCGGCGTCGACCTCGGCACGCGGGTCGTCGGCGAGCTGGTCGGCGGGGGAGGGCTCGCCTCGCACGTCGCCGTCCCGGCATCCCGCCTCGTGCCCGTCCCCGACGGCGTGACCTCCGAGATCGCGACGACGCTGCCGGTGGCCGGCGGCACGGCCTGGCAGGCGCTCGACCTCGCCGGCGTCGGCATCCGCTCCGGCGGCGGGAATCCGGATGCTGCACCGGGGCGCGTGCTCGTGATCGGCGCCTCGGGCGGCGTCGGGACGTTCGCGGTGCAGCTCGCCGCGCTGCGCGGCGCCGAGGTATGGGCCACCTGTGGGGAGCGCAATGCGCGTCTCGTCGAACATCTCGGCGCGGCCCGGACGATCGATCACCGCCGCACGCCCCTGTCGACGCTGCCCGCCGGTCACTTCGATGCGGTCGTCGACATCGCCGGCGGCATCCCGCTGCGCGATCTGCAGCGTCTCGTCCGCGACGGCGGGCGGGTCGTGCTCACCGCAGGGAACGGCGGTCACGTGCTGGGGCCGATGCCCCGCATCCTCGCCGCCGCGCTGCGCTCGATCGGGTCCCGCCGCCGCATCCGCTCGCTGATGGCGACGCCCCGGACGGAGGTGCTGACCGCGCTGCTCGAACTGACGGCCGAGGGCCGCATCACGCCGGTGATCGACCGCGAGTACGGGTTCGCGCGGGCATCCTCGGCGCTGTCGCATGTCGAGGCGGGGCATACGGTCGGCAAGGTCGTCGTGCGCGGGGCGGAGTGACGCTCGACACAGTCGCCGCTCTGGCACCGCCCAGGCGACGGGTGACAGAATGGATGCCGGCGTGCTCGAGTCGCATCTTCCCCGCCGCCCGCTCCCGGAGAGCGGACAGGGTCGAAGGACCGCCGGGCCCCTGGACAGCGTCCGCCGCGTCTCTTTCGAGGAGCTCCATGTCTGTCGAGACCACCGCGTCCGAGTCCACCGCCACCGAGGCGAACGCACGCACCGCGCACCACCGCCGCTACCTGATGTGCAAGCCGTCGCACTTCACGGTGAACTACTCCATCAACCCGTGGATGGAGCCCGCGAAGCCCACCGACACCGAGAAGGCCGTCGAGCAGTGGCAGAAGCTGCACGACCTCTACCTCGAACTGGGTCACGAGGTCGAGCTCATCGAGCCGCTCGCCGGCTACCCCGACATGGTCTACACCGCGAACGGCGGCTTCGTGATCGACGGCCGCGCGTACGTGCCCGAGTTCCGGTTCGTCGAGCGCCAAGGCGAGGCGCCCGCGTTCGCGGACTGGTTCCGCGCTGCCGGCTTTGACACCGTCATGCCGCAGGAGGTCAACGAGGGGGAGGGTGACTTCCTGCTCGTCGGCGACGTGATCCTGGCCGGCACCGGATTCCGCTCGACCGGCGACAGCCACCGTGAGGTCGGCGAGGTCTTCGGCCGCGAAGTCGTGTCGCTGAACCTGATCGACCCGCGCTTCTACCACCTCGACACGGCGATCGCGGTGCTCGACCCCGTGCAGGGCGTCGAGAACGGCGGACCCGAGCGCGCCAACATCGCCTACCTCCCCGGGGCCTTCGACGACGAGAGCCGTGCCGAGCTGGAGAAGCGCTTCCCCGACGCGATCCTCGTGTCCGACGAGGACGGCGCCGTGTTCGGCCTGAACTCGGCGAGCGACGGCTACAACGTCATCATCTCGCCGCGCGCCGTGGGCTTCGAGAAGCAGCTGCGCGAGCGCGGCTACAACCCGATAATGGTCGACCTGTCCGAGCTGCTGC
This sequence comes from Microbacterium sp. SZ1, assembly GCF_002362255.1. GTDB lineage: Bacteria > Actinomycetota > Actinomycetes > Actinomycetales > Microbacteriaceae > Microbacterium. The sequence continues at coordinate 37,400 of NZ_LPVV01000016.1, read as the reverse complement.
TCGGCGGCGGCGGCATCAAGTGCTGCACGCTCGAGCTGCGGGGTGCCAAGTGACGGCGGTCGACGAGGTCGCGGGGTCGGCCACGGCACCGGATGCCGAGCCCCACGTCGCGCACAACTACCACCCGCTCCCCGTGACGATCGCACGCGGCGAGGGCGCCTGGGTCACCGACGTCGAGGGCAAGCGCTACCTCGATCTGCTCGCGGCGTACTCGGCCGTGAACTTCGGCCACCGGCATCCGGCCCTCGTCGCCGCGCTCACCGAGCAGCTCGGCCGCGTGACGCTGACGAGCCGCGCGTTCCGCAGCGATCGCCTGGAGCCGTTCGCGGCCGCGCTCGCCGAGCTCGCCGGCAAAGACATGGTGCTGCCGATGAACACCGGCGCCGAGGCGGTCGAGACCGGAATCAAGGTCGCCCGTGCGTGGGGCTACCGGGTCAAGGGCATCACCGACGGCGCTGCGCGGATCATCGTCGCCGCGGGCAACTTCCACGGGCGCACGACGACCATCGTCAGCTTCAGCGACGACGAGCAGGCGCGCGAGGGCTTCGGGCCGTACACGCCCGGTTTCGACGTGGTGCCCTACGGGGACGCGGATGCCGTCGCCGCGGCCATCACCGCCGACACCGCCGCCGTGCTCATCGAGCCCATCCAGGGCGAGGGCGGGGTGATCATCCCGCCGGAGGGGTACCTGCGCCGCATCCGCGAGATCTGCGACGAGAAGAACGTGCTCTTCATCGCCGACGAGATCCAGTCGGGGCTCGGGCGCGTCGGCGAGACGTTCGCGTGCGATCGCGAGGGCGTCGTGCCCGACCTGTACCTGCTCGGCAAGGCGCTGGGCGGCGGCATCCTCCCCGTCTCCGCGGTGGTCGGCAACAGCGATGTGCTCGGGGTCATCCAGCCCGGCGAGCACGGCTCGACGTTCGGCGGCAATCCGCTCGCGGCGGCGGTGGGACTCCGCGTGGTGGAGATGCTCGAGAACGGCGAGTTCCAGGAGCGCGCCCGCGCTCTGGGCGAGCACCTCGCCGGGGCGCTCGAGTCGCTGAAGGGGCACGGCGTGACCGCGGTGCGCATCGCCGGGCTCTGGGCCGGCGTCGACATCGACCCCGCGAAGGGCACCGGGCGGGAGATCGCCGATCGTCTGCTCGATCGCGGCGTGCTCGTCAAGGACACGCACGGACAGACGATCCGCATCGCGCCGCCCATCGTGATCCGCGCGACGGAACTCGACTGGGCGGTGGAGCAGCTCAAGCACGTGCTCGGCGCGTAGTCACCCCGCTTCGGTTGGCACCTCCTGCGGGAATTCCGCGAGGATTCCGGCAGGAGGTGCCAAGCGAGCGGTGGGGTGGGCGCGGGCGGGAACGGGGACACCGTGGCGTCGCCGCGAGTCCGCGATTCAGGCCGGCGGGTCCTCGGGGTCGAGGGTGCGAAGGGTGTCGCGCTCCACATCGTTGTCGGCGTCCAGCTGCGCGGCGGTCGTGTCGTCGCCGCCGATGGGAACGTCGCGGTCGGGATTCGCGTCGCCCTGGATCGCGCCGTGCGGCGACTCGCCGTGCGAGCTGTCGCCCTGGATGGCTCCGCCCTGCGACGACCCCTGCGGGTCGCCGTCTGCGGCTTCGCCCTGGATCGCGCCGCGGGGCGATTCGCCGTGCGCGTTGTCGCCCTGGATCGCGCCACCCTGGGCTGCGCCCTGCGCGCCGCCGTCGAGGTCGTTTGCGCCGTCGCCGGCGCTCTGACCGTCGGGAGCGGTGTTGTGCTCCGGGTTGATCTCGGGGGAGCCCTCGGCGGGCTGCTCGGGGTGCGGGGTGCGTCCTGTGTTGTCGTCCATGTGCGCGACGTTACGCCGGTGCCGGTGGGGCGGCGAGGGGTTGACAAACCCGCGCCGGGCGATCCGGCTCAGTCCTGCTTCGCGATCCGGATCGGTGTCGTCGCGGTGGCCTTCTCGGTGTAGTCCACGTGCTCGGCGGATGCCGCCGGCTCGGCGAGCTCCGGCTCGTCGATGACGCTGAGCGGGCGCGTCTCGTCGAGGGTGAGCAGGAAGCGGCGGTCCTCGGAGCGCCGGAGGCGTCCCGACGTGATGACCCAGATCGTGCCGATCGCGCACGCGACGAGACCGGCCGTTCCGCCGAGCATGATCGCGCTGCGCGGGCCGAACGTGTCGGCCACCCACCCCGCGATGGGCGCCCCGACCGGGGTCGACCCCATGATCACGGCCATGTAGAGCGCGAGCACCCGACCGCGCAGCGTGGGGTCGGTCGTCATCTGCACGTAGCCGTTCGCCGTGGTGAGCAGCGTGACGATCATGAAACCGGTGAAGGTCAGGGTCACCGCGTAGGCGGCGTAGGTCGGCATCGCCGACGAGACGAACGCGGCGATGCCGAAGCCGCCGGCCGCGAGGATCACGACCCGCACGCGGGCGCGGTCGCGGCGAGCAGCGAGGAGGGCCCCGGCGAGGGATCCGATCGCGAGGATCGAGCTGAGCACGCCGTAGCCGTCGGCCCCCGCACCGAACTCCAGGGCCATGGTCGAGGCGAAGATCGGGAAGTTCATGCCGAACGCGCCGATGAGGAACACGGTCACGAACACGACGCGCAGATCGCTGCGCCCCCAGACGTAGCGGAATCCGGCGGCGAGGCCTCCGCGGCTGCGTCCCTTGAGGCGCGGCGCGAGCTGTCCGGTACGCAGCAGCAGAAGCGCCACGAGCATCGCGAGGAAGGTCGCCGCGTTCGCGATGAACACCCAGCCGGAGCCGATCGCGACGATCAGCAGTCCACCGACGGCGGGGCCGATCATACGGGCGAGGTTGAAGGATGCCGAGTTCAGCGCGACCGCGTTCGAGGTGTCGCCCACCGACACCATGTCGGAGACGAACGCCTGACGGGCCGGGGCGTCGAACGCGTTCACGACGCCGAAGGCCGCCGCGAAGCCGAACATCATCGGCAGCGTCATGAGCCCGTTCAGGAGCAGGACGCCGACGGCGATCGCGAGCACCAGCAGCGCGCTCTGCGTCGCGAGCAAAATGCGGCGGCGCTCGAAGCGGTCGGCCACCCACCCGGTGAGGCTCACGAGCACGAGCGGCGGTCCGAACTGCAGCGCCATCGTCACGCCCATCGCGGCGGCGTCGTTGTCGGTGAGCTCGGTGAGCACGACCCAGTCCTGCGCGGTCGCCTGCATCCACCCGCCGACGTTCGAGACGAGAGCGCCGGCGAACCAGATGCGGTAGTTGACGTTCGCGAACGAGCGGAACATGGCGCTCATCGGTCGACCACCCTCCGCATCAGGGCGCTGGCCTCGCGCAGCGTCGAGAGCTCCGCCTCGGTGAGATCGAGCTCGGCCAGCATGCCGGCGAGCAGTCGGTCGCGCCGTTGAATGGTCTCGGCGACGATCGCCGAACCGCTCTCGGTGATGTCGACCTGCACGCGGCGGCGGTCCTCCTCATCGGGGATGCGCACGACGTAGCCCTGCTCGGCGAGGCCGTTGATCATGCTGGTCATCGACGGGGCGGTGACGCGCTCGGCATCCGCGAGAGCGGTGATCGTGCGACGACCGTGCATGCGCAGCGTCGCGAGCACCGCCAGCTGCGCGTCGCTCATGGCGTCGACGGCACGAACGTGTCGGAGGCGGCGCGCGAGCCGGAAGGTGGCGAGGCGCAGGTCTGTCGCGGTGAGGTGAAGGGACTCATCGGACGCAGACATTACTTAGATAGTCTATCTAATTTCTCTTCTGAGACAAGATGCCTCCTCCGCTGGTAGTTCGTCCGGGATGACGAACGCAGACCACTGCTTCCGTTCGATCACACCAACGATGCGCCGTGGTGCGATGCCTAGAGTGAGGCCATGCAGAGCCCCCACGCGGTCGGTGAACACCTGCGGTCCACTCTCGGATCGCTCATCGAGACGCACGGGGTGCCCGCGGCATCCGTGGCGGTCCTCGTCGACGGCGAGATCGTCACCCACGCCGCCGGCCTCCTGAGCACCGCGACGCGGATCGAGGCGACGACCGACGCCGTGTTCCAGATCGGATCCATCACGAAGGTCTGGACCGCCACGCTCGTGATGCAGCTCGTGGACGAGGGACTCGTCGATCTCGATGAGCCCGTCCGCACGTATCTGCCCGAGTTCGCGCTCGCCGACGAGGCCGCCTCCGCGGCGATCACGGTGCGGCACCTGCTCAGCCACCGATCGGGCATCGAGGGCGACATCTTCACCGACACCGGTCGCGGCGACGACGCCGTCGAGAAGTACGTCGCGCTGCTCGCCGAGGCGGCGCAGATCTTCGAACCGGGGGCGCTGTTCTCGTACAGCAACGCCGGCTACGTCGTGCTGGGACGACTCGTCGAGCGGCTGCGCGACACGACGTGGGAGCAGGCTCTGCTCACGCACCTCGCGACACCGCTCGGCCTGCGCAGCGTCTCGCCCAGCCCGTACGAGGCGATCCTGCACCGCGTCGCAGTCGGACACGTGGATGCCGGGGACGGCGGTGAACCTCAGCCCGCGCCGTTCTGGGCGATGGCGCGCTCGAACGAACCCGCCGGCTCGATGCTCGCGATGACGGCCGAGGACCTGGCCGTGTTCGCCCGCGCACACCTCCGTGCCGCAGCGGGTGCGCCGCCCGCGTCGGAGGACGGGCGGCCCATCGTCTCGCAGGCCGCCGCGACCGCGATGCGCACGACGGAGGTGCGCCTGCCGCGCGTCGCCGGCATGGGAGCCGCCTGGGGGCTCGGCTGGGAGATCGACCGCGACGAGGGCACCGTGCTGTTCGGGCACGACGGCAACACGGTCGGACAGTCGTCGTTCCTGCGGATCGCGCCGGAGGCGGGGGTCGCCGTCGTGCTGCTCACGAACGGGGGCGACGGCGCCGGTCTCTTCCGCGACGTCGTCGACCCGCTGCTGCGCGAGCTCACCGGCGCGGGGCTGCCCGAGGCGCCGGTGCCGGCCGGGGACGCGGCGGATGCCGCGGCATCCGACCCGACGGCATCCGACCCGACCGTCCCCGACGTGAGCGGCTACCTCGGCGTTTACGCGAACTCCACGGTCGAGATGGAGGTGTCGCAGGACGCGGAGGGGCGGCTGTGGCTCGAGCAGCGCCCGACGCCCGAGCTGCGCGCGCTCGGCGCCGAGCCGTCGACCGACGAGTTCATGCCCTACGGCGATGCATCGCTCATCGCGCGCGAACGCAAGGACGGGATGCACCTCGTACTCGCCTTCCTCGATCCGGCCGACGACGGCCGCGCCTCGTACATCCACTTCGGCCGCGCTGTGCCGCGGTCGCGCTGACCACCCGAACCCTCGTCGCCACGCGGCGTGCACCCCGATACGCACGAACCCACTGCCTGGAGGAACGTCATGACACCGAATCGCACCGCCGTCACCGCCGTCGTCGCCGTGACCGCTCTCGCCACCGTGCTCACCGCGTGCGGCTCGGACGGAGGAGGCGGGGGTGAGGCGGTGACGGGAGGCACCTTCACCGAGATCCTCGGCTCGGACCCGGGAAGCCTCGACCCGCAGCTGTCGGCCGGCAGCGCGCTGTTCGACATCAGCAAGCTGGCCTACGACACGCTCGTCAGCGTCGACGCCGACGGCGAGGTGCGCAGCCAGCTCGCCACCGAGTGGGAGGTCGACGGCACCACCGCGACCCTGAAGATCCAGGACGGCATCACCTGCGGCGACGGCACGCCGTTCACGGCCCAGAGCGCCGCCGACAACCTCAACTGGATCTCCGACCCCGAGAACCAGAGCGGCTTCCTCGGCGCGTTCCTCCCCGTCGGCGTGACGAGCACCGCCGAGGGAGACACCGTGACGATGACGCTGTCGAGCCCGGCGCCGTTCCTGCTGCTCGGACTCTCGGGTCTGCCGATGGTGTGCGACACCTCGCTGAACGACCGCGACGGGCTCGCGGCGGGCACGGACGGCACCGGCCCGTACGTGCTCACGGAGGCCGTGCCGAACGACCACTACACGTACGAGCTGCGCGAGGACTACGCGTGGGGCCCCGGCGGAGCCACGGTCGACGAGGAGGGCATCCCGGCGAAGGTGAACGTGCGCGTCGTGTCAGACGGCACCACCGCGGCCAACCTGCTGCTCTCGGGTGAGGCGAACGCCGCCCAGCTGACCGGCCCCGACGCGGATCGGGCGATCAGTGCCGGTCTCTTCTCCCGCGAGGGCACCGCCATCGCGGGAGAGCAGTGGTACAACCACGCCGCGGGCCACCCGACGAGCGACCCGGCGGTGCGCATGGCGCTGACGCAGGCCGTCGACTACGACGAGCTCGCGAACGTCATGACCGCAGGCAAGGGCGGACCCGCCACGGCCCTGGCGGTCGTCGAGCCGACCGTCTGCACGTACGACGCGATCGCCGAGTCGCGCCCCGAGTTCGATGTCGACGCCGCGAACGCGACGCTCGACGAGGCGGGGTGGGTGCGCGGCTCCGACGGCGTGCGCGCCAAGGACGGACAGCGTCTGAGCCTGACGTTCCTCTACGAGAACAGCCTCGGTGCCGCGGCCGCGGCCGCGGCGGAGCTCGCGATGTCGGCGTGGGAGGAGATCGGCGCCGAGGTCGACGGCAAGCAGCAGGATGAGACGGCGCTGCTCGAAGCGACGTTCAGCACCGGTGCGTGGGACATCGGCTGGCTCACGCTGAGCGTCAACAGCCCCGACCAGGCCATCGGCTTCGTGAGCGGCACCGTGCCGCCTGAGGGTTCGAACTTCTCGGCGATCGAGAACGCGGAGTACACGGATGCCGTCACCAGGGCCTCCGAGCTCAACGGCAGCGAGGGCTGCGACGTGTGGCAGGAGGCCGAGAGCGCGCTGTTCGCCGCCGCGGATCTCGTGCCCTTCGCGAACGCGACCGTGTACATGTTCGGCAACGGCGCGGAGTTCGACTGGACCGGCGTGATCGAACCGACCAGCATCCGCCTCGTCGGCTGAGAGCCCGAGCCGCCCTCGACCCCCGGATCGAATCGACGACATGACGACAGTGACCACCCGCATCGCCGAAGACGACACGCGCGTCGGCGACCACCGCTGGCTGAGGTTCGCCCTCCGCCGCACCGGTCGGCTGCTCGTCTCGCTGTGGATCCTGATCACGGCATCCTTCCTGATGATCCATCTGGTGCCGGGTGACCCGATCCGCGCGGCGCTGGGTCCGACGGCTCCGGCCGCGGTCGTCGAGGCGCGGCGGGAGTCGCTGGGGCTGAACGACCCGATCTGGCAGCAGTACCTCGACTACATCCGTGGGGTGTTCACGGGAGACCTCGGGGTGTCGATCGGGTCGCAGCTGCCCGTCGCCGACACGATCGCGCAGCGGCTGCCCGCCACGCTGACCCTCGCCCTGCTGGCCTTCGTGCTCGCGGTGCTCATCGCCATCCCCCTGGGCATGGCCGTCGCCGTGGCGACGCAGCGCGGCAGGGCGCGCAGCCTCGAGGTGGGCTTCAGCTCGACGAGCGTCGTGATCGGGTCGATCCCGGACTTCCTCCTGGCGGTGGCTCTCGTCGCGGTGTTCGGCGTGCAGCTGGGGTGGCTGCCGGTCGCCGGCCGCGAGGGGCCGCTGTCGTACATCCTCCCCGTGCTCGCGCTGGCGCTGGGGCCGGCGGCGATCCTCGCGCGCATCCTCCGCATCGAGGCGCTCTCGGTGCTCGAGGCCGACTTCGTGCGCACCGCGCACGCCAAGCGGCTTCGGGGCCCGCGCATCACGCTGCGGCACGTGCTGCCGAACGCCGTGACCGCGACGCTCACGCTCGGCGGCCTGCTGCTGAGCGGCCTCGTCGCCGGCACCGTGCTCGTCGAGACCGTGTTCGCGTGGCCGGGTCTCGGCAGCACGATCGTCAGCTCGATCCAGACCAAGGACTATCCGCTCGTGCAGGGCACCGTGCTCGTCTACGGCGTGGGCGTGCTGCTCGTGAACACCCTCGTCGACGCCGCGCTCGCGGTGCTCGACCCCCAGTCGACGGCGGCCGACGCATGAGGCGCACACTCGCGAACATGGTGCGCACCCCGCTCGGGGCGGTCGCGCTGGCGCTGCTCGCGATCGTCGTGCTCACGGCGATCGTCGCCCCATTGATCTGGGGCGAGCAGGCCGACGTCACCGACACCGGAGACCTCCTGGCCGGGCCGTCGGCCGAGCACCTGATCGGCACCGACAATCTCGGCCGGGACCTGCTGCTGCGCACGATCGTCGCCACGCGCCTGTCGATCGTGCTCGCACTGCTCGCCACCCTCGTCGCGGTGGTCGCCGGGCTCATCCTCGGGGTGGCCCCGCTGCTGCTCGGGCCGGTGCTCGGTCGCGCCGTGACGTGGTTCACGGGTATCGCGGTCGCCTTCCCGGGACTGCTGCTCGCCCTCTTCTTCGCGGCGATCTTCGGCAGCACCGCCACCGCAGCGGTCTTCGCGCTCGGACTCGCGGGCGCCCCCTCGTTCGCCCGCCTCTGCCAGAACCTCATCGCGGGCATCGAGGCGCGCGACTTCGTGGCGGCCGCCCGCGTCGGCGGCGTCGGCCGCGTGCGCGTGCTGCTCCGGCACATCCTCCCCAACATCGGCGAGCCGCTGATCGTCAACTCGACCATCGGCGCCGGCGGCACGCTGCTCGCATTCGCCGGACTCTCGTTCCTCGGTCTCGGCGTGCAGCCTCCCGAGTACGACTGGGGGCGCCTGATGATGGACGGCCTGCGCGGCATCTACGCGAACCCGCTCGCCGCGCTCGCCCCCGGCCTCGCCGTCGTGATCGCCGGACTCGCGTTCAACCTCACCGGCGAGTCCGCCGCGCGCAGCCTCGGCCTCGCCGAGGACGCGCTGCTGCGCACCGCGACCCGCGTCCACCGCCGGACGCCCTTCGGCCGCGCCGCCGCGCGGACGGCGGCGAACGCCTCGGAGAACGGGGCCGTGCTGGAGGTCGAGGACCTGCGCGTCGACTTCGAGGCCGCCGACGGTACCGTGGTGCACGCCGTGCGGGGGATCGACTTCGAGGTCCGCTCGGGGGAGATCGTCGGGATCGTCGGCGAGTCCGGATCGGGCAAGTCGATGACCGCGCTCGCCGTCGCGCGGCTCGTGAACCCTCCGGGGCGGGTCACGGCATCCGCTCTGCGCTTCCTCGGGGTCGATCTGCAGGCGGCCGAGGGCCCGGCGCTGCGCCGACTGCTCGGCACCTCGATGGCGATGGTGTTCCAGGACCCGATGTCGTCGTTCAACCCGACCATGCGGATGGGCTCGCAGCTGGCCGAGGTCGCCACCGAGCACGCCGGCCTCAGCCGACGGGAGGCGCTCGACCGGGCGGCCGACCGACTCGCCGCGGTTCGGATCACGGCACCGAAGCGACGGGTGCGGCAGTACCCGTACGAATTCTCGGGCGGTATGCGGCAGCGCGCCATGATCGGCATGGGCCTGATGGTGTCGCCGCGGCTCATCATCGCCGACGAGCCGACCACCGCGCTCGACGTCACCGTGCAGAGCCAGGTGCTCGATCTGCTGCGGGCGATCCGCGACGAGGACGGCGCGTCGATCCTCTTCATCAGCCACGACATCTCCGTGGTCGCCGAGCTCTGCGACCGGGTGCTCGTGATGCGCTCCGGAGAGATCGTCGAGTCGCTGCCCGCGAGCGACCTGTCGTCGGCGCGGCATCCCTACACGAGAGCGCTGCTCGCTGCCGTGCCGCACATGGCGACCCCGCTCGACCGCCCGCTCGCGACGCTCGCGACGCTGGCGGCCGAGGAGGGGCGGGCGACGAAGGCCGACAGCACGACGGGTGACGGGTCGGATGCCGAGGGCGATGCTGCCCCGGTCGATACCGTCGGCGGCGATCACCAGGAGGTGGGCACCCGATGAGCGAGCTCGTGTTCGATCAGGTCTCGGTGCGCTACGGCGTCGGCCGCGGCGCCATGACCGCGGTGGATCGCGCCTCGCTCACGGTGCCGGACGGCGGCGTCACCGGCGTGGTCGGCGAGTCGGGATCCGGCAAGTCGACGCTGGCCAGGGCGGCTGTCGGACTCGTCCCCCTGCACAGCGGGCGGATCCTGCTCGACGGCGAGCCCATCCCGCGTCGGGGGCCGCGGCCCCTGCAGATGGTCTTCCAGGACCCGTACTCGTCGCTCGACCCGCGGATGCCGGTGGGCGCGAGCATCGCCGAGATGATGCCGTCTGGCATGACCAGGCGCGAGCGCGCGGCCGAGGCCGCCCGGCTGCTGGAGCTCGTGCAGCTCGACCCCGACAAGGCCGACTCGCGGCCCTCGCGCTTCTCGGGCGGCCAGCGCCAGCGCATCGCGATCGCCCGCGCGCTCGCCGGCAGGCCGCGGGTGCTCATCGCCGACGAGATCACCTCGGCCCTCGACGTGCTCATCCAGGGCGCGATCCTCAATCTGCTGCGCGAGCTGCAGGACGAGCTCGGGTTCTCGATGCTCTTCATCTCGCACAACCTCGCGGTCGTGCGATACGTCGCCTCGCGGATGGTCGTGATGCGAGACGGCACCGTCGTCGAGCACGGCCCCACCGCCGACGTGCTCGACGACCCGCAGGACCCGTACACGCGGGAGCTACTCGCCGCGATCCCGCGACCGATCCAGTACACCCCCTGACCGACCCACACGCCGCCGGTGCCACGAGCGCCGCAACCGAAGGAGTCCCTGTGACCCGCAGAATGAGTATCGACGACGCTCTCGCTCTGACCGTGCCGAGCCAGCCGACGCTGTCGCCCACCGGCGACCGGGTCGTGTACGTGCTCGGCGCGACCGATGTCGAGAAGGACCGCAGCACGAGCTCGCTCTGGATCGCGGAGGGCGGCGCGACCAGGGCGCTCACGCGGGGTCCGTCGGACTCCAGCCCGGTGTTCTCGCCCGACGGCACGCAGGTGGCTTTCCTGCGCGACGGCCAGCTGTGGACGCTGCCGCTCGCGGGCGGCGAGCCCGAGCAGCGCACGACGCTGCCTCTCGGTGCCGGCGTGCCCGTGTGGAGCCCCGACAGCACGCGCATCGCGTTCACGGCTCCGGTCGTGCCGCTCTCCGCACCCGACACGGGTGAGAGCGAGGAGCAGCGGGCGGAGCGCGAGAAGGCCCCGATCGTCACGAGCGGGATCGACTACCTCGTCGACGGCGCCTGGTTCACGCGCGGCGTGACCGACCAGCTGCACGTGCTCGACCTGGCAGGCGGCAGCGTGCGCCGTCTCACCGACGGCGTCCCCGGCGTCGGCAGCCCGGCATGGTCGCCCGACGGCAGCACCCTGGCCTACGTCGCGCGACCCGAGGGCGCGGACGACCTCGCCTTCCGCTCGTGCGTGCAGGCGCTCGACCCCGCCGACCCCGCAGCCCGCCCCCGTACCCTCGCGTTCGCCGACGGCTATGCGGGCACCGTGACGTTCACGCCCGACGGCGGCGGGCTCGTCGTCATCGGCTGGAACGGCGAGCCAGAGGGCCACGCCGGGCTCTTCGTCGTCGATCTCGCCTCCGGCGACGTCGTCGACGCGGCGGGCGACCTCGACCGCAACGTGATGCCCGGCGCCCCGGCCTATCCGGGCGCGCTGCCGCAGGTCACGGCATCCGGCGACATCCTCTTCGCGATCCGCGACCGCGGTGCGACGCACCTCTACGCCGTGCCCGTCGCGGGCGGTGCGTCCCGACTCGTGCACGGCGGCACCGACGAGGTCGTCAGCGGCCTGTCGGTCGCGGGCGACACCGCTGCGATCGCGCTCATGACGCCGACGTCGTTCGGCGAGATCGTGCGCCTCGACCTCGCGGCCGGCACGACTTCGGTGCTCACGGCTCACGGAGACGCGCCGGACGGCGCCGAGCTGTTCGTACGCGAGAGTCGCGAGTTCACGATCAGCGACGGCACGGTCGTGCAGGGCTGGGTCGTGCGCGACCCCGCCGTGGCGGGGGCGACCCCGCTGCTCGTCGACATCCACGGCGGCCCGCACAACGCCTGGAACGGCGCCGTCGACGAGATGCACCTGTACCACCAGCAGCTCGCCGCCGACGGGTGGACGATCCTCATGATCAACCCGCGCGGCAGCGACGGCTACGGCGAGGACTTCTGGCGCGGGGTCAACGGCGCCTGGGGCGTCTCCGACGCGAAGGACTTCCTCGAGCCGGTCGACCAGCTCGTCGCGGAGGGGACGGCGGATGCCGCGCGCCTCGCGGTCGCGGGCTACAGCTACGGCGGGTACATGACGGCGTACCTCACGGGGCACGACGACCGGTTCGCCGCCGCCGTCGCGGGCGGCATCGTCGCCGACCTCTTCAGCATGGGCGGCACAAGCGACGATGCGCACATGCTGAGCGTGCTCGAACTCGGCGTCATGCCGTGGGCGTCGGCCGACCGCGACACGCTCACTGCGATGTCGCCGTACTCGGCCGTCGAGAACGTGACGACGCCGACGCTCGTCCTGCACGGCGAGAAGGACCTGCGGTGCCCCGTGCACCAGGCGCAGCAGTGGCACTACGCGCTGCGCGAGCGCGGAGTCCCGACCGAGCTCGTCATCTACCCCGGCGGCAGCCACGTCTTCCCGCTGCTCGGAGCACCGAGCCACCGGGTCGACTACGCCCGCCGCATCGTCGACTGGGTCGAGCGCTTCGCCGGGAGCACCCGCGGCGCGCGCCCGGCCGCGATAGACGCCGCGCACTGGCAGCACCGGCTCGACGAGCTCGCGCGGCTGCACGACGTGCCGGGTGCGCAGCTCGGCATCCTGCGCTACGACCCCGAGGGGCGCGACGAGGTCGTCACGGCGACCACCGGCACCCTCAACGCCGATCTGCCGGCGGCGTCGGCGACCGTGCTGCCCGACTCGGTCTTCCAGATCGGCTCGATCTCGAAGGTGTGGACGGCCACTGCCGTCATGCGGCTGATCGAGCAGGGAGCCTTCACCCTCGACACCCCGGTGAAGGAGATCGTGCCCGACCTGCAGCTCGCGACCGAGGAGTTCACGCGCGGCGTCACGGTGCGCCACCTGCTCACGCACACGAGCGGCATCGACGGCGACGTGTTCACCGACACCGGCCGCGGCGACGACTGCCTGGAGAAGTACACCGAGCTGTTCCCCGAGATCGGCGTGAACCACCCGCTCGGCGCGACCTGGTCGTACTGCAACTCGGGCTTCTCGCTGCTGGGGCGCGTGATCGAGAGCGCCACGGGCAGCGTGTGGGATGCCGCTATGCGCGACCTGATCTTCACGCCGCTCGGTCTCACGCACACCGTCACGCTGCCCGAGGAGGCGATCCTGCACTCCGCCGCCGTCGGACACGTCGAGACGGGGGAGAAGCCGGTCATCGCGCCGGTGTGGGCGCTGCCGCGCTCGCTCGGCCCCGCCGGGCTCATCACCGCGCGTGCCGCGGACGTGCTGGCGTTCGCACGGCTGCACCTGGCCGGCGGCGTCGCGGCTGACGGCACCCGTCTGCTCGACGAGTCGACGGTCGCCGAGATGCAGGCGTTCCAGGCCGAGGTGCCCGACAAGCACATCCTCGGCGACTCGTGGGGCCTCGGCTGGATCCGCTTCGACTGGAACGGCGAGCGCCTGTACGGGCACGACGGCAACACGATCGGCCAGGCGGCGTTCCTGCGCGTGCACCCCGAGTCGGGTGTCGCGGTGACGCTGCTCACGAACGGCGGCCACACGCGCGACCTCTACGAGGATCTCTATCGCGAGATCTTCGCCGAGCTCGCGGGCGTCACCATGCAGTCCACCGTGCAGCCGCCCGCGGAGCCCGTCGAGGTCGACATCGCGCCGTTCGTCGGCACCTACGAGCGCGCCTCGGTGCGGGCGGAGGTGTTCGTCGGCGACGAGGGACCGATGCTGCGCACCACCGTGCTCGGCCCGCTCGCCGAGCTCGAGCCCGACCCGGTCGACGAGTACGCGCTGACCCCGTACAGCGACGGCGTCTTCGCGCTCCGCGCGCCGGGAACCCAGACGTGGTTGACGGCGACGTTCTACACGCTGCCCACGGGCGAGGAGTACCTGCACTTCGGCGCACGGGCGACCCCGAAGGTGTCGAGCGGCGTATGAGCATCCCGTCCCCGCTCATGACCGGCGCACTCACGGAGGCGGCGCTCGTCTCCTCGATACGTCGGCTGATCGAGTGCGAGTCGCCCTCCGGCGACGACGAGGCCGTCGCCCGGTCGGCCGACGTCGTCGCCCAGATCGGCGCCGAGCTGCTGGGCACAGGGCCCGAGCGCCTCGTCATCGACGGCTGCACGCATCTGCGGTGGCGGTTCGGCACCGAGACGCGGGTGCTGCTGCTGACCCACCACGACACCGTCTGGCCGCACGGAACCCTCGATCGGCTGCCGTTCGGCATCGTCGACGGCGTGCTCCGAGGGCCGGGGTCGTTCGACATGAAGACGGGTCTCGCCATGGTGCTGCACGCGGTGGCCGCGCTCGACGACCGCGACGGGGTGACCGTGCTGGTCACGGGCGACGAGGAGACGGGATCGGTGCGGTCCCGCGCGCTCATCGAGGAGACGGCGCGCGGCGCCGCAGCCGTGCTCGTCACCGAGGCCTCGGAGAACGGCGCCTGGAAGGGCGCGCGCAAGGGCGTCGGCATGTACGAGATCGCGGTGCGGGGCAGGGCGGCGCACGCGGGACTCGAACCGGAGAAGGGCGTCAACGCGACGGTCGCGCTCGCGCACCTGGTGCTGGCTCTGGGCGGGCTCGCCGATCCGGATGCCGGCACGACCGTCACACCGACGCGCGCCGACTCCGGCACCACGGGCAACACCGTCCCGGCGGAGGCGCGGCTGCTCGTCGACGTACGCGCCTGGTCGGCGGCGGAGCTCGAGCGGGTGGACGCGGCGCTCCGCGCGTACACGTCGCCGATTCCCGGCGCGGCGATCGCCGTGCACGGCGGGATCAACCGCCCGCCTCTCGAACGGGAGATGTCGCAGGGGCTCGCGGATCTCGCGAGACGGCTCGGTGCGGCGCACGGGCTGGGTGACGTGGGAACGGTCGCCGTCGGCGGGGGCAGCGACGGCAACTTCACCGCGGGTGCGGGGGTGCCGACCCTCGACGGCATGGGGGCCGTCGGGGGCGGTGCGCACGCCGACGACGAACACGCGATCGTGGCGGAGATCCTGCCCCGAACGCGGCTGCTGGCCGACATGGCCGCGGTGATATCGAGAACGGACGGACCATGGCAGAACTGATGCACGACGATGCGGTCGTGTCGTCCGCGCAGCGCGACGCGGACCGCGCGGCCGCCGCATCTGGCGTCTCGATCAGGGAGCTCGGGGCGGTCGGCGAGCACACCGAGGCCATCGCCCTGCTGTCGCGCATCTGGCGGCGCTCGCCGGAGAACCCGGTCGTGCCGCCCGAGCTCATGCGGGCGCTGAGCAAGGCGGGCAACTACATCGGCGGCGCGTTCGCCGACGACCGCCTCGTCGGCGTCGCGATCGCCTTCCACGCCGATCCGGAGCGGCACGCGCTCTACAGCCACATCGCCGGGATCTCGGCGGAGAGCGCCGGGCGCTCGATCGGGTTCGCGCTCAAGCAGCACCAGCGAGCCTGGGCGCTCGGCCGCGGCATCCAGGCGATCGAGTGGACCTTCGATCCGCTCGTCGCCCGCAACGCGCACTTCAACATCACCAAGCTCGGCGCCAGGCCGCAGGAGTACCTCTCGGACTTCTACGGCGCGATGACCGACGGGGTGAACAGCGACGACGAGACCGACCGGCTGCTCATGCGCTGGGAGCTCCGCGACGCGGGCGTCGTGCTCCGAGCGCACGGCAGCTCCCCGCAGCCGGAGACGCGGATGCCGGGCGACCGCGCCGTCGCGGTGCCGCCCGACATCGAGCGGCTGCGACGGGAGGACCGCGCCGAGGCGCAGCGATGGCGGCTGCGGCTGAGAGAGCAGCTCATCGCGGCCCTGGACGCGGGCGGACGGATCGTCGGGTTCGACCGCACCGAGGGGTACATCATCCGACCGGAGAGGACAACGGCATGAGGATCGACGGGATCGAGCTGCGACGGGTGGCGATGCCGCTCGTCTCCCCGTTCCGCACATCGTTCGGCACGCAGACCGCCAAGGACATCCTGCTCGTGCGGGCCGTCGTCGACGGCGTCGACGGCTGGGGCGAGTGCGTCACGCTGCCCGATCCTGTCTACTCGCCCGAGTACACCGAGGGGGCGGTCGACATGATCCGCCGCTACATCGTGCCGGCGCTCACCGGGGCCGAGATCTCCGGTGCCCACATGGTGGGCGAGCTGCTGGCGCCGTTCAAGGGCCACCGCATGGCGAAGGCCGCGGTCGAGACGGCGGTGCTCGACGCCGAGCTGCGCGCCGAGGGGCGGTCGTTCGCGCGCGAGCTGGGCGCCGTGCACGACACCGTGCCGTGCGGGGTGTCGGTGGGCATCATGGACGAGATCCCGCGGCTGCTCGACGCCGTCGACGCGTACCTCGCCGAGGGGTACGTGCGCATCAAGCTCAAGATCGAGCCGGGGTGGGACGTCGACGTCGTCCGCGCCGTGCGCGAGCGCTTCGGCGACGACGTGCTGCTGCAGGTCGACGCGAACACCGCCTACACGCTGCGCGACGCGCAGCACCTCGCCCGCCTCGACGACTTCGGCCTCCTCCTCATCGAGCAGCCGCTCGAGGAGGAGGACATCGTGGGCCATGCCGACCTCGCACGGATGCTGAAGACGCCGATCTGTCTGGACGAGTCGATCACCTCGGCGCAGACCGCGGCCGCCGCGATCCGCCTCGGCGCCACGAGCGTCATCAACATCAAGCCGGGCCGTGTCGGCGGGTACCTCGAGGCACGCCGCATCCACGACCTCGCGGTGGCGCAGGGTGTGCCGGTCTGGTGCGGCGGCATGGTCGAGAGCGGCATCGGGCGGGCGGCGAACGTCGCGCTCGCCGCGCTGCCCGGATTCGTGCTGCCGGGGGACGTCTCGGCGAGCGACCGCTTCTACCGGGTCGACCTCACCGAGCCGTTCGTGATGCGCGACGGAAGCCTCGCGGTGCCGCAGGGCCCAGGGCTCGGTGTGACCCCGATCCCGGAGATCCTCGACGAGCTCACGACCGGGACCGAGTGGCTTCCGATGTGAGGTTATGCTCGCCGATATGAGCGCGCTGTCACGGTCGAGCTGGGGTCGCGTGATCGACGATCTCGGCGTGACGCTGCTCGACGTGGCCTACGGGCGCATCGACGTCGACCGCCAGGTCGGCGGCGTCGTCATCCACGATCCGCTCGACGAGCCGGTCTACCCGCAGGGTGCCGTGGTGCTCGCGGTCGCGCTGCGAGACGCCGACGAGCTCGCGGCGCTGGTGCGAGAGGCGGGGGCGCGCGGCGCCGTGGCGGTGGTCGTGCGAGCGTCGACCGAGCTGCCGCGGGGCGTGCGGGATGCCGCTGATGACGCCGGCATCGCGATCCTCGGCCTCGCCCGTGGCGCGACGTGGACGCAGCTCGCCGCCCTCCTCCGCTCGCTGCTCGCCGAGGACGACGTGGGCCAGACGCCGGCGGAGTCGCTGGGCGGAGTGTCGTCGGGCGACCTCTTCGCCGTGGCCAACGCGATCGCCGCACTGCTCGACGCCCCCGTGACGATCGAGGACCGATCGTCACGGGTGCTCGCCTTCTCCGGCGGGCAGGAGGCGGCCGACCCCTCGCGCGTGGAGACGATCATCGGGCGGCAGGTGCCCGACCGCTACGCGCGCGTGCTCACCGAGATGGGCGTCTTCCGCGACCTGTACCGCGGCGATGCGCCGGTGGTCGTCGACCCGGTTCGGCTCGGCGAGGGCGTCTCGACGCAGCGCATCGCGATCGCCGTGCGCGCGGGCGACGAGGTGCTCGGCTCGATCTGGGCCGCCATGGACGGCCCGCTCACCGAGGAGCGTGCGGCGACCCTCCGCGACGCGACGACCCTCGTGGCGCTGCACTTGCTTCGGATCCGCGCCGGGGCCGACGCGCAGCGCAGCCTGCGCGCCGAGCTCGTGAGCCGCGCGCTCGACGGCGGGCCCGATGCGCAGGACGCGCTCGGTCGCCTCGGCCTCGCCGGTCGCCGCGTCTGGGTGATGGCGACGGCTCTCGCACCGCGCGGCGAGGACGGCACCGAGCACGACTCCATCGCGGAGCGGGAGCGGCTCACCGACGCCCTCGCACTGCACCTCTCGGCCGTGCAGCAGGGAGCCGCGGTCGCCCTCGTCGGCGACACCGTCTACGGCATCCTGCCCGTCGCCGATGCCGCGGCCGAGGACCGTTCCGTGCGCCTCGCCGAGGACTTCCTGCAGCGGGTCGGCGACCGCATCCCCGCCGTGATCGGCATCGGCCGCCCCGCTGCGACCGTGGCCGAGATCGCGCGCTCCCGCGCCGAGGCCCACCGCGCGTTGCGCGTCGTGGTCGAGCGCGCCCCTCGACAGCGCAGCCTCGCCCGCATCGCCGACGTCGAGACCGACTCGCTGCTGCTCGACCTGCGCGACCTGCGCAGCGCGCGCGGCGACCTCGCCTCGGGGCCGCTCGCCCGGCTGATCGACTACGACGCGCGCCACGATGCGCACCTCGTCGACACCCTCACGGCCTGGCTCGACCACTTCGGCGACGTCACCGCGGCGGCCGCCGCCTGCTTCGTGCACGCCAACACGTTCCGGTACCGCCTGCGCCGCGTCGCCGAAGTGGGTGAGCTCGACCTCGACGACGCCGACGCCCGATTCGCCGCGATGCTCGAGATCCGCACGCTGCCCGTGCGCTGATCCCTCGCTCACCGCTCGCGGCACTCGGGCAGAATGGACCGATGACCCGCATGCCTGCCCTCGAGATCGCCGTCCAGGACATCGCGGGAGTCCGCATCGCCGGAGCGGTCGGAGCGACGCGGATCGAACTCGCCCAGGCCCTCCCGCTCGGGGGGCTCACGCCGTCGCCGGCGACTCTGGAACTCGCGATCGAGACTGCCCGCGACCTCGGCGTCGACGTGCACGTGCTCGTGCGTCCGCGGCCCGGCGGGTTCCACTACGACACCGAGGAGCTCGCGGTCACCGAACGCGACGTGCGGCGTGCGGTCGACGCGGGCGCCGACGGCGTCGTCGTCGGCGCGCTGGATGCCGAGGGCGCCCTCGACCTCGCCGCGATGGCGAGGCTGCGCGACGCCGCGGGCGCGGCATCCGTCACCCTCCACCGGGCGATCGACGTGACCGCCGACCCCGTCGCGACGCTCGCCGCCGCTCGGTCTCTCGGACTCCGCCGGGTGCTCACCTCGGGCGGCGCATCCGCGGCGATCGACGGCGTCGACACGCTTCGCGCGATGGTCGCCGAAGCCGCGGGCGACATCGAAGTCATGGCCGGGAGCGGAGTGGATGCCGCGAGCGCCGCCGCTCTCGCCGCGACCGGGGTCGACGCCCTGCACTTCTCCGCCAAGCGCAGGGTGCGCGAGGAGGGCGGCGTGCGCATGGGCTCGGCGGCCGACGGCGTCGGCGGCTACGAGGTCACCGACCTCGACATCGCCCGCGCGATCGTCGCCGTCCTCGGCCGGTAGGCTCGCCCCGTGACGGATACCCGCGAGTTCACCGACGCCCACGGCATCGCCATCGTCTACGACGTGCACGAGGCGGTCGGCGACGCACGAGGAGTCGTGCAGCTGCTGCACGGGGTCGGCGAGCACGCGGGCCGGTACGGCGCGCTGATCGCAGCGCTCACCGAGGCCGGGTTCCACGTGTACGCCGACGACCACCGCGGCCACGGTCGCACCGGCATCCGTCAGCATGACGGGCCGGCGAGGCTCGGCCGTCTCGGCAAGGGCGGTCTGCGGGCCGCGGTCGCGGCGGTCTGGCAGCTCACCGGCATCATCGCGGACGAGCATCCCGACCTGCCGCTCGTGCTGCTCGGGCACTCGTGGGGGTCGTTCCTCGCGCAGATGCTCGTGAACGACCACCCCGAGGCGTGGAGCGCCGTGATCCTCTCGGGCTCGGCGCTGCGCATGCCCGGCTCGCTCAACGCGGCCCCGCTGAACGCACGCTGGGCCGGACCCGAGGCCACGGGCCTGGAGTGGCTGAGCCGCGACCCTGAGGTGTGGGCGGCGTTCCACGACGATCCGCTCACGACCGACGTGCCGCTGCTGAAGCTGTTCGGTCCGATCGAGGCCGCGCGGCTGTACGGCCGCCCGCGGAAGGACCTCGGTCACGACATCCCGCTGTTGCTGCTCGTCGGCCGCGACGACCCGGTGGGCGGACCCCGCAGCGTGCACCGGCTGGCCGAGGAGTACCGCATCCGCTCCGGCCTCACGGACATCACGACTCTCGTCTACCCGGATGCGCGGCACGAGATCTTCGCCGAGCTGAACCAGGCCGAGGTCCGCGCTGACGTGCTCGCCTGGCTCGACGCCCGCATCCCTGCGCGCTGAGCCCTCCGCATCCCCGCGCTGCCGCCCCTGCCGCTGATCAGGCGACTTCGCGTGGCACCTCTTGCGGCAATCTGCGCCGAATTCCCGCAGGACGTGCCAACTGAGTCAGCGTGGGTGCGTGCGTGCGTGCGGGTGCGTGTGCGTGTGCGTGGGAGCCGACGGTGGCTTCACTTGGCACCTGCTGCGTGAATTCGCGCTGAATTCCCGCACGAGGTGCCAACTCGGACGAGGATAGGGTCCGCGGAAAGGCGCCGACCCCACGGCGCACGTCTCCGCGTGTCCCCGCGTGACCCCGCATGACTCTGCGTGACAGCGGGTGAATCCGCGTGACGCCGGCCGCACCCGGCATCCGTCGCTCCCTCTAGATTCTGGACGAGAGGGGCGAGGGCGGCGAGGAGGGGCGCAGTGGGCTTCGAGGAGGACTGGCGCGACTGGCGGAAGGCGCGCGAGCGCTATGCCGGCGCCGAATACGGCCCGGCGGCGCTGGAGTCGACCAACTGGCTCATCACCGAGCCGGCCGCGGTCGACGGGGTGCCCGGTCTGTGGGCGCTCACCGGTGACGGCGGCATCCGCGGCAGCGACCTCGGCACAGCGGGATCGAGCGTGACCCTGACCGGCACGCAGACCCTGCGCCTCGGTCACCGCGAGTTGCGCGTGTTCGATCGACGTGGTGCAGTCGCCCTTCGGGTGTTCAACCCGCGGCGCCCCGAGCGCGAGCGCTTCAGCGGCATCGACGCGTATCCGCCGCGGGAGGGCTGGCGGGTCGCGGCGCGATTCGAGCAGACGCCTGGCGAGACCGTGACGGTCAGGGCCATCGACGGCGCCACTCACGAGCAGGATCTCGCCGGCCGGCTGCACTTCGCCCTCGACGGCATCCGACTGACCCTCGCGGCGACCAGGTCCTCGCAGGGCGGCCTGACGGCCGTGTTCGGCGACGGGACCAACGGCATCGAGACGTACCGCTTCCGCTTCCTCCCGATCGACGAGCCGGATGCCGACGGCTCGGCCGTCATCGACTTCAACCGCGCCTACCTCCCGCCGTGCGCGTTCTCGGATCAGTACGTCTGCCCGCAGCCGCCGGACGGGAACCGCTGGTCGCTGCCGATCCGGGCGGGAGAGCGGGTCGTCGTCTTCGGCCGCTGAGCACCGCGACGGCGGACGGTCAGCGCCTTAAGCTGGAACCGTGCACGGTGAATACAAGGTCCCAGGGGGCAAGCTCGTCGTCGTCGACCTCGATGTGGAGGACGGTCGGATCGCCCGTTTCCGTCTCGCCGGGGACTTCTTCCTCGAGCCCGACACCGCTCTCGCCGACATCGACGCGGCGGTGACAGGTCTTCCGGTCGAATCCGACGCCACGGCCATCGCGGCCGCCGTGCGCAGCGCCCTTCCCGAGGGCGCGCAGCTGCTCGGCTTCACCCCCGAGGCCGTCGGCACGGCCGTGCGCCGCGCCCTCGTCACCGCCCCCGGCTGGCGCGACTTCGACTGGGAGATCGTGCACGAGAAGGCTGTGTCGCCTCGCATGAACCTGGCCCTCGACGAGGTGCTCACCTCGCGCGTCGGCGAGGGGCGTCGGCGCCCCACCCTGCGCATCTGGGAGTGGGACCAGTCCGCGGTCGTGATCGGCTCCTTCCAGTCGTATCGCAATGAGGTCGACCCCCAGGGCGCGGAGCGCCACGGCTTCGACGTCGTGCGCCGCATCTCGGGCGGCGGCGCCATGCTCATGGCCGCGGGGCAGATCATCACGTACTCGCTGTACGTGCCGGCATCCCTCGTGCAGGGCATGACGTTCGCCGACTCCTACGCCTTCCTCGACGACTGGGTGCTGCAGGCGCTGCGCTCGCTCGGCATCGACGCGGTGTACCAGCCGCTCAACGACATCGCGAGCTCCTCGGGCAAGATCGGCGGGGCCGCGCAGAAGCGTCTCGCCAACGGCGGGGTTCTGCACCATGCCACGCTGTCGTACGACATCGACGGGCAGACCATGACCGAGGTGCTGCGCATCGGCCGCGAGAAGCTCAGCGACAAGGGCACAACCTCGGCGGCGAAGCGCGTCGACCCGCTGCGCAGTCAGACCGGTCTCGAGCGCGCCGAGATCATCGACCGCTTCATCGAGACGTTCCGATCGCTCACCGGCGCGGAGGACGGCGCGATCACGGCCGACGAGTACGCCGATGCCGAGGCGCTGGTCGAGTCGAAGTTCGCGACCGACGCGTGGCTGCACCGGGTTCCGTGACGGACGGGTCCGCGCCCGCACGAGGATCCGTCACCGTCATCCAGGGCGACAACCTCGCCGTCGCCGCGACACTGCCCTCGGCATCCTTCACGCTCGTCTACCTCGACCCGCCGTTCAACACCGGCCGGGCGCAGGAGCGGCAGATCGTGACCGCGCGGCGCACGGCGCCGGACGCGAAGCAGGCCGAGGATGCCGGGACGGCGGGGGATGCCGGGGATACCGGCCAGCCCGCGGGCTCGGCCGAGGTGCGGCATGGATTCCACGGCCACCGGTACGAGCGGGTGCGGGGGATGCTGCGCACCTACGACGACCGCTTCGACGACTACGGCGCATTCCTCATGCCGCGGCTCGAGGAGGCGTGGCGGCTGCTCGCCGACGACGGCACGCTCTACCTACACCTCGACTACCGTGAGGCGCACTACGCCAAGGTGATGCTGGATGCCGTCTTCGGGCGCGACTGCTTCCTCAACGAGCTCATCTGGGCGTACGACTACGGGGCGAAGTCGCGTCGCCGCTGGCCGACCAAGCACGACACGATCCTCGTGTACGTGAAGAATCCTCGGGAGTACGTGTTCAACTCCGACGACGTCGACCGCGAGCCGTACATGGCGCCCGGGCTCGTGACCGCCGAGAAGGCCGCGCGGGGCAAGCTGCCGACCGACGTGTGGTGGCACACGATCGTGCCCACGACCGGGCGGGAGAAGACGGGGTATCCGACCCAGAAGCCCGAGGGCATCCTGCGCCGCATCGTGCGGGCGTCGAGCCGCCCCGGCGACCGCGTGCTCGATCTCTTTGCCGGCAGCGGCACGACGGGAGCGGTCGCCTCGGCGCTCGGGCGCGACGCCGTGCTCGTCGACGACAACCCCGAGGCGATCCGGGTCATGACCGAGCGGATGCCGCACGCCGAGGTCGTTCGCGGCTGAACCCCTGCGCATCCGGCAGACTGCGGGGATGAGCGAATTCGTCGAGGTCGACACCGCCGCCGGGCGCGTCCGCGGGCGCTGGCGCCCGACCACGGGAGGGCGAGGGACGCCGAGGTCGGCCGCGTTCCTCGGCATCCCGTTCGCGGAGCCGCCCGTCGGCGATCTGCGGTTCGCCGCCCCGGTGCCGCACACACCCTGGGAGGGCGTGCGCGATGCGCTGGAGTTCGGGGCGACCGCGCAGCGCGGCGATCAGGGCGACACGCTCATCCCCGAGCCGAGCGTCGAGGGATCATCGACGCTCAACGTCAACGTCTTCACCCCGGACCCGGATGCCGCCGGTCTGCCCGTGCTCGTCTGGATCCACGGCGGCGGTTTCACGACCGGCTCTCCGGCGAGCCCCTGGTACGACGGGCGGAACTTCAACCGCGACGGCGTCGTGACCGTGACGATCTCGTACCGCCTCGGCTTCGAGGGCTTCGGCTGGATCGAGGATGCGCCGTCGAACCGCGGGGTGCGGGACTGGCTGCTCGCGCTCGAGTGGGTGCAGCAGAACATCGCCGCGTTCGGTGGGGACCCCGGGCGCGTGACGATCGCCGGGCAGTCCGCGGGCGGCGGGGCCGTGCTCACGCTGCTGGGGATGGAGGCAGCGCAGCACCTGTTCCACGGCGTCTACGCGGTGTCGGCCGCGCTGACGGATGTCGCGGCATCCCGCTCCGAGACGTTCGGTCGGGCGCTCGCCGCCTCGGCCGGCGTCGCCCCGACGGTCGCGGGACTCTCGGGTGTCGGTGAGCTGCGACTGCTGGCGCTGCAGAAGCGCGCGACGCACCTGAACCCCCGCGAGATCGCGGGCCTCGTCGACCAGGGGCTGCCGCTCGGCCCCGCTGTCGACGGTGACCTCATCACGCGGCCGACCCGCGAATCGCTGCGAGCCGGTGTCGGCGCCGACAAGCCGCTCGTGCTCGGCGCCACCGACGACGAGTTCACCATGGTGTTCGGTGGGGCGGTGGCGAAGGCCCTGCGCTGGGTGCCGCGGAACGTGGTGCTCGACCGGCTCGGGCTGCCGCGCGCGGTGCGAGCGGACTATCTCGCGGCCAACGCCGACGTCGCGCGTCTCGGGAAATCGCGGCTCGCCGGTCGCGTGCTGACCGACCGGATGTTCCGGGTCGGCGTGCTCCGCGTGTCCTCCGCGCGCGGCGACGCCCCGACCTGGGTGTACCGGTTCTCCTGGCCCTCCGGACGGTTCGGCTTCGCGGAGCACTGCCTCGACGTGCCCTTCCTCTTCGACTGCCTCGACGGCCCGCGCATCGAGAATCTCGCGGGCTCGAACCCGCCGCAGAAGCTCGCCGACGAGGTGCACGCCGGAGCGGTCGCCTTCGTCACGCACGGCGACCCGGGCTGGCCCCGGCACGAAGGGGATGCCGGCATCGTGCGCGTGTACGACACCGAGACCCGCGATGTCGCTGACGCCTACGCGACCGTACGCCCGCTGGGGGTGTGACCGGTTCGGTGCGCGCGGCGCGCCCGTTGGGTGGGGGGTCGGGTGCACGTCGGGTGCTCGTCGGGTGCTCGTTCCCCTCTGTTCAGTTGGCACCTGAGGTGGGAATTCGCGCGCAATTGCGGCAGAAGGTGCCACCTGAGTCGGGTCGGGTCGGATACCCTCGCGAGGTTGCCGTGATCGGGTGCTCGTTCCCCTCTGTTCAGTTGGCACCTGAGGTGGGAATTTTCGCGCAATTGCGGCAGAAGGTGCCGAGTGAGCGACTGACCATCGCTCCTGCACAGGCGCGGCCCGATGGGAATTTTCCCGGGATGCCGTCCGCTGGCGCTCGCGCCGGTGCTCGCCCGGGCTGGCGGCCGCGATACTCGAGCGATGGCACGGCATCCGAATCCGCTTCCTTCGTCGCTGGGTCCGGTCTTCACGTGGGAGGAGGCCCGCGCCGCCGGAGTGTCCACCGGGCGGCTGCGGGCTCGGGACGTCGCGCATCCGCATCGTGGCCTCCTGGTGACGCCCGCCAGTGCCTCGCGCGGCGACGGCCGTGACGACAACGCCGACCCGTTCGCCACTGATCGCGCGCGGCGCGCGGAGTTGTGGGACCGAGCGCGACTCTACGGTCGCCTGATGGTCGCGCATGCGTTCTTCGCCGGTCGCACAGCGGCAGCGCTCTGGGGTATGCCGGTCGATCCCTCCGGCCCGTTGGAGGTCGCTGTGCCGTCTCCGCATCGTGCACCTCGCCGCCACGGCATCCGAAGTCGCCAGGTGTCGCAGGATCTCGTCGCCGTGGTCGAGGTCGAGGGGGTGCGGGCTTCCGATCCGGCATCGACCTGGGGGCTTCTCGCAGCCGAGATGTCGGTGCGCGAACTGGTCCGCATCGGCGACGCGATCGTGCGAGAGCCCCGCGGACCAGGCGGGTTCCGGCATCCTGGTGGCGCCCTCGCCTCCATCGACGACTTGCAGCGTGCGACGGATGCCGGACGCCGACGCGGCATCGCGCGGATGCGCGCCGCGCTGCCTCTCATCCGCGTCGGCAGCGCGTCACCGCTTGAGACCGACTTCCGCCTTCTCGCAGAGCAAGAAGGCCTGCCCGAATCGTCGCTGGACGTCGAGATCCGCGACGACTGGGGCAGGCTTCTCGGCATCACGGAGATCGCATACCGGGACTTCCGCGTTCTCGTCGAGATCGAAGGCGACCATCACCGCACCTCGCGCCGTCAGTGGAATCGTGACATCGAGAAGTACGCCGCCTATGTCGCCGAAGGGTACGAGGTCGTCCGGCTGACTGCGGCGCATATTCGCGGCGCAGAGCCCGTCGCCGCGCGCATCGTGCGAGAGGTGCTGCTGCGTCGGGGCTGGCGACCCTAGGAGCGCCCGCGCCGGGGCGCTGAGTTGGCACCTCACGCGGGAATTCGCGAGGAATTGCGGCAGGAGGTGCCAACTCAACGCGAGGGGAGGGCGGTGAGGCGCGCGCGCCGGGAACGCGGGTGCGCGACCGTCAGGCGACGTAGACCTTGCGGAGGGTCTCGGTGACCGTCCACTCCGTGCGCATGCCCTCCGCGAGGCGCACGATCGACCCCGGTCCGACCTCGATCGACGGCAGCGCCGGCTCGAGGAAGGCGATGCGAGCGCGGCCGGACATCACGACGAACACCTCGTCCGCCTCCCTGTCGCATGCCGTGCCCGGCGTCATCTCCCACACGCCGACCTCGACGCCGCGAATCTCCCCGAGGGCGACGGTCGCCGCGGTCGGAGACCCCGACACGACATCGGATGCCGGAAGCGGCGCGTGCGCGAGCGGCAGCGCCGCGGCATCCACTCCCGTCCCCGCCGGAAGCATCGTCACGAGTCGAATCCCATGCCGACGGCGTCGAGCGTCCTGAGGAAGAGGTTGCGCCGTCCCTCGTTGTGATCGGCGCGGTCCATCGCCGCCCGGACGAGGTTGACGCCGATCGAGGCGACGGGCTCCGGCGGGAACGGGATGGGCTTCTCGCGGACCATGGCCAGTTCCGTGCGTTCCGTCTTCTCGCCCGACAGCTCGTCGAGCATGACGTCGGCGGCGAACCGGGCGGCACCCACTCCGAGCCCCGTGAAGCCGGTCGCATAGGCGACGCGTCCGCGGCGGGCGGTGCCGAAGAACGCGCAGAACCGGCTCGACGAGTCGATCGCCCCGGCCCAGCGGTGGGTGAAGCGGAGCCCCTCGAGCTGCGGGAACGTCGTGAAGAAGTGCGACGCGAGCTTGCGGTGGCTCTCCATCCGGTCCTCGTACTCGGCGCGCACCTTGCCGCCGAAGTGGTAGACCGCGTCATAGCCGCCGAACAGGATCCGGTTGTCGGCCGTGAGCCGGTAGTAGTGGAACTGGTTCGCGCTGTCGGCGAGGCCCTGACGGTTCGACCAGCCGATCGATGCGAGCTGCTCGTCGCTCAGCGGCTCGGTCATGAGCACATAGTCGTACACGGGAACGGTCATCAGGCGATTCCGCTTCAGCAGCGACGGGAAGACGTTCGTCGCGAGCGCGACGTCGTCGGCGATCACGCGGCCGCCGTCACGGGTCACGACGGTCATCGGCCCCGACCCGTCGCCCTCGATGCTCCGCACGAGCGAGTGCTCGAAGATCTCGACGCCGAGATCGGCGGCCACCCGCGCGAGCTCGAGGCCGAGCTTCGCGGGATGCACGAGGGCGGTGGCGTCCCGGTCCCAGGCGCCGGCCAGGAACGTGGGGGAGTGCACCTCGGCCTGCACGGCATCGCGATCGAGGAAGCCCTCCTCCGCGCGCAGCCACTCAACCTGATGCGGCTCGACGGCCAGGGCGATCGCCCCGGTGCGCTCGAACTCGGCATCCATCCGGTACCGCTCGACCGTCTGAGCGATCCCGTCGAGGTTCTCGAGGCCGAGCTCCTCGAGCCGGTCGATCTCGTGCGGCCACCGGGTCAGGCCGTTCTCGTGGCCGTGCGTGAGGCTCGCCTCGCAGAAGCCGCCGTTGCGACCGGACGCCGCCCACGCGATGCGCGACGCCTCGAGCAGCACGACGCGGCGCTCAGGCTCTCGCTCCTTCGCGCGCACCGCGGTCCACAGGCCCGCGTAGCCGCCGCCGACGATGACGAGGTCGGCGGCCATGGTCCCGGTGAGCGGCGGGTGCGTCGGCCGCTCGACGTCGTCGAGCCAGAAGACGCTCATCGCCGTATCCTGCAGGGACGCGTCGACGACGGCATCCGAGGGGCGCTGGCGTTCGAAGACGGTGGTTCCCATGATCACTCCGGTGCGGATCGACGTGCGGATGGTGGGGACGACGCGGTCAGCGCGTGCCCCAGTTGTAGAGGTCTTTGTACAGTCCTGCGTAGAGCAGACTCTCGGTGTGGATGACGCCGGGGATGGTGCGGATCCGGGTGGCGATGAGGTCGAGCAGGTCGGCGTCGCTCTCGCACACCGCCTCGACGAGGATGTCGAAGGTGCCGAGGGTCACCACGACGTACGCGAGCTCGGTGATCTCGGTGAGCTTCTCGGCGACGGCACGCGGGTCGCCGGTGACGCGGATGCCGATCATCGACATGCGGTGGAATCCGAGCTGCATGGGGTCGGTCACGGCGACGATCTGGATGATGCCCGCCTCGGTCATGCGCTGCACGCGCTGGCGGGCCGCGGCCTCGCTGAGGCCGACCTCGCGGCCGATCTCGGCGTACGGACGGCGCCCGTCCTCCTGCAGGAGTTCGACGATGCGCTTGGAGATGTCGTCGAGCATCGGATGCTTGGTCGGGCCGCTCATATGTCGATATTGACAGGCGAAGAGGTCGATGGCAACTGATTCCATCGTCGTCTCGAGTTTGCCCTTCTGTATTCGTGACCCCCTCGCTAGCATGGCGGGCATGGCCACAGAACCCTTGCAGAACTTCATCGGCGGTCGACGCGTTCCCGTGAACGGCGCGGAGCGGATGCCGTTGATCGACCCGGCGACGGAGGAGACGTACGGCGAGCTGCCGATCTCCGACGCGAGTGACGTCGATGCGGCCTATGCGGCCGCCGCCGCCGCGTTCCCGATCTGGCGCGACACGACCCCGGCCGACCGGCAGCTGGCGCTGTTCCGCATCGCCGACGAGATGCAGGCCCGCGCCGAGGAGTTCGCCGATCTGGAGTCGAAGGACACGGGCAAGCCGCGGGCCGGCCTCGTCGCCGACGAGATCCTGCAGTCGATCGACCAGCTGCGGTTCTTCGCCGGTGCGGCCCGCAGCCTCGAGGGACGCGCCGCCGCCGAGTACCTCGCCGGCCACACCTCGTTCGTGCGCCGCGAGCCGATCGGCGTCATCGGCCAGGTCACGCCGTGGAACTACCCGCTCAACATGGCGGTGTGGAAGATCGCACCGGCGCTCGCCGCGGGCAACACCGTCGTGCTGAAGCCCGCCGAGTCGACCCCGCTCACCACGCTGCTGCTCGCCGAGATCGTGGCGGTGCACACTCCGGCCGGCACCCTGAACGTCGTGCTCGGCGACCGCGACACCGGGGTGGCGCTCGTCGAGCATCCGACGCCCCAGATGGTCGCCATCACCGGCTCGGTGCGCGCGGGCATGGCGGTGGCGCGCTCGGCCGCCGCCGACGTCAAGCGCGTGCACCTCGAACTGGGCGGCAAGGCGCCGGCGATCGTGTTCCCCGACGCCGACCTCGACAAGGCGGCCTCGGGCATCGTCACCGGCGCGTTCTTCAACGCCGGGCAGGACTGCACGGCCGCCACCCGCGTGCTCGTGCACTCCTCGGTGCACGACGAGTTCGTCGCGGCGCTGGTCGAGAAGGCGAAGACGGATGCCCGCACGGGCGGTCCGCACGAGGAGGGTGTGCTCTACGGCCCGCTCAGCAGCGCGGCACAGCTCGCCCAGGTATCGGGCGTGGTCGACCGCCTTCCCGCGCATGCGACGATCGCGACCGGCGGGCGTCGTCAGGGCGACCGGGGCTACTTCTACGAGGCGACGATCGTCACGGGGCTGCGCCAGGACGACGAGGCCGTGCAGAGCGAGATCTTCGGGCCGGTTCTCACGGTGCAGGCCTTCGACGCCGAGGAGGAGGCGCTCGCGATGGCGAACGACGTGCCCTACGCGCTGGCCTCGTCGGTGTGGACGCGCGACCACACCCGGGCGATGAGGTTCTCGCGCGACCTCGACTTCGGCTGCGTGTGGATCAACACCCACATCCCGTTCGTGTCCGACATGCCGCACGGCGGCTTCAAGCACTCCGGCTACGGCAAGGATCTCTCGCAGTACGGCTTCGACGACTACACGCGCCTGAAGCATGTGATGACGGCACTGGAATGACCGCTCGACCGGTGGGACGCGATGTGTCTATGCTGGGTCGCACGTCGACTCCGGGGGGATCCTCATGGCACGACCGCTCGCCGGTCCGCAGACTCTGCTGCGCACCCTCAACGGGCGCGCCATCCTCGAATCGCTCGCCCGCCGCGGGCCGCTCACCCGCGCGGAGCTCATGACCGAGACGGGGCTCTCGCGCACCGCAGTGACCCAGGTGCTGCGGATGCTGGAGGGGACGGACGCCGTCGCCCCCGCCGGCGTCGATCGGGAGACGCGCGGCCCCGCCGCGGGGCGCGTCGCGCTGCATCCGGCACTCGGTTTCGCGGCCGCCGTGCACGTCGACACCGTCGCCGCCCATGTCGCGCTCGTCGACGCGACCGGTGCGGTCCGCGTCGAGAACCATGCGCCCTTCCCGCTCAAGGGCGATCGGGTCGAGCACATCGCCGAGCTGATCGACGCGTGCCTCGCGTCCGTCGCGGGCCCGCTCCACGTGGCGGTCGTCGGGGTGCCGGGCATCGTGACGGCCGACGGCGGGATCCGAGACGACCAGGGGCCCGACGGCGGGGCGTTCCGCTCGGCGCTCTCGACCAGGCTCGGCTGCCCCGTGCGCGTCGAGAACGACGTGAACCTGGCCGCGCTCGCCGAGCTGAGCGACGGCCGCGGCGCCGAGCTCTCGAGCTTCGCCCTGCTGCTGCTCGACGGCGGTCTCGGCGGCGGCGTCGTCATCGACGGGCGGCTGCACCGGGGCTTCTCGGGGGTCGCCGGCGAGGTGATGTACCTGCCGCAGACCCCGCTCCCGATCGGCGCGCCCGTGCTCGGTGACGCCGTCGTGCGCGACCTCGCTCTCGTGCACGGGCGCGACCCCGACGCGTCGATCGACCAGCACCTCGATGCCGCGGCCGACGGCGACGAAGCGGCGATCGCCATGGCCGCCGAGATGGGCCGGCGTCTCACGATCGCCGCCGGAAGCGTCGCTCTGATCCTCGACCCCGAGGCGTTCATCCTCGGCGGCACCGCCGCGCATCCCGTGCTCGTCGACGCGGTCGCCCGGGTCGCCGACGAGTTCGCGGCACAGCTGCCGATGCGCTTCATCGTCTCGTCGTTCGGCCCGGAGGCGCCGCTCGTCGGTGCCGTGCAGGAGTCGGCCGCCGCGCTCCGCGCCACCGTGTTCTCGCGGCTCGTGCCGTCGGCCGACAAGGCCGGGAGATGAGCTCCGACCTCGCCGACCGCCTGGGCCTGGAGCCGGGGGCCAGGGCCGTCATCCTCAACGCCGACGACTTCGGCATGTGCCACGCCGCGAACACCGCCATCATGGGGCTGCTCGGCGACGGGGCGATCGACTCGGCCACAGTCATGGTGCCGTGCGCATGGGCGCCGGAGGCGCTGGCGTTCGCGGCATCCCGTCGGGATCTCGACGTGGGCGTGCACCTCGTGCTGACGAGCGAGTGGACGCGGTATCGCTGGCGTCCCCTCACGGGCACCGGCACGACGCTCGTCGACGACGCCGGGTTCTTCCCGGCCGAGGTGCTCGCCGTCGAGCAGCATGCCGCCGAGGCCGACGTCGCCGCCGAGCTCGCGGCACAGGTGCAGACCGCACTGGATGCCGGGGTCGACGTGACGCATCTCGACAACCACATGGGCTCGGTGTACGGCCTGCTCACGGGGCGCGACTTCCTCGGCCCGGTCTTCGACATCGCCGCGCGGCACGGGCTGCCGTTCCGGCTGCCGCGGGAGATGGCGGGCTCGGACGACGATGCTGCCCTGCGGGGGAAGCTCGCGGAGACGGCCGCGGCCGCCGATGCCCGGGGCGTCGAGATCGTCGATCGGCTGTGGACGCATCCGTTCGAGCAGGCCCCCGGGGAGACGTACGAGCAGATGCGCGACGGATTCATCGCCCTGCTGCGCGCCGTCCCCGCGGGCGTGACCGAGATCTACCTGCATCCGATGGTCGACGACGTCGAGCTGCGGTCCGCGGTCGACTTCGCCGCCGAGAAGCGCGGACACGAGCTGCGGCTGCTGTCCGACCCCGCCGTGCACCAGGTGATCGCCGACGAGGGGCTCGTGCGGATCGGCTGGCGCGCCCTGCGCGAGCTGCAGCGGAAGGGACGCGCATGACCTCGCTCACCACCCGGCTGCGCGACCGGAGGCTCGACGCCGGGCCGACGAGGGCGCAGACCATCGCGTTCGGGGCGTCGGGCTTCCCGACCCAGTTGATGACGCAGACGTTCTCGGCGTTCGTCGTGTACTTCTACGTCACGCAGCTCGGGGTGCCGCCGGAGTGGGTCGCCGCCGCGATGATCGCGCACGGGGTGCTCAACGCGCTGCTGAACCCGGTGGTCGGGGCGCTCTCCGACCGCATCCGCACCCCGTGGGGTCGGCGCATCCCGTGGATCGGGCTCGGCATCGTGCCGCTCGTCGTCGCATTCGCTCTCGTCTGGATGCCGCCGGCGCTGCCTGTGCCGGGCCTCATCGTCTGGTTCCTCGTCGTCGTCGCGGTCTACGACATCGCGTTCGTGGTCGTGGTGCTGAACATCTCCGCCCTGTTCCCCGAGATCTTCCGAACCACCGAGGAGCGCGCCCGCGGCAACGTGCCCCGGCAGATCTTCGCGATCCTCGGCATGGTGCTCGGCACCGCCGGAGCACCGGCGCTCTACGGCTGGATCGGGTGGCCGGGAATGGCGATCGTGCTCTCGGCCGTGTGCCTGGCACTGCTGGTGTGGTCGTTCGTCGGCGGCATGGTCGAGCGGCGTGTGCCGGAGACCGCCTCGGAGGCCATGCGCTGGGGAGCGCAGCTGCGCTACACCTTCGCCAACCGCGCTTTCGTGCCCTATGTGCTCGGCTCGCTGTTCGTGCAGACGTCGATCGCCGTCATCCTCGCCGCCGTTCCCTTCTACGTCCGGTACTCGCTGGGCGCGGCCGAGGGCGACGGCAGTCTGCTGCTCGGCGCGATCTTCGTGACGGCCATCCCGTCGATCGTGCTGTGGAGCGCAGTCGTGCGCCGCACCTCACCGCGCACCGCCCTGCTGTGGAGCGTCGCGGTGTTCGGCGTCGCCGTGCTCGGCTACCTGCTGCCGACGAGCGTCCTCGCCGCCGCGCTGATCGGCGTCGCCGTAGGGGTCGGCGTGGGCGGCCTGCTGCAGCTGCTCGAGGTCGTCCTGTCGCAGATCATCGACGAGGATGCCGTGCGCACCGGCCACCGACGCGAGGGCGCGTACTTCGGGGTCAACGGCTTCGTCGTACGCGGGTCGGTCGTGCTCCAGGCCGTCGTCGCCGCGGCCGTGCTCACGTCGTCCGGCTTCGACGCCTCACTCGGCGACGCGCAGCCGGACACGGTCGACGGCGGCATCCGCATCATGGTCGCCGTCGTGCCGTTGGCGTTCACCGCACTCGCGTGGCTGTGCTTCTGGTTCTACCCGATCCGCACCCGCGACCTCTGACCTGCGCGCGGCGGGTTTCGTCACGTCGGCCCGCGCGGCTCGCTCAGCACCCGCGGGCAGTCACTCCGCGAGCAGGAGCTGCACGAGCCGGCCGAGCTCCTCGCTGCCGGAGCGCCGCAGCTGCTCGGCGTCGTGACCCGCCATCGCGCCGCGCACCGTCATGCCCTCCCAGATGATCATGAGCATGCGGGCGGCAGCATCGGCGGGGATCCGCAGTTCGAGCGAGCTCGCGTCGACGATGTCCGACACGATGGTCGCGATGCTCGACACCATCTCGCGCTCCTGGGCGAGATACGCCGCACCGAACTGCGCGTCGCGCAGGGCGCGGATGCGGATCTCGCTCATGAGCATGACGTTCAGGCGGTCGTCGCTCCCGGCATCCATGATCTGCTGCACGAGGTCGACGGGGTCGCAGTCCTCGATGAGACCCCCGTCGGCGGCGATCTCGTCGACGCGGGCGCGGACAGCCTCGACACGCTGCTCGGCGACCCGGCCGGCGAGCATGAGGAACAGCTCGTCCTTGGATTCGAAGTTCGAGTAGAAGGCGCCGCGCGTGAAGCCCGCGCGCTCGCACACGGTCTCGACGGATGCGCCCTCGAGCCCGACCTCGGCGAACACCTGCGCGGCGGCGTCGAGCAGCCGGGCACGGGTGTTCTCCCTGCTCCGAGTGGCGGTCGTCGTCATCGAATCCTCCTGACCCCTCATTCTCACACCCCGTCCACAGACTTCGGCGATCGGACCACCTTACGATACAACTATGTATTGGATACAGATATGTATCCAACCCGCATCCTCGGAGGAGCCCCGTGTCCACACTCCTGTCCTCGCTCGGTCGCTGGTCGTACCGGCACCCCTGGCGCGTCCTCGTGTCGTGGCTGCTGGCGCTGGGGCTCGCCGGCGCCGGAGCCCTCGTTCTCGGCACCGGGACCGACAACACGTTCTCGATCCCCGGCACGGAGTCACAGGCGGGTCTCGAGCAGCTGAACCGCTCGTTCCCGCAGGTGAGCGGCACGAGCGCGCAGATCATCGTGGTCGCGGCCGACGGAGACTCCATCGTCGACGATCCGTACCGGGCGGAGATCGAGGATGCCGTCGAGAAGCTCGCTGACCTCGACGACTCCGTGCTCTCCGCGACCTCGCCCTTCGATGAGAACGTCAGCGGCATGGTGAACGACGACCAGACCGCGGGCATCATCCGCCTGCAGTTCGACGGGCAGTCCAGTGACGTCGACGACCAGACGAAGGACGACCTCCGCGCCGTCGTCGCCGACCTCTCCGACGAGCTTCCCTCGGGCTCGCAGACCGCGCTCGGCGGCGACCTCTTCGCGACGTCGATCCCCGGAGTGACGCTGACCGAGGCGGTGGGTCTGCTGATCGCGCTGCTCGTGCTGATCGTCACGTTCCGCTCGTTCGTCGTCGCCGGCCTGCCCCTTCTCACGGCTGTGCTCGGCGTCGGAATCTCCATGGCGGGCATCTTCGCCGCCACCGCCTTCGCCACCGTCTCATCGACGACGCCCCTGCTGGCGCTCATGCTCGGACTCGCCGTCGGCATCGACTACGCGCTGTTCATCATGGCCAGGCATCAGGACCAGGTGAGGGCCGGGACAGACCCCGAGGAGTCCGCCTCGCGCGCGGTCGGCACCGCCGGCTCCGCCGTGGTGTTCGCGGGTGTCACCGTGCTCATCGCCCTGGTCGGGCTCGGCTTCGCCGGCATCCCGTTCCTCACCACCATGGGGATCGCCGCGTCCGTCGCCGTCGCGATCGCCGTGGCCATCGCCGTGACGCTCACACCCGCGCTCCTCGGCTTCATGAAGGGACGCGTCGTCGGGCGACCGCGCCGGGTGCCGAAGACGAAGAAGGGGCAGGCTCCTGCTCCCCGCCGCGGCTTCAGCGACCGCTGGGTCGCCGGGGTCACGAAGCGGCCGATCCTCGTATCGCTCGCCGTCGTGATCGGGCTGGGCGTCGTCGCCGTCCCAGCACTCAGCCTGAATCTCGCTCTCCCGAACGCGGGCGTGCTGCCGAAGGGCTCGGAGGCGCGGCAGAGCTACGACCTGGTCGCCGAGGAGTTCGGTGCCGGGTTCAACGGGCCCCTGATCCTCACCGGCACCATCGTCACGAGCACGGATCCGCTCACCCTCATGCAGGACCTCGGCAACGAGGTGGCGACGATCGACGGCGTGAAGGAGGTCGCTCTCGCCACTCCGAACGAGACCGCCGACACCGGCATCGTGCAGATCGTGCCCGAGACGGCACCGGACGACCCCGCGACGGCCGACCTCGTGCGCGAGCTCCGCGCACACCACGACGAGTGGCTCGACGAGTACGGCATCGATCTGAAGGTCACCGGCTTCACGGCCGTCGGCATCGACATCTCCGACCAGCTCGGCCACGCCCTGCTGCCGTTCGGCATCTTCGTGATCGGCCTCTCGCTGATCCTCCTCACGATCGTCTTCCGGTCGCTCTGGGTGCCGGTGACAGCCGCCGCCGGATACCTGCTGTCGATCGTCGCGGGGTTCGGCGTGGTCGGAGCGGTGTTCGAGTGGGGCTGGTTCGCCGACGCCCTGCACGTCGCGAAGGTCGGTCCGATCATCAGCTTCATGCCGATCATCCTCATGGGTGTGCTGTTCGGTCTCGCGATGGACTACCAGGTGTTCCTCGTCTCGCGCATGCGCGAGGACTACGTGCACGACCCAGATGCCAAGAGCGCCGACCGCGTCACGCGGCGCGCAGCGGCCCTCCGCGCGGTGCGCAGCGGGTTCACCGGCTCGGCCAAGGTCGTCACGGCGGCCGGTCTCATCATGTTCGCGGTGTTCGTCGCGTTCGTGCCGGAGGGCGACTCCTCCCTCAAGCCGATCGCGCTCGGCCTCGCCGCCGGTATCGCGATCGACGCCTTCCTCGTGCGCATGACGCTCATTCCCGCGCTCATGGCGATCCTCGGTGAGCGCGCCTGGCAGATCCCGGCCTGGCTCGAGCGCATCCTGCCGAGCGTCGACATCGAGGGCGAGGCGGTCGAGCGTGAGCGTCACCTGGCCGACTGGCCCGGTGACGACTCGGTGGTGGCCGCCGACGACCTCGCCATCACGGATGCCGGCATCGGCGCCCTTCGTCTGCGGGTACCGCCCCGCGGTTCGGCCGTCGTGACGGGATCGTCAGCCGGTGCGCTGCGCGTGCTCGCGCTCGCCCTCGCGGGACGCATCACGCCCGACGGCGGGCGCCTCCGCGTCGCCGGCCACCTGCTTCCCGGCCGTGCGGCGTGGGTGCGAGCACACGTCGGAGCGGTGATCGTCTCGGACACCGGCGACACGGCATCCGACCTCGCGGAGGCCCTGCGCGGACGCCCCTCGCTCCTCGTGGTCGACGGCGTCGACCGACTCGGCCGTGCCGCGCGCGATCAGCTCGCCGCACGTCTGCGCGATGCCGACCCGACACTCGCCGTGGTGCTGACCGCGCTCGCACCCGAGCCGGCGCTCGCGGTTCTCGAATCCGCCGGTCGCGCCGCCCCCGACCTGATCGACCTCGACGCCACCGCCGCCCACTCCTCCACCACGACCGAGGTGCACGCATGACCCGCTCGCTCACAGGCCGCCGCTCGCTCACAGGCCGCCGCTCGCTCACCTGGCTGACGATCCTCGGCATCCTGCTGCTGCCCGCCGCGATCGGCGGCATCCTCGTCGCGGCGCTCCAGAACCCGACCGAGCGCCTCGATGCGATGACCGCGTCGGGACTCGTCGAAGG
>NZ_LPVV01000015.1 GCF_002362255.1 Microbacterium sp. SZ1 | reverse complement strand
CGCGATCCTCGTGGTCGCCGCCGACGACGGCATCATGCCGCAGACGGTGGAGGCGCTGAACCACGCCCAGGCGGCGAACGTGCCGATCGTGGTCGCGGTGAACAAGGTCGACAAGCCCGAGGCCAACCCGGCCAAGGTGCGCCAGCAGCTCACCGAGTACGGTCTGGTCGCCGAGGAGTACGGCGGCGACGTCATGTTCGTCGACGTCTCGGCCCGCGCCGGCACCGGCATCCAGGAGCTCCTGGACGCCGTGCTGCTCACGGCCGACGCTGGTCTCGACCTGACCGCCAACCCGAACAAGGCCGCTCGTGGTGTCGCCATCGAGGCGAAGCTCGACAAGGGCCGCGGTTCGGTCGCGACCGTGCTGATCCAGTCCGGAACGCTCCGGGTCGGTGACGCGATCGTCGCCGGTACCGCGTACGGACGTGTGCGGGCGATGGCCGACGAGAACGGCGAGCAGGTCCTCGAGGCCTACCCGTCGCGTCCGGTGCAGGTGCAGGGTCTGAACTCCGTGCCCCGTGCCGGTGACGTCTTCATCGTCACCGAGGAGGACCGCACGGCTCGCCAGATCGCTGAGAAGCGCGAGGCCGTCGAGCGCAACGCGCAGCTGGCCAAGGCCCGCAAGCGCATCTCGCTCGAGGACTTCACCCGCGCTCTGGAAGAGGGCAAGGTCGAGTCGCTCAACCTCATCATCAAGGGCGACGTGTCCGGTGCCGTCGAGGCACTGGAGGAGTCGCTCCTCAAGATCGAGGTCGACGACTCCGTGCAGCTGCGGATCATCCACCGCGGCGTCGGCGCGATCACCGAGTCGGATGTGAACCTCGCGACGATCGACAACGCGATCATCGTGGGCTTCAACGTCCGCCCCGACACGAAGGCGCGTGAGCGCGCTCAGCGCGAGGGCGTGGACATCCGCTTCTACTCGGTGATCTACAACGCGATCGATGAGATCGAGAGCTCGCTCAAGGGCATGCTCAAGCCGGAGTACGAAGAGGTCCAGTCGGGCGTCGCCGAGATCCGCGAGGTGTTCCGCTCCTCGAAGTTCGGCAACATCGCCGGTGTCATCGTGCGGTCGGGAACGATCACGCGCAACGCCAAGGCCCGCGTCATCCGCGACGGCGTCGTCATCGCCGATGGTCTCGCCATCGAGTCGCTGCGTCGCTTCAAGGACGACGTCACCGAGGTGCGTACGGACTACGAGGCCGGTATCGGCCTCGGCAAGTACAACGACATCCAGATCGGCGACGAGATCGAGACCACTGAGATGGTCGAGAAGCCTCGCGGCTGATCGGGTTCGATATCTTCGGGCGAGGGTGCGCACGCATCCTCGCCCGAAGACTTCCCAGGAGGAGAAGGATCACAT
Source organism: Microbacterium sp. SZ1 (assembly GCF_002362255.1). Classification (GTDB taxonomy): domain Bacteria; phylum Actinomycetota; class Actinomycetes; order Actinomycetales; family Microbacteriaceae; genus Microbacterium. The sequence continues at coordinate 18,287 of NZ_LPVV01000015.1, read as the reverse complement.
GGCTGGTGAACGACAGGCCCGACTCGCGGATCGCATCCGCGTCATCCTCGCCGAGCGTCTGGAGAAGGGGCTGCGCGACCCGCGTCTCGGCTTCGTGACGATCACCGACGTTCGTGTGAGCGGCGACCTGCAGCACGCATCGGTGTTCTACACGGTGCTCGGCACGGAGGAGGAGCGCGTCGCGAGCGGCGCAGCCCTCACCTCGGCGACCGGGATGCTGCGCAGCGAGGTCGGTCGACAGCTCAGCACTCGGTTGGTGCCGACCCTCGAGTTCATCCCGGACGCCCTGCCGGAGAGCGCCGACCACATCTCCGCCCTGCTCCGTGAGGCTCAGGAGCGGGACGCGGAGGTCGCCAAGCTCGCGTCGTCTGCATCGCACGCGGGCGATGCAGACCCCTACGTGCGTGAGGACGACGACACGCGTTCGTGATGTATCAGCATCTCGCTTGAGACCGGAAAACCGGTTGCTACCGTCGGCTTGACGAGCGCACGCTCGTCCGGACCGGGGGGACCAAGAGCGGTGCACAGTGCGCGTGGCGTGGCGGAGGCGGATGCCTCGGGCGTGGTCTCCGTCCTCGAGGATCTGCTCGCCCGCGACCTCGGATGCGCTCCCGATGTCGTCGCCTGCCTCTTCCGACGGCTGGATGGCGATCGGGAGGCGGTCGTGCAAGTGGCGGGCGTTCTCGACGTCTCGCAACGCCGCGGTCTCCGGTCCCTGCCGTCACCCCTGCCTCTGGTCCCGGCGATCGAGGCGGTCTTCTCGGACTTCGTGCCGTCTCCGGAAGAGAAGAAGGTCCTCCTCGAGCAGGCACTGGATGCCGAGTCGCCGTGCACCGCATCTCGATGCGGAGACAGAGTACTCGGCGCACGAGTCGACGAGCGCTTGGCGGCATGGATCGTCGGTACGAGCACGGCCGAGGAGGTCATGGCCGCCCACAGGAGGCTCGCCGGCCTGTATTCCGAGCATGACGATGCCGCGGTCGCGGCATGGCATCGAGCTTCCGGGGCGTCTGCTCGGGACGCCGGCGCCGCCGTCGAACTTCTTCGCGCCGCACATCTGTTGCGCGCGGACGACGAGTCGTTGCCCTCGCTGCGATTCGCCGCCCTCGCGGCGCAGCACTCCTCGGGCGTCGTCCGCGACCAGGCTCTGCTGACCGCCGGAGTCTCGGCGATGGGGGCCGGGTATGCAGCGGAGGCCGCCGCATGGCTCTCCGAGCTGTTCCGCGACGGATCGGAGCACGCGGCATTGCTCGGCGCGGCGGTTCTGCTGGCCGCGGAGACCCATCTGCGCGGGGTCGTGCCCGCTGTCGATCCCGTCTCTCTTCGCCCTCAGACCGACGCCGCTGTGGACTGGTACGCGTATGCCAGGGCCACAGCCTTCGCCGCAGCTCTGTGCGCCGAGCGCGGTGACCGCGGGCGCGCGCGTGAATGGCTCGATCAGCTGCGTCTCGCCGCAGCGAAGGTCGGCGCCGGGCGGGAACTGCGCGATCCGGTCGTCTCGATGACGTGGCTGCTCCTCGGCGAGAGCCAGGCAGACGACGCGCGGGGTACCGGTCCGCTCACCGGGGTGGTGTACGGAGCACTGCGCGCCGCTGTCGGAGGCGACGTGGACGCAGGCCTGCGCATCCTCGCCGCCGGTGACTACCCCCAGGCGGATGCCCGAGACCCGTTCATCGCGGGATTCGAGCGGAGTCCTCTCATCGAGGCGCATCGAGCGGTCGCGGAGGGCCTCCTGATGACCTGGCGAGGTGACCTCGGTTCCGCCAGAGAGCAGCTCGCCTCGGCGGCGCTGGAGCTGCCGGTGGCGATCCCCTTCGCCGGCCTCGGCGTCGTACTCGCACGGCGACTGGATCTGGCCGTCACCGGTGAGATCGGTCCGATCTCTCGATCGCTGACCGCCGCACTCCCGGCGCCGACGAGAGTCGATCACCTGGTCGATCGAGCCGTCCGGGCGCACCTCGGCAGGCGGTCCGACGAGGCGGTGGCCCTCTTTCGGCTGTGGGTCGAGCGCGGTGCGCCGCAGCCCGTCCTCGCCGTGCCGGGAATCGACGAGATCGCTCCGGTCGGCCTCGATGTCGAGGCGATCCCGAGGCATCGCGTCGAGCCGCCGGAGATGACCCTCGCCCGCACTCTGCGGCTTCGAGCATCCACGATCTCCCAGGCCGCCTGGGCGGCGGAGGCGTCGCAGCTGGAGGACGCAGCCCGCGGCATCCGCTCGCCCTTCGAACGGGCGCGGGTGTCAGCCGCGTTCGGCGTGCGGGCGGTCATCCACGATGATCCCCGGGCAGGCAGAAGGCACCTGGAAGCCGCGTTGGCGCTGTTCGAGGAGTCGGGCGCGCTCGCGTGGGCGGAGCAGGTCGCTGAGCGCATCCGAATGCTCGACCAGACGGCGGAGCACGGCGACGGACTGGGTGACGCGGTCGAGGCCATACGTCGGCGGTGGGCACCCATGCTCACCCGCCGCGAGCTCGAGTTCGCTCTGGCGGTCGTCGGCGGCGCCTCGAACCGCGAGATCGCTTCGTCGTTCACGGTGTCGGTGCGGACGGTCGAGGTGCACCTCGGGCGCATCTTCGCGAAGCTGGGGGTGCGCTCGCGTGTCGAGCTCATGCTGCTCGCTCTCCGCAGTGCCCGTCACGGCTGAGCGTCAACGGGGGAGGGATAGCATCTCTCCGTCGGCCTCGGCCAGGCCGTCGACGATGAGGGAGTCGATCGCCCGGTCGCGCTGCTGAGCGTCCGGCCAATCGACCAGCAGCGCCGCGAGGGGTACGCCCCGAGGTGCGGCGTCACGCAGCGCGCGCAGGACCTTCCCCCTCGCCTGACGGTCGGACCCCTCGAAGGAGGCCTGACGTCGCCTCGTGTCGCCCGTATCGGGACGACCGGCGGCGACCCACGCGCAGGATTCCAGCACGGGGCACCGCTCGCACCGCGGATTCCGGGCGACGCACACGGTCGCCCCCAGCTCCATCGCCGCGGCGTTGAAGACCGCGGCGTCGACGTCCGAATCGGGCAGCAGCGCCTCCATCGCCTCCAGATCGCGCCGCGAGGGAGACCCCGGCTGCGCCTGACCCAGCACCGCACGCGCGATGACACGGCGCGTGTTCGTGTCGACCACCGGGTGGCGGTCGCCGTAGGAGAAGACCGCGACGGCGCGCGCTGTGTAGTCGCCGATGCCCGACAGGCTGAGCAGCGCGTGGACATCGCGGGGGACGACCCCGTCGTGTCGCTCCGCGATCTCGATCGCGGCACGGTGCAGCCAGAGCGCTCGACGCGGATAGCCGAGGTTCGACCACTGCTGCACCACCTCGGCGGGGGTCGCCGCAGCGAGCGCGCGCGGGGTGGGCCATCTCGCGAGCCACGCGTCCAGGTGAGGGATGACTCTGGTCACCGGCGTCTGCTGGAGCATGAACTCGCTCACGAGCGTTCCCCACGCCCCGAAGTCGTCATGGAAGGCAGCGCGTCGCCACGGAAGGTCGCGCGCCGACTCTCGATACCATTCGATCAACGGCTGCGTCTCCATGGGGGTGGAACGCGGAGTCGAGGACACCTCGACAGCCTAGATCACGCAACGACCACCGACCGGAGAGTACAGAAGATGAAGACGAAGACCGCAGCGGCCATCCTCACGCTCGCACTGATGACGGTCTCAGCGGCCGGGTGCGCATCCGACCCGGCGCCGTCACCGACATCGTCGACGACGGCGACCGACGCACCGTCGCCGTCCCGCTCGCCGACGCTCACGCCCCCCGCGGCCGATCTTGAGGACCCGACGACCTGGACCGTCAGCGCCGAGGGTGTCGGTCCCGTCAAGATCGGCGGTGACCTCGCTTCGACGTTGTCCGAGCTGTCGGACGCCTGGCAGAACGACCCGGCGAACTGCTCCTGGACGGCCTGGTGGCAAGAGCCCGGAGCCGGGTATCAGATGTACGCCGTACGTGGCACGGAGAGCGACACCGCGCCGATCACCGAGATCTCCGTGAACGTCGGCGGTAACGATCCAGCGGAGCCGACCCAGAGTCCGATGACGGCGAAGGGGATCGGTCTCGGGGCGTCGAAGGACGAGGTGCTCGCCGCGTACCCGGGTGCGCAGGAGATCGTCGCCCAGATCGGCGACAGCACCTTTCTCATGGTGCCCGGAGCGGATCCAGCGCACGTGTTCTTCGCATTCCCAGAAGGGGTGGACGCCGCCTCCAGCGTCGTCGTCACCACGCGCTCCGAGCCGTCGTATGAGGTGTGCGGCTGACGGCAGCGCGCATCGTAGGCTGGGGGGATGGTCTCGCCCGGCATCCTCCTCGTCGACAAGCCCTCGGGGCTGACCAGTCACGACGTGGTCGCGCGCGTGCGCCGCGCCTTCGGAACGCGCAAGGTCGGTCACGCAGGCACCCTCGACCCGATGGCGACCGGTCTGCTCGTGATCGGCATCGAGGGAGCGACGCGGCTGCTCACGTACATCGTCGGGGCGGATAAGACCTACGAGGCCACCATCCGGCTGGGCTCGACCACGACGACGGATGACGCGGAGGGCGAGGTGCTCGTCGCGGCGCATGCCGACGCGGTGGACGCGCTGACCGATGCGCAGCTGGCGGAGGGCATCGCCGCGCTCACCGGCACGATCTCGCAGGTGCCGAGCTCGGTGTCGGCCATCAAGGTCGACGGTCGGCGTGCGTACGACCGGGTCCGGGCAGGCGAGGACGTGGTGCTGGCAGCACGCGAGGTGACCGTGTCGCGCTTCGAAGAGATCGCCCGCCGCGCAGGCGACGGGTACCTCGAGCTCGACGTGGTCGTCGACTGCTCCTCCGGCACGTACATCCGCTCGCTCGCCCGCGACCTCGGCGCAGCGCTCGGAGTCGGAGGACACCTCACGGCACTGCGGCGCACCAGGGTCGGCGACTTTCACGTGCGGGATGCCGCGGTCATCGATGACCTCGCCGAAGCCGTGCCGCTGTCCCCGGCCGCGGCGGCCGCACGGGTGGTGACGACGCTCGCCGTGTCGGCCGAAGAGGCTCGCGATCTCCGCCACGGCAAGCGACTCGCCGGTCAGGCGTCGCGCCTCACCGGCCCCGTTGCGGCCGCCATCGACGTGGAGGGCGTGCTCGTCGGCATTGTCGCCGCGCGCGGTGCCGACCTCAAGAGCGAGATGAACATGCCCGAGGCGAACCGATGATCCTGTGGCTGACCATCGTCCAAATCGTCGCGGCCGCCGCGGCCGGTGTCTTCTGCGTCGCCCTCGGTCTCGCCGGTCGGCGCCCCAGCGACTACTCCGTCGGCAGCCTCGCGCTGGTCGAACTGCTGCTCGTCGTGCAGGTGGTCGTCGCGATCGTCGCGCCGTTCGTCGGCAATCCTCCGACGGGGGACCTGCTCGAGTACTGGGTGTATCTCGTGTCCGCCGTGCTGCTGCCGATCGGCGCGGTGCTGTGGGCGCTGATGGAGCGCAGCCGCTGGAGCACCGTGATCCTCGGTGTGGCGGCGATCGCCGTCGCGATCATGGTCTGGCGCATGTATGCGATCTGGACCATTCAGGTGGCCTGAGCGGCCGCACGCGAGCATCCGCGTCGGACGGCCGCGCCTAGAATGGGGGGAGCTATGAGCACCTCCGTCCCCTCCACTCGCATGACCGGCATCGGCCGTGTCCTCGTGATCGTCTACGCCGTGATGGCGCTGGCCGCGACCGGTCGCAGCTTCGTGCAGATCGTCCGGCAGTTCGACGACGCGCCTCTGGCGTACTCGCTCTCGGCCGTGGCCGCGGTGGTCTACGTGCTCGCGACGCTCGCCCTGATCTTCGCCCGTCGCCCCGGCTGGTACACGGTGGCGTGGGTGGCGATCGTGTTCGAGCTGACCGGGGTGCTGGTCGTCGGTGCTCTCAGCATCTTCCTGCCCGATCTGTTCCCGCACGACACGGTCTGGTCGATGTTCGGACGCGGGTACCTCTTCATCCCGCTGGTCCTTCCGGTCTTCGGCATCTGGTGGTTGCGCACTCATCGTCCGGCTGTGGTCGTGACGAAGCCCGCGTCGACCGGAGTGGTCGCGTGATCGTCTTCCGGGATCCCCGCGAGGTGCCGCCGGGCTTCGGTCCGTCGGCGGTGGCGATCGGCAAGTTCGACGGCGTGCACGCCGGCCATCGAGCGGTCATCCGTCGCCTGAAGGAAGTGGCCGCCGGGTCCGGTGTGGACGCCGTCGCCGTCACCTTCGATCGGAACCCGCTGGCCGTCCTTCGACCGGACCGCTGCCCCGAGAACGTCGTGACGGTCGACCGCAAGCTCGAGCTCCTTGCGGAGCTCGACCTCGACGCGACCCTCGTCCTGACCTTCGACGAGGAGCTCGCGGCACGCACGGCCGAGGAGTTCGTCGCCGACATCCTCGTCGGGGCGCTGCACGTCTCGACCGTGCTGGTCGGCGAGGACTTCCGCTTCGGACGCGGCGGAGCGGGCACCCCGTCGCTGCTGCGCGAGCTCGCGCCGCAGTACGGCTTCAGCGTGGAGGTGGTGGACGACGTCTACCTCGACGGATCGCAGCGCCGGGTGTCGTCGACCTGGATCCGCGAGCTGTTGATGGCGGGCGACGTCGCGACCGCGGCCCGCGTTCTCGATCGCAACGTCGACGTCCGCGGCGAGGTCGTGCACGGGCTCAAGCGGGGCCGAGAATTGGGCTATCCGACCGCGAACCTGTCTGCGACGGTCGATTCGTTCGTTCCGGCGGACGGAGTGTACGCCGGCTGGCTCGTCGACCACGACACGGGGATCCGTCACCGCGCCGCGATCTCGGTCGGCACCAACCCCACGTTCGACGACGTGCTGCAGCGTCAGGTCGAGGCGCATGTGATCGGCGAGACCGGCCTCGACCTCTACGGTCATGATGTGACCGTTGAGTTCGTCGAGCGGCTGCGCGGGATGGTCGCGTTCGAGGGCATCGAGAAGCTCACACAGCAGATGGCCGACGATGTCGTCGAGGCCCGGAAGGTTCTCGGCCCGGGGCACGACTGACACGGCTGGCCGGTCCGCGTGGCGCGCACTGCGCCGAGGCAGTCGGATGGCATAGACTGGTCGCAGTCGTCACCGATCCTCGCGCGGCATTCGCGCATCGGTCTCGATCGGAAACACTGTTCGTACGGTCCTGGCTCACGCCACACGCGGACATCGAGAACGGCCGTCGCATCACGAGGATGCAGCGGCCTTCACGCTCAGGAGGAGCATGCCGACCACGGCAACCGCCGCCCCGCGGCGCAAGAAGACATCCCGACGCGATGATGAGGCGCCCCTCATCCCGATCCTGGCGCGCAAGGTGCGCGAGATCGAGGCGAAGTCGCAGCGAGGGAAGCTCGGTCCGACGAATCGGGTCAAGTTCCAGGTCATCGCGTTCCTGGTGCGCGAGGAACGCGCCCGCGTCAAGGCCGACGGCGAGATCACCGACGCCGCGCGTGCGGAGCTGCTGAAGCGTCTCGACGGCGTCGCGACGATCCTCGCCAAGACCGCGGCGCGGGACACCTCGCTCATCCAGCTGCTCGAGGCGGATCAGGCCACGTCGCCCGTGGCCAAGCGCATGCGCCGTGACTGGCTGCTGGAGTCGGGGGCCGAGCTCGCTCCCGAGGAGCTGATCATCGCCGACATCGCGCCCGTGCAGATGCCGGTCGTTCCCGCGGCGATCGCCGAGCGCCAGGTCACGCCGCCGTCTGTGGAGGCACGCCAGCTCGCCAACCCGTTCCTCGCACCGGATCTCACGCCGCGTGCCACGACCACGCCTCGTCGTCGTCTGGACGGCTGGGAGCTGATGGGCCCGCTCTACAAGGCGTTCGAGACCGGTGCCGGGGGGGCCGCGGCCAGCATGGACCTGCCGCCCGCGCCGGAGTTCGACCACATCTCACCCAAGGGCCTCGAGGTGATGGTGCACCAGTCGCGCTTCCTCGAAGCAGTGCGGGCCGGCCACCGCAGCTTCCTGCTCGCCGACGAGCCCGGCCTCGGCAAGACCGCGCAGTCGGTGCTCGCAGCCTCCGTCGCGAACGCGTACCCGCTGCTCGTCGTGGTCCCGAACGTCGTGAAGATGAACTGGGCGCGCGAGGTCGAGCGGTGGACGCCGCAACGTCGCGCCACCGTGATCCAGGGCGACGGCGATGACATCGACGCCTTCGCCGACGTGTTCATCGTCAACTACGAGATCCTCGACCGGCACATGTCGTGGCTGGCGTCGATCGGCCTGCGCGGCATGGTGGTCGACGAGGCGCACTTCATCAAGAACCTCTCCTCGCAGCGGTCGCAGAACGTGCTGTCGCTCGCGTCGAGAGTGCGGGAGCGGACTCGCGGCGGCAAGCCCCTGCTGCTCGCGCTCACCGGCACGCCGCTCATCAACGACGTCGAGGACTTCGACGCGATCTGGCGATTCCTGGGCTGGACCACGGGCGAGAAGCCCGGACCTGAGCTGATGGAGAAGCTCGACGCGACCGGATTCACTCCCGCCGACAAGGCCTTCTATCCGGAGGCGCGGGATGCCGTGATCTCGATGGGCATCGTGCGCCGAAAGAAGAAGGACGTCGCGGCCGACCTGCCCGACAAGCTGATCGCCGATCTGCCGGTCCAGCTCGACGACGAGTTCGGTCGCAGCATCCGTCAGGCCGAGCGCGAGCTGGGGGAGAGGCTCGCCGCGCGCTATCGCCGCATCATCGAGGCGCGCGGCGACCGCGGCCTCGCGCCGGGCGAGATCGACGACGACATCGTGCGCCTGGTGGCGCAGAACGAGCTCGAGGAGTCGAAGGCGGCAGGCACGGGCGGCGACAACGTCTTCACCATGGTGCGGCGCATCGGTCAGGCCAAGGCGCAGCTCGCCGCCGACTACGCCGCACAGCTCCAGCGCTCGGTCGGCAAGGTCGTCTTCTTCGCCAAGCACATCGATGTCATGGACCAGGCGGAGGCGCATTTCGCCACCGCCGGCATCCGCTCGGTGTCGATCCGCGGAGATCAGACCACCACGACCCGCCAGCAGGCGATCGACGACTTCAACGGCGACCCCGAGGTCGGCATCGCCGTCTGCTCGCTCACGGCGGCCGGGGTCGGTCTGAACCTGCAGGCGGCCTCGAACGTCGTTCTCGCGGAGCTGTCGTGGACGGCGGCAGAGCAGACACAGGCGATCGACCGCGTCCACCGCATCGGTCAGGGCGAGCCCGTCACGGCATGGCGCATCATCGCCGCGCACACCGTCGACACGAAGATCGCCGAGTTGATCGACCAGAAGCAGGGGCTCGCGGCGCGTGCCCTCGACGGCGAGGCGACCGATGAGGCTGCAGCGGAGCCCGTGCAGCTCGGCGCCCTCATGCATCTGCTGCGACAGGCGCTCGGCGGAGCCTGAGACGTATCGAGATCGGCGTCAAGAATCATGATTCTTGACGCCGATTTCTCATCTTCGGTTGCTGATCGGCGAACATCTCGCGGATCGTCGCGATTTGGCGGCAAGATCATCGGTTTTCGGCGGTCGGAATGGCGCGCGGTCGCCCCGTGCCACTAGTGTCGATCGCAGGCAGCGTCGCCTTTCCCCCTTTCCCGAAACCGTCTGAGGCAAGCATGAAGATCGGCATCCTGACGAGCGGCGGCGACTGCCCCGGACTCAACGCGGTCATCCGCGGCATCGTGCTCAAGGGCACCACCACCTACGACCTCGAGTTCGTCGGCATCCGCGACGGCTGGCGTGGCGTGGTCGACGGCGACTTCTTCCCGCTCACCCGTCACGAGGTGAAGGGTCTCTCGAAGGTCGGCGGCACGATCCTCGGCACGAGCCGGACGAACCCCTACGAGGGCGAGCGCGGCGGCGCCGAGAACATCGCCAAGACGCTTTACGGCCACAAGATCGACGGCATCATCGCGATCGGCGGCGAGGGGACCCTCGCCGCGGCCGACCGCCTCGCGAAGGACGGCATCAACGTCATCGGCGTGCCGAAGACCATCGACAACGACCTGCGTGCGACCGACTACTCCTTCGGCTTCGACACGGCTGTCAACATCGCCACGGATGCGATGGACCGCCTCCGGACGACCGGCGACTCGCACCAGCGCTGCATGGTCGCCGAGGTCATGGGCCGTCATGTCGGCTGGATCGCCCTGCACGCCGGCATGGCGGCGGGTGCACACGCCATCCTCATCCCCGAGGTGCCGCAGACCCTCGAGGAGATCACGGCCCTCGTCACCAGTGCGCACGACCGTGGACGTGCGCCGCTCGTCGTCGTCTCCGAGGGCTTCAAGCTGCAGGGCATGGACGAGGCCTACAGCGACAAGGGCCTCGACGCCTTCAACCGCCCGCGCCTCGGCGGGATCGGCGACCAGCTCGCCCCGGAGATCGAGCGCATCACCGGGATCGAGACACGGGCCACGATCCTCGGCCACATCCAGCGCGGTGGGTCGCCGTCGGCGTTCGACCGGGTGCTCGCGACGCGACTCGGCCTGCACGCTGCCGACGCGATCGTCGATGGCGCCTGGGGGCAGATGGTCGCCATGCAGGGCACCGACATCGTGCGCGTCCCCTTCGCCGAGGCGCTCGGCGAGCTGAACACGGTGCCACGGAGCCGCTACGACGAGGCCGCCGCGCTCTTCGGCTGACTCGGAGTGCCGAGATCAGGGGAATCGCTTGAGATCAGGACGAATCGGGCGATCGCGTCCTGAGATCGGGCGAACCTCCTGATCTCAGGCAGGTCGCGCGCCTCGATGCAGGCCCTGGGCCATCGCCATGAGAACCACTTCGGCGACCTCATCCGGATGGAACAGGACCTGCACGTCGTCGAACCGCAGCACGGTGTAGCCGCGCAGTCGCAAGCGCGCGTCTGCCTCGATATCGCGGCGACGGTCGACCGCAGTGCTGTGGTGGGCGAAGCCGTCGAGCTGCACGATGAGGCACTCGCCGATCAGACCGTCGACGCGATGACCGTCGATCCAGACCTGTTGTCGCACGTCGGCGCAGCATCCGTCCTGATCGCACCGCGTCAGCGATCGTCTGCTTGCCGAATCCGGCCGCATAGAGCTCGGAGGTGTGGGCGGCGCCACCATGTGCACGGAGCCAGGTCGCCAATCGCATTCATCCACCCTGGAGCACGGGAGAGACCGGTGGATGCCGGAAACGCACTCCCCGTGAGCAGTGCGTCCTGCCGGCTGTCCGTGCAGAAGCAGGACAGGGCAGACCCGAGACCGCTAGGCGAGCCCCACGGTGTCGAGGATCCACGCGAGTTCGAAGGCACGCTCCTTCCACGAGTTGTAGCGTCCGCTCACTCCTCCGTGTCCGGCGACCATCTCGCACTTGAGCAGCACGTCTCGGGCGCCTGCTGCGCGCAGCGCCGCGACCCACTTGGCGGGCTCGACGTACGCCACGCGGGAGTCGTTGAGCGACGTGACGGCCAGGATGCGGGGGTAGGTCGATCCGTCGCCGATGTTCTCGTACGGCGTGTACGACTTCATGTACTCGTAGACGTCCGGGTCGTGCAGCGGGTCGCCCCACTCATCCCACTCGATGACGGTGAGGGGCAGCGACGGGTCGAGGATCGTCGTCAGCGCGTCCACGAAAGGCACCGCTGCGAGGACACCCGCGAACAGTTCGGGGGCGAGATTGGTGATCGCGCCCATGAGCAGACCGCCCGCACTGCCGCCCTCCGCGACGAGCAGCGACGGGGCGGTGACGCCGTCCGCGACGAGCTGCTCGGCGCACGCCACGAAGTCCGTGAAGGTGTTCCGCTTCTGCAGCAGTTTGCCGTCTTCATACCACTGCCGGCCCATCTCGCCGCCCCCGCGCACGTGCGCGACCGCGAACACCATGCCGCGGTCGAGCTCCGACAGTCGCGCGACCGAGAATCCGGGATCGATGGAGTGCTCGTACGAGCCGTATCCGTACAGGTGCACCGGGCGGGGCGTGTCGCCCGGCTCACCGAACGAGCGCCTCCACACGAGGGAGATCGGCACCAGCGTGCCGTCGGATGCCGTGGCCCACGCGCGGCGCTGATCGTAGTCCTGCGGGTCGTATCCGCCCAGCACCGCGACCTGCTTGCGCAGCACCAGCTCACGTGTCGAGAGGTCCAGCTCGTAGACGGTCGCCGGGGTCACGAACGAGGTGTACCCGAGTCGGAGGAAAGGAGAGTGCCACTCCGGGTTCCCGCTCACGCCCGCCGAGTACAGCGGCTCGTCGAAGGTCACGTCCTCGATCGCGTCGGTGGCGTAGTCGAGCAGCCCGACGCGCTCGAGCCCCTCACTGCGGTACTCGACAGTGGCGAAGTCGCGGAAGGCGTCCATGCCGAGCAGGCGACGACCGGGCTCGTGCGGCACGACGACCCGCCGCTCGCCCTGCGGGTCGGAGGCATCCACCGCGACGAGCTCGAAGTCGAGCGCGCCGTCGTTGTGGAGGATGTACAGCCGATCCTCGCCATCGACGACGGCGTGATCGAGGGAGTACTCCACTCCCTCCCGGCGTGGCCAGACCACGCGGGGCGGCGCCGTGAGGTCGCCTGCGAGATCGACGAGGTGCTCCTCGCTGGTGATGCTCGATCCGACGGCGATGACGAGGTAGCGGCGGCTGCGGGTGATGCCCGCCCCCAGCCAGAACTTCTCGTCCGGCTCGTGGAACAGCCGGACATCGTCTGCGAGCGGGGTGCCGAGGCGGTGCAGCCAGAGGGTGTCCGGCCGCCATGCGTCGTCGCGCGTCGTGTAGACGATGCCGGTGCCGTCGGGGGTGAAGAACGCGCTGCCGGTGTCGGGGATCTCGTCGGCCAGCACCTCGCCGGTCCGGAGGTCGCGCACGTGCACCGTGTACAACTCGTCGCCCTCGAAGTCGGTCGACCAGAGCAGCAGGGTCGCGTCGTCCGAGGTGTCGAACGCGCCGAGTGAGAAGAACTCGTGCCCTTCGGCCTTGACGTTGCCGTCGAGCAGCACGACCTCGCCCGGCACGGGCACCCCGGGCTCGAGCACGGGGGGAGTCCAGTCGTCCGCCACCGCGGCGGTGCGGCAGTGGATGCCGTACTGGGCGCCCTCCTCGCTGCGGCTGTAGTACCACCAGTCTCCGCGCCGGGTGGGCACGGAGAGGTCGGTCTCCTGGACGCGCCCCTTGATCTCGTGGAACAGAGTCTCGCGGAGCTCGGAGAGGTGCGCGAGCTCCTGCTGCGTGTATTCGTTCTCGCTCTCGAGATGCGCGATCACCTCGGTGGATTCCTTGTCGCGCAGCCACTCGTACGGATCGTCGAACGTGTCCCCGTGATGGGTGCGGAGCGTGGAACGGCGGGCGGCGATGGGAGCATCAGTCACCCTCTCCACGCTAGTCCAGGTCGAGTTGACCGGCACCCGAGGGGGTGGGAGGATCTACCGGGGCCGGTTAACGGAAGTCAAACCCACGGTGAACTCTTCGTTCATCACGTCGATCCCGTCGACACTCCCTCTTCCCGACGACCGAAAGAGAACGGTGGAAACCGCAGTCCTCATCGTCGTGCTGGTGATCGCGCTGGCACTCTTCTTCGACTTCACCAACGGGTTCCACGACACCGCGAATGCGATGGCGACTCCCATCGCCACGGGTGCTCTGAAGCCCAAGACCGCCGTGCTGCTGGCTGCGGTGCTGAACCTCGTCGGCGCCTTTCTGTCGACCGAGGTCTCCAAGACGGTGTCGCACGGCATCATCCGAGAAGACAGCATGCAGGGGGAGCTCTTCCTGCCGATGATCTTCGCCGGGCTCATCGGCGCCATCACCTGGAACATGCTCACCTGGCTGCTCGGCCTTCCCTCCAGCTCGTCGCACGCGCTTTTCGGCGGACTCATCGGAGCGACGCTCGTCGGTGTCGGCGTCGCCGGTATCGACTTCGGAATGGTCCTGTCGAAGATCATCCTGCCCGCCCTCATCGCACCGCTCACCGCGGGCATCATCGCGTTCGCCGCGACCAAGATCGCCTACTCGATCACGCGCCGGTACGACGGCAAGCCCGACGGGCGAGACGGCTTCCGCTGGGGTCAGATCTTCACCTCGTCGCTCGTCGCCCTGGCGCACGGCACGAACGACGCCCAGAAGACGATGGGTGTCATCACGCTGGCGCTCATCGCCGTCGGATGGCAGAGCAGCGAGCAGGCCGACCCGTATCTCTGGGTCATCATCGCGTGCGCCGTGACGATCGCCCTCGGAACCTACCTCGGCGGGTGGCGCATCATCCGCACGCTCGGAAAGGGCCTCACCGAGGTCAAGCCGGCACAGGGATTCTCCGCCGAGAGCTCGACCGCGGCGACGATCCTCGCCTCGAGCGCGTTCGGCTTCGCGCTGTCGACCACGCAGGTCGCCTCCGGCTCGGTGATCGGTTCGGGGCTCGGTCGCCGCGGATCCACCGTGCGCTGGCGGACCGCCGGACGCATCGCGATCGGCTGGCTGCTCACGCTCCCCGCGGCGGGTGCCGTGGGTGCCGTCGCCGCGCTGCTCGTGAACTGGCTCGGCAACTGGGGCATCGCGATCGACGCCGTGCTCGCGCTCGCGGTCATCGTCGGTCTCTTCCTGCGCTCGCGTCGCGACGCGGTGACCTCTGCGAACGCGATGAGCGACGTCGCCGAGTCGGGCCTCGCGGTCGAGCTCCCCGACACCCCGCCGCCCACCCGCCGACAACAGCGCATCGCCCAGGCGAAGGCCGAGGCCAAGGCCCGCGCAGACGCCCGAGAGAAGGCGAAGGCGAAGTCCAAGGCGGATGCCAAGGCGAAGGCGGACGCGAAGGCCGGTGCCAAGGGCAAGCGCAGCGCGGGGGAGACCCCGGAGAAAGCGCCGGTGATCGCCGAGCGAGCGGATGACACGTCCGGGGAGGAGTCGCGATGAGCGTCGACATCGACTGGGGCGCATTCCTGCAGGTCTTCGCAGCCGCGCTGCTGGGCGCTTGCGCCGTCGTCACGTTCTACGCGCTCGGGCTCCGCCTGCTGGTGCGCAGCGGACACGCCCCTGTGGTGAGTCCCGCCGAGTTCACGGATGCGATCACCGTCGTCACGGAGAAGGAGCTCAAGCGCGCGGCGAAGCAGGCCGCGAAGGCCGCGCGCAAGAGCCCTCTCACGGACGCGCAGAAGCGGGTCTCCCTGGTCGGCGCCTACGCCTGCTTCGCGCTGTGCGCGGCGGCGGTCATCGTCGGCATTCTCATCATCGTCGTCGGGCACTGACTCCGCTGAGCCGGGCGACGCTCGTCGCGCTCAGCGCAGGAGCCCCGCGACGAGGTCGTCGATGATGTCGTCGGTCGACGTGTCGGGATCGATGGGGCTCGTGAGGCGATCGAGCAGCAGGCCGTCGATCGCGTAGTGGAACAGCGCGATCTCGCGCCGACCACCCGGCAGTCCCGCAGCGCTGTTGAAGGCGACATCCCCGTCGAACCCGGCGCGTTGCCACGCCCCGAGCACGGCGGCGAGCTCAGGGCGGCGGCTGCTCTCGAGGCGCAGCTCGAACAGGGCGAGAGTGACCTCGCGGTCGTCGCTCAGTCGGCGGACGATGTCTCGGAGGTAGTCGGCGAAGAGCGCGGGGCTGGGGCGGCCCTCGGCGCGGCCCGCGAGGTCGTCTTCAGAGGGAGCGAGGCGTTCGCCGATGCGCTCGACCAGTCCCTCGATCAGCGACTCGCGGCTGCGGAAGTAGTTCGACGTCGTCCCGACGGGGATCCCCGCCTCCTGGTCGACCGCACGGTGCGTGAGGCCGCGTGAGCCCTGCGCCGCGAGGATGCGCAGCCCTGCATCCGCGATCGCCCGACGCCTCGTCTCGTTCTTCGCCATGACAGCACTCTACCGATATCACTACAGCTGACGTGGTATGCGCGCTGTCCGCATGTCCAGGGCCGCCCCTAGGCTTGACGCATGTCAGCGCCCTCCGCGAGCGAGTACGTCTTCGGCCGGCACCGCCCCGCCTCCCACGTGATCGTCCACGTCAGCGACCCGCACTTCCTCGCCGGTGGACGACGATTGGGCGGACGGTACGACGTCGAGGCCTCATTCGCGCGCACCCTCGAGGCGATCAAGGCCGTGCATCCGCACCCCTCCGCGATCGTGGTCACCGGCGATCTCGCTGACCTGGGGGAGCCGGACGCCTACCGCCGACTCCGCGCCGCGGTAGAACCCGTCGCGGCTGAACTCGGCACCGTCGTCGTGTGGGTCGCGGGAAACCACGACGAACGCCCCGCGCTCCGCGAGGGACTGCTCGACCTCGCGCCGACCCAGGAGCCGGTGACCGGTGTCTGGGACCTCGACGGCCTGCGGCTCATCGCGCTCGACTCGACCGTTCCGGGCTGGCACCACGGCGATCTCGACGACGCGCAGTTGGAGTGGCTCGCGAGTGTCCTCCAAGAACCCGCGCCGCACGGCACGCTGCTCGCGATGCACCATCCGCCTCTTCCCAGCCACCTGCCCCTGTTCGACATCCTGGAGCTGCGCCGCCAGGACGAACTCGCCGAAGTGATCCGGGGGACGGACGTGCGCGGCATCCTCGCCGGTCACCTGCACTACTCGTCGCACGGCATGTTCGCGGGGGTGCCGGTGAGCGTCTCGTCGGCCACCTGCTACACCATGAACGTCGCGAAGCCGGCGCCGGACGTCAACGGAATGGATGCCGCGCAGGCGTTCCAGCTCGTCCACGTCCGTCCCGAGACGATCACCCACACGGTGGTGCCGGTGACGGATGCCGCGACCGGCGACTACTTCTCGGAGAGGTGGTTGGAGGAGATGGCGGCACTGACGCCTGAACAGCGTCTCGAGGCGTTCTCCCGCAAGCGCTGACGCGCCGTCGTATCCCTGGCGACGCATGCGCGCGGGCGTAGACTTGGGGCATCCCCCGCTTCCACACTCGCCACTACCCACAAGGATGTGACATGGCTTCTGCCGCGCCCGCTCTGACCCGCACCGAGACCGATTCCCTGGGAAGCATGGAGATCCCCATCGACGCGTACTGGGGGATCCACACGGCCCGCGCCGACGCGAACTTCCCGATCACGAAGCGCCCGATCTCGGTGTACCCCGACCTCGTCGTCGCTCTCGCCATGGTGAAGCAGGCGAGCGCCAGGGCGAACCGGGAGATCGGAGTGCTCGACGCCGAGCGCGCCGACCTGATCGACCGGGCGGCGCAGCGGGTCATCGACGGCGAGTTCCACGACCAGTTCACGGTCGGCGTCATCCAGGGCGGGGCCGGCACCTCGACGAACATGAACGCGAACGAGGTGATCACCAACATCGCGCTCGAGATGGCAGGTCGTGAGAAGGGCGACTACTCGTACCTCTCGCCGATCGACCACACCAACCGCAGTCAGTCGACCAACGACGTGTACCCCACCGCGGTGAAGATCGGCCTCTCGCTCACGCTCCGCTCACTGCTCGAGGAGCTCGATCTGCTGCGCGTGTCGTTCCTGCACAAGTCGCAGGAGTTCCACGACGTGCTCAAGGTCGGTCGCACGCAGCTGCAGGATGCCGTGCCGATGACGCTCGGCCAGGAGTTCCACGGCTTCGCCAGCACCCTCGGCTACGACCACACGCGCCTGACCGAGAACGCATCGCTGATGTTCGAGATCAACATGGGCGCCACGGCGATCGGCACCGGCATCACGACCCACGTCGACTACGCGCCCGCCGTGCTGAAGCACCTGCGCGAGATCACCGGGCTCGACCTCGTGACCGCCGGCGACCTCGTCGAGGCCACGAGCGACACGGGCTCGTTCATGTCGTTCTCGTCGACGCTCA
Source organism: Microbacterium sp. SZ1 (assembly GCF_002362255.1). Classification (GTDB taxonomy): domain Bacteria; phylum Actinomycetota; class Actinomycetes; order Actinomycetales; family Microbacteriaceae; genus Microbacterium. The sequence goes on along the minus strand of NZ_LPVV01000015.1, from coordinate 621 downwards.
AGCGCAACGCGATGAAGCTGTCGAAGATCTGCAACGACCTCCGTCTGCTCTCGTCGGGCCCGCAGGCGGGTCTGGGCGAGATCAACCTCCCCGCGATGCAGGCGGGTTCCAGCATCATGCCGGGCAAGGTCAACCCGGTCATCCCCGAAGTCGTGAACCAGGTCGCGTTCGCCGTCGCCGGCGCCGACATGACGGTCACGATGGCGGCAGAGGCCGGACAGCTCCAGCTGAACGCGTTCGAGCCCGTGATCGCGCATTCGATCTTCCAGTCGATCACCTGGATGCGGCAGGCCATGTGGACACTGCGGGTGAACTGCGTCGACGGCATCACCGCCAACCGTGACCGCCTGGGCGCGATGGTCGGCGCGTCGGTGGGTGTCATCACGGCTCTGACGCCGTTCATCGGCTACGCAGCGGCTGCCGCACTCGCGAAGACGGCCTTGCTGACGAACCGCAACGTCGCGGACCTCGTGGTCGAGGCCGGGCTGATGTCGCGCGACGAGGTGACGAAGCAGCTGTCGCCGGCGCGCCTCTCGGGGCTGGAAGCGGTGACCGCCGCAATCCCCGTGATCACGCCCGACGACCTCGTCGAGATCTGATCGGACACAGACGACGGCCCCG
>NZ_LPVV01000014.1 GCF_002362255.1 Microbacterium sp. SZ1 | reverse complement strand
CGGTCCCCTTCGTCATGACAGCGGGAGTTCATTCCTCGTCGTCGGAATCATCCTCGTCGAAAGCGTCGTCGTCGTCATCCGCCGTGTCGTCCTCGGACTCTTCCGAGTCGTCCAGCTCGTCGATGTCGACGCCGTCGAGGTCGCCGCCGTGCACGGGCCGCGGCTCACTGGTCAGCTCGTCGTCATCGAGATCATCGTCTTCGTCATCCTCGAGGTCGTCGTCCTCTTCGGAGTCGTCCTCGAGGTCTTCGTCCTCGTCCTCATCGACATCGTCGAGATCGTCGTCCTCAGCGTCGCCCTCGGCGTCCGCGTCGACGCCGTTCGGCTCGGCGGCCGCAGCCGCGGCCTGCTCGGCGAGCTCGGCCTGGTGAGCACGGTACTCGGCCAGACGCTCGGCCCACGGCACCCACTCCGGTGCCAGGAGTGCGCCGTCGCCGGGCAGCAGCTCCGTCTCGAGCACCGTCGGCTCTTCGTCCTCGACGCGCGCGACCGTGACGGTCCAGTACCAGCCGGGATATCCGGCCAGCCGATTCTCGAAGCGCAACGAGACCGACCCGTCATCCTCGACGAGGTAGCCGGCTGCGGGTCCGATCGTCGATGCAGGCGTGATCTCGCGCAGCGCGGCGAGCGCGAGGTCGTGAGCGTCGAGCAGGCGCTCGTCGGCGTCAGGCTTCGAGGTCATCGGCAACCTTGCGGAGGACCGCCGCGATCTTGCGGCCGTGACCGGACGACGGGTAGCGGCCCCGACGCAGATCGCCGCCGATGCCGTCGAGGAGCTTCACGAGATCCTCGATGATGATCGCCATGTCGTCTGCGGGCTTGCGCTTTGCTTTGGCGAGGCTGGGCGGGGCCTCGAGAACGCGTACCGACAGCGCCTGCAGACCGCGCTTTCCGTCGGCGACACCGAACTCGACGCGCGCGCCGGCCTTGACGACGGCGCCGGCGGGCATCGCGGAGGCGTGCAGGAAGACGTCCTGGCCGTCATCGGTGGCGATGAAGCCGAAACCCTTGTCTTCGTCGTAGAACCTGACCTTGCCGGTGGGCATGGGAGAAACCTCGCTGAGTCGGTGTGGAGCTGGACGACCGCGCAGGATGCGGCCGTCTCCAGCCTACCGGTGCGTCGGTTCACGCGCGGGGAGACCGGCGGAATGCGACGGCGACGCGCGAGGCCGTGTTCCCGCTCAGCGACTAGGCTGAGCGGGATGAGCAGTCAGAGTCCCGAACCCGACGTGCCGGTGCGTCGAGTCGACCGCATCCTCGCCTTCACCGCGCTCGGGCTCGCCGCGGCATCCATTGTCTGCTTCTTCGCGATCATCATCGGCACCGCGGTCGGCATGCGGCAGGAGGACTTCGGCTCCGGCGCGTGGCCGGTGATCGCCGCGATCCCGTACTGGGGTCTGCCCGCGGCATTCGTGATGATCGTCGTGCTGCTCGTGATGAGCTTCATCCGGAAGGGTCGCGCGGGATCGCGACCCTGAGGCACCAGGCATGAGCACGCACGCCCGACCGCTGGCCGAACATCTGGCCGCGATGAGCGATGCCGACCTGAGCGAGCTGTTCTCCGAGCGCGGCGTGCGCCCCGACGTCGGATGGCAGGACTTCTTCGACGCCGCCGAGGCGCTCCTCGAACCGGCGTCGCTCGCGAAGGCTCTCCCCCGTCTCACACTCGACGAGGCGAGGGCGCTGCAACGCATGGCGGCCGGGGAGCGCAGCGACGACGCCGACGACCGCCGCACCCTCGAGCGGCTCGCCCTCGTGCGCCCCGACGGAGAAGTGCCGCCTCCCGTCGTGACGGCGGTCTCCGATCGCCCCGACCTCGCCCCGGTGTCGTCGCACGATCAGGAGCGGGCGGGCGAGAGCGCCGCAGCGCACGCCGCCGAGCGCGCTTTCACCACGGTCGCCGCGATCGCCGACCTTCTCCTCGCCGCGACGGACAGGCCGTTCGCTCTGCTCGCGGCCGGCGCTCTCAGCGCGGGCGAGAAGCGACAGCTGGCCGACTCCGGCGTCGCGACGGAATCGGTGGACCACCTCGTGACGATCGCGTCGACAGCAGGGCTCGTCGCGGTCGGTGACCGACGCCTGCACACCACGGACATCGCGGACGCGTGGCTGCGATCGTCGGTGTCCGAGCGATGGCGCGACCTCGCCCGCGACTTCCGCGATGCGCTTCCCCGTGGTATCCGGTCTGAGAGGGGTGGGTGGATCCCGCTCTCCGACTGGGCGCAGGCCCATCCATGGGATCCCGCGTGGCCGGACCGCAGCGCCGCGTTGATCGAGCAGGCACGCCTGCTCGGTCTCGTCGCCGACGACGGGACCGAGCCCGTCTGGGCGACGCCCCTGCGCGACGGTCGCGATCCCGATCCGGCCTCACTCACAGCGCTGCTCCCCGCCGAGGTCGACCGGATCTTCCTCCAGAACGACCTCAGCGCGATCTCACCCGGCCCCCTGGCCCCCGCCCTCGACGTGCGCCTGCGCACGGTCGCCGCGCGGGAATCCGCCGCACAGGCATCGACGTACCGGTTCACACCGGAGTCCGTCGCACGTGCGCTCGTCGCCGGAGAGAGCGAGGAGTCGCTCATCGACTTCCTCGAGGCCGTCTCACTCACCGGCATCCCGCAGCCGCTCCGCTACCTGATCGCGCAGACGGCGCAGCGTCACGGTCTCGTCCGGGTGTCGACGGATTCCGAGACCGGCCGCACCCGGATCGAGAGCTCGGACCCGCATCTCGTGGAGGCGATCGCGGTCGACCAGACCCTCCGCCCCCTTGCTCTCACGAAGCACGTCGGCTCCCTCACCACGCGCGTCGGTCGCGACACGGTGTACTGGGCTCTCACGGACGCGCGATACCCCGCGACCCTCGTGGGCGAGGACGGCACCGTGCTCACCGGTGAACGGCACGCGCCGATCACGACGCCGGGAGCGGCCTCGGCCGACTACACGTCGCTCATCGCGGCGCTCCGCTCGCATCAGGGACCGGATGCCGACGCCGCCTGGCTCGACCGGGAGCTCGAGGCGGCGGTGCGCGCGAAGGCCGTGCTCCAGGTGACCGTGGGGATGCCGGACGGCAGCACGCGCGACCTCCTGCTCGAGGCCACCGGACTCGGCGGCGGACGCCTGCGCGGACGCGACAAGGCGGCAGACGTCGAGCGCACGCTGCCGGTGTCGAGCATCCGCGCCGCGACCGTGATCGCCCAGTAAACTGGACAGCTATGTCTGATGGCCCTCTGATCGTCCAGAGCGATCGCACCGTGCTCCTCGAGGTCGCCCACGCGGATGCCGAGAGCGCCCGCCACGAGCTGGCGATCTTCGCCGAACTCGAGCGTGCTCCCGAGCACATCCACACCTACCGGATCACCCGTCTCGGGCTCTGGAATGCGCGCGCCGCCGGGCACAGCGCCGAAGACATGCTCGAGACCCTCGACCGGTGGTCGCGCTTCCCGGTCCCGCCGTCCGTCGCCGTCGACCTTCGCGAGACGGTGAACCGCTACGGGCGCCTTGTGATCGAACGCGACGACGAAGGCACGCTCATCCTGCGCTCGACCGACCCCGCGGTGCTCGCCCAGGTCGCGAACAACAAGCGCATCCAGCCGCTGCTGATCGGTCATCCGAACCCCGACACCTATGTCATCGATGCCTGGGCGCGCGGTCAGATCAAGCAGGAGCTGCTGAAGATCGGCTGGCCAGCCGAGGACCTCGCCGGATACACGCCCGGCACTCCGCACGAGATCGAACTGGATGAGGGCACCTGGCAGATCCGGCCGTACCAGCAGGATGCCGTCGACGCGTTCTCGAAGGACGGATCCGGAGTCGTCGTGCTGCCCTGCGGCGCCGGGAAGACCATCGTCGGCGCCGGGGCTATGGCCGCCACGAAGACCACCACGCTGATCCTCGTGACGAACACCGTGTCGGCACGCCAGTGGCGCGACGAGCTCCTCAAGCGCACGAGCCTCACCCCGGAGGAGATCGGGGAGTACTCCGGCCAGGCCAAGGAGGTCAAGCCGGTCACGATCGCGACGTACCAGATCCTCACCGCCAAACGGAAAGGCCAGTACGCCCACCTCGCCCTGCTCGACGCTCTCGACTGGGGACTCATCGTGTACGACGAGGTGCACCTGCTCCCCGCGCCGGTGTTCAAGCTCACCGCAGACCTGCAGGCGCGCCGCCGCATCGGTCTCACCGCCACCCTCGTGCGCGAGGACGGCCGTGAGGGCGACGTGTTCAGCCTGATCGGCCCCAAGCGGTTCGACGCGCCGTGGAAGCAGATCGAGGCGCAGGGCTTCATCTCCCCCGCCGTCTGCTACGAGGTCCGCGTCGACCTGCCCCCGAGCGACCGTCTCGAGTACGCCGCCGCGACCGACGACGAGCGGTACCGGCTCGCCGCGTCGGCGCCCGCGAAGATCGACGCCGTGCGCGAACTGATCGCCAAGCACCCCGACGAGCAGATCCTCGTGATCGGCCAGTACCTCGACCAGCTCGACACGCTGTCCGAGGCGCTGAACGCGCCGCAGATCACAGGCGCCACCCCCGTCGACGAGCGCGAGGAGCTGTATCGCCAGTTCCGCGAGGGCGAGATCCACCTGCTCGTGGTGTCGAAGGTCGCCAACTTCTCGATCGACCTCCCCGAGGCGTCCGTGGCGATCCAGGTCTCGGGATCCTTCGGGTCCCGGCAGGAGGAGGCCCAGCGACTGGGCCGCCTTCTCCGGCCGAAGCAGTCGGGTCACACCGCCAGCTTCTACACGCTCGTCGCCCGCGACACGATCGATCAGGACTACGCGCAGAACCGCCAGCGCTTCCTCGCCGAGCAGGGCTACAGCTACACGATCATGGATGCGGACGCGATCGCGGCCTGACCGCCGCTCCGACGGATAGTCAGCATCCGCATGGCCTGAGTCACCATAATGGGGACATGACTGATGCGCGCATCCTGGTCGTCGACGACGAGCCGAACATCCGCGACCTGCTCTCCACGGGTCTCAGCTTCGCCGGATTCCAGGTCAAGACGGTCGCCAACGGCGCCGCCACGATCTCGGCGGTGCTGGAGGAGGAGCCGGACCTCATCATCCTCGACGTCATGCTGCCCGACATGAACGGATTCAGTGTCACCAAGCGCCTCCGTGGTGCGGGCTTCACGGCGCCGATCCTCTTCCTCACGGCCAAGGACGGCACCGACGACAAGATCGAGGGCCTGAACGCCGGGGGCGACGACTACGTCACCAAGCCGTTCAGTCTCGACGAGATCGTCGCCCGCGCGCAGGCGATCCTGCGGCGCACCATGCAGGCCGACGAGGAGTCGATCATCCGCGCCGGCGAGCTGTCGATGGATCAGGACACGCACGACGTGCACGTCGGCAAGGAGCCGATCGAGCTCAGCCCGACCGAGTTCAAGCTGCTGCGCTACCTCATGCTGAATCCGAACCGGGTGCTGTCGAAGGCGCAGATCCTCGACCACGTCTGGGAGTACGACTTCAACGGCGACGCCGGCATCGTGGAGAGCTACATCTCCTACCTCCGCCGCAAGATCGACCCGCACACCGAGGAGTCGGTCATCCAGACCAAGCGCGGCTTCGGCTACATGCTGAAGGTCGGCAAGTAGTCGTCGACGGATCGCTGACGCCGTACCACGACGGCCGGAGGGAGGGCCGCATGGCGCACAAGCCTGACGCGGTCACCCGCTGGTGGCGGGCCATCAGCCTGCGCGCGAAGGTCACCGGCGTCACCGTCGCCGTTCTCGCCCTCGGTCTCCTGCTCGCCGGGATCGGGACCGTGCCCATCCTGCGCAACTCGCTGGTCGGGAACATCGAAGCGCAGCTGCCCGCGCTCGTCTCGGCCGACCTCGCCCCGCGGTACTTCGACATGTCGATCGAGGATGGGAAGACGGTCTACACACCGCGCGAATCGCCCAGGGACTTCTTCGTCGCGATCTACGACGGCGAGGGCGTGCTGCAGACCACGACGGGCAACTCCGCGAACGGCGGCAAGCCGCTCTTCCCCTCGAAATACACCCTGCTGGACGCACAGAACGCCGGCGACGGCGTGTTCCCTCTCACGGGCACGAAGGGCGACGACTTCCGCGCGGCAGTGGCGCTGCTGCCCGGAGACGGCGACGGCGCGCTGCGGATCCAGATGGTGGCGATGCCCCTCGACTACGCCGACCGGATCATCAGCCAGTTCTTCGGCATCTACATCACCGTCGCGCTCGTCACGATCCTCATCGCGGCCCTCCTCACCCGAGGACTCGTCACGCTCACCTTCCGTCGGCTCGGTCAGGTCGAATCCACCGCCATGTCGATCGCGAAGGGCGACTTCAGCCAGCGACTGACAGACCTCGAGCCGACCACCGAGGTCGGCCGCCTCAACACGGCGATCAACACGATGCTCGACCGCGTCGACGGATCTCTCGCCCAGCGCGACCGCACCGTCCAGCACATGCGACGCTTCATCGGCGACGCCAGCCACGAGCTCCGGACGCCCCTCGTCAGCGTGCGCGGCTACGCCGAGCTCTACCGCATGGGTGCGATCAAGGGCGAGGAGGATACCGCCCGTGCCATGGAGCGCATCGAGAAGGAGGCGATCCGGATGGGCGTGCTGGTCGAGGACCTCCTCGCGCTCGCGCGCCTCGACGAGGAGCGCGAGCCCGAGATCGAGGCACTCGATCTGCGTCCGATCGCGCGCGACGCGGCTCTCGATCTGCGCGCCGCCGCCCCGGGTCGGACGGTGTCGGTGATCGACCGCACCGTCGATGCCCCGCTCATCGACGTCACGACGCGCCCGACCCCGGTCGCCCCCGATCGGCAGCCTCCGACACCACGCGGCGCGCTCTCTCGTGCGACGCTCGGACGTCTGCGTCGCCGGCCGCGTACTCCGGCCGATCCCGAGGTCACGGGGATCGACTTCACGGAGGCCACCGACGTGCCCGTCCGCACTCCCCCGATCGTGCTGGGCGAGGAGAACAAGGTGCGCCAGGTCGTCACGAACCTGCTCGGCAACGCGCGACGGTTCTCGCCGGCCGACAGCCCCCTCGAGATCGTCGTCGACGCCGACCGCGTCCGCGGAACGGGCAGCATCTCGATCGTCGATCACGGAGAGGGCATCCCGCCGCAGATCCGCGATCAGATCTTCGAGCGCTTCTGGCGCGCCGACACCTCGCGCGCCCGCGAAACCGGCGGTTCCGGCCTCGGGCTGGCGATCGTCGCGTCCATCATGAAGGCGCTCCGCGGCAGCGTAGCCGTCACGGAGACGCCGGGCGGCGGAGCGACGTTCACGATCACGCTCCCGCTGGCGCCGTCGCGGGCCACTCCGGCCCATCTCCTCGAAGACACGCAGCCGATCGACCCGCTCGCGCTCTGACCGCTCCTCCACCGCGGAACCCACGGGCGGGTTCTGCACAGCACGGGTGCGAGCGGGGCGGGACGCCGGATGCCGCGGGCGCCGCGCTCCTATCGTCGGAATCCCATCGAGAGGAGATTCCATGTCCGTCATCACCGTCGACACCGAGGCCGTGGGTGCGGCCCACACGGCCGCGCTCGCCACCATGGAGCGGCTGCACGTCGAGGCCGCAACACTCATGAGCCAGCTCACGCAGCTGCAGTCCTCGTGGGTCGGGAACGCGTCGAGCGCGTTCCAGTCCTGCGTGGAGCAATGGCGCGGGGGTCAGCTGAACCTCGAGCAGACGCTCGAATCCATCGGCCACTCGCTCGGCAGCGCCGCCACCCAGTACGCCGAGGCCGACCAGTTCTCGGCGAGTCTGTTCCGCTGACCGAGCGCACGAAAAGACGCCCCGACCATGAGGTCGGGGCGTCTTCTCTTCAGCGCTTCTGGATCAGAAGTCCATGCCACCCGTCGGGTCGCCGGCCGGAGCCGCCGCCTTCTCGGGCTTGTCGGCCACGACGGCCTCGGTCGTCAGGAACAGGCCTGCGATCGACGCCGCGTTCTGCAGAGCCGAGCGGGTCACCTTGGCCGGGTCGATGATGCCCTGTGCGAACATGTCGCCGTACTCACCGCTGGCGGCGTTGAGGCCCTGACCTGCGGGGAGCTCGGACACCTTGTTCGCGACGACACCCGGCTCGAGACCGGCGTTCAGCGCGATCTGCTTGAGCGGAGCCTCGATCGCGACGCGGACGATGTTCGCGCCGGTCGCCTCGTCGCCCGAGAGCGTGAGGGCGTCGAGAGCCTTGGTGCCCGACTGGATGAGCGCCACGCCACCACCGGGGACGATGCCCTCCTCGACGGCCGCCTTCGCGTTGCGGACGGCGTCCTCGATGCGGTGCTTGCGCTCCTTGAGCTCGACCTCGGTCGCGGCACCTGCCTTGATGACGGCGACGCCGCCGGCGAGCTTCGCGAGGCGCTCCTGCAGCTTCTCACGGTCGTAGTCGCTGTCGGTGTTCTCGATCTCGCGACGGATCTGCGTGACGCGACCCTCGATCTGGTCGGCCTCACCGGCACCCTCGACGATCGTGGTCTCGTCCTTGGTGACGATGACCTTGCGCGCACGGCCGAGCAGGTCGAGCGTGGCGTTCTCGAGCTTCAGGCCCACCTCTTCGGTGATGACCTGGCCGCCCGTGAGGATCGCGATGTCCTGCAGCTGCGCCTTGCGACGGTCGCCGAAGCCGGGAGCCTTGACGGCGACCGACTTGAAGATGCCCTTGAGCTTGTTGAGCACGAGGGTCGCGAGAGCCTCGCCCTCGACGTCCTCGGCGATGATGACGAGCTCCTTGCCGTCCTGGATCACCTTGTCGACGATCGGCAGAAGGTCCTTGATGTTCGAGATCTTCTGGTTCGCGATGAGGATGTACGGGTCCTCGAAGACGGCCTCCTGGCGCTCCGGGTCCGTGACGAAGTACGGGTTCAGGTAGCCCTTGTCGAAGCGCATGCCCTCGGTGAGCTCGAGCTCGGTGCCGAAGGTCTGCGACTCCTCGACCGTGACGACGCCTTCCTTGCCGACCTTGTCGATCGCCTCGGCGATGAGCTCGCCGATGGCCGGGTCAGCGGCCGAGATCGATGCGGTCGCGGCGATCTGCTCCTTAGAGTCGATCTCCTTCGCGCTGGCGAGCAGCTCCTCGGTGATGGCCGTGACGGCCTTCTCGATGCCGCGCTTGAGCGAGATGGGGTCGGAACCGGCTGCGACGTTGCGCAGACCCTCGCGCACGAGCGCCTGAGCCAGCACCGTGGCGGTGGTGGTTCCGTCACCGGCGACGTCGTCGGTCTTCTTGGCGACCTCCTTGACGAGCTCCGCGCCGATCTTCTCGTACGGGTCGTCCAGCTCGATCTCCTTGGCGATCGACACACCGTCGTTCGTGATCGTGGGGGCGCCCCACTTCTTCTCGAGCACGACGTTGCGACCGCGCGGGCCGAGCGTCACCTTGACGGCGTCGGCGAGGATGTTGAGGCCGCGCTCGAGGCCGCGGCGGGCCTCCTCATCGAAAGCGATGATCTTTGCCATGAGTTTTGTCGTCCCTCCTGGACGTAGACGTTGGGTTTAGCACTCAGAGTGAGAGAGTGCTAACGCCATTCTGGCACTCGACCCCATCGAGTGCAAGCCGCCGTGGAGGGACTACGGAGCCGGGGTCTCGGTCGCCGCAGGCGGGTTTGAGGAGCGGTCGAGACCGATCACGACCGTGAGCTGCTTCTGCTCAGTGTCGTTCATGTCGGCGTAGAAGTCGCTCTGCTGCACATCGGCTCCGCCGATGACTCCGGCGAGCCCGATCGCGGCCAGCTCGTCCTCGTCGGCGACGTAGTACACGGTCGTGGTCGAGAAGTCCTGACTGGTGCTGTCGCTCGCGAACACCACGTCGGCCGACCATCCGCTGTTGATGAGCGTGTCGCGCATCTGGTCGTCGAGCCCCTCGTCGGCCGTCGCGTTGAGGATGAGCACCGAATAGGTGGTGTCGACGACGCCGGTCTCCTCGGGCGTGGGGGTCGCGGTCGGGACCGCCTCGGGGAAGAGACTGATGCGTCCCATGACGACGAGCGAGCCGAAGATGCCGCCGATGATGAGCACGAGGGCGGCGACGAACGACCACAGGAGGACGATCCAGCCGTTCATCCCCGGCGCTTCGGCGCGATGCGCACCCACACGTCCGGAGGTGCGGGGGACGTCGTCGAATCGATCGCGGTTCGGCTTAGACACCCCTCGATGCTAACGGCACCGCACTGTGTATCCGCGTCGGCGGCCGCTCAGCGCGTGGCGCGGGCCCGATCAGCCGACGAACCCGGCGGTGCGGGCGGAGCGCTGGAAGGCGCGGCGATCGCGGATCCGGCGCAGTCGGCCGACCAGCAGGGGGTCGAACTCCAACGCGGCCTCGGAGTCGATCAGCCGGCCGAGAAGCTGGTAGTACCGCGCCGCGCTCATGCCCAGCTGCGCGCGGATGACCTCTTCCTTCGCCCCGCCGTGCCGCGGCCAGGCGGTCTCGAGAGCGAGGATCAGACGATCCCGTTCCGTGAGCTCTCCGCGCATGCGCTCAGACTACGTCGGGTCGCCTCACTCGGCCGCGCGCCACTCCCACCATCGTCCGAGTGGATCGGCTGCCGCTCGCACCCTGCCGTCGAGGGCCACGACGAACCCCGGCCACTCCTCTCCCACCATGGGCGGCTCCCACACGTCGAGGAGAGCGGGCGGATCGATCGTCACCCAGCGCGCGGACAGGGCGAGGATGCGGTCGACGAGCGCCGTCCGCATCGCGCGCGGGATGTGCACGAGCACACCGGGGGTCGTGATCACGAGGGTCGCGTCGGAGGGCGCCGCCCTCCCCAGCTCGTCGAGGCGCTCGAGCGCGTCGCCCTGCAGCAGCACCGGCGGATCGGCGGAGGCGATGTCGAGCGCAGCCGTCACCCGCTCCCCACGGCCCTCCTCCCCCGGCCACACGAGCGAGCGCAGCCAGCGCCGGTCGCGGGCGTCGCGGGCGTCGAGCGGGGCGAGGTCGATTCCTCCGCGCCAGACGACGCGCGGCATCCGGAGCTCGGGGATCTCGCCGTCGACCCGGCTCTCCAGCAGGACGGTCGACGGTCCGTCAGCGGGGTCGAGCGCGGCGCGCACCCGACCTGCCCCGTCCACGAAGCGGTACGAGTAGCGGTCGGGATAGAGACAGAGCCCGGCGGATGCGCCGATCTCGAGCAGGGCGATGGGTCCGTCGATCTCGGAGAGCACGGGGAGCAGCGCGGCGAGACGCAGCGGCTCGTTGGTCTGAAGTCGACGGCCTGTGCACTCCGCGACGATCTCGTCGGCGCGCGCCATCACGAAGTCGCGCCAGGTGTCGAACGGACCGGTGCCCGCACCGAGCATCCGGGTGACCGCGAAGACGAGCGGCGGCTGCCGTCGGGTCTCGGGGATCCTCGAGATGATGTCGGAGAGTGCCGGGTCCCCGGCCACTCCCGCGGCCCACTCGGCGTACACCTCGCTGCGCCCCGGCGCCTCCTCTGCGGCGAACCGCGCGTAACGCTGCTGCACGGCATCCGTCATATGACCATTCTGCCGCGCCGACCCCCGCCGGACACGAGAGAATGGGGGAAGACCCTCAGGAGGACCGATGTCGTACAGCGTGGACAAGACCGAAGACGAGTGGCGCGAGGAGCTGGGCGCCGACCAGTACGCCGTGCTGCGTGAAGCGGCGACCGAACGGGCCTGGACCGGCGAGCTGCTCGACGAGAACCGTGCCGGCCTCTACACCTGCGGCGCCTGCGGCGCCGAGCTGTTCAAGAGCGGCACGAAGTTCGACTCCGGATGCGGCTGGCCGAGCTTCTACGAATCCGTCCGCCCCGATGCGGTCGAGCTGATCGAGGACACGAGCCTCGGCATGGTGCGCACCGAGGTGCGCTGCGCGACCTGCGGCTCGCACCTCGGCCACGTGTTCCCCGACGGTTTCGGCACGCCGACCGGCGACCGCTACTGCATGAACTCGATCGCGCTGAACTTCACCCCCGACGAGTCGTGAGCGCGCTCGAGGCCGTCCGCTCGCGTCAGTCCTGGTCGAAGGTCACCGCCGAGGCACCGTCCCGGGAGGAGCTGCTGCACCTCGTCGCTGCGGCCGGTCGCGTCGCCGACCACTCGTCGCTGCGCCCGTGGCGTCTCATCGAGATGCGCGGCAGCGACCGCGAGGTGCTGGGTGCCGCGATCGCCAAGGCGCAGGGCGACTCGTCGCCCTCGACCAAGCCGCTGCGTGCGCCGCTGCTGATCGCCGTGGTCGCCAGCTATCGCAAGAGCGACAAGGTGCCGCGCTGGGAGCAGGAGGCCGTGGCATCCGGTGTCGCTCACATGCTGAGCCTGCTGCTCGACGAGGCGGGCTGGGGCGTCATCTGGCGCACCGGGCACTACACCCGCGCCAAGGCCGTCGCGAAGGCGCACGGCCTCGGCAAGAACGAGGAGCTGCTCGGCTGGCTCTACGTCGGCGGCAAGCCGGAGGGCAAGAAGCCGGGGCGGCGCAAGAGCGTCGAGGCACGCAAGCTCGTCACCCGGATGCCGAAGCCGAAGAAGCGCGACGCGAAGCAGTAGTCAACGGCGGCGACGCGGCAGCGCGACGACGACGGATCCCACCGCCACCACGACCATCCCGACGATCTGCCACAGGGCGGGCCCTGCGGCAGCGGGCCAGACGAGGTCGATGACGACGGATGCGGCGAGCTGTCCGAGCACCGACCCGAGCCCCATCAGCAGCACGCCGGTGTGCGCGACGATGAAGGCGCCGAGCAGGATGTAGGCGAAGCCGAGGAACCCACCGAGGTACAGCCACGGCTCTGCCGGTGGGACAGCGGGCAGGCCGCGGATCGCCACGCTCACGGCCGCGGCGAGAAGCAGGGCGACCGTGCCGGCGATGAAGCTCGTGAACGTCGCGATGAGCGGCGACGCCACCCGCTGCGCGAGGCGTCCGTTCGTCGCCGCCTGCCATGCGATGCCGACGCCGGCGGCGAAGGGCAGCGGCAGCATCCAGAGCGGCGCGGTCGTGAGGACGTCGCCGCTGAGCGATATCCCCACCGCGGCGAGCGCCAGCCCTCCCCCGAGCACCCGTCCGGGTGTGACGGCGACCACGCCGGCGGGTCCGAAGCCGATCCGGTCGAGGATGAGCCCGTGGAGGGTCTGCCCGGCCACGACCCCGACCGTGAACAGCGAGACGCCGAGGACTCCCGCCGTCACCCCCTGCGTCGAGACGGTCAAGGCGCCGCAGGCGCCCCCCAGCAGCATCCAGAACGGGATCGTCCGGTGTCGGATGCCGTCGCGCAGACGCCCCACGCCTCGACGCGCGGAGGGGATGCAGACGATCACCGCGATCAGCGCCGCGAGTCCCACCGAGAAGGAGATGAGACCGGCCACGATCCCGTTGTCGACCCTCACTCCGAGGACGCCGTTGATGCGAGCCTGCACGGCCGTCATGACGCCGATCGCGACTGCGCCGCCGAGCGCGACGGGAGCGGACAGGCGGCGGTCGAGTGTCACCCGTCGACCCTACCCGAGCGTCGGATCGCGTCCTGGGCCGGTGTCGGTGGCGCGGCGTACGCTGGCGGCATGTGCGCGAGCTACGGACTTGATCCCCGATTCACCGACACGGAGCTCCTCGAGGCCGCCGATGAGGCGGTGCTCGACGGCCTCCGCGGGTGGGCGGAGGAGAACGCGAACGAGACGGTGCGCCCCACCGGCAAGAACCTCCGCAACCTCAACCCGATCGTGATGCAGCCCGACACCGCGCCGACCCTCGAGTCCGCGTGGTGGGGTTTCCTCGTCGGAGGCGAGCCCTCGAAGTTCCCGTCGATCAACACCAGGTCCGAACGCCTCCAGGATCGCCCCGGCGGGTTGAAGACCCGCGCTCTGGTCCCTGCGACGAGCTGGTACGAGATGAAGAAGCCCGAGCGCGTGTGGCACGAGTTCCTCGTCGACGACGGCGCGCTGTTCGGCATGGCGGCGGTGACGCAGCGCGGCCGCACCACGGACGGCACCTGGTTCACCTGCTACTCGATCGTCATGCGCCCCGCTCCCGACCGCCTCGCCGACATCCACGACCGGATGCCGCTGCTGATCCCCGCGTCATTGAGCCACGACTGGCTGACCGCCGAGCCCACGAGAGAGATCATCGATGAGGCGATCGCCGCATCGGAAGAGGTGTCCGCTCGCGTGACGGCTCGTCCGCGCGACTGATCGTCCGTCGGCGGGATCGTCCTCCGGTGCTACGGATCCGGAGGACGACGCCGCGCGTTCCGGTACCACAGGAGGACGCGGTGCAGCGTCCCTGGGCCGTAGCGTCGAAGGCATGATCACAGCAGAGGGCCTCACGAAGAGGTTCGGAGACAAGACAGCCGTTCAGGACGTGTCGTTCACGGTCAAGCCGGGCACCGTCACAGGATTCCTCGGCCCCAACGGCGCGGGCAAGTCCACCACGATGCGCCTCATCGTCGGCCTCGACCGGCCGACCGCGGGCACCGCGACCGTTGCAGGACGGGAGTACCGCAAGCTGCGCGCGCCACTCACAGAGGTCGGCGTGCTGCTCGATGCCAAGGCCGTGCACACGGGCCGCACCGCACGCAACCACCTGCGGGCGATGGCGGCGACCCACGGCATCCCCGCCTCGCGTGTGGATGAGGTCATCGAACTCGCCGGCATCGGACCGGTAGCCCGCAAACGCGCCGGGAAGTTCTCGCTCGGCATGGGCCAGCGCCTCGGCATCGCGTCGGCACTGCTCGGCGACCCGCACACGCTGATCCTCGATGAGCCGGTCAACGGCCTCGACCCGGAGGGCGTGCGCTGGGTGCGTCAGTTCGTGCGGCACGCCGCCTCGGAGGGTCGCACGGTGCTGCTCTCCAGCCACCTGATGAGCGAGATGGCGCAGACCGCCGATCACGTCATCGTGATGGGTCGCGGCCAGGTGCTCGCCGATGCTCCCCTCGACGAGCTCGTGCGCGCCTGGACCCGCAACACCGTCCGGGTCCGCACGCCGCGCGCCGCCGACCTCGCCGCGGTGGTGGGGGGACCCGACGTCGAGATCGTCAGCACCGCGCCCGACCTCCTCGACGTCGTCGGCCTGCCCGCCTCGCGCATCGGCGATCTGGCCGCGGACCGCGGCATCCCGCTCCACGAACTCACCCCCACCACCGGTTCCCTCGAAGACGCCTACCTCGCTTTGACCGGCGACGCGGTCGAGTACCGGACCAAGGAGATCTCATGACCACCCAGGCTCCCGCCCGCACGCGACAGCGCGTCGATACGGGTCATCGACTGTCGTTCCTGCGCGAGGTGCGCGGCGAGTGGATCAAGCTCGCCACCCTCCGCTCCACCTGGTGGTCGATCGCGATCACCGCCGTGCTCACCGTCGGCATCGCCGTCCTCATCGCTCAGGCGATCGATGCGCCGGGGTTCGAGCCGATCCAGGCGGTCGTCATGCCGATCCAGTTCACGATGCTGCTCGCCGGCATCCTGGGCGCGATCTCCGTGACCGGCGAGTACTCGACCGGCATGATCCGCTCGACCCTGACGGCCAACCCCCGCCGCGGGTCTGCTCTGCTCGCCAAGGCCCTGGTCGTGGCGCTGTTCCTGTTCGTCAGCTCGGTCGTCATCTTCTCAGCGGCGGCCGTGGCCGTGTCGGCGATCGTCTCGTCGCGCGATCAGGGCATCGATTGGAGCGATCCGTCGCTGTCGATCCTCCCGATCATCGTCTCGTCGCTGGCGATGGCCGTGTTCGCGCTCATCGGCGTCGCGTTCGGCTTCCTGCTCCGTTCCGGTGCGGGGGCGATCGCGGCGACCGTCGGCCTGCTCTTCGTCCTCCCGATCGTGGCGAGCTTCTTCACCATGGCGGGCGAGGCCTGGGCCTGGGTCGTGGATGCCTCCACGTATCTGCCGGTCGCCGCCGCGCAGAGCGCGATCCTCCCCCAGGGCGCCGCCCTCGACGAGCCGGTCGCGTATCTGACGCTCGGGGCGTGGACGGTCGGCAGCCTCCTCGCCGCGTGGGTCGTACTGCGCACCCGCGACGCGTGACCTCACGGCCGCGTAGAGTTCCCCGGTGACCAGCACGCGCAGCCGCAGCCCCCTCCGCGAGGAGGAGGAGCTGCGGCTGCCGCGTCCTCCAGGGGTTCTCCGCCGATTCTGGGCACGACACCCGGTCATCGCGGACGTCCTGATCACTCTCATCTGTCTCGCCCTCTCGCTGCTGCCCGCCGCTCCTTTCGATCGCACGGCCGAGGGCCCGCTCGCGCTCGCCTTCGCGGTGGTGGCGCCGATCGCGATCATCGCGGCATGCGTCTCCCTGATGTGGCGGCGAATCGCACCTCTCGTCCCTTTCGTCGCTGCGGGCTCCGTCGAGGTGCTCCTCCTGTTCGCCGACCAGCCGACCGGCACACCGCTGACGCTCGTGACGTGCTACTCGCTCGCGGTCTACCGGTCGTCGCGTGTCGCGTGGATCGGCTTCGGCATCATGGTCGCCGCGATCGTCGCCGTCGCCGCACCACTCGTCCTCACCGGCGCCACCTCGATGCAGATCGGGCTGAACACCGGACTGACCGTCCTCATCTTCGGCCTGATCGGCACCCTCATCGGCGTGAACGTCGGTGGTCGCAAACGGTACATCGCCGCCGTGATCGACCGGTCCCGCCAGCTCCTCGTCGAGCGCGACCAGCAGGCGCAGCTCGCCGCGGCGTCCGAGCGGGCGCGCATCGCGCGGGAGATGCATGACATCGTGTCGCACTCGCTCACCGTGATCGTCGCACTCTCCGAGGGCGCCGCGGCCACGTCCGACCGCGATCAGGCGGCGGCCGCCTCCACCGCCGCGGCGACGACGGCGCGCGCCGCTCTCACCGAGATGCGCGCCATGCTGGGCGTGCTCCGCGACGCGGAGGCGACCGCTCCCCTCGCGCCCGCCGCGCCGGTCGATCCCCGCGAGACGGTCGCGATCGCGCAGCGCGCCGGCTTCCCCGTCACGCTCACAGAATCCGGCACGGCCGCCCTCTCCCCCGCTGTGGCGCACGCAGTCGGACGCATCGTGCAGGAGGGTGTCACAAACGCGATGCGACACGCGCCGTCAGCGAGCTCGATCGCCGCGCGCATCATCCACGCTCCGGGGAGCGTCGTCGTCGAGATCGTCAACGACGGAGCGTCGGGAGCAGTCGGCACCGCCGGCTTCGGGCTTCGCGGCCTCGCCGAACGCGCCGCACACGTGCAGGGCACGGTCGTCTCAGAGCCCGCCGCGGGAGGACGATGGATGCTGCGCGCCGAACTGCCCGTCGACCAGACCCCCGATCCCGTCGAACCCACCGCGGAGGAGCCGTCATGACCGACCCGATCTCGATCCTGCTCGTCGACGACCAAGAGCTCATCCGTCTCGGGTTCCGAATGGTGCTCGAGGCCGAGGCGGACATGGTGGTGGTGGGTGAGGCGGGCGACGGTCGCGCCGCGATCGCGCAGACCGGGGCCCTGCATCCCGACCTCGTGCTCATGGACATCCGGATGCCGGGACTTGACGGGATCGCCGCAACCGAGGCGATCGTGCGCGAGCACCCGGAGAGCCGGGTGCTGGTGCTCACGACGTTCGATCTCGACGAGTACGCCTTCGGAGCGATCCGGGCGGGCGCGAGCGGCTTCCTCCTCAAAGACGCCCACCGCCACGAGATGATCGCCGCCGTGCGAGCGGTGCACCGCGGCGACGCCGCGCTGGCACCGAGCGTGACGCGAAGACTGCTCGAGCACGTGAGCTCGCAGCTCGACGCCGTGCCGACAGCTGCGCCCGTACCCGTCGATGACCCCACGACGTCGCTGACCGAGCGGGAGCGCGACGTGTTCCTGCAGATGGCTCGAGGACTCACGAACGCCGAGATCGCGCGCGCACTGTTCGTCAGCGAATCGACGGTGAAGACCCATGTCGGGCGGGTGCTGTCGAAGCTCGAGGCTCGCGACCGCATCCACGCCGTGATCCTCGCGCACCGGCTGGGCCTCGTACCCGACGATCCGCTGCCCGGCAGCACTGACGCGCCGACGCCCTGAGGCGCCGACGCGTCAGAGACCGCGCAGAGTCAGGATGCTGAGGGCGTCCACTCCGAGACGCGGTTCAGCGTGGCGATCTCGTCGTCGGTGAGCTCGAGTCGGGCACCCGCGAGCAGGTCGGGAACCTGCTCGACGGTGCGCGCGCTGGCGATCGGAGCGACGACCGTCGGCTGAGCGCGCAGCCAAGCGAGAGACGTGGCGGCGATCGACGCACCGTGCGCATCACCGATCTCCTCGAGCGCGTCGATGATGCGCAGGCCCGCTTCGCTCGCGTACTTCGCTGCACCACCGGCGCGCGGAGACGACTGACCTGCGGCATCCGTCGAGCGGTACTTGCCGGTGAGGAATCCGCTCGCCAGCGAGTAGTACGGGACGAGACCGAGCCCGAACTCCTCCGCCACCGGGATGATGTGCTCCTCGACGTCGTTGCGATGCACGAGGTTGTAGTGCGGCTGCACGGCGACCGGACGTGAGATGCCGAGGCGGTCGGAGATGTCGATCCACTCGCGGATGCGCTCGGCCGAGTAGTTCGACACGGCGATGTTCCGCACGAGACCGTCGGACACGAGACGACCGAACGCCTCCACCGTCTCCTCGAGCGGGGTGTCGGCGTCGTCGAAGTGCGCGTAGTACAGGTCGAGCGCGTCGACGCCGAGGCGCTGAAGCGATGCCTCCGCCGCGGCGCGGACGTTCGCGCCCGCGAGACCCCTGAAGTCCGGGTGCTGGCTCACCTTCGTGGCGACGACCACGCCCTCCGGCTTCCGGGAGGCGAGCCATTCGCCGATGATCGTCTCGCTCTCACCGCCCGAGTTGCCCGGCACCCAGGCGCTGTAGGAATCGGCGGTGTCGACGAAGTCGCCTCCCCCGTCGACGAAGGCGTCGAGGACGGCGAAGGATGCGTCGCGATCGGCGGTCCAGCCGAACACGTTGCCGCCGAGCGAGAGCGGGAAGACGGTCAGATCACTGTTTCCGATGCGAGTCATACTCCGAGACAACCAGACCGGTGCGCCGGGTATTTCGCGTGTGACGCGGGATGTCGCGGCGCCGAGGGCGGCGCCCGAGAACTGAGCCGACTACGGGACTCGAACCCGTAACCCCCGTATTACAAGTACGGTGCGCTACCAATTGCGCCAAGTCGGCGGACGCCACTCAGCTTAGCGAGAGGCGGCGTCTGCGAACGAACTACGGGGTCGCGGTCGGGCTGGGTGTCGGAGTCGGCGACGGCGTCGCGGCCTCCTGCGAGGCGTCGTTCGACACGGTCAGGACGAACTGCGAGAACTCGACCGGATCGTCGAGGGCGCCGACGTAGGCCTCACCGTTCACGACGATCATCGGCGCGGACGACAGCACCAGGTCGTCGGATCCGACGAGCGGACCCTCGAGCGCCCGAGAGGTGGCCTCCTTGGCCCAGGTGACATAGTCCTGGTCCTCTATGCACGAACGGATTGACTTGATGCTGTCCGAACCGACGGCGCCGGCGATGTCGGCGAGTTCCGAGTCGGAGTAGCCGTCGGTGTTCACCTCGGGCTGGTCCTCGAGCAGATCGTGGTTGAAGGCGTAGAACTGCGCCGGCGAATGCGTCGCGACGCAGGCAGCAGCGCCCGCTGCGCGCAGCGAGTACTTGGTGCCGTTCGAGCTCGCCGTCAGCAGAGCGACCGGGTGGTACGTGACGGTCGCGGCACCCTCGGTGATCCAGTTCACGAGTTGACGGGCGTTGGCACGCTCGAACTCGCCCGCGTCGGGCGACAGGTAGTCGACGTAGACGTGGATGTCGACCGAGCTCGACGTCGTGGGCTGGGGCGTGGATGTCGTGGCGGCACCGGCATCCGTCGCATCGGGACTGGGTGTCGCTGGGACCTCGTCGGCCACCGCGGTGGCGCTGACGTCGGAGACGAGGATGCCGTCGTTGTCCATTCCGCCCGGCGAGAGCTGCGGCTTCGAGATCTGGGCCGACACGGCGAGGGTCACCGCGGTGCCGATCGCTCCGACGGCGATCACGGCGATGGCGCCGATGATGATCCGTCGCATGATGCGCGCCCTCGACTGCTGGGCGTGCACCTTCTGTGCCTTCTCCCGCACGACCTCGCGTGAAGTGCGAGATGTGGGGACGTTCGGCGTCTCGTCGCTCGACATCGTTCCTCTTGACAGTCCTGGGAGGGGCGGGGTGGCCCCGATCGCCGTTCGGGAGGCGATCGCCGCGGGTGCGCAGCCGAGATCGATGTTAACCAGCCAGGCTGAGAAATACCCAGACGCCCCGGATTCTGCCATACTGATCCCGACCCGATGAGGGGTCACGGCGGGTCGAACCGCCGCTCTATCACTACGGATCGTCCGGCACGTACCTGCCGGTGAAGGAGAAACACAATGGCATCTGTGACTTTCGACGAGGCCACCCGCCTCTACCCGGGCGGCACCCGCCCGGCTGTCGACAAGCTCAACCTCGAGGTCGGAGACGGCGAGTTCCTCGTCCTGGTCGGCCCCTCCGGTTGCGGTAAGTCCACTTCCCTCCGCATGCTCGCGGGCCTCGAAGAGGTCAACGCCGGCCGCATCCTCATCGGTGACCGCGACGTCACCGATGTGCCGCCGAAGGACCGCGACATCGCGATGGTGTTCCAGAACTACGCGCTGTACCCGCACATGACCGTCGCCGAGAACATGGGCTTCGCGCTCAAGATCGCCGGCGTCGGCAAGGAGGAGCGGGCCTCCCGCGTCCTCGAGGCGGCCAAGCTCCTCGACCTCGAGCAGTACCTGACCCGTAAGCCCAAGGCCCTCTCGGGTGGTCAGCGTCAGCGTGTCGCCATGGGTCGCGCCATCGTGCGCCAGCCGCAGGTGTTCCTCATGGACGAGCCGCTGTCGAACCTCGACGCCAAGTTGCGCGTGCAGACGCGTACGCAGATCGCGTCGCTGCAGCGCCGCCTCGGCGTCACCACGGTCTACGTCACGCACGACCAGACCGAGGCTCTGACCATGGGTGACCGCATCGCCGTGCTGAAGGACGGTCTGCTGCAGCAGGTCGGCTCGCCGCGCGACCTGTACGAGAAGCCGAACAACGTGTTCGTCGCCGGCTTCATCGGCTCGCCCGCCATGAACCTGTTCTCGGCTGACCTGGCCGACGGCGGTGTGCAGTTCGGCACCGAGGTCGTCCCGCTCGACCGCGACACGGTCGGCCGCGCGACGGGCTCGCAGGTCACCGTGGGTGTGCGCCCCGAGGACATCACCGTCGGCCCGGCCGACGGCAGGGGCCTCTCGGTCGTCGTCGACCTCGTCGAGGAGCTCGGCGCCGACGGCTACCTCTACGGCCACACCGACATCAACGGCAAGCGCACCGACCTGGTCGCCCGCGTCGACGGCCGCAACCACCCGAACGCGGGCGAGACCGTGACCCTGGCCGCCAACCCCGGCCACGTGCACGCCTTCGACCTCGAGACGGGCGACCGCCTGAACGACAAGCCGGTCGTCTCGGCCTGATCGGAACCGCTGGACGCGGCGCGGGCAGACTTCGGTCGCCCGCGCCGCTTCTGTTTCCCCGCACCTCCGTCAACGTCCCCAGGAGAGTCATGCAGCAGGCCCTGCGCATCACCGCGAGCTCGGTCGACCCCGGGCTCCTCGCGCTGCCCTGGTCCACTCCCCTGGGTGCCTGGCCCTCCGAGCACATCGTCTCGCTCCCGAAGGGACTCTCGCGTCACCTCGTGCGGTTCGCCGACCTCTCCGGCAAGGTCGTCGCGGTCAAGGAGACGACGGAGGAGATGGCGCGGAGAGAGTACGAGATGCTCGGCAACCTCGCCCGTCTCGACGTGCCCTGCGTCAGCCGCGTCGCCGCGATCGCCGGCCGCAGCGATGCCTCGGGCGATTCCCTCCCTGCCGCACTCGTGACCTCTCATCTGCGCTTCTCGATGCCCTACCGCGCCCTGTTCACTCGGGTGCTCCGCCCCGACACCGCAAACCGTCTCGTCGATGCCCTGGCCGTGCTGCTCGTGCGACTGCACAACGTCGGCTTCTACTGGGGTGATGTCTCGCTGTCGAACACCCTCTTCCGGCGGGATGCCGGGGCCTTCGCGGCGTATCTCGTCGACGCCGAGACCGGCGAGCTGCACGAGGAGGGCCTGACCGACGGTCAGCGCGCCTACGATCTCGATCTCGCCCGCACCAACATCGCCGGCGAGATCATGGACCTGGCGGCGGGCGGACGACTCGAAAGAGGCGTGGATGCCGTCGCCATCGCCGACGGCATCGTGTCGTCGTACCGCTCGCTGTGGGCGGAGCTGACCGCCCAGGAGTCGTTCTCATCCGCGGAGACGTGGCGGATCACCGAACGGGTGGAGCGGCTCAACGCACTCGGTTTCGACATCGACGAGATGTCGATGTCGACGACCTCCGACGGGACCGTCGTGGAGATCCAGCCGAAGGTCGTGGATGCCGGACACCACCAGCGCCGGCTGATCCGCCTCACGGGTCTCGACGTCGAGGAGAACCAGGCGAGGCGGCTGCTGAACGACCTTGACGAGTTCCGCGCCCGCTCGACGAAGCAGTGGTCGGACGAGGAGATGTACGCCCACGAATGGCTCACCCGGGTGTTCGAGCCGGTGGTGCGCGCGATCCCCTACGAGCTGCGCGCCAAGCTCGAGCCGGCCGAGGTCTTCCACCAGGTGCTCGAGCACCGGTGGTACCTGTCGCAGGCGCAGGGCCGCTCGGTACCGCTCGCCGAGGTGCTCACGAGCTACATCAACGACGTGCTGCGGCACCGCCGCGACGAGGCGACCATCATGGGACCTCCGACCGAGACCATGAGCCTGCCGGTCGTGACGGGGTCGACGGCCGTCGCCGACGACGACGAGATCGACTGGCGCGACCTGGTCTGAGGCGCGTGCGGGTCAGTACCCGACGGTGAAGCGCTCGCGGTGGTGGTTGCCCTGCTCGATCTCGTCGACGACCGCGACCGCGAAGTCGGCGCCGGAGATGAACGACTGCCCTTCGGCGTCACGCACGAGCACGTCTCCGCCGTCACGGTAGCGACCGGTGCGCTCACCCTCAGCCCAGGGCCCGAAGACCTCGGCGGGGTGGATGAAGAACCAGTCGAGCTCGGCATCCGACGACTCAAGCAGCGCGAGCGAGTCGATGCCGACCTGGGCCTCGTGCTTGTACTCCTCGGGGAAGTCGAGGTCGAAGAGGCGCGGTCCTCCCGGCGCGACCAGGCTGCCGCCCGCGCCGCCGACGACCCCGAGGCGGGTCGACGTGTCGGCGAGCTCGGCGATGACGTTGCGCAGGGCCTCGAGCACCCGGTCGGTCATGTCGCCGCGCGGCGAGAGCGCCGACACCACGGCATCCGCTCCGTCGAAGGCGTTGGCGAGCGAGGCGGCGTCCAGCGCCGACCCCTGCACGTACGACGCACCGTCGACGGGGTCGGACGGCGCGGAGCGGGAGATCGCGATGACGTCGTGCCCGCGGCTCACCGCCTCGGTCACGATGTGCTTCCCGGCGTAGCCGGTTCCCCCGAGGACGACGATGCGCGCCATGGTGCTTCTCCCCTACTTGGCGTTGCGGATGGTGGAGACCTGGTAGAGCGCGACCGAGGTCGCGATGCCGGCGTTGAGCGACTCGGTCACAGCCGAGATCGGGATCGAGACGATCTGGTCGCAGGTCTCGGCGACCAGGCGCGACAGACCCTTGCCCTCGGACCCCGTGACGATCACGACCGGGCGGTCGGCGAGCTGCAGGTCGGGCAGCAGTACGTCGCCGTCGCCGTCGAGGCCGAGGACGAACACCCCCTGCTTCTTGAACTCCTTGAGCTGCGTCGTGAGGTTCGAGGCCAGGGCCACGGGCACCCGGGCGGCTGCGCCGGCGCTCGTCTTCCACGCCGCGGAGTTCACGCCGGCCGAGCGGCGCTGCGGCAGGATGATGCCGTGACCCCCGAAGGCGCCGGTCGAGCGGATGATCGCTCCCAGGTTGCGCGGGTCGGTGATGCCGTCGAGGGCGACGAACAGCGGCACCTCGCCCTTGTCGATGACCTGCTCGAGGAGATCCTGCGGGTGCGCGTACTCGTACGGGGGGACCTTGATCGCGACGCCCTGGTGCACCCCGTCGAAGCCGGCCATGCGGTCGAGCTCCTGACGCGTGACCTCGAGCACCGGGATGCCGCGGTTCGTGGCGATCGACAGCATCTCCTTGACGCGGTCGTCCATCTCCACGCGCTGCGCGATGTAGAACGCTGTCGCCGGGATCTTCGCGCGAAGCGCCTCGAGCACCGAGTTGCGACCGGTCACCGTCTCGGTGTCGGTCGTGTTGTCCTTCACCCGCGACGAGCGGTTGGGGTTGCCGCCGGATGCCTGGCGCCCGCCGGGCTTGCCTCGTCCCCCGGCGGCGGCATAGCGCTCGGCCGCGGCCTTGCGCTTGCCGGCGGGGTGCCACGCACGGTCCTCGGCCTTCGGCGTCGGTCCGCGGCCTTCGAGCGAGCTGCGACCCTTACCGCCGGAGCCCTTGGTGGGGCCCTTCTTCTTGCCCTTGCCCGCTGAGGGGTTGCCTGGCTTAGCCATCGATACTCCAATGAGTTCCGGCCGGAGTGTCCTCCAGCGTGATTCCTGCGGCGGCGATCGCATCGCGGATGCGATCCGCCGCCGCCCAGTCCTTGTCTGCGCGCGCCTGCGCACGCTGCGTGATCATCTCCTGCACGAGCGCGTCGAGCGCTGTCGCGTGCGCGGTGGATGCCGTCGACGCCGACGACGGCACGAGCCCCAGCACGGAGGTCATCGCGAGCACTGCGCGGGCAGCGGCGAGCGCGGCATCCGCGTCTCCGGAGTCGAGCGCGGAGTTGCCCGCCCGCACGGTCTCGTGGAGCACCGCGAGCGCCTGCGGCACACCGAGGTCGTCATCCATCGCCTCGGTGAAGGCCGCCGGGAGGCTCTGCGCCGCCATGTACCCGATGCCGCCGCCGGCGACGCGGCCCGCACGCTGCAGGAACCCGCCGATCCGGCCGAGAGCGGCCTCCGCCTCGCTCCACGACGACTCGGAGAGGTCGAGGCTCGAGCGGTAGTGGGCCGCGGCGAGCGCGTACCGCACGACGAGCGGATCGTGCTCCTTCAGCACGTCGGCGGCGAGGGTGAAGTTCCCGAGCGACTTCGACATCTTCTGGCCGCCGACGGTCACGAGTCCGTTGTGCACCCAGTAGTTCGCGAAGCCGAGACCGGCCGCGGTCGACTGTGCCAGCTCGTTCTCGTGGTGCGGGAACCGGAGGTCCAGCCCCCCGCCGTGGATGTCGAACGCGTCGCCGAGGTAGCGGCGCGACATGGCCGAGCACTCGATGTGCCAGCCGGGTCGGCCGGCGCCCCAGGGCGACTGCCAGACGGCATCCGTCGGCTCGTCCGGCTTGGCGCCCTTCCACAGCGCGAAGTCCTGCGGCGCTCGCTTGCCTCGGGGATCGGCGTCCTCCGCGGCCTCCATCGCGTCGACCGACTGGTTCGTGAGCTCGCCGTAGGTCGGCCACGAGCGCACGTCGAAGTAGACGTCACCGGATCCGTCCGGAGCCGGGTAGGCGTGCCCCCGCTCGATGAGGGTGGCGATCAGCTCCTGCATCTGCGGAACCGAGGCCGTCGCCCGCGGCTCGTACGTCGGCGGCAGGATGCCGATCGCGGCATACGCCCGGCTGAACTCCTGCTCCATGCGGTATGCGAGCGCCCACCAGGGCTCGGCATCCGTCGCGTTCGCGAGCACCTTGTCGTCGATGTCGGTGACATTGCGCACGAAGGTGACGCGGCCGTGCCGGAGCTCGAGCCAGCGACGCAGGAGGTCGAAGCTGAGGGCAGCGCGGACGTGCCCGATGTGGGGTCCCGACTGCACGGTGGGTCCGCACACGTACATCGTGATGTTCTCGTGATCGAGAGGCACGAAGTCACGCAGCCGCTGTTCGCGGGTGTCGTAGAGGCGCAGAGTCACCGGACAAGCCTACCGGGCGGGCGAATCGCGAACCCGGGAGATCGTCACGATGGTCAATCGACGGCGAGCACCTGTCCGGTCTGCACTCCGAGCACGCTCTTCGCGAAGGCCTGCCCGACCCGGTACGACGAGACGGGGACGAAACCGGGGAACGACGAGTGGTACGACGGGGCGTCCTCGAGCACCGACGGGCTGACCGCGTTGATACGGATCCCGCGCGGCAGCTCGGTCGCGGCGGCGAGGACGAAGGACTCGAGGGCGCCGTTGACGAGCGAGGCGGCGGCGCCCGTCGCGATGGGCTCCCGCGCGAGGATGCCGGAGGTCAGCGTGAAGGACCCGCCGTCACGCACGAAGGGCGTGCCGATCCGCACCACGTCGAGCTGCGCGAGCACCTTGTTGCGGAAGGCCGACTCGTAGTCGTCCCTGCTCAGCTCGGCGAGCGGGCGGAACGCGACGCTGCCGAGCGCGACGACCACGGCATCCACGTCTCCGACCCCGGTGAACAGGCGCTCGATGGATGCCGCGTCGGTGGCGTCCACGGGGTGGTCGCCGCTGCGCGACGCCTCGACGATGTCGTGGCCGTCGAGGGCGGCGACGGCCGTGCGGCCGACCGCTCCCTGTGCTCCGATGACGAGGACCCTCATCACGTCTCCTTCCCGGCCCGAGGGCCGTCGCTGTGGATCATCGCGATCGCGGTGACCGCGATGCCTTCGCCGCGTCCGGAGAACCCGAGCCCGTCCGTGGTCGTGGCCGTGACCGACACCGGTGCGCCGCCGAGGGCGGCGGAGAGCGCCCCTTCGGCCTCGGCGCGTCGGGCGCTGAAGCGCGGACGGTTGCTCTGGAACTGCACCGAGACGTTGCCGATCTCGAACCCTGCGTCGGTCAGCAGCTCGCGCGTCCGTGCGAGGAAGACGGCGGCGTGGGCACCGGCGTACTCGGGATGCGCCGTGCCGAAGTGCTCTCCGATGTCGCCGAGTCCTGCGGCCCCGAGGAGTGCGTCGACGATGGCGTGCGCCACGGCGTCGCCGTCGCTGTGACCGGACAGCGGCTGCTCGCCTGGCCACTCGAGTCCGGCGAGCCAGAGGTGTCCCTCACCGCCGAAGGCGTGCACGTCGGTCCCGATGCCGACGCGGGACACCGGCGAGGTTCGAGGACCGGCGGCCGCTTCCGACGTCGGCCTCGCCTCGCCGAGCAGGTGCCGGGCACGCTCGAGGTCGGCCGGGGTGGTGATCTTGAACCCCCGTGGGGACCCGGCGATGTGCCGTACCGGGTGGCCGGCCGCTGCGAAGAGCGCCGCATCGTCGGTGTACTCGATGCCGTCGGACGACGCCTGCTCGTACGCGCGCTCGAGAAGCGCGCGCGGGAAGCCCTGTGGCGTCTGCGCGGCGGCGAGCTCGGAGCGATCGATCAGTCCGACCACGGCATCCCCGTCCACCCGCTTGAGCGTGTCGACGACCGGGAGCGTCGGCAGGACACCGGTCTCGGCGTCGACGGCATCCCGCACCGCGTCGATGACCTCGGGAGGGGTCAGTGCGCGGGCCGCGTCATGCACGAGCACGGTGCGCACATCGCCCCACAGCGCCGCAAGCCCGGCGGCGACCGACTGCTGGCGGGTGCCACCCCCCGTGACGACGCGACCGAGGTCGGCGCGGCCGCCCGCGGCTTCGCGCAGCTCGGTCTCGGCGTCGCCCTCGAATCCTTCCGGGGCGACCACGACGACCTGGGCGGGGGCGGCGGCGAACACGCCGTCGAGCGCGTGCCGCAGGATCGAGTGCGCGTCGATCCCGACGAACGCCTTGGGAGCCCCGCCGTCGAGGCGGGTGCCGGAGCCGGCGGCCACGACGATGATCGCGGTGTCCGGGACAGGTATCAGGGTCACGCCCTTCACGTTACCGGCGGGAAACGACGGAAGGCGGATGCCGAAGCATCCGCCTTCCGTCGAAGGGCGCTCAGGAGGCGAGGACCTCGTCGAGCAGTGCGCCCGCCTTGTCCTCGTCGATCTTCTCGGCCAGCGCGAGCTCGGAGATGAGGATCTGCCGGGCCTTGGCCAGCATCCGCTTCTCTCCGGCCGACAGGCCGCGATCCTGATCACGGCGCCACAGGTCGCGCACGACCTCGCTCACCTTGATGACATCACCCGAAGCGAGCTTCTCGAGGTTCGCCTTGTAGCGGCGCGACCAGTTGGTCGGCTCCTCCGTGAACGGTGCGCGCAGGACCTCGAACACGTGGTCGAGGCCCTCCTTGCCGATCACATCGCGAACTCCCACGAGATCGACGTTCTCAGCGGGCACCTCGATGATGAGGTCCCCCTGGGTGACGTTGAGCTTCAGGTACTTCTTCGTCTCGCCCTTGATGATGCGCTCTTTGACCTCGATGATGGTCGCAGCGCCATGGTGCGGATAGACGACGGTCTCGCCAACCTCAAAAAGCATAAAAACGTGTCCTTTCGGCAACCTCAAGGATACCACAGGGGATATGCGCTAAGGTTCGCGCCCCCTGGTCTGCGGCGGCCTCTCCGCATACGCATAGAATGGATGCGGATATCCCGCCGGACCTCAGGAGGACCCGTGAAATCGCGCCTTGTCGCGTCTGCCGCCATCAGCGCCCTCGTTCTGCTCGGCGCGACCGGCTGCACGTTCATCACGCCGCAGTCGACGAAGATCGAGTACTCCGCCTCCGACGGTGTGAACGTCTCCGACACCGACGGTCCGCTCGACGTGCGCAACGCGTTCATCGTGGCCAACGAAGAGGGCACCGTCGGCAACTTCATCGGCGCGGTCGTGAACCCGACCTCCGACAAGGCGACGCTCACGATCACGATCGCCGGCATCGATCCCCTCACGGTCACCGTGCCGGCGGGCAAGACGATCAGCTACGGGGCGGACGCTGATCCGCTCCGCATCGTCGGCCTCGACGCCAAGCCCGGCGCCACCGTCGAGATGCACTTCCAGTCGGGAGACGGCGCCGGCACGAAGACCCAGATCCCCGTGCTCGACGGCACGCTCCCCTACTACGCCGATCTGGTGCCCGAGACGGCCACGAGCACGCCCTCGCCGACTCCGACCCCGAGCGACACGGCTGCACCCGCTCCCGAGGAGTGAGTCGGACGCGAACGTCCGAGAGGCCGGCACCCCGTGGGGTGCCGGCCTCTCTCGTTCCGCTGCTCAGCCTTCGAAGCGGTAGCCGAGACCGCGCACGGTGACGAGCATGACGGGCTCGCCCGGGTTCTCCTCGATGCGCGAGCGGATGCGCTTGATGTGCACGTCGAGCGTCTTGGTGTCGCCGAAATAGTCGCTCCCCCACACACGGTCGATCAGCTGCCCGCGGGTCAGCACACGCCCGGAGTTGCGCATGAGCACCTCGAGCAGCTCGAACTCCTTGAGAGGCATGTTGATCTGCTGGCCGGCGACCGAGACGGTGTGCCGGTCGATGTCGAGGCTGACGCGGCCGCCCTCGAGCACGCGCTCGTCGAGCTCGCTCTCGGCCTGCACGACCCGTCGCAGCACCGCGCGCATGCGGGCCAGCAGCTCCCTCGACGAGTACGGCTTCGTGATGTAGTCGTCGGCGCCGAGCTCCAGACCGACCACGATGTCGACCTCGGAGTCCTTGGCCGTGAGCATGATGATCGGCACCGCGGAGGTCGAGCGGATCTGACGGCACACCTCGGTGCCCGGCATCCCCGGCAGCATGAGGTCGAGCAGCACCACATCGGCCCCGCGCTCGCGGAAGGCCGTGAGGGCGCCTGGTCCGTCTTCGGCGATCTCCACCTCGTAGCCCTCGCGGCGCAGCAGGTATGCGAGGGGGTCCGCCAGGTCGGGTTCGTCTTCGACGAGAAGGATGCGGGTCATTCGTTCTCTCCGTTCCGGACGCGGGCAGCGGCCTTGGCGGCCTTGCGCTCGCGCTTCTTCTTGCTCTTCTTGCCCTGATCGAGTCCCGTGGGGGCATCGATCATGGGAAGCCTGATGGTGAAGGTCGATCCCCGGCCGGGTCTCGACCACAGCAGCACCTCGCCGCCGTGCCGCTGCGTCGCGTGCTTGACGATCGACAGCCCGAGGCCGGTGCCGCCCGTGCGGCGCGATCGCGCCTCATCGGCGCGGTAGAACCGCTCGAAGATCCGCTCACGGTCGGCCTCGGCGATGCCGATGCCCTGGTCGGAGACGGCGATCTCGACGACCTCGCCGTCGGCCTTGACGCCGACGCCGACGCGGGAGCCACGCGGTGAGTACGCGATCGCGTTGGCGATGAGGTTCCCGAAGGCCTCGATGAGGATCTGCGAGTCACCGCGCACCCACACCCCTCTGTCGCCGCCGCGGGCGATCTCGACACCGCCCGAATCGGCCTGCACGACGTGCGCCTCGATCGCCGACGCGAGCACCTCGTCGACCGACACGGGCCGTGCGTCGGAGAGTGCGTCGTCGGCCTGAAGACGCGAGAGGCTCATGATGCGCCCGGTGAGCTGGCCGAGGCGTGCCGCCTCGGCCGAGATCCGACTGGCGAAGTGCCGCACCTGCGCGGGGTCGTCGGATGCCGACTCGATCGCCTCGGCGAGCAGGGTGACCGCCCCCACCGGAGTCTTCAGCTCGTGGCTCGTGTTCGCGACGAAGTCACGGCGCATCTGGTCGAGGCGCTCCTGCTCGGTGACGTCGCGGATCACGAGCAGCGACATGCGGGGGCTGATCGCGCTGGCCCGGGCCGAGACGAGCCGCGGATCGAGGCTCAGACCGCCGCGCGTCAGTCTCAGCGACTCCGTGGCCGGCGCCCCGTCGGCCCGCACGCTGCGCACCAGCTGCCGGAGCTCCGGGTTCTCCAGAGGCGCACCGACCTCGATGCCGAAGCGCGCGGCCGGCTTCGACGCCGCGAGCACGAACCCCGAGGTGTCGACGACGCAGGCGGCGTCGTCCATGCTGCCCAGCACCGCGGTGACTCCCTCGGGAACGACGAGCGATGTCTCGCTGTCGATGCGCGCCCTCGTGCGGTACGCCCAGGCCACCACCAGCGAGAGCCCGACGCCCATCGCGAGACCGACGAACAGCGCGAACAGCGCGATCTGCGGCAGGGTCATGTCACCAGCGTAGAGTGCGTTCACCTGCCGATCGGCGGGTTCG
>NZ_LPVV01000013.1 GCF_002362255.1 Microbacterium sp. SZ1 | reverse complement strand
CCGCGGCACGAGCCGCGGACGCGGGCGTCCATGACCCCGACCGCGCGCCGAACGCGAGCACGCCGAGCCGCGCGGCCGCGTCGGCGCCCCGGCGTGCGACGACGGCTCACCCCGCGTCGCCGTGCGCAGCGCAGGACGCAGCGGATGCGCTTCTTCCGGCGGATCGCCCTGTCGGCGGCGGGTGTCGTGGTGGTCGCGCTCGCCGCGGTCCTCATCCCGCTCGGACTCGCGCACGAGAAGCCCGTCGCGATCTGTCTGGGCGATCCGAGCACCTACCCGGAGGCGGGCATCGCCGGGTGGCAGGGGGAGCAGCTCGTGAACGCCGCGACCATCATGCAGACGGCGACCGCGCTCGGCTTCGGCCGCGACGGCCAGGTCCTCGGCGTGATGACGGCGATGGGGGAGAGCAGCCTGCACAACATCGACTACGGCGACTGGGAGACGAGCGGGTTCACCAATCCGGACGGCAGCAGGACGACGAGCATCGGGCTCTTCCAGCAGCAGGACTGGTGGGGCAGCGTCGAGCAGCGGATGGACCCGGCGACCGCGGCGACGCTCTTCTACCAGCGCCTCTCGCGCGTGCCCGACTGGCAGTCGATGGACCGCTCGCTCGCCATCCACCGCGTGCAGATCAACCTCGACCCGACGTACTACACGCGGTACGCCGAGGATGCCGTCGCGGTCGTCGACGCCATGTCGCAGCCCTGCTGATCTGCGCCGTATCCAGGCTGTCGAAGGGGAGGTGCGCCTAGGCTGGTGCCGTGGCGCAGAGCATCTACATCACCTCGGCCGAAGGCCATACCGGGAAGTCCACCATCGCCCTGGGCGTGCTCGATGCGCTCATGCGCGTCACCCCGCGCGTCGGCGTCTTCCGGCCCATCGCCCGCTCCGTCGCCGAGCGCGACGACGTTCTCGAGCTGCTGCTCGCCCACGACGGCGTGCAGCTCGACTACGACGACTGCATCGGCGTGACGTACGACGACGTCCGCGACGACCCCGACCGGGCGCTCTCGACCATCGTCGCCCGATTCAAGGCCGTCGAGGCGCAGTGCGACGCCGTCGTGATCATCGGCAGCGACTACACCGACGTCGCGAGCCCCGCCGAGCTCGGCTACAACGCGCGGATCGCCGCGAACCTCGCCGCGCCCGTGCTGCTCGTGCTCAGCGGTCGCGACCAGCAGCGTCAGGCCGAGCAGCTGGGCACGACCACGGCCCGGACGCCCGAGGCCGTCGGTCAGATCGGCGCGCTGGCGCTGTCGGAGCTGGAGGTCGAACGCGCCGAGCTGTTCGCGATCGTCGTGAACCGCGCCGATCCCGACCGCCTCGGCGACATCGAGCAGGCGGTCGCCGCCCTCCGTCCCGCTCGGACCACTCCGGTGTGGGCGCTTCCCGAGGACCGCACCCTGGTCGCGCCGTCGATCCGGGGCATCCTCTCCGCCGTCGACGGACGACTCATCAAGGGAGACCCCGACCGGCTCGGCCGCGAGGCCCTCACGATCGTCGTCGCAGGCATGTCGATGGTGAACGTCCTGCCGCGACTCACCGAGGAGGCCGTGGTCGTCATCCCCGCCGACCGCACCGAGGTGCTGCTGGCGACCCTGCTCGCCGACGCGTCCGGCACCTTCCCGCGGGTGGCCGGCATCATCCTCAACGGTCCGTTCCCGCTGCCCGATCCGATCGTGCAGCTGCTCGACGGGTTCACCTCGACCGTGCCGATCATCGCCACCGACCTCGGCACCTACGACACGGCGGTGCGCGTCATGGGCGCCCGCGGCCGCATCTCGCCCGACTCGCGCGGCCGCTACGACCGCGCCCTCGGCCTGTTCCAGACCCACGTCGACGTCGCCGAGCTCACGACGCAGCTGGGCCTGGCCGAGTCGAAGGTCGTCACACCGCTGATGTTCGAGTACGGCTTGATCGAGCGAGCCAGGGCCGACCGACGGCGCATCGTGCTGCCGGAGGGCGACGACGACCGCATCCTGCGCGCGGCCGCGACCCTGCTCGCACGGGAGGTCGCGGACCTCACGATCCTCGGCGACGAGGCGACCGTCCGGGCGCGCGCGATCGAGCTCGGCGTCGACATCGAAGCGGCGCAGGTGCTCAGCCCCACCGACCCCGAGCTGGTCGAGCGCTTCGCCGAGGAGTACGCGAGGCTGCGCGCTCACAAGGGCATCACGCTCGCGCAGGCAGCGGACACCGTGACCGACGTGTCGTACTTCGGCACGATGATGGTGCATCTCGGTCTCGCCGACGGCATGGTCTCGGGGGCCGCGCACACGACCGCGCACACCATCCGCCCCTCGTTCGAGATCATCAAGACGAAGCCGGGCGTGCAGGTCATATCGAGCGTCTTCCTCATGGCGCTCGCCGACCGGGTGCTCGTCTACGGCGACTGCGCTGTCATCCCTGATCCGACCAGCGAGCAGCTCGCCGACATCGCGATCTCCTCGGCCGCCACGGCTCGTCAGTTCGGCATCGATCCGCGTATCGCGATGCTGTCGTATTCGACGGGGGAGTCGGGGTCGGGCGCCGACGTCGACAAGGTGCGGCAGGCCACGGCGCTCGTGCACGAGCGCGCGCCGGAGCTGCTCGTCGAGGGGCCGATCCAGTACGACGCGGCGGCCGATGCCGCGGTGGCCAAGGCGAAGCTGCCCGACTCGGCGGTCGCGGGGCGCGCGACCGTGTTCGTGTTCCCCGATCTCAACACCGGCAACAACACCTACAAGGCCGTGCAGCGGTCGGCCGGCGCCGTCGCGATCGGCCCCGTGCTGCAGGGACTCAACAAGCCGATCAACGACCTGTCGCGAGGCGCTCTGGTCGACGACATCGTGAACACGGTCGCGATCACCGCGATCCAGGCGCAGGGGGCGGACGCGTGACCACCATCCTCGTCATCAACAGCGGCTCCTCCTCACTGAAGTACTCGCTCATCGACATCGAGGACGAGCGGGAGCTCGCGACCGGTCTCATCGAGCGCATCGGGCAGGACGTCAGCGCAGTCACGCACACGGTGCGACCGGATGCCGGGGGCGACGCCGTCGTGACGATGCTCGATGCGACATACGAGGAGGAGCGCCCCGTCGCCGACCACCACCAGGCGTTCGCGGTCATGCTCGAGCGGTTCGCCGAGCACGGGCCCTCCCTCGACGAGCACCGGCCGGCCGCGGTCGGACACCGGGTCGTGCACGGCGGAGCCCGCTTCTACGCGCCGACCCTGGTCACACCGAACGTCGAGGAGCAGATCGACGAGCTCGCGGTGCTCGCCCCGCTCCACAACCCGGCCAACCTCGCCGGCATCCGTGCAGCGAAGGCCGTGTTCGCCGATGTGCCGCACGTCGCGGTGTTCGACACCGCGTTCCACCAGACCCTGCCGCCCGCCGCGTACACCTACGCGATCGACGCCGAGCTCGCCGCAGAACACCGCGTGCGCCGATACGGGTTCCACGGCACCAGCCACCAGTACGTGAGCGGGGCCGCTGCCGCCTTCCTGGGTCGCGATCCGGGCTCGCTGCGGCAGCTGGTGTTCCACCTCGGCAACGGCGCATCGGTCACGGCGATCGACGGCGGGCGCTCGGTCGAGACGTCGATGGGTCTCACGCCGCTGGAGGGACTCGTGATGGGCACCCGTTCCGGCGACCTCGACCCTGCGGCTCTCGTGCACCTCTCCCGCCGAGCCGGCTACTCGATCGACGACCTCGACGCGCTGCTGAACAGCCGCAGCGGTCTCAAGGGACTCGCCGGACGCAGTGACATGCGCGACATCCTCGCCGGGCGTGAAGAGGGGGATGCCGCGGCCGCGCTCGCGTTCGACGTGTACATCCACCGTCTGCGCGGCTACGCCGGAGCGTACATCGCGCAGCTCGGCGGAGTCGATGTGATCTCGTTCACCGCCGGTGTCGGCGAGAACGCCCCGGCCGTGCGCGCCGAGGCCATGGCGACGCTCGGATTCGCGGGCGTCGAGATCGACCACGGCCGCAACGTCGAACGCCGTGCGGGCATCAGACGCATCTCGACGGATGCCTCGCCGGTCACCGTGCTCGTCGTCCCCACCGACGAGGAGTTCGAGATCGCGAGACAGACCTCGCGACTGCTCTGACGCAATACCCCGCTTCGGGGGTGACCGGCGGCGCCGTACGGCACTACGCTTGCACAGTGGCACGGAGAGGTGCCGGAACCCTCGTCCTTCTCCTGGAGGCTCCTGTGCCCGAAGCACTGCCCGATCTGCTCCGCGCCGACGGCGTCCTGTTCGACCTCGACGGCGTCCTCACCCCGACCGCCGAGGTGCACATGCGCGCCTGGAAACTCGTGTTCGACGAGGTGTTCGAGCGCTGGGGTCTCACGCCCCCGTACAGCGACGCCGACTACTTCGACTACGTCGACGGCAAGAAGCGCTACGACGGCGTCGCGAGCCTGCTGCACAGCCGCAACGTCGAGGTCCCGTGGGGCGCGGTCGACGATCCGCCCGAGGCCGAGACGATCTGCGGCATCGGCAACCGCAAGAACGCCGCCTTCGCCGCGTCGCTGCGGGCCGAGGGCATCGCGCCCTTCCCCGGATCGCTCGCCCTCGTCGAGAAGCTCACGGCCGCCGGCATCCCGATCGGCGTCGTCTCCAGTTCGAAGAACGCCGAAGAGGTGCTCGGCGCCGCCGGCATCCGTTCGTACTTCCGCGTCGTCGTCGACGGGGTCGTCGCCGAGCGCGAAGGGCTCGCGTCGAAGCCTGCGGCCGACATGTTCCGCGCCGGGGCTGAAGCGCTGGGCGTCGACCCGGCGACGAGCGTCGCCGTCGAGGACGCGACCTCCGGTGCGGCCTCCGCGTCGGCCGCCGGCTTCGGCACCGTCGTGGGCGTCGATCGCGGCACCGGAGCCGATGCCCTGCGCGCAGCCGGCGCCACCGTCGTCGTCACCGATCTCGATGCCTTCCTGACAGACTCCGCACCCGCCGAGGCACCCCGCCGCTCCGACTCCGAGGAGACCGCATGATCGACCGCGACCGCTTCCCCGTCGACCCCTGGCGTCTGATCGAGACACGTTACTCCGAAGGCGGGGTGGGCGAGACGCTGTTCAGCGTCGGCAACGGGTACCTCGGCCTGCGGGGCAACCACATCGAGGGACGCGGCGCCCACGAGCACGGCACCTTCGTGAACGGTCTGCACGAGACCTGGCCGATCCGGCACGCGGAGCAGGCATACGGGTTCGCCGAGGTCGGGCAGACGATCGTCAACGCGCCGGATGCCAAGGTCATGCGCGTCTATGTCGACGACGAGCCGATCTCGTTCGACGTCGCCGACGTGCGCGAGTACCGTCGCACGCTCGACATGCGGACGGGCGTCCTCGAGCGGGTCCTGCTCTGGGAGACCCCGTCGGGCAAGCGCGTGCGCATGCGCGACGAGCGACTGGTCAGCTTCGAGGAGCGCCACCTCGCCATCCTGCGTCTCGAGGTCGTGGTCGAGAACTCCGACGCCCCCGTGACGATCAGCTGCCAGCTGCTGAACCGCCAGGACGGCGCCGGGGTCTATGCCGGCACGCCCGTCGAGGCCAAGAAGGGCTTCGACCCGCGCAAGGCCGAGAGGATCACCGAGCGGGTGCTCGAGCCAGCCGAGCACTGGCAGGACGGCCTGCGCTCGGCGCTGTCGTACTCGGTCGCGGCATCGGGGATGACCGTCGCGGTCGTGGCCGACCACATCGTCGAGACCGAGAACGCGTACACCTCACGCACGCTGATCGAGCCCGACATCGCCAAGAACGTCTTCCGCGTGGAGGCGAAGGCGGGCGTGCCGATCACGATCACGAAGCTCGTCAGCTACCACTCCTCGCGAGGCGTGCCGCCGCGCGAGCTGGTCGACAGGTGCCGCCGCTCGCTCGATCGCGTGATGGCCGAGGGCGTCGACTCGCGGTTCACTCGACAGGCTGAGTGGCTCGAGGCGTTCTGGGACCGCAGCGATGTGCAGATCGGCGGACGCGACGACATCCAGCAGGCGACCCGCTGGTGTCTGTTCCAGCTCGCCCAGGCGTCGGCGCGCGCCGACGGGAGCGGTGTGCCGGCCAAGGGGCTCACCGGCTCGGGGTACAGCGGGCACTACTTCTGGGACACCGAGATCTATGTCCTGCCGTTCCTCACCTACACGTCCCCGCAGTGGGCGCGCAACGCGCTGCGCGCGCGTGTGCACATGCTCCCGGCTGCGCGTCGGCGTGCGGCGCAGCTGAACGAGGCGGGGGCACTGTTCCCGTGGCGCACGATCAACGGCGAGGAGGCGTCGGCCTACTACGCCGCCGGCACCGCGCAGTACCACATCAACGCCGATGTGAGCTTCGCCCTCGGCAAGTACGTGCGTGCGACGGGTGACGAGGACTTCCTCCGCCGCGAGGGCATCGACGTCGCGATCGAGACGGCACGGCTCTGGGCGACGCTCGGCTTCTGGCGCACCTCGCAGGCGGTCCCCGGCTCTGACGGGGAGGACGGGGTCGAGACGTTCCACATCCACGGCGTCACGGGGCCCGACGAGTACACCACCGTCGTGAACGACAACCTCTACACGAACGTCATGGCGCGCTACAACCTGCGCTACGCGGCGCGCGTCGTACGTGAGGCGCAGGAGGCGAACGGCGAGGAGTTCGCCAGGGTCGTCGAGCGGACGGGCCTGGGCGAGGGCGAGGCGGACGCGTGGGAGCGCGCGGCCGACGCCATGTTCATCCCGTACAGCGAGGCCCTCGGCATCCACCCGCAGGACTCCCTGTTCCTCGAGCGCGAGGTCTGGGACCTCGCGCACACGCCGTCGGACCAGCGTCCGCTGCTGCTGCACTTCCACCCGCTCGTGATCTACCGGTTCCAGGTGCTCAAGCAGGCCGACGTGGTGCTCGCACTGTTCCTGCAGGGCAACCACTTCACGCCGGAGGAGAAGAAGGCCGACTTCGACTACTACGACCCGCTGACGACGGGTGACTCGACGCTGTCGGCGGTCGTGCAGTCGATCCTCGCGGCCGAGGTGGGGTACCAGGACCTCGCGCTGCGCTACTTCGAGCAGTCGCTGTTCGTCGACCTGCACGACCTGCACCACAACGCGTCCGACGGTGTGCACGTGGCATCCGCCGGCGGTGTGTGGACGGCGCTCGTGAGCGGATTCGGCGGCATGCGCGACTGGGCGGGCGAGCTGAGCTTCGATCCGCGGCTGCCGGTGGACTGGACATCGCTGTCGTACCCGCTGCAGTGGCAGGGGTCGGCGCTTCAGATCACGCTGACCGCTGACGAGTTGCGGGTGCACGTGCGCGTCGGGGAGCCGGTGCCGTTCACGGTGCGCGGCGAGGCGTACATCGCGTCGGTGGGGGAGGACGTCGTCGTGCCGCTCGCCGACCAGGGTCCGGTGATCCCCGGGCGTCCGACGCTCCGCCAGTTCGCGAACGCGGTGCGGGAGGACGGCACGCTGCTCTCCGCGTCCGTTCCGGTCATCACCACCGCGATCCCGGTGATCGGCGGCGACGACTGACGCGCGAGCCCATCTTCGGCCGAGCCACCCCTTTCGTGTCGAGCCACCCCTCTGCGTACGCTGCGCAAAGGGGTGGCTCGTGCGGAAGGGGGTGTTTCGGCGACGGCGAGCGGGAGGGCCGGATGCCGGTTTCGAGAGCTGCCTCGATGTCGGTGGCACGCCGTAGGCTGTTCTGGTGACCACAGCCCTCTACC
Organism: Microbacterium sp. SZ1; assembly: GCF_002362255.1. Classification (GTDB taxonomy): domain Bacteria; phylum Actinomycetota; class Actinomycetes; order Actinomycetales; family Microbacteriaceae; genus Microbacterium. The sequence goes on along the minus strand of NZ_LPVV01000013.1, from coordinate 48,093 downwards.
GCCGCTACCGCCCCGAGTCGTTCGGCGAGATGATCGGGCAGTCCCAGGTGACCGAGCCGCTGATGACCGCGCTGCGCGGTGACCGCGTCGGCCACGCCTATCTGTTCTCGGGACCCCGCGGATGCGGCAAGACGACGTCTGCTCGCATCCTCGCGCGGTGCCTGAACTGCGCCGAGGGCCCGACCGACACGCCCTGCGGCACGTGCGACAGCTGCGTCGAGCTGTCGCGAGCGGGCGGCGGGTCGCTCGACGTCGTCGAGATCGACGCCGCGAGCCACAACGGCGTCGACGACGCCCGTGACCTCCGCGAGCGCGCGACGTTCGCCCCGAGCCGCGACCGATACAAGATCTTCATCCTCGACGAGGCCCACATGGTCACGCCGCAGGGGTTCAACGCGCTGCTCAAGCTCGTCGAGGAGCCCCCGCCGCACGTGAAGTTCATCTTCGCGACCACCGAGCCCGAGAAGGTGCTCGGCACCATCCGCTCTCGCACGCACCACTACCCGTTCCGGCTCGTGCCGCCCGCCGCCATGCTCGAATACGTCGAGAAGCTCTGCGCCGAAGAGGGAGTCGTCGTCGAGAAGGGAGTCCTGCCGCTGGTCGTGCGCGCCGGTGGCGGATCGCCGCGAGACACCCTCTCGCTGCTCGACCAGCTGATCGCCGGATCGGACTCCCCGGCCGGCTCCGAGACCGTGACCGTCGCGTACGAGCGTGCGGTCGCGCTGCTCGGCTACACGCACGCGACGCTGCTCGACGAGATCGTCGACGCGCTCGCCGCGGGAGACGCCGCAGCGGCGTTCCCCGCGATCGACCGGGTGGTGCAGACGGGTCAGGACCCGCGGCGCTTCGTCGACGACCTGCTCGAGCGCCTGCGCGATCTCATCGTGATCGCCGCGGTGGGCTCCGGCGCCTCGGCGGTGCTGCGCGGGATCGCCGACGACGAGCTCGCTCGCATGCGCTCGCAGGCCGAGGCGTTCGGCTCAGCGCGTCTGTCGCGCACGGCCGATGTGGTCAGCGCCGCTCTCGATGACATGTCCGGGGCGACCTCGCCCCGGCTGCACCTGGAGCTGATGGTCGCGCGTGTGCTGGCGGGGCCGACGGATGCCGGTGCGGCGGCGCCGGTCGCGCAGCCCCGTGCGGCTGCCGGTCAAGCGAATGCAGCGTCGACCCCGGCCCCTCGCGCTTCCGCCCCGACCCCCGCCGCCCCGGTCGCCGAGCGCGAGGACGCGTCCTCCTCGCCGGTCGCCCCGCGAGGGAGCGCAGCGACCGAGACGAAAGGCGCCGAACCCTCCGACATGCCCACTCCGGCATCCGAGACCTCGGCACTCGAGTCCCCGACTCAGCCGTCGACGGCACCCTCGGGCCCGGTCACGTTCGAGCGGGTCACGTCGTCGTGGTCGGCCGTCCTGAAACGCCTCGAAGACATCAGCCGCAGCTCCTGGCTGCTGGCCACCGCCGTGCAGCCCCTCGCCTACGTGACCGAGACCGACGTCCTCACGCTCGGGTTCACGAGTCAGCACGACGTCGCGAAGTTCAAGGGCACGACGCCGGGGTCGGGGCCGTCCGACCACCTGCGCACCGCGATCGAGCAGGAGCTCGGCGTCCGCGTCAAGTACGTGCCGGCGCCGATGCCCCAGGGCGGCGCTCCTCGGCAGCCGTCCTCGGGCGGATCGGCATCGGGCGACTCCTCGGCTGCCGGCGCACCCGAATCGGAGCCTGCGTCAGCGGGGTCGACGCGCAGCCAGACCCGCAGCGACTCCGCCGCACCCGTGACGGAGTGGGCGGTCGCGCCGATCCCCGCGTCACCCGCCGCAGAGCCTGCGGCGCCTGCGGCCTCGGCTTCCTCGCCTCCCGCGGTCTCGGCTGCGCCGGCGCCTACCGCGTCCGTTGCGTCGGAAGCGTCCGGGGTCGCGAACGACACGGCACGGCGCGCCGCCGCGGCTCCGACGGTCACACGCGAAGCGGAACCCACCGACGATGCGCCCCCGCCGTACGACGACGAGCCACCGCCCTACGACGACGAGCCGCCCTACGACCCGTCGTACGAACCGACCCCGTCCCGGGCACCGTCGCGTCCCTCGCCGCAGTCGTCCGCCTCGGCGGCACCCGCACAGGCCACCCCGGCACCTCGATCGGCACCGGCATCCGCCCCGGTCCTCTCCGAGCGCACTCCGAGCGGGGGAGTGCAGCGCTACGGTGAGGCCGTCATCCGCCAGGTGCTCGGCGCCACATTCGTGCGCGAAGAGCCCTACGAGCCCCCCACGAGGTTCTCCTGATGTACGACGGAATCGTCCAGGAACTGATCGACGAGTTCGGCAGACTGCCGGGCATCGGTCCGAAGTCCGCGCAGCGGATCGCGTTCCACATCCTCCAGACGCCCACGTTCGATGTCGCGCGTCTGTCGGAGCTGCTCACCGAGATCCGAGTGCGCGTGCGCTTCTGCGAGATCTGCGGCAATGTGGCGGAGCAGGAGCGCTGCGCGATCTGCCGCGATCCTCGCCGCAACGGAGCGCTGATCTGCGTGGTGGAGGACGCGAAGGACGTCGCAGCGATCGAGCGGACCCGCGAGTTCCGGGGCCTGTACCACGTGCTCGGCGGCGCAATCAGCCCGATCGCGGGCATCGGCCCCGACGACCTGCGCATCGCTCAGCTCATGACCCGCCTCGCGGACGGCACCGTGCAGGAGGTCATCCTCGCCACCAACCCGAACCTCGAGGGCGAGGCGACCGCGAGCTACCTCAGCCGCCTCCTCACGACGATGCAGATCACCGTCTCGCGTCTCGCCTCGGGCCTGCCCGTCGGCGGCGACCTCGAGTACGCCGACGAGGTCACCCTCGGGCGGGCGTTCGAGGGCCGGCGCGTGCTGTGAACGCACAGGGCGGCTTCTCCCGTCGAGGCTGGCTGCTCTTCGGTGCGATGGCTCTCCTGTGGGGCGTGCCCTACCTGTTCATCAGCGTCGCGGTCGAGTCGTTCTCGCCGCCCGCGATCGTCGCGGGGCGCACGCTGATCGCCGCCCTCCTGCTCCTCCCGTTCGCGATCCGTGGCGGCGCCCTGAAGGCCGCGTGGAAGCACTGGCCGTGGGTCCTCGCGTTCGGCCTCGTCGAGATGGCTGGTCCGTTCGTTCTGCTCGGCCACGCCGAGATGACCCTGCCGTCCGGCATGACCGGTCTGCTCGTCGCCACCGTGCCCCTGTTCGCGGCGCTCATCGCCCTGGGCAGCGGCGACCGTGGCGTCCTGCGTCCGACGAGAGCGATCGGTCTCCTCGTCGGCTTCCTGGGCGTCGCGATCGTGGTCGCCGGGCCCGGCCTCTTCGGCGGGGACGTGAGCCTGCTCGCCGCCGGTGAGGTCCTGCTCGTGGCGATCCTCTACGCCATCGCGCCGTTCATCGTCGCGCGCAAGCTGGCCGATGTGCCGTCGCTCGGCACGATCACGCTCTCGCTGCTCATGATCGGCGTCCTCTACCTGCCGATCGGCGTCCTCACCCAGCACGAGGTGCCGACCCTCACCTCGGTCGGAGCGCTGCTCGCGCTCGCGGTCGTCTGCACCGCCGTCGCGTTCCTCGCGTTCTTCGCACTCATCCGCGAAGTCGGCCCCGTGCGCGCTCCGCTGTTCACCTACGTCAACCCGGTGGTCGCCATCGTCCTCGGGGCGATCGTGCTGGCCGAGCCGCTCACGCCGGGACTCCTCATCGGCTTCCCGCTCATCATCGCCGGATGCTGGTTCGCCGCGACCGGCGGGCGACTGCGGCCCCCGGCGTCCACCGCCCCCGACCTCGCCGCGGCGCCGCCCGCCCCCTGACCGCTTCGCCCCTGACGGTCGCGTCACATGCGCGGGCGGGTATACGACCCGATCGTAGAATGAGCGTGGGCGGATCCGCCCGACATCCCAGGGAGTGAACGTGGCCCTCATCGTGCAGAAGTACGGCGGCTCGTCAGTCGCCGACGCAGAGAGCATCAAGCGCGTCGCGAAGCGCATCGTCGACACGCGTCGCGCCGGGCACGACGTCGTCGTCGCCGTCAGCGCGATGGGCGACACGACGGACGAGCTGCTCGACCTCGCGAACGAGGTCGCTCCAATCCCGGCTCCCCGTGAGCTCGACATGCTTCTGTCGAGCGGTGAGCGCATCTCGATGGCGCTCCTCGCGATGGCCATCCACTCGATGGGCTTCGAAGCGCGGTCGTTCACCGGCAGCCAGGCCGGCATGATCACCGACTCGCAGCACGGCGCAGCGCGCATCGTCGACGTCACCCCCGTACGTCTGCGCGAAGCGCTCGACGAGGGGGCGATCGTCATCGTCGCCGGCTTCCAGGGCTTCAACCGCGACACCCGCGACATCACCACGCTGGGTCGCGGCGGCTCCGACACCACGGCCGTGGCTCTCGCGGCGGCGCTGTCGGCCGACGTATGCGAGATCTACAGCGACGTCGACGGCATCTTCACCTCCGACCCGCGCATCATCCCGAAGGCGCAGAAGCTCGACCACATCTCGAGCGAGGAGATGCTCGAGCTGGCCGCCAACGGCGCGAAGGTGCTCTACATCCGCGCCGTCGAGTATGCACGCCGTCACGGCGTCCTGATCCACGCCCGTTCGACGTTCTCGTCGTCGGAGGGCACCTACGTTCTGGGCGAGGGCATGAAGAACCCCCGCGAAGCCGAGGGAGCTGAGATGGAAGAACCGATCGTCGCCGGAGTCGCCACCGACTTCAGCCAGGCCAAGATCACGGTCGCCGGAGTGCCGGACGTCCCGGGCAAGGCCGCCGAGATCTTCAAGATCGTCGCCAAGTCCGGGGCGAACGTCGACATGATCGTCCAGAACGTGTCGGCGACGGGTCGCACCGACATCTCGTTCACGGTTCCGAAGGCGGATGCCGCTGCGGCCCTCAAGGCGCTCGCCGGCGACCAGACGGAGGTGGGGTTCCAGAATCTCATCCACGACGATCAGATCGGCAAGCTGTCGGTCGTCGGGGCGGGCATGCGCACGCACTCCGGCGTCTCGGCGATCCTGTTCGAGGCCCTGTCGGCCGGCGGTATCAACATCGAGATGATCTCGACGTCGGAAATCCGCATCTCGGTCGTGCTGCGCGACAGCGACCTGGCGGAGGCCGCGCGCACCGTGCACAGCGCCTACGGACTCGACGGCGAGATCGAAGCCACGGTCCACGCCGGGACCGGCCGCTGACCGGCACGGTAGACTCACCCTCACCCTGACATCGGCGCCAGGCGCGGCATCCGCACCCCGACGCCGCGCCCGAAGCCTCGCTTGCAGTACTGCTCGACGCCAAGGAACATCATGACCCGCATCTCCGACTCAGGACTCTCCGTCGCCATCGTGGGCGCCACCGGCCAGGTGGGCACCGTCATGCGCGAGATTCTCGCCGAGCGGTCCTTCCCCATCCGCGAACTGCGCCTGTTCTCCTCGTCGCGCTCGGCGGGCACGGCGATCGAGTTCGGCGGCGCGACCGTGATCGTCGAAGACGTGGAGACGGCGGATGTCGCGGGCATCGACATCGCCCTGTTCTCGGCCGGCGCGACCGCCAGCCGCGCCTACGCTCCGCGGTTCGCCGAGGCCGGTGCCGTGGTCGTCGACAACTCGAGCGCGTGGCGCAACGACCCCGAGGTGCCCCTCGTCGTGAGCGAGGTCAACCCGCACGCGATCGACGACCGGCCTCGCGGCATCATCGCGAACCCGAACTGCACGACCATGGCCGCGATGCCCGTGCTCAAGGCACTCGACGCCGAGGCCGGTCTCGAGCGTCTCATCGTATCGACCTACCAGGCCGTCTCCGGCTCGGGTCTCGCCGGAGCGCAGGAGCTGCTCGGCCAGGTCGAGGGCGTCCTCGCCCAGGGAGACACCCTGCGCCTCGTGCACGACGGCTCGGCGATCGACTTCCCCGAGCCCGAGAAGTACGTCGCCCCGATCGCGTTCGACGTCATCCCCTTCGCCGGCAACCTGGTCGACGACGGCGAGAACGAGACCGACGAGGAGAAGAAGCTCCGCAACGAGAGCCGCAAGATCCTCGAGCTTCCGGGCCTCCGCGTCGCCGGCACCTGCGTGCGCGTGCCCGTCTTCACCGGTCACTCGCTGTCGATCAACGTCGAGTTCGCCCGCGACATCACTCCGGAGCGGGCGCGCGAGGTGCTCGCCGCTGCTCCCGGCGTCGTGCTCGACGAGGTGCCGACGCCGCTGCAGGCCGCAGGCAAGGACCCGAGCTTCGTCGGCCGCATCCGCGCCGACCAGTCGGCTGCCGAGGGCAAGGGCCTCGTGCTGTTCATCAGCAATGACAACCTGCGCAAGGGCGCGGCGCTGAACGCGGTGCAGATCGCCGAGATCCTCGCCGAGCGTCTGGCGGTCATAGCCTGACGGCATCCCCGTCATGCGGATCCGGTCTCGTCGAGACGGCCCGCGTGGTCTGCCGTGCCGTGCCCGCGAACTAGACTGTCCTGGTGACAGAAACAGTCGATGTCGTCCTGATCGGCGGTGGCATCATGAGCGCCACCCTGGGTACCCTGCTGCACGAGCTGCAGCCGGACTGGAAGATCGTCGCCTTCGAGCGGCTGTCTGACGTGGCCCAGGAGTCCTCCAACCCCTGGAACAATGCGGGCACCGGTCACGCCGCCCTCTGCGAGCTTAACTACATGCCGCAGCAGAAGGGCGCACCGCTCGACCCCGCGAAGGCGATCTCGATCAACGAGCAGTTCCAGCAGAGCCGCCAGTTCTGGTCGTCGCTCGTCGAGCGGGGCGTGCTCGACGAGCCGTCGACGTTCATCAACGCGACCCCGCACATGACCTTCGTGCGCGGCGAGAAGGACGTGGCCTACCTCAAGGACCGCTACGAGGTGCTGAAGAAGCAGCCGCTGTTCGCTGGTATCGAGTACAGCGAGGACTCGCGCGTCATCAACAAGTGGGCGCCTCTGCTCATGCAGCAGCGCCGCAAGGGCGAGCCGTTCGCGGCCACGCGCGTGCCGGCGGGCACGGACGTGGACTTCGGAGCCTTGACCCACCAGCTCTTCGACCACCTCACGAAGTCCGGCGTGTCGCTCCGCACGAATCACGAGGTCCGCTCGCTGAAGAAGCAGAAGGACGGCTGGCTGGTCAAGTACCGCACGACCGTCGGTCGCACCCCCGCCGAGATCAAGGCGCGCTTCGTCTTCGTCGGCGCGGGCGGCTGGGCGCTCAAGCTGCTGCAGCGCTCCGGGATCCCGGAGATCAAGGGAAACGGGGTCTTCCCGATCGGGGGGCAGTTCCTCAAGACGAGCAACCCGAAGATCGTGTCGCAGCACAAGGCCAAGGTGTACTCGCAGGCGTCGGTGGGCGCCCCGCCCATGTCGGTGCCGCATCTCGACACGCGTGTCGTCGACGGCGAGGCGTCGCTCATGTTCGGTCCGTTCGCGACATTCAGCCCGAAGTTCCTGAAGAACGGGTCGCTGCTCGACATCGTCACGCAGGTGCGACCGCACAACCTCATGCCGATGCTGCGCGTCGCGTTCGCGAACCCCGACCTCATCACCTACCTCATCGGCGAGCTGCTCAAGAACCACGCCAAGAAGGTCGACAGCCTGCGCACGTTCATGCCGACCGCGAAGGACGAGGACTGGACACTGATCGACGCCGGTCAGCGCGCGCAGGTCATGAAGAAGGACCCGAAGAAGGGCGGGGTGCTGCAGTTCGGCACCGAGGTCGTCGCATCCGCAGACGGCTCGATCGCCGGTCTGCTGGGTGCGTCGCCGGGTGCCTCCACGGCTGTGCCCATCATGCTCGACCTGCTGAAGAAGTGCTTCCCCGACGAGTACCCGGGCTGGGAGGCGGAGTTGCGCGAGCTGATCCCGACGTTCGGGGAGAAGCTCAACACGCAGCCCGCTCTGGCCGCGTCGTCGACCTCCTCGACGGCCGCCACGCTCGGCATCGACGAGTAGCGCAGCGGTGGCGAAGCTCTACTTCCGCTACGGCGCGATGAACTCGGGCAAGTCCACCGCTCTGCTCCAGGCCGCATACAACTACGAGGAGCGCGGCCAGCATGTGCTGCTCGCGAAGCCGGCCATCGACACGAAGGGCGCGTCGGAGATATCCAGTCGGCTGGGCATGACGCGCGAGGTCGACTTCCTGATCGGGCCCGACGACGACGCGCGTGCGCTGTTCGACGCGCAGCGCGATCGGGTGCGGCGTGCTGCCGAGGGCGAGCTGGTCCCGGAGGGGCCGGTCGACGTCGCGTGCCTCCTGATCGACGAGGCGCAGTTCCTCGCGGCGGAGCAGGTCGACGATCTGTTCCGTATCGCCATCGAAGACGGCATCCCGGTCATCGCCTATGGCATCCGCAACGACTTTCGCACCCATGCTTTCCCCGGCTCCGCCCGTCTGCTCGCGATCGCCCACTCCCTGGAGGAGCTGAAGACCATCTGCCGGTGCGGGCGCAAAGCGGTGTTCAACGGTCGGGTGATCGGCGGCAGCTTCGTGTTCGACGGCGATCAGGTCGCGATCGACGAGGGCGCTGAGGGTGCCTCCGCGCCCGAGATCACCACCTACGAGTCGCTCTGCGGCGCTTGCTACCTGCAGGAGTCCGGCGGTCGCCTGGGCTGACAGCTGCCACTCGCCTGTCCGCGGCTGCGCGACGGGCTCCTCTTGCGTGGTCTGACCACACTGGATACTGTGGTCAGACCACATGAGCGGAGGAGGGCGGATGCCTGAGCAACCCGCGCGCGCCTGGCGCCTCGTCCTCGAGCACGTCGAGCGGGAGCTTCTCGACGGACGTCTCGGTCCCGGCGATCGGTTCGCCTCCGAGCGCGACCTCGCCACCGAGCTCGGCGTCGGGCGATCCAGCGTTCGCGAGGCGCTACGGGTGCTCGAGGTCATGGGGCTGATCCGCACGGCCACCGGTTCGGGCCCGCAGTCGGGGGCCATCGTCATCGCGACGCCGACGGGCGGCATGTCGACGCTGCTGCGGCTGCAGGTCGCCGCGCAGGGCTTTCCGCTCGACGACGTGGTCCGCACTCGCCTGTTGCTGGAGGATGCCGTCGCCGCCGATCTCGCGTCGCAGTCCCGCCCGAGGCTCGATGAGGTCGGACGCGTGCTCGACGCGATGGACGAGCCCGGTCTCGCGCCCGCGGAGTTCCTCGCGCTCGACGCGCAGCTGCACCTCGCCCTCGCCGAGGCGAGCGGCAACTCGGTGGTCGCGGCGATGATGGCGGGGCTCCGCACCGCGATCGAGTCGTACGTGCAGCAGGGCGCAGCGGCGATCTCCGATTGGGATGCCATGGCAAACCGCCTCCGCTCAGAGCACCGCGCCATCGTCGCGGCCATCGATGAGGGAAACGCCGAGGGTTCCCGATCGCTCGTCCGCGCTCATATCACCGGCTACTACAGCGCGGCGGGACTCACCCGCGGCATCCCGTCCACCGACTGAGAGGTCAGAGCATGGTCCAGCGCCAGCTTCCCAACCCCGCCGAGCTCCTCGAGCTCATGAAGTTCAAGAAGCCGCAGTTCGACGGCACCACGCGGCGGCTCGACGCGGCGCTCACGATCGCCGATCTCCGCACGATCGCGAAGCGGCGCACGCCCAAGGCCGCGTTCGACTACACGGACGGAGCCGCGGAGGGCGAGCTTTCCCTCCGGCGTGCGCGGCAGGCGTTCCAGGACGTCGAGTTCCACCCCGGCATCCTGCGCCCGGCGCCGCAGGTCGACACATCGGTCGATATCCTCGGTGGGCCGTCGGCGCTGCCCTTCGGCATCGCCCCCACCGGGTTCACGCGGCTCATGCAGACCGAGGGCGAGGTCGCCGGAGCGGGCGCGGCGGCGGCGGCCGGCATCCCGTTCACGCTGTCGACGCTCGGCACGACGTCCATCGAGGGCGTCAAGGCGGCCAATCCCCACGGTCGCAACTGGTTCCAGCTGTACGTGATGCGGGATCGCGAGATCTCCTATGAGTTGACCCGCCGCGCGGCTGCCGCAGGCTTCGACACTCTGCAGTTCACCGTCGACACCCCGGTCGCCGGGGCCCGCCTGCGCGACAAGCGCAACGGCTTCAGCATCCCGCCGCAGCTGACACTCGGCACGATCGTCAACGCGATCCCGAGGCCGTGGTGGTGGTACGACTTCCTCACGACGCCGAAGCTCGAGTTCGCCTCTCTCAGCACGACGGGCGGCACCGTCGGTGAGTTGCTGGATGCCGCGATGGACCCGACCATCAGCTACGATGACCTGGCCGTGATCCGCGACCTGTGGCCGGGCAAGATCGTCATCAAGGGCGTCCAGAACGTCGAGGATTCCGTGCGACTGCGCGACGCGGGCGTCGACGGCATCGTGCTGTCGAATCACGGCGGACGCCAGCTCGACCGTGCGCCCATCCCGTTCCACCTCCTGCCGCAGGTGCGCCGTGCCGTCGGCGACGACTTCACGGTGATGATCGACACGGGCATCATGAACGGGGCGGACATCGTGGCGTCCGTCGCCCTCGGTGCGGACTTCACGCTGATCGGGCGGGCGTATCTCTACGGACTCATGGCCGGTGGCCGACGAGGCGTCGATCGCACCATCGCGATCCTGCGCACGGAGATCGAGCGCACGATGCGCCTGCTCGGTGTGGCATCGCTGGCCGAGCTCGAGCCCGCGCACGTCACTCAGTTGACGAGACTGGTGCCCGTCGCGAAGAGCGTGTCGGAAGCCGTCGTCCGCTGATCGTCGCGAGCGGGAGCGACGCGGCGGATCAGAGCGAGGCGAGCAGCTCGTCGAGCTTGTCCGCCGTGTCCTCCCAGCCCTCGACGGCGATCGAGGGCACGCCGAGAGCGAGCACGGGGTAGTCGTTGCCGCCCTCGTCCAGCCGATCTCCGTAGAAGAGCATGGACGCGAGCGGGATGCCGGTCAGCTCGGCGAGACGCTGCATGCCGTAGGCCTTGTCGATCCCTGCGCGCGTGATGTCGATCGACGTCGAGCCCCCGGAGCGGACCTCGAGTCCGGGGAGGCGTGCTGCCACGGCATCCCGCAGAGCCCCACGCTTCGAGCCGTCGGGGTCCCAGCCGTGCTTGGCGTCGCGCGGAGCCTTCTGGCCGAGGGCAGAGAACGTGATCTGCGATCCGCGGTCCTCGAGGATGTCGCCCCAGGGCTCCGGCTCCCACAGTCCGAGGCGCTCGGCCTCCTCCTTCAGCGCCGTCATCGCGGCATCCTTCTCATCGGTGCTGAGATCATGCGCGTACACGGGGGCGAAGTCGATGCCGTCGTGCCGCAGGTATCGGGTGCCGCAGGTGGGCAGCAGGTGCAGCCGGGACAGGGCGGCGGCGTCGACCGTCGCGAGCTGCGCGACGACCTGCGACCGGAACTGCTGCTCGTTGCCACCGGAGATGATGGCGACATCGCCGCGCTCCAGCAGCGCGACGAGAAGACGGGCGATGCGATCGCTGATGAGGCCTTTAGACGGTGCGAGGGTGTCGTCGAGATCGAAGGCGACGAGGGCGGGCGTGGTCATGATGCTTCCAGACTACGGTGCGGTCGGGTTGTGCTCGGTGCGAAGAGGAGAGTGCAGGCGATCGCGAGGAAGACCCCGATCAGCGCTCCGCCGGAGTTCGCGACGACGTCGCTGACGGTCGCCGCGCGGTGGGGGAGTGCGACGCGCTGTGCGATCTCGATGGCGACCGAGATCGCCGGGCCCAGCACGACGGCCACGGGCCAGATGCGGCGCGGTACCAGGAGGAAGGCGAAGACGCCGACCGGAACGAAGACCAGTACGTTCGCGATGATCTCCAGACGCGTGAAGTCGAGCCAGTCCCAGCCCAGCCGATGCGCGGTCGACAGCACCAGGTCGAGGAGGTTCGGCATCGACTCCTCGACGCGAGACGGCGTCAACGTCAGCAGAATCAAGCCGACGAGGAACGGGACGCCGAGCAGCACCGCGACGCCCCGCGTCCAGCGCTGCGGGGCAGGGAGCAGTGCGCTCACGCGATCCCCTTTCGCCGCATCCCGATACAGAGAAGGCCGCCCGTGTGGGCGGCCTTCCTATGTCACTGGTCGGGGTGACAGGATTTGAACCTGCGACCTCTTCGTCCCGAACGAAGCGCGCTACCAAGCTGCGCCACACCCCGTTTTGCAACCCTCCGAGTCTACAGGGAAATCTCTCCGGCACCCAATCGAGCGCTCAGTCGGGCGCCGTCAGCGTCAGCAGCGTTGCCTCGGGACGGCAGGCGAAGCGGACCGGTGCGTAGATCGAGTGACCGCACCCGGCGCTGACGTTGAGCGGCACAGAGCGGCCGCCGTGCGCCCAGGTACTGAGTCCCTTCGCCTGCGTGAGCGGGATGTCGCAGTTCGCGACCAGCGCGCCGAAGCCGGGGAGGCAGACCTGCCCCCCGTGCGTGTGGCCGCCGAGGATCGCGTCGGCGCCCAGGTCGACGAACGAGTTGAGGACCCGCTGGTACGGGGCGTGCGTGACGCCCAGCACCGGTGTTCGGGGTTCGCGCGGCCCGAGGGAGTCGATGGCCGCGGGCAGAGCGTCGAGGTCGTCCCAGTCGCGGTGGGCGTCGTTCACGCCGAACAGGTCCACCGCACTGCCGTTCACGTCGATACGGGCCGCGGCGTTGTTCAGCCCGACCCAGCCGAGCTCGTCGGTGAAGTACCGATCCATTGCGGCGGTGTCGAGCCGCGGCGACGGAGTGTTGGTCTTCTTCGAGGGGCCTGTGAAGTACAGGAACGGGTTCCGCGGAGACGGCGCGTTCACGTCGTTCGACCCGTGCACGAAGACCCCGGGGATGCCGGCGAGCGGATCGAATGCGCGGCGGATTCCCGCCAGGCCGTCGCGGTGTCCGAGGTTGTCGCCGGTGTTGACGATGAGATCCGGCTTCAGCTGCGCGAGCGACGCGAGCCAGTCCTGCTTCCGGTGCTGCCACGGCGCCATGTGCGCGTCCGAGAGGTGCAGGATGCGGATCGGCGCGGAGCCCTGGGGCAGAGCGGGTGCCGAAACCTCGCGCACGGTGAAGAGGTACCGCTCGATGCCGAAGCCCCACACAGCGGCCGCAGCACCGACGGCCCCCACCGCGCCGAGCGCGATGAGGGCCGGGTGAGCCGACGACCGTGACGTCACTGGCAGGCGACCGTGATCGGCGTGGACTTGTTCGCCGCCGTGTTCGCCGCCGGGTTGGTGGATGCCACGACCGCTCCATTCGGGTTGCACGAGTTGTCGAAGGAGATCGACGTGAAGCCTGCGGCGAACAGCGCGCTGCCGGCAGCCGTCTTCGACTGACCCGTGACGTCGGGCACGCTCGCGCCCTGTCCGTTGCTGGGCGAGATCGTCACCGTCGCGCCGCTCGGTGCCTGGCCTGAGGGGTCCTGGGCGACGATGACGTCCCCTGCGGGGCCATCCACAGGAGGACCGACGACGACCTGGAAGTCGGCGTTCTGCAGGGTGGCCGTCGCGGTCGCCGTATCCATGCCCACGACGTTCGGCACGTCCGTCAGCACCTGCTTGCTCAGGTTCGCGTCCGGCTGCGGGAACGCGTCGCCGCCGTAGATGTCGTTCGCGGTGCGCTGCATCGTGCGCGCCAGGCTGTAGCGCATCTCGTTGAGGGGCGTTCCGCCCCACGACTGACGCAGAATGCTCGCCTGCCCCTGCGAACGGCCGACCCAGACCGCTGTCGTGACCTTCGTGCTGGACTCGATCATCATGGTTCCCCACGACTCGTGGGTTCCGGTCTTGCCGATGAGCGGCACACCGTCGCGAGTGTTGGCACGCGCGCCGGTTCCGCCGTTCATGACGCCCTGCAGTGCGAAGGCTGCGGTGTTGGCGACCTCGGGCGAGATCACCTGCGAGCACTTGGACTCGGGGATCGGCAGCTCCTCGCCCTCGGCGTTGACGACGCGGTCGATCGCCTTCGGGGTGCAGTAGATGCCGTTGTTCGCAACCGTGGCGTACGCGCCTGCCATCGCGAGAGGCGAGATGTACTTCGGCCCGAGAATGTCATACGGAGCGGCCGGGTCGTCGGTGGTCTTGCCGCCGTTGGCAAGGGTGACGCCCATGCGGTCGGCCACAGCGTTGATCTTGCAGAGGTCGAGCTTCTCGGCCATCGCAAGGTACCCGGTGTTCAGCGAGTCGGCGGTGAACTTCATCACGGTGCCCGTGTACCCGCCCTGGTTTCCGAAGTTCTGGATCTTCGTGTTGTTGCGGATGCGGTCATCGCCGCACTTGAAGTTCTGGAACACCCGGATGCTGCCGTTGAGCGTCTCGCGCACCGAGTGGCCCTCCTCGAGCCAGTCGATCAGGGTGAAGAGCTTGTACGTGGATCCGACCGAGAAGCCGTTTGATCCTCCGTGCGCCTTGTCGGTCGCGAAGACGAGCGAGGTGTAGGCCTGGTCGCCCTGGACCGTCTCGCTGAACGTCGTGTTCTGCGTGATCGCGAGCACGCGCCCGGTCGTCGTCTCGAGCGAGACGCCTGCGGCGCCGAAGTACTGGTTGTCGTAGTTCCCCGGAACCGTCTCGAGCATCGCCTGCGCGCCGGCGTTCTGGATGTCGATGTTCATCGTCGAGTAGATCTTCAGACCACCCTGGCGGAGCAGGTCGCGCCGAGCCTCGGGAGTGTCACCGAAGGCGGGATCGTTGAGGACGACCGACTTCACGTACTCGCAGAAGTAGGCGCTGCGCGCGATGTCGTTGGCGGCGACGCAACCCTGCGTGGGAACGCTGATCGCGGGGGTGATCGGCGTCGCCTCCGCCTCGTCGTACTGCGCCTGCGTGATCTTGCCGTCGGTCAGCATGCGACCGAGCACGTAGTGCCGACGCTCGAGAGTGTCGGCATACCCGTCGGCCTCGGTGTTGTGGGCGACGCCGTCGTCATCCGTCCACGTTCCGTTCGGACGGTCGATGCGGTACTGGTTCGGGTTCTGCACCATGCCGGCGATCGTCGCGGCCTGCGCCACGGTGAGGTTCGCCGCGGTGGTGGAGAAGTAGTAGTTCGCCGCCGACTCGATGCCGTAGACGGTGCCGCCGAAGTTCGCGATGTTGAGGTACCCGAGGAGGATGTCGTTCTTCGAGTACTCCTTCTCGATCTGCAGCGCGTACCGCATCTCCTGGAGCTTGCGCTCGATGCCCTTCGAGCCGGACGCGTTGGTCGCGTCCAACCAGCACTGCTGCAGGTCGTCGGCGTACGTCCCGGAGGCCGGGTCGGCCTTCTGCTCGCACTCCTGGATGAGCACGTTCTTCACGTACTGCTGCGTGATCGTCGATGCGCCTCGATCGCTGGTTCCGCGCAGGTTGTCGACGAGCGCCTTCGCGGTCGCGCCGACGTTGACGCCGCCGTGCGTGTAGTAGCCCTTGTCCTCACTGGAGAGGACGGCGTCGAACACGACGGGGTTGATCTGCTCGAACGTCACGGGGACGCGGTTCTGCTCGTAGAACGACGCCAGCTCCACCGCGGAGCCGTCGGCCGCCGTGGCGTAGATCGTGGACTGCTCCATCGGAGCGGTCACATCGAGATTGGCGGGCAGGTCTTCGAAGATCGTGAGGGCCTGCGAACCGGCGATACCCGTCATGGCGAGGACCGGGGTGACGCTGGCCGTGACGAGGAGGCCGGCGACCGCGCTCAGGCCGACGAGTCCGAGGACCCCGCCGAGCGCACCCTTCACCGTGCGATTCTTTAGAGGCATACGCTGATCGTAGGGGAGTTCCCTGAAAAACCACCTTTGACGCATCCGGGTGCGGATGCCGCCAGACAGGAGAGCCATGACCACGTGGGAGTACCTCACGACGCCGCTGCTGATCCACAACACCGCCGCGATCCTCAACAACTGGGGCAAGCAGGGCTGGGAGCTCGTCCAGGTCGTACAGGGGCCGGAGGGCGGGCTCGTCGCCTACTTCAAGCGTCCTGTCACCACGGATGCGGCGGGCAACTCTGGTCTCGCGGCTGCCGAACAGGCGGCGCGCCAGTTCGAGGGAGGCGCAGCGTGAGCGTCTCCGCACGCCTCGCCGAGCTCGGCATCGAGCTGCCCGCGGTCGCCGCACCCGTCGCCGCCTACGTCCCCGCGGTCGTCCGCGACGGCCTGGTCTACACCTCCGGCCAGCTGCCTTTCTCCGACGGCGCCCTGCCGGCCACGGGGAAGGTGGGAGCTGCCGTCGCCGCCGACGACGCGAACGCCTACGCCCGCACCTGCGCGCTGAACGCGCTCGCTGCCGCTGCGGATGCCGCGGGCGGCGTCGACCGCATCGCCGGCGTCCTTCGGGTCGGCGGCTTCGTGGCATCCACTCCGGAGTTCACCGGCCAGCCCGGCGTCATCAACGGCGCGAGCGTGGTGCTCGGAGAGATCTTCGGCGATGCGGGGCGCCACGTCCGCGCCGCCGTGGGCGTGCCCGTGCTGCCCCTCGACAGTCCCGTCGAGGTCGAGGTCACCTTCATCCTCGCCTGACATCGCGGCACATGCGGAACGCCCCCTCCCGACCGGGAGGGGGCGTTCAGCACGCGTCTTACTTGACCTGCGCCGAGATGATGCTCATGACCGCGGTGTCCGCGAGCGTCGTCGTGTCGCCGACCTCGCGTCCTTCCGCGACATCGCGCAGCAGCCGCCGCATGATCTTCCCGGATCGGGTCTTCGGCAGCTCTCCGACGATGTAGACGTCGCGCGGACGCGCGATCGCTCCGATCTGCTCACCGACCCACAGGCGCAGCTGCTGGGCGAGCCCTGCCGGGTCGTGGGCCGAGAGGTAGCTCTCCTTGATGATGACGAAGGCGACGACCGCCTGACCGGTGGTCTCGTCGGAGGCGCCGACGACCGCGGCCTCGGCGGTGGCCTCGTGCGCGACGAGGGAGCTCTCGATCTCTGCGGTGGAGAGACGATGCCCCGAGACGTTCATGACGTCGTCGACGCGGCCGAGCAGCCACAGGTCGCCGTCATCGTCGAGGCGAGCTCCGTCGCCGGCGAAGTAGTACCCCTGGTTCTCGAACTTCTCCCAGTACGTCTCCTTGTACCGCTCCGGGTCGCCCCAGATGCCGCGGAGCATGCTGGGCCACGGCTCGGTGATCACGAGCAGTCCGCCGTTGCCGTTTCCCACCTCGGTGCCCGACTCGTCGACGACGTCGATCGAGATGCCGGGCAGCGGCACCTGTGCGGAGCCCGGCTTGGTCGCCGTCACGCCCGGGAGGGCCGACACCATGATCGCGCCGGTCTCGGTCTGCCACCACGTGTCGACGATCGGCGTCTTGCCGGCTCCGATCACGTCGCGGTACCAGATCCATGCTTCGGGGTTGATCGGCTCGCCCACCGACCCCAGCAGTCGCAGCGACGAGAGGTCGAACTTCTGCGGGACGCTGCGGCCGATCTTCATGAACGAGCGGATCGCGGTCGGCGCCGTGTAGAAGATCGAGACCCTGTACTTCTCGATGATCTCCCACCACCGGCCCGGGTGCGGGGAGTCGGGCGTGCCCTCGTAGATGACCTGGGTCGCACCGTTCGCGAGCGGTCCGTACGTCACATAGCTGTGGCCGGTGATCCACCCGATGTCGGCCGTGCACCAGTAGACGTCGGTCTCGGGGTGCAGGTCGAAGACGTACTTGTGCGAGTACGCCGCCTGGGTGAGGTAGCCGCCGGAGGTGTGCAGGATGCCCTTCGGCTTCCCGGTGGTTCCGGAGGTGTAGAGGATGAACAGCGGGTTCTCGGAGGGGAACGCCTGTGCCTCGTGGTCGGCGGATGCCGCGGGCACGGCGTCGTGCCACCAGACGTCGCGGCCCTCCTGCCAGTCGACCTCGTTCTCGCCGCGCTTCACGACGAGGACGTGCTCGACCGTCTGCTGCTCGCCGTCGCCACGGTCGGACAGCGCCTGGTCGACCGCGGGCTTGAGGGCGGAGACGCGTCCCTTGCGATAGCCGCCGTCGGCCGTGATGACGAGTTTGGCACCAGCGTCGTCGATGCGCGCGCGCAGGCTGTCGGCGCTGAAGCCGCCGAAGACCACGGAGTGGATCGCGCCGACGCGCGCGACGGCCAGCATGGAGGCCACCGCCTCGGGGATCATCGGGAGGTAGATCGCGACGCGGTCGCCGTGACCGATGCCCAGGTCTTCGAGCACGTTCGCGACCCGTTTGACCTCCTCGGTCAGCTCGGCGTAGGTGATGCTGCGCGAGTCGCCGGGTTCGCCCTCCCAGTGCAGGGCGACGCGGTCGCCGTTGCCTGCCTCGACATGGCGGTCGAGGCAGTTGTAGGCGACGTTGAGCTCACCGTCGTCGAACCACTTCGCGAACGGTGGCGTCGACCAGTCGAGGACCCGGGTGAACGGCGTGTTCCAGCTCAGGAGCTCACGGGACTGCTCGGCCCAGAACGCCTCGCGGTCGGCGGCAGCGCGCTCGTACAGTTCCGGCGACGAGACCGACTGGGCGGCGAACTCCTCGGACGGCGGGAATTTTCGGGTCTCGTCGAGAAGGTGATCGATCTGACTGCTCATCGGCAGGCGCTCCTTTGCGGCGTGCGGGTCGTACGGGCGCGACCGAGTCCGTGATCGATCGCGTGAGGGCGAATCTAGTCCCGGCCGATGCCATCGCATACTGCCGAAAGTCGGTACGGGAGCCGGTTTTGTGAGGACGGTCGCCCTGCGTACACTCGACGACAGCCGAATTCTTCATTCCGGCCTTGGCGTGCCCGATTCCCCCGAAAGGGTCGCCGTCGGCGGCATCTCATTCCCCCCGTGAGGTGCCGCCTTTCTCGTGTCTGCGCCGGGCCGGAGGCGGACCGTCTCCGCGTCGTATCCGCACCACCTCTGCACCGATGATGCCGCAGAGACGTTCCGCACAGCTTCTGCGGACGCCCGCCGATCGCCCGTCCGCGATCCGCTGGCGCTGTCTAGCGTCGAGCCATGAGCCACCGATTCGTCATCGAGCCGCGCGACGCGGTCACCCACCCCGGGGTCGGCGAAGCGAGCACCCGGGCCCCGCTCGACCCCGCCTTCGGGCCGCTCGCCGAGTTCTGCGCCGACGGGGATGTCACCGACGTGTTCGTGAACGGCTCGCTCGGGTTGTTCGTCGACCGAGGGAGGGGAACGGAGGCCGTCCAGGGGTGGCGGGCCTCGGAACGGGAGGTCCGCGACCTCGCCGTCGCCCTGGTCGGCCTCGGCGGGCGCCACCTCGACGACCAGGCGCCATGCGTCGACGTGCGGCTGGCGTCGGGGATCCGCGTCCATGCGGTGCTCGCCCCCGTCTCGGCGTCCGGTACCGCACTGTCGGTGCGAGTGCCCAGGGCGGGGGTCGCCGACCTCGATGCGCTCGCCGCCCTCGGATCGATCGACGACAGGCAGAAGCGGTGGCTGCTCGGCCTCGTGCGGGATCGTACGAACGTCTTGATCTCTGGGGGAACGGGCACCGGCAAGACGACGCTGCTCTCCGCGCTGCTGACCGCTGCGTCCGAGAACGAGCGCATCGTCACGATCGAGGACGTCGCCGAGCTCTCCCCTCGCCATCCGCATCACGTCGCCCTCGAGGCGCGGCAGCCGAACCTCGAGGGTGCGGGCGGAATCAGCCTCGCTCGCCTCGTGCGGGAATCGCTCCGCATGCGGCCCGACCGCCTCATCGTGGGGGAGTGCCGCGGTGAGGAGGTGCGCGAGTTGCTCAGCGCCCTGAACACCGGGCACGACGGCGGCGCGGGAACACTTCACGCCTCGGGGCTCGGCGACGTGCCGGCTCGCCTGGAGGCGCTCGGCGCGCTCGCGGGGCTGGATGCCACGGCTCTCGCCCGACAGGCGGTCAGCGCCTTCGGGATCGTGCTGCACCTGCACAGGGACCCCGACGGGATGAGGCGCATCGAGCGCGCGGGCACGCTCACTCTGGAAGGCGATCGCCTCGGTATAGAAGAGGTGCAGCCGTGGTGAGGTTTCTGCGCCGCAGATCGACCCCGCAGGGCACGGATCCGGCGACCACCGTACAGACCCTCGCGGTGCTGCTGCAGGCCGGCGCCGCTCCCATGGTCGCGTGGCGGCACATCGCCGACCTCGGCGACCCGCACGCGGTGTCGATCGTCGAGCGCGTCGACGCGGGGGAAGCGCTCGTGTCCGCGATCGAGGCGCAGGGAGGAGCATGGCGCGATCTCGCTGCGGCGTGGGAGGTCGCCACGACCGTCGGTGCCCCGCTCGCCGAGGTGCTGCGGACGATCGCAGACACCCTTCGCGATGCCGCAGCCGCTGCGGACGACGTGCGGATCGCGCTAGCGGAGCCCGCAGGTACCGCGCGGTTGCTTCTGTGGATGCCGTTCGCCGGCCTCCTCCTCGGCTTCGCGCTCGGATTCGACACCCTCGGCATCGTCACGACGAGCCCGCTCGGAGTGGGATGCCTGGTGGCCGGGCTCGTCCTCGTGCTCGCCGCGCGTGCCTGGACAGCCCAGTTGCTCAAGAGAGCACGTCCGAGGCCGGGCACGCCGGGGATGCAGGCGGAACTGGTCGCAGTGGCGCTGTCGGGAGGAGCCTCCGTCGACCGCGCGCTCCGCCTCGTCGACGACACCGGAGCATCGTGCCTCGACGACGGGCATCGGCTGCGGACCGTTCTCGATCTGTCCCGGTCGGCGGGCGTGCCCGCCGTCGAGCTCCTCCGGGCGTCGGCGGCGCAGGAAAGGCACGCGTCGCGCGTCGAAGGGCGACTGCGTGCCGCGCGGCTCTCCACCCGACTCCTGATACCGCTCGGCGTGTGCACCCTGCCCGCCTTCCTCCTGCTCGGGGTCGCGCCGCTGCTGCTCAGCGTGCTCGCCTCGACGCCCCTGCCGTTCTGACCGCACTCACGAGAAAGACCTAGAGAAAGAGGAACACCATGAGCACGATCCCCACACTGACCCGCCGCCGCGCGGCATCGCTCTTCGGCGACGAGAGCGGGGCGGCGACAGCCGAGTACGCCATCACCACCATGGCGGCGGTGGCCTTCGCCGGCCTGCTCGTCGTCATCCTGCGGTCGGGTGAGGTGCGTGGCATCCTCACCGACATCGTGCGCCGCGCGCTCACCGTCTCATGACGTGTCGGTGTCGCGTGACGGGTCGACCGGGCGGCGATCGGGGGTCGGTCGCCGCGGAACTCGCTCTCGCGCTGCCCGCCGTGCTGCTGGTCCTCCTGCTGGGGGCCGGTGCGCTCGGCGCGGCGTCGCGCCAGGTCGCGCTGCAGGATGCGGCGGCCGACGCTGCGAGACTGCTCGGTCGGGGAGAGGATGCGGGCAGGGCGGCGGCAGCGGTGGCGAGGGCCGTCCCAGGGGCCGGCATGGCGAGCCGCACCGCCGCCGACCTCGTCTGCGTCACCGCGCACAGCGAGGTCGCCATCGCCGCGGTCCGGCTTCCTCTCCGCGCGTCGAGCTGCGCCCTCGCCGGAGGTCTGTGATGGACGCCCGTGATGCCGCCCACCGGAGACGATGATGGCGGGCACAGCCCTGGGGGCCGGACTGCTGGCGGTCGCGGCCACGCTCTCGATCGGACTGGCGGCGATCGGAGGCTCCGCCGTCACCGCGCAGCGGGCCGCGGGGGCCGCCGACGCCGCGGCGCTCGCCGCAGCGGATGCCGCGAGCGGTGCCGTGGTCGCAGCGGACGACCCCTGCGCACTCGCCGCGCGCGTCGCGGCGGCATCCGGTGCTCGCGTGACGAGCTGCGCGCTGGCCGGTCTCGTGGCGACCGTGCAGGTCCAGGCGGCGTACGCTGGACTCGCCGCCGTCTCCCGCGCCCGTGCCGGGCCACCCGAGGAGAGATGACGTCGGCGCGAAGCGCGGTCCCGCGAGAACGCAGGTCGCCGCTGTGACCAACCCATCACGGCGGTGTGTATGGTGTGCTTCGGAGAAAGGATGCACCCTTGGCTCAAGGCAAGAAGCTGGTCATCGTCGAGTCCCCGACGAAGATGAGGTCTATTCAGGGGTACCTCGGTGACGGCTACGAGGTGCTCAGCTCGGTCGGTCACATTCGTGACCTCGCCGACAAGAAAGACATCCCCGCCGCCGACAAGCAGGCGTACGGGAAGTACTCGATCGACGTCGACAACGACTTCGACCCGTACTACGTCGTCTCCGACCGCAAGACCAAGACCGTCGCCGAGCTCAAGCGCGCGCTGAAGACCGCCGACGAGCTCCTGCTCGCCACTGATGAGGACCGCGAGGGCGAGGCCATCGCGTGGCACCTGCTCGAGACCCTCAAGCCCAAGGTGCCGGTCAAGCGCATGGTGTTCCATGAGATCACGAAGGATGCGATCCAGGCCGCCGTCGGCAATACCCGCGAACTCGACACCGACCTCGTCGATGCGCAGGAGACGCGCCGTATCCTCGACCGCCTGTACGGGTGGGACGTCTCCCCGGTTCTCTGGTACAAGGTCAAGACGGGGCTCTCCGCAGGCCGCGTGCAGTCCGCCGCGACCCGGATGATCGTCGAGCGCGAACGAGAGCGCATGGCCTTCGTCTCCGCCGACTACTGGGATGTCGAGGCGCTCGCGTCGTCGACCTCCGGGTTCCGTGTCCGGCTCGTCCGCGTCGACGGCGGCCAGCTCGCCAGGGGCACCGACTTCGACGACGCCGGAAAGCTCAAGAAGGCCGTCGTCGTCCTCGACGAGAAGAGGGCCGCATCGCTCGCACTCGCGGTCGACGCCGAGGGCGTCGGCACCGTATCCAAGGTCGAGGCGAAGCCGGGCACCCGGAGCCCCTACGCGCCGTTCACCACCTCCACGATGCAGCAGGAGGCGGGGCGCAAACTCTCGATGAGCGCGAAGCAGGCGATGAGCGTCGCCCAGCGTCTCTACGAGAAGGGCTACATCACCTATATGCGCACCGACTCCACGGCGCTGAGCACCCAGGCGGTGCAGGCGGCGCGGAGCCAGGCGGTCGCGCTGTACGGCGACACCGCCGTGCCTCTCAAGCCGCGCGTGTACAAGTCGAAGAGCAAGAACGCCCAGGAGGCTCACGAGGCCATCCGTCCCTCCGGCGAGACCTTCCGCACGCCCTCGTCGGTGTCGTCGGAACTGGACCGCGAGGAGTTCCGCCTCTACGACCTCATCTGGAAGCGCACGGTCGCGAGCCAGATGGCGGACGCGAAGTACGAGACCACGACCGTCACCGTCGCGGTCGACACGTCGTCGACGCCCGAGCTCGACACGCAGAGCGTCGAGTTCACGGCCTCCGGCACCGTCTACACCTTCAAGGGCTTCCTCGAGGCGTACGAAGAAGGACGCGACGAGAAGCGGAATTCTCAGGACACCTCCGACGAGCAGTCTTTGCCCGTCGTGGCGGTCGGCGATGAACTGCGGATGTCGGATGCCGAGGCCAAGGGCCATCGCACGACGCCGAAGCCCCGCTACACCGAGGCCTCGCTCGTGAAGGCGCTCGAGGAGCACGGCATCGGGCGCCCCTCGACGTTCGCGAGCATCATCGGCACCGTGATCGACCGAGGCTATGCCACGAAGCGCGGCCAGGCGCTCGTGCCGACGTGGCTCGCCTTCAGCGTCGTGCGACTGCTCGAAGAGCACTTCGCCGACCTCATCGACTACGACTTCACGGCAGCGCTGGAAGACGACCTCGACGCGATCGCGCGCGGCGAGCAGAAGCGCGTCGAGTGGCTGCGCTCCTTCTACTACGGCTCCGACCAGCAGGTCGGCCTGCGACAGGTCGTCGACAATCTCGGCGAGATCGACGCCCGCGCACTCAATTCGACGCGCATCACCGACACGGCGACGCTGCGCTTCGGCAAGTACGGTCCCTACCTCGAAGTGGTCGACCCCACCGCGCCCGACGAGAAGCCGCGCATCGTCAACGTTCCCGAAGACCTCGCCCCCGACGAGCTCACGGCCGAGAAGGCGCAGGAGCTCATCGACGCTCCCGTCGCAGGCGACCGCGTGCTCGGCGTGAATCCCGAGAACGGCAAGGTCATCGTCGTCAAGGACGGCCGGTTCGGACCCTACGTGCAGGAGAACGACCCGGTGTCCGACGACGCCGATGTCGACGAGTCCACCGGTGAGGTCGTCGAGAAGCCGAAGCCCAAGCGCGGAGCGAAGAAGGATGCTGCGCCCAAGCCGCGCACCGGGTCGCTCTTCCGCTCGATGTCGGTCGATACGATCGACCTCGACACGGCCCTTCAGCTGCTGAGCCTGCCGCGCGTGGTCGGCACCGATCCCGAATCCGGCGATGAGATCACGGCGCAGAACGGCCGCTACGGTCCGTACCTCAAGAAGGGCACCGACTCGCGCTCCCTCGAGAGCGAATCGCAGATCTTCGACGTCACGCTCGAACAGGCGCTCGAGATCTACAGGCAGCCCAAGTACGGCGCCGGAGCCCGCAGGGCGTCGAGCGCACTCGCCGAGTTCGAAGCCGATCCCGTGAGCGGCAAGCCGATCCGCATCCGCGACGGACGGTTCGGCGCGTACGTGACGGACGGTGAGACGAACGTCACCATTCCGCGTGGGCAGAAGCCCGAGGACATCACGTTCGAGATCGCGGTGCAGATGCTCGCCGACAAGCGAGCCAAGGGTCCGGCCCCGAAGCGCGGCGCACGCGGTGCCGCCGCGAAGAAGGCGCCGGCGAAGAAGGCGCCCGCCAAGAAGCCTGCGGCGAAGAAGCCCGCGGCCAAGAAACCGCAGACGGACGCCGAGAAGGCAGCCGCTCGCTCGGCGGCGGCCAAGAAGGCCGCGGCGACCCGTGCGGCGAACGCCGCGAAGAAGCGCTCCGAGTGAGCGGACCGATCGAAGTGAGGGTCGGTTCGTGACCTCGGAGCGCGGGGTCTGGGTCACGCTCGAGGGCGGGGACGGCTCCGGCAAGACCACGCAGGCCAACCTGCTCGCCGAGTGGCTGACCGGTACGGGTCGCGCGGTCGTCCGCACCCGTGAGCCGGGAGGGTCTGAGGTCGGTCAGCTCATCCGCGACATCGTGCTGCACCACCGCGGTGACATCGCTCCGCGGGCCGAGGCCCTTCTCTATGCCGCCGATCGCGCGCATCACGTGGCGACGGTCGTCCGTCCTGCCATGGCGCGCGGCGAGATCGTGCTCCAGGATCGCTATCTCGACTCGTCGGTCGCCTACCAGGGCGCGGGCCGGGTGCTCGACGCCACCGAGATCCGAGACCTCTCGCTGTGGGCGGCTGAGGGTGCGCTCCCCGACCTGACGATCCTCCTCGACCTCGACCCCGACGCCGCGCGGACGAGGCTCGACTCCGCCGACAAGCCGTTCGACCGCCTCGAAGCGGAGAAGGGCGAGTTCCACCGCCGGGTGCGCGACGCGTTCCTCGCGCTGGCCGCTGACGAACCCGACAGATTCGTCGTGCTCGACGCCGCCGAAGCGCCGGAACGGATCGCCGACCGCATCCGCGAAAGGGTGCAGGGTCTGCTGCGCTGACGAGCGGGATCCGACGCTCACGGACGTCGGTGCCGCCGATTAGGCTGAGTGCATGCCCCAGACCGTATCTCCGCCCTTTCCCTGGGCCGATGTCTGGGGGCAGGACGCGGCGGTCGAGACCCTCCGCGCCGCGGCATCCGATCCCGCTGCGCTCTCGCACGCCTGGCTGATCACGGGACCGCCCGGTTCCGGCCGCTCCACGCTCGCTTACGCGTTCGCCGCCGCGCTGATCGCCGATCGGCCCGACGACGAGGCCACGATGCGGCAGGTCCTCGCCGGTACGCACCCCGACGTCACCGCGCTGCGTACCGACAAGGTCATCATCACCATCGCGGAGGCGAGGTCGCTCGTCGAGCGCTCGTACTTCGCGCCTTCAGCCGGCCGCTACCGCGTGATCGTCGTCGAGGATGCCGATCGCATGGTCGAGCGCACCTCCAACGTGCTGCTCAAAGCGCTCGAAGAGCCTCCGGAGCAGACGGTCTGGGTGCTCTGCGCGCCGAGCGAGGCGGACCTGCTGCCGACCATCCGATCGCGCGTGCGGTCGCTTCGTCTCCGCGAACCCGACGTCGCGGACGTGGCACGCCTGATAACCGTCCGCACCGGCGTCGACGCGGCCGTCGCCGAACAGGCCGCGCGCCATGCGCAGCGGCACATCGGCATGGCGCAGCGTCTCGCCACCGACGATGCGGCGCGTCGTCGTCGCGACGAGACGCTGCGCTCGGTGATCGGCGTCCGCGGCGTCAACGACGCGGTCGAGGTAGCCGGGCGCATCATCCAGGCGGCGACCGACGACGCGAAGGCGCTCACAGCCGAGCGCGACGCCGCCGAGAGGGCGACGCTCTTGCGCACCGTCGGCATCGCCGAGGGGCAGGCCGTGCCGCCTGCCCTGCGGTCGCAGATCTCGGCGCTCGAAGACGAGCAGAAGAAGCGCGCCACCCGCAGCCTGCGCGACGGGATCGACCGCGTGCTCACCGACCTGCAGTCGCTGTTCCGCGACGTCGTCATGCTGCAGTTCGGGCGCGACGAGCTGATCAACAGCGAACTCCGCGACGAGCTCGCCGCGCTCGCGTCCGCGTGGCCCGAGACACGTACCCTTGTCGTACTTGACCACCTTGCCGAGACCCGCCAGTCGCTGGAGCGCAACGTCGCACCGCTGCTCGCCCTGGAGAGCTTGCTCGTGACCGTCACGAGCGGGAGGACACCGTGACCGACCGACAGACTTCCCGCTTCCGCCGCGTCCTCGCGACCGTCGCCGGCCTCGCCGTGGCATCCGTCGCGCTCTCCGGCTGTCTCTACGCCATGATCCCCGAGGGGGCGGAGCCCAAGCCCTCCGTCACCAACGCGCCCGACACGGAGGGCGTCAGCGAGGACCTCATGCCCTTCTACGGGCAGACCCTCAGCTGGACCCAGTGCGGCACCGGCTTCGACTGCACCGACGTCACCGCGCCGCTCGATTGGGAGAATCCCGCTGATGGCGAGATCACGCTCTCGGTCGTCCGCCACCAGGCGACGGGAACCGCGAAGGGCTCGCTGCTCACGAACCCCGGCGGTCCGGGCGCCAGCGGCGTCGACCTCATCCGCGACAGCCTCGACTTCGCGGTCGGCGCCGATCTCATCGAGAACTTCGACGTGATCGGGTTCGACCCGCGAGGCGTCGGGCAGTCGACGGCCGTGACCTGCTTCGACGCCGCGGGCATGGACGAGTACCTGTACTCGATCCCGTCCGCTCCGCGCGGCAGTGCCGAATGGGAGGCCGAGCTGCTGGCGGCGCACAAGGAGTTCGCCGATGCGTGCGAGGCGAACAGCGGCGGCATCCTGCCGTTCATCACGACGATCAATGCCGCGCGCGACATGGACCTGATCCGTGCGGTCCTGGGCGACAAGCAGCTGAACTACCTCGGGTTCTCGTACGGCACGTTCCTCGGCGCCACGTATGCGAACCTCTACCCCGAGAAGGCCGGTCGCCTCGTGCTCGACGGCGCGATCGATCCGTCGGTGTCCGGACTCGACGTCGGGGCCACACAGGCTCTCGGCTTCGAATCCGCGCTGCGCGCGTACATGCAGGACTGCCTCGATTCCGGCGGGTGCCCCTTCAACGGCTCGGTCGACGAGGCGATGACCGACCTCGGCGCGCTGCTCGCGAGCGTCGACGCCGTGCCGCTCGAGAACGGCGACGGGCGGATGCTGGGAGCCGATGCCCTCATGACCGCGATCATCGCCGCCCTGTATTCGCAGGACAGCTGGACGTATCTCACGCAGGCGTTCGACGAGGCGCTGCAGGGCGATCCCTCGACGGCCTTCCTGCTCGCGGACTTCTACAACGGGCGGGAGAACGGCAGCTACATCGACAACTCCTCGGAGGCGTTCCGCGCCTACAACTGCATGGACTACCCCGTCGAGGACGACCCGGCCGCGGAGGCAACGACGTCGGCCAAGATCGCCGAGGGCGCCCCGACCATCGCGCCCTATTGGGACGGCCCCGACTCGTGCGAGGTGTGGCCGTATCCGCCCACCGGCACTCGCGGGGAGATCACCGCGGAGGGTGCGGGGCCGATCCTCGTGGTGGGTACGACCAATGACCCCGCCACGCCGTACGAGTGGTCGGAGTCGCTCGCCGACCAGCTGTCCGAAGGTGTTCTGATCACGCGAGTGGGCGAGGGGCACACCGGATACAACAAGGGCAACGCATGCGTCGACGGCGCCGTCGAGGCCTTCCTGCTCGACGACACCGTGCCCGAAGACGGTCTGCGCTGCGAGTGACGTCGATCCTGCGCGAGCCGAACCGACCTCGATTCGCGGTGCGCGTCCGGAACGGGTAATATCGATGATCGCGCCGCTTTAGCTCAGTCGGCAGAGCATTTCACTCGTAATGAAAAGGTCGTCAGTTCGATTCTGACAAGCGGCTCCACCAGGCCCCGTGATGCGAAGAACATCACGGGGCCTTCTGGTTTCCCCGCACCGATTCACTCCGGCGTACGCTCGGAGCATGAGTAGAGCGCTCCTCATCGTCGACGTGCAGAACGACTTCACCGAGGGCGGCGCGCTGGCCGTCGCGGGTGGGGATGCCGTGGCATCCGCCGTCTCCGCCTACCTCGACGCCCACGCCGGCGACTACGAGGTCATCATCGCGTCACGGGACTGGCACGACGCGGAGGGCGACAACGGCGGGCACTTCCACGACGATCCCGACTTCATCGACTCCTGGCCCGTGCACTGCGTCGCCGGCACGGAAGGCGCCGAGTACGACCCGCTCCTCGACACGGACGCCGTCACCCATCACGTGCACAAGGGTCAGGGCATCCCGGCGTACTCGATGTTCGAGGGGCGCACCGAGAAGGGCGAGACCGTCGGTGCCATCCTGACGGCAGCGGGCGTGATGGAAGCCGACGTCGTCGGAATCGCCACCGATCACTGCGTCCGCGCATCGGCGCTCGATGCGATCGCTCACGGCGTGCAGGTGCGGATCCTCACCGACCTCGTCGCAGGTGTCGCCCCGGGATCGAGCCGGTCGGCGCTGGCCGAGTTGGCGCATGCGGGCGCCGTGCTCGTGGAAAGTGGCGACGCATGACCCGCAGCGTCCTGCTGCTGCGCGCCGTGAACGTCGGCGGCCGGGGCAAGGTGCCGATGGCCAGGTTGCGCGAGGTGCTGGCACCGGAGCTGGGCGACGTCTCGACGTACATCGCGAGTGGAAACGTCATCTGCGCGACCCCGTCGGACCCGGATGCCGCGTGTGCCCGCGTACGCGCCATCATCGCCGAGGAGTTCGACGTCGACACCCCCGTCATCCATCGCACCCACAGCGAGCTCGCTGCGGCTGCATCGACGCATCCGTTCCCGGAGGCGTCGGAGAAGATGCTGCACGCCATGTTCCTCGAGGGCGACGCAGGCGACGGGGCCGTCGAGACGCTGACGGAGCGGCTCGTGCCGGGGGAGCGCATCGTGCTCATGGGGCGCGAACTGTGGATCGACTACGGCGAGGGCGGGGTGCAGAACACGCGTCTCACGAAGGCCGTGCTCGACCGGGCGCTGGGGGTCGCCGGCACTGCGCGGAACCTGCGCACGGTCCGCACGCTCGTGGAGCTGACTGCCTGACCGCCTGACCTCAGCGTGCGTCGAGCTCGACGCTCAGGGCCGCCGGGGGCATGGCCGGAAAAGCCTGGAGGTCGACGCGGCGGGTTCCGCAGTCGCCGCATCGGACGTAGAGCACGACGCCTTCGCTGGTCGCGTGGCGCGACTCGATGAGCCATGCGTGCTCATGTGCCGCAGAAGTGGGATGGGGTACCGGGAGCGTGTGCAGTGAGGTCATGCATCCAGCGTGATGTAATGGCCTTATGCATCTCAACCCTTACGGCGAGTACGCGGTGCTGCTGGCCGCCTCGCTCGCGAACGATTGGCCCGCCGATCGCGCAGCCATCGAGGTGCGGACGCTGTCGATGGGAATGACCATGGTCTTCCCGCCGGCGCCCGACGACCACGAGCGTGTGCGCGACGTGATCGACGACTGGCTGGAGGTCGTCGACCAGTCCGACCCGGGGGAGCGGGCCCGACTCCTGAACGACCAGATGGCCGAAGCCGCGGCCTATCCTCGCCTCACGAATCACAGCGGCGAGGGCTGGCACCTGCACTACCGCGACGACGTGCCGTCGCTGCCCTTCGTCCTCCGGGGCATCATCACCGTCGGCACGTCTCTGCACCTGGTGACCAGGGGGATGGATCGCCTCGGTCGATGCGAGGCCCCACCGTGCACCAACGTGGTCGTCGACATCACCCGCAACGGCCGGCAGCGGTTCTGCTCGGTCCGCTGCGCGAACAGAGCGGCGGTCCGGCGTCATCGCGCTCGATCGAGCGCGTGACCCCGGACCGCCGGTTCGCAGAAGGGGAGATCAGGCCGTCTGGCCGGCGTGCTTGCCTTCCGCCACCTCTTCGACGAGCTTCGCGTTGAACGCGGGCAGATCATCGGGCGTGCGGCTCGAGACGAGACCGTTGTCCACGTGCACCTCTTCGTCGACCCAGGTGGCGCCGGCGTTGCGGAGGTCGGTGGCCAGGCTCGGGTAGCTCGTGAGCGTGCGTCCGTCGACCACGCCCGCCTCGATGAGGATCCAGGCGCCGTGGCAGATGACGGCAACCGGCTTGTGCTGCTCGAAGAACGTCCGGGCAAGCGCGATCGACGGCTCGTCGAGACGCAGGTGATCCGCGTTCACGACGCCGCCCGGCAGGACCAGCGCGTCGAACTCATCGGCCTTCGCCGCGTCCGCCGTCAGATCCACGTGCTGCACGTGCCCGTTCTTGCCGGTGATCTGCTGACCCTCGGGGGCGATGAGGGTCGCGCTCGCGCCCTCGGCCTGCACGGCCTCCCACGGGCTGGTCAGCTCGCTGTCCTCGAATCCATCGGTCGCGAGGAATGCCACGCGGCTGTCGGTCAGAGTCGCCATGATGCGTCCTTTCGTGGAGGTCTGGGTTCCCGGTTCGGGAACTCTTCGACCCTCTCGCGAGGGGGCGACGCGGAAAAGGGGGTGGCCGGATCCCGGGGCGGGTGCTAACGAGATCGCGGTCCGGGCGGTAGCTGTGCGGTGGGCCCCGTGGGGCTCGAACCCACGACCCGCGGATTAAAAGTCCGATGCTCTGCCAACTGAGCTAGAGGCCCGTCCCCCCAGTCTAGGGGCGCGAAGAAGGGGCCGCCGACGATTCGCATCGTCGACGGCCCCTGGTTCATCTCACCGCCCTCCCCCTGGTGGCGAGACGGTTACCGAGAGTGCTCCTCGGTATGACGGGATCACATCGGGGGCATCAGCACCGAGTCGATGAGGTACACCGTGGCGTTGGCGGTCTGGACGCCACCGCAGATGACCGCGGCGGAGTCGTTGACCATGATGTCGTCGCCGCTGCCGGTGACGGTGAGGTCAGCGCCCTGCACGGTGGTGTGCGTTCCGTCGATGTCGGACGGGGCGATCTGGCCGGGGACCACGTGGTACGTGAGGATCGAGCTCAGGGTCGCGCTGTCGGTCTTGAGCGACTCGATGGTGGCCGGGTCGATCTTGGCGAAGGCGTCGTCGACCGGAGCAAAGACGGTGAACTCGTCACCGTTCAGGGTGTCGACGAGGTTCACGTCGGGGTTGAGCTGACCGCTCACGGCCGAGACGAGCGTGGTGAGGAGGGGGTTGTTCGACGCGGCGACTGCGACCGGGTCCTTCGACATGCCCTCGACGGAGCCGGCGCCGTCCGGAACCTGCTCGGCGTACGCTGCGCAGCCGGGGCCGACGAGGTCGGCCGCCGGGTCCATCGTCTCGGGAGCCGTCGACTCCGACGTCTCCGGTGCGGAGGACTCCATCGGCTCGTCGGACGAGCCGCCGCCCATGGAACATCCGGCGAGGACGAACGCGCTTGCCAGACCCAGGGTGATCGCTGCGGTGACCTTCTTCTTGGTGCTGAACATCTCGTGCTCCTTCAGAAACTGAGCCACGGCCTCTCCGTGGCGTTGACAGCTGTTCGGAACCCCTCGGAGATCGGATGGGAAAAAGTTCGGACGGATCTCGCGCATCGCTCTTCCAATCCGTTTCGCCCCAGGGTCACGAACCTGTCACGAGCGGTTCTTTTCCCTCACGTTCCGGTGACGGTGCGCGGGAAAGGCAGGAGGATGCGGCATGCTTGTACAGATGGTCATCGACGGGATGGACGTACCCGAGGACGGTACGGCGAGGGATGCCGTCGCCGACCTTCTCATACGCATAGGCGAGGGTGACGAGCGCGCTCTCGCGGAGCTGTACGACTCCCTCTCCTCTCGTGTGTTCGGCCTGATCCTCCGGGTGCTGGTGAACCGCTCGCAGAGCGAGGAGGTCCTCCAGGAGGTCTTTCTCGAGATCTGGCAATCCGCTACGCGCTTCGCTCCGAACAAGGGTCAGGGAAGAACCTGGGTCATGACGATCGCGCACCGCCGTGCGGTCGACCGGGTCCGAGCATCCCAGTCCAGCGCGGACAGGGATGTGAAGGCCGGGTACAGGGATATCGGGGTCGCGCACGACAGTGTGGCGGAACGGGTCGAATTGGGCATCGAGGGCGAGAAGGTCAGGAACGCGCTCGCAGGTCTTCCCGAGGCGCAGCGCGAAGCGCTCGTCCTCGCGTATTTCGGCGGATACAGTCAGAACGAAGTCGCGGTGCTCCTCGGAGCCCCGCTGGGGACGATCAAGACACGGATGCGGGACGGACTCAGCCGTCTGCGCACAGCCATGGGGGTGACAGCATGAACGAGAACGAATTCGCAGAGCTCGCGGCGGGCGCGGCGCTCGGCGCGCTGTCGCCCGACGACCAGCAGCGCTATCACGCCGCCCTGGCCGCGAACCCGGAGTGGCAGAAGATCGCCGATGCGGATGCCGCGGTCGCGGCGTTGCTCGCCGAGGGTGTGGCTCCGGTCGCGCCGCCGGCTGACCTCCGCGCGTCGCTGCTCGCCCGGATCGCGACGACGCCCCAGAACGGCGAGGTGTTCGTCGAGGCGGCGGATGCCGCCGGCTCCGCCCGCGAAGCCGACTCCGAGGAGGGCGATGATCAGGCGTCCACCGCGGCGAGTCACCGTCCCGCACTCGGCGGAGAGACCGGTGCCGAGGCGCCGGCACGACGCCTGCGCGTGCTCTTCGCTCTCGCTGCCTGCCTCGCGCTGCTCGTCGGAGTCGGTGTCGGCACGGTCGCGCTCAACGACTACCTGAATCGCCCGGCGAGTGTCGTGGCGCTGCAGGAGATCCAGTCCGCCGACGACGCCCAGCAGGCCAGCGTGGAGCTGGCCGACGGTGGGACGGCCACGGCGCACTGGTCGGCCTCGGTCGGCGAGGCCGTGCTCGTGGCGGACGGCATCGCATCGCTGCCCGACGATCAGGACTACGAGCTCTGGTTCGTGCGAGGTGACCAGCCGATCTCCGCGGGTGTCTTCGAGGCCCAGGACGGCGAGGCTACCGCCCTGCTGTCGGGTGAGATGCACGAGGGCGACGTGATCGCGGTCACGATCGAACAGGCGGGCGGCTCGCCGGACGGGTCCCCGACGACCGACCCGGTCATCGCGATCCCGACCGCCTGATCGCGAAGCGCGCGTACTCTGGAGTGATGCCCGAGCAGCACTCCCGCCCCGTACGTCGTCCGAGCAGCGCCTTCGACAACCTCGTCGGTCGTCATGATCCGGCGGAGGAGACGCGGGTCGCGCACGCCACGGCATCCGCTCTCCTGACTCGGGTGCGCGCCGACG
Source organism: Microbacterium sp. SZ1 (assembly GCF_002362255.1). Classification (GTDB taxonomy): domain Bacteria; phylum Actinomycetota; class Actinomycetes; order Actinomycetales; family Microbacteriaceae; genus Microbacterium. The sequence continues at coordinate 14,597 of NZ_LPVV01000013.1, read as the reverse complement.
AGAGCGGGGTCAGTGCGGACCGCCTGGTGGCGTTCACCGACGAGCACGGGATCGACGAGATCGCCGAGCTGTGGTCGAAAGCGCCGTCGCGAACGCTGCCCGGTGCCCTGTGGCGTCTGTATCTGCTGCAGCTCGCGATCCATTCCGATCCGCAGACCGCCGCGCTGCTCTACGAACGGGGGAGGGTGGAGCTGCCGTCGGCGGATGCCGTCATCGCCGGCGCTCCGGTGCCGGCCAACCCCGACGAGCTCGTCGTGCTGATCGACACGATCTTGCGGGGAGCGTTCCGTGGTGACTTCGCCGTCGCCCTCGACCGTGCCGCGGCGTTCTGCCGCGTGCAGTCGTCCGGCGCGACCCATACCGCCGACGACTATGAGGTGACCGAGCCGGCCAGGGCGAGCGAGCTGACCACGCGGGCACTCCGCCTCAGCAGCTATGCGCAGGATCTCTCGGCGTCCGCCGTGCTGTGGCGCCAGGGGGCTCTGGCCTGACCGTCTGATGCGGTGTCCGGGCGGTGTCTGGGGCCAGACATGAGAAGACCGGGCCGCAAGAACGCCTCTCGGCGGAAGGCCGCTCGCAGCGGCGAAAATTGGAGCCCGGGGTTATGCGGCCCGGCCTGTATCAGTGTAACGCGATGCGGCGGCAGGTATTCCCAGGGTCGTAGGCTCTCATCATGGCTCAGCGATTCGCTCTCATGATCGACCCCGCAGAGGTCGACGCCGACCGCACCGACTTCGCCGACACCTTCACGAAGGTCGACGCCGCCGCCCCCGCGTTGAGCGTGGGCGAGCTCAGCACGCAGCGCGGCGACGGGGTGTTCGAGTCGATCGGGGTCGTCGACCGGCATGCGCAGGAGGTGGTCCCGCATCTCGAGCGCCTGGCTCACTCGGCCCGCCTGTGCGACCTGCCGGTGCCGAACCAGGCGCAGTGGCACCAGGCCATCGGGGTCGCCGCTGCCGGCTGCGGCGACGGCGAGTACGTCATCAAGCTCATCCTCAGCCGCGGGGTCGAGCACGGGCCGACGCCCACCGCCTGGGTGACCGTCGCCCCGGCATCCGATTTCTCCGGCGTCCGTGAGAACGGAGTGCGCGTCGTCACGCTCGACCGCGGGTACGACCTCGATGTCGCGCAGCGAGCGCCCTGGCTGCTCCTCGGCGCGAAGACGCTGTCGTACGCCGTGAACATGGCGGCGCTGCGCGAGGCCCGCCGTCGCGGCGCCGACGACGCGATCTTCCTCTCGCGTGACGGTTACGTGCTGGAGGCGCCGACCGCCTCGCTGATCCTCCGGCGCGGTGATCGGTTCCTCACCCCCGCGCCGAACGGCGGCATCCTCCACGGCACGACCCAGCTGAGCGTGTACGAGCATCTGACCGCGCGAGGGTTCGCCGCCGAGTACGACCGCATCCCGGCATCCGATCTCACCTCCGTCGATGCCGCGTGGCTCGTGTCGAGTGTCAGGCTGGCGGCTCCCGTCACGGCCGTCGACGACGTCGAGATCCCGGTCGACCACACTCTCACGGCCGAGCTGAACGAGTACCTCCTCTCGCCCCGCGACTGAGCATCACCCGTCGGAAAACGGAGACTCGCGAGATGCTCGGCGGCGTGTCGCCCGGTGGCACGCCGGCGGTGCTCCGGCGTCTCTCCGCTTCCCCTCAGCGGAGGCCGTGCCGGATCATCGCGCCGAGGATCGCTCGCTCCACCGTCGGCCAGTGGTGCACGACCATCGCATAGGTGAATCGCAGGGTCTCGAAGCCGAGAGCGGACGCCGCGGCATCACGCCGCAGGTCTTTGCTGCGTGCTGCGGGGTCGCAGTGTCCTCGTCGGCGCAGGAAGCGATCTGCAGCAGGACGATCCGGACCGGTGGCAGTCTGCCTACGACGACGCGACCCGCATCCCAGTGCATCCGGCATCCCTCGCAACCTCCACGCGGCGTGCCCGCAGTGCCCATCCACACGTGGTGCTCCGGGGGCGTCCGCAGAATCCACAGCCCCAGGAGTCGGCCCGCCTCGCAGCATCCGACGGTGCCGCCGTGCTCTGCCGCGTGCAGCAGCGCGTCCGGCGTCACCGGCAGCGCGTACACCCCCTGGCGCGGACGCAGTATCTCTCCGGCTCGCACCGCCCGCGTCAGCTCGGCCTCCGACACTCCGCGGAGCCGCAGCTCGCGCGTCCGCGCCATCCGTCCGAGCGAGCAGAGCGCGGCATCCGCGCGGATGAATGACATGCGCGCATACTCGCGGAACCGCGGGATCCGGATCCGTCGGGCGCCGCAAATGCGCCATCCGATGTGCAGAACCGTCTCCGCCCTGCGCCCGTGCAGAAGGGGAGAGGCGGGGAATCGCAGAGCGGAGACGCCTCGGCCGGCGTGTCCACGAGGGACACGCCGGCCGAGGGGTGAAACGCCTGGTTTTTCCCGAAGGTGGGAGACCGGTGCTCAGCCGAAGCGACCGGACACGTAGTCCTCGGTCGCCTGCACGGACGGCGTCGTGAAGATCGTCGACGTGTCGTCGTACTCGATGAGCTTGCCTGGCTTGCCGGTGCCGGCGATGTTGAAGAACGCCGTCTTGTCGGAGACGCGGCTCGCCTGCTGCATGTTGTGCGTGACGATGACGACCGTGTACTCCTGCTTGATCTCGGCGATGAGCTCCTCGATCGCGAAGGTCGAGATCGGGTCGAGCGCCGAGCAGGGCTCGTCCATGAGGATCACGTCGGGGGAGACGGCGATCGCGCGGGCGATGCACAGACGCTGCTGCTGACCGCCCGAGAGGCCGGATCCGGGCTTGTCGAGGCGGTCCTTGACCTCGTTCCAGAGGTTCGCGCCGCGCAACGACTTCTCGACGAGCGCGTCCTGGTCGCTCTTTGCCATGCGGGCGTTGTTGAGCTTCACGCCCGCGAGCACGTTCTCCTTGATGGACATCGTCGGGAACGGGTTCGGACGCTGGAAGACCATGCCGACCTGACGGCGCACGAGCACCGGGTCGACACTGGCGCCGTACAGGTTCTTGCCGTCGATCAGCACCTCGCCCTCGACGCGCGCGCCGGGAATGACCTCGTGCATGCGGTTCAGGGTGCGCAGGAACGTGGACTTGCCGCAGCCGGACGGGCCGATGAAGGCCGTGACGGTGTTGGGCTTGATGTCGATGTTGACGCCCTCGACGGCGAGGAAGTCGCCGTAGTAGACGTTAAGGTCGTTGACTTCGATGCTCTTGGACACGAGTGATCCTTCTTGTTCAGTCGGGTTGGGGGCGGCTCAGCGGCCGGCAGTCTTCGGGGCGAACACCTTGGCGATGATCCTCGCCAGCAGGTTGAGCACCATCACGATGAGGATGAGGGTCAGGGCGGACGCCCAGGCTCGATCGAGGTAGGCGTCGACGGGGATTCCGGGATACTTCGCCTGCATGTACGAGAACACCGGCAGGGTGGCCATCTGCCCGCTGAACATGTTCGTGTTCATCCCCTGCACGATGCCGACCGTGAGCAGCAGCGGAGCGGTCTCGCCGATGACGCGGGAGATCGCGAGCATGATCGAGGTGGTGATGCCGGCGATCGCCGTCGGCAGCACGACCTTGAGGATCGTCAGCCACTTCGGCACGCCCAGCGCGTAGGCCGCCTCGCGGAGCTCGTTCGGAACGATGCGCAGCAGCTCTTCCGAGCCGCGCACCACGACCGGGATCATGAGCACCGACAGAGCGAGTGAACCCATGATGCCCATGCGGGTTCCCGGGCCGACGAGGAGGGCGAAGACCGAGTAGATGAACAGACCGGCGACGATCGACGGGATGCCGGTCATGACGTCGACGAGGAACGTGATGCCTCGGGCGAGCTTGCGGCCTTCGCCGTACTCCACGAGGTAGATCGAGGTCATCAGCCCGATCGGCACCGAGATGATCGTGGCGCCGAGGGTGATGAGCAGCGTGCCCCAGATGGCGTGCACGGCGCCGCCGCCCTCGCCGACGATGTTGCGCATCGAGAAGCTGAAGAACTCGCCGTCGAAGCGCGCGAGGCCGTTCACGACGACCGTGTAGAGCAGCGAGACGAGCGGTAGGAGCGCGACCACGAAGGCGCCGGAGACCAGAGCCGTCATGAGGCGGTCGACGGCGTGACGACGGCTCTCGACCACGGACGAGACCACGAAGATCAGCAGCATGTAGAGCAGCAGCCCGACGACGAGCGTCAGGGCGATGTTGAAGTCCGCGGGGTCGCCGCCGGCGTTCATGAACGCGAAGATCGTCCCCGACACGACGAAGGCCACGAGCAGCAGGGCCCACGGCATCCATTTGGCGAGATGGCCGGCCGAGGTCGTGTGCGTGGTCGCCGCGACCGGGGTGGGGGTCATGGTGGCGGTCATGTCAGTTGGCTCCCGAGAACTCGGCGCGACGCGAGACGATCCAGCGGGCGATGAAGTTGACGACGAAGGTGACGATGAACAGGATCAGACCGGCCGCGATCAGGGTGTTGACGCCCTCGTCGTGCGCCTCGGGGAAGCGCAGGGCGATGATCGCGGGGATCGTCGTCGGGTTCTCCGGGTTGATCAGGTTGAAGGTGATGATGCCGAGCGGCGAGAGCACGAGCGTCACGGCCATCGTCTCGCCGAGGGCGCGGCCGAGGCCGAGCATCGCGCCGGAGACCATGCCGCTGCGGGCGAAGGGGAGCACGGCCATGCGGACCATCTCCCAGCGCGTCGCTCCGAGGGCCAGGGCGGCCTCCTCGTGGAGCTTCGGCGTCTGCAGGAACACCTCGCGGCAGATCGCGGTCATGATCGGCAGGATCATGACCGCAAGGACGAGGGATGCCGTCAGGATCGTCTTGCCGGTGCCGGAGGGCGTGCCGCTGAAGAGCGGGATCCAGCCGAGGTTCTCGTTCAGCCACTTGTAGAAGGGCACGAGCATCGGTGCGAAGGTCAGGGCGCCCCAGAGGCCGAAGACGACCGAGGGCACCGCGGCCAGCAGGTCGATGATGTAGCCCAGCACACCCGCGAGTCGGCGCGGGGCGTAGTGCGAGATGAACAGCGCGATGCCGATGGCGATCGGGGCGGCGATGATGAGCGCGATGAGGCTCGCCCAGAGCGTGCCGAAGACGAACGGCCACACCCAGGAGAGGAAGGACTGCCCCTCGAGGATGTGATTGTTCGAGGTGTCGGGCGACAGTGCGGGGATCGCCTGCACGATGAGGAAGATCGCGACGGCGGCGAGGGTGATGAGGATGACGATGCCGGCCCCGAGCGCGGTGCCGGAGAAGACGAGGTCGCCCCGTCGGCGCAGGGCGGTGCGCGACCCGGGTGAACGGGTCTCTTGGCCCGTTGTGGTGGTGGTCATCTGAGCGGCTCCACGGTGTGCTCTGAGGGGCTGTCGGGTGTTCTCATGCGGGTGCCCCCGGGTGTCGGTCGAGGTCCTGTCGACCGACACCCGGGGGCGCCGGGACCGGAGCTCAGCGCCTGGCTGAGCTCACGATCACTCGGTGACGATCGCGTCGATCGCGGTGTTGATCTGCTCGCGCAGGCTGTCGGAGATCGGCGCGCTGCCTGCGGCCTCGGCTGCGGCATCCTGACCCTCGGCCGAGGCGACGTACTCGAAGTACGCCTTCACGAGGCCGGCGGTCTCGGCGTCGTCGTACTCGACGCAGCCGATGAGGTACGAGACGAGTGCGATCGGGTAGGAGCCGGCGGGAGCGGCTGCCGGGTCGACCGCGTAGGCGAGGTCGTGGTCGGAGCGGCCCTCCTCGAGCGGCGACGCCTCGACGAGCGCGGCGGCGGCCTCGGCGGAGTAGGCGACGTACTCGCCCTCGACCTCGACGGCGACCTGGCCGAGCTCCGAGGTGCGCGAGGCGTCGGCGAAGCCGATGTAGCCCGAGCCGTTGGTGATCGCGTCGACGACGCCCGAGGTGCCGTCTCCGGCCTCACCGGACTGGAGCGGCCACTCGTCGCCGGCCTCGTAGGTCCAGACGTCGGGGGCGACGGCGCTGAGGTACTTGGTGAACGTCTCCTGGGTGCCCGACGCGTCGGCGCGGTGCACCGGCACGATGGCCTGGTCGGGGAGCTCGACGCCCTCGTTCTGGTCGGCGATGGCCGGGTCGTTCCACTTGGTGATGGTGCCCGCGAAGATGCCGGCGAGCGTCTTGCCGTCGAGGTTCAGCTCGTCGATGCCCTCGAGGTTGAAGGCGACGGCGACGGGCGAGATGTAGACGGGGATCTCGACGATCTCGTCGGAGGCGCAGGAGCCGAAGCCGCCAGCGGCGAGCTCGTCGGCGTTGAACGCGCGGTCCGAGCCGATGAAGTTGGAGGAGCCGGCGATGAAGTTCTCGCGGCCGGTGCCCGAGCCCGTCGCGGTGTAGTTGACGGTCACATCGGGGTTGGCCGTCTGGAAGGCGGCGACCCAGGACTGCTGCGCGGCCTCCTGCGAGGACGCACCGGTGGCGTCGAGGCTGCCGGAGAGGGTGGAGTCGCTGGGGGCGTCGGACGATCCGCCGCTGGGCTCGTTCGCGGCACAGCCGGCGAGCGCGAGAGCGGCGACGGCGCCGATGGCGCCGATACGTGCGATTCGGGAGATCTTCACTGTGGATCCTTCGATCATGGATGGGTGGGGCCCGGTGCAGGGCACACAGTGACGCTAGGTGCGGCGGTTAACGAGACTCGACCGCGCAGGTGAACGGAAGGTGAACGACCGGCGACTCTCTGGGGGCGAACCCCGTGATCACGCGGAGAATCCGGGCACCCGTTCTGCGCAGCCGGTCGTGCGATCGGCGTCAGACCTTCGGGCTGTGCGTCTCGATCGCGATGATCCCGGATCCGGGGTTCGACGACGACAGGTGCACGACCGAGAACGCTCCCGGCTCGAGGTCGGCGGCGCTGCTGACGTACGACCCCTGGATCGTGCCGGTCGCGAGGGCGATCTCGGAGAGGATGCCGGGCAGCACCGGTCCGTGACTGCACACGACCGCGGGCTTACCCGAGCGCACGCGTCGACCGATGACGGACCGCAGGTCGTCGGTGCCGTCCTCCCAGGCGTCCTGGCTGATCTTCGCGGTCTTCACGGACTTGCGGTCGAGCGACTTCGCGAGCGGCTTCACGGTCTGCACGCAGCGCACCGCGTCGCTCGTCACGATGCGCCGCACTCCGAACGCCCGCAGCGGGCCGACGATCGAGTCGGCCTGGCGTCGTCCCCGCTCCGTGAGCGGGCGAGCCGCATCCGCACCGTCCCACTCCGACCGATGCAGCGCCTTGGCGTGCCGGAGCGCGATCACGGGGAACGTACGCAGAACACCGTCGTCCACGAGCTTCGCGAAGAAGTCGAGGATCTCGTGATCGACCGGGTAGCTGAGCCGGGCGCGCGCCTTCTTCAGGGGTACCCACTCGAGCGCGGCGATCTCCTTGTTCGGCACGAACGTCGATTCGCGGATCGCACGATCGGTGGCCTCGGCCGCCCAGTAGTGCACGACCTTCTGCTTGCTCGACGGAAGGTGGTAGCGGCTCACCCCGACGGGTACGCCGAGCGAGACGCGGATGCCGGTCTCCTCGTGCACCTCGCGCACCGCGGTCTCGGCGAGCATCTCGCCCGGATCGACCTTGCCCTTGGGAAGGGTGACGTCGCGGTATTTCGTGCGGTGGATCAGCAGGATGTGCAGCTTGTCGTCGACGAGACGCCACACGACGGCACCGGCCGCGTACACGGCCTTGTCCGTCCACTTCGAACGGACCGCCTGCGCTGTGGGCTGCGGAGTCATCGCGCCGCCCGGGCGCGCCGGCGGCGCTGGATCGAGCCCATCGTCTTATCCTGCAGGTCGACGAGCGGCTTGCCGTCGGCATCCTCGGCGTGGCGCGTCCACACCCCCTCCGGTCCGAGGTGCCACGACGAGGTGCCGGGAGCCAGGGCGAGATCGAAGAACGCCAGCAGCTCCTTCATGTGGTTCGAGTCGGTGACGCGCACGAGCGCCTCGACGCGTCGATCGAGGTTGCGGTGCATCATGTCGGCGCTGCCGATGTACACCTGCGGGTCGCCGTCGTTGTCGAACGCGAAGATCCGGGAGTGCTCCAGATACCGACCCAGGATGCTGCGGACGGTGATGTTCTCGCTGACGCCCTCGAGGTCGGTGCGCAGGCTGCAGATGCCGCGCACCCAGACGTCGACCTTCACGCCGGCGGCGCTCGCGCGGTAGAGGGCGTCGATGATCTCCTCGTCGACCATCGAGTTGACCTTGATGCGGATGTGAGCAGACTTCCCCGCCTCGGCATGCTTGCGCTCCACGTCGATCAGGCGGACGAGACCCTTGCGCAGGTGCAGCGGAGCGACGAGCAGCCGCTTGAACTTCTTCTCGATCGCATAGCCGCTCAGTTCGTTGAACAGACGCGTGAGGTCCTTGCCGACCTGGGGGTCGGCGGTGAAGAGTCCGAAGTCCTCGTAGATGCGACTGGTCTTCGGGTTGTAGTTGCCCGTGCCGATGTGGGAGTAGTGGCGCAGCACGCCCTCCTCCTCGCGGATCACGAGCGCGAGCTTGCAGTGGGTCTTCAGCCCGACGAGCCCGTACACGACGTGCACGCCGGCCTTCTCGAGCTTGCGCGCCCAGACGATGTTGTTCGCTTCGTCGAAGCGCGCCTTGACCTCGACGAGCGCGAGCACCTGCTTGCCGGCCTCCGCCGCGTCGATCAGCGCCTGCACGATCGGGCTGTCGCCGGATGTCCGATACAGGGTCTGCTTGATGGCGAGCACATGCGGATCGCGCGCCGCCTGCTCGAGGAACGCGACGACGCTGGTCGTGAAGGACTCGTACGGGTGGTGTACCAGCACGTCGGATTTGCGGATCGCCTTGAAGATGTCGGCGCGCGTCTCGTTCCCGCCCGGCTGGAACGCCACGGGCGTCGTCGGCAGGTGCGGCGGGTAGCGCAGGTCCGGACGGTCGATCCGCGACAGGTCGAACAGCCCGCGCAGGTCGAGCGGCCCGGGAAGGCGATAGACCTCCTGGTCGGTGATGTCGAGCTCGCGGGCGAGCAGGTCCATCGTGACCTCGTCCATGTCGTCGGTGATCTCGAGGCGGATGGGCGGGCCGAAGCGCCGCCGAAGCAGCTCGGCTTCGAGCGCCTGGATGAGGTTCTCGCTCTCGTCCTCCTCGATCTCGACGTCTTCGTTGCGGGTCAGCCGGAACGCGTGGTGGTCGAGCACCTCCATGCCGGGGAACAGGTCGCCGAGATGATTGGCGATGAGTTCCTCCAGGCGCAGGAACCGCTTGATCTCGCCGCTCCCGGGGACCTCCACGAAGCGCGGCAGCATCGGCGGCACCTTCAGACGTGCGAACTCCTGCCGGCCGGTGCGGGCGTTGCGGATGCGGATGGCGAGGTTGAGCGAGAGTCCCGAGATGTACGGGAACGGGTGGGCGGGATCGACCGCGAGCGGCATCAGCACGGGGAAGACCTGCGCGCCGAAGTACTCCGAGAGCGCCTCGCGCTCCGTGTCGGTCAGGTCGGACCACTCGGTGATCTCGATGCCGGCGTCCGCCAGAGCCGGCCGCACGAGGGACGTCCAGGCGTCGGCGTGGCGCAGTTGCAGGGCGTGGGCCTCGCGGGAGATGTCGGCGAGAGCATCGACGGGGGAGCGGCCGATGTTCGTCGGCACGGCGAGACCGGTCACGATGCGTCGCTTCAGCCCGGCGACGCGCACCATGAAGAACTCGTCGAGGTTGCTCGCGAAGATGGCGAGGAAGTTCGCGCGCTCCAGCTCCGGCAGGCTCGGGTCCTCCGCGAGCTCCAGCACCCGCTGGTTGAAGGCGAGCCAGCTCAGCTCTCGGTCGAGGTACCGGTGGTCCGGCAGCTGGGAGTCGGGTGCCTCGATGGCGTCGAAGTCGTCGTCTTCGGCATCACCGAGACCGGCGTCGGCGAGAGCGGGATCGATCATGGGGTACATCTAAGCACCGCGAGGTGTCGCGCGTGTGAACGGGCCTGCCTGCTCAGCGGGTCGCGGGGACGGTCTCGTCGTCGTAGACGTTGAAGCGGTAGCCCACGTTGCGCACGGTGCCGATGATCTGCTCCTGGTCGCCGAGCTTGGCGCGGAGGCGCCGCACGTGCACGTCGACCGTCCGCGTGCCGCCGAAGTAGTCGTATCCCCACACCTCGCTGAGCAGCTGCTCGCGCGTGAACACCCTCGACGGGTGCGTGGCGAGGAAGTGCAGCAGCTGGAACTCCTTGTAGGTGAGGTCGAGCGGTCGGCCGTGCAGCTTGGCCGAGTACGACTGCTCGTCGATCGAGACACCCGATGCCTGCACACGGCTGGGCTCGGCGACCTCGTCTCGCCGGGCGAGCGCGAGGCGCACCCGCGCATCGGTCTCGGCCGGACCAGCGGTGGCGAGCAGCACGTCGTCGATACCCCAGTCCCCGGAGAGCGCGCTCATGCCGCCCTCGGTGACGACGAGCAGGAGAGGGGCGTCCTGTCCGGCGGCGCGGAGCAGGCGGCACAGCGACTTCGCGCCGACGAGGTCGTGGCGGCCGTCGACGATCACGACGTCGTAGTCCGGAGCGCTCACGAGCTGCGCCGGCTCGGCTGCGATCTGCCGTACGCGGTGGCTGAGCAGTTCCAGGGCGGGAAGCACCTGCTCCGCAGTCGGAGCATTGGTCAACACCAGCACCTGGGCCACACGCACTCCTTCCAGACGGCGGGGTACGCCGTGGGGCCATGATACCGGGCGTGGATGGGTGAGAATGGAGTCATGACGGAACCTGCGCTCGCACCGAGGAACGCGTTCGTCGGCGTGCTCGTGGTCTGGGCGGTCGCCTTCGCAGCCTCGATCGCCATCGGCATCCTGGTCCCGGAGGAGTGGCGGGTGCCGTGGCTCGTCGTCGCCTTCGGCGGCGTTGTGCTGCTGTCGTTCGCCGTCCAGCTCGGGTACGGACGCACGCAGGGGTACATCCTGAGGGTTGCCGGCGGGGCTCTCGGGGCGCTCCTCGTGATGGGCGTGATCTCGGTCGGGTTCGGCCTCGCCGCCCTCGTCTCCTGATCGCGCGACAGCAGCGCGCACGGAGGGTAGTGTGGAGGTCATGGACCTCATGGCTCTCGAACTCTTCTACATCGGCCTGCTGGGCCTTGCGAGCCTCGCGATCGTCTTCGTCTCGGTCGTCGTGCTGCGCAACCTCTTCCGCGGCCAGCGCTGAGCGCGATGCTCGAGCTGCCCGTCGACCTCCCCGCAGATCTCGCACCCCTGGCATGGCTGATCGGCGTCTGGGAGGGCACCGGCGTCATCGACTATCCCGTCGGAGACGAGCGGCTGCAGGGCGAGTTCACGCATCGCGTGAGCTTCAGTCACGACGGAGGACCCTTCCTCAACTACGCCGCGACCGCCACTTTCACCGGCGATGACCACGCGGTGTCGGTCCCTCTCGTCGCCGAGTCGGGATTCTGGCGGCTCAGCCGTCCGGCGACCGACGCGGACGCCGGGCCCGGGCTGCTCCCCCCGCGCGGCGACGCCGCGGCGCGAGACGTCGACGACGTGGAGGCGCTGCGCGCAGCATCCGGCGGCTTCCCTCTCGAGGTCTCGATCGCGCACGCCGACGGGATGCTCGAGCTGTACCTGGGTGAGATCAACGGTCCGCGCATCGACATCGGAACGGATGCCGTCGTCCGCGCGGCGGGCGCCAAGGACTACGCCGGCGCCTCGCGCATGTACGGCCTCGTCGACGGGCACCTGCTCTGGGCCTGGGACATCGCGGCGCTCGGCACCCCTCTGCGTTCGCACGCCTCAGCTCGGCTCGCGAGGGTCTGACGTGGCCGGATTCGCCGACATCGCAGGTGCCGTCGCGGGCGAGGCGGGGATCGCGCACTTCGGCGACGCCTTCCGCGAGCAGCGCCGCCTCGCCGCCGGCGATGCGATCGTGCCGCTCGACGATCGAACCGTCATCGAGGTCGCCGGCCCCGAGCGGCTGAGCTGGCTCGACTCGATCACCTCTCAGGCGCTCGGACGGCTGACCCCGGGGGAGAGCACCGAGCTTCTCGTCCTCGATCCGCAGGGTCGTGTGGAGCACGCTGCGGGAGTCGTCGACGACGGTGCCTCGACGTGGCTCATCGCCGACGCCGGAGACGCCGACGCGCTCGCGACCTGGCTGCAGCGCATGAAGTTCCGCACCCAGGCGACCGTCGAGGTGCGGCCGGAGCTCGCACTGCTCGGAGTCGTCGACGGCGGTGCCGCCGCGCAGCGCGTGCTGTCCATCGCATCCGGCCCGGCCGGCGTCCCGCTGCTGTGGGTCGACCCCTGGCAGTCGGTGAGCGCGGGCGGCCACCAGTACTCCGAGGTGCCCAGCCATCCGGGTGCGGATCTGGCCTGGCGCGTCGCGATCGTCGCACGAGAGGATGCCGAGGCGCTCGCCGCCATCCTGCAGCCCGACGAGGTCGCCGGACTCCTCGCCGCCGAGGCCCTGCGCATCGCAGCCTGGCGACCGCGATGGTCGGCGGAGGTCGACGAGCGGTCGCTGCCGCACGAGACGGACTGGATCCGCACCGCCGTTCATCTCAACAAGGGCTGCTACCGCGGTCAGGAGACCGTGGCGAAGGTGCACAACCTCGGCCACCCGCCGCGTCGACTCGCCGCGCTGCACCTCGACGGAAGCGATGCCGTGCTCCCCGCTGCGGGAGACCCGGTCTTCGCCGGGGACGACGAGGTCGGACGCATCACGTCCGTCGCTCGCCATCACGAGGACGGCCCGATCGCCCTCGCGATCCTGTCCCGCCGGGCACCGGTCGGAGACCTCGTCGTGCGCACCGAGGGTGGTGACATCGCGGCGGCGCAGCAGGTCATCGTCCCCGGGGATGCCGGTGCGACCGCCGACATCCCCCGGCTGACTCGTCTGTCACGTCGACCCAGCGCTCCGGACCCGCGCAACGCCGGCTGAGGGTCGACCGGAGAGTTCGCGGGCATCAGTCGGCGGGTGCGACCGCCGCCCACGGCACCGTGAGTTCACCCAGCCGCCACCGCGCTCTGCCACCCTCGACCGGCCACCCCTGCGCGCGGAGCGCAGCCACCGTGGCGAGGAACCGCTGCGTCGCGCCGAACGTCGAGAGCGCCGCCGCGCGGTCCCATTCCCGGTCCAGGTCGACGAGCAGCGCGTGCACCCGTTCGCCGGGCACGTTGCGGTGGATCAGAGCCTTCGGCAGCCGTTCGGCCACGATGCCCGGGTGCTCGAGCTCCGACAGTCTCAGCGAGATCGTGAACCGCAACGGGGCGCCGGTCGCATCGACATCGACCCAGCTCGCGATGCGCCCGATCTCGTCGCACGTGCCCTCCACGAGCACCCCGGACGGCGCGAGGCGGGAGGCCATCGTGCGCCACGCATCCGGGACATCGGACTCGTCGTATTGCCGCAGTACGTTCATGGCCCGGATGACGGATGCCGTGCGACCACCGGGCAGCGGCACCTCGAACCCGCCGCGTCCGAACGACACGCGCAGGTCGGCGGGAAAGGGCGTACGACCGGCACGTACCTCCGCGAGCTGCGCCTCTGCCGTCGCGACACGCTCGGGGTCGAGTTCGAGGCCGCGCACCTCGGCATCCGGCCTGACGGGTCGCAGGCGTGCGGCGAGCTCGAACGCCGTGACGCCGCTCGCCCCGTAGCCGAGGTCGACCACCAGCGGATCGGCCGCTCGACGGAACGCCGCGCTCGCCGCGATCCAGCGGTCGATGCGCCGCAGTCGGTTGGTCCCTGTTGTGCCGCGCGTGGGCCGGCCGAGGGGAGAGGACGCCATGTCCCAATCCTCGCAGTACGGGCGAGCGCGTTCGACTCCTGCCGTCATCGCGCGATCCTGCGCCGATAAACTGGCGGCATGACTGCGACGCGTACCCTGATCCTGCTCCGCCACGGCCGGAGCGAGTGGAACGAACTGAACCTCTTCACCGGCTGGGTGGACGTCCGCCTCAACGAGCAGGGCAGGAACGAGGCCCGTCGCGGCGGCGAGCTGCTCGCCGAGTCCGGCATCCTCCCCGACGTGCTGCACACCTCGCTGCTGAGCCGCGCCATCCAGACGGCGAACATCGCGCTCGACGCCGCCGATCGACTGTGGATCCCGGTGACCCGCTCCTGGCGTCTCAACGAGCGCCATTACGGCGCCCTGCAGGGCAAGGACAAGGCGCAGACGCTCGAGGAGTTCGGCCCCGAGCAGTTCCAGCTGTGGCGCCGCTCGTTCGACGTGCCGCCGCCCGTGCTCGACGACGACAGCGAGTTCAGCCAGGTGAACGACCCGCGCTACGTCGGCATCGACGGCGAGGTGCCCCGCACCGAGTCGCTCAAGCTCGTGATCGACCGCCTGCTGCCCTACTGGGAGAGCGCGATCGTGCCCGACCTCGAGGCGGGGAAGACGGTCCTCGTCACGGCGCACGGCAACTCGCTGCGGGGCCTCGTGAAGCACCTCGAGGGCATCAGCGACGCCGACATCGCCGAGCTCAACATCCCCACCGGCATCCCGCTGGTCTACGAGCTCGACGAGAACAACGTGCCCACCGGTCCCGGTCGGTACCTCGACCCCGAGGCCGCAGCCGCCGGCGCCGCAGCGGTGGCCGCCCAGGGCAAGAAGTAACCGCACACACGGGAATGACGAAGGGGGCGGATGCTGCGACAGCATCCGCCCCCTTCGTCA
>NZ_LPVV01000012.1 GCF_002362255.1 Microbacterium sp. SZ1 | reverse complement strand
GCCGCGGCATCCGACCCCCTTTCTCTGCCTCCCGCATCGGGCGCCGCTTCGGAGCGGCGAATAACCGTACTCGCGCTGACCCCGTGTTTCAGCAGTATTACGGATGGTCACCACTCAGTAACGGTTCATTAGCCGAGTGCGGGGTTGCGTGAACCCCGGGTTACAGTCGACTATCCCTACGCGTTCGACGATGAGCGCGCAGTCTGATGAATACCCGTCCACAGGAGGACACACAGTGAAGCGCAACAAGATCGCCCTTGCGGGCACCGCGCTGTTCGCGATCGGCGCCCTGGCGCTCGCGGGCTGCGCGAGCGGCGGCGGCAACAGCGACGGCGGCAGCGCCGGCGGCGAGGCAGACCCGGATGCCATCATCACGACGAACGGCTCCGAGCCCGAGAACCCGCTGATCCCCACCAACACCAACGAGGTGGGTGGCGGCAAGATCCTCGACGAGATCTTCGCGGGCCTCATCTACTACGACGCCGACGGCAAGCCGACCAACGACATGGCCGAGGAGATCACCACCGAGGATCCCCAGAACATCACGGTCAAGCTGAAGGAGGGTCAGACCTTCACCAACGGTGAAGAGGTCACCGCCGACAACTTCATCAAGGCGTGGAACGAGGGCGCCAAGGCCTCCAACAAGCACCTCTCGAGCTACTTCTTCGAGGACATCGAGGGCTACAACGCCGAGACGGACTCCGAGCTCACGGGTCTCAAGCAGGTCGACGACTACACGTTCACGATCGCTCTCAACAAGCCCGCGTCGGACTTCGCGCTGCGTCTCGGCTACTCGGCGTTCTACCCGCTGCCGGACGTCGCGTTCGAGGACATGGAGGCCTTCGGCCAGAACCCGGTCGGCAACGGTCCGTACATGATCGACGGCGATGACGCATGGCAGCACGACGTGCAGATCGACCTCGTCCGCAACGACGACTACGACGGCGGGCGCAAGGCCGCCAACGGCGGACTGACGATCAAGTTCTACGCCACGCAGGAAGCGGCTTACGCCGACCTGCTGTCGAACGAGGTCGACGTCATCGACGCGATCCCGTCGAACTCGCTCCCCGTCTTCACCGACGAGCTCGGCGACCGCGCCGTGAACCAGCCGTCCGCAGTGTTCCAGTCGTTCACGATCGGTCAGTTCCTCCCGCACTTCAGCGGCGAGGAGGGCCAGCTGCGTCGTCAGGCGCTGTCGATGGCGATCAACCGCGAGGAGATCACCAAGACGATCTTCTCCGACACCCGCACCCCGGCGTCCGACTTCACATCGCCGGTCATCGACGGATGGTCCGACTCGGTCCCCGGCAGCGAGGTCCTGGAATACGACCCCGAGAAGGCCAAGGAGCTGTGGGCCGAGGCCGACGCCATCTCCCCGTGGGAGGGCGAGTTCAAGATCGCCTACAACTCCGACGGCGGACACGACGCCTGGGTCGACGCGGTGAGCAACAGCATCAAGAACACCCTCGGCATCGAGGCATCGGGCGACCCGTACCCGACGTTCCAGGATCTCCGCACGAAGATCAACGACCGCACCATCACCACCGCGGCTCGTTCGGGCTGGCAGGCGGACTACCCGGGTCTGTACAACTTCCTCGGCCCGCTCTACGCGACCGGTGCGGGTTCCAACGACGGTGACTACACGAACCCCGAGTTCGACGCCGCCATCGAGTCCGGCATCAGCAACCCCGACCCCGACGCACAGCTCGAGGACTTCACCAAGGCGCAGGAGATCCTCTTCCAGGATCTGCCCGCGATCCCGCTGTGGTACTCGAACGTGACCGGCGGCTTCAGCGAGAACGTCCAGAACGTGACGTTCGGCTGGAACTCCGTTCCGCTGTACTACGAGATCACGAAGGCCGGCGAGTAAGATCTGACGGCACTTCACTGTGAGGCGGTGGCGACTCTTCGTCACCGCCTCACAGGCTTGTGTTCGCAGAGCTTTCTCACCCTCACAGAAGGGACAAGCGGATGCTCGGATATATCCTCAGGCGTCTTCTGCAGGTGATCCCGGTCTTCTTCGGAGCCACCCTGCTCATCTACTTCCTCGTGTTCGCCATGCCCGGCGACCCGATCCTCGCGCTCTTCGGAGACAAGACGCCGAACCCGGCTCTGATCGAGGCGTTGCGCGAGCAGTACCACCTGAACGACCCGTTCATCGTGCAGTACTGGTACTACATCTCCGGGGTGTTCCAGGGTGACCTGGGCGACACGTTCTCGGGCCGCTCGGTCTCCTCGGTGCTCGCGGCGACGCTTCCCGTGACGGGGCGGCTCGCGGTCATGGCGATCGCGATCGAGTTCACCCTGGCGATCATCATCGGAACGATCTCGGCACTGCGCAAGGGGAGGATCTTCGACAACGTGTCGCTCATCGTCGCCCTGGTGGCGATCGCGATCCCGATCTTCGTCGTCGCGTTCCTGGCGCAGTACTTCCTGGCCATCCAGCTCGGTTGGTTCAAGCCGACCGTCGGAGCCGACAACGACTGGGGAGGTCTCTGGCTCCCCGCGATCGTGCTCGGGTTCAGTCTCTACGCGGTGAGCATGCGCCTGATGCGCAGCTCCGTCATCGACACGCTGAACCAGGACTGGGTTCGCACCGCGTACAGCAAGGGGCTCTCGCGCAGCCGCGTGCTTCCGGTGCATGTGCTGCGCAACTCCCTGATCCCCGTCATCACCAACTCCGCCACCAACTTCGGGGTCCTCCTCGTCGGCGCGACCGTCACCGAGGGCATCTTCAACGTGCCGGGTGTCGGCAACACGCTGTTCGAGGCCATCCGTCGTGGCGAGGGTCCGACCGTCGTCTCGTTCGTGACGGTGTTCGTAATCCTCTACGTGCTGGTGAACCTGCTCATCGACCTGCTCTACGGTCTGCTCGACCCGAGGATTCGCTATGCCTGATCCCACGACCCAGAAACACTACGTCGCGCCCGTCGAGACGGAGACGATCGCCGTCGATGCCGTGCGCATCTCGGACAAGGCCAGCAATCTGTGGCGTGACGCGTGGCAGGATCTGCGGCGTCGCCCCTTGTTCTGGTTCTCGATCGCACTCGCCCTCGTCTTCCTCGTGATGGCGCTGTGGCCGACGCTCTTCACGGCCACCCCGCCGAACGACGATTGCCAGCTCGCGAACAGCAACGGCGGTCCCGCTGACGGGCACCCCCTCGGCTTCACGTTCCAGGGCTGCGACATCTACGCGCGCATCGTGTGGGGATCGCAGACGTCTCTCGCCGTCGGACTGATCGCCACTCTCATCTCCGCGATCCTCGGTCTGATCATGGGCGCGCTGGCCGGCTTCTACGGCGGCTGGCTCGACGGACTGCTGTCGCGCATCGGCGACATCTTCTTCGCGATCCCCTACATCCTCGCCGCCGTGGTCGTGATGACCGTCTTCAAGGACGTTCGCTCGGTCTGGACTCTCGCTCTCGCCATCGGCGGGTTCGCGTGGGCGTCGACCGCGCGTGTCGTGAGAGCGGAGGTCCTCCGCGTCCGGCAGGCCGACTTCGTGATGGCCTCGCAGGCTCTCGGGCAGTCGAAGTTCCGCATCCTGCTGAACCACGTCATCCCGAACGCGATCGCCCCGCTACTGGTCGTCTCGACGCTCGGCCTGGCAGCCGCCATCGTCGCGGAGGCGACCCTGTCGTTCCTCGGCGTGGGTCTCGGAAGCGACGTGATGTCCTGGGGCAACGACATCAGCAAGGCCCAGGCCTCGCTGCGCGTCGCCCCGATGGCACTCATCTATCCGTCGATCGCGCTGACGCTCGCCGTCCTCGCGTTCGTCACCCTGGGTGAGCTCATCCGAGACGCCCTCGACCCGAAGGCGAGGGCACGCCGATGAGCGAGCGCGCAGTCGACCAGATCCCGTTGCTCAGCATCCGCGACCTGAAGGTCGCCTTCCGCACCCAGGAGGGGTTGCGGGAGGTCCTGCACGGCGTGAGCTTCGACGTCATGCCGGGAGAGACCGTCGCGATCGTCGGCGAGTCGGGTTCGGGCAAGTCCACGACGGCGACGGCCATCGTGAACCTGCTCCCCGGAACCGGCACCGTGACGGGTGGCTCGATCACTCTCGACGGACGTGAGCTGACGAAGCTCACCCGGCGCGAGATCGAGGCGGTGCGCGGCCGTGACATCGGCTTCGTGCCGCAGGACCCCATGTCGAACCTGAACCCCGTGTGGAGCATCGGCTTCCAGGTCAAGGAGGCCATCCGCGCCAACGGTGTCGCCCAGGGGCGCCAGGCGGTCAAGGCTCGCGCGATCGAGGTGCTGCAGCAGGCGGGTCTCGCCGACGCGGAGCGCCGTCTCCACCAGTTCCCGCACCAGTTCTCGGGCGGTATGCGCCAGCGTGCACTGATCGGCATCGGTCTCGCGGCCGACCCGAAGCTCCTGATCGCCGACGAGCCCACCTCGGCCCTCGACGTGACGGTGCAGCGGGTCATCCTCGATCACATGGCGTCGCTCACGCGCGACAAGGGCACTTCGGTGCTCCTGATCACCCACGATCTCGGCCTCGCGGCCGAGCGCGCGGACAAGATCATCGTGATGAACGGCGGCAACATCGTCGAGGCCGGACCCAGCCGGGAGATCCTCGAGAACCCGCAGCACCCGTACACCAAGCGGCTCGTGGCCGCGGCGCCGAGCGTGGCGTCGCAGCGCATCCAGGCGGTCGTGGAGGACCGGGGTATCGAGACGCTCGAGGACCTCGCGGACATCCCGCCGACGGTTCGCGTGGCCGGCCTCACCAAGGACTACAAGATCCGCCAGGGCGGGTTCCGCAGCGAGGACTTCCGCGCTGTCGACGATGTGTCCTTCGAGATCCCTCGCGGCAAGACGCTCGCCCTCGTCGGCGAGTCGGGCTCCGGCAAGTCCACGGTGGCGAAGATGGTCCTCAAGCTCGAGGACCCGACCGCGGGCACGATCGAGATCGACGGCCAGGACGTGTCGAACCTCTCGAACGCGCAGGCCTTCGGTCTGCGCCGACGGATGCAGCCCGTGTTCCAGGACCCGTACGGCTCGCTCGACCCGCTGCGGAACATCGGCAACACGATCGCCGAGCCGCTGCAGATCCACGGCGTCGGCGACCGGACATCGCGTCGGGAGCGTGTGGAGGAGCTGCTCGACCAGGTCGCGCTGCCCCGCGCGCTGGCGACCCGGTACCCGAACGAGCTGTCCGGTGGCCAGCGTCAGCGCGTGGCCATCGCGCGGGCCCTGGCGCTCAAGCCCGACATCATCGTGCTCGATGAGGCGGTCTCGGCGCTCGACGTGCTCGTGCAGGACCAGGTGCTGCAGCTTCTCGCAGACCTGCAGTCGGAGCTGGGTCTGACCTACCTGTTCATCACGCACGACCTCGCCGTCGTGCGCGTGTCGAGCGACCTCGTCTGCGTGATGGAGAAGGGGAAGATCGTCGAGCAGGGCACGGTCGACGAGATCTTCGCCAACCCGCAGCAGGAGTACACGGATCGGCTGCTGCAGGCGATCCCGGGTGCGTCGATCACCCTCGGCGGTCACTGAGCGTGTCGGCTGACTCTCGGCCGGGGGTCGCGCGGACGTTCCGCGCGGCCTCCGGGCCGGTGACGTTCGTGCTGTGCTCGCTGCTCGCGATCTTCCTGCTCGGCGACGCTGTCGTCCGCGCGGGATGGGGGCAGATGCTCCTGCTTGCGCCGTGGGTGCTGTTGGCGATCTGGGCCGTCTACGAGGTCGCATTCGTCTCCGCCGTGCGCGTGGACGAGAGCGGGGCGGTGGTGCAGAACATGCTCCGTCGCACGTCGTTCGGCTGGAGTCGCGTCCGTGACATCGACCTTCGCTGGCAGCTCGTGTTCTCGCTCGACGACGGCACCGACGTCACCTGCTACGGCGGGCCGGCGAGGGCTCGGCCGACGCGGCGTCCGTCCGACGAAGACGCAGAGGCGAAGGCTCCGGCAGGGCTGCGCGATCTCACGGAGATCCGCGATCGCTGGCAGGCGGCCTCCGGGGCGACGGACGCACCGATTCGGCGCGAGTGGGATGTGCGCGCACTCCTCGCGCTCGGCGTCATCGTGGCCTGGGCGATCGTCTCGATCGCGATCACGGCGAACTGACGGCGGCGATGCGCCCGACTCAGCCCGGAAGCCCGAACAGCTCGGGCCACGTCGCCGCAGCCCACGGATAGCCGACGAACACGGTCGCGTCGATGAGGAAGTGCGCGACGAGAAACGGCATGAGCCGTCCGCTGCGCTGGAACAGCCATCCGAAGAGCAGTCCCATCGCGAGGTTGCCGACGAACGCGCCGGGGCCCTGGTAGAGGTGATAGCTCGCTCGCAGCACCGACGTCGCGAGGATGATCGGCCACGGTCCCCAGCCCAGCTGCCGCAGCCGGGCGAACAGGTAGCCGAGAACCACGAACTCCTCCTGGATCGACGCGCGCGCCGCAGCGAGCAGCAGCACCGGTACGGTCCACCAGTGCGCGTCGAGACCCGCCGGATTCACCGCTACGAACAGGCCGAGGGCTCGCCCGACGACGTAGAGCGCGAGACCGGGGATGCCGATAGCCAGAACCAGAAGGATGCCGCGCCCGGCATCCGATCCGACCTTCCGACCGTCCAGGCCGAGGGGCCCGAGGTGCGGGCGGCGCGACTCCCAGAGCAGGAAGCAGACGAGCAGCACGGGAACGACCGAGAATCCGATCGACAGCACCTGGTAGATGAGGTCGAAGACCTCGCGGTCACTGCGCGCAGGGTTCAACGTCGCGGTCTGATCGGCGAGCGGCGTCGAATCGGTCAGGCGGTAGGCGAGCTGCACGATCGCGTACACCGCTGACTGGCCGAGTCCCAGGGCCAGCACGATCGCGATCTCCCACCACAGCCGGGAGCGCGGAGGGGCGGGGGAGAGATCGACGGCCGTCACGTCCCCGATCGTACTTCGTGCGCTCAGGAACGAGCCGTGTGCATACGGTAACCTGGAATGTCGGCTTCCCGGCGAAAACCCACACTCTTTAGGACTCCTGCATGGCGCACGCCCTCCGCTCTGACCTCCGCAACGTCGCAATCGTCGCGCACGTCGACCACGGGAAGACCACCCTCGTCGACGCGATGCTCCGCCAGACGGGCTCGTTCGGTGAACACGCCCACGTCGACGAGCGCGCCATGGACTCCAACGACCTGGAGCGCGAGAAGGGCATCACGATCCTCGCCAAGAACACGGCGATCACCTACAAGGGTGCGCACGCCGATGGGCAGGAGATCACGATCAACGTGATCGACACCCCCGGCCACGCGGACTTCGGCGGCGAGGTCGAACGCGGCCTCTCGATGGTCGACGGCGTCGTCCTGCTCGTCGACGCCAGTGAAGGTCCGCTGCCGCAGACCCGATTCGTGCTGCGCAAGGCGCTCGAGGCCAAGCTGCCCGTCATCCTCCTGGTCAACAAGACCGACCGCCCCGACGCGCGCATCGCCGAGGTCGAGGAGGAGGCGCACGATCTGCTGCTCGGCCTCGCCTCCGACCTCGTCGACGACGTGCCCGACCTCGACGTCGACGCGCTGCTCGACGTGCCCGTGGTCTACGCCTCCGGTCGCGCGGGCGCCGCGTCGCTGAACCGCCCCGCCGACGGCTCGCTGCCCGACAACGACGACCTCGAGCCGCTCTTCGGCGCGATCCTCGAGCACGTCCCGGCTCCGTCGTACGACGACGAGGCGCCCCTGCAGGCCTGGGTCACCAACCTCGACTCGAGCCCGTTCCTCGGTCGCCTCGCGCTCCTGCGCATCTTCAACGGCACGCTCAAGAAGGGTCAGACGGTCGCCTGGGTGCGCTCGGACGGCACCACGAGCAACGCTCGCGTCACGGAGCTCCTCAAGACCCGTGCGCTCGAGCGGTACCCGGCCGAGTCCGCCGGCCCCGGTGACATCGTCGCGATCGCAGGCTTCGAGAACATCACCATCGGCGAGACCATCGCCGACCCCGAGGACGTGCGTCCGCTCCCCGCCATCACGGTCGACGACCCCGCCATCTCCATGACGATCGGCACCAACACGTCGCCGCTCATGGGCAAGGTCAAGGGGCACAAGCTCACCGCGCGCATGGTGAAGGACCGTCTCGACCGCGAGCTCATCGGCAACGTCTCGCTCAAGGTGGTCGACATCGGCCGTCCTGACGCGTGGGAGGTCCAGGGCCGCGGAGAGCTCGCGCTGGCCATCCTCGTCGAGAACATGCGCCGTGAGGGCTTCGAGCTCACGGTCGGCAAGCCGCAGGTGGTCACGAAGAAGATCGACGGCAAGACCTACGAGCCGTTCGAGCACCTGACGATCGACACGCCGGAGGAGCACCTCGGCGCGATCACGCAGCTCCTCGCGAACCGCAAGGGGCGCATGGAGAACATGACGAACCACGGCACCGGCTGGGTGCGCATGGAGTTCATCGTCCCGTCGCGCGGCCTCATCGGCTTCCGCAGCGAGTTCCTGACCACCACGCGCGGCACAGGCATCGCGAACGCCATCTCGCACGGTTACGAGCCGTGGGCCGGCCAGATCACGACCCGTCAGAACGGCTCTATCGTCGCCGACCGCGCGGGCGTCGTCACCCCGTTCGCGATCATCGCGCTGCAGGAGCGCATGTCGTTCTTCGTGCAGCCCACGGCGGAGGTCTACGAGGGCATGGTCATCGGCGAGAACTCGCGCGCCGACGACATGGACGTGAACATCACCAAGGAGAAGAAGCTCACCAACATGCGGTCGGCCACGGCCGACAACTTCGAGTCGATGACGCCGCCTCGCGTGCTCACGCTCGAGGAGAGCCTGGAGTTCGCGCGCGACGACGAATGCGTCGAGGTGACCCCGGAGGCCGTGCGCATCCGCAAGGTCAACCTGGACGCGACGACGCGAGCACGCGAGACCGCGCGCCTGAAGCGTCAGGACGCCAACGCCTGACCCGGTTGTTCTTCGCGAGGGCCCTGCACCGTCTGATGACGGGCAGGGCCCTCTCTCATGAAGCGCCCAGGTGTCATGTTGCAGAATCGTTACCTTGCGCCTGGAGCCGACTCCCGATGAGGGCTCCGCCAAGGGGCGTACGACGACCCGAAAGTCGAAACCCATGCAGCAGAACACCCGTGCGCTTCGGCGCGCCTCATCCGTGGCGGAGGCCCGCAACGCGGTCACCGCCCGCCGTCCGAAGTGGATCTTCGGAACCATCGCAGGAGGCGTCATCGGCGCCGCCCTCACCGTCGGCATCGTGTCGGCTCCGGCCGCAGGCGCGGAGACGCCCGACGCCGTCGCCTCGTTCGTCACCGGCGGCGCCGCGCCGCTCGTCAAGAAGGCCGACGACGCCGCGATCCACATCTCGCTCGCTCAGGACGCGGCGGCCGCCGCCGACGCCGTCACCGCCGAGGTCGCCGCCTCCGGTCTCGATCTCGCCGGTGCACCCGCCGCGGTCGACACCTCCGACCTGACCACCTGGATCGACAAGCTCGGCGACCGCGAGGGGCTGTCGTCGCGCGAGGTCACGAGCCTCGAGGCCTACGTCACCTCCGAGACCGAGGCGGTCGCGGCCGAGACCGCCACCCTGCAGAACGACTACGCGGTCGCCCAACAGCGCAAGGTCGAGCAGGAGCAGGCGGCTGCGGCCGCAGCGGCGCTCGCGCAGGCCAACACCCCCGAGGGTGCGAAGGCCACGGCGCGACAGATGATGGCGAGCCGGTACGGCTGGGGTGACGACCAGTTCTCGTGCCTGAACTCGCTGTGGACCAAGGAGTCCGGCTGGAACTACAAGGCCTACAACGCCTCGGGCGGCGCCACGGGCATCCCGCAGGCTCTTCCCGGCAGCAAGATGGCCTCCGCAGGCGCCGACTGGCGCGACAACGCCGCGACCCAGATCGCCTGGGGACTCGGCTACATCGATTCGGTGTACGGCACGCCGTGCAGCGCCTGGGGGCATTCGCAGGCCACCAACTGGTACTGAGCCGCGCCACGCGCTCATCCGACGGCCCTCTGCCGCTAGGCCGGGGGGCCGTCGTCGCGGTACCGTGAGCGAAGGCGGCTGGGGCGTCACCGATCCGAGGAGGGCGCGTGGAGTCTGCAGCACGGCACGACATCCCCGCTCGCGTCTCGACGGGCTCGCTACCGGGATGGGCGAGCGTCGAGGACCTCGTCCGTGAGGCGCATTCCGCGAGCATCGGCATCGACGACGGCACGGTCGCCGATTACATCCCGGAGCTCGCGCACGCCGATCCGTCTTTGTTCGGGCTCGCCCTGGTCGAGGTGGACGGCGGCCTGCATGATGCCGGTGACGCGCAGCATCCGTTCTCGATCCAGTCCATCTCGAAGATGTTCGTCTACGCGCTCGCGATCCAGGAGCAGGGCCACGAACGGGTGCGCGAGATCGTCGGGGTGAACAACACCGGGCTCGCGTTCAACTCGGTGATGGCGCTCGAACTCAACGACGGTCACCCGATGAACCCCATGGTGAACGCCGGAGCCATCGCGACCACGGCGCTGCTGCCCGGCGAGACGTCGGTCGAGCGCTGGGAGCTTCTCCGGGAGGGGTTGTCGGCATTCGCGGGGCGGCAGCTCCGGCTCGATGGGCGGGTCTACGCCTCCGAGGCCGAGACCAACGACCGCAACCGCGCGCTGGGCCGTCTGCTGCGCGGCTACGGGAGGCTGGACGGCGACCCCGACGAGGTGGTCGACGTGTACACGCGACAGTGCGCGCTCCTGGTCACGGCTCATGATCTCGCCGTCATGGGGGCGACGCTGGCCGACGGCGGGATGAACCCGGTCACCGGGGAACGCGTCGTCTCCGCGGACGTCTGCCGGGACACGCTCGCCGTGGTCGCCGCGACCGGCCTCTACGAGCGGTCGGGGGAGTGGCTGTTCGAGATCGGCCTGCCCGCGAAGTCGGGGGTCGCCGGGGGGATCGTCGCCGTCTCACCCGGGAAGTGCGCCGTCGCCGGGTTCTCGCCGTTGCTCGACCGTGCGGGCAACTCGATCAGATCGCAACGGGCGATCGCCCACCTCTCCCGGTCGCTCGGGCTCGACCTCTTCGCGTCGGCACCCGCAGGTGCCCACCCGGCCGACGACGAGCTCGCGCGCGGCTGAGCATCCTCGCCGACGATTCGTCACCCACCACCCAGGAGACGCCATGACCTCCACCGCATCGCCCGAGACCCGGACCTCCTGGCTGCCGCTCGTCAGCCTCTTCCTCGCGCAGGTGCTCATGTCGTTCAACGTCGCCGCACTGCCGATCTCGCTCGGAGGCATCGTCGACGAATTCGGCGTGCCGCCCACCGTCGCGAGCACGACCATCGTGATGTACGGCCTGGCGGTCGCCGCGCTCGTGATGACCGGCGCCAAGCTCGGCCAGCGGGTCGGCTGGGTGCTCATCTTCCGGATCGTCATCGTCCTGTTCGCCGGCTCCGCCGTGCTCATGATCGTGTCGCCGAGCGTCGGCTGGGCGATCGCCGGGCAGGCGGTCGCCGGCGCCGCAGCCGCGATCATCGTCCCCTCGATCGTCGCCCTCATCGCCGAGAACTACCGCGGCGGTCAGCAGGCCACGGCCATCGGGGCGATCGGCTCGGCGCGGGCGATCTCCGGCGTCACCGCCTTCCTCATCGGCGGCACGCTCGGCACGCTCGTCGGGTGGCGCCCCCTGTTCGTCATCGTGCTCGCCATCGCGGTGATCGTCTTCGCGCTGAGCTTCACCCTGCGCGGCGACCGCGGTGACGCCTCCATCCGCATCGATCTCGTGGCGTCGCTCCTCATCGGCGCCGCGATCGTGCTGCTCACGCTCGGCTTCAACAACCTCAACGGATGGGGCGCGCTGGCGGCGACGGAGGCGGCGCCGTTCAGCATCCTCGGGCTCTCGCCGGCGCCCGTGTTCGTCGTGGCGGGAATCATGCTGGGGCAGGGCTTCTTCGTCTGGACCCGCCGGCGTATCGCCCGCGGCGGGGTCCCGCTGATCGACCTGCGCGTGCTCCAATCGTCGCGCGAGCGGGCCGCCGTGTACGCGATGTTCATCGTCGTCGCTCTGGAGGCGTGCGTGAACTTCACGATTCCTCTGTACATCCAGATCGTGCAGGGCCGCACTCCGTTCGACACCTCGCTCGCGATGATGCCGTTCAACCTGACGGTCTTCATCACGGCCACTCTCGTGGTGCGCTTCTACCGTCGCTACCCGCCCCGGATCATCGGCATGTTCGGTTTCGTGCTCACCACGGTGGCGCTGGTGTGGCTGTCGTTCGTCGTGAACAACAATTGGGAGACACTCGCGACGATCCTCGGGCTCATCGTGTTCGGCGTCGGACAGGGCGCGCTGGTCACGCTCATGTTCAACGTGCTCGTCACGGCGGCGCCATCGGAGCTCGCCGGCGATGTCGGCTCCCTGCGCGGCACGACGCAGAACCTGGCATCGGCGGTGGGCACGGCGCTCGCGGGCGCACTGCTGGTGTCGTTGCTCGGTCTCAGCGTAGGGCGTGCGGTGGTCGAGCATCCGGAGCTGCCGCCCGAGCTCGTCTCGCAGGTGGACCTCGACGAGGTGAACTTCATCAGCAACGACGACCTGCGCGCGGTGCTCGAGGGGACCGATGCGACTCCGGCTCAGGTCGACGCCGCGGTGGCCGTGAACGAGGAGTCGCGGCTTGGGACCCTGCGACTGGGACTCCTGCTCCTCGCCGGCATCAGTGCGATCGCGATCCTGCCCGCGTCACGTCTGCCGCGCTACAAGCCCGACGAGATCCCCGATCCATCGCCCGCACCGGCAGGAGAGTGATCAGCGCAGCTCGGAGATGAGCACGGCGCTCGTGCCGGCGACGACGGCCTCGAACACGTGCGGCACGTCTCCGGCGTAGGAGAGATAGTCGCCCGGATTCAGCAGCACTGCTTCGTCGACGGGACCGACGTGCGCCTGGCCCGAGACGAGGATGACGTGCTCGGTCGTTCCGCCGTGGTGCGGATCCGAGCGACGCGGATCGCCCGGCTCGGCCTGGATCATATACACGTCGCGACGTGCCCCCGGCGGACTCGCGGACAGCAGAGTGGCGCTGTAGACGGATGCCGAGGATGGCACCCCGGCGTGCTCGTCCGCCCGGATGAGCGTCGGGGCGTTCAACTGCTGATCGACGAGTACGGCGAACGGCACGCCGAGTGTGACGCCGAGCGCCCACAGTGTCTCGACGCTGGGGTTGCCCGCTCCCGATTCGAGTTGCGAGACCGTCGCCTTCGAGATGCCGGCGCGGCGAGCGAGTTCGGAGACCGAGACGCCGGCCGCCTCGCGTTCCCGGCGAAGCGTGCGAGCGATTCGCGTGCGGAGGTCGTCCATCCGTTCATCATGTCAAACGATCGTTCGCTTGACTATGCGCCCCGCGAGCGTTCAGAATGATGATCATGTGTTCACTGAATCGAACGCTCAATGAGCGCTGAACGCGAGGTCTGGCGCGAGGCCGCCGGCGTGGTGATCGCGACCAGCGCGTACGGCGTCTCGTTCGGCGCCCTCGCGGTCGCCTCCGGTCTCGACGTCTGGCAGACCTGCGTGCTGAGCCTGCTCATGTTCACCGGGGGATCGCAGTTCGCCTTCGTCGGGGTATTCGCCGCAGGAGGTCTGGCCGCTCTGCCGTCCGCGATCGCCTCCGCAGCGCTGCTCGGCGTGCGCAACATCGCCTACGGCATGCGCATGTCTCCCATGGTGGGCACGACACCCGCACGCCGCGTCGCGGCGGCGCACTTCACGATCGACGAGTCCACGGCCGTCGCTGTCTCGCAGAGCGACCCGCGTCTGCGACAGGTCGGCTTCTGGGTCACCGGTATCGGAATCTTCCTCGGATGGAACCTCACCACGCTCGTCGGTGCGCTCGTGGGCGACGTGCTCGGCGACCCCAAGATCTGGGGATTGGATGCCGCAGCGGCCGCGGCCTTCCTCGCGCTGCTCTGGCCGCGTCTGACGCGGCGTCAGGCGATCGCGGTCGGCGTGGCGGCGGCCGTGGTCGCCGCGGCTCTGACCCCCGCCCTCATGCCCGGCCTGCCCGTGCTGGTCGCTGCGCTGGTCGCGATCCTCGTCGGATGGTTCAACTGGCTGGGCAGCGATGATGCGTCGACCGCATCGGCGCCGGAGGCGCCCCGATGAGCGTCTGGAGCGCGGTCCTGCTCGCGGCCGTGATCTGTCTGGCGCTCAAGGCCGTCGGATACCTGGTGCCCCCGAAGGTGCTCGAGGCGCCGCGTCCGGCGCGCATCTCCGACCTGCTGACGGTGGCGCTGCTCGCCGCCCTCGTGGCGGTGCAGACCCTGGGCGCCGGGCAGGCCGTCGTCGTGGACGCCCGCGTGCCCGCTCTCCTCGTCGCGGCAGGTCTGCTGTGGATGCGGCAGTCGTTCCTCGTGGTCGTCGTCGCCGCGGCGGCCGTCGCCGCCCTGCTGAGGCTGGCGAGTCTCGCGACCTGATCGCAGCAGCTCGCCGTCGGGCGGCACTGACGGACCCGTGCTCCGAGCGCGCGTAGGATCGATCCGTGCGTATCGGATGGATCTCCCGGGTGCTGTCCTGGGTCGCCGCGGCTCTCGTCGGCGGCGTCTTCGGTGTGGCCGGCACCATCGCCCACAGTGTGACGTGGGGGCCGGTGCCGGTCGGGCTCATCGTCGGCACGATCGCGTGCGGCGCCATCCTCATCGCCATCCGCGCCCTGACCCACGATCGCGGAGCCGCCCTGGCCTCCGGTGTCGGCATGCTCGGCATGCTCGTGCTGATCTCGGGGGTCGGACCCGGCGGATCGATCGTGGTGCAGGAGTCCCTGAGTGGCAGGGTCTGGATCTACGTGGTCGCCGGGCTGGTGCTTCTGGTCGTCGCGTGGCCCCGCATCGCGCGCGTTCCCCCGCGCACGGAGGCGCCGAAGGCCGCCGCTTCGACGTCGGTCGCGCCGCCGCCCATCACGGACGTCCCCGGGGCGGATCGGCGCCCAGCCGGCGACGTCGAGCCCGAGCGGGGAGATCGCACGGGTCTCGGCACGTAGACTGGTGGCGTGACGTATGTGATCGCCCTCCCGTGCGTCGATGTCAAGGATCGCGCCTGCATCGACGAGTGCCCCGTTGACTGCATCTACGAGGGCGAACGGTCGCTGTACATCCACCCCGACGAGTGCGTCGACTGCGGTGCCTGCGAGCCGGTCTGCCCCGTCGAGGCGATCTACTACGAGGACGATCTGCCCGAGGAGTGGCAGGACTACTACAAGGCAAACGTCGAGTTCTTCGACGAGGTCGGGTCGCCCGGTGGGGCGGCCAAGGTCGGGGTCATCGCCCACGACCACCCGATCATCGCCGCTCTGCCGCCGCAGGGCGAGTAGCCCGTGAGCGTCCGCGACCTCGCCGACTTCCCCTGGGACGCGGTGGCCCCCTATCGCGAGCGGGCGGCACAGCATCCCGACGGTCTCGTCGATCTGTCCGTCGGTTCTCCGGTCGACCCGACGCCCGAGCTGATCCGCCGGGCCCTCGCCGATGCGACCGACGCCCACGCCTACCCGCAGACCGTCGGCACGCCTGTCCTGCGCGAGGCGATCGTCGACTGGTACGCGCGCCGCAGAGGAGTGCCCGATCTCACGGTCGACAACGTGCTCCCCACGATCGGCTCGAAAGAGCTGGTCGCGCTCCTCCCGACGCTCCTGGGGCTCGGCGAGGGTGACATCGTCGTGCATCCGCGGGTGGCCTACCCGACCTACGAGGTGGGTGCGCGGGTCGCAGGAGCGACCCCGGTCGCCGCCGACGATCCCGCAGAGTGGCCGGAGGGCACCAAGCTCATCTGGATCAACACCCCGGGCAACCCTGACGGGCGCACCTGGACCGTCGACGAACTCGCCGCAGCAGTGCGTCGCGCGCGGGAGCTCGACGCCGTGCTCGCGAGCGACGAGTGCTACGCGGAGCTCGGCTGGGATGGCGCCTGGGCATCCGAGATCATCCCGTCGATCCTCGACCCGCGGGTCGCCGGGGGCAGCAGGGCCAACCTCCTGAGCGTCTACTCGCTGAGCAAGCAGTCGAACCTCGCCGGCTATCGAGCCGCCTTCCTCGCCGGGTGCGCACGCATCGTGGGCGACCTCCTGGCGGCTCGCAAGCACCTGGGGCTGCTGCCTCCGGCTCCCGTGCAGCACGTCATGGCCGTCGCGCTCGGCGACGACGAGCACGTGGCAGCGCAGAAGGAGCTCTACCGCGAGCGCCGCGACGCCCTGCGCCCGGCCCTCGAGGCGGCGGGGTTCCGCATCGACGGCTCCGAAGCCGGGCTGTATCTCTGGGCGACCGCGGGGGAGGACGCGTGGTCGAGCATGTCGCGCCTCGCCGACCTCGGCATCCTCGCCGGTCCCGGCTCGTTCTACGGCGCCTCTTCGGGGCAGCACGTACGGCTCGCGCTCACCGCGCCCACGGCGCGCGTGCGCGAGGCGGCGCGTCGTTTGCGCGACTCGGCGCTGTAGAGGTCCTCCCTGACACCCCCGTTGTTTTGTGCGATGTCACAGTAGGCCTATGCGCCTACTAGGCTGTAGGAGCGATTCGGTCGCGTATCGACGATCTCGGCCCGACCCCGACGCACAGCGTCGTGACATCGCCACACCAGGCTTGATGAAGACCCATGAGGAGGCCCCGCGTGAGCGCAGCGGCAGACCAGCAGGCGACGGCGAAGCTGACGATCGGCGAGACCACGGCGGAGTTCCCCGTCGTGCGCGGCACGGCCGGACACGACAGCATCGACTTCTCGACGCTGACCAGACAGACCGGCTACACCGGCCTGGACTACGGATTCGTGAACACCGCGTCGACGAAGTCGGAGATCACGTTCATCGACGGCGACAAGGGGATCCTGCGGTATCGCGGATATCCGATCGAGCAGCTCGCCGGCAAGACGACCTACCTCGAGGTGGCCTGGCTGCTCATCTACGGCGAGCTGCCCTCCGCGGCCGAACTCGCCGAGTTCGACGAGAAGATCCGTCGCCACACGCTGCTGCACGAAGACCTCAAGCGCTTCTTCTCCGCGCTGCCGCACACCGCGCACCCGATGTCGGTGCTGTCGTCGGCCGTCGCCGCGCTGTCGACGTACTACGAGGGCCAGACGGATCCGCACAACCCTGAGCACGTCGAGCTCAACATGGTGCGCATGCTCGCGAAGCTGCCCGTCATCGCCGCCTACGCGCACAAGAAGAGCGTCGGTCAGGCGTTCCTCTACCCCGACAACTCGCTCGGCTTCGTGGAGAACTTCCTCAAGCTGAACTTCGGCGTGAACTCCGAGCCGTATGAGATCAACCCGGTCATGTCGAAGGCGCTCGAGCTCCTGCTCATCCTGCACGAGGATCACGAGCAGAACGCCTCGACCTCGACCGTGCGCCTGGTCGGCTCCACCGGGGCCAACCAGTTCGCGTCGATCTCCGCCGGCATCCAGGCCCTCTCCGGCCCGCTGCACGGGGGAGCGAACGAGGCGGTGCTCACGATGCTCGGCCAGATCCGCGACTCGGGCCAGAGCGTCTCTCGCTTCGTGGAGCGGGTGAAGAACAAGGAGGAGGGCGTCAAGCTCATGGGCTTCGGCCACCGGGTCTACAAGAACTACGACCCGCGCGCCAAGCTCGTGAAGGAGGCCGCCGGCGAGGTCCTCGCCGAGCTCGGCGTGACCGACCCGCTGCTCGACCTCGCGCAGGAGCTGGAGGAGATCGCGCTCGCCGACGACTACTTCAAGGAGCGTCGCCTCTACCCGAACGTCGACTTCTACACCGGCGTGATCTACAAGGCCATGGGGTTCCCGACCCGCATGTTCACGGTTCTCTTCGCGATCGGCCGCCTGCCCGGCTGGCTCGCCCAGTGGCGCGAGCTGCAGCTCGACCCGCAGACCAAGATCGGCCGCCCGCAGCAGCTGTACACGGGCTCGGTCGAGCGCACGTTCCAGACGCGCTGACGGCGGACGTACCGAGACACGAACGAGAAGAGCGGATGCCGTACGGCATCCGCTCTTCTCGTCTCGCTGTGAAGGTCAGCGACCCTGGCCGCCGCGACCGCGACCGCCCTGGCGCGAGCCGCCCTGCGGCTGACCGCCCTGGCCGCCCTGCCCCTGTCCGCCGGAGCGCGGGCGCCGGCGACGACGCGACGGCGGGGTGGTGGCCGAGCCGCGCTCGCCGCCCGCCGGGCGCTGCTTCGGCGCCTGGCGCTGCGGCTGCTTCTGCACGGGTGCCGGGCGCACGTGCGGTGCACGCTCGGGAACCAGCTGCTCGACGGCAGCGGGCGTGACCTCTTCGAGCGCTGCCGTGATCGCGGCCTTGCGCAGCAGGTCCTTGACGTCACGGCGCTGCTCGGGCAGCACCACGGTCACCACGGTGCCCGCAGCTCCGGCACGCGCCGTGCGGCCGGAGCGGTGCAGATACGCCTTGTGCTCCATGGGCGGGTCGACGTGCACCACGAGGTCGACGTTGTCGACGTGCACGCCGCGGGCCGCGACGTCGGTCGCGACGAGCACGCGCACGCCGCCGTCGTCGGGATCGCTCGAGAAGGCCCCGAGGTTGCGCTCGCGCGCATTCTGCGACAGGTTGCCGTGCAGGTCGACGGCGGGGATGCCCGCCGCCGTGAGCTGCTTCGCGAGCTTCTTCGCCTGGTGCTTGGTGCGGGTGAAGAGGATGCGGCGGCCGGTGCCGGAGGCGAGATCGCGCACGAGGGTCGTCTTGTTCTCCGTGGAGTCCACGACGAGCACGCGGTGCGTCATCTCGCCGACCGGGACGCTGGCCTCGTCGACCTCATGGCTCACCGGGTTCACGAGGAATCGGCGGGCGAGGGTGTCGATGCCGCGGTCGAGCGTCGCGCTGAACAGCAGCCGCTGTCCGCCGGCGGGGGTCGCGTTCAGGATGCGGGTGACGCCGGGGAGGAATCCGAGGTCGGCCATGTGGTCGGCCTCGTCGAGCACGGTGACCTCGATCTCGCTCAGGCGTACGACCTGCTGCTTCATGAGGTCCTCGAGGCGGCCGGGGCAGGCCACGACGATGTCGACGCCGCCGTTCAGCGCCTGCTCCTGCGGGCGCTGGCTCACACCGCCGAACACGGTCGTGACCTTCAGGCCGGCGGCCTCGGCGAGGGGAGCGACGGTCGCGGCGATCTGCGTGGCGAGCTCGCGGGTCGGTGCGAGCACGAGCCCGCGCGGGAGACCCGAGCGGCGCTTCTTGCCGGAAGCGGCGAGGCGCGCGACGAGGGGAAGCGCGAACGCGATCGTCTTGCCGCTGCCGGTGCGGCCACGTCCGAGCAGGTCGCGACCGGCGAGCGAGTCGGGGAGCGTGTCGCGCTGGATGGCGAACGCCTCCGTCTTGCCCGAGGCGGCGAGAACGGCGGCGAGATCGGCGGGTACGCCGAGTTCGAGGAAGGAAGACATAGGAAAAGCTCCATCAGCGCATGCGGACGACCGCACGCGAGGATTCTGGGTATGAGGTGGCGACGGCGCAGGACAGCGCATCGGTTCGCCGTGCGAAACGCCAGCGAAGGCTGGTTGTGGGGGCGGCTCTGGAGCGCCCGCTTCGGTCCTCGGAGACCCCGTGACGACGACGACATCGCCGGACTGGATGGCCGTACGACCCCTACAGTCTATCAGCGCCGCTGTGATCTCCGGCGCTGGGCGCTCTCAGGGACGCTCTCAAGCGTGAAGAGCCTCGTTCAACGTGACGCCGACGCCGGCCCTCGTGACGGCCTCGACGGCGCCGCTGAGCGAGTTGCGACGGAACAGCAGGCCGTCGCGCCCAGACAGCTCCGCACCCTTGACGGAGGGACGCCCTCCACCGGGCGTCGCCGGTCCGTCGACCAGCACGACCTTGGTCCCGGCCGTCACGTAGAGGCCCGCTTCGACCACGCAGTCGTCGCCGAGCGAGATGCCGATCCCGGCGTTCGCACCGAGCAGGGTGCGCGCGCCGATCGACACGCGGTGCGAGCCGCCGCCCGAGAGAGTGCCCATGATCGACGAGCCGCCGCCGATGTCGCTGCCGTCGCCGACCACGACGCCCTGCGAGATGCGTCCCTCGACCATGGAGGCGCCGAGCGTGCCGGCGTTGAAGTTCACGAACCCCTCGTGCATGACCGTGGTACCCGGTGAAAGGTGGGCGCCGAGTCGAACTCGCGAGGCGTCGGCGATGCGCACCCCCGCAGGCTGCACGTAGTCGGTGAGCCGCGGGAACTTGTCGAGACCCTGCACCTGGATGCCGGCGCGTTGCAGCAGCGGACGAAGCCGTGCCGCGTCGTCGGGGTGCATCGGCCCGGCGTTCGTCCATGCGACGTTCGGCAGGTGCCCGAAGATGCCGTCGAGGTTGAGCTCGTTCGGCCGCACGACGAGGTGCGAGAGCGCGTGCAGACGGAGGTAGGCGTCGATCGTGGAGGCGGGGGGCGCGTCCAGGTCGATGTGCAGCTGCACGGTCTCGACGGTCACGTTGCGGCGCTCGTCCGGTCCGGCGACGGCATCCAGCGTCAGCAGAGCGGCAGCGGCGTCTCCCGCCGTCGGCGCCGTGGCCGTGACCTCGGGGAACCAGGCGTCGAGAACGGTGCCGTCGCCGGCGATCGTCGAAAGTCCAATACCCCACACGGTGCGCGCCTCAGTCATGCCTCCACGGTATCGCCACTTCCCTCCGGCCGACGCCCGCGTGACGGGTAAGTAGGCTGGGTCCATGCTGCTCGACCTCACCGCGTCATCCCTCGATCTGACCCGCGCGATCTGCGACATCCCCAGCGTGTCCGGCGACGAGAAGCCGCTCGCCGACGCGATCGAGGAGGCTGTCTCCGGCTACGCGCATCTCGAGGTGATCCGCCACGGCAACACGATCGTCGCGCGCACCTCGCTCGGCCGCGCGCAGCGCGTCGCGATCGCCGGCCACATCGACACGGTCCCGATCAACGGCAATGTTCCCACCCGCGACATCGACATCGAGGGCGCGCCCTACCTCTGGGGCCGCGGGACAGTCGACATGAAGGCGGGCGTCGCGGTGCAGCTGAAGCTGGCCGCCGAACTCACCGACCCTGCGGTCGACATCACCTGGATGTGGTACGACAACGAAGAGGTCGAGGCGTCCAAGAACGGGCTGACGCTGCTCGCCGCCGACCGTCCCGATCTGTTCCGGGCCGATTTCGCGATCCTCGGCGAGCCGTCGAACGGCGAGGTCGAGGGCGGATGCAACGGGACGATGCGCGCGATCGTGCGCACCGCGGGCGTGCGGGCGCACGCGGCTCGCGCGTGGATCGGCGAGAATGCGATTCACCGAGCAGCCCCCATCCTCGCGAGGCTCGCCGAGTACCGGGCACGGGAGGTCGCCGTCGAGGGGCTGCTCTACCGGGAGAGCATGAGCGCCGTCCGCATCACGGGCGGCGTCGCGGGCAACGTCATCCCCGACGCCTGCGAGATCGAGGTCAACTACCGGTTCGCCCCGAGCAAGTCGGCGGCCGATGCCGAGGCCCACATCCGCAACCTGCTCGCCGGCTTCGACGTCGAGATCACGGATGCCGCAGAGGGGGCCCGGCCCGGCCTCGATGCCCCGATCGCGAAAGAGTTCGTCGCCGCCGTCGGCGCCGAGCCCCGCCCGAAGTACGGATGGACCGACGTCGCACGTTTCTCCGCCCTCGGCATCCCGGCCGTGAACTACGGGCCGGGAGACCCGCACCTCGCCCATCACGACGAGGAGTGCGTGCCCGTCTCGCAGATCGAAGCCGTGGAGCGAGGGCTGCGTACGTGGCTCAGCTCGCGCTGACGCTCGCTCGCCGGTGGGCGCGCACCCCCGCGCCCCTCAAGATCGCCGCGATCTATCTCGCGGCGCGCGCGGTCACCACCACTCTGATGATCGTCGCCGCCCTGCAGTCGACCTCGCTCTCGCGCTTCGGGGCGGACCCAGGCCTCGGCGACTTCGTCGTCGGCTGGGATGCCCAGTGGTATTGGCTCGTCGCGGAGGAGGGCTACCCGTCGACTCTTCCGCTCACAGACTCCGGCGACGTGGCGGAGAACGCCTGGGCGTTCATGCCGGTGTTCGCCTACGCGGCGAGGGGCATCGGGTTCCTCCTCGGATCCTGGGGCGCGGGCGCGCTGCTGCTCTCGTTCGCGGCCGGGTACCTCGCCTGCCTCGCCCTCGATCGGCTGCTGCGTGACAGGATCGGACGGGCGGCTGCGCTCTGGGCGGTGACGTTCTTCGCGTTCGGGCCGCTCGCCGCGATGTTCCAGGTGGGGTACGCGGAGACGCTCTTCCTCCTGCTGCTGTTCCTCGCGCTCGACGCGACGATCCGTCGGAGATACGCGTGGCTGTATCTGCTCGTCCCCGTCATGGCGTTCACGCGCCCCGGCATCCTGGCCTTCGCGCTGTACCTCGGGCTGCACGGCATCGTACGCTTCCTGCGGCGACGCGATGATCCGCTCCTGCCGCGGGAGGTGGTGCACATCGTGGCGCTGGGAGCGCTCGCCGTGGCCTGCGGCTTCGCATGGCAGGTCATCGCGGGCGTGGTCACCGGCGACCCCGGGGCCTATCTCGCGACCGAGCTGGCCTGGCGGCGCCTCTGGATCATCGGGGGAGTAGAGGGGTTCGTCCCCTTCGAGGGATGGGTGCAGGCCTCGTCGTTCTGGTTCGCGCAGTGGGGCCTGCCGACCGAGTGGGGGCCCGTCGCCCTCGTGCTGCTCGTCATCGCCCTCGCCGCCGCCCTCCTCCTCCTGCCCCAGGTGCACCGCGTCGGCGCCGACCTGCGTCTGTGGAGCGCGAGTTACCTGCTCTACCTGCTCCTGGTGTTCTTCCCGCAGTCGAGCACGTTCCGTCTGCTGCTGCCGCTCAGTCCTCTCTGGGGAGCGGTGGCAGTTCCGCGCTCCCGGCTCTGGCGACTCGGCGTGCTCGTCCTCTGCGTCGTCGGCCAGTGGATCTGGATCTTCCACATCTACGCACTCGGCAACAGGTTCTGGCAGGTCCCGTGAATGTTAACGCGTGATTGCATTTCTTCTCAGCGGACATCCAGGTCTCGGTTGCACCCGATAAACTGATCGCATACCACCGGAGGAAAAGGAGCCCACGATGGCAGCGATGAAGCCGAGGACCGGAGACGGACCGATGGAGGCCGTGAAAGAAGGGCGCCTCATCATCGTGCGTGTCCCGCTCGAAGGCGGCGGCCGCCTGGTCGTGTCCGTGAACGACGCTGAGGCGAAGGAGCTTCACGACGTGCTGGCAGCCGTCGTAGCGCCGGCCTGATCGAACTCCGGTCCGCTCGACGCGGACCACCGAAGAGGGCGACGGAGAGATCCGTCGCCCTCTTCGCGTCCGTGCGGCGATCGCCGCCGGACGCGGTCGATGCGCTCAGTCGGCGGCGACGCTGACGAGCTGCAGCAGGCCCTCGCCGGCCGACGAGACCGTCGCCAGGACGGCGGGGGACTCCTGTGTCTCCTGGATGAGAGAGCGGAACGCGGTGGTGACCGCGTCGCGCTGCACCGGGTCGGCGACCTTGCCGCCGACGAGCACGCGGGGCACGAGCACGATCCCACCGGTGCGCACCAGCCGCAGTCCGTGCTCGACGTACTCGATCACGTTCTCGGGGTCGGCATCGACGAGGACGATGTCGTAGGACGCCTCATTCATGCGCGGCAGCACGTCGGCCGCGCGGCCTGTTA
Organism: Microbacterium sp. SZ1; assembly: GCF_002362255.1. GTDB lineage: Bacteria > Actinomycetota > Actinomycetes > Actinomycetales > Microbacteriaceae > Microbacterium. The sequence continues at coordinate 243,693 of NZ_LPVV01000012.1, read as the reverse complement.
TGAACCGCGCCTTGGTGGCGGGGATGCGGGCGTCGGCGAACGCCTGCCGCGCTGCGGCGAGGTGCTCCGGCTCGTTGTCGATCGACGTGAGCACGGCCTGCGGAGCTCCGCGCAGCAGCCAGAGACCCGAGACGCCGGCGCCCGTGCCGATCTCGACCATCGAGCGGGCTCCCGTCGCGGCGGCCAGCACGGCGATCTGCGAGCCGACTGCGGCGCTCACCGGGGCGGCACCGAGTTCGATCGCATGAGCACGCGCGCGGGCGATCGCGGACGGTTCCACGATCGACTCGCGGATGAAACGTGCGTTCGCATCGTTCTCGCTCATTGCCCTGATTCTCCCGACTGAGGTCTGTGTGTTCCCAGCGTATGCGCTCGGTGTGCGGCAGGCGGGCAGGCGCGGCGGTAGCCTGGACAGATGCAGTTCGGGATCACGTTCGAGAAGCTGCTGCTGATCGGTCTGATCGCTGTTCTGCTCGTCGGACCTGAGCGGCTGCCTCGCTATGCCGAGAGCGTGGCGAAGCTCGCCCGCCGGGCCGGCGAGTTCCTCCGAGACACGCGCTCGCGGGTGCGCGACGAGATGGGACCCGAGCTCGACGACGTCGACTGGCGCAAGCTCGACCCCCGCCAGTACGACCCCCGACGCATCATCAGGGACGCGCTGTTCGAGGACGACAGGACCCCGACTCCCACGCCCAGCGCGGGAGTCGTCGCGGAGCCTGCAGTGGTCGCGCCGAAGAAGCCCACGGTGCGACCGGACTTCTCGGTGGACAGCCCCCCGCCGTACGACGCCGAGGCCACCTGAGCAGAGGCCGATCGAGCGCTCAGCCGATGCGATCGCGGAGCCGTGCGACCTCGTCGTCGGTGAGCACCGCGCGCGGTACGGCCGTGACCGCCGACGACCCCCGCACGCGCAGGATGACGGCGTCGCTCCCGACGCGCATGCCCTGGAACGTCTCGTAGGGGATCACGGAGACCCGACGGTCGGCGCCGATCTGGAGATCCTCGTCGGTCAGCCGAGCCCAGACGACCGTGCCGGGCGGCATCGCGGCGCGCACCGCCCGACGTGCTCCCGAGACCGTGGCGCCGATCGCCACGGCCATGAGGGCGACGCTCGCGAGCGGCAGCCAGCCGGCCGATCCGCTGTCGCCGACTCCGGCGCCAGCCGTGAGATTCAGGACGCTGAGCACGAGGCTCGCCGCCAGTGCGACCCACATGACGATCGCCCAGGGCCGGGTGAGACCGTAGACTGCGGCATCGCGGGCCATGCGGCGCACGAGGGACTCGGAGACGGTGACGGTCACGACGGGCCGACCGTCATGGGGAGGGAGCGACCGGACAGGCCGCGGCCCTGACGTGCGAGGCTGCGGGCGAGATCGCGGATGGCGGCGGCTGCGGCATCCGTTCCATCGGTCAGCACGATCGGGGCGCCCCGGTCGCCGCCGGCCCGCAGCGCGGGGCTGAACGGGATCGAGGCGAGCAGCGGCACGGCGGCGTCGTCCGAGAGGGCGGCGGCGACGGCCGCCCCGCCTCCCGAGCCGAACAGGTCCAGGACGGAACCGTCGGGCAGCGTCAGCGGGCCCATGTTCTCGACGACGCCGATCACGCGCTGCCCGGTCTGGCGGGCGACCAGCCCGCTGCGGATGGCGACGTCGGCCGCTGCTGTCTGCGGTGTGGTGACGACGAGCACCTCGGCGTGCGGCAGCAGCTGTCCGATCGAGATCGCGATGTCACCGGTGCCCGGCGGCATGTCGATGAGCAGCACGTCGAGATCGCCGAAGAACACGTCGGTGAGGAACTGCTGCACCGTGCGGTGGAGCATCGGACCGCGCCACGCGACGACCGCCTCGCCGTCGCGCAGGAACATGCCGATGGAGATGGTCTTCACCCCGTAGGCGACCGGCGGCAGCATGAGGTCGTCGATACGCGTGGGCTGGGTGCCGGTGGGGATGCCGAGGAGTCCGGGGATGGAGAAGCCGTGCACGTCGGCGTCCACGAGTCCGACGGCGAGGCCCTGATCGGCCAGCGCCACCGCCAGGTTCGCCGTCACCGACGACTTGCCGACGCCGCCCTTGCCGCTCGACACGAGGATCACCCGGGTCAGGGACTCGGGCCCGAAGGGCATCTGGCGCGGCGCGCGCCCGTCACGGAGCTTCTCGGTGAGGGCCTTGCGCTCGGCCGGCGTCATCACGCCGACCCGCACGTCGACGTCGTCGACGCCGGGGACGGATGCCGCGGCGGCGCGCACGTCGGACTCGATGCGGGCCGCGGCGGGGCAGCCGACGATCGTCAGGACGATGCCGACCTGGACGGTCGTGCCCTCGACCGTGATATCGCGCACCATGTCGAGGTCGCCGATCGGACGCCGCAGCTCCGGGTCCGTCACGGCGGAGACGGCGGCACGGACCGCGTCGACCGCCGTCATGAGGTGGCGCGGCTGTCGGCCCGCCGCTCCTCGGTGGCGTCGTCGTGCTCGCCGAGCTCGGCCAGCAGGGCCTTCAGCTCCTGACGCAGCACGTCGCGGGTGACGATCTGGTTGTTGCGCTCCTCGAGGGACATGCGCAGCGCGACGATCTCGCGGGCGAGGTACTCGGTGTCGGCGAGGTTGCGCTCTGCGCGCTGCCGGTCCTGCTCGATCTGCACGCGGTCGCGGTCGTCCTGACGGTTCTGGGCGAGCAGGATCAGGGGCGCGGCGTACGACGCCTGCAGGGAGAGCATGAGGGTCAGTGCGGTGAAGCCGAGCGCCGCGTCGTCGAAGCGCACGCCGACGGGCATCAGGGTGTTCCAGCCGATCCACAGCACGCAGAACAGGCTCAGGATCACGAGGAACGCCGGAGTGCCCATCGCTCGGGCGACCCACTCCGTGAACCGGCCGAAGCGGTCGCGCGAGGTGGACCGGGGGCGGGAGGTGCCGCGTCCGAGCGGGGCGTCGAGCTGGGGCGAACGGCTGCGAGAGCGGGCCATCATCCCACCTCCTTCTTGGCACGCGGGGGCTGCTGTAGGCTCTCGTTGTCATCGTGCGTGCGCCAGTCGTCGGGCAGCAGGTAGTCGAGCACGTCATCGACGCTGATCGCCCCGACGAGCCGGTGCGCGGCGTCGATCACGGGGAGCGAGACCAGGTCGTAGCTCGCCAGCATGCGCGCGACCTCGGCGGCGGAGGCTGTGACGGGCACGGGTTCGAGGCTGTCGTCGACGATGGCGCCGAGGCGCTCGTGCGGCGGGTAGCGCAGCATCCGCTGGAAGTGCACCATGCCCAGCAGGCGCCCGGTCGGCGTCTCGAACGGCGGCAGCGTCACGAATACTGCGGCGGCCAGCGCCGGATGCAGCTCGTGGCGGCGGATGAGCGCGAGAGCCTCGGCGACCGTGGCGTCGGCGGAGAGCACGATGGGCTCCGGCGTCATGAGACCGCCCGCCGTGTCAGGGCCGTAGCGGAGGAGCATCCTGACGTCCTCCGCCTCCTCCGGCTCCATGAGCTCGAGCAGCTGCTCGAGGCGGTTCGGCGGCAACTGCGCGAGGAGGTCGGCGGCGTCGTCCGGCTCCATCTGGTCGAGGATGTCGGCGGCGCGCTCGTCGCCGAGACGGTCGAGGATGTGGACCTGCTCGTCCTCGGGCATCTCCTCGAGGGCGTCGGCGAGACGGTCGTCGGAGAGTTCCTCGGCGACCTCGATCATGCGCTGCTGCGGCAGATCGAGGAGTGTGTTCGCCAGGTCGGCGGCGTGCAGCTCGGAGTAGGACGCGACGAGCTGCTCGGCCGACTGCGATTCTCCGGGGGAGCGCTGCTCGGCGACCTCACTCCACGCCGCGAAGGTCGTCGGGCCCTTCGCGAACGGCGATGCGCTGGTCTTCGGACGGCGCAGGAACAGCTGGCTGATCGCCCACTCGCCGAGGCGATTGGGCTCGATCGCGACATCCTCGATCACGGCGTCGCCGGTGCCGTCGACGAGGGTGACGCGGCGTCCCAGCAGCTCGGCGAGGATGCGCACCTCGCCCGCGCGCGGCGAGAACCGGCGCACGTTGATGAGTCCGGTGGTGATGACCTGGCCGGAGCGGATCGAGGTGACGCGTCCGATGGAGAGGAACACGTGTCGACGCCCGGGGATCTCGACGACGAGTCCGATCACGCGCGGCGCGGCCGTACTTCGATACACGATGACGACGTCACGGACCTTGCCGAGCCGGTCGCCCACGGGGTCGAAGACGGCGCACCCTGCCAGGCGCGCGGCGAATACCCGTTGTGTGCTCACCCGTCCAGCGTAGTCCGCGGCGCCCGATGGAGAGCTGTGCAGTCCGCGGCGGTCGTACGTTCCAGGGCTCCGAGGTGGACGACATGGGAGAATGGCCGGATGAGCATGCTGAACCGCCCCGCAGACGGTCGCGACGAGGGAGAGATCGTCGCCTCGACCCGCGATTACGAGGGCGCGCAGAAGACCGTCTCCAAGCTGATCGCCCAGGGGGTCCCGGCGCGAGACATCGCGATCGTCGGACAGAGCGTCCGCACCGTGGAGCGCATCACCGGGCGGCTCGGCTACGCAGCCGCCGCGCGCTCCGGCGCCATCAACGGCGTGCTCATCGGGCTCTTCCTCTCCGCCATCCTCGTGCTCGGCAACCCCGAGGTCCCGATCCAGCTCTTCGTCGGCTTCGTCTTCATCGGCGTCGCGCTCGGCATGCTGCTGAGCCTCGTGACCTACGCGATCGTGCGGCGACGCCGCGACTTCGCGAGCGTCACGCAGTTCGCCGCCGACCACTACGAGGTGCGTGTGCAGGCGACGTCGCTCGCCAAGGCCCGGCAGGTGCTCGGCGCTGTGCGACCCGCGACCGTGCGTCCTCCTGTCGACCTCGACGAGCCGCCCAAGTACGGGGAGCGCATCCCGACCGGGGGTCAGCCCACCCCGCCGCCGGCCGCTCCCGAAGAGCCGGCTGCCAAGCCCGGCGAGGGCGACAACCCGACCGCGGACCCGGTGATCCCGCCTCGCCCCGCCGATCCGGCCGCACCGCCCGTCGACACGCCGGATGCCGACGCGCCGCGCGCTCCCAGGCCGGAAGGCGCCTGATGAGCGAAGACGCGCAACGACACTCCGAGCCGCAGCAGCCGCAGTACGCTCCGCCTCAGCATCCGCCGGTGGCCCCGCCTCCGCAGTACGGGCAGACTCCGCAGCCACAGCCACAGCCACAGCCACAGCCACAGCCGCCGGTCGCCCCTCCAGCGCCTCCGCAGTACGGGCAGACTCCGTATCCGCATCCGCCCGCGGGGTACCCGCAGCCCCCGGCCGGATACCCCGCCGGCGCGTACGCGGTCACTGCTCCGCCGCGCGGTCTGCTTCCCTGGGCGCTCGGTCTGCTGATCCTCGTCCCGTTCCCCTTCGTCGGCGGCATCGCCTCGGGCATTGCCATGGCCGTCAGCGGCGGAGCGTCGCGTCGGGCAGGCGGAGTCGCACGGGAGAACGCGCGATCCGCGCTCAACTGGGGGCTCACGTACCTGCTCGTGTCGACGGGCCTCCTCGTCACGCACTTCGTGCTGCTCGGAGTGCTGTCGGCCGACGGTCCGATCACCGGTTTCTTCCCGTTCGGCACGATCATCCTGCTTTACGTCGCCGTCGGAATCCTGCACCTCGTGCTCGTGATCGTCGGGATGGTGCGAGCGTCGGCAGGCAAGGTCATGCGCGTGCCGTTCGCGATCCCGTACCTGCGCGGCTGATGGTCGACATCCGCGTCGTCCTGCTCACGGGGGAGACCACTGTGTCCGCAGACTGGGCGGGCGACGGCGGCACGGTCGTCGCGATCGCGCACGGCGCGGGCACGGGCAAGGACCACCCGTTCCTCACCGGGTTCGCCGACGCGCTGAACGACCTCGGCTTCACGACGCTGCGATTCAACTTCCCCTACGTGGAGCAGGGGCGCCGGATGCCGGGGCCGGCTGCTCACGCCATCGCGACATGGGATGCCGTCGTCGCGGCAGTCCGCGAACAGCGTCCCGACGCTGAGATCTGGGCCGCGGGCAAGTCCTACGGCGGTCGGATGGCGTCGATGGCGGTGGCTCAGGGTCTGGCGGTCGATCGACTCGTCTACCTCGGGTACCCGCTGCACGCCCCGGGAAAACCCGAGAAGCCCCGAGCCGAGCATCTTCCCGCGATCACGGTGCCGCAGCTGTTCGTGGAGGGGACGAACGATCCGTTCATCCAGCCTCGATCCCAGTTCGACGAGGTCGTGGCGACCTGTCAGGACGCCCGGGTCGCCTGGATCGAGGGTGGCGGACACACGTTCGAGGTCAAGCGACGCAAGCGTCCGGCCGACCAGATCGGAGCGTCGCTGGCGCCGATCGTCGCCGACGGCTTCCGCTGACGGCATCCCCTCGCATCCTCTGCATCCCGAGATCAGGAGTCTTGCCCGAGATCAGGAGATCCGGGCGTGGATCGTCCTGATCTCGGTGCAGCGTCCTGATCTCGGGAAAGAAGCTCAGGCCTGCACGCGCGCGATCCAGGCCTCGACCTCGTCAGCGGTGCGCGGGATGCCGGCGGAGAGATTGACGGGTCCGTCCTCGGTCATGAGGATGTCGTCCTCGATGCGCACGCCGATGCCGCGGTACTCGGCCGGCACCGTCAGGTCGTCGATCTGGAAGTAGAGCCCCGGCTCGATCGTGAAGACCATGCCCGGAGCGAGGATGCCGTCGTAGTACATCTCCCGACGCGCCTGCGCGCAGTCGTGCACGTCGATGCCGAGGTGATGCGACGTGCCGTGCACCATGTAGCGGCGGTGCTGGCCACCGGCATCCGCGTCGAGCGCCTCCTGAGCCGTCACCGGCAGCAGGCCCCACTCGGCGACGCGCGCGGCGATGACCTTCATCGCGGCCTCGTGCACCTCGCGGAACCGCACGCCGATGCGGGCGGCGGCGAAGGCGGCGTCTGCTGCTTCGCGCACGGTCTCGTACACGCGGCGCTGCACCTCCGTGAACGTGCCGGAGACCGGAAGGGTGCGCGTGATGTCGGCCGTGTACAGACTGTCGGCCTCGACGCCGGCGTCCACGAGGATGAGGTCGCCCGGCACGACCGTGCCGTCGTTGCGGGTCCAGTGCAGGTAGCAGGCGTGCGGGCCCGATGCCGCGATCGTGTCGTAGCCCTCGCCGTTGCCGTCCTCGCGGGCGCGGCGGTGGAACACTCCCTCGACGACACGTTCGCCGCGCGCGTGCGCGACCGCGTCGGGAAGGGCCCGGATGATGTCGTCGAAGCCCTGCGCCGTGATGTCGACGGCGCGGCGCATCTCGGCGATCTCGTACTCGTCCTTCACCAGGCGCAGCTCCGAGACGACGCGGGTGAGGTCGTCGGACTCGTCGAGCACGAGCGCTCCCTCGGCCTCGATGTACTCGTCGAGGTGAGCGGTGGCGATGTCGAGGTCGGCGGCGACACCGGCGAGGGAGGGGCGAGGCCCGATCCAGAACTCGCCGACCGTCGCGTCGGCGTAGAACTCGGTGGTCGTGCGGTCGGCGCGCTCGCGGAAGTAGAGGGTGACGTCGTGGCCGTCGTCGGTCGGCTCGAAGACGAGGATCGAGTCCGGCTCCGAGTCGGCGGCCCAGCCGGTCAGGTGCGCGAAGGCGGAGTGCGCGCGGAACGGGTAGTCGGTGTCGTTGCTGCGCTGCTTGAGCGATCCGGCGGGGATCACGAGGCGCTTCCCGGGGAACGCGGCCGAGACCGCGGCGCGGCGAGTCGCGGCGAAGGCGGCCTGCGGACGCGCCGCCGGAAGGGACTCGGGACGCTCCGCCCATCCCGTCGAGATCGTGTCGAGGAAGCCGCGGGGGAACGGCTGCTTGCGGTTCGTGGTGCTGTTCTCGACCGGGGTCTCGACGGCGGGCTCTGCGATCGTGTCGCGCTCTGCGGTGCTCATCCCTCCAGTCTGTCACCTGGCCGGGAGGGAGGGGATGTCAGCCCGCCGGCTCCAACTGCACGACGAGACCGCGGTGGTCGCTGCCTCCGGCGTCGTCGATCACGATCGAGCCGGTCGGCGTCCAGTTCGGCGACGCCATGACGTGGTCGATGGGCGCGCTGAGCAGCGAGGGGAGCGAGCTCGGCCAGGTGCCGCTGAGCCCGTTCCCGGTGCGCGAGGCGACGTCCCGGCAGTACCCCATGTCGCCGCCGTCGACGCCGAGGCCCGCCATGTGATCGACGGTCGCGTTGAAGTCGCCCGCCAGCAGGAAGTTGCCCTCGGGGCACTGGTCGGCGATCCAGCGCAGATCGCTGCTCCACTGCTCCATCTCCTCCATGCGCGGAGCGACGGCGTGGACGGCGACGATCGTCGGACCGCCTGCGTTCCCGCCCACGGGCATGAGCACGGCGCTCGGCACGGAGCCGGTGTTGCTGGATCCGTCCTGCGACGATTCGATCACCGAGTACTCGCCGAGCTCGGGGGAGACGAGCACGGTCGTGTGCCACGACTTGGGGCCGTCGACGACATCGGGTTTGAACTGCACATGGTGCACCCACATCGGATGCCCCTGCTCCCGCAGCATGACGGCGATCTGCTCGCCGACGGCCTCTGTCGTCTCGGGGAGCGCGACGATGTCGGCACCCTGATCGAGGATCTGTCGCGCGATCTGCTCGGCCGAGACCGCGTCGCCGGCCGTGTTCCAGGTCAGCACGCGGATGCTGGTATCCGTCGCCGCCGGGAGGGTTCCCGTGCCGAAGCCGCGCGTCATGCCGACCACGCCCGTCGCTCCGGCGCCGAGCAGCGCCACGATGAGGACGGATGCCGCGAAGCCGCGGAGCGGCCGCGCGAGGAGCAGCAGCAGTGCCAGCACCGCGACGATGAGGAACGCACCGAGCACCAGTCCGCGAGCGGCCACGATCTGGGCGAAGGGCCAGGTCTGCTCGAGGTGGAAGAACTGCGGCCAGACGACGATGGCCGTCGCGATCGCGAGCAGCACCGTGAACAGGATCCCCAGGAGTCGTAGCATCCCTTCCAGCCTAGGAGCGGTCGCTGTGAAGTCCCTGCCGTGGACCAGCGCGTCTCAGGGGCGTCCGCGCTCGGTACGCTCGGAGGATGGCCGTTCGCTCCCACCGCTTCGCGGGTCCCGCAGACCTGCACCTGCACTCGAATCACTCGGACGGCACCGAGGCGCCCGGCGAGGTGGTGCGTCAGGCGCATGCGCACGGCATCCGCACCCTCGCGCTCACCGACCACGATCGGACGACGGGGTGGGATGAAGCGGGGGCTGCGGCGACCGCGCTCGGGATGACCTTCCTCCCCGGGATGGAGCTCTCCGCCAAGCACGAGTGGCGCAGCGTGCACGTGCTGGGCTACCTCTTCGACCCCGCGCACGCCGGGCTGGCAGCTGAGACCGAGCGCATCCGCGGCGACCGGATCGGACGGGCGGAGAGGATCGTCCGCAGCATCGGGCGGGACTACGACCTGCACTGGGAGGACGTGGTCGCCCAGACGACTCCGGATGCCACGGTCGGCCGCCCGCACATCGCCGACGCGCTCGTCGCCCGAGGCATCGTCCGCGACCGCACCGAGGCCTTCGACGGCATCCTGCATCCGCGAGAGGGATACTACGAGCCGCACTACGCGCCGGACCCGCTCACCGCGGTGCGGCTCATCACGGATGCAGGCGGCGTGGCGATCATCGCCCACCCCGTCACGGCTGGGCGCGACCGCATGATGCCCGTGCCCTTCATCGAGCGACTGATCGACGCGGGACTCGGGGGCTTCGAGATCGATCACCGTGAGAACACCGAGGCGGGGAAGCAGACGCTGCGGAGGATCGCGGCCGATCACGACCTCATCGTCACGGGATCCAGCGACTACCACGGGTCGGGCAAGCCGAACGTGCCGGGGGAGAACACGACGTCGGATGAGATGGTCGCCCGACTGATCGAGCGTGCGACCGGCTCCTCGCCGCGCTACCCCTGACTCCCGCCGCGGGGCAGAGGCTCTCACGGCGAACTGTCGAGGAGCGCGGATACGCTTCCCGGCATGCAGAGAGCGACCTCCCTCGAGCAGCGCATCGACGCGATCGCTCACCGCATCCTCCGTGACGCCTCCGACCGCGGCGTCCGCGCCGGGCTCGTGGAGTTCGCGGTGTTCGTGCTCAAGCAGGCCTGGGCGTGCGTGTTCGGAGCGCTGCTGCTGGTCGCGATCGTCGCGGCGCGGCTCTGGTACCCCGACGACGCAGCGCTCGCGCGCAACGATGTGCTCACCATCGCGGCGGTGCTCATCCAGATCGGGATGCTCGTGTTCCGCCTCGAGTCGGGGCGGGAGCTGTGGGTCATCGTGCTCTTCCACCTCACCGGCACGGTGATGGAGCTCTTCAAGACCGACGTCGGATCCTGGGCGTATGCTGCCGACGGCATCCTGCGCATCGGCGGCGTGCCCCTGTTCAGCGGTTTCATGTACGCCGCCGTGGGGTCGTACATGGTCAGGGTCTACCGCCTCTTCGACCTCGGATTCACGCGATACCCGTGGCGGTGGCTCACGACCGTGCTCGCCGCCGCGATCTACCTCAACTTCTTCACCCATCACTGGTGGTGGGACGCGCGGTGGGTGCTCCTCGCCGCTGTGGTATTGCTCTGGCTGCCGACCGTCATGCACGCGCGGGTCTGGCGCCGCACGATCCGGCTGCCGTTGCTCGCGGTCTTCGCCGGGGTCGCCGTCTTCATCTACCTCGCGGAGAACATCGGGACCTGGGCCGGCGCGTGGGCCTATCCCGACCAGGTCGTCGAGTGGCAGCCGGTGTCGGTGAGCAAGCTGAGCTCCTGGTTCCTGCTCATGATCATCTCCGTCGTCATGGTCACGTGGGTGTACCCGCCGCGTATGCCGGAGGGTCGTCCGGACACGACGGAGGGGGCGGATGCCGCAGCATCCGCCCCCTCCGAGGCTGTGTCGGGCGACGGCGATCAGGCGCCGGCGACCGGTGCCGCCCCGGCACCGGAACCGCCGCGGCGGCGACGGCGGCGACGCGCGGGTGCCGGCTTTCCGTCGTGATGCTCCTTGCCGGCACCGTCATGGGTGCCCGCGCCCTCGGCGCCGCGGTCGGCGATCGCGGGTGAGCCGGCGTCGCCGCCTGTGCTCTCGGTGCCCTCGGCGAAGGTCGAGCCGACCTGCGCCGATCCACCGCGACGGCGGCGACGCCGACGCGTGCCGCCCTCCGCGGTGCCCTCCGCCGCAGCATCCGCCGCGCGCTCGGGGCGCGGAGCGCGAGCCGGCTTCTCGGCCTTCGGTGCCGAGACGAGGCGGCCCTTCGTGCCGGCGGGGATGTCGAGGTCCTCGTACAGGTGCGGGCTCGACGAATAGGTCTCCAGCGGCTCGGGCTGGCCGAACTCCAGGGCGCGGTTGATGAGAGCCCACTTGTGCAGGTCCTCCCAGTCGACGAACGTCACCGCGATGCCGGTCTTGCCGGCGCGACCCGTGCGACCCGCGCGGTGGAGATAGGTCTTCTCCTCGTCGGGGATGGTGTGGTTGATGACGTGCGTCACGTCGTCGACGTCGATGCCTCGGGCGGCGACGTCGGTCGCGACCAGTACATCCTTCTTGCCGGCCTTGAAGGCCGCCATCGAGCGCTCGCGCTGATCCTGGCCCATGTCGCCGTGCACGCCGCCGACGTTGAAGCCGCGGTCGCTCAGCTCGTCGACGAGGCGCTGGGCTGCACGCTTCGTGCGGGTGAAGATCACGGTCTTGCCGCGGCCCTCGGCCTGCAGGATGCGGGCGATGACCTCGTCCTTGTCGAGCGAGTGCGCACGGTAGACGAGGTGCTTGATGTTGGCCTGGGTCAGACCCTCGTCGGGGTCGTTGGCGCGGATGTGGATCGGGTTCGTCATGAAGCGCCGCGCCAGCGCCACGATCGGGCCGGGCATGGTCGCCGAGAAGAGCTGGGTGTGGCGGACGGCCGGCACCCTCTGGAAGATCTTCTCGATGTCGGCGAGGAAGCCGAGGTCGAGCATCTTGTCGGCCTCGTCGAGCACGACCTCCGTCGCGTGCGACAGGTCGAGCAGGCGCTGGCCGGCGAGGTCGATCAGACGACCGGGGGTTCCGACGACGATCTGAGCGCCGGCCTTCAGCTGGTCGATCTGGCCCTCGTACGCCTTGCCGCCGTAGATCGCGACGACGCTCGTCGAGCGGTTGCTGGTGAGCAGATCGATGTCCTCGTACACCTGCACCGCGAGCTCACGGGTCGGCACGACGATGAGCGCCTTGACCCCGGGCTCCGGGTTCTCGCCCAGGCGCTGCACGACGGGGATGCCGAAGCCGAAGGTCTTGCCGGTACCGGTCTTGGCCTGGCCGATGATGTCCTGGCCGGGAAGGCCGAGGGGGATGGTCTGCTCCTGGATGGGGAACGCGTCGACGATGCCCTTGGCGGCGAGTGCGTCGACGATGTCCTGATCGATTCCGAGATCAGCGAAGGTAGTCAATGTTCAGATGCCTGTCCGGCGACCTGCGAGGATCGCCACGTTTCACGGATCCACGCCGTCTCATGTGCCACAGGCGCGGGCCCCGCTCCGACGGCGGGGACGGCTCCAGCCTACCCGAGGGGGTGCCGGAGCCTCGTAGAGACCTCTCGTCCGAGTATTGTGAACCCGTGGTCAACTGGTTCTGGAAGCGCAGGGCGCCCCGCCGCACGATGACGTTGCGCAGCCGCGGCGATCAGGGCACGTCGACGAAGGTCGACTTCTCGGAGGTCGCCCCCGAGCTCGATCGCTTCCTCGGCCAGGCCGCCTACCTGCAGCTCGGATATTTCGAGACCCTCACCCGGCTCATCCGTGCCACGCCCGAGCTCTCCGAGAAGGAGTCGCTGTCGCGCGCGGCCGGTGCGGCTCTCACGAAGCACCGCGCCATCGTCGACCTCATCGCCGAGCGCGGTGACGATCCGACCCAGCTGATGCTGCCGTTCCGTGAGAACCTCGACGCCTTCCGCCGCAAGACGATCGGGGCGCGCCCGCGTGAGACCCTGCTGTCGGTGTACATCACCGCCGGCATGCTGGACGACTTCTACCTCGCGCTCGCATCGAGCTACGGCGAGGTCGGAGCTCGCGTCGTCGACATCCTCAGCGAGGACGACGCGCGGCACGAGATCGTGGCGATCATCCAGGAGACCATCGACGGAGACGGCGAATGGCGCTCGCTTCTGTCGATGTGGGCGCGTCGTCTCGTCGGCGACACGATCCTCGTCTGCCGTTCCGCTCTTCGCCAGCCCGAGCTGGCTGCGATGACCGAGGAGCGCGTAGAGCCGGTCTACACCGAGCTCATGGGCGCGCACGCCCGGCGGATGGATGCGATGGGACTCGCGTCGTAACGACCGCTCACGACGGGAGCTCGGGCGTTCAGATGCCGAGAGCGGCCTTGGCCGACGCGTCGGACCGGCGCCGCAGCGCCACCAGCGCGGCCGTCGCGGCCGCGGCGAGCAGCACGGAGCCGAGAACGCTCGCGAGCCACAGCCAGACGCTGTCCTCGCCGACACCGAGCCACTGGAGTCCCGTGTAGAAGAGCGCCGCGATCGCGGTCGCGACCGCCGGGGTGAACGCCACCCCGCGCAGCTCGCGACCGCCGATCAGGAAGTGCGCGGCGATCCCGAGCACGCACGCGCCGATGAGCGCGAGGAGGATGTACATCGCGTCAGGCCACGAAGCCGACGCGGCGCGATTCCTCGGTGCCGAGCTCGATGTAGGCGAGGTGTGCGGTGGGGACCAGGTAGGAGTTCCCCTTCACATCGGCGAAGTTCAGGTGCGAGGTGCTCTGCTCGAGGGCGGAGGACACCTGCGTGCGGACCTCGTCCGCGGTCGCCGAGGTCTCGAAGCTGAGCTCGCGGCCGGTGTTGATGATGCCGATGCGGATTTCCACGCGTACTCCCATTGTCGAATCGACCATGCTGTGCGCCCAACTCTACCCCGCGGCATCGGGGCCGGACCGGCCGGACGAGGCGGTTTCGCCCTGAGCGCACAGCGTGCTTAGGGCCTCGCCGCGCAGCCGCTCGACGACGATGTCGGCGCACGGCAGTAGCGTGGAGGACATGACAGAGGATGCCGCGCAGACCGCCGTGGTCGGCGCCGACGCGACGGCTTCCGGCATCGTCATCGGCGCGCCGGGCACCGGCAAGACGCGTGCGCTGATCGAGCGCGTCGTGCACCTGCTCGGCCACGAGGGCGTGCAGCCGGAGCACCTGCTCGTGCTGACGCCGAGCCGCCAGGCGGCGACGTCGCTGCGCGACCGCATCGGCGTCCGGATCGGAGAGGCCACCCCGGGTCCGCTGGCGCGATCGCTCGGCTCCTTCGCCTTCCAGATCGTGCGCGGAGCCATGGTGCACGCGGGTGAAGAGCCGCCAGCTCTGCTCACGGGAGCGGACCAGGACCGCCTGATCGCCGACCTCCTCGCGGGCGACGCCGAGGACGAGCATATCGACTGGCCGGAGGCGCTGAGCGCGTCCGTGCGCGGATCGCGCGGTTTCCGCTCGGAGCTGCGCGCCTTCCTCGCAGAGTGCGCCGAACTGGGGGCGCAGCCGGAAGACCTCCGCGGTGCCGGGGATCCGGTCTGGACGGCCGTGGCCGACTTCCTCGTCGAGTACCGCGCCGTGCTCGACCACGCCCGTGCCGCGCACCGCGACGCTGCCAACCTGCTCACCGAGGCGCGGACGATCCTGCAGGGCGCGGGCGCCGCTGAGCTCGGCCCGCTCGCCGATCTCCGAATCGTGCTCATCGACGACGCGCAGGAGCTCACCCGCGGTGGCGTGGCCCTCGTGCAGGCGCTCCGCGAGCGGGGTGTCGCCGTGCTCGCTTTCGGAGACCCCGACATCTCCTCGGGCGCGTTCCGCGGTGCGACCCCCGAATTGTTCGCGCAGCTGGCCACCGCGCTCGGCGAGGTCCACGTGCTCGACGCCCCGCATCGCCAGACGGCGTCGCTGACGTCGCTGACGCGAACCGTCACGCAGGCGATCGGTGCATCGGGCCGCGTCGACCACCGGCGTGCACCGGCGCCGAAGACCGACGGTGCAGAGGATGCGTCGGTCTCGACCTTCATCGCCCCCTCGCCCTACGAGGAGCTCGACCGCATCGCGGGGGTCATGCGCGAATGGCATCTGGTCGACGGGGTGGCGTGGGACCGCATGGCAGTGATCGCGCACGATACGCGCCAGGTCGCCCAGCTCGAGACCGAGCTCGCGGCCCGTGAGATCCCGACGCGCGCCGCCGGCGTGCAACGCCCGCTCGGCAGCGAGTCGGTGGTGCGCGACATCGTCGGCGTCGTCCGTCTCGCGCTGACGCCGGCCGAGGAGCGCACCCCGCAGGAGTGGGAGGAAGCGCTGCGCACGCCCTTCGGCGGGATGGATGCGATCGGTCTCCGACGGCTGCGCGCGCGACTGCGGCACGTGGAGCTCGAGCAGGGCGGATCCACGCCGGCCAGGGAGCTGCTGCGACAGGCGCTGACGGGGCCCGACCACTTCACGCTCATCGACGCGGCGGAATCGCGCACGGCGGCGAGATTCGCGCAGACCGTCGCCGAGGTCGCGAAGGGAGCCGCAGAGGGCGAGACGATCCACGACCTGCTCTGGCGGGTGTGGGATCGCGCGAGGGCGGTGGACGGCAGGTCGCTGCAGGTCGCGTGGCGTGAGATGTCGATGCAGGCGAGCGGCGCCGAGACCGCGAGGGCGCTGGACGCGCTCGTGTCGCTTTTCGGCGCGGCCAAGCGGTTCGTCGAACGCACTCCGAACGAGCGGCCCGAGGTGTTCGTGCGCGACATCCTCGACAGCGAGGTGCCGGAGGACTCGCTCTCCAGCCCCGATCGTCCGGGCAGGGTGACGCTGCTCACACCGGCCACAGCGCTCGGAACCGAGTTCGACGCCGTCGTCGTCGCCGGGGTGCAGGACGGCGTATGGCCCAACGTGCGTCTCCGCGGCGGGATGCTGCGGACCTGGCGGCTCGCCGACGCACTGCTCGCCGCGCGCGCGGGTCGGGTCGAGGAGTCCGCGGGCGTGCTCGATCGGCGCCGCGCGGCGTTGCACGACGAACTGCGTCTCTTCGTCAGGGCGATCTCGCGGTCGCGCCGTCGGCTGCTCATCACCGCGGTCGACGATGACGACATGACGCCGAGTCCGTTCTTCGCGTTCCTGCCGCCCCCACCCCCTCCGGCCCAGCACGCGTCCGCCGAGCATCCGCTCACGCTGCGAGGGCTCGTCGCGCGGCATCGGCGCGTGCTCACGACCTCCCACTCCGCCGCAGCCAGGTCCGAGGCCGCTGAGCAGCTGGCGGTGCTCGCCCGAGAAGGAGTCCCCGGCGCCGACCCGTCCGAATGGTACGGGGTCACGCCGCCGTCGACGGACTCCGGTCTCCGCGATCTGGCGGTGGAGGGGGCGCGCGTCTCGCCGTCGCGCCTCGAGTCCTTCGAGGAGTGCGGGCTGAACTGGGCGGTGTCGGCGCTGGGCGGAGACACCGTCATGCCGCCGACCGCCGGCATCGGCACCATCGTGCACGAGGCGATGGAGCGGTCGCCGGAAGGTGATCTCGAGCAGATGCGCGCCGTGCTCGCCGAGCACTGGCCCGAGCTCGACTTCGAGACGGAGTGGATCGGGCGCAAGGAGCGACGCCGCGCCGACACCCTCATCGACCGGCTGCACACGTACCTCCACGACGTCCGCCGCGACGGCGGTCGCGAGATCGCGAGTGAGGTGGAGTTCCGTTTCGCCGTCGACATCCCCGTGGGCGACGACGAGATCCCCGCCGTGCATCCCGTGGGCGACGAGCACGGAGATCAGGCGATCATCCACGGTTACATCGACCGCGTGGAGCTCTACCCACCCGGTGCGGGCGATCACCCGCATGCGCGGGGGCAGAGGTGGCAGCCCATCGCTGCGGTCGCCGAGGCCGACGATGCGCGGCGAGAGCGGGTCGTCGTGGTCGACCTCAAGACGGGCAAGTCCGATCCCGAGTCCGACCCGGGTGTCGTCGAGCACGCCCAGCTCGCGGCGTATCAGGTCGCCGTGCAGCAGGGACTCATCCCTGATGCGCCCGCCGATGCGCTCGCCGGGGCGCGATTGGTCGTGGTGTCCAAGACCCTCGCCAAGAGCGATTACCGCATCGCGCACCAGCACACGCTCGACGACGAGGCGAAGACGGCATTCCTGCGGCGGGTGGGGGAGGCCGCGCGCGGGATGTCGGCGTCCAGCTTCACCGCCCAGGTCGAGGCGCATTGCGCCGACACCCAGCGCCGCATCAATCGCTGCCGCATCCACACCGTGCCGGCGGTGAGCGCATGACCCTGATCGATACGCCGCGCGCGACCGCCGAGTCGTGGCCGGGCACCCTCGGCATCTCCGCGACCGACGTGGCCGCGGCGCTCGGACAGCCCGCACCGACCTCCGCGCAGCAGCGCGTGATCGAGGCGCCGCCCGCACCGGCCCTCGTGGTCGCGGGGGCGGGGAGCGGCAAGACCGAGACCATGTCCGGCCGCGTCGTCTGGCTGGTGGCGAACGGCCATGTCCGCCGCGACGAGGTGCTCGGCCTGACCTTCACGCGCAAGGCGGCGGGCGAGCTCGCCGAGCGCATCGGCACGCGGCTCGCACTGATCGACGAGTACGGACGCCGCGGACTGCTCCCGTTCCTCCCCGAGATCGTGGCGAGCGGCGCTCTGGAGCGTGTCGGGGCCGCCGCGCCCGGTCGGCAGCGCGACGTCGTCCGGCTGCGAGTGCTCGACGAGCTCGCCGCGACGTACGGCACCGGCTGGGACCCCGCGACACCCCGCGCCGCGGAGGAGCTGATGATCCGCCCCCGTGTGTCGACCTACAACGCCTTCGCCGACGGCATCGTGAGGGAGCACGCGGCCCGCATCGGTCGTGACACCGACGTCGCGATGCTGAGTCAGGCGGCGTCCTGGATGCTGGCGCGCGAGGTCGTGCTGCGGTCCGACATCCCCGAACTCGAGCAGATCGACTTCGCGCTCGGCACCGTGATCGACGCGGTGCAGCGGCTCGCCGGCGACGTGCTCGACCATCGGGTCGACGTCGATCACGCGGTGCGCATCGCGAGGGAGCAGGCCGAGGCCTTCGCTCCGTACCGTGGCACGGCCGCCGTCGAGACCGCCGCGACGAACCTCCTGAGTCTCGCGACGCTCGCTCAGCTGGTGCGCGACTACATCGCGGAGAAGAGCCGACGGGGCGTGCTCGACTTCGCCGACCAGGTCGGCGGAGCGTACGACATCGTCGAGTCGGCGCCCGACGTGCGCGCCGAGCTGCGAGAGCAGCATCGCGTCGTGCTGCTCGACGAGTACCAGGACACGTCGGTCATCCAGACCCGATTCCTCGCCGAGCTCTTCCGCGACTCAGCGGTGATGGCGGTCGGCGACCCGCACCAGTCGATCTACGGGTGGCGCGGGGCGAGCGCCGACAACCTGTACGCGTTCTCGGGGGCCTTCACCGGCCCGGACGAGTCCCCGGCTGCGATCTACAGCCTCATGACCAGCTGGCGCAACGACAGCCGCATCCTCGATGTCGCGAACCGCGTTCTGGAGCCGCTGCAGCGACCGGGGCTCGACGTGCCGCCGCTGGAACCCAGGCCGGGGGCGGGGGAGGGCGCGGTGCAGGTGCGCTTCCCCTTCACGGTCGACGACGAGGCTGCCGAGGTCGCCGACTGGTTCGTCGAGCGACGAGCAGCACACGACCAGGCAGCGGCGGGTCGTCCCCACACCGGTGCGATCCTGTTCCGCTCGAAGCGCCACATGCAGACGTTCGCGGCCGCTCTCGCCGCGCGCGGCGTGCCGCACCGCATCCTGGGTCTCGGGGGACTGCTGGCGACGCCCGAGGTCGTCGACGTGGTGTCGACGTTGCGCGTCGTGCACGATCCGACGGCTGGGTCCGCCCTCATCCGGCTCCTCACAGGACCGAGATTCGCGGTCGGTGTCGCCGACATGGCCGCGCTCTACGACCTCGGCCGCACGCTCTCCGAACGCGACACCGGGATGATGCCGTTGCCGGAAGAGGTGCGCGTGCGCCTCCGCTCCTCGCGCGGCGCCGACGAGGCCGTGTCGATCATCGACGCGGTCGACGTCGTGCGCGCGGTGCGCGACGACTACCGGCTCATCGCGGGGATCAGCCCCGACGGGCGCTCCCGCATCCGCGCGGCGGGCGAGATGCTCGAACGGCTGCGGCGCGCGTCGTCGCAGCCGATCCCCGAGCTCATCCGCCTGATCGAGCTGGAGCTCCGGCTCGACATCGAGCTCGCGGCGAACGAGACGCGGGGGCCGGCGCGAGTCGCGGCGACGCAGCTCCGGGCGTTCGCCGACGAGGTGCGGGCTTTTCTCGCCGCCGACGAGCGCGGCACGATCGGCGCGCTGCTCGCCTGGCTCGACAAGGCCGAGAGCACGGACGAGCTCATGCCTCGACCCGAACCCCCTGAGCCGGGAGTCGTGCAGCTGCTCACGATCCATGGGTCGAAGGGTCTGGAGTGGGATGCCGTCGCCGTCGTGCGGCTCGTCACCGACGAACTCCCCGGCCGCGTGTCCGACACGTCGGGATGGTTCGGCTTCGGCGTCGTGCCCTTCGCGCTGCGCGGCGACCGCGACGCTCTGCCGAGGTTCGACTGGGACCCGGTGGCTGCGATGGGCGATGAGGCCGATCCGAAGAAGCGGCAGGCTCTCGCGCAGTCGTCGCTGTCGGGCGGCGTGTCCAAGGCGAACCCGCAGGGCGGCGCACTCAAGCGCTTCAAGGATGCCTATCGCGACTACCAGCAGCAGGAGGAGCGCCGTCTCGCGTACGTCGCGGTCACCCGGGCGCGCACCGATCTGCTGCTGACCGGCGCCCACTGGGCCGGGCAGAAGTCGCCGCGTGTGCCGAGCCCGTTCCTGGTCGAGGCGATGGACGTGCTCGGCCTCGACGCGATCGAGCCGGTGGACCCGGAGGACAACCCGTACGAGGGGCCGGGTGCCACACTGAGCTGGCCGCTCGATCCGCTCGGCGCGCGCCGCCCGCTCGTCGAGTCCGCTGCGGCCGCCGTCCGGGCCGCTGCGGCCGAGAATCCGGTCGCGAGTCCCGAGCTGGCCCGTCTCCTCGCCGAGCGAGAGGCGCGTCTGAGGGGAACGGCAGCACAGCCTCCCACGCGCGTCCCCGCATCGCGCTTCAAGGACTACGTGACCGACTTCGACGCCACAATCTCGTCGATCGTGCGCCCGGTGCCCGAGCGGCCGTACCGGCAGACCAGGCTCGGCACGCTCTTCCACGCCTGGGTCGAGCGGCGCAGTGAGCTGGTCGGCGTCGGCACACGCGTCGAGGAGGCGCTGTGGGAGCTCGATGAGGACGACCTCGCTGCGGACTCGCCGGGAGACGTGTCGCCCGCGGATGCGGCCGACCTGCAGACCCTGCAGCAGATCTTCGAGCGCAGCGAATGGGGCGGGCTCGCGCCGATCGCCGTCGAGATCGAGATCGACTTCGCGCTCGGCGGAGCACCGGACGACGACGGCTCAGGGCACATCGTCATCTGCAAGCTCGATGCGGTCTACCGTCGCGCGGACCGCGGCGGCCGGATTGAGATCGTGGACTGGAAGACGGGCAAGGCGCCCCGCACGGCGAAGGAACGCGACGAGCGGATGCTGCAGCTCGCTCTGTACCGACTCGCCTACCACCGTCGCTTCGGGGTCCCCCTGGACGAGATCGACGTCGCCCTGTACTACGTCGCCGACGATCTGGTCATACGCGGCGACCGCGTCTACTCGGAGTCCGAGCTCCTCCAGCGCTGGAGCGCGGCGCGCGCGGCACGCTGAGCCTCGTCCTCGGGGGACTCGTGCGAGTCCGCGGCCGCAGACCCGTCCGACGCACCCTGGGAACCGTCGCCGCCGCGGGAGAGGGGGAACCGATCCCGCACGCCCGACAGATCCTCGGTCTCGAGTCCGCCGACATCCGCCCGCCGCGCGGCCTCGGCGGCTTCCGCCGCGGCATCCGAGAGGTCGTGGGTGCTGTCGGCATCCGCGCCGACGCCGAGCGAGCCGGTGTCGCGCCGCCCGTCGCCGTCTGACTCGTCGTGCCACAGCTCGTCGGGGTTGTAGGCGTCGGTCTCCATCGCCGTGGCGCCTGCGGCTCCTGCCCCGGCCGCTGCGGTGGCGGGAACGCGGTCGAGGGCGTCCATGGCCGAGTCGACGCCGTCCGCACGTGCCGAGATCACCGCGAGGTCGTCGTGCCGCAGTCCGTCCGCGAGTGCCTCGAGCAGGGCGGCGGCGTCGTCGACGATGTCCTGCCGGCGCAGCGAGTCGCCGTGCACGAGCCAGCGCGCGAACTCGAGCTCGGCGAGCAGGCGCCCACGCACCTCGAGGGCCGGATCGGGCACGCGGTCTATCGTGCGCGCGTATGCCGCGGTCACGTCGTCCGCGGCATCCGGCGCGGTCGAGAGCCAGGAGAGGTCGACCGCCGGGTCGCCCACCGACAGGGAGTGCCAGCCCAGCACGCCGGTGACCTGAGGGCCGGCCTCGGGGTCGTCGCGGAACACGAAGGAGGTGGCCTGAACCCCGCCGAGCACGACCGTCGACTCGAAACGCCAGAGGTCGTCATCGGCGACCGCTTCGCGCCAGCGCACCGTGAGGCGTGCGGGTACACGTCCGGTCGCCGCGGCGGTGTCGACCAGCCGGGCGATCTCGTCGCGGCTCTCCTGCGCGGTTCGGGCGAGAAGGCCCGCGCTGCGCACGACGGAGGTCGGCAGCGCGTGCACGGCGGCGATCGCGGCGCCTATCGATTCGGCGGCTCCGCGACCCGCCGGGACGTGAGCGGCCTCGATCTGGAAGCCGGGAAGCAGCTCCGTGACGAGCGCGCGGGCATCGCCCAGGCGCGTCTCGCCGATGTACGCGGGGACCTCGAACGGCAGCATCGCGCGCGCGCCGGCGGTCAGGGCGCGGAGAGCGAGCGCCTCGGCGGCGAGCTCGCGGCCGGCCTCGTCGTCCTCCGCCACGCGGATCGCGAGCTCCCGCCCGTCGGCGAGGGAGGCGACCGCGGAGTCGAAACGTCCGTCGCCGTCCGCGGTCAGCGGTCGCGCTCCGGTCACCTCCGCTCCGGGCAGTGCGGCCGTCACCGCCGCGGCTAGAGTGAAAGGAGAGCGTCCCATACCCCCAGGGTAGGCGGGCGCCGGGGCGGTCCCGCCTCCGCCACGCCCGTGAGAGAGGGAGTCGATGACCACGATGCGCGCGTCCTTCGACCGTGCGGCCGAGCTGCGGGCCGAGGCGGGAGTGATCGAGCGGCTCCGGGCAGACGACACGACCAGGGTCATCGCCGTCCGCGACGGCCGCGCGCGCATCGCCGGCGCGGATCTCGACGAACCGCAGCTCCTGCGCGTCGCCCCCTCCGAGGTCGGCGAGGCGACCTGGGCGCTGCTGGGCCGCGACTCAGAAGGCGTGGTCGTGCTCCTCGCGGTGCTGACCCCCGAGGCCGACACGATCGACACCGCGCCGGACGAGACGTGGCTGGGTCTTCGCGATCTCGGAGCCCGCCTCGGCGACGAGGACTCCGAGCTGCTCATCGAGGCCCTCGCGCTCGGCGGATGGCTGCGCGATGCGCCGTTCTGCCCGACCTGCGGCGGGGGCACCGAGCTTCGTCAGGCCGGGTGGTCGCGGCGCTGCCTCGTGTGCGGACGCGAGCACTTCCCGCGCACCGACCCCGCCGTGATCGTCGCCGTCGAGAGCGCCGACGGCGAGCGTCTGCTCCTGGGCGCCAACGCCAACTGGGGCGGACGCATGTACTCGTGCTTCGCCGGCTTCACCGAGGCGGGGGAGTCGCTCGAGACCACCGTGCACCGCGAGCTCGCCGAGGAGGCGGGGGTGCGCCTCGCGACGCTGCACTACGTGTCGTCGCAGCCGTGGCCGTTCCCTCGGTCGCTCATGCTGGGGTTCCGCGCGGTCGCGCTCGACGAGGCCGAGGTGCGCGCCGACGGCGAGGAGATCATCGACGTCCGCTGGTTCACGCGTGACGAGATCGGCACGGCGCTCGCCGGGGAGGGACCCGTCGGACTGCCGGGGCCGGCATCCATCGCACGCGCGTTGATCACGGCCTGGTACGAGGGGCGCGCGTGAGCGCGCTCGACGCGCTCGACGACAGGCAGCGGGAGGCGGCGTCCGTGCTGCGCGGTCCTGTCGCCGTGCTCGCCGGTGCGGGGACCGGCAAGACCCGGGTGATCACGCACCGCATCGCGCACGGCGTCGACACCGGCGCCTATTCGCCGTCGCGCGTGATGGCGGTCACCTTCACGGCGAAGGCGGCGGGAGAGCTGCGCGGACGCCTGCGAGCACTCGGCGTCGAGGGCGTCGCCGCGCGGACGTTCCACGCCGCAGCGCTGGCCCAACTGAACTTCTTCTGGCCGACCCTCGCCGGATCGCCGGCTCCGTCGATCATCGACAACAAGGTTCGGATGCTGGGGCAGGCCGCCGACGCGATGCGCCTGCGTCCGAGCACGGCGACGCTGCGCGACATCGCGTCCGAGATCGAGTGGCGCAAGGTGTCGATGCTCTCGATCGAGAAGCACGCCTCGCTCGGCCGCACGCCCAGCGGCATCGACGCCCAACAGCTCGTCGAGCTGCAGCAGCGCTATGAGGCGCTTAAGGACGAACGGCATCAGCTCGACTTCGAGGACGTGCTGTTGGCCTGCGCAGGGATGCTGGAGGCCGAACCCCGCGTCGCCGCCTCCGTGCACGAGCAGTACCGCCACTTCACGGTCGACGAGTTCCAGGACGTATCCCCGCTGCAGAACCGTCTCCTCGAGCTCTGGCTCGGAGACCGGCGCGACATCTGCGTCGTCGGTGACGCGAGTCAGACGATCTACTCCTTCGCGGGAGCCGAGCAGCGCTTCCTGCTCGAGTTCGAGCGACGGCATCCCGACGCCACCGTCGTGCGTCTCGAGACGAACTACCGGTCGCAGGCCCCGATACTCGAGGCGGCGAACGCCCTCATGCGGGGTCGGCCGGGAGCACTGGAGCTCATGCCCGCACGCGAGACGTTCTCCGGGGACACGCCGACGGTGACGGCCTACGACAGCGAGCGCGACGAGGCGGAGGGCATCGCCGCCGCGGTGTCCGCACGCATCGAGGAGGGCGCCTCGCCCTCCGACATCGCGGTGCTGTACCGCGCCCACGCGCAATCGGCTGCTCTGCAGCAGGCGCTCGCCGCAGAGGGCATCGCCACCTCGGTGCTCGGCGGTACGCGCTTCTTCGCCATGCCCGAGGTCCGCCAGGCCATCCTCGCCCTGCGAGCGGCGGCGGTCGCGCCGACCGAGCACGGCTTCCTCCCCGGGGTGCAGCGCGTCCTCCGCGAGCTGGGCCTCACCGACGAGCCCCCGGCGGCCGGTGGTGCGCAGCGCGACGGATGGGAGGCGCGACGCGCGATCCTGCGACTCGCCGAGGAGGCGGGACCGGACGAGACGCTGCGCAGCTTCAGCGATGCGCTGATGGCACGCGCCAAGGATCAGCACGAGCCGACCATGCGCACGGTGACCCTGTCCACGCTGCACGCCGCGAAGGGTCTGGAATGGCCGCACGTGCACCTCGCGGGCTGGGCGGAGGGCGCCCTGCCGATCTCGTATGCGACGGGGTTCGACGCGATCGATGAGGAACGACGACTCGCCTACGTCGGCGTCACGCGGGCCGCGCGTACGCTGTCGGTGTCGTGGTCGCGCTCAGCCGGCCGAGGGGAACGGGCGCCGTCGCGCTTCCTGGCTGAGATAGGAACGACTGCTCGCGGCACCGGCATTCTTCGTGAAATCTCGCCGGCCGCAGCTCGCGCCGCCCGCCGCCGCTGAGCTCCATGACGGCTCCGTCGGCTCCGGCGGTGAGGATCGCGGCGACCGCGGTGGCCGCATCCGCGATGCGAAGGGCGCTGATCGGCCCGGAGGCGCGGCCGATCAACTGCGTGTGCAGCCGCGGCCAGGCGGGATCGCGATCGCGCTCGTGGGCATCTCGGCACGCGAGGCACGGAGAGCTTCCGGGCACCACGAGCGGCCCCACTGTGGTTCTTCCGCGCTCGAGCGCCACCGGCAGATGCGGCACGTCGTCGCGCAGGTAGCGGCGGAACTGCAGAGCGGCGGCCGCGCCCTCGACGAGCACGACCGCGACGTCCGCCGAGGAACGCGGATCGCCGGCCGGCACCCCCTCGTCGAGCAGGGCCTCGCGCAGGCGGTACTCGCACCGGCCGTCGCGCACGTCGATGCTCTCGACCCAGGCGGCGCGATGCACGGCGACCTCGTCGACCAGCAGCGGTTCGAGGCGCGCGTACAGCGCCCTGGCCTCCGCGCGCGGCGCCCCCAGGGAGTGGGCGATCACGTCGAAGGAGGAGCGGCGGAAGCCGGCGGCCATGCGAGCGAGCACGTGCTCGACCCACGGCGCGGATGCCGGGATGCGCAGGGTCCCCTCGAGCCCGACCTGCAGCGTGTCGCCGTCGCGCCAGAGGAGAGGGACGGCGGGGTCGAGGCGGGTGATCGTCGGAGTACTGAGCGGCATCCCTCGATTCTGCGGAGGAATCGGATGCCGAGGCACCCCGATCGCCGCATCGGTGGAGAACTCCGCGAGGCGCCGTCCCGTGCAGGAGAGGCGCCCCGCGAGGGTCACATCGGGTAGGTCACACGGGGCGGTCGCCCTCGGGGGACTCGTCGTCGCCCGCGTCGTCGACGCTCGAGTCGCCGCGTGCGTCCGACGACGGCTCGCCGGCGTCGGCGCTCTGCGCGTCGCCACCGCCGAAGTCCTCGCCGTCGAGCAGCCGCGCCAGCGCCTCGTCGAACTCGTCGGCCACCGGCTGCTCGCCGCGGGCCGTCGCCTGCAGCCGGGCGACCAGCGCCGTGGGGTCGTCGATGTCCTCGGAGGTCGGCATGAGGTCGGGGTAGTCCCACAGCGCGTCGCGTCCGGCGGCGCCGACGGCATCCGTCACCGCCTGCCACATCGCCGACGCCTCCCGCAGGCGGCGCGGGCGCAGCTTGAGGCCCACGAGCGCGCCGAGGGCGTCCTCCGCGGGCCCGCCGACGGCGCGGCGCCGACGTGCGGCCTCCGCGATGCGCGCTCCGTCCGGAAGACGTGCGGTGGCCTGCGCGGTGACGACGTCGACCCATCCGTCGATCGTCGCGACGAGGTTCTCGAGCCGGGAGAGGGCCTCGCGCTGGGCATCGGTCTGCGTGGGCAGAAGGGCGCCGCCCTCGATCGCCGCGCGCAGCTCCTCGGGGTCGGAGGGGTCGAGACGGCTGGCGACGTCCTCGAGCGCATCCACGTCGACCGTCACGCCGCGGGCGAAGTCGGTGATCTGCGCCATGACGTGAAGGTGCAGCCACTTCGCATGCCGGTAGAGGCGCGCATAGGCCAGCTCACGGGTCGCGATGTACAGCGCGATCTGGTCCTCGGGGATCTCCAGACCCTCACCGAAGCCCGCCAGGTTCTGCGGGATCACGGCCGCTGTGCCCGCCGGGAGCACCGGGATGCCGACGTCGCCGCCCGATACGACCTCGAGCGACAGGTTGCCGAGCACCTGGCCGAACTGGGCCGCGAACACAGATCCGCCGAGCCCGCGCATCAGCTTGCCGGCGCCCTGCACCACGCCCCGCATGTCGTCGGGGACCTGGCTGTCGAGCGCCGCGGTGAGCGCGTCGGCGATGCTCGTCGAGACCGGGTCGGCGATCTCCTTCCACACCGGGAGGGTCGCCTCCACCCATTCGCCGCGGGTCATGGCCTTGGGCGCCTCGGCGAGCTCGGAGATGGTGGTCGCCTCGCCGAGCCACAGGTCGGCCAGCGCGAACGAGTCGGCGAGCGAGGTGCGCGAGCCCTCGGAGATCCCGAGCCCGTCGCGGTTGGCGATGTGCAGCGCCTGCCGCAGCGCGTTCTCCCAGGCGTCGCCGCCGAAGGCACCCTGCAGTTGCGCCATGATCGTCTGCATCATGGCCGGATCGAGCTGCAGCCCGTCCATGCCCGAGAACGCGTTGCGCAGCGCCTCGGGGTCGATGTCTCCGCCTCCCTGGCCGGACATCATTCGTCGGAGGAACTCCTGGAAGTCCTCGGGGGTCGGGTCGTTGTCTGCCATCGGGTTCGCCTCTCAGCACGTCTGAAGCCGTGGCATCTACGCTAGTCACAGGATCGGCCGTGAGACCCGGGCATGGGCAGATCGCTGTACGCCGCCCGCGAACGACGGAGGAACCTGTGGATCGAACCCGGTCTGTGAAGCTCGGACTGGGAGTGTGGGCGCTGATCGTCGCGTTGATCGCGCTCGTCGTGCTCACCTTCCTCCCCACGCCGTACGTCATCCAGCGACCGGGACCCGTGTACGACACCCTTGGCACGGCGGCCGGGGCCGACGACGAGCAGGTCCCGCTCATCAAGGTGGACGGCGCCGAGACGTACGAGACGGGCGGGACCCTCGACCTGACGACCGTGCAGGTCGTCGGCAACCGCGAGCGCACCCCCAGCTGGTTCGAGCTCGCCCTGGCATGGACCGACCGGTCACGCGCGGTCGTGCCGATCGAGTCGGTGTTTCCCGAGGGGCAGACGAGCGAGCAGCGCGACGAGCGCAATGCGACCCTGATGGTCGACTCGCAGCACGAGGCCACGGCGGCCGCTCTGGGCGAGCTCGGGTACGACACGGGTGCCGCGGTCGCGGTGGTCGAGGTGCTCGACGACGCCCCCGCGGCCGGGCTCCTGGAGCCTGAGGACGTCATCACCGCCGTCGACGGCACCCCCGTCGCTTCGGCGAAGCTGCTGCGCCAGGCGATCCAGGATGCAGCTGGCGACCCCGTACAGCTCACGGTGCTCCGCGGCGGCGACGAGCAGACCGTCGAGGTCACTCCTGAGAAGCAGGTCGAGGGGGACGTCACGACCTGGCTCATCGGCGTCACCCTGCGCACCGACTACGACTTCGAGGTCGACGTGACGATCCAGCTCGACAACGTGGGCGGTCCGAGCGCCGGAATGATGTTCGCGCTCGGAATCATCGACACGCTGACCCCGGGCGAGCTCAACGGCGGGGAGAACATCGCCGGCACCGGCACGATCGAGGCCGACGGCACGGTCGGCCCGATTGGCGGCATCCGCCAGAAGCTCTACGGAGCGCGGGATGCGGGTGCCGACTACTTCCTGGCGCCGGAGTCGAACTGCGACGAGGTGACGGGGCACATCCCCGACGGCCTCACGGTGCTGAGCACCTCGACGCTCGATGAATCGCTCGCCGCGCTCGAGGTGATAGCGAACGGCGGCGACATCGGCTCCCTGCCGACCTGCGACACCGCCGACGCGAAGTGACGCCGTGA
This sequence comes from Microbacterium sp. SZ1, assembly GCF_002362255.1. Classification (GTDB taxonomy): domain Bacteria; phylum Actinomycetota; class Actinomycetes; order Actinomycetales; family Microbacteriaceae; genus Microbacterium. Next base: position 215,494 of record NZ_LPVV01000012.1, on the reverse strand, counting down.
CCTCCCCGTGACAGGAACGACAGCCGCACCACAGTAAGGCGTGCCTAGGATGGAAGGGTGACCTCGACTTCCGCACCGAACCCGGCCACTCCTCGAACCTCGCGAAGAATCTTCGGCATCTCGTTGGCGATCATCGCCGCGCTGATCGCCGTCTTCTTCGTCTTCTCGTCGCTCTTCACCGAGTACCTCTGGTTCGACCAGCTGGGCTTCACGAACGTGCTCACGACGCAGTGGATCGCGACGGTGACCATGTTCGTCGTCGGATTCCTGGGCATGGCGGTGCCCCTGTTCGTCGCGATCCAGCTCGCCTACCGGCTGCGCCCGGTGTACGTGCGGCTGAGCTCGCAGCTCGATCGCTACCAGGAGGTCATCGAGCCCCTGCGCCGCCTCGCGATGTGGGGCATGCCTATCTTCTTCGGCCTCTTCGCCGGCTTCTCGGCTGCCAGCCAGTGGAAGACCGTCTGGCTCTGGGCGAACGGCGTGGCGACCGACACCACCGATCCGCAGTTCGGTGTCGACACCGGCTTCTACATGTTCGCGATGCCGTTCTACTCGATCCTGCTCGCGTTCGTCTCCGCGGTGCTGCTGCTGACGCTCATCGTCACGGCGCTGGTGTCGTACCTGTACGGCTCGGTGCGCATCGGCCAGGGCGAGCTGCGCATCTCGAAGGCAGCGCGCATCCAGCTCGCGGTGACCGCGGGTCTCTACCTCCTCGCGCAGGCCGTCAGCCTCTGGCTCGACCGCTACAAGACGCTCGTGAGCCCCGACGACCGCATCGTCGGCCCGGCCTACACCGGGGTCAACGCGACCATCCCCGGTCTCGCGATCCTCGCGATCATCGCCGCGATCGTGGCCGTGCTGTTCTTCGTCACGGCCGTGATCGGCCGCTGGCGGTTCCCGCTCGCGGCGACCGCGCTGCTGATCATCGCCTCCCTCGTCGTCGGCGTCGGCTACCCGTGGGCCGTCACGACGTTCCAGGTGCGCCCGAACCAGAACGCCTACCAGGCCGAGTTCTACCAGCGGAACATCGACGGCACCAAAGAGGCGTACGGCGTCGCCGATCTCGAGACCACGCCTTTCGAAGCCGAGACCGATGCGGAGGCCGGCCAGCTCCGCGCCGACGCCGAGACCACGGCATCCATCCGCATCGTCGACCCGGCCGTCATCAGCCCGACCGTCCGGCAGCTCGAGCAGTACCGCGGCTACTACCAGTTCCAGGAGAACATGGACGTCGACCGGTACGAGATCGACGGGCAGATGCAGGACACGGTGGTGTCGGTGCGCGACCTCGACATGGAAGGCGTCGACGTCACGAACTGGAACAACCGCGCCGCGGTCTACACGCACGGCTACGGCCTCGTGGCTGCGGCCGGCAACCAGCGCACGAGCGACGGCGAGCCCGTCTTCCTCGAGCGCGGCATCCCCTCGTCGGGATTCCTGACCGACCAGGAGAACTTCGAGCCGCGCGTCTACTTCGGGGAGAATTCCCCGGAGTACTCGATCGTCGGAGCGCCGGACGGGTCGGATCCCGTCGAGATCGACTATCCGCGCGGAAAGGACGGCTCGAGCGAGACGAAGACGACGTTCGAGGGCGACGGGGGACCGAAGATCGGCAACACGTTCACCAAGCTCCTGTACGCGCTGAAGTTCCAGTCGGAGCAGATCCTGTTCTCGAACCTCGTGAACGAGGACTCGCAGATCCTGTACGACCGCGACCCGAAGACCCGCGTCCAGAAGGTCGCGCCGTACCTCGAGCTCGACAGCGACCCGTACCCGAGCGTCGTCGACGGTCGCATCGTCTGGATCATCGACGGCTACACCACGAGCTCGTCGTACCCCTACTCGACGAACGTGAGCCTGTCCGAGGCGATCGCCGACTCGAATCTTCCGTCGCCGTCTCTCGCGATCGACGAGATCAACTACATCCGCAACTCGGTCAAGGCGACCGTCGACGCCTACGACGGATCCGTCACGCTGTACGCGTGGGACGACCAGGATCCGGTGCTGCAGACCTGGCAGAAGATTTACCCGTCGACGCTCAAGCCGGTCAGCGAGATGTCGGGCGACCTGATGAGCCACGTGCGGTACCCGACCGACCTGTTCAAGGTCCAGCGCGACATCCTCGGGATCTACCACATCGACACCGCCGGCTCCTTCGCACAGCAGGACAACCGGTGGCAGACGCCGAACGACCCGCGCAGCGACTCGGTGCTCCAGCCTCCGTATTACCTGACGATGCAGATGCCCGGGCAGGACTCCCCGCGATTCTCGATGTTCTCGACGTTCATCCCGAGCGCCTCCGGCAGCGGCGGCAACCGTGACGTGCTGATGGGATACCTCGCCGTCGACTCCGACGCCGGATCGGAAGCAGGCAAGAAGTCGGAGGGCTACGGCCAGCTGCGGATGCTGGAGATCGACACCGACACCACGGTGCCCGGTCCCGGTCAGGTGCAGAACACGTACAACTCCGACACGTCCGTGGTGCCGCAGCTGAACCTGCTGCAGCAGGGCGAGTCGCAGGTGATCTACGGCAACCTGCTCACGCTTCCCGTGGGTGGCGGTCTGCTCTACGTGCAACCCGTCTACGTGCAGTCGTCGGAGGGTACGAAGCTGCCGCGTCTGCAGAAGGTCCTGGTGGCCTTCGGTGACAAGGTCGCGTTCGAGGACACCCTGACGGCGGCGCTCGACGCCCTGTTCGGCGGTGACTCCGGAGCGACCGGCGGCGATGACCAGGTCGAGCCGACGCAGCCCGATCCGGACACCGGTGAGGTGCCGACGACCGAGCCGACGACGCCGACGGATGCCGAGGCCGACGCGCTGGCGGATGCGCAGCAGGCGCTGCTCGACCGCGACGCGGCGTTGAAGTCGGGCGACCTCACGAAGTTCGCCGAGGCCGACAAGCGGCTGACGGACGCCGTCAACACGCTCCTCGAGCTCGAAGGCGCATCGGGGGAGTAGCTCCTCGCAACGAGCCGCGCGTCCCGCAGCTGACGGATCAGATCCGGCGGCAGCGGGGCGCGCGGCTTCGTGCATCCGCGCCGAACGTCCCCATCGGCGAACCCGATGGGAACCACAGGATCGGTGTGATGGGCCGATGCCACTTCGCGACGTACTGTTGCTGACATGACCGTCTCCTCCGCGCGCAGCATCGAAGCGGTCGCTCTGAGTCCGACGATCGAGGTCGGCGATGTGGATGCGAATCTGCGTCGCCTCTCCGACGCGCTCGCCGCGTTCGACGACGACGTGCCGCGCCTCGTCGTCGCACCCGAACTCGCGACGAGCGGATACGTCTTCACGGACCGCGACGAGGCCGTGCACCTCGCGATGCCCCGCGACGACGATCGACTGAGGCGTCTGGCTGCTCGGCTCGGGTCGCAGACGGTCGCAGTGATCGGGTTCGCCGAGAGCGACGGCGACGACCTCTACAACTCCGCCGCGGTGCTGACGCGCGACGGAGTGCTCGCGGTGTACCGCAAATCGCACCTCTGGGGCGAGGAGAAGCTCGTCTTCACTCCGGGGACGGATGCCGGGATGGTCGTCGACTCGGCCGTCGGACGCCTGGGCGTCGCGATCTGCTACGACAACGAGTTCCCCGAGGTGCCGCGAGCCCTCGCCCTCTCCGGCGCCGACCTGCTTGCGCTTCCCGTGAACTGGCCCCTGGTTCCGCGCCCCGCGGGGGAGCGGCCGCCGGAGACGATCCAGGCGATGGGCGCGGCCCGGTCGTCGCGACTGCCGACGGTGATCGCGGACCGTCACGGCGTCGAACGCGGGGTGGAGTGGACCGGCGGGACCGCGGTGATCGACGGGGAGGGCTGGGTCGTCGCGGAGGGGAGCGACGGCGCGACGACCGCGATGCTGCAGATCACGACCGGAGACAAGGTGCTCGGGCCGCACAACGACCTGTTCGCCGACCGTCGCCCCGACATCTACCGCGCGCACTCGTCCTGACCCGTAGGCCCCGCGCCGGCATCCACCGATTCCTCACCCGAGAAGGAACTCAGCCATGTCACATCAGAACAGCGGCCTGCCCGAGCCGGGCGTCGCGCAGACCGAGATCGCGCTCCCTGCGACGAGCGGCATCGAGGTGAAGTCCATCGACTGGGTGCCGCTGACCGAGCGCACCGGGACCCCGTCGAGCCTGTTCTCGCTGTGGTTCATGTCGAACGCCAACCTCACGACCCTGGCGACGGGGATGGTGGGCGTCGCAATGGGCGCGAACTTCCTCGTGTCGGTCCTCGCGATCGTGCTGGGCGTGTGCGTCGGCACGGTGTTCACGGCCTTCCACTCCGCACAGGGTCCGCAGCTGGGGCTGCCGCAGATGATCCAGTCCCGCGCCCAGTTCGGCTACCGCGGGGTCGCGATCGTGTGCCTCGTCGTGGTCGCGAGCATCGTCGGCTTCAACATCTTCAATCAGCTGCTCGCAGGGCAAGTGCTCACGACGACGACCGGCGTGGACGCGGGCGCGTGGTGGTATGTGCTCATCACTGCTCTCGCGCTGACCCTTGCGATCGTCGGCTACCACTGGATCCACCGGGTGCAGAAGTGGCTGACCTGGCTGTTCCTCGCCACGTTCGGCGTCTTCACCGTGGTCGCGATCTTCGTGCTGCCCCTGCCTGCCGCGGACTTCTCGTTCGCGGAGATGAACTGGCCGGCGTTCCTCGTGCAGTTCGCGGCGGCCGCGGCCTACGCGCTCGGCTGGGCGCCGTACGTCTCCGACTACTCGCGGTACCTCCCTCCGCAGACCAGTCCGAGCAGGGCGCTCTTCCACACGGCGTCCGGAGTCATCGTGGGCGCCGGCTGGCTCATGATCCTCGGCGCGTTCGTCGCCTCGCTGTTCACGGAGGCCGACCCCGTCGAGGCGATCGGCGCTGCCGCCGACGCGATCCTGCCGGGGCTGGGGCCGGTGCTGCTCTGGTCGGCGCTGCCCGCTCTGATCACCGTCATCACGATCAACATCTATGCCGCCAGCATCGAGCTCATCACGGTCGCCGACTCGTTCCGTCCCGTGCGACCGACGCGGATGACGCGCATCGTCGCGTGCTCCCTTGTGGGGCTCGGCGGACTGTTGGGCGCCGCGTTCTCGACGGGGGAGTTCCTCGACTCCTTCGGCAGCTTCCTCGTGGTGCTGCTGTACGTGCTCGTGCCGTGGACCTCGGTGAATCTCGTCGACTACTACCTCGTGCGTCGCGGGCGCTATGCGGTGGCGGAGATGTTCCGTCCGCACGGCCTCTACGGCGCATGGGGGTGGCGCGGCATCACCGCGTACGTCGTCGGCATCGTCGCGATGATCCCGTTCGTCGTCACGACCTGGTTCACCGGTCCGGTGGCGACGGCTATCGGCGGCATCGACATCGCCCTGTTCGTCGGCCTGATCGCCTCGGCGATCGCGTACGTCATCCTCGCGCGCGGCCTGGACCTGGATGCCGAGAGACGACTCGCTCAGGAGGAGGCGTATGCCGCCGGCATCCGCTCCGTGAGCTTCGGCGCCGACCGGGGCTGACGGAGCGGGGAAAGCGAAAGGCCCTCTGACCGGGATTTCTCCGGGCCAGAGGGCCTTCCATTTGTTGCGGGGACAGGATTTGAACCTGCGACCTCCGGGTTATGAGCCCGGCGAGCTACCGAACTGCTCCACCCCGCGGCACGAGGAATAACTTATCACGGATATCGGAGGTGCGCGAATCGAGGCCGACACCCCGGGCGTGTGGGGGAGGATGAGCACATGACCTCCGCCGCCGTGCCCGTCGCCGTCTGCCAGTTCGCGCCCACCGACTCCCGAGAGCGCAACCGCGAGCGCATCGCGGAGCTGACCGCGCAAGCGGCGGCCCGCGGCGCACGCCTCGTCGTCTTCCCCGAGTACTCGAGCTACTTCGTCGACCCGATGGACGAGTCGCTGGCCGCGAACGCCGAGACGCTGGACGGCGATTTCGTCTCGTCGCTGCGTGCCGCGGCGTCTGACCACGGCGTCGTCGTCGTCGCCGGGCTCGTCGAACAGGCGTCGGATGGCCAGCGCGTGCGCAACACGCTCGTCGCCGTCCGCGGCGACGGCATCCTCGCCACGTACCGCAAGCAGCACCTGTACGACGCGTTCGGGCAGAAGGAGTCGGACTGGGTGGAGGCGGGCGAGCTCGACGCGGCCGCGACCTTCGAGGTCGCCGGGATCCGCTTCGGGCTGATGACCTGCTACGACCTGAGGTTCCCCGAGGTGGCCCGCACCCTGGTCGACGACGGAGCGGACGCGCTCGTCGTCCCCGCCGAGTGGGTGCGCGGTCCCCTCAAGGAGCACCATTGGACGACGCTGCTCGCGGCCCGAGCCATCGAGAACACCGCCTACGTGATCTCCGCGGACCACCCCACGCCGATCGGAGTGGGGCACTCGCAGATCGTCGATCCGCAGGGGGTCGTGCTCGCGGGGGCAGGCACGACCGAGGACATCGCGGTGGCCACGGTCGAGGCTGCCTCGATCGAACGCGTCCGCGCCGCGAACCCGTCGCTGCGCGTGCGGCGCTACCGGGTGGTGCCCGCCTGAATCAGGCACCCGTGGACGAGAGACGTCAGAAGCCGGCGGAGAGCCTGGCCGCGGCCTCCTCCAAGACCTCGATGCGCTTGCAGGCCGCGAAGCGGACCAGTCCCGCGTAGTCGTCGCGGTGCTCCGGGGAGACGAACGCCGTGAGCGGGATCGCGACGACGCCGGCCCGCTCCGGCAGCGAGCGGCAGAAGGCCGCGGCATCGGCTCCGCCGAGCTCCGACGCGTCGGCCACCGTGAAGTAGCCGCCCTGCGGCGGGTGCACCGTGAAGCCCGCTGCGCGGAGCCCGGTGCCCAGGATCTCGTGCTTGTGGGCGAGTGTGCGCGCGGCACCCGTGAAGAAGTCGTCACCGAGGCGTAGCCCCACCGCCACCGCCGGCTGGAACGGAGAGCCGTTGACGTAGGTCAGATACTGCTTGACCGTGAGGACGGCGGTGATGAGCTCGGCAGGTCCGTGCACCCACCCGATCTTCCAGCCCGTCGCGGAGAACGTCTTACCTGCTGACGAGATCGTGAGAGTGCGCTCCGCCGCTCCGGGGAGGGTGGCTATCGGCATGTGCGGGGCGTGGAAGGACAGGTGCTCGTACACCTCGTCCGTCACGATGACCGCGTCGTGCTGCTCGGCGAGACGGACGACTTCCGCCAGCACGGACCGATCGAAGATCGTGCCGGTGGGGTTGTGCGGGTCGTTGACGAGGATGACGCGGGTCCGGTCGGTCACCGCGTGGGCCAGCTGCTCCAGATCCGGCTGGAAATCCGGTGCGCGGAGGGGGACGGTCCGCAGCCGCGCGCCCGCCAGAGCGACGGCGGCCGCGTAGGAGTCGTAGTAGGGCTCGAACACCACGACCTCGTCGTCGGGGCCGTCGATCAGCGCGAGCAGGGTCGCCGTGAGGGCCTCGGTCGCCCCGGCGGTCACGATGACCTCGCGCTGAGGATCCACCTCGAGCCCGTAGAATCGCCGCTGATGCTCGCTGATCGCGACGAGCAGGTCCGGGATGCCGCGACCAGGCGGGTACTGGTTCTCGCCGCGGGAGATCGCGGCTCTGGCCGCCTCGAGAACCTCGGCCGGACCGTCCTCATCGGGGAAGCCCTGACCCAGATTGATCGCGCCGGTTCGGGCCGCTGCCGCCGACATCTCTGCGAAGATCGTAGGTGCGACGGAACCGTCTGGTGCGAGCAGTCCGGCTCCTGCTGCCGTGCGCCGCCATGCGCCGGGGATGACACTCATGAACACCAGGCTAAGGCCATAGCGGAAACTCATCCTCGACATACGAAACGCACAGATACGAGGCGCACTCTGAAGGGGCGTTGTTGAAGGAGCACACACCATGAACGAAGACACCACCCCTGACCAGCCGGCACCCGCGTCGCACGACGCCGTGCCGTCCGCCCCGGCATCGTCCGACGTCGACCGTTCGACGACGGATGCCGTGATCCAGACCCCCGCCGGCGAGACGACCCCCGCCGCGCCCGCCTCCGGCGCCCCCGCCTCCGGCATTCCCGCCGCTCCCGGCCGCGGCCACGAGGTCCCCACGACGTTCACGTCGTCGCAGCCCGCGGCTCCGACCTTCGAGGCCCCGGCAGCGCACCTCGGCCAGGCGCCGACCGCGCCGCAGGCGCCCTACGGCGCGCCGACGCCGCAGGGTCCCTCTCACCAGGGCCCCTCTCACCAGGCGACCGCGACCGCCCCGGGCGCGGCATTCGGCCTCCACACCGCAGAGTCGATCCCGAGCACCGGGGGCCCCGCCGTCAAGACGAAGGAGAAGCCTCGCGCGGGCGTCAAGTTCGCCGCCCTCGTCGTCGCCGCGGCCCTCGTCGGCGGCGTCGCCGGGTTCGGCGGAGGCGCGATTCTCACCGGGATCTCCAACGAGAACACCACGGGGGTCGCCCAGGGACCCGACACCGTGACGGTCAACAACCCGGGGTCGGTGAACGAGACCACCGCTGTCGCCACGGCCGCACTGCCGTCGGTCGTGACCATCGAGGTCGCCGGTGCGAACGAGGCGGGAAGCGGCTCGGGCGTGATCATCAGCAAGGACGGCTACGTCCTCACCAACACGCACGTCGTGACGCTCGGGGGAGCCGTGGCCGACCCGACGATCCGCGTCACCACGTCGGACGGACGCATCTTCACGGCCACCGTCGTCGGCACCGACCCGATCTACGACCTCGCGGTCATCAAGCTGACCGACGCGGAGGACCTCACGCCCATCGACTTCGCCGATTCGTCGAAGCTCAACGTGGGCGACACGGCTGTGGCGCTCGGCGCGCCGCTCGGGCTGTCGAACTCGGTCACGACCGGCATCGTCAGCGCGCTCAACCGCAGCATCCAGATCCAGTCGTCCGCCCTTCCGGACTCGTCGTCTGAAGATGCCCCGCAGGAGCAGCAGTCGCCCGAGGAGGGCGACGGCCAGGGCCCGTTCCAGTTCGACCTCCCCGGCAACGGTTCGCAGCAGAGCTCGGAGAGCATCTCGATCGCCGTCATCCAGACGGACGCGGCGATCAACCACGGCAACTCGGGTGGCGCGCTCGTCAACAGCAAGGGCGAGCTGATCGGCATCAACGTGGCGATCGCCGGTTCGGGCAGCTCGGAGGAGTCCGGGTCGATCGGCATCGGCTTCGCGATCCCCTCGAACATCGCCCAGCGCGTCTCGGAGGAGATCATCGCCGACGGCGCCGCGACGCACGGCCTGCTCGGCGCGTCGGTCCGCGACGCCGCGAGCGCCGAGAACGCCTCGGTCTCCGGCGCCTACATCGCCGAGGTGACGGATGGGGGAGCCGCGGCCGCTGCCGGCCTCAAGGCCGACGACATCGTCACCGCGTTCAACGGGGTGCCGATCACGAGCGCCAACGACCTCACCGCGCAGGTCCGGGCCGCGGCCGCGGGCAGCGATGCCAAGGTCACGTACATCCGCGGCGGCAAGGAATACGAGATCGACGTGACGCTGGGAGAACTCGCCGGCTGACCCGCGACGCTCCTTCGCTCGCAGACAGGACGCCACCCCGCGATAGGCTCGCGGGGTGGCGTCCTTCTCGTTCGGATCCGGCAATGCGGCCAAGCTGCTCCGGATCCCGCTCTACCTCGTGGGGCGCATCGGCACCCTCCTCGTACCGCGAGGCGAGCGCTGGGTGTTCGGCTGCGGAGCGGGGGTCGGCGACGGCGCGCTCGCGCTCCAGCGGTTCGCGACCGCGCAGGGGCACGACACGCTGTGGCTGACCTCGTCTCAGCGGGAGGAGCGCGACGCCGCGGCGCTCGGCATCCGCACGATCCCGAAATCGGGCCTTCGCGGGTGGTGGGCGACCGCACGAGCCGGAGTCGTCGTGGTCACCCACGGGCTCGGCGACGTGAACCGCTACGCGAACTCCGGGGCCTTCGTCGTACAGCTCTGGCACGGCATCCCGCTCAAGCGCATCGGGCTCGACTCCCCGGCGACGACGCAGGTTCCCTCGGTCCCCGGGGCGCCGCTGCTGCGCACGCTGGTGGCATTCCTCTACCGACGCGCCGCGCAGCGCATCCAGGTTCTCCCGGCGGCGTCGCATCGGTCGCGCGGACGGCTCGAGTCGGCCTTCGGCCTCCCCGGTGATCGGGTCGTCGTCACGGGCGAGCCGCGAGTCGACGTGCTGTCGGCGGGGGAGCCAGCCGAGCGGCGGGCGACGGCATCCGCTCTTCTGCAGAGCACGGTCGGCGACCTGTCCGGAGCCCGCACCGTGCTGTACGCGCCGACCTGGCGCGACGGCGCCCCGGACCCGGCGGTGCCGACCCCCGAGCAGTGGACCCGGATCGTCCGTGCGCTCGAGGAGCGCGACGCCGTGCTCCTCGTGCGGTCGCACCCGCTGGGAGAAGGGCACTACAGCCCGCCGACGCCCACCGACCGGGTGCGGATGCTCGGCGCGACCGTCCTCGCCGACGTGGCCCCCGCTCTGCCCGCCGTCGACGTGCTCGTCACCGATTACTCATCCCTCGCCTACGACGTCGGGCTGCTCGGGATGCCGGTGGTCTACCTGGCGCCGGACGCCGAGGAGTACGCCGAGACGCGGGGCTTCTACGGCCGTTTCGAAGACGTCGCCGGTGACGACGCGGCTCGGGGCTGGGACGATGCGATCGCGCAGCTGACGACGCTCCTCGACGACGAGAGCGCCTTCCGGGCGAGGTCGGAGCGTTCCGCTACGCTCAGCGCGGAGATGCACGCCTTCCGCGACGGCGGCAACACCCGACGCGTGTACGACAGGATCCGTGCGCGGGGAGTCCCCGCGCCGAAGGGAGCAGCATGACCACCGCCCACATCGACGAGGCGGCGGAGGCCCTCGTGGTCGCGGGGACCGGGGAACGCCCGGCCGAGGCGACTCTCGTCGGACCCCGCGCACGCGTCGATGGCCGTGTCACCGGAGGCGGCAAGACCTGGAAGGCGACCTTCCCGCTCCGCGCCTCCCGGTGGGGCGGGGCCGAGCTGCCGCTGCCGTCCGGCGAGTACCGCATCCGCATCGCCGGTGTCGACCTCGACGATCTCGCCGTCGCACCCTGTCTCCTGCCCGGCCTCCGCATCGCGGTGGAGAAGTCGGTCGCACGGGTGGCCGCGCCCATCGACCCCGTGTACGAGACCGCGGAGGGGCAGTCCACGCTCGAGGGACGCTATGTCTCGCACTCCGGAGCGACCGAGAACGCGGTGTTCTTCGAGAGCTTCTACGGCCGGAGCGTCGGATGCAACCCGCGAGCGATCGATCGTGCGCTCGCCGCGCAGGCCCCGTCCGTGACGCGGTACTGGAGCGTCGTCGATCTGTCAGTGGCGGTGCCCGAGGGAGCGATCGCCGTCGTCGAGGGCAGCCCGGAGTGGTGGCGCGCCCGTGCCGCGGCGAGGCTGCTCGTCGTGAACGACTGGCTGCGGCGCCGGTTCGCGCGCAAGCCGGGTCAGCGGGTGCTGCAGACCTGGCACGGCACGCCCCTCAAACGGCTCGCGCTGCACCGGCCGGGGTTCGATCCGCGGCGCATGGCTGCGGTCGTCAAGGAGTCCCGCCGCTGGGACGTGCTGCTCGCGCAGAACACCTACGCCGAGCGGGTCCTCCGCAAGGCCTATGCGTTCTTCGGGCGTCCGATCTGGGTCGAGGGGTATCCGCGCAACGACGCGCTCGTCTCGGGTGACCCCGCCGCCATCCGTTCCGCGCTCGGCATCGGCGAGCAGGAGCACGTGCTGCTCTACGCCCCCACGTGGCGCGATGACCGCGCCGAGATGGTGGACTTCGTCGACCCGGAGCTGCTCGCGCGGCAGACCGACTCCGTCGTGCTCGTGCGCGGTCACTCGCGCACGATCGATACTGATCGCGATCGTGACGGAGCCCGCGTGATCGACGTCACCGGCTACCCCGAGACCTCGCAGCTGCTCCTCGCCGCCGATGCCCTCATCACCGACTACTCCTCGGTGATGTTCGATTACAGCGTCACGGGCAAGCCGATGTTCTTCCTCGTGCCGGACCTCGACCACTACCGCGGTCAGCTGCGCGGCTTCTACTTCGACCTCGAAGCGCGTGCCCCGGGCCCGCTGGTCCGCACGCAGGAGGAGCTCGTGGCCGCGCTCGCCGATGACGGTGTCGAGGCCGCCTACGCATCGCGCTACGCGGCCTGGCGCGCGCAGTTCAACAGCCGGGACGACGGTCACGCCGCTGAGCGCGTCGTCGCCCGCATCCTCGATCAGGGGTTCGTCACCCGCTGACGCGCGCTGCGGGGACGGGCGTCAGGGGAGTGGCGTGTTCCTGGTGCCCAGTCTCGACGCGTCGACGGTGTCGCGCGCGCCGCGCAGCACTCCACCGAGGAAGCCGATTCCCCAGGAGAGGTGCATGGTCGGCATCACGATGGCCGTCCACATCCGTTGACGCGGCCCGCCGCCGCCCGGGAGCGCGGCCACGGCCAGCACGAGCAGCACGTAGGCGAGCAGGGGCAGGTACAGCAGAGCGGAGAGCACCCAGGAGAGCGCCTGACCGACGACGCCCGTCACCTGCAGCCCGGCGAGAACGAGTGCCGCGGCGACGATGGCGACGAGAGCGGGCGGAGCGAAGAAACGGATGCCGTTGCGCCGCCCGAACCGACGGACGAGCTCGCCCCGCCACGCGCCGGTCGCACGGAACTGCCGCGCCAGGCGGATCCAGCTCTCCCGCGGCCAATACGTCACCGACAGCTGCGGATCGAACCATACGAGGTGTCCGGCCTGGCGGATGCGGAGGTTGAGTTCCCAGTCCTCTCCGCGGCGGATCGACTCGTCGAAGAAGCCGACCTCTTCGACCACGGCGCGGCGCATGACGCCGAGGTAGGCGGACTCTGCCTCGCCTTCCCGCGTTCCCCCGTGATAGGCGCCGCCGCCCAGGCCGACGGGGGAGTTGTACAGCCGCGCGACGGCCTTCTGGAACGGTGTACGGCCGTCGGCGTGCATGACGCCGCCGACGTTGGCGGCGCCGGTGCGCTGCAAGGTCGCGAGGGCGCGCGCGGCGTATCCCGGCGACAGCTCGGAGTGTGCGTCGACCCGGATGACGGTGTCGTAGCGGCTGGCGCGGATTGCGGCGTTGAGGCCGACGGGGATGTGCGCCTCCGGGTTGTCGACGAGGCGGATGCGGTCGTCGGCGGCGGCGAGACGCTTCGCCAGCTCGGTCGTGCCGTCGCTCGACGGGCCCAGTGCGAGCACGAGCTCGGCCGGCACCGCCAGCTCCTGCGAGAGCACCGAGCCGACGGCGTGCTCGAGATAGTCGCGTTCGTTCAGCACGGGCATGACGAACGACACCCCTGCCCCTGTGGCGTCGTCGTCTCTGTGTGGCACACCATGATCATGGCACGAGCGCTCGACCGTTCCCTGATGCGTCGCCGTTCGGGACTTCGGCAGGGCGGGGCGGGCCGACGCCACTCGGTATCCTGGAGGGATGGGTGCACTCTCCGACGCGAAGAAGGCCTACCGACTGCTCAAGCGCGCGCTCGCCTCCCGGAAGGCCGTGCAGAGGGTTCGGCGCCGGCTGGCCGAGCGCGACCCGCACCCGGCCGGCCACTACCAGGTGGCCGTGTACTTCGCCGACGGCGACGTGAACATGTACCAGATGCGCCAGTGGTACCGTCCGCTCGGCGAGCTCTCGAAGCGCTGGCCCGTCGTCGTCCTCTCTCGTGCGGCGACCGGCGCCGACAAGCTTCTGGACGAGGATGCCCCGCCCGTGGCCTTCGTTCCGACCGTGCGGGATCTGGAGCGCTTCGTCGCGACGCAGGACATCCGGGTTGTCCTCTACGTGAATCAGAACACTCGCAACTTCCAGATGTTCCGGTACGGGCGTCGCTGGCACGTGTTCATCAACCACGGCGAGTCCGACAAGATGTACATGACCACGAACCAGTACAAGGCGTACGACTACGCCCTGGTCGCCGGTCAGGCCGCCCGCGACAGGCTCGACCGCACGCTCTGGGACTACGACATCGATCGCCGGACCATCGAGATCGGGCGTCCGCAGGCCGACCACTACTCGGGTGACCTGCCGTACGCCGCCGACGACCGCACGGTGGTCCTGTACGCCCCGACCTGGGAGGGCGACCGCCCGAGCGCCCACTACGGCTCCATCGCCTCGCACGGCGAGGCCCTCACCGCCGCCGTGCTGGCGTCGAGGACGCACCGTCTCATCTACCGGCCCCATCCCCGGAGCGGTGTGGTCGACCCGGAGTACGGTGCGGCGCATCGTCGCATCCTGGCGGCCATCTCCGCCGCGAACAGCGCCGATCCCGGAGCCCAGCACGTCTACGACGACGGTGCGGAGCTCGGTTGGCAGCTCGCGGCGGCCGACGTCGCCGTGGTCGACATCTCCGCGATGGTCTACGACCGCCTGGCCGTGGGGAAGCCGCTGATGATCACGCGGCCCGCCGACGACCGCGCGGAGGTCGACACGAGCGGCTACCTCTCCGACTGCGAGTGGCTCGACGCGGATGCCGCGAGCGACATCCTCGGCCACGTGGAGCGGGTGCGTGCCGACGAGGCGGCGATCGCGCGTCTGCGCATGTGGGTGCAGCACTACTTCGGCGACACGACCCCCGGCGTCGCGACCGCGAAGTTCCACGCCGCCATCGAACGGCTCATGTCCGAGTGGGACGAGTGGCAGGCGCGGGAGATCGGTGTCGTCCGGGGTGACGAGGACGACGATGACGACGAGGCCGACGAGGAGCTCTGACCGTGGATTTGCAGCGCACTCGCGAGATAGCGTCACGCGTCGAAGAGCTCGATGAGGTCGGCTCGACCAACGCGGCGCTGCGGATGTTCGCGACGGATACCGACGGCTGGCCGCACCTGTCCGTGCTGCTGACCGAGAACCAGACCGCCGGGCGCGGCCGGCTCGACCGCACCTGGTCCGCTCCCGCCGGGACGGCGCTCGCCGCGTCGGTCGTGCTGCGTCGTCTCCCCGACATTCCGAGCGCGCGCGGCTGGATCCCGCTGGCGGCGGGTGCGGCGATGGTGGACGCGGTCGCCGCGCAGCTCGCCGACCACGCGGTCGCGGTGAAGTGGCCGAACGACGTGCTCGTCGACGGACGCAAGATCTGCGGCATCCTCGCCGAGGGCGCGGGCGACGCCGTGATCGTCGGGAGTGGCGTGAACACCGCGATGACGGAGGCCGAACTGCCCGTACCCACCGCGACGTCCTTCGCGGCCCTGGGGTCGACCGTCGATGTCGACCGCCTGCTCGCGACCTACCTCGAGCGGCTGTCGGCCTGGATCGATGCGCTCGCGGAGTCCGGTGACGCGGTGTCGAGCGGACTTCACGCCGCCGTCGTCGAGCGGTGCGTGACGATCGGTCTCGACGTGCGGGTCTCGCTGCCGGGGGACAGGTTCCTCGAGGGCAAGGCCGAGACGATCGACGAGGATGGGCGGCTCGTCGTCCGTGTCGGCGCTGACACCCATGCGGTGTCCGCGGGCGACGTCGTGCATGTCCGCCCAGCTCAGCGCTGACACGCGGAGTCACGGGAGAGCGGGATTGTCCGTGATCGCGGGCACAATGGAGGGGTGACCCAGCCCGTGACACTCGGCGGCCGGCCGACGATGCCGCCTCCCGGTGTGCCGTCGGAGGAACTGCTCATCGCGCGCTTCCGCGGTCACGCGCGCCGGTTGACCTGGTCGGCCCTCGTGCTCATCGGGGTCTTCGGCGGCACTGGGTACTTCTTCGACAACCTCCCCGAGCCGTTCGAGAACTGGATGCTGCTGAGCGCCGCGGGCGCTCTGACCCTACTGCTCGTCGTGATCCCGTGGATCGTCTGGTGGTCGCGCACCGTCACCGTGACGACGCGGCGGGTGATCGTGCACCACGGCATCGGCGCACGCAATCGACAGGAGATGTCGCACGCGCGGGGTTACACGATCGGCGTACGGCGCGGGGCCCTGCAGAGGCTGTGGGGAGCGGGAACCATCACGCTCTCGAACGGCGTCGACGCGCCGCTCCGACTCGCGAACGTGCCGAACGTCCGGCTGGTGCACGAGACGCTCGCCGACCAGATCGAGGTCAGCCAGATCCTCGCCCACCGCGACGCGCAGTCCGGGCAGGACGGTACCTCCGCCTTCTGAGCGGACCGCCCGCACCCGTGTGAATGAGGTCGCGCGGATGCGGAAGAATGGTCCCGACGAATGGAGGCGGCACATGGCGCTGCGCGTAGGCGTGATCGGTGGAGGCCAGCTGGCCAGGATGATGATCGCTCCGGCGGTCGAACTCGGACTCGACCTGCGGGTCCTCGCCGAGAACGAGGGCATGTCGGCCCAGCTCGCGGCCACGGCCGTCGGCGACTATCGCGACCTCGACACCGTCAGGGAGTTCGTCAAGGATGTCGATGTCGTCACGTTCGACCACGAGCACGTGCCGCAGGAGATCCTCCGTGCGCTCGTCGCCGAAGGGGTCGAGGTGCATCCAGGACCGGACGCTCTGCAGTTCGCGCAGGACAAGCTCGTGATGCGTTCGCGCCTCGCCGAACTGGGCGTGCCGCAGCCCGACTGGGCGCCCGCGCGCGACGCGGCCGAGCTCCAGGCCTTCCTCGACGCCCACGACGGGCGCGGCGTGGTCAAGACTCCGCGCGGCGGCTATGACGGCAAGGGCGTGCGCGTCGTACGTGCGGCGGACGAGGCGCAGGACTGGCTGGATGCTCTGGCGGACGGCGAGGCGCTGCTCGTGGAGGAGCTCGTCGGGTTCGTCCGCGAGCTCGCACAGCAGGTGGCGCGACGTCCGAGCGGCGACATGGTCGCCTATCCCGTCGTGGAGACCGTGCAGCGCGAAGGGGTGTGCGCCGAGGTGATCGCCCCCGCGCCGGCGGCCGCCGACCGCCTCGTGCGGGTGGCGGAGGGCATCGGGCGGAAGATCGCCGAAGGGCTCGGTGTCACCGGCATGCTCGCGGTCGAGCTCTTCGAGACCGATGATGAGCGGATCCTCGTGAACGAGCTCGCCATGCGCCCGCACAACAGCGGCCACTGGAGCCAGGACGGTGCCGTGACCGGTCAGTTCGAGCAGCACCTCCGGGCTGTCGCCGACCTGCCCCTCGGCGACCCGGGGCCCCGCTCGCCGTGGTCGGTCATGGTCAACATCCTCGGCGGCCCCCAGGAGGGCACGATCGGGGAGCGTTTCGCCGGAGCCATGATCGAGCACCCCTCGGCGAAGATCCACACCTATGGCAAGGACCCGCGTCCCGGCCGAAAGGTCGGCCACGTGAACGTGTCGGGCGACGACCTCGACGACGTCGTGTACGTCGCCAGGGCGGCGGCAGCCCACTTCGACTGAGGCGCAGTGGCTCGGTGTTCCTCGCGTGCCGTTCGGGGGATCTCCCAGCCGTAGACCGTAGCCTGAGTGGGTGACTGAGCCACTGCACTCCTCTGCCGCTCCACTGGTCGGCGTCGTCATGGGTTCCGACTCGGACTGGCGTGTGATGAGCGACGCTTCTCAGGCGCTCAGCGGCTTCGGCATCCCGCACGAGGTCGAGGTCGTCTCGGCTCACCGCACCCCCGACAAGCTGATGCAGTACGCGCGCGAGGCACGCGGCCGCGGCATCAGGGTGATCATCGCGGGCGCCGGCGGCGCCGCGCATCTGCCCGGGATGCTCGCCTCGATGACGGCGCTACCCGTCATCGGCGTCCCCGTCCCGCTCGCGTACCTGGACGGCATGGATTCGCTGCTGTCGATCGTGCAGATGCCGGCCGGCATCCCGGTGGCCACGGTGTCGATCGGCGGGGCGAAGAACGCCGGCCTCCTCGCGGTACGCATCCTCGGGACGTCCGACGACGACCTCGCCGACCGCGTCGAGGCGTACGCCCTCGACCTCGAAGCGCAGGTCGAGGAGAAGAACGAGCGGCTGAAGGGTTCGCTGTGACCCTTGCGCCGCCGCGTGGTGCGGCGCGACCGCTCATCGAGACGCGCCCCATGCGGAATCCCGACACCGCGGATGCCGGCATGATGGCGAAGCGCGGGTGGTGGATCGTTCTCCTGAACGTTCTGATCCCCGGCTCAGCGCAGGTGGTCGCCGGCAACCGGAAGCTCGGTCGTTTCGGCCTCGGCGCGACGCTGTTGTCGTGGTTCCTCGTCGTGGTGACGGTGGGCCTCGCGCTCTTCGCACGCCCGGTCTTCCTCTGGCTCACGGTCGGCGGCGGGTGGATCTCGGCCGTGATCCTCACGATCGTCCAAGTGCTGCTCATCGCGTACATCCTGCTGTGGATCGTGTTGACGTTCGACGCTCTGCGCATCGTGAGGCTGGTGCGGATTCCCGGACCGTCGAAGTTCGCGATCCCGCTCGTCGCACTCCTGATCCTCGGACTCGTCGGCGGGTCGACTGCCTACGCATCGTCCATCGTGGGCTCGGCCCGGAACACCATCTCGACGATCTTCGGTCAGAGCGGGCCGAGCCTGCCGCCGAGCGACGGGTACTACAACATCCTGCTGCTCGGAGCCGACAGCGGCGACGGACGTGACTCGATGCGGTTCGACAGCATCTCCGTGGTGTCGGTCAACGCCGACACCGGGGCGGTAACCATCACGGGTATTCCTCGCGAGCTGCCGAACGCGCCGTTCAGCGACGGCAGCCCGATGCAGGCGCTGTACCCGAACGGCTTCGAGGGGCACAGCTCGAACTCGTGCGGCTGGAACGGCTGGATGAACCACGTCCGTAACGCGGCGGAGATCTGTCGAGAGGACGGCGGCAAGAGCCTGTACCCGGATGCGGCGGCCCACGGCTCCGATCCCGGCATCGAGGCGACGAAGGATGCTGCGGAGGGCGTGCTCGGCATCGAGATCCCGTACTACGTGTTCGTCGACATGCACGGCTTCGCCGCCCTCGTCGACGCTCTCGGCGGCGTGGACATCAACGTCACCGAGAGACTGCCGAAGGGCGGTCCGCCGGACGGCGTCGACCCGCACGACGTCGATGCCTGGGCGATCGGCTGGATCGAGCCGGGGCAGCAGCACATGGACGGCGACACAGCCCAGTGGTACGCGCGCTCGCGCTATACGACCAGTGACTGGGACCGCATGAAGCGGCAGCGCGAGCTGCAGGAGGCGATCCTCGCGCAGTTCACTCCGCAGACCGTGCTGACGCGGTTCAACGAGGTCGCTGCGGCGGGAACGGCGCTCATCAGCACCGATCTTCCACAGGACAAGCTGCCGGAGTTCTTCGACCTGATGACGAAGGCGAAGGAGCAGACGGTCACGACGATCGAGCTCACACCGGAGAACGGCATCGACGAGCACTCGCCGGACTACGGCTACATCCACGAGCTCGTCCAGCAGACGCTGCATCCGCCTACCCCGACCCCGACTCCCGCTCCCTGAGCGGGTCTCGGGCACGGGGCGATCTCCCGTGACGATGAATAAGCCCACGGCCGGCTCCCGGGAGTGAGAGGACGGCCGTGGGCCTTCCGGTTCAGGACCGGATTCGCCAGGCGACGGTGATCGGAGGGGGAGGGATCACCGTCGCCCAGTCGATTCCCGCGGGGCGGGAATCTGATCTCGGCACGCGTGCGTCAAGGTGCCCGCGTGCGTGAGCGGATCAGGCGCGCTTGCGGCGGACGATCCCGGTGGCCACGAGTGCACCACCGCCGAGGAAGGCAGCGGCACCTGCGCCGAGCAGCCACGGTGACACGCTGCCACCGGTGAGCGCCAGCTCCAGTCCGTCGCCCGTGAGCGGCATCTCGGTTCCTGCGGCGACGACGCCGGGATCGTGGTCACAGCTCGCCGCCGCATCGTGCCCGTGCGACACCGTGATGAGCGCGGTGTACGACCTCGAGCCCGAGAAGGCGAGCGAGTACGAGCCCTCTCCGTCGGACGGCGGGCGGAAGGTCAGCAGCAGGCTGCCGTCGGCGGCGGCTGTGTTGCCCGAGACCGCGGCAGCGCCGGCGTTGGCACCCGACACGGACACGCCCACGTTCTCGGACGGCTGGAAGTAGCCGGGGCCGAAGACGACGGTGGACACCTCGCAGATGTCGATGACCGGGTCGCCGACGGACACGCGCGGCGTGTCTGCGTACGAGTCGGACCCGCTCGGTGCGGCGGAGGCGGCAACGGGTGCGATGAGCACGAGTGCGCCAGCGGTCAGGCTGATGGCAGCCAGTTTCTTCAGCATGATTCTCCCCAGAAATTCACGCGGAATCGCATCCGGACACACCCCTGCATCCGATTGCGTGGGCTCATCCTGTCCCCACGACAGGATCGGCGAACCCAGTTATTCCCCAATGGACTCGAGACTACATCATGCTTCGACGAAAGTCACGGAGTGCAAACAAGTTCTTCGCGAGACATCTCGGGATTCCGGATCATCGGCGTGTGCTCGACCTCCGTCAGCCGTTCGCCGGCGCCCTCTCCCTGGAAGTCCACCGTGATCGTGGCCGATTCGCCGGGAGCGAGCAGCAGCTCCTGCTGCACCGCCGAGCGCGTTCCGAGCAGGGCCGTCTGCACGTCGTCGTCCTCGCCGCCGCCCTCGCGGTCCACGAGAGACGGCGTCGCGCCCTCCGGGCCGTACACCGTGATGAGGGTGCGCACCGTGCCGGGTTCGACGCCGTACGTCCCTCCTCCCGTGACGTACGCCGGGAGGGCCGTTCCGGCATCCGCCGGTGCGTTGTTGGTCCAGGTCACGCTCACCCGCGTCGTCGGCTCGCCGTCGCAGCGCCCGACGGCGGTCGTGATGGTCGCGTCGGTGTAGTAGTCCATCTTGGCGCCGGTGGTGTCGTTGAAGAGCACACCCACATGACTCGTCGCGTCGTCGCGGGGGAGCGCGCCGCCGAGAGCCGTTCCCGCGAGGAAGGCCTCCTCGTCCTCGTGAGCGCTCCAGATGCGGATCCGATCCTGCTCGGCCGATGCGGCGAGAGCGGCGACGAGGGCCTTGGGATCGGTTCCGGACAGCGCTGCTCCGAACAGTGCACCGGCCGCCTGGGCGAAGATCTGGTCCTGCGCAGCCGGGTCGGGGACCGCCGTGTAGATACCGGAGAGCAGGAGGCTCACGACATCGTCCTCGGTGACGGCGAAGGGGCCGAACGTGAGAGGTCCTGTTGCGGCGAGGAGGTTCTCGGTCGTGACCGCGTCCACGGCGATCACTCCGTCGACGGGCGTCCCGAAACGCTGCTGCCACCTGGCGGCGACGAGGGACCCCGCCTCGGTGAAGTCGGGGATGCTCGTGATGTTCTGCAGGTAGCGACCAGGACGGTCCTCGAAGAGGGCGACGGTGGATTCGCTCAATGGCAGCGACTCGGCGAGCGCCGGGAAGTCCATCGTCGAGGCCTGCTGGACGAGGCTGATCTGACCGTTCTCCGCGTGCAGCAGGGCGATGGCACCGATGATCCCGCCAGAGGAGCGCAGTTCCGCGTTGTTCTGCATCGCGACGACATAGTTCCTCGGGCCCTCGGCGCCGAGCATGCTCGGCAGCAGCGCGGCTGCGCCGTGCAGCGAGCCGACGACCGTCGCCGCCTGGGTGACGGCCGACCGCATCTCGCCGACCGCGTCGGCCAGCGGAGGAAGCGTCGCACCCGCGTCGATCGCCAGCGCGCGATCCTCAGCGGTGCTCAACGCGGCGGACGCGTCGGCCAGGGGCGGTTCGATCGCGGCGAAGGGTGCGAGGTCGATCCGTCCGCCGGAGAAGCCGAGGCTCGCGAGATCGAGCGTGCCGGCGACGTCCAGGACCGGCACCAGCGCCTTCGACGCGACATCGTCAGCGATGTCGGCGACATCGCTGACCGCCCTGAAGTTCGGGCCGATCCAGGGGAGCACGCCGAACGCCTGCCAGACGGGATCGGAGGTGAGTTCGTGCGCGGACTCCGCGTGATGGGCGATGCGGTCGGAGACCCTGGTCGCCCGCTCCAGGTCGCCGTCGCCGATCGCGGCCTTCAGCTGCGTGGCGGACGTGGAGACCTGCTGCAGATCGGTCACGGCGCCGATGCCGCGCACGGTCACCCACCCGACCGCGAGCACGAGAAGGGTCAGGATCACGCCGACGGTCCACCGCAACCATCGGCGACGTACCGGCAGGCGTCCGTCACTCACCCCTGCATTCAAGCATGTGCGGCATATCGGCGTCGCTCCGCGCTGCCTCCGGGATTCGGCAGGCCCGGAGATTACGCTGGTCGTATGGGTGCTCGACTGCGCGTGGTTCTGGATCAACTGGCGCATGTCGTGGACCAGGACCAGGCCTGGGCGGCGCTCGACCTCGCGCGCGCGCTCGTCGACACGGCGCCGTCAGGGTGCGATGTCGAAGCGATCGTCCCCGCGCAGAGCGAGGCCGCGGTGCCCGGACTCGCCGCCGTGCACCGGCTGTCGCTGGCGCGCAGGGAGCTCTCGGCATCCTGGCAGATGGGGATCGTGCCGGGAGTCGGCGGCGGTCTCATCCACTCCGCGTCGCTGATGGCGCCCCTGGTCCGTCACGACCGGGTGCACGACAACGATCAGACGACGGTCACGCTGTGGGACCTCAGGGCATGGGACGCCCCGGAGACATTGACGAAATCCGCGGTCTCGTGGAACCGTGCGATGCTCAAGCGCGCGGTGAAGCACGCGGACGCGGTCGTCGTGCCCACGCACTCGATCGGCGCGCGACTCGCGGAGATCGCCAAGCTGGGGGAGCGGATCCGGGTGATCCCCGGAGCGGCGCCGTCCGGGTTCGTCGTCCCGCTCGACGCAGCCGCGCGCCGCAAGGCCCTGTTGATCCCCGACCGCTACATCGTCGTCACCGGACGGCCGGCGACCATCGAGGCGGGTTTCCGGGCGGCCGTCGCCGCGGGCGCGGATGCCGTGGTGCTGGATGCAGTGGAGGGGGCGGAGCCCAGGTTGGCGGAGATCGCGGCCGCCGCCGGTCTCCCTGAGGCTCGGGCCCGCGTCCGCCCCGCCCTCCCCGCGGAGGATCGGGCGGCCGTGCTCGCCGGCGCCTCGGCCTTCGTCGCAACGGACGACGTCGCGGCGTGGCCCTGGCGTGCGGTGGAGGCCATGACGCTGGGGGTGCCGGTCGTCGCGCTCGACACCGGAGTGCATCGCGATGTGGTCGCCGACGGAGGCACGATCGTCGCCCAGGATGACATCGAGGATGCCGTCGTGGACGCGACGGGATCCGGCGCCCGACGCCTCAGCGTGCTGGCCGCAGATCGCTCGCGCGCGTTCTCCTGGCATGGCGCCGGCGAACGCGTCTGGGGGCTGCACGCCGACCTGTGACCTCGGTCTTCGCGAGCCCGTTCAGCTCACGAGCGCATGAGCTGAACGGCCTCCGTCGTCGCGCCGTCGAATCGCAGCTTGCCCTTCTGAAGAAGAATCCCTCGGTCGCAGAGCTTGGAGACCATGTCGAGGTCATGACTGACGACGACGAGGGTCTTTCCCTGGGCGTGCAGCTCCCGAACCCGCGCCAGACACTTCTTCTGGAAGGGCTCGTCGCCGACGGAGAGGATCTCGTCGATCAGCAGGACATCCATCTCAGTGTGGATTGCGACTGAGAAGGCGAGTCGGAGGAACATTCCGGAGGAGTAGTGCTTCACCTCCGTGTCGATGAACTGCTCGATCTCACTGAAAGCGACGATCTCCTCGTACCGTTCCTCGGTCTCCTTCTTGCTCATGCCGAGAATGGCGGCGTTGAGGAAGATGTTCTCCCGGCCTGAGAGATCGGGGTGGAAGCCGGCTCCGACCTCGATCAGTCCGGCGACCCTGCCTCGAGTGAGCACGGAACCCGAATCGGGCGCGAGCACGCCGGAGATGAGCTTGAGCATCGTGGACTTGCCGGAACCGTTGTATCCCAGCAAGGCGACCGCCTCACCGACTCCGATCTCGAAGGAGACGCCGTCGAGCGCGTGGAAGTCGGTCGTCAGGGGCTTGCGCCGCACGGCAGCGAGCGCTGTCTCCTTGATGGAGTGCGTATGCCGGAGCTTGAAGTTCTTGTGGACGTCGTCGACGACGATGCGGGGCAGCGAGGCTGCGTCAGAGGTCTTGGGCAAAACGACCCTCCAGTCGGCGGAAGACGAGCTGGCCGATGGCCAGGGCGATGAGCGACGTCACGAGGGCGAGCAGCCCGAACATCCAGACATCGGGGATGGGAGACGCGTTGTCGGGTCCCAGCGGCGCCCAGATGCCGTAGTGGAAGAGCTCGACTGCCGCCG
This sequence comes from Microbacterium sp. SZ1, assembly GCF_002362255.1. Classification (GTDB taxonomy): domain Bacteria; phylum Actinomycetota; class Actinomycetes; order Actinomycetales; family Microbacteriaceae; genus Microbacterium. The sequence continues at coordinate 191,383 of NZ_LPVV01000012.1, read as the reverse complement.
TGATCGGGTTCAGCCTGTAGAGGACGAACAGCCATTCCGGCACCACGCGCGCGACCTGCGTCCACTCGTACATGACAGGGGACGCCCAGATGGCGACCATCACGATGATCTCGACGAAGCTCTGCGCATCGCGGAAGGTGACGTTGATGGAACCGAAGAACAGGCCCAGGCCGCTCGCGAGGACGGCGACGATGACCAACGCGAGCAGGATCGCGGCGAAAGAGGCGAACGTCGGCGACCAGCCGAAGAACAAAGAGATCACGACGACGACGATGATCTGAGGGACGGTGTTCACTGCAGCGATCAGCATGCTGGCGATGGGGAACATCTCTCGCGGCAGATAGATCTTCTTGATGAGCGGTGCGTTGTCGACCAGCGATCGCGTGCCGTTCGAGAAGGCCTCGTTGAAGAACGTGACGACCGTGATCCCGGAGAGCAGGTAGATCGGAAAGAAGTCGACGCGGTCGTTCAACCCGAGGAACACGCCGATCGCGACGAAGAAGACCACGAACTGCACGAGCGGCTTCACATACGACCACAACCAGCCGAGGACCGACCCGCGGTACCGGATCTGGATCTCCTTGCGAACGATGAGGGACAGGAGATGCCGCTGTCGGAAGACTTCGAGGAGGCCCTTGTTCGCCCCCGGCGTCGTCAGCCTCTGATCGTCATGTGTGCGATCCTGTTGCACCGCGATTCCGCCTTCCGTAAGCGCCCACCGTCTCGTGCGCACCGTCAGCAATCATACGAGTCGCGCGCGGGGAACCCTGGCAGCGAGGTGGGATCGGGAAGAGATGCCCAGGCTCCTCGCAGAGCGGGCGGAGCGGCCGCTGATAGGATTCCGGAGGTCTTGTGCGTCCGTCGATCTGAAAGCAACTCGTATCCGTGACAATCCATACAGCTCTCGATCAGCCGGCACTCTTCCGATTCGTCGAGCCGGGCACCGCTGAGGAGCTCTCCTCTCGCGAACGTCGTCTGCTCGTCGGAGCTTTGAACTTCCACGCTCTCATGGCACCGGGGCGGACGCTGCGGATCAACATGTACGACGGATCGGTGGAGACCACTCCTCGGCTCACCGACGACAGCACCTTCGATGGGATGTCCCGTCACAACAGATCACGCATCGCCTCGTTCGACATCGTGAGCGACGTCGCACCCGAGCCGCGAACCCCGGAGCACACGGAGAGCGCATCGCAGGCTCTCGTCGCGCATCCCGTCAGGCACCTCCACGTGTCGTCGGACGAGGTCCTGTCCGCTGACCCGTATCGCCCGCCTCGTCCGGGTCTCGTCGGGCGGGTGGCCAGAGCGGTCAAGTCGCGTGCACCTCTCCTGTACGACGATGCCCGCGACCTTTCGCTGTTGCGCTTCCGCAAGTGGCTGCACAACGCCATCGAACCGCGCGACTACCCCGCCGAGTTCACCGCAGGCGGAGCACACGAGGACGACGTGATCGTCCCCGTCGGTCCGGCACCGGAGGGCGCACCCCGAGCTGTCATCATCGGCATTCACTGGTTCGAGCTCGGTGGAGCCGAACTGTGGGCGTTCGAGACGGTCCGCCTGGTCCGCGAGGCGGGGTTCCTCCCCATCGTCCTGACGAATCGCGATTCGCATCAGCCGTGGGTCACGAGGCCGGAGCTCGATGGAGCGCTCATCATCCCGTTCTCCGAGCCGACGGTGGTATCGCAGACGGCGGGGGTCGAGCCCCTGCTACGGGGCCTACTGCGCTCATTCGACGTCCGGGGCGTCGTCATCCATCACAACCAATGGCTCTACGACCGAGTCGCGTGGATCGCGGGCTCCCGGCCCGACATCCCCATCGTCGACAGCACGCACATCGTCGAGTACCGGGGCGGAGGCTACCCGCTGAGCAGTGCGATCGCATCACGATCGATCACGACTCACCACGTCATCTCGCCGAGCCTGGCGCGTTGGCTCGCCGACGTACAGCAGATCCCCGAAGATCGGATCGTCATGGCACCCCTGGGGGGTCTCACGGTCAAGCCCAAGGACGCCGTTTTCCGCGCTCGCAAGCCCGAAGAACCATTCACGCTCGCGTTCGTCGGGCGGATGGCCAGGCAGAAGGCACCCGAGGTCTTCATCACGATGGCGCGTCGCCTGAAGCAGCAGGGCCGCGACCTGAGATTCATCCTGCACGGGGACGGCGAGCTGTCGAGCTGGGTGGACGACATCATCGCCGCGGAAGGACTCGCGGCGGACATCGTGCGACGGTCTTCCTCCCACCCCGTGACGGAGACGCTGGACGAGTCCCACCTGCTGGTGGTGTCCTCGCACAACGAGGGACTCACCCTCACGACACTCGAGGCGATCGCCCACGGCGTGCCGGTCGTCTCGACCGATGTCGGCGCGCAGGGCGACGTGATCCCGCGCGAGGCTCTCGTTCCCCGCTTCGCGAGAGTCGCCGCACGGCGTCTCGCCGAGATCGTGCTGCCTCTCGTCGATGACGAGGCGGCGCGCGAGGCGTTGTGGCGCGCTGAGCGCAAGGCCGAGAAGAAGCTGCTGGCGCAGCCGTCGGCGAGTTCGTGGTTCGAGAAAGAGGTGGGCTCGTGGTGAGCGTTGCAGGTGTCGTCGTCACGTTCAATCGTCTGGAGAAGCTGAAGACGGTCATCGCGTCGATCGAGGCGCAGACCCACCCCGTGGAGACGCTGTTCGTGATCGACAACGCGTCCACCGACGGCACGGCGGAGTATCTGGCTTCGCTGGAGACCTCTGTGCCGCTGGAGGTCGTCACGATGTCGACCAACTCGGGCGGCGCGGGCGGGTTCTCCGAGGGGATGCTGCGCGGGTACGCCAGTGGAGCGGACCACGTGTGGATCATGGACGATGACTGCTACCCGAGGCCCGAGGCGTTGGCGACACTGGTCTCCGGCTTCGACGCGGCGGTCGAGGAGCTCGGCGGCGATGTTCCTTTCGCCTGCTCCGTCGTAGAGTTCACCGACGGCTCCATCTGCGAGATGAACAACCCCGTGCCGACATGGGACTGGGGGCGTCTGCTGGTCAAGGGTCAGAACAACGTCATGGTGACGGCGTGTTCGTTCGTCTCCGTGCTGATCCCCCGATGGGCCATCGCGGAGTACGGCCTCCCGTACTCCGAGTACTTCATCTGGTTCGACGACCGGGAGTACACCCTCCGGCTCACCCGTCGCTGCCCCGGCGTCCAGGTGATGGACAGCGTCGTGGTCCACGACATGGGTGACAACCGCGGAGTGAACTTCGCCATGGTCGACCGCAAGAGCCTCTGGAAGTTCGCCTACGGCGTTCGCAACGAGGCCTCCTGGCAGCTGCACCACCGCGGACTGCTGTACTTCCTCGAGTTCGGCGCCCGGCTGTTCGTGAGTCTTCACCGGGGCCGCGTGCCGCTGGATCTGCGCGGGAAGCTGCTGGGCAGGTGGCTCAAGGGAATCGCGTTCAATCCGAAGGTGCGTTACCCCGACGGCCTGACGCGATGACCTGGCTCGCGGCGGTTCCCGCGCTCGGCGTCGCCTTCGTCCTCCTCTTCGCGCCGGGGTATCTGGTTGCTCGGCTTCTGTCTCTGCGAGGGTTATGGGCTTGGGCCTTCGCACCGCTGGCGTCCATGAGTGTGATCGCGATCGCCGCGCTGTGGAGCGCCGCGGTCGGGATGGCGTGGTCATGGCTCCCCGTCTGCCTCACCGCGCTCGCCGTGGGACTCATCGCCGCCGTCGTCAGACGGTTCATGCGAAGGGATCCAGGGGAGCGTGATCTCGGCCAGCCGAGATCGGCGACCCTCACGGCGTGGGTGTTGGCTGGAGCCGCCATCCTCGTCGGCGCGCAGGTGGTCGCGGTCATCGGCTCTCCCGACAACATCTCGCAGTCCTTCGACAACGTCTTCCATCTGAACGCGGTGCGATACGTGCTCGAGACGGGCTCCGCATCGCCGTTGACCGTCGGCTCCATGACGAGCGACAACGGCGGCGTGTGGTTCTACCCGAGCGGTTGGCACGCCTCTGTCGCTCTCGTGTCCCAGCTCGCCGGTGCGTCGATCATGACAGCGTCGAACGCGATGACGGTCGTCGTCGCTGCGATGGTGTGGCCCGCAACGGTGCTGCTCCTGACGCGCACGCTGATGGGGCGGACGCGTCCGGTGCTGATCGCGGCCGGGGCATTGACCGGTCTGATCCCCGCGTTCCCGATCCTGATGCTCGACTACGGGGTCCTATACCCGTATCTGCTCGGCGTAGCTCTCATACCGGCCGCGCTGGCGGCGATGATCGCGATGTTCGGCCTCCACGGTGAGCGCGCGGTGCCCCCGGTTCTCCCGCTTGCGGTAGCGGTGGTGGGGGCTCTGCCCGGGATCGCGGTGGCGCACCCGGGGGCGTTCGTCGCGTGGATGGTCCTGGCGATGCTGACGGGAGTCCTCGCCTTCGTCCGTTTCCTGGCGCGCCGTCCGCCACGCGCGTCGATGATCCGAGCCCTGATCGCTATGAGCGCGGCACTGATCGTCGCAGCCGTCGCGTGGAAGGTGCTCAAGCCCGCCGCCGAGGCTCGCGGTTGGCCTGTCGAGCAGTCGGTGGCACAGGCGATCGGCCAGGCCATCACGGTCGCGCCGACCTACGGCAACGTGCCGTGGGTAGTCGTCGTCTTGCTCGCCATCGGCGTGGTCGTCGCAGTCCGGGAGCGCAGAGTCCCTGAGGTGCTCGCACTGGCGGCGCTTCTCACAGTGGGCACGCTCTACGTCGTAGCCAGCGCCCTTCCCTGGCATCAGCTTCGTGATCTGATGACGGCTGCGTGGTACAACAACGCTCCGCGGCTCGCCGCATTGCTCCCCCTCGTGGTCATCCCTCTCGCGGCGCTCGGAGCAGCCGTTCTCGTGCGATGGCTCGAACATCGCCTCCGCACCACGGGTCGGCGCAGATCCCTGATAGCGGTGGCGGCCGTCGCGATCTTGCTCGTTATCGCGGGACAGGCGTACGCCTCGCTCCAGGCCATCCGAATGGCGTCCGCGGTCTACATGTACACCGACGAGTCTCGTCTGATCACCCTGGACGAGAAGACGCTGCTGGAACGGCTTCCCGGCGAGGTCCCTCCGGGCTCCACGATCGTGGGCAGCGCCTGGACCGGCGCCGGGCTCGCCTATGCCTTCTCCGATCGAGATGTGCTGATGCCGCACATGCTGATGGATTTCACCGACGACGATCTGCTGATCCTCGACCGCCTCGCTGAAGCGCGGCCCGGGACCGCGGTGTGCGACGCTATCGAGAGAGCCGATGTGCTGTACGTCCTGGACTTCGGCACGCAGGAGATCCATGGCGCCGAGCACGAGTACGTCGGTCTGGTCGACCTCGAGGACTCCTCAGCTGTCACGCTCGTCGACGAGGTCGGCGACGCGCGACTGTACCGTGTGACTGGATGTGATGTGTCGTGACCCATGAGATCTTCGTTCCCTTCTGGGGCGACCCCGAGCTCCTGTACGAGACCGTTCGCTCGGTGCAGGCGCAGACAGTGGAGGACTGGCGCCTCGTCGTCATCGACGACTGCTACCCGGATGACAGTGTGCCGGCGTTCTTCGCGGATCTCGGGGATCCCCGCATCGAGTACGTGCGAAACCCTCTCAATCTGGGCATCACAGAGAACTACCGCGAAGCGATCAGGCAGGCGCGGAGCGAGTTCGTGACCATCCTCGGTTGCGACGACCTCATGCACCCGAATTATCTGCAGGTCGTGCGCGAGGTGATCGGCCGCGTACCCGACGCGGACGTGATCCAGCCGGGTGTGGACGTGATCGATGAGGCGGGACGTGCGATATCGCCTCTTGTCGACCGAGTGAAGCAGGGCCTGTTGGCGCCGAAAGGGGGAAGCGGGGTTGCCGTGCTCCGCGGTGACCGCATGGCCACCAGTCTGATCCGGGGCGATTGGCTCTACTGGCCGTCGTTGACGTTCCGAACCGCGACCCTCAAGCGCATCGACTTCCGCGATGGATTACCGATCATCCAGGATCTGGCCCTGCTCATGGACATCGCGTTCGACGGCGGCACACTCGCTTATGCGCCCACTCGGGCCTTCTCCTATCGCCGTCATGGAGGCAGCGCCTCACAGAAGACGCTCCTCGACGGGCGTCGTTTCCGCGACGAACGAACCTACTATCGGCAGGCTGCAGAACTCGCGCGGACACAGGGGTGGCGTCGAACCGAGATCACTGCTCGTGTGCGCCTCATGTCGCGTCTGCACGGTGTGGCCGAGCTGCCCGGGGTCATCCGGAGCGGGACGTCCGCCGGGCTAAGATCGACGCTGGCCCACATCTTCGCACTCTGACGGGCTCCCGAGCCCGCGCGTCGAACACAGTCACAGGAGAGAGAATCATGGCGGAACACATCCTCATCACCGGGGGCGCCGGTTTCATCGGAACCCGACTCGCGCGTCGGTTCGTCGACGCCGGTCACACCGTCACGGTCCTCGACGCGCTGATCGCACAGGTGCACGGGGAGGACCCCCGCGCCCAGTCTCCCCTCCTGCGATCGCTCGACGGCGTCGCAGAGGTCGTCGAGGGCACCGTGACTTCCGTCGAGGATCTTCGTCGGGCGCTGCACGGGGCGACCGTCGTCGTCCACCTCGCCGCTGAGACCGGCACCGGGCAGTCGATGTACGAGATCGATCGGTACGCCGAGACCAACGTCGGTGGAACGGCCAAGCTCCTCAACATCCTCGCAAACGAGCAGCACACGGTCCGTCGCATCGTTGTGGCTTCGTCGCGCTCGATCTACGGCGAGGGCGCATACCGCACGAGCGATGGGCGGGTCGTGTATCCCGCGCACCGCGCGGACGCCGATATGGCCGCTGGTGACTTCGACGTGCATGTCGAGGGCGAGGGAACTCTCACCCTGATCCCCACGGACGAGGATGCGAAGCTGCACCCGTCGTCGGTTTACGGCATCACCAAGCAGACGCAGGAGTCGCTCATCATGACCGTGGCTCCGACGATCGGCATCGAGCCTGTCTCCTTGCGCTACCAGAACGTGTACGGCCCGGGTCAATCCCTGAAGAACCCTTACACGGGCATCCTCTCGATCTTCTCGACGCTGATCCGTCAGGGCAAAGCGATCAACATCTTCGAGGATGGCCGTGAGACACGGGACTTCGTGTATATCGATGACGTCGTCGAGGCCACGTTCCTCGGGGCGACGCACCCGCATGCCGCCGGAGGAACCTTCAATGTGGGCTCGGGGGTCGCGACGAGCGTGAACGAGGTGGTCGGAGCGCTGTTCAGCGCCTTCGGCGTCGACGTGCCGACGCACATCTCGGGCAATTATCGCCTGGGAGACATCCGTCACAACGTCGCGGATACGACGCGTCTGCGCGAGATCCTCGGGTTCAGTCCCGCAGTGCCGTTCTCCGCGGGAGTGCAGCATTTCGTGGACTGGGTCAAGACCGAGCCGGTGGAGGGAGACACCTATCAGAAGTCTCTCGACGAGATGGCTTCGCGGAATCTCTTGAAGTGACCGACCGACACCCCTTGGCGGGGTCTCCGTTCCCGTATCGGGAGAACAGTCTCAACCTCTTCCGCCTCATCCTCGCGGCGCTGGTTCTGTTCGCGCACAGCTGGTACATCGCCGGACAGGGAGTCGGACCGCAAATTCAGGGTGAGAACCTCGGCGGGTGGGCCGTGGCCGGCTTCTTCGTCCTGAGCGGTTTCCTGATCACCCGAAGTCGTTTCCGGACCAGCGCGGGGGACTACCTGCTCCATCGGGTCGCTCGGATATATCCCGCGTTCCTCGTCTGTCTGATCGTCACCGCCGCGGTCTTCGGCCCGATCGCCGCGTTGGTCGAGAACGGCTCACTCGCCGGATACGTCTCGACTCCCGTGACGCCCCTGCAGTACATATGGGGCAACCTGGCGCTCGACATCACGACCTACGACATCGGGGCGACGCTGAACACGGTGCCGTATCCGAATGCGTGGAACGGCTCGCTGTGGACTCTCTATTACGAGTTTCTCTGCTACCTCATCGTGTGGTTGCTCGGCGCTTGGGCGCTCTTCCGGCGATCGTACGTGCCCGCGATCGTCGCCTTCCTCGTCTCCGTTCTCGTCTGGATGAACATCGGCCTCACCGAGCGACTGGGGATGGACGGCAGTTTCGCTCTGCTCTTCAAGTTGCTTCCGTTCTTCCTCGGCGGGGCTGTCGCGTTCCTCGTCATCGAGCGCCTCGGAGTGAATCGGTGGATGGCGATCGGATCGCTCCTGCTGGCGGTTGCGTCCATCGCGCTCATTCCGCATTGGGGAGGACAAGTCTCTTCACCGTTCCTGGCGTACGGGCTCCTCTACCTTTCCACGGTGATCCCGCAGCCGCGCTGGATTGCCAAGAACGACATCTCCTACGGCTTCTACATCTATGCGTGGCCGATCCAGCAGCTGACCGTCCTGTTCGGCGGGGACCGGTGGGGGATGCCGATCTACATCCTCATCACCATCGTCGGTACCGTCGTCCTGGCGATGCTCAGCTGGTTCTTCATCGAGCGCCCCTGCATGCGCCGCGTGCGGGGGCGCGGGACGAGTCCCCGCACTGCCGTCGTAGCGCCTTCGGCGTGACAGCCTCCGAAAGGAAAACCTTCCATGGCACGCATCTTCGTCGACCTTCTCTCTCTGACGGGCAAGAAGGGCGGAATGGAGACCTATGCCCGAGAGCTGTACATGCAGCTCGGCCGACTCGCCCCCGAGCATGAGTACATCGGGTACTTCAGTGCCGAGGGCTGGGAGCTCGACCGCAGCTGGTTCCCTGGTGAGGGGATCGCCTCGGGTATCAGCGGAGAGAACCGTTTCACGTGGGCATGGGGCGAGCTGCGGTGCGGCCGAGCGGCGGCCGCAGCCGGAGCAGATCTGCTTCACTCCCCGATGACGCTCGGGCCCGCTCGGACGAAGATGCCGGCGGTCATCTCCATGCACGACATGTTGTACTGGAGTCACCCGCAGTACATGTCGACGCCGATGTACACCCTTCCAGTGAAGGTCATGGAGCGTCTGGCCGCTCGAAACGCCTCGCGAATCCTGACCATCAGCGAGGTGTCGCGGCAGGCCATCGTCCGGTACCTCAAAGTGGCCCCGGATCACATCGACCTGGTTCCTCTCGCAGGGACGCCGCTGCAGGGCGTCGACCGCTCCCGCGCCTCCAGCGGCGGCGCGATGATCCTGGCCACCGGCAACCGCCGACCGCACAAGAACTGGCCGTCGCTCATCCGGGCGCTGCCCCTGATCGACCCCGAGGTGCGCCCGCGCGTCGTCGTCACCGGCAGCCACGGCGACGACCCGCTGATCGAGATCGTGGCCGAGACCGGCATGCAGGACTGGGTCGACCTGCGCTCCTGGGTCGATATGGACGAGATGCGCGAGCTCTACTCGACCGCGACGGCTCTCGCGATGCCGTCCTTCGCGGATGGGTTCTCGCTGCCCGCGCTCGAGGCCATGATGGCCGGGCTCCCGGTGATGATCAGCGACATCCCCGTCTACCGTGAGGTCGTCGGCGACGTCGCGCTGTTCATCGACCCTAACGACCTCGGATCGATCGCCGACGCGATGACGACCGCGGCCTCGGATCCCGAGCTGATGCTCGACCTCACCCGTCGCGGATACGAGCGTGCCGCATTGTTCTCCTGGGAGAGGACGGCGAAGGGCACGCTCGAGACGTTCGAGCGTGCCCTTCGCGACGGCAGGCGCTGAGAGCTACGAGCGAGCGACCCGCTCGACCGTCTCGGCGACGAGGTCGATGCCGTCGCGGACGGGGTAGTGGTGGTTGCCGACGAAGAGCCCGTCAGTGTGAACCTTGTCCGCCGCGGGCAACGCGTCCGGCACGATGGCGTCGAGATGTGTCATGACCGGGTTGCGGGTGAAGTTACCCGCGACGATCGGGCGGGACTCGATCCGCGCCTCGGCGAAGGCCGCAACGAGGTCCGAGCGACGCCCCGCGAGCGAGTCCTCGAGAACGAGGGAGAAGCCGAACCAGCTGCTCTCCCCGGTCTCCTTCTGGAGTCGTACCGAGGAGATGTCGGCGAATCGCTCCGCGAAGTACTTGGCGTTCTCGCGGCGACCGGAGATCAGAGCGGGGATCTTTGCGAGCTGCTCGATGCCCAGTGCGCCCTCCATCTCGAGGGGGCGTACGTTGTACCCGGGGAGCACGAAACGGAACAGGTCGTCCCACGCGTTACCCGTCTTGTCGTGCACGTGATTGTTGTCGGGTAGGTCGCGGGTCCAGCCGTGGGAGCGCAGCGAGAGCATCTCCTGGTAGATCTGCTCGTCGTCCGTGAGGATCACGCCGCCCTCCATGGTGGCGATGTGGTGCGAGAAGAAAGAGCTGAAGGTTCCGACCAGGCCGGCGGTTCCGGCGTTGATCCCGTCGCTGACGGCGCCGAGGGACTCGCAGTTGTCCTCCATCAGGACCAAGTCGTGCCGATCGCAGATCGCGCGAAGTCGCGTGAAGTCATTCGGGTTGCCGAGCAGGTTGACGGCGAACACCGCCTTGGTCTTCGGCCCGATCGCGTCCTCGAGCAGGTCCATGTCGACGTTCAGCGTGTCGATGTCGATGTCGACGAAGCGCGGCCGCAGACCGTACTGCGTCAGCGGGTAGTAGGTGGTGGGCCACGACACCGCGGGGACGAGCACCTCGTCGCCGCGGTTGAGGTCGATCCGGGGGTCGAGAACCGCGGCCGCCACGGCGATGAGGTTCGCCGAACTGCCGGAGTTCACCATCACGCCGAACTGGGCGCCGAAGTGAGCGGCGAACCCCGCTTCGAACTCTTTCACGAGGGGACCCATCGTGAAGCGTCCGCTATCGGTGACCCGGCGGATGGCCGCATACTCGGCATCGTCCCAGGTCGTTGTGGCCAGGGGGTAGGCCCGTTCGGCAGAGGTCATCGAAGTTCTCCGTTCGCAATCTGTCTCAGGTAAGAGTCGTAGCACGACCGCATGCCGTCGGCCATCGCGGTCGTGGGTGCCCAGCCGTGGCTACGGGCGACGGACGAGTCGATCAGACGCTGCGGAACCCCGCTCGGACGCGTGATATCGAACTCCAGGTCGCCGTCGAAACCGACCACCTCGCAGGCGATCTCGTAGAACTCGCGGATGCTGTGATCGGTACCGGCGCCGACATTCATGATGGGCGGCCAGGCTGCCATGTCGTCGACGCTACCGACCAGCCACTCGGCGAGATCGGGCGCGTACGTGAACTCTCGCCGTGCGGTGCCGTCGCCCCAGACCGAGACGGATGACGCTCGGGCCGCCTTCGCCTCGTGCGCCTTGCGCAGCGTGGACGCGATGAGGTGGGCGCGATCGGACGCAAAGGTGTCGTTCGGTCCGTATAGATTGGACGGCAGGATCGATCGGTAGGTCCGACCGGTCTGCGCCGCGGCATAGCGGACGGCAGTCATTCCGGTGAGCTTCGCGAGCCCGTAGCCCTCGTTGGCGGACTCCAATTCGCCGTGGAAGAGCTGCGACTCGTCGATCGGGCTCTGCGCCGCCGCCGGATAGGCCGCGGCGCTCGCTACGTAGAGCATCCCGGAGACGTCGCTCGCCACCGCCGCGTCGATCACCGCGCGGTCGACCGCGAGATTGTCGAGGAGGTAGGGGAGCGGGCGCGCGAGCTTGTCGGCGATTCCGCCGACGACGGCCGCCGCGTGGACGATCAGATCGGGTCTCGCCGTCCGGATGACACGATCGGTCGCCGCGGCGTCGCGGAGGTCGACGTCGCTTCGACGAAGCGCGACGACCTCATCCTTCGGGCGAATAGACGACCACCGCTCGGAGATACTGGAGCCGAGCATCCCCCCGGCGCCGGTGATCAATACGCGCACGTGTCAGCTCTGAACCTGATCGACGTAGTGGCGTCCCTCGACCTCAAGCGTCGCGGCATCCGCATCCACCATGATCTGTGCGAGGCGCGGCGTGAGCACCTTGGGCTCCCAGCCGAGGAGATCCTTCGCACGGCTGTAGTCGCCGATCAGGGCGTCGACCTCGGTGGGTCGGAGGTAGCGCTCGTCGAACTTTACGTACTTCTCCCAGTCGAGTCCCACGTGCTCGAACGAGAACCGCAGGAAGTCCTTGACCGTGTACGCGGTGTTCGTTGCCAGGACATAGTCGGTCGGCTCGTCGTGCTGCAGCATGCGCCACATGCCCTCGACGTACTCGGGGGCGTAGCCCCAGTCGCGCACGGAGTCGAGGTTGCCGAGGTAGAGCTCCTTCTGCTGCCCGGCGGCGATGCGGGCGACGGCGCGGGTGATCTTGCGAGTCACGAACGTGCCGCCTCGGCGCGGAGACTCGTGATTGAACAGGATGCCGTTGACAGCGAACAGGTCGTACGCCTCGCGGTAATTGCGCGTGATCCAGTAGGAGTAGACCTTCGCGACTCCGTACGGGGAGCGCGGGTAGAACGGTGTCTCTTCGTTCTGCGGCGGCGGCGTGGCGCCGAACATCTCGGAGCTGGACGCCTGGTAGAAACGGCAGTCGACGTGGGCGGCGCGAATGGCCTCGAGAAGGCGAGTCGTCGCGAGGCCAGTGACGTCGCCGGTGTACTCGGGCTCGTCGAAGCTCACGCGGACGTGCGACTGCGCAGCCAGGTTGTAGACCTCATGGGGCTGGATCTCGTTGAGGAGCGTCACCAGACGCGACCCGTCCGCCAGATCCGCGAAGTGCAGGAACAGCCGGTGGTCCTCCGACTGCGCGGGCTGGTAGATGTGGTCGATGCGCTGTGTGTTGAACGACGAAGAACGACGGATCAAGCCGTGGACCTCATACCCCTTCGAGAGGAGGAGCTCAGCGAGGTAGCTGCCGTCCTGCCCGGTGATTCCGGTGATGAGTGCGCGCTTCGGCGCCAGGCTTTCGGTCATGGATTTGCTCCTGGATCGGGAGAACGATGGTCTGGCGTGAGCCTCGACCATCTTAGCCGAGGGGTCGCAGTCAACACGGCATGCCGTCAGGCGCGGGGGGTCGGGTACGCCGCGCCGCGCCGAGCAGCGCGATGACGTGGGCTGCGAGACCTGCGATCGCCGGCGCAGTGAGCGCGAGTAGGGTTCGGACGGTGAAGTCGACGGGGAGCACGAGGCACGCGACGGTCAGCGCAGCTGCCAGGCTCCAGCCGACGACGTTCGCGAGGTGACCGCCGCGCGCGACCAGGGCCGGGCCGGTGACGCACATCAATGCGACCAGGCCCGCGCTGAACACCACGATTGCGATGACATGGGCGTCGATATCGAAAGACCCCGCCGAGATCAGCGCGACCAGCCAGGGACCGACGAAATACGCCGTCGCGGACAGCGCGGCCATGACCGTGATCGCCACCCCGAGGAGGCCGAACAGACGCCGCGGCGCCACGGAATCGCGATCCCGGAAGACCGCCGAGATCAGATAGCTCTGCATCGCCACGACCGGAACGACGATCGGGGCCCTCGTGAGGTTGATGGCCATGAGCAACGCGCCGACGGCCGATGCCGGGATCGTCGCCGAAGTCGCGCCGATGAGCAGCGGGAGACCGGAGATCATCACACCGCTACACGCCGCAGCGCCCACCGTGCTGAGGACGTTGCGCGACAGCTTCGCGAAGCCGACGTCCAGGGCGAAACGGCCCACGACGCCCCGACGCAGCACGAGCCAAGCAAGGGCGAAGGACAGCCCGAACGGGAAGGCGATGCCGAGACCGAGCCACAGGGGGTCAGCACCCAGCGCGAACGCCACCGCGAGGAAGATGATGCGGAGAACCGCGTCGAGCGCAGTGATGAGAGCAACGCCGCGCCAGAGTTGCAATCCATAGAGGGCGCCGCTGAGCACGGCGTTGACGAGGTAGCCGACGAACGCGATGCTCAGTACCGTCCCGAGAGCGACGAAGGGGAGGGGCAGAGTGGTCGCCGTGAGCCAGGCGGCCACGCCGAGCGCGACGACGATGACGACGGCGATCGCGCTGAGTGTGAACGAGCGCAGGACCGTGTTCGGCTTGTGATCGCGCGAGGGGCGCGCTGCTCGAGCGACCTCCTGCTGCACCCCGGACATCGCCGCCACGCCGAGGTAGACGGTCGACCACGTCACAGAGAACGAGACGTACGAGGAGCCGTCCAGGAGGCGCGGCGCCGCGACCTGGATCACATACCCGAGGAAGCCGGCGACGGCCGTCGAAAGCAGGAGCCAGCGCAGCGCCGAACCCCCGCCGTCAGTGCTCGTCATTCGTGTCGGTCCGTGTCGAGATCCTGTCCGCTGGGGCGGGGAGTGCATCGGTATCGCCGCGAGCTTCGAGCTTCTCGACAGAAGTCCGGAGGATCGCGACCTCCTCGGCCACGCGGCGGATCTCGTCTTCCGCCTGCGACAGCTCCCAGGATAGATGCAGCGTCACTCCGACGAGCAGCACGATCGAGAGAGCGAAGATGAGGTTCGACGGAACAGCGACGCCGAGGAAGGCGGACAGTCCGATCAGCAACGAGGGGAAGATCGACAGGATCAGTATCGTGATCCCGATGAGAAGCCAGAGGATCGCGTACTTCTCGCGGAGCTGACGGCGCAGAAGCATCACGATGATCAGGGTGACGACGATGAGCGCGAAGGCGATGCCAGCGGCGATGATCATGCCGATGCCTTTCCGGAACGGCTGCCGCGAAGGAGCGCGAGCGTGAGTGCGAACGTCGTTCGCAGTAGGTATACGGTGGCGCCGAAGGGATTCTGGCTCGGGCGCCCATATGCGCGGGGCCGCATCGCGACCGGGACCTGGGTTACGGTGAGGCCCGAATGGAGAGCACTGACCAGGGAGTCGACAGTGTCGCCGAGATACTCCGCGGGGTAGTAGCGGACGTACTGGTCGATCGCCCGGCGGTTCCCGGCTCGGAACCCTGAAGTGACATCCGTGAGGCGAGTCCGGCCGACCCTCGACAGTACCGAGGCGAGCATCTTCATGGCCCATCGGCGCGGGCCGCGCGCCTTGTAGTCTCCGACTTCCGCGAAGCGGGCGCCGATCGAGATGTCTGCGCTCTGCAGGCCGTCGAGCACGACGGCGATGTCCTGGGGATTGTGCTGGCCGTCCGCGTCCACCTGGATCGCGCGGGCATATCCATGACGCTGGGCGTAGGTGAAGCCCGTGCGCATGGCGCCACCCACGCCCATGTTGAACGGCAGGACCAGCACGTCCGCGCCCGCCTGCCGCGCCTCCTCCGCAGTTCTGTCGGTGGAACCGTCATCGACCACGACGACGTCGTAGCCCGCCTCGAGACTCATGATCTCGCGGACCGTGTTGCCGACGTTCTGCTCTTCGTTCCACGCGGGGACGATGATGAGCGTGGGGAGTGAATCAACCATGGCTTCTCGATGATACCGGGCCACTGCGCGCTCATCGCGCGGTCAGCGCACTTCGAAGTCTCCGCCGGGGAGCAGGACGAGAGTGCCGTTCTGGAACTTCTGCGACCACAGCCCACCCACGAGTGCCTCGTTGCCGACCGGCCATCCGAGGGCGCCCTTCTCGGCCCCTCGACGGATGTACTCGCCGCCTATCGAGCCTTTGACGGTGTAAACCGATCCGCCGGCAGTCGAGTAGATCGCGCCGCCTGTGAACAACTGTCGCCAGCCTCCGGAGATCGTCGTCAGAGATTCGGTGGGCCAGCCGAGCACCCCCGCAGCACCGCCGAGCACGCTGTACCGATCTCTGATCAGCCCGTTGGACTGCCATGTCCCTGTCGCCGGGTTGCTGTACAGACCGAATCTCTGGAACTGCTGGCTGCGCCCGTTGCCGATGACGGTCGCGGGGCCGGTCGGGACCCCGGTGACGGTCTCGCCGCCCAACGTGACGTACAACTGGTGCACAGCGCCGCTCACGACGCTGGGGGCATAGGCGTTCGGAACGAAAATCGTGCCGGTGTCGAAGCGCTGACGCCAGCCGTTCGTCGTCAGGTTCTCCTTCTCCACGGGGTAGCCGATGTCACCGAACGCGTTGTAGCTGCGCGCGACGTTCATGATCCCGCCCACGACCACTCCGCTCTTCGCTCCGTTCGTGCTGGCGAGAAGCGTGCCGCCTGAGAAGTCCTGGCGCCATCCGTCCGAGGTCTGCACAGGGGCAGCGATGGGCCACCCGATCCTTGAGGCGATTCCTCCGTTGGCGTCGAGCACCTTCACGATCGGAGTCGGCACGCCGAAGGTACCGTACGCCGAGTGCAGGATGCGGCCGCCTTCGAAGTCTTGGATCCAGCCGCCGCCCTGCGTGCGCTCCTTGGCGATCGGGGCTCCCAGGAAGCTCTTGACGCCGCCCGCACTCGCATAATGCGAGCCGATCGCGCCCGTGATGACGTACGCGGCGCCGTTGGGAGTGGCCTTTGCGATGCTCCGAGAGCCGAACTGCTGCGAGCTGCGCGATCCGTCGACGACGGCCTCCGCGCTCGGGTAGCCGAAGGCGTCAACGCCGCCCAGTACCGCGAGCTCTGCCGAGAATCCGGTGACCGAGTACGTTCCGAAAGACGAATGGTAGAGGGCGCCACCGGTGAAGCTCTGCGTCCACCCGCCGCCGGGTAGGAGACGCTCGGCGCCCGTCGGCGCGCCGAGTTTGCCCGATCCGCCACCCAGGGCTGCATAGGCCTTGCCGAGCGCGCCCTTGACGAGGACGAGCGTCGATCCGCTGCGCTGAATCCATCCCGCCGTGAACGAGACGTACTGCCCGAGGGCGTCGTTCACGACCGTCGAGGTCGGAGACCCCATCTGCGAGATGCCGCCCGCGCGATCATACGCGGACACGATGTCGGCGGGAAGGGTGAACACGCCTGAGGAGTTGGCGAAGATGGAACCCGAGTCGAAGTCCTGACGTGAGCCATCGGCCGTGAGGTATGCACGCGCTTTCGGCCATCCCAGGCTGCCGAAGACGTTGCGCTGCTTCTCGTGTTCCGCGAACATCGGCGCGGCGATCGCGACCCCGGCCCCGCCCGATTTCGTGTAGATCCGGCCGTTCTCGAAGTCCTGGTAGAGCCCGCCGGACACGCCGACCTGGTCACTGGTCGGCCAACCCAGTCCGCTCCGGAATCCGTTGACCCTGCCGTACTCCGCCTTGAAGGCGCCGCGCACCGAGTGTACGGCGGTGGTGCCGATCTTCTGGAAGACGTCGCCGCCCGCGAACGGTTGCGACCATCCCTCGTTCGGCCAGGTGGTCATCGCCCCGATCGGCTGACCCAGCGCGCCGTTGCCTCCGCCCTGAGACGCCCAGTAAGTCGCCAAGCCGCCGACCACGTCGTAACTGACAGAGCCGAACCAGTCGATGAAGTACTGATAGAAGTTGCGGTTGCCGTAGCTGGAGCACCCGTCGCCTGTGCCGTAACCGGCGTTGAGGGCAGCCCGGTTCGGCTGGTACGGCGTGTAGTAGTAGAGCGCTGCGGTCGCCACGTTCTCGATGTACACGGGACCGCGGCCGCAGGCAGTGTTCGGGTGGTAGAGGATGTTCCAGGTGTTGCCAGGGGCGTAGTACGTGAAGTAGCGGCCCTCGGCATAGATCTTCATCTGGCGGCCAGCGCCGTAGATCTGATAGAAGAAGCCGGCATAGGCGGGATCGCACGGCGCCGTGTCCGGACACCCTTGGCCGAGCGCCATGTCGTAGCGCCAGGAGCTGGGCCACGTGTGAGTGACGAGCCCCTGCTCCTTCTGCAGCATGACGATGAAGACCTGCGGGTTGATGCCGCACGATTGCGCCACCCGGTAGATGATCGTCGCGGCGGACTCGTTGCCTGCGCCGCTGTACCCGTTGCAGTACCTGTCTGCCGGCCTGTTCGGTGTGTTCTGGCGATAATCCTTGAGACATACGTAGCCGGATTGGCAGCTGGCGACCTTGCCGCGGAAGAACGAGTCGATCTGCGCGGGGCTCATCGTCGACGCATTGAAGAACGTCGCATCCGAGATGATGTTTCCCGCACGGAACAGTGAGAGGTTCGCGGCCTTCGCGAGCCCCATCTCCGCCTGAGGGATGCCGGCGACGGTCGCCACGCCCGAAGCAGCCGGCCGGTCGGTGATCGCCGCGCTGGACGCGCTCATGGGTACCGCTACGAGAAGCGAAGCCGCGAAGACGACGGCCGCAGCGCTCGAGACGAGTCGACGCAGTCGGGTGTGGGATGAGCCGGTCACATGCTCATTGTGGCGGAAAGTGACGAATGTTGCCAGTGTGATTGAAGTGACGCAAGTCGGGACGTATGCCTCGGGTCTCCAGGAGACATATGGCACGATATGGGGGTGAAAGGCATCATTCTTGCGGGCGGCTCCGGAACTCGGCTTCATCCGATCACGATCGGCATCTCGAAGCAGCTCATCCCGGTGTACGACAAGCCAATGGTCTACTACCCGCTCTCGACCCTGATGCTGGCGGGCATCAAAGACATCCTCGTCATCACGACTCCCCACGATGCGGAGCAGTTCGAACGACTCCTCGGAGACGGTTCGCAGTTCGGTGTGGATCTCACCTTCGCTCAGCAGCCGTCGCCCGACGGACTCGCGCAGGCGTTCGTGATCGGTGCGGACTTCATCGGCGACGACAAAGTGGCTCTCGTCCTCGGTGACAATCTTCTGTACGGACCCGGCCTGGGCACACAGCTCAAGCGGTATACCGACGTCGATGGCGGAGCTGTGTTCGCCTATTGGGTCGCTGAGCCGGGTGCATACGGAGTCGTCGAGTTCGACGCAGACGGCAAGGCGATCTCCCTCGAAGAGAAGCCGTCGCAGCCGAAGAGCAACTTCGCCGTGCCAGGGCTCTACTTCTACGACAACGACGTCGTCGAGATCGCGCGTGGGCTCCAGCCCAGCGCCCGCGGTGAGTACGAGATCACCGACGTGAACCGCGCCTACCTCGAGCGGGGGAGTCTGCAGGTCGAGGTTCTCCCTCGGGGGACCGCCTGGCTCGACACCGGGACGTTCGACCAGATGTCGGATGCCGGTGACTACGTCCGGACGATGGAGCGCCGCACGGGCTTGCGGATCGGCGTCCCCGAGGAGGTCGCGTGGCGGCAGGGCTTCCTCACGGACGACCAGCTGCGTGAACGCGCCGAGAAGCTCGTGAAATCCGGATACGGCACCTACCTGATCGAGACCCTGACGAGAGGCCGCTGATGTCGAACTTCCTCGTTACGGGTGGTGCCGGATTCATCGGCTCCAACTTCGTCCACTACGTCGTCAAGAACACGGACCACACAGTCACAGTTCTTGACGCCCTCACGTACGCCGGCAACCGAGCCTCTCTCGCCGGGCTCCCCGATGACCGTGTCACGTTCGTGCACGGCGACATCACGGACGCCGAGCTCGTGGGCCGTCTGACGGCGGAGGCCGACGCGGTCGTGCACTACGCGGCCGAGTCGCACAACGACAACTCCCTGCACAGCCCGCGGCCGTTCCTCGACACGAACATCGTCGGTACTTACACGCTGCTCGAGGCCGCGCGCCGGCACGAGACGCGATTCCACCACATCTCCACGGACGAGGTGTACGGCGATCTCGAACTCGATGACCCGCAGCGCTTCACCGAGCAGACGCCGTACAATCCGTCGTCTCCCTACTCGTCGACCAAGGCCGGGAGCGACCTCCTCGTCCGCGCATGGGTGCGTTCCTTCGGTGTGCGGGCGACGATCTCGAACTGCTCGAACAACTACGGGCCGTACCAGCACGTCGAGAAGTTCATCCCGCGTCAGATCACCAACGTCATCCGGGGTGTTCGACCCAAGCTCTATGGTGCGGGTGAGAACGTGCGGGACTGGATCCACGCCGACGATCACTCGTCCGCGGTGCTGACGATCCTCGAGACGGGGCGGATCGGCGAGACCTACCTGATCGGCGCCGACGGAGAACGCAACAACAAAGAGGTCGTCGAGCTGATCCTGGACGAGATGGGACAGCCCCGAGACGCCTACGATCACGTGACGGACCGGGCAGGCCACGACCTCCGCTATGCGATCGATTCGACCAAGCTGCGGACGGAGCTCGGCTGGACCCCGCGGTTCGCAGACTTCGAGTCAGGGCTCGCCGCAACGATCGCCTGGTATCGCGACAACGAGTCGTGGTGGGCGCCGTCCAAGGACCAGACCGAGGCTTTTTACGCCTCGAAGGGGCAGTAGGAGCAACGTGAGCGACATCGAGTTCGGCAAACAGCTGAACGTCACCGAGACCTCGATCCCCGGTCTGGTCGTCTTCGATCTGCCGGTGCACGGCGACTCCCGGGGCTGGTTCAAGGAGAACTGGCAGCGCGAGAAGATGGCCGCCGTCGGGCTCCCCGATTTCGGACCAGTGCAGAACAACGTATCGTTCAATGACGCTGTCGGCACCACCCGCGGCATCCACGCCGAGCCATGGGACAAGTGGGTCTCGGTCGCCACCGGACGCATCTTCGGAGCCTGGGTGGATCTCCGTGAGGGTCCGTCGTTCGGTGCGGTCTTCACGGTCGAACTAGACCCGTCCAAGGCGATCTTCGTACCGCGCGGAGTCGGCAACTCCTACCAGACGCTCGAGCCCGACACCGCTTACACGTACCTCGTGAACGATCACTGGTCGTCCGATGCGACGTACTCGTTCCTCAACCTCGCCGACGAGACGGCCGCGATTGAATGGCCGATCGCCCTGTCCGAGGCAGAGGTGTCGGCCAAGGATCTGGCGCATCCGCGCCTCTCCGACGTCGAGCCGGTCGCGCCGCGGAAGATTCTCGTGGTGGGCGCAGGCGGTCAGCTCGGCACCGCGTTGCGTGCGGAGCTCGATGGTCTCGAGCACGTCGACTGGGCGACCCGCTCCGACCTCGATCTCGCGTCGGACGATCTCGTCGCAGCGCGACGTTGGCGCGACTACGACACCATCATCAACGCGGCCGCCTATACCGCCGTCGACGCGGCGGAGTCAGCCGCGGGCCGCGTCGACGCGTGGGCCGCCAACGCCTCGGGTCCCGCCGCGCTGGCACGGATCGCGGCGGCGAACGGCATCACCCTCGTTCACGTGTCGAGCGATTACGTGTTCGACGGCAGCTCCGACCGTGCATATCGCGAGGACGACGCGCTGTGCCCTCTCGGCGTCTATGGGCAGACCAAGGCCGCAGGCGATATCGCCGTGGCGACCGCGCCGCGACACTACATCGTGCGCACTTCGTGGGTCATCGGCGAGGGCAACAACTTCGTCAGGACCATGGCGTCACTGGCCGAACGCGGAATCGACCCGAAGGTGGTCGACGACCAGCGCGGGCGCCTCACGTTCGCCTCGCAGATCGCTCGCTTCATCCGCCATCTTCTCGATACCCGTCCCGACTACGGTGTGTACAATCTCACCTCCGAGGGCGACGTCGTCACGTGGGCGGATATCGCGCGACGTGTGTTCGAGCTGACGGGACATGACCCCGTGCGAGTGACGGGCGTGTCCACGGAGGACTACTTCGCTGCAGCGAAGGCACCCGTCGCGCCACGTCCGAGGAACAGCGTGCTGGATCTCACTCGCGCACGAGAGAGCGGATTCACAGCGGAGAGCGGGGACTCGCTGCTGCAGGAGTATCTCGCTCCGTGAGCACAGTGGTTCAAGAACAGGGGCGGTCGGTAGAGGCGAAGGATCGCAAGGTCTTCCGTACCGATATCCAGGCCTTGCGCGCCGTCGCGATCGGACTCGTCGTACTGAACCACCTGTGGCCCTTGAGGCTCACGGGCGGTTATGTCGGTGTCGACGTGTTCTTCGTCATCTCGGGCTTCCTCATCACCGGTCATCTCACGGGCGAGATCGCTCGGACAGGGGGAGTACGGCTCGGGGCGTTCTACGCGCGACGGATCCGCCGTCTGCTTCCAGCGGCGTTCCTGGTTCTCATCGTGTCGCTCGTGCTCGCCGCAGCTTTCCTGCCCTATCCACGGTGGGGACGCAATGCCTGGGAGATCGTTGCCAGCGCCGGATACGTCGAGAACTGGTTCCTCGCAGCCATGTCCGTCAACTACTCCGCCCTCAACGACGCGGCGAGCCTCGTCCAGCATTACTGGTCTCTCTCAGTGGAGGAGCAGTTCTACATCGTCTGGCCCGTGCTCCTGCTCGTCGCGGTCCTCATCGCGCGCCGGGCACCTTCGCTCACCCGGCGTGGCGCCAGATCGCGAGCCGCAACGGCGATCTCCATCGTGGTGATCATCGTCGGGGGACTCTCGCTCGCCTCGAGCGTCGTCTACACGCATCTCGCTCCCTCCCAGGCGTATTTCGCGACGTTCACCCGAGGTTGGGAGTTCGCGGCGGGGGCCGCGATCGCTTTGCTGGGACCGAAGATCCCGCTGCATCGTCTTGCGGCCAATGTCCTCAGCCTCGTCGGGTTCGGCCTCATCGCCTACGCGGCGCTCACATTCGACCACACGACGTCATTTCCGGGGTACGCGGCGCTGGCCCCTGTACTCGGAACGGCTTTGGTGATCCTCGCAGGCAATCATCATGCCGCCCTGTGGCACGCGCGCATCACGGCGCTCCGCCCCGTCCAATGGGTGGGCGGAGTGTCGTACTCGCTGTACCTCTGGCATTGGCCGCTGATAGTCGTCGCTCCGTTCGCCTTGGCCACGGAGGCCTCGACCTTGTCGAAGTTCGCCGTCCTCGGCATCGCGCTCATGCTCGCGGCACTCACGAAGGGGTTCGTGGAGGACGCCGGTCAGCGGTGGAGCTACTGGAAGGGGTCCACTGCACGGTCTCTCGCGCTCATGATCGCCGGCATGCTGACGATCGGCGCACTCGTCGCCGGTCTCCTCGTCTGGTACAACGCACGAGTCGAGGCGGACAGGCCACCCGACGAGGTCGTCGCCCTCTCGTGCGAGGGCCCGCTTGCGCTCGCGCCCGGAGCCGACTGCGATGATCCATTCGGAGCCGCCGACTACTCCGTCATGACTGACCGCAACCTCTACTCGTACACGCCCCCTGAGTGCGGAGCGTTCCTCCCCATCCTCGAGTACGGCGAGAAGAAGACCACGGTGGAGTGCGACTTCTCCGGCGGAGCGGAGGACCCGACGCGTGTCTGGCTGGTCGGCGATTCCCACGCCCAGCAGTGGCAGGGAGCGATCTTCGACATAGCTCGGGAGCGGGAATGGATCGTGACGACCAGCTACTTCGGCGGCTGCCCGGTGGCCGATGTCGCGTTCGTGGGCTTCCGTGGAGCCTGGGCACCGGCTGACGCGCGCCTCTGCGAGGAATGGTCGCACGA
Source organism: Microbacterium sp. SZ1 (assembly GCF_002362255.1). Lineage (GTDB taxonomy): Bacteria > Actinomycetota > Actinomycetes > Actinomycetales > Microbacteriaceae > Microbacterium. The sequence continues at coordinate 168,257 of NZ_LPVV01000012.1, read as the reverse complement.
CCTCTCAGAGACCATCATCGATGAGTCTCCCGATCTGGTCGTCACCGCCATGGCTTCTCGCCAGCAGACCGCGGACGACGGCAGTGGCACGCCACCCGATGAGCAGATGAAGCGGGGGCTGTCGAGTTACTGGCGGTCTTGGGCCTCGGTCGGGACGCGCGTGCTCGCGGTCGCCGATCCGCCCTGGAACGGAGAGGTGCGCTCGCCCGATTGCGTGCTGCTCAATGCGGAGGATCCGCTCGTGTGTGCTCGCCCGCGCGCTGAGGCTCAGCCGCCCGATCCGGTCGTCGCGGCCGCTGCGGACTCAGCGTCGCCACTGATCGCGTCGGTCGATCTCACGACCTCGTTCTGTGACGATGCGTCGTGCTACGCGGTGGTCGGCGGCGTTCCCGTCTACTATGACGCCGACCATCTCAATCTCGAGTACGTGCGGATGCTGAAGCCGCGTCTGGCCGAGGCGGTCGACGGCCTGCTACGTGCGACCGAATAGGCTGTCCACACCACTACGTCGACGAGGTGCGAGTGGCGCCGAGCCTTGCCGATACCGACATGTACGGAAGGCTCTCTAGGTGTGATGTCCAGGGACGTTGTTGAGTCGGTCGAAGGGTACGCCGCCAATCGCAGAGTGGTGTCGGTGGTGGTTGTAGAAGTGGAGCCAGCCGGGCAGCGCCAGGCGTCGTTCGGCCTCTGAACCGTAAAACCTGGCATAGGCCCAGCCGTCCCCGAGCGTGCGGTGGAATCGCTCGATCTTCCCGTTCGTCTGCGGCCGGTAGGGGCGTGTCCGCTTGTGTCGGATGCCGAGCCGAGCGCAGAAGTCCCTCCATGCGTGGGATCTGTATGCCGACCCGTTGTCGGATAGGACTCGCTCGACGGTCACGCCTCGTTCGGCGAACCAGGCCACGGCGCGTTCGAGAACTCCCACCGCTGTGCTCGCCTGCTCATCCGACCAGATTTCTGCGTATGCGACGCGGGAGTGGTCGTCGATGACTGTGTGAACGAACGCCGTCCCGGTGCGCGGCTTGTGATCTTTTCCTCGTGGTAATCCCGGAGTCGCGAGCTTGTTCCGTGCGCCTTGCTGCCGACCTACGTAACGATGTCCACCGCCGTCGGGGATGTTGCCGAACTTCGTGACATCGACATGAATCAACGATCCCGGATGAGGATGCTCATATCGCCGCAATGGCTCGCCAGTGACACGATCGATATGCGAGAGGCGGTTCACGCGGCAACGGACGAGGACCGCGTGAACAGTCGACGTCGAGAGACCAAGTCGCGCAGCGATCTGGGCTGGCCCCAGTCGAAGCCGCCAGCGCAGGTTGATGATCTTCTTCTTGACATGCTCGGGCGTCCTGCCTGGGATCCGGTGCGGCTTGCTGGAGCGATCCTGCATCCCAAACTCACCCTCTTCCCGGTAGCGGCCTGCCCATTTCCGGGCAGTGATCGGGGAGACCATGAACATCTTTGCGGCGATCGTGGCCGGATAGCCGTCTTCGACAATCAGCCGGGCTAACCGGAGACGGGCACGAGGAGTGAGAAGAGCGTTCGGATGGGTCATCAATTGGCCTCCGCCGCGGTCTTCGTAAGCGCGCGTCTGGTGAGAAGCATGATGACGAGAGCGATCGCTGTCAGCACCGAAGCGACCCAAACCGGCGCGAGCAGCCCCAGCCCGGTCGCGAGCCCGAGCGCACCAAGCACGGGCCCCGCTGCAGCTCCGATATTCAATGCTGCGGTTGCGTACGAACCGCCCATCGTTGGCGCACCCGATGCTGCATACAGCACACGCGTGATCAGAGTACTGCCGACGCCGAACGACAGGAATCCCTGAACGAGGACGAGGACGATAAGCGCGACGGGATGAGATGCGACCACTGCCAACACGATCCAGCCTGTCAGCAATAGCGGTCCGCCGACTGCGAGCACGAGGCCAGGTCGTTGATCTGATAGTCGTCCTGCGATCGTGACGCCAAGGAACGATCCGATGCCGAACATCACCAGCGCGACGGACACCCACGCTTCGGCCAAGCCCGCGGTCTCGGTCACGATGGGTGCCAGGAAGGTGAATGCCGCAAAGGTCCCTCCGTTGATCAGCGCTCCGAGTACCATGGCCAGGATGAGCCGCGGCGTCGCCAACTGGCTGAGCTCGACACGGAGCCTTGGTGAGGTCGCGCTAGTCTCGCTCCGACCAACATTGTTCGTGACGCCACGAATGACTCCAACGGCCGCGGGAATACAGAGGATGGCGATCGCCCAGAACGTCGTTCGCCAGCCCAGCGCTGTGCCGAGCAGTGCCCCGGCGGGGACGCCCACGACGGTTGCGATCGTCGTGCCGGAGAGCAGGATCGACAGTGCACGCCCCTTCTGGTTCGCTGGCACGAGGGTAGTGGCCGTGCTCAGTGCTACGGCGAGGAATCCTGCGTTTGCGAGAGCGCTGAGCACCCGGGTGATGAGCAGGAGAGAGAACACTGGTGTCATCGCTCCGATGACGTGGCTTCCCGCGAACACGAGAAGGCAAACGATCAATGTGAGCCGCGGTGGCCAACGGCGAGCGAATGCCGCCATCACTGGCGCGCCGACGACCATACCGACTGCGAATGCGGAGGTCAGCAGGCCCGCAGTGCCGACCGAGACGTCAAGTTCGGTCGCGATCGCGGGGAGCAATCCCGCGAGCATGAATTCTGAAGTGCCCATGACGAAGACCGCCAGGGCAAGCATGTAGAGGGCAAAAGGCATCGAGTACTCCGAGGTGTGAGATCAAGAAATGGTTCTTCTTGTCACCACGGCCAGCGCCCCGGGTACGCCAGACATACGCCCACACAGATCGTGGGCGTCGTAACTAGTGGTTCAAGGGGCTGGCGGTGTGACCGACAACCCCTGACCTGTCTGATTCGGGACTCGACATGCCCTAAACTCTAACATGCCTTCAATGGCGAGCGGTCTGGACAGATACTTCTTGAATCGGCACGGTGTCATTACGGGCGGGGGCCAGAACAACGTCCCTAGACATCACATCTAGGCGTGCCCTGCACCCGGCGGCTTCACCGGCGTGACTCCCGGCCAGGACTGCACCCGGAGGAGACCTGGCAAGCGGCGCTCTATATCGACGGCGATGACATGTCGGCCGCAGACGGGCGTGCTTCTGCCACGGTCGCCCGGATGCCGGGTCTCCGAGACCGGGCACCCGTCGACCCGCGCCGACGAGCCTGACAGGTTCGCAGACGGCGCTGCCGGTAGAGTGGACTGCTGTGTGCCGCGGCCAGTACCGCGCGTCTCTGAGCCTCCTCGGACAGAAAGCAGCAATATGGACCTCCTCGTCGTCGGATCGGGCTTCTTCGGCCTCACCATCGCAGAGCGGGCGGCTGAAGCCGGCCGCAAGGTCACGGTCATCGACCGTCGGCACCACATCGGCGGGAACGCCTACAGCGAGGCGGAGCCGGAGACCGGCATCGAAGTCCACCGCTACGGAGCGCACCTCTTCCACACATCGAACGCCACGGTCTGGGAGTACGTCAACCGCTTCACGTCGTTCACGAACTACGTCCACCGCGTGTACACGACCCACAAGGGCACGGTGTTCCCCATGCCGGTGAACCTCGGCACGATCAACCAGTTCTTCCAGTCGGCCTACACTCCCGACCAGGCGCGCGCCCTCGTCAAGGAGCAGGCGGGGGAGTTCGACGTCAGCAACGCCTCCAACTTCGAGGAGAAGGGCATCGCCCTCGTCGGACGGCCACTCTTCGAGGCGTTCTTCCGCGACTACACGGCCAAGCAGTGGCAGACCGACCCGCAGAAGCTCTCGGGCGACATCATCAGCCGCCTGCCGGTCCGGTACACGTATGACAACCGCTACTTCAACGACACGTGGGAAGGGCTGCCCACCGACGGTTACACCGCCTGGCTCGAGCGGATGGCTGATCACCCCAACATCGAGGTCAAGCTCGACGTGGACTACTTCGACGAATCCCAGCCGCTCAACAAGCGCGCGACGGTCGGGCAGCTTCCGATCGTCTACACCGGTCCTGTCGACCGATACTTCGACTACGCGGAGGGTGCACTGAGCTGGCGCACACTCGACTTCGAGCAGGAGGTGCTCAACGTCGGCGACTTCCAGGGCACCAGCGTCATGAACTATCCGGACATGGACGTCCCGTACACGCGCATCCACGAGTTCAAGCACTTCCACCCGGAGCGCAAGGACGTGTACAACTCCGACAAGACGGTCATCATGCGCGAGTTCTCGCGGTTCGCCGATCGCGAGGACGAGCCGTATTACCCGGTCAACACACCGACCGATCGCGAAGGCCTGCTGGCGTACCGCGAACTCGCCAAGGGCGAGCGGGACGTGCACTTCGGCGGCCGCCTCGGAACGTACCAGTACCTCGACATGCACATGGCGATCGGGTCTGCGCTGTCGATGTGGAACAACTCGCTCGCATAGACTCGACGCTGTGAGTCACGATGCTGTCGGGGCGCCGGGAACGCCCCGACGTTATCTGCATTCGCTGTGGTTGCTATCCGCCCGCGACCTGAAAGTCCGGTACGCGACGAGCTCACTGGGGTACCTGTGGTCGGTGCTCGACCCTCTGGTGATGAGTGCGATCTACTGGTTCGTGTTCACCCAGATCTTCCACCGCAGCGTGGGAGAGGAACCGTACATCGTGTTCCTCATCGTGGCTCTGCTTCCGTGGGTGTGGTTCAACACCTCCGTGTCGGATTTCACCCGCGCCTTCCGCAAGGACTCGCGGCTCGTGAGGTCGACGGCGATCCCTCGATCGATCTGGGTGAACAGGATCGTGCTCAGCAAGGGGATCGAGTTCCTCTTCTCGATGCCCGTTCTCGTACTGTTCGCGGTGTTCAGTGGAGCGACCGTGTCGTGGTCGTTGCTCTGGTTCCCCGTCGCTGTGGTGATGCAGGTCGTGCTGCTGGTCGGGCTCGGTCTTCTCGTGGCGCCGCTGTGCGTGCTGTACACCGATCTCGAGCGCACCACGGCGCTCATCCTCCGCGCGCTGTTCTACGCCTCGCCGGTGATCTACAGCTTCCGCGACCTGCCCGACCCGTTCCACATCATCGGCGCCTTCAATCCGCTCGCAGGGATCTTCACCCTCTACCGGGTCGGATTCTTCCCGGAGCTCTGGGATCCCGTACCCGTGCTGATCAGTGCCGTCATGTGTGTGCTCATCTTCGCGGCGGGCACATGGACCTTCCGCGCCCTCGAACGACCCGTCCTGAAGGAGCTGTGATGTCGGCAGCCATCGAGGTGTCAGGACTCGGCGTCCGCTTCCGGCGCAATCGCCGTGGGCGCCGAAGCTTCAAGGACCTGTTCTCCGGGTCGTCTCGACGGTCGCGCCCTGGCGAGTTCTGGGCGCTCCGGGACGTGACGTTCTCGGTGCAGCCCGGGGAGTCGATCGGGGTCGTCGGTCGAAACGGTCAGGGCAAGTCGACCCTCCTCAGGCTCGTAGCGGGAGTGCTGCTCCCAGACGAGGGCGCGGTCGAGGTGAACGGCGGCGTCGCTCCACTGATCGAGATCACCGGCGGCTTCGTCGGGGATCTCACGGTGCGGGAGAACGTCCGGCTGACCGCAGGGCTCCACGGCATGTCCCGCGACGAGGTGGCGCGTCGCTACGACGACATCATCGCGTTCGCCGAACTCGCCGGGTTCGAGGACACTCCGTACAAGCACCTCTCCAACGGCATGAAGGTGCGTCTGGCCTTCTCCGTCGTGTCGCAACTGGACGAGCCGATCCTGCTCGTCGACGAGGTGCTCGCTGTCGGAGACAAGGCGTTCCGAGACAAGTGCTACAAGCGCATCGATGAACTCCTCGCTGAAGGTCGCACCTTGTTCTTCGTGAGCCATAACGAGCGCGACCTGCGTCGCTTCTGCACGCGGGGACTGTACCTCGACAGGGGCGCCCTGGTCCTCGACGGCCCGATCGTCGACGTCCTGGATCGCTATAACGCCGACTACAACGCGTAGATCTCCGAGAGGCGGTGGTCAGCCGCCGAGCTTCTTCTGCTCGACGTGCGCGTTGATCGCCGTCAGCTCGGGGTGCGCGTCGAGGACGGCCACGAGTCCGGCGGCGTCGAGCCGTGCCGCGTCGTGATCTTCGATGAGCCTGCGGATGACGGTGAGGTCGTCCGCTGTGTCGAGCGTGATCCGGTGCCTCGAGGCGTCCGGCGTTCGTGTGATCGAGCGCAGGGTCGTGCGCCCGGATCGATTCGCGTAGAGGTACGGGGTGACGTGCTCGCGGTCGGACGGGTCGGTCGCCGACGCATCCGCATCCGCAAGTGCCGCGGCGGAGAAGACCTCGACATCGAGCCCGCGCGGGTAGGTGCGCTCGATGACGTTGGAGACGTACGCATCGGGATCGTTGAGCTCCGTGAAAAGGCGCACGGCGTCGCCGATGACCTCGGGGTCCAGCAGCGGGCAGTCGGAGGTGACTCGGACGACGGCGTCGAGGCCTGCTTCGTCCGCCGCTCCCGCGAAGCGACCGAGGACGTCCTCCTCGCTGCCGCGGAAGACGGTGAGGCCCCTGCTGCCTGCCAGACCGGCGATGGGGTCATCAGCGGCATTGGTCGTCGTCGCGACGATGACGGGCAGGTCGGTCGCGCTGAGCCGGTCCAGATGGATGTCGAGCAGCGGTCGACCCGCTGCCGTCAGCATGACCTTTCCCGGGAGACGAGTGCTCGTCATCCGCGCCTGGGTGATGATGCCGACCTTCATCGAAGCGCCTCGACGAGCGCGTCCACGACCGAGTCGACCTGCGAGTCGGTGAGCTCGGGGTGGATCGGGAGCGACAGCTCCTCCTGGTAGAAGGCCTCGGCGTTCGGACACATCCCGCGCCGGTAACCGGCGTCGGCATACACCGGGTGCCAGTAGACGGGCATGTAGTTCACCTGGACTCCGATGCCGTTCGCGCGCATGCGCTCGAAGACCTCGCGACGTCGCCCGTCGAGGATCCGCACGGGGTAGAGATGCCGCATCGGATCCACGTCAGCCCGTTGCACGGGTGTGCGAACGCCGTCGATGTCCGAGAGCGCGTCATCGTAACGACGGGTGATCTGAGTGCGACGCCGCTTGAATGCATCGAGTCGAGCGAGTTGCGAGAGGCCGAGGGCGCTCGCGATGTCGGTGAGCCGGTAGTTGACTCCGAACTCGTGCACCTCCTGGTGCCAGGGGCCCTCGTCGATGATCCGGAAGCGCTCCGGATCGCGCACCAGACCGATGAAGTGGAACTCGTGAGCACGCTGCGCGAGTTGCGCATCCTTGGCGATGAGAGCGCCGCCCTCGCCCGTGGTGAGGTTCTTGGTAGGAAAGAACGACAGTGCGGTGAGATCGGCGAGATCTCCCACCGGTCGGCCCTTGTACGTGCTGCCGATCGAGTGCGCTGCATCGTCGAGGACGAGCGCGCCGACCCGTGCCGCTGTGGCGTTCAGCGGGTCGTAGTCCGCGGGGTGGCCGGCGTAGTCGACGGCGGCGATGACGCGGGTCCTCTCGTCGGCGAGCGCGTCGACGGCAAGCGGGTCGATGAGCGCGGTGTCCTCCTCGACGTCGGCGAAGACGATGCGGGCTCCGAGCATCGACGCGGTGGCCGTCGTCGCCACGAATGTCATGGGCGTCGAGATCACCACGTCTCCGGCCGAGATCCCGGCTGCGGCGTAGGCCATGTGGAGGGCAGCCGTGCCGGATGTCGCTGAGACCGCGCGGTGTCCGCCTGCGATCTCTGCGAGACGCGTTTCGAACGCCGCTACAACCGGGCCGGTGGTGAGCCAGTCGCCGCGGAGGACATCGACCACCGCTTCGATGTCGCCCTCCGAGATCGACTGCCTCCCGTACGGCAGCATCGTCAGATCCCCGCCTCGATGATCGCGGCGATCTCCTCCCGCGAGTACCACTCGTCGTTGCTGTCCGAGCGATACGCGAAACCCTCCGGCACGGGGACGGCACCCTCCGGTACTCGGTAGCCCCACGAAGCGAGGTCGGGCTGGATGATGAAGTATCTCCCGTCCTGGACGACGACGGCACGTCGCCCCTCCTCCGGGCTGATCATCTCCTCGTGCAGCTTCTCGCCGGGTCGCAGGCCGACATCGACGAGCTCGGCGCCCGGCACGACGGCGTGCGCGAGGTCGGTCACCCTCATCGACGGGATTCGGGGGACGAGGAGCTCGCCGCCCTGCATGAGTTCGAACGTGTCGACGACCATCTGGACCGCCTGCGGCAGGGTGATGAAGAATCGAGTGCACCGCAGATCGGTGATCGGCAGCGGCTTGCCCTCGGCTCCGAGTCTCTCGAAGAACGGGATGACCGAGCCGCGCGACCCCATCACGTTGCCGTACCGCACGACGGCGAATCGCGTGTCGTACGCGGCCGCGTAGTGATTCCCCGTGATGAAGAGCTTGTCCGCGGTGAGCTTGGTGGCGCCGTAGAGGTTGATCGGGCTCGACGCCTTGTCCGTGGACAGTGCGACGACACGCTTGACCCCCGCGTCGATGGAGGCTTCGATCACGTTCTGACTTCCGAGCACGTTGGTCTTCACGAATTCGAACGGGTTGTACTCGGCGGTGTCGACCTGCTTCAACGCCGCGGCGTGCACGACGTAGTCGACGCCGTGGAGAGCACGCGCCAGGCGCCGCTCGTCGCGGATGTCGCCGATGAACCAGCGCAGGCGCGCGTCGTCGCCGAAGTGCTGTCGAACCTCGTATTGCTTGAGCTCGTCGCGCGAGAAGATGACCAGTCGACGCGGGTTCAGGTGGGTCAGAGCGTGGCGGATGAAGGCCTTGCCGAACGACCCGGTGCCGCCAGTGATGAGGATGCTCGCGCCCTCGAGAACTGACACTCTGTCTCCCTCAGCGTTGTCGTCGACGCGCGGATGCTCGGGTTGTCCCACGCCCGCCCTATCCTATCGGGTGGGTGCCTCCGCACCTCGGCAGGGAGGAGATCGCATGACCGCCGCTCGACGGGTCCTCTTCCACTGCAACGCCGGAGACGGCTTCGGCATGGGACACCTCATGCGGGTGATCGCGATTGCTCGGACAGCGGAGGAGCGGGGGTGGGTCACGTCCATCGCCGGCGATCTCGACGACGCGGCGGCGTCGGTCCTGGGGCGTCTTCTGCCTGGCTCCACGCTTCTTCGTGTCGCCCTCTCCAGCCAGACGGAGATGCTCGACGCTGCCAGGGGCGTCGACGTCGTGCACCTCGACACGTACTGGTCGGTGCCTGACCTGTCGCGGACCGGCGCCCTGATCAGCAATATGCAGGATGGCTCCTACGGCGTGCGCGCCGCCGACCTGTCCATCGACGCGAACCTGGGAGCCGAGCGCTCTTTCGTCGCACCCGAGCTCGGCCGCACGCATCTCGTCGGCATCGATGCTGCCGTGATTCGCGATCAGGTTCGACGCCAGCGCGCCGCGCCTCGCACCGAGAACTTGACGCCGCGGCTGCTCGTGGTGATGGGCGGCACGGACCCCGGGGGACTCACCGCGCGAATCGTCTCCGCGCTCGACGCGATCGACGATCCGCTCGAGGTCACCGCCGTCGATCCACGAGGACGAGCGGAGGTCGTGCAGGCGGCGCGGGCTTCGCGACACGCTGTCCGCGTCGCCGGCTTCGTCGACGACCTTCCGGCGCTCGCCCGGACGCACGACGTGGCAGTGACAGCGGCGGGAACCTCGGTGTGGGACTTCGCCTGCATGGGTCTGCCGATGGCGCTCGTCTGCGCGGTGGACAATCAACGTGCCGGCTATCGTGAGGTCGTCGAGGCGGGGCTCGCTGAAGGGCTCGGCGAACCCCCGCACGATGAGCTCGAGGAGCGGATCCGTTCTCTCGACCGCCTGCTTCGCTCCCCGCAGGAGCTGGCGGAGCTGGCGGCGCGTCTGTCGGCGACCGTCGACGGCCTCGGCACCTGGCGCATCGTCGCCTCCTGGGAGCAATTGCTGAGGACGCCTCGGATCGCGACGCCGACTGACGGATCGTCGACCGGTGATGCGCCAGCGTGCGCGCGTCCGGCTCGCCTGGACGACGCGGGGTTGCTCCTGGCGTGGCGGAACGACGAGATCACGCGCCGGAACTCACGCGACGGTTCACTCGTGGACGAGCGGGGGCATCTCGCGTGGCTCACCCGCAGTCTTGCTGCCGACGACCGGCGACTGCTCGTCATCGAAGAGGGAGCTGTTCCCGTGGCGACGTGCCGCTGGGACCGGCGCTCTGTCACGGACTGGGAGATCTCGATCACCGTCGCCCCCGACGCTCGCGGACGAGGTGTGGCCGGACGCGCCCTCGCCGCGGCGCAGCGAGCGCTGATCGCGCCGGACCCGGTGCGGATGATCGCCGTCGTGCACGAGCAGAACGCCGCATCGCGGCGCGTCTTCGAGCGAGCGGGGTATCTGCCGCAGAACCCTCCCGACGAGGCCGGATTCCTCAGCCTCTCGAGGTGGCGTCTACCAGAGCGATGAGCCGCCTCTAGAGCAGATCCCAGGTCAGCGGAGTGCCTCGCCGGACGTCGCGCGAGAAGGTGCGCGTGCGCACGAGATCGATATCGTCCGGATCGAGACCCCCGGCGGGGCGAATGGAGCGGACGTTCTCTGGAGTGATCCTGTCGCCGGCACGGACATCGGCGACCACGAAGAGCGAACGACGTAGCGCGAGCACCGCGTGCTCCTGCTCGGTCGGACCGAAGGAGACCCCGCTGGCGACGGCGATGCGGGCCTGCTCAGAGGCGGTGACGAGCGAGCCGAACTCTGAGGGCGTGAGCGAGAAGTCGGAGTCGACGCCGCCGTCGGCGCGGTCGAGAGTGACATGCTTCTCGATCACGACGGCGCCGAGGGCGGCCGCCGCGACCGCCACGCCGATGCCGAGCGTGTGGTCGGACAGCCCGACGGGTACGTCGAAAGCCTCGCGCAGCGCCCGGATGTTACCCAGACGCGCCTCTTCGGGGACTGCCGGATACGAAGCAGTGCAGGCGAGAAGGACGAGCTCGGTGCCCCCCGCTCCCCGGATCGCCGACACAGCGGCGTCGATCTCCGAGAGGGTGGCCATGCCGGTCGAGACGATCATCGGCTTGCCGGTGCGTGCGACCTCACGCAGCAGAGGCAGATCGACGATCTCCGCCGATGCTGTCTTGTAGAGCTCCACGCCGAGTTCCTCGAGGAAGGCCACGGAGCTGGGGTCGAACGGCGTGGAGAAGGGGATCAGCCCATGCGACCTCGCGCGCTCGAAGATGGCCGCGTGCCACTCCCAGGGGGTGTGCGCCTCCTGATACAGCGCGTACAGGTTGCGATCGCCCCACAGCCCGTGGTCGCTCGTCACGCGGAACGCCGGCAGGTCGGAGTCGATCGTGAGGGTGTCGGCCGTATAGGTCTGAATCTTGAGCGCGCTCGCTCCTGTCGCGGCCACCGCGTCGACGATGGCGAGGGCGCGATCGAGGTCGCCGTTGTGGTTGCCCGACATCTCGGCGATCGTGAACACCGGCGAGCCGGGACCGATGGTCGCCGAGGAGAGGTCGATCGTCTGTGCAGAAGTCACGCCGACTACTCTAAGGGGGCTCGCTTGCCGCGCCGGGATCGGCCGCCGGAGAGGCCGCCCCGCTTGCCCTAAGCTGGTTTCCTATGGGGCGTGTGAGGAAGCTCGTCGAGAGCGATCAGAGGTCGACCGACGAAGTCGCATTCTACGATCGCATCCGGCCGCTCGTGGCCTCGTACGGCGCCTCGCCGATTCGACGGGTCGCCGTCGTCGGCAACCAGCCCTTGGAGCCCTCGGAGGAGCGAGCCGCGATGATCGACTCCGCGGATGTCGTCTTCCGCGTGAACGGCTTCCGCATGGACGACGCCGGTTCGCCGGCGACGGTCGGTCGGCGCGTCGACGTGGTCGTCTTCAACAGGGGCGTGCGGCCCACTCCGTGGTTCTTCGACGCCTATCCCGAGCGGCTGTATCTCATGGTCGAGCCCGGTCGACTCCTCTGGGAGAACCCGAAGACACCGGCTTTCTGGCCAGCGGACCTCGGGATCGTGACCATCCCGAACAGGGAGGTCGTCCTGCCGCTCGGAGAGGCTCTCGGGGCGGATCCGAGGGAAAGCGGCCAGTGGGCGACCACGGGAACCGTGATGCTGTGGATCGCGACCAGGCTCTTCCCTGACGCCGCAGTCGACGCTACCGGGTTCTCCTTCGTCGATGCGCCGGATCAGACCTCGTGGAATCACGCGTTCGGCGACCCCTCGGCGGTAGGCGCGGAACACCGGATCGATCTCGAATCGACGCTCGTCCGCGCCTGGATCGAGAGCGGACGGATCACCTATCACCGCTGACAACGTCATCGTCTCCCCACCATCACCCGAATGATTGAGGAACCCATGCTGAACAGAATTCGTCGACGAATCGACATCGTGGTCGAGCGCCGAGTCGACGCGCGAGTGAACGAAAGACTCGGCGCGGCGCTCGAGCAGGTGGCGGCTTCGCAGCGCGATTACGATGCGCGGCTGACGGGCACGCAGGCCGACTTCTCCTATGTGCGCTCGGAGTTCGACCGCATCGCTCCGCAGCTCGCTGCGCTCGAGCAGCGCTTCGAGGTGCTGCGCGGGCGGCTCGCGCTGGAGGAGACGGATGCCGACGACGTGCTCTCTCGGGCTCGGGCCGAGCATGAGAGGGCCCGGCTGCGGCTCGAGCTCGCCTCTCACTACGAGGAGCGGCTCCGTCGCTTGGAAGCGCAAGCCTGATCGAGCGTCAGAGCCCTACGACAGTGCGGAGCTCCTCGGCAGAAGCCCGGGCGGACTCGGCGGAGGCTGACGTGCCGGAACCGTCGGAGACGGCGGTGCGAAGCGCGGCGAGCGACTCGGCGTACCTGCCCAGTGCCTCCGACCACCCGGATTGGATGGAGGTCGGCGCAGGAGTCTCGGAGAGCCGCTGCGCATCGTCTTCGAGGGTCTCGACGACGCTGAGGGCCTCCTGACCGCTCGATGCCGAGACGATGTCGATCCCGGTGAGGGCGTCATCGAGCCACCCTCTGACCTGTTCCCGGAAGGCGTCGACCGACGGATCCGGCACAGGTGGGGGAGTGGTGACGGGTGTCATGGTGGGGTCGGGCGCGATAGTCGGCGCCGGGGTCGGTTCCTCAGTGGTGGTCGCCGAGGGCGATGGCGTCGCGCTCGCCTCCGGACTCTGGCCGTCTGCGCGAGGGAGCAGGAAGAACAGAAGCACGCCGACGACGATGAGCGCGGCGACCGCGAGCCCGACGATGATCCAGATCCGTCCACGGCCGCGCGGCTTCTGCTCGAGCGGACCCCACTGCAGGTCCGGCTGGGTGTTCTCGGCCATGCGCTCACGCCTCCAGGGGTGGCATCGGCTTCCACGAGCGGTCGCGACCGAGTCGGCCGCCCTCCTTGAGCCCGCGGAAGAGGTTGCTCGTACCGCGCACGGTGCGCTCGACGAAGAACAGGCGGATGAGCTCCTTGGCGAAGGTCATCGCCGTGCCGAGGCCGAAGAGCACGGGGTTGTAGTTGTGGTGCACGCGGTAGTACTGCTTGAGGTACGCGCGGTTGCGCATGATGTAGAACCGGTAGGCGTTGCTCGACGCGTTCATGTGGCGGATCCCCATGTCCCACTGCTTGATCTCACGGGTGCGTCGCAGCACGAACTCGTCGACGATCACGGCCGTGGTCTTTCGAGAGGCCAGCCAGCCGTACATCTGATCGTCCCAGTAGATGAAGAAACGGGGGTCGGGGAGGCCGATCTGCGCGACGATCGAGCGATGGATGAACATGCCCTCGAAGCATCCGCTGTTCATCTCCTTGAAGCCGGACGCGTCGAAGCCCGACGGCGCGAACGGGATCGGGATGCCCATGCGCTCGGCGATGCGGTACTGCCAGTAGAACTCGCTGCCGTCGTAGTCGTAGCGGCGTCCCTGGATGCTCTTGAACCGCGGGGCCCACTTGCCCATCTTGGCGAGGCCGTCGGTCATGACCTCGACGTCGTCGTCCATCATCCAGATCCATTCGGACCCGAGCTCGTACGCCGTGCGCATGCCCTCGCTGAATCCGCCGGAGCCGCCCGTGTTGGTCTCGAGACGGCGGTAGACGACCTCGGTCCCCACGCGCGGGCGGAACGACTCGACGACCTCCGTCGTGTCGTCCGAGGACGCGTTGTCGATGATGACGACGTGCCCTGGCTTGGGGTCCATCGCCGTGATGCTCTCGAGGAGCCCGGTGAGGAGGTGCGATCGGTTGTAGGTGACGATGACGATCGTGGCGGACGCCGGGTCGAAGGGGACGTGTGTCACGAGTGGGATCTCCGGGAGGGTGTGGTCTCGCAGGGCGCCGCGAGCAGACCCCAGCCTACCCGGGCGGGGCGAGGAATCCCCCGAGGACGGCGCGTGCGGCTACCGCTCCGGGTGCAGTGTGGGGATTGCGCCCGTGTGCGCCGCGTCGATGTTCTCGCGCCACGACCGTGACTGACCGGCGCGCAGCGCGCAGAGCACGAGCAGGAACCAGCCGGCGCCCTCGAGGGTGAAGCTCTCGAACATCGAGTCGACGGCGAGGGTGACGAGCATGAGCGGCGTCCAGGCGTAGACGACGGAGCGGCGCACGCTCGCGACCAGCCAGGAGCGGACCATCGCGACGCCTCCGAGCAGGAGGAAGAGCACGAGCCCGGCCCAGCCGAGCTGCAGCATCACGTCGAAATAGGCGTTCAGTGCGCTCTCATGGCGGTCGTCGAGGAGGAAGTTGATGTAGGTGAAGGGGAACTCGCCACGCGCCCAGGGGCCGAACCAGCCCCAGCCCTGGATCGGCTTGAGCGAGACGAAGTCGAGGATCGTGTTCCACAGGGTCGCGCGGATCGAGAAGTCGGACCCGGCATCGAGCAGCCGGATGATCGCGTGTCGGAGGATGAACGCAGCGATGAGGGCGAGCACGACGAGCACGCTGAGTACCCACTGCACGACGCCGCGGCGCTCGCGGGGGGTGTGACGCACGATCGTGAGCGCGACCGTGCTCACCCCGACCGCGACCGCGAGGACGATCACGGTGGGGGAGGACGAGAGGAAGGCCAGCAGCGTGGCGAGTGCGATGGAGGGGATCGCGAGCGGTGCCGTGACCGACTGCGACCGCCACTCGATCACGAAGGTGATGAGCGCGACGACCGCGACGAAGCCCAGCATGTTGCGGCTGCCGAACAGCCCCTGCACGGGTCCGCCGAGCGCGAGGTTCCCCTGGATGCCGAGGAATCCGAACGGCATGTCGAGCAGGATGCCGGAGAGGATCTCCATCGCGAGCGACAGCACGAGCAGGACGCGCAGTGTGTCGCCGAGGGCTCGGACCGTCTGCAGGGTGTCGCGCACGTGCCCGACGGCGATCGCGAGGAACGCGAAGCCGAAGAGGGCCATCCAGCCGAAGGCCGTGTCGGATCTGTCGGCCGTCCAGACCAGGCTCACGAGCGCCCACGCCAGGAACGCGATCAGCGACGAGGGGGCGAGGCGCAGAGGGGAGAGCTCGGCACGGCGGACCCAGAGCACGCTGGCCCCGACGCCGCACAGCACGGCGATGATGGTCGCCAGAGTCACGGATGACGTGAGGCGCTCGATCGTGAACGATCCGAACACCGCGGTCAGCACCGCGATCGTGAATGCCCTGGCGAACTCCGCGGATCCGAGCAGGTCGGCGAGACGCCGTTCGGGCGTCACGGAACCCGCCGTGCTCTCTCGCCGCGCTCGATCACGCGGTCGCGCTCACCCACGCCGACGAGCGGGACGGATTTGATCTTGAAGCTGAGCATCACCAGCAGCATCCACCCCCACAGCATGATCGGGGTGGACTCGGTGAGACCCTGCACGAGCAGCACGATGGTGAAGAGGTTCGGGAGCAGGGTGAGCGGGGAGTACTCGCGATCGGCGGTGAGATCCCAGCGCGGGCGGTCGACCGCGAAGAACCAGGAGCGCCAGAGCAGGCTCAGGTACGCGAGCGCCATCAGCACGAGACCGACCACGCCGAGCTGCATGAGGACGTCGAGCCACATGTTGTGCGCGTGGAAGACCGTGATCCCGTGGTCGACGATCCACCTGTCGAATGCCGGGTCGAACGGGACCCACGGGCTGGAGAAGCCGTTGCCGAAGAGCGGATGATCGGCCACGCGGTCGAGCACCTTCTCCCAGATCTTGTCGGAGCGTCCGGTGAGATCGGCACTGCGACCGAGCACCGAGAGCAGCGGTGCTCGCAGCAGCCACACGGCGGCTGCGAGCGCCGCGGCGCCGCCGATGAAGATCACGTAGAGGCGGGTGCGGGCCCCGGGGGTGGCGGTGCGACGCATCAGCAGTGCGACGACGAGGACCACGAGGGCTGCCGCCGCACAGGCGTAAGCGGTCGCCGAGCCTGCCCTGATCAGGAAGTACGCCGCCAGCAGCGACCACAGCCCGAGCGTTGTGCGCCACCGAGCCCGAGCCGCGAATCGGATCCCGAACGTGATGAGGGCGAACAGGCTGATGATCGCCAGCAGGTTCGAGTTGCCGACGATGCCCTGGATGCGCTCGCCGTCGAACAGGTTGCCGCGGACCCAGTACCAGTGCGCGTTCATCTCGCCGTCCGGCCGGACGAAGAAGTTCGGCAGGATCGGGCCGTGCACGACGAGAGCGACCCACAGCTCGATCGCGAGTGACAGGCCGAGGATCCACTTGAACGCCGACGCGAGGGCGCGCACGATCTCGCTCCAGCTCAGCACATGCACGATGAAGAGGGCGTTCACGGTGACTCCGGCGAGCAGGGCCCACGTGAGAAGAGTGGCACCGCGCCACTGCGACCACGCGACCGACACGAGTGCGAGCACGGTGTAGGCGGTCGCGGCCCACGGCAAGCGGCGCCAGGCGAACGCCTGCGGGCGGCGGCGGGACACCATCGGGATGCCGATCGCCAGCGTGACGACGACGAACGCCGCGAGCACGATGCCGGCGCCGACCTCGCCGACGAGGTTGTAGACCGCCGAATGCGCGAACGTCGCGAACAGCACGAGGATGATGTAGCCGCGCAGCAGCAGATGCCCCGTCGACTCGCGTTCCGGTGCGCGGGGCGGAGCGGAGACCGGATGCTTCGTGTACTGCGCCATCGGGATCAGGCTACCGCGCGCACCCGGGCATCCACCGGACGCGCCGCGCGCCCGGTCCCGCTCGTGATCCTTCCGGCCACGTGTCATCGAGTCGCCCGCTGATCGCAGCGCGCCCTACCCTGGTGACATGCTGCTCAGCCTGACGAACGCGCCCCGCGACTACGCCTGGGGATCCACCACACTCCTCGCCGAGCTCGAAGGCCGCGAACCGGCGGCTCAGCCCGAGGCCGAGGTCTGGTTCGGCGACCACCCCGGAGATCCGGCCGACATCGACGGGGGCGGAACGCTCGATTCCGTCACCGGTGGCACGCTGCCGTACCTGCTCAAGCTGCTCGCAGCCGCATCGCCGCTCTCGATCCAGGTGCACCCGACGATCACGCAGGCGCGCGACGGATGGAGCCGTGAGTCGGACCTCGCCCTCGACGACCCGCGGCGCAACTACCGCGACGACAACCACAAGCCCGAACTCATCGTGGCCCTCAGCGACCGCTTCGAGTCTCTGAGCGGACTGCGCGAGGTGCGCAGCACCCTGCGGCTGCTCGCCGAGCTGGACCGTGGCACCGGTGTGGAGTCGCTCATCGAGCGTCTCTCCGGCGAGGGCGACGTACTGCGCGACGCGATCGGCTGGTTGCTGTCCGGCGATGCCCAGGGCGAGGTCGACGAGGTCATCGCTGCGGTGCGTGCGGCAGCCGGCTCGGCGACGGGGGAGTGGGAGGACACGCTGCGGGCGGTGTCGGCGATCTCGACGACGTACCCCGGCGACCCCGGCGTGGTCGTGGCTCTTCTGATGAACCACGTCGTGCTGAAGCGGGGAGAGGGCGTCTTCCTGCGAGCCGGTCTCCTGCACGCATACATCTCCGGTCTCGGCGTCGAGATCATGGCGGCGAGTGACAACGTGCTGCGCGGGGGCCTGACGCCCAAGCGCATCGACGTTCCCGAGCTGCTGTCGATCCTCGACACCACCCCCGGCGAGGTGCCGGTGCTGCGGCCGTCCGCGCGCGGCGCCCTCACGACCTACGAGGTGCCGGTCGCGGACTTCGCGCTGCAGCGCGCCGCACTGTCGGGCGACGACGTCGAGGTGCCGGTGAGCGGCCCGACGATGGTGCTCGCGACGGCCGGTGACGTGTCCGTGCTGTGCGCCGACGGCGAACGGCGGGCTGTGCCGGTGGGAACCGCTCTCTACGCGGACGCCGCGGAAGGGCAGATCATCCTGACCGGGTCCGGCGAGGCGTTCATCGCGACGCCGGGAGCAGCAGCCGACACGCGCTGAGATCGCGACACGCCGGAGCGACACGCCGATGGACCGCCGTGAACCTTCAAGAGATCGTTGAGGGTTTACGATCCGCGACTTGACCGATGCGAATGACACGGGTGTAATTAGTGGTGCACGGCCCGCCGAGGGGGCGGAATACAGGGTTGGAGATCGAGATGACGGGATACCGTTCGGACGTGCCGGACAACTGGTTCGTCGACCCGGTCAACCTCGGCGTTCCGGGGGTCCGCAGGGTCGAGGCCGACGACGACAACGCACTCGCGTGGCAGACCGACGCGCTGTGCTCGCAGACCGATCCCGAGGCCTTCTTCCCCGAGAAGGGCGGATCGACCCGCGACGCGAAGCGGATCTGCACCTCGTGCGACGTGCGCGGTGAATGCCTGGAGTACGCTCTGAACAACGACGAGCGGTTCGGGATCTGGGGCGGCCTCTCCGAGCGCGAGCGCCGCAAGCTCAAGCGCCGCGCGAGCTGACGACCGGGCTTCGGGCCACGCCGCACCCACTGCATCCGACGAGTGGCGAGCCCGCATAGGCTGACGACGTCATGCCAGCCCGAGTTCATGCCATCATCGTCGCGCGCCCCGGTTCGTCCGCCCGCGCGCAACTGCTGCACACGCTGGACGCTCTGCGTTCACAGACCGTCACGGCGGCGGCGATCACGCTCGTGATGTGCGGCGATGCGACGACGGCGCGGGAGAGCGCGACCGTCGGAGAGCTGGTCGAGGGGGTCATCGAGGCTCGTACGAGCACGTCGTTCGCCGACGCGATCGACCTGGCGAGGCCGCGGATCCCCGAGGGCAGCGCGGTGTGGCTTCTCGCCCACGACACCGCCCCGCATCCTCGGGCGCTGGAACGACTCGTCGGTACGCTCGAGCGCTCGCCGTCGGCCGCCATCGCTGCGCCGAAACTCGTGGAGACGGACGACGACCGCGAGATCGTCTCCCTCGGCGTGAGCATGACGAGCCTCGGGCGCTCCGTCGAGCTCGCCGCGGGCGAGCTCGATCAGGGACAGCACGACGGCCGCGACGACGTCCTCGGCGCCGACATTCGCGGGATGCTCATCCGCTCGCAGGTCCGGGAGGCGCTGCGGCCCGACCGCGCACTCGGCGGAGCAGACGAGGGCTTGGACCTCGGCGTCCGCGCCCGCCTCGGCGGCGGCCGCGTCGTGCTGACGCCCGCCGCCCGGGTCTCGGTGTCGCCCGACGGCCCCGCGGCGCTGCCGACAGGCCGAGGCAGGCGCGCCTTCGCCCAGCGCCTCGCACAGCTGCACCGCCGCCTCGCCTACGCGCCGGCTGCCGCGGTTCCCCTGCACTGGCTGACGCTGCTGCCGCTCGCGCTCTGGCGCTCCATCACGCATCTGATCGGGAAGCGCCCGGAAGCCGTGGCGCCGGAGTGGGGAGCCGCGGCGACCGCGATGGCGAGAGTCGGAGCCGTGTCGCGCTCGCGACGGCGCATCCGCGAGTTCCGCACATCCACCTGGTCCAGCATCGCGCCGCTGCGTGTGAGTCGAGCCGATCTCCGCCGCCGTCTGGATGACGGTCACGGAAGCGAACGCGGAGTGGCCAACGAACTCCGCTTCTTCTCCGGCGGAGGAGCGTGGGCCGTGCTCGCCGCCCTGGTGGTCAGCGTCGCGACCTTCACTTCGCTGCTCGCCTGGCCCGTCGTCGGCGGCGGTGCGCTGCTGCCGCTGCGCACGACACTCGCGGCTCTCTGGGCCGACGCCGCCTGGGGCATCCGCGGTCTCGGCGTCGACGTCGTGGGGCCCGCCGATCCCTTCGCCGGGGTGATCGCCGTGCTCGGCTCGCTGTGGCCGGCCGGCCCTTCCTTCGCCCTCGTCCTGCTGTGGGTGCTCGCGCTTCCGCTCGCGGTGCTCGGGGCATGGTTCGCGGCGACGCGCGTCACGGATCGTGCAGGTCTCCGCATCCTCGCCGGGATCGTCTGGGCACTGGCCCCGACCTTCCTCACCGCGCTCGTCGACGGCCGCCCCACCGGCGTCCTCGTTCACCTGCTGCTGCCGTGGCTCTTCCACGCGGCGGTCGTGTCGCATCGCTCGTGGGGAGCCGCCGGCGCCGCGTCCCTTCTCTTCGCGGGGGTCGCGGCGTGTGCGCCGTCGCTCGTCCCGGCATTGCTGCTGCTGTGGGTGATCGCGGTCGGCATCAGCCTCGCCGGTGCCCGCGTGCGCGGAGCGATCCGACTCCTCTGGGTGCTGGTGCCCGCCGCAGCGCTGTTCGCGCCCCTGGTCGCCTGGCAGCTCCGTCACGGAAGCCTCATCGCCCTGCTCGGCGACCCCGGTCTGACCTGGGCGGGACCTCAGGTCGCCGCCGATCCGGCAGGGCGACTCACGCTCGCCACAGGATTCCCGTCGCCGGACCTCGGCGGGTGGGTCGGCATCCTCGGCCCCGACGTGGCTCCGTGGATCGGGATGCTGTTCGCGCCGCTCGCGCTCCTGGCGCTGATCGCGGCGGTCTCACCGCGCTGGCGGGTGGGGATCACGCTTCTGATCGCGGCAGCGAGCGGACTCGCCACATCCTTCCTCGCGGTCGGCATCGCCGTGTCCTTCGCGCAGGGCACTCCCGTCACGATCTGGCCGGGGAACGGCCTGAGCCTCGCGTGGCTCGGTGTGCTGGGTGCGGCGCTCGTGACGCTCGACAGCGCGGTCTCGGTGCCGCGACTGCGCATCATCGGCGCGGCCGTCGCCGGTCTCGCCGTCGCCGTGTGCGCCGTGCCGGCTCTCGCCGCCTTCCACACGGGACGCACGGTGCTCACCGACGGACCTGCGTCGACGCTGCCGGCCTATGTGGCGGCGCAGGCGGGGGAGGACAGCCCTGTCGGAACTCTCGTGCTCACCCCGCGTGATGAGGGCGGGCTGGCGGCGGAGGTCGCATGGGGCGCGAGCGAGACGCTCGGAGCCCAGACCACGATGCTCTCCACCGCGACCGAGCCCCTCGGCCGCGACATCACCACGCTGTCGGTCGACCTGCTCTCGGCGCGTGACTTCGATGCCGCCGCACAACTCGGCGACCTCGGGATCTCGTACGTGCTTCTCGCCTCGGTGTCGGACGATCAGTCGGACCGCGCCAGGACGCTCGGAACCGCGGCGATCACCGCCCTCGACCAGCGCCCCGGGTTCGTGCAGGCGGGAACGACCGATCGCGGGGTCCTCTACCGGCTCGAAGCGGATGCAGCTCCGCGGGCGGCGCTGTCTGCGGGGCACGAGGCGACGGCCCGTCTCGTGATCACGGTGCAGCTCGTGCTTCTGTTCGCCGCCCTGCTCCTCTCGATCCCGACCCGCGCCTCCCGCCGTGCCGCGCGCGCGACGCCGCGCATCGTCGGCCTCGCTCCGGAGGAACGACTCGTTTTGCCTCGCCACGCGGAGGACCTGGACGGTCCGGAGCTCCCCGAGCACGACGAGGGCGACGATCGCGCCGAGGATGCCGCTGACGGCGGGGCCGATGTGCAGCGTCCGGGAACGGCGGACGAGGTCGATGCGGATGCGGAAGGAACCGCCGACGCGGACGCAGATGCCCGAGCGGCCGTCGAAGCCGACGAACCGGCCGCTCCCATCGACCCGACCGATCCATCCGATCCGTCCGATTCATCCGTCGATGACGGCCCGACCGACAACGATGATGCGGCGGTTTCCGCTCCCGAGCGTCCGATTGATCACCACTCGGACTCAGCGACCGTCACCGACCCCGAGGAGGGCAGGCGATGACCGCCAACCGAGCATTCCGCGTGGCGGCGACCAGTGCCCGCGTGGTCACCGGGGCGCTCGTCGCGGCGGCCTGCGTCGCCGGCACTGTGCTCGCGATCTCTGCCTCGCTGCCGACGATCGCCCACGAGCCGGCGCAAGCCGACGTCACCCCGCTGCCGGGTGATGCCGTGCTGGTGTGCAACGGCGACTTCCGCGCGCTCGGTCGTGATCCGCTGAACTCGCTGGAGATGGTGTCGGCGGCATCCCCGCGCTTCACGAGCGGCGGAACAGCGGGTGCACCGGCCTCGACCTCGATCACCGCCGACGACCTCGTCGGTGCGGGTGAGGTGCGCCGCCTCGTCGGCGAGGTGCAGGACCGCACGGCGCCGCTCATCGCCGGAACCGAATCGTTCGCGCTGGCGGAGGACGACCTCTTCGGCTTCGCCGCCGCTCCCTGCCGACCCGCGAGCAGTGAGTCGTGGCTGGTCGGCGGCACCGTCGAGACCGGCGCGAAGGACATCGTCGTGCTCACCAACCCGGGCGCCGTGCCCAGCACCGTCTCGCTGTCGGTCTTCGGCACGGTGCGCGCCTCCACCTCGGTCATCGTGCCCCCGGACACCCAGGTGTCGCTGCCCCTGTCATCGATCGCAAGCGGCTCGGAGGTCCCGATCGTCAAGGTGACCGCCACCGGATCTCCTGTGCGGGCGGTGCTGCAGTCCTCGCTCACCCGCACGCTCGACCCGGCGGGGATCGATCTGCAGGATGCCGTGGCGGCGCCGCAGCGGCATCCCGTGATCCCGGGGGTCCAGGTCCTGCAGGCGCCGGCTGACGGCAGTGAGATGGCGGTGCTGCGTCTGATGTCGCCCGACGCCGACACGGAGGCCGTCGTCACGATGCGGAAGGTCGGCGACTCCACGTCGACCACGCAGGTGCCGGTCACCCTTGCAGCCGATCAGCCGACCGAGATCTCCCTCGCCTCCGTTCCGGTCGGGGAGTACGTCGTGGACATCGAGGCCGAGGCGCCCGTCCTGGCCGGCATCCGCGAGCAGGACGGCTCAGGCCCGCAGACGGACTTCGCGTGGCTCCTGCCGGCTCCGGAGTTCGACGACGACGTCGTCGTGGCAATCCCCGACGGTCCTTCGCCTCGCCTGGTGTTCGCCAACGATGAGGACGAGGACGCCACGGTCGAGGTCGCGGTGCTCGGCGGCGAATCGTCGTCGGTCACTGTGCCGGCCGGATCCTCCGCCTCGTTCGAGGTGGACCCCCGCACCTCGTACTCGCTGAGCACTTCCGGTCCGGTCCACGCCTCCGTGCGCATGACGGCGGCCGGCGCGCTCGCGGGCTGGCCGGTATGGCCGGAGGCGGGGGCGCAGCAGACGATCACCGTCTACCCCTGACGTCGCTGAATGCCCTGACGTCGCTGAATGCCGAGGTCCCCGCGTCAGTGGTCGTGACCGCCGAGGTCCCAGGGCTCGCGCCCGACGTACTCGGCCGCAGCACGGAACACCGCGCTCTCGATCGCCATGCGCCGGTGCGCGTTGTCATCGTGGCCCGGGGGCAGCAGTCGCTCGATGGGGAGGCGGAACAGCACGATCCGGCGGTTCTCGCGGTCGAGGTACCAGCGGGGCACCTCCTCGGCGCTCTCGAACGCCGGCATCGCTCCAATCTCGAAGCGCACGTCCTGCAGCTCCGGCCACGTACCTCGGAGGAATTCCACGGCGGTGCCGACGGTCAGGTCGAAGCGGTCGATCCGGCCGTCGAGGGGCGCCAGCGGCGGCCGGACGACCTCGCTGCGACCGAGACGGCCGTGGCGGCCGTGGCGTGCCCCGCGTCGGGGAGAGGCGGACATGCGGGACCTGCGAGGCATAGCGAAAGTCTAGGCCGAACCGAGTGCGGCGCGGCGTCGAGGCCCGGCCATTCCGCGGACGTAACCTGACGGTGATGGACGGAAGACTCTGCTCGAAAGTCGGCTGCGCGCGTGAGGCCGTGGCTACGCTCACCTACGACTACGGCGACCAGATGGCCGCGCTCGGTCCGCTGGGCATCGCGAACCATCCGCACGCCCACGACCTGTGCGCCCCGCACGCCGACCGGCTCTCGGTCCCTGCCGGATGGCTCGTGGTGCGGCACGAGGCGCTGCGCGCCTAGACCCCGACGAGACGTGGTCGCGTCGGGACGCCGAAGCGCCTAGACGCCGACGCGCCGCCCCGTCAGGCGCTCGGCCCTGCGGTCGGCGTTCTCCAGCGCCCGCCGCTCGCGCTCGCGGCGCAGAACGGTGGCGCCGATCAGCACCTCTTCTGGCGAGACGGGCGGAAGGGGCGAGATGAACGGCGACGCCTCGACGAGCAGGTCGTGCGCCACGCGCGTCCGTGCTGCGGGGACCATGCGAGGCGCGCTCTGCAGGAACTGCGAGATGCGGCGGGCGAGGCGGTCCGGCAGTCGAGCGACGTCGGCGATCTGCGCCCACCCTGCCAGAGACGGCGGCAGCACGGGAACGGACGGGACGAGTTTCGGCGTGCGCACGCGCTGGCTGTACGTCCCGGCGACCATGTCGCCCAGGCGCTGCGATCGCGCGCTGAAGGCACCGGCGAGGACCGCGACGCTGCCGAGGGTCATGTAGATCTCGAGGACGCCGAGGAGAGCGCGGATGAAGGCGTGCCGGAATCCCGGGGCGCCGCCGTCGATGCGCACGATGCGCCCGCCGACCGCGAGCTTGCCGAGGCTCCGCCCCTTGAGCGCCATCTCCATGGTGATCGGCAGCACGACGAAGCTCACCACGAGCGCGCTCACAGTGGCGATGCGGTCCGTGGCCTCATCGAGGATGCCGGCGTCGAGCAGCCAGATGCGCAGGAAGATCCACAGCAGGAACACGCCGAGACCGACGAGCATGTCGATGATGGCGCCCGCGGCCCGCAGCACGAAGCCGATCGGCTGCACGTCGATCGCGACGGCCTCGCCGGAGAGCACCTCGTCGGACGTATCGAGCGGCGCGGACATGAGTACAGTAAATCAGGTGGATGCCGATGCGCTGACCGATGCACGCCGCGCCGAATGGGAGCGGCTCGACCGGTTGAGCCGTGAGCGCCTGGACGGAGCGGGCGTCGACGAGTTGATCGTGCGCTATCGTGCGGCATCCGCCGATCTCGCCGAGCTGAAGACCTCGGTGGGGGAGTCGCCGCAGGGGTCCTACCTCTCCACGATCCTCGTGCGGGCCCGACTGCGTCTCACCGGAGCCTCCGACAGCATCCTCACCCAGATCGCCCGCTTCTTCTCGCTGCAGCTGCCCGCCGCCCTCTACCGCCTTCGGTGGACAACGCTCGTGATCGCCGTCTCGTTCATCGCCGTCGCGGTCGGCACCGCCGTCTGGATCTCCTCCGATCCCGCGCTCGTCGCCACGCTCGGCCCGCCCGACATGCTGGCGCAGTACGCCGACGAGAGCTTCACCGGCTACTACACCGAGAACCCCGCCGCGGTCTTCATGGGGATGGTGTGGACGAACAACGCGTGGATCGCGCTGCAGTGCGTCCTGTTCGGGATCACCGGCATCTGGCCCGTGAACGCCCTGGTCCAGAACGCCATGGGCCTCGGGATCTCGGGCGCCGTCATGGCCGCACACGGGCGCGCCGACGTTATGGTGCTGTACATCCTTCCGCACGGTCTGCTCGAGATGACATGCATCTTCGTCGCCGCAGCCGGGGGTCTCCACCTGTTCTGGTCGTGGGTCGCGCCGGGGAACCGATCGCGCGGCGAGTCGCTCGCCGCCGAGGGCCGATCCCTCGCCACCGTCGCGATCGGACTGGTCTTCGCCCTGTTCCTCGCGGGGCTCGTCGAAGGATTCGTCACCGGCTGGGCGCTCCCGTGGCCTGTCAAGATCGGCATCGGGGTCGCCGCCCTCGCGGTGTTCCTCATCTACATGCTCGTGATCGGCCGCCGTGCATACCTCCGCGGCGAGACCGGTGACCTCGTCGAGTACGAGGCGGGCACCCCGCGTCTCGTCGCGGGCTGACCCGAGCCTCGACAACGCTCGACCCGGCCTCAGAGCCGGCCGGCGGCCTTGAGCTCCAGGTAGCGGTCGGCGATGCGCGGCGGCAGCGATTCCGGGTCGGCCGCGATCGCCTCGCCTCCCGCTCGGCGGATCGCGTCGGCGACGTTCTCGGCCTCCCTCATCGTCTGCTCGGCAGCGGCGGCGACGTAGATCTCTTCGCGGCTCCCGCGCTTTCCGGCGAGGTCGGCGATCCCGTCGTCGGTCACGGAGCCGACGAGGATCGACGTGGCCCGCGTCGCATCGGGGAAGGCGCCGAGGAAGCCCCGGGCGGACTCCGCGGCGTCCTGCGCGGTCAGCACGACGATGAGAGACGGCCGCGTCGTGAGGGTGCGCACCGCGGCGAACGCGCTCGGCCAGTCGGTGTCGACGAGACGGGCGTGCACGGGAGCCATCGCGTCGGTCAGAGCCGGGAGCAGGCCCGCGCCCTCCACTCCCGTGACGCGAGCCCTCGCCACGCGGTCGTACATCAGCAGGTGCACGTGGTCGCCCGCCCGCGCGGCGAGGGCGGCGAGCAGCAGCGTGGCTTCGAGTGACGCGTCGACACGAGTGCCGTCTCCGACGCGTGCCGCCGCGGTACGCCCGGTGTCGACGATGATGACGACGTGCCGGTCGCGCTCGGGACGCCAGGTGCGCAGCATCGTCGTGCCCGCGCGCGCGGTGGCGCGCCAGTCGATCGAGCGCACGTCGTCTCCGCGGACGTACTCGCGGAGCGAGTCGAACTCGGTGCCCTGACCGCGCACCTGGATGCTGGTGTTGCCGTCGAGCTCGCGCAGACGCGCCAGACGGGACGGCAGGTGCTTGCGTGAGGAGAACGCGGGCAGCACGCGGATCGCGCCGCGCACGCGATGGCGCGCCTGTCGACCCGCGAGGCCGAGCGGCCCGCGCGAGCGCACCATGACGAACTCGCTCACGAGCTCGCCACGTCGACGGGGGAGGAGCGGGATCTCCGCGCGGCGGCGCTCGCCGGGTGGGACCTCGAGACGCTGCCTGGCGCCGTCCGCGCCCGCCGTCGGCTGCCACGCGTCGCGGATAAGCGCATGCAGCGTGCGGGTGCCGGTGTTCTGCAGCGCCACGCTCACCGGCACGAGCTCGCCGATGCGCGTGCGATCCGGCACCCGGCGGGTCACGATGACCGAACGGGCACTCGGAGCAAGCACGACGTCGAGAGCGGTGAGCAGCACGCACAGCCCGATCCAGATGCCCAGCGCGGCGTACGCGGGGTACCCGGCGAGACCGGTGAGGACGACGGGAACGACGCCCACGCCCACCGCGAGAGCGAGACGACCGGTGACGAACACCTAGATCGGCACCCTGGTCTGCTGCACGACGGAGGTGAGGACCGCGTCGGCGGACACGCCCTCCATCTGCGCGTCGGGTCGCAGCTGCAGGCGGTGGCGCCACACCGGAACGAGCATGGTCTGGATGTGGTCGGGCGTCACGGCGGAGGATGCGTTGAGCCAGGCCCACGCCTTCGCGGCTGCCAGCAGACCGGTGGATGCGCGAGGGCTCGCTCCGAGCTCGACCGACGGCGACTGACGGGTGGCCCTCGCGAGGTCGACGACGTACCCCAGCACGTCGTCGGTCACGTCGACGCGAGCTGCGGCAGCCTGTGCCGCGCGGATGACTGCGGCATCCACGACGGCCTCCACGCCTGTGAGCTCCCGCGGCGAGAAGCCGGACGCGTGCTTGCGCAGCACCGAGACCTCGGCGTCGCGCTCCGGCATTCCCACGACCAGCTTCATGAGGAACCGGTCGAGCTGAGCCTCGGGCAGCGAGTACGTCCCCTCGTGCTCGATCGGGTTCTGGGTCGCGGCCACGAGGAAGGGGTCCGGCAGCGGCCTGCTCGTGCCGTCCGCCGAGACCCGGCGCTCCTCCATCGCCTCGAGGAGCGCCGCCTGCGTCTTCGGCGGCGTGCGGTTGATCTCGTCGGCGAGCAGGATGTTCGTGAAGACGGGCCCTGCGCGGAAGTCGAACTCCCCGGTGCGCGCGTCGTACACGAGCGAGCCCGTGACGTCGCCAGGCATGAGGTCGGGGGTGAACTGCACCCGCTTGGTGTCGAGGCCGACCGCGCGGGCGAACGACCGCACGACGAGCGTCTTCGCGACGCCCGGCACACCCTCGAGGAGCACGTGTCCGCGGGCGAGGAGCGCGACCAGGAGACCGGTCACAGTCCCGGCCTGGCCGACGACGGCCTTGTCGACCTCCGTCCTGACGCGATGCATCGCCTGACGCAGGTCGGCGTCGGTGGGGTTCTCAGGGGTCACGCTGGGCCTCGGCTTCCGGTCGGATTCGGTGTGGTCGGGGGCGGGGAGAGATCACTCACTCGGCCCTCCGCATCTCGCGGAGGGTGTCGTCGACGGCTCTTTCGAGCTCGCTCAGGCGGCGGGCCAGTTCGACGAGCCCGGCGTCATCGGTCGGGAGCGGGCCGGCGAGGAGAGTCTGCAGCGAGCCGCGCGGGATCCGGAGACGGTCGGATGCCGCGTCGGCGACTTCGTCGGCGCTCGCCTGCACGGCGAGACCCAGACGACGCGCGAGCCGACGTCGGCTGCCGTCGCGGATCGCTTCAGCGGCGTGGGCGGCGTCGCCGGCCTTGGCGGTGAGGCGTGCGCGGCCGAGCATCGTCTCCGAGGCCCGGACCGTGACGGGCAGCGTCTCGGCGACGAGAGGGCCGAAGCGCTGCCCACGCCACAGGCCCGCGGCGAGGGCGGCGAGCATGAGCATCAGGATCGCCGGGGTCACCCACTCCGGGGTGAGCGATCCGAGCGTGTCGGGTTCGGCCGCCTCGATGTCGGTGTCGGTGAAGCTGGGCACGTACCAGACGACCTTCTCCGTCTGTCCGAGCAGTGCGAGTCCGAGGGCCGCGTTGCCGTTCTCGACGAGGTACGCGTTGCTGAACAATCGCGCACCCTCCACCACGGTGCGCGTCTGGCCGTCGACCTCGCCGATGAGCACGGCCGCGGCATCCCTGGTACCGAAGCAACCCTGCACCCCGGGGTCCGGGGTGAACACCCGGTCGGGGCGGATCGCACCGACGCGCGCGAACTCGGTGACGTCGCAGTCGGCCTCCACCTCGGCGGACTCCGACGTCGCGTTGTCGCCCAGACCGAGCGAGGCGACGAGATGGGTGCTGGCGGAGAGGAAGACGACGCGGTCGGCCGGCTCGATGAGATCGGCGACTCCCTCGTCGGTGAGCGTGTACGGATTCGCCATCGCGAGGGTCGAATCGGAATCGAGCGCGGCCCGCACCTCGGAACGCGAGCGCACCACCTCGATCTCGACGCCCTGATCGCGCAGCAGCTCGGCGAGCGCTCGCGTCCCGGAATCGCCGACGCCCTCCGGGTCGAGTCCGCCGCGACCGCCGGGCATCTGGGTGGCCACCTGCGTCGCGACGACGACCCCGACGAGGACCAAAGCCGCGACGACGACCCACCCGGTCATCGCTTTCAGGCGCCGCCGCGGATCGGGTCGGTCCGCCGTCGACGTCGGCTGCTCTTCGGTCTCCGCCGTCATGCTGTCGCCAGTTCGGGTCGAAGCGCGGTCAGCCGGTCGTCGGTGGCGGCGAGCTCGGCGTAGCTCTCGGCGGACGCCGGATGCCGGAGGTAGCGCACGTCGTCGAACGACGTCGCCGCGCGCCGGACGGCGTCGGCCTCGGCGGTGAAGACCCGTGAGACCTCGCGGGCGATCGCCTGCGCGGTCGCGCCGGGCGAGGGGTCGATGAGATCCCGCTCGAGGAGACCGCGTGCCAGGGCACGGAAGCGCAGGACGGTCGCCTCGTCCCAGTCGCCGGATCGAGCGGCGCGCTCGGCATCCGCTCGCAGCTGGGATGCCGAGCGATCGTCGTCCGCGCCGAGCAGACCTGTGATCGGACGCCGTACGGCGCGTCCGCGTCGCGGTCTGCCCCAGATGACGAGCGCGGCCACCAGCGCGGCGAAGACGATGACGCAGACGACGATCAGGGCGGTCGGCCCGATGTTCTGCCCGTTGTCCGAGCTGAAGAGATCGGCGAGGAAACGTCCGATGTCGCGCGAGATCAGGTCGAACCATGTGGGCTTGGCGTCGGCGTAACGGGGGTCGGCGAGCTCTTCCTCCGCCCAGCGCCTGGCCTCGTCGCCGTCCGGGGCGAACACGTCGAGGAGAGCGATCATGCGGGTCCGCGCGACCCGGATCCGGGGGCGGTCCAGGTCGAGCTGTCGTCGGCTCCCGCAGTCGCAGGGGCGCTGGATGCGGCGGGCGGAGCCGGAGGCGCAGGGGGCGCGGGCGGCGCGGGGTACGCCTGTCCCGAGTAGGGGGGAGGCGAGTGCGGCTGACCGGCGGCGTTCGGGGCGGGGTACGCCGGCTGAGGCGGCGCAGCGGTGTAGGGCGGCGCGGGATAGGGCGCAGCGGGCAGGGGTGGAGCGGGGTAGGGCTGCGCGGGGTAGGGCTGGGCGGCGGGGTACCCGGTCGTCTGGTACGGCGCGTTCATCGCCCACTCCGGCACCTGCTTCGGCGGCGGCGCGCTCGTCACCGCGCGTCCCGGATCGACGACGAACGGGTCGCTGAGCTGCTCGTCGGCCCAGCCGAGGTCACGGCGCTCGACATGGCTGATGAGCGCCTGGTCGAGTCCCTCGTACCGCATGCGGCAGTCGAGGTAGACGAGGGTTCCCGCGGTGCTCTGCACGACGAGGGTGATCGCCTGCAGCACGAGGAGGAGGATCTGCGGCGCGAGGAGGGCGAAGACGAAGCCCAGGATCGCCGAGGGGTCGGTCGAGCCCGTCGGCGCGATCACCGTGCCGAGCATCGAGCTCAGCAGAGCCACGGGGATGTTCACCACCTGCATGGCGAGGCCCATGATCGCGCCGATGAGGAAGGTGACGCCCCATGCGACCCAGAAGCGTCCGCGGGTCAGACGCCACGACCGCACCAGCGCCTCGCGGAACGTCGCGCGCTCGAGCACGAGGATCGACGGCACGAGCATCAGCTTGGTGGTGAGCCAGACCACGAGCGGGATGGTGGCGAGCACGAGCAGGATCAGGAGGACGACCAGTCCGCCGATCGCCTCCATCGATCCGCCGAGCCCGCCGGCGATGAACCCGGCGATGATGAGGAAGGCGATCACGATGATGCCGAAGACGAACGCCACGGAGAGCGACGCGAACGCCGCGAGACGCCAGAACGCCGGGAGCATCTTCTTCCACAGCGCACCGAGGGAGGCCTTGACCCCGATCGCCGCATTGCCTATCTCGGCGGCCACCACACCCTGCATGAGGGCGGTGAAGGCGATCGACGCCAACCCGACCGCGATGCCGGCGACGAGGTTCATGCCGATCGTTCCGGCGAGCACCGCCTCGAAGTCCGGTGACGAGGGGGAGAGCGACTCGAGCCGTGCGAAGGTCGTCGCGAAGACGAAGCCCATGAGCGCCGCGCTGAGCACGACGACGATGAGCTGGATCACGACGCCGAAGCCGAAGAGCACCTTCGGGTTGTGGCGCAGAGCCGAGAACGATCGCCCGAGCAGCATCCCGAATGTGAGCGGATGCAGGGGGATGATGCCCCGCTTGGGGGCTGGGGTCCACGTCTGGCCGGTCACCGGCACTCCCTCCGTCGTGCGCTCCCATCGTGTCATAACACACGTCGCGCGCGCAGACGCCGAGTCGTGGGACTGAGTGCCATAAGGTAACAGTTATGACCTCACGCATCCTTGTGGTCGACGACGACACCGCGCTCGCCGAGATGATCGGCATCGTGCTGCGCACGGAGGGCTTCGAGCCGGTGTTCTGCGCCGACGGCGCCAAGGCTGTCGAGGAATGGCGCACACAGCGCCCGGATCTCGTGCTGCTCGACCTGATGCTGCCCGGCATGGACGGCATCGAGATCTGCACCCGCATCCGCGCGGAGTCCGGAGTGCCGATCATCATGCTCACCGCGCGCAGCGACACAGCCGATGTGGTGCGCGGGCTCGAGGTGGGTGCAGACGACTACATCGTCAAGCCCTTCAACCCGAAGGAGCTCGTCGCCCGCATCCGCACCCGACTGCGTCCTGCTCCTTCGACCGTGGGTGAGCAGCTGCGGGTAGGAGATCTCACGGTCGACGTCGACGCCCACGAGGTGCGCCGCGGAAACTCCCCGATCGCTCTGACACCGCTCGAGTTCCAGCTGCTCGTCGCCCTCGCCTCCAAGCCGCAGCAGGTCTTCTCCCGCGAGATGCTCCTCGAGCAGGTCTGGGGGTACCACTACAAAGCCGACACGCGGCTCGTGAACGTGCACGTGCAGCGCCTGCGGGCCAAGGTCGAGCTCGACCCGGACAACCCGAAGATCGTGATGACGGTGCGCGGTGTCGGCTACCGTGCCGGGAGTGCGGGCTAGGACCCATGGCCGCGACGACAGCGACCACCACCGCGGTCGCCGTCCTCCGCGACTGGCGAGGGTGGCCCGACGTGCTCGCCGCCCTGTGGCGACGGTCGCTGCGGTTCCGCACGCTGGCCATCACGCTGCTCCTCACCTCGACGGCGATCCTCATCACCTGCGTGACGATGGCCCTCGTCATCCAGAACGACCTCTTCGAGTCCCGTAAGAACCAGGCTCTCGAGGACGCGCGGCGGTCGATCGACCAGGCGCAGACGACGCTCGACTCAGCCGCGCTCGGAGACAATCCGGCTGCTCTGCAGGAGCTCTGGGACAGCGTGCAGGAGGATCTCGGTCGCAACTCGACGGCCGAGGGTCTCGCGGGCTTCCGCGTCAACGACGATGTCGCCGGGCCGCTCAACGGCTTCACCGCGGGTCTCAGCGCCAACTTCATCAGCCCCGCCCTGCGCAACCGCGTCATCGAGTTCGACGACTGGCAGTCCTGGCAGTCCGCGGCGATCGATCTCGGCGGACGCTCTGTGCCGGGCGTGATCGTGGGGCAGCAGCTGCAGGTGCCGGAGGCCGGTCCCTTCGCCATCTACTTCGCGTACGACTTCGCCGATGCCGACAGCACCCTCACCTTCGTGCAGCGCACGCTGTGGATCGCCGGAATCGGTCTCGTGGCCATCGTGGCGGTCATCTCCTCGATCGTGCTGCGTCTGGTGTCGACGCCGATCGTCGAGGCCGCGGAGACGAGCGCACGTCTCGCATCCGGAGACCTCGGGGTGCGGATCGACGTGCACGGCGAGGACGAGATCGCGACGCTCGGTCGATCGTTCAACGCGATGGCCGACAGCATCGAAGCGCAGATCAAGGAGCTCGGCGAGCTGTCGCTCGTGCAGCAGCGGTTCGTGTCGGATGTGTCGCACGAGCTGCGGACTCCGCTCACGACGATCCGCCTCGCCGCCGACATGCTCAACGACCAGCGCGAGGAGTTCGACCCGACCACGGCGCGCACCACCGAACTTCTGCACACGCAGGTGCAGCGCTTCGAGACCCTTCTGTCGGACCTCCTCGAGATCAGTCGGTACGACGCCGGCTCCGTGCAGCTGGAGCTCGAGGCCACGAGCCTCGCCCATCTCGCCGAGGACATCATCGAGCAGATGCAGCCGCTCGCGGACGGCCGCGGCAGCGAGCTGCGGCTCGTCGCCCCCGGCGGGTACTCACCGGTGGACATGGATCCTCGCCGCGTCCGCCGTGTGCTGCGCAACCTGATCGGCAACGCGATCGAGCACGGCGAGGGACGCCCGATCATCGTCACCGTCGACAGCAACCAGCACGCGGTGGCGGCCGGCGTGCGCGACTTCGGACTCGGGATGGATCCCGCGGATGCCGAGCGCGTCTTCGACCGGTTCTGGCGCGCCGACCCGTCGCGGCAGCGGACGATCGGCGGCACCGGACTGGGTCTCTCGATCGCCCTCGGCGATGCCACGCTGCACGGCGGGACGCTCGCCGTCTGGTCGGAGCTCGGCGTCGGCACGAACTTCGTCCTCACGATCCCGCGCGGTGAGGTCCTCGACGGCCCGTCTCCGATCCCCGTCGAACCTCAGGAGCCACTCACCGGGATGGGGGATGCGACACAGCCCATCCACCTCGCCGACCTCCCCGCCGAGCTGTTCGACCGAGGGAGCATCGAATGAGATCGGTTCGACGGCGGAACCTCCTCGCCGCCGCGCTCGCCGCCACGGTCCTCGCTCTGTCGGCGTGCACCGGTCTGCCCACGACGGGCGATGTCCAGCCCGGACTCGCGCTCGGAACCTCGCCCGAGGACCCCGACTTCCTCCCCCTCGCATCCGGGCCTGTCGAGGGCGCCGGGCCCGCGGAGATCGTCGAGGGTTTCGTGGAGGCGGCCATCACGCCGGCCGACAACTGGGCGACGGCTCGGAGCTTCATGACGCCGGAGATGGCGGCGGAGTGGCTGCCGAGCACCGGAGTCTCGATCGACGTGAGTGCGGCAACGCGGTCGTTCACCTCGACGGTGGAGGACGACGCGGAGGTGGATGACGGCGACACCGCCGACGTCCGCGTGACGTTCGACCAGTTGGCGAGCGTCGACGGCACGGGTGCGTACTCCGAGGCGTTCGGAGCCTCCACCTCGTCGTTCGTCGTCGAGCGGACCGACGGGCAGTGGCGCATCTCCGAGGCGCCGGACGGCGTCGTCCTCGATGAATCCCGCTTCTCTCGCGTCTATGACGACTACGCGCTGCAGTTCTTCGACCCGACCTGGGAGCGCCTCGTTCCCGACGTGCGGTGGTTCCCGCGGCGTGCCACCATCGCGACGACCATCGCGCAGGCTCTGATCGGGGGCGCGCCGAGCCCGTGGCTCGATCCGGCGGTGCAGAACGCGTTCCCCGCGGGCGTGCAGCTCGCGCGCGACGCCGTGCCGATCGACTCCGACCAGGTCGCCGACGTGGCACTGAACGGTGCGGCCGCCGGCCTGGATCAGGTCACTCTCGCCCGCATGCGCACGCAGCTGCAGGAGACGTTCCTCGCCGCTGGGGTGCAGGTGAGTCAGGTGCGTTTCAGCATCGACGGACGTACTCTCGACGCCGGTGTCGTCAAGCTCGTCGAGGACCCTCCCGACGGGGGGAGCCTCGTTCTCAAGGACGGCGCGTTCGGCAACCTCGTCGGCGGGGAGGTGACACCGCTGCCCGGGGTCTCGGAGGAGATCCTCGCGGTCACCCAGCCGATCATCGCGGTCGACGTCGCGCTCGACGGGTCGCACGCGGCCGTGCAGCTGGGCGACGGACACGTCTACATCGCCGGGAACGGGAACTTCGACGAACTCGATCAGCGATCGTCGCTCGTCCGCCCCTCGATGGATCCGTTCGACTACACCTGGTCGGTCCCCGCCACTGCGCCGTCCGCACTGCAGGCCATCAGCGTCGACGTCGCGCAGAACCCCATCGCCGACGCGTGGCCGGGCGCGTCCGAGGTCTCGGCCATCCGCGTCTCGGCCGACGGTGCCCGCATCGCCGCGGTGATCGCGGTCGGCGGTGAGCGATGGGTCGTGGTCTCGGCGATCATCCGGGACGAGAACGGTGTGCCGACGGCGCTCGGGCCGACCGAGGAGATCACCCAGCTGCAGGGCACGGCATCCGGCCTGGTCTGGCTCGGCCCCGACCGGCTCGCCCTGCTCGCCGACACCGACGACCGGATCGTCCTGACGCAGATCGTCGGCGGAACGGGAACCGTCGAGTCGGCGCCCGTGGGAGCGACGACGATCGCGGGGTCCCGTTCCGCGTCCGGAGTGCGGATCTGGAGCTCCGACGGCGCGGTCTTCGCCCGCAGTGGATCGGCCTGGAGTCAGGCGACGACGGGAGCGCAGCTGCTCGCGACTCGAGCAGGGCACTGAGCTCCACGCACGACGATCCTGCCACCTCTGCACAGAGGCGGCAGGACACGGAGCCCTTCACAGGCATCGACTGTCTGCGAAGCCTGGTCCGACGACGAGCCGCAGGTTGCGTCATGCTCGGCGGATGACTGATCACACCGCCTCCGCGACCGGCATCCGCGCCCTTGGGCGGGAGGCGCTCGCCCTCCTCCTGTCCGCGACGTGCCCCGGCTGCGACGAGCCGGGCACGCTCCTGTGCGACCCGTGCAGGGGTCGGCTGCAGGCTTCCCCTGTGGATGTGCGCACCCCGCAGGGACGCGTGGTGCGTGCGGCGCTCACCTATGAGGGGACCGCCGCTCGCTGCATCCGACGGCTGAAGGATGATGGCGAGACCCTGCTCGCACGTCCCCTGGGCGCCGCGCTCGCCGCCGTCCTGTCGTCCGTCCCCGGATCGGCTGTCTCGATGGTGCCGGTCCCGACCTCGAGAGCAGCGTTCCATCGTCGCGGCTACCGCGTGCCCGAGCTGCTGATCCGCCGCGCGGGCGCGCGCCCGCTGCGGGCCTTGTCCGCCTCGCACGCTCGGCGCGATCAGCGCGGGCTCGACGTCTCCGCGCGTGCCCGGAACGCGGAGGGGAGCGTGCGCGCGCGCCTCCGGGGCGAAGGAGTGCGTGTCGTCCTGGTCGACGACGTCATCACCACCGGCGCGACCGTCGACGAGGCGTCTCTCGTGCTAGACCGGGCGGGCTTCGACGTGGTGGCTGTGGTCGCACTGGCGGCCACACCTCTTCACGGAGGGCACCGCGCATTCACATCCGATCCATCGACGACACGGCGGAAGTGACCCGTGACATCCGCTCCGGACCCGACTACGGTGGGGGGTCACAAGGCGACCACGGTCCGCCCTTGGCCGGGTGGACCGGGACAAGGAGGCAGCAATGGAAACGAGCATCGTCGGCGTCGGAGTGGGTATCACCGATCGCTTCCGAACCGTTGTCGAGGAGAAGATCGCCAAGATCCAGACGTTCGCAGCGCGAGCGCAACGCCTGGACGTGAAGGTCACCCATCGCGTGTATCGCAACGGACGCGTTCCCGATGAGACCGTCGAGCTGACGCTGATCGGCAAAGGGCCCGTCGTCCGCGCCGAAGCCACCGACGGCGACAAGTTCGTCGCGTTCGACCTCGCTGTCGACAAGATGGCGGAGCAGCTGCGTCGAGCGAAGGAGAAGCGCGTCGACGGCCGCCAGCACCCGCGCGGACCTCACTTCGAGAAGGAGAGCGGCGCACTCGAAGGGATCGACGTGCAGCCCGCCTCGGCTGACGTGCTCCGCGCCGTCGCCACCGGCAGCATCCCCGTGCAGAACGACGAGGACGAGGTCTACTCGCCGGTCGTGATCCGCACCAAGAGCTTCGATCCCGAGTGGATGACCGTCGAAGAGGCGGTCGACCGCATGGAGCTCGTCGGCCACGACTTCTTCCTCTTCGTCGACGCGCGCACCGACCACCCCAGCGTCGTCTATCGACGCAAGGGCTGGGACTACGGCGTGATCGCGCTCGAGACGTCGGCACCGCCCGCCGAGGCGCTCGCCTCGTAGGCCTGGGACAAACGAAGACGGCCCGCTCCGGAAGGAGCGGGCCGTCTTCCGTATGGGTGGGAGCGTGCGATCAGTCGAACATGCCGTCGAGCAGGCCGCCGATCACGAGCCCGCCGAGGATGCCGGAGGCGATGTCTCCACCGCCCCCGCCGCGGCGACCGCCACCCCAGCCGCCACCGCCGCCCCAGCCGTTGCCGCCCCACTGATCCTGCGGGCGGGAGGAGTCGATGTCGCGCTGCGCGAGCTGGAGCGCCTCGGAGGCGAGGTGCGCCACGCGACGCGCCCCCGCGAGGGCCTGCTCCCTCGTCTCCTCCGCGGGCAGCAGATCGGAGAGGTCGACGCGCAGACGTTCTGCCTCGGCGAGGCGGGTGCGGGCGTCGGCGCCGATCCAGCCGCGATGTCCTGCGATGAGGCCGCGGGCCACGCCGAGCTGGCGGTCGGCATCGTCGATCGCGTGCTGCACCTGCTGGATGCTGGGGAGCGGATGCTCGGCCCGGTGACGGGCGGTGGCGATCGCCTCGTCGAGCGCGGTGTTCGCCGCCCGCAGCTGCGAGAGCTCCGCGAACGGGTCGCCGGGGGAGCCGGCCGGGGAGAGAGCGCTGAGCGCTTTCTGCAGGTCGCTCACGGCCGCGGCGACGGCCGGGACCTGCGGAGCGGTGCGCGCGGCGATCAGGTCGGACCGCGAGTCTGCGACGACCTCGGCGAGAGTCGACTCGGCGCGGAGCGCCTCGATCTCGAAGTCCTCCACGGCGTCGAGCAGGGCCGAGGCGCGGCGGGTCGCCTCCGTCGCCGTCTCCAGGGCGAGGTTGGCCTCCTCGTTCTGCTTCGCCTCACGGCGGCGCTCCGAGACGTCGGCGCCGTGGGTGGCGAACGCGATGAGCTGCTCCGCCTCGGCCGCGCTGGCGGTGATCTGGTGCATCGCCGATTCGGAGTACCGGCTCGAGAGTCGGGCGACGGTCGCGTTCGTCTGCGGGATGCGTTCGCTCAGCGCGGCGGCATCCGCACGCACCTGTGCGATGATCTCGGGAGCCCTACGCACCTTCGCGACCGACTCCGCGAGATCGCCCGTCTTCTCGTCGAGCAGATCCTGCGCCCAGTCGCACAGCTGCACGATGCGGGCGTTGCGCGTGCGCAGCTCCTCCGGCGTATCGGGGATCTCGTCGTGATTCAGCTGATGCAGCTGGAACGCCTCTCGCAGGTGCGTGCGCACCGCCGCGAGGGCCGTGCGGAGGTCGCTCGTGAGCGAATCGCCGAGCTCCGCCTCGGCGAACACCAGCTCGTCCGAGGTCGTGCGGATGCGCTCGTCGGCCGCGACGAGAGCCTGCTCGGCACGACGTGCCAGATCGGCATCCTGTGCGGCGAGTTCTTCCTGTTCGCGCTTGCGTCTGCCCCATATTCCAGCCATGACTCAGATCCTAGTTTCCCGGGCATCTCGGGTGGCTGTGCATCCGCTTCAGGCGAACGGCGATCAGACGAGGGCATCCCTCTCCACACGACCCGGGCGGCCGCGTCTGGGGCGATCGACGTCGAGCGCGAGTGCCAGCGCGTGCTGCGGGTGCTCGGCCAGACGCGCGCCCGCGTGCTCGAGCCACCGCGACTCCGCCTCGGCGGCGAAGATCATCGAGTCCAGCACGAGCGAGTGCGCGAGGTCCTCGGGGCCGGAGTCGCCGCGGGACGAGCGGACCCGGCGCAGCTCGGCCAGGCGTGTCTCGACCGCCGCGTGCTCGGCATGGATGACGGAGACGGCGTCGGCGTCGGGAAGCGTCGCCGCGAGTGCGACCTTGATCGCGAGCTCGTCGCGCGGGGCGGGGGCCCGCTCGACCGGACCGGAGAGCCAGAGTGCGACCTCGGCCGCGCCCGCCGGTGTGATCTCCCAGTAGACGTGGCCCTGCGCGTCGGCCTCGTCTCGGCTGACCAGACCGTCGCGCTCGAGGCGTTCGAGTGTGTTGTAGATCTGTCCGACGTTGAGCGGCCACACGGCACCGGTGCGACGCGCGAACTCGTGGCGCAGCTGATAGCCGTAGCACGGCCCCTGGGCGAGGATCGCGAGCAGGCTCTGACGCACGGACATGGGACCTCCTGGGCTCGCGACCAATATACATACTCGGAAACGCACCGCACGCGCGCCATGCAGGCGACGTGCAGGTCACGGGCCGGTAACATGACAACGTATGCCTTGTGCGCGCCCGATGTGCGGTGCTGCGAGGACCCATCGACAGGGAGATGACATCTGTGGCCAATCCTCTTGAGAAGCTGCTGCGCGCCGGCGAGGGGCGGGTCATCCGCCGCCTGAACCAGGTGGTGAAGGCCGTGAACGCGCTGGAAGAGGACATCTCCAAGCTCACCGACGACGAGCTGCGCAACGAGACGGCCGAGCTCCGCGCGCGCTATGAGAAGGGCGAGACGCTCGACCAGCTCATGCCCGAGGCGTTCGCGGCGGTGCGAGAGGCCGCCAGGCGAACGCTCGGCATGCGCGCCTACGACGTGCAGATCATGGGCGGCGCAGCCCTCCATCTCGGCAACATCGCCGAGATGAAGACCGGTGAGGGAAAGACCCTCGTCGCCACCTTCCCGGCCTACCTCAACGCCATCGCAGGCGAGGGCGTGCACGTCATCACCGTGAACGACTTCCTCGCGAGCTACCAGGCGGAGCTCATGGGCCGCGTCTACCGCGCGCTCGGAATGAGCACCGGCATCATCGTCTCCGGCCAGACACCCGCCGTGCGGCGCGAGCAGTACGCCTGTGACATCACCTACGGCACGAACAACGAGTTCGGGTTCGACTACCTGCGCGACAACATGGCATGGCGCAAGGAGGATCTGGTCCAGCGAGAGCACTTCTTCG
The DNA here is from genome assembly GCF_002362255.1 of Microbacterium sp. SZ1. Taxonomy (GTDB): domain Bacteria; phylum Actinomycetota; class Actinomycetes; order Actinomycetales; family Microbacteriaceae; genus Microbacterium. The sequence goes on along the minus strand of NZ_LPVV01000012.1, from coordinate 128,022 downwards.
CGATCGTCGACGAGGTCGACTCGATCCTCATCGACGAGGCGAGGACGCCGCTCATCATCTCCGGACCGTCTTCCGGCGAGGCCAACCGCTGGTTCGCCGAGTTCGCGAAGATCGCGCGCACCCTCGAGGCGGGGGAGGATTACGAGGTCGACGAGAAGAAGCGCACCGTCGGCGTGCTCGAGCCCGGCATCGAGAAGGTCGAGGACTATCTCGGCATCGACAACCTGTACGAGTCGGCGAACACCCCGCTGATCTCGTTCCTGAACAACTCGATCAAGGCGCTGGCCCTGTTCAAGAAGGACACCGACTACGTCGTGATGAACGACGAGGTCATGATCGTCGACGAGCACACCGGTCGAATCCTCGTGGGCCGTCGCTACAACGAGGGCATCCACCAGGCCATCGAGGCCAAGGAGGGCGTGCCGGTCAAGGCCGAGAACCAGACCCTCGCGACGGTCACCCTGCAGAACTACTTCCGCCTGTACGACAAGCTCGCGGGGATGACGGGTACCGCCGAGACCGAGGCGGCCGAGTTCATGTCGACCTACAAGCTCGGCGTCATCCCGATCCCGACGAACAAGCCGATGATCCGCAAGGACCAGTCGGACCTCGTCTACAAGAACGAGACGGCGAAGTTCGCCCAGGTCGTCGAGGACATCGCCGAGCGCCACGCGCAGGGGCAGCCCGTGCTCGTGGGAACCGTGAGCGTCGAGAAGAGCGAGTACCTGTCGCGGCTCCTCGCGAAGAAGGGCGTCAAGCACGAGGTCTTGAACGCGAAGAACCACGCTCGCGAGGCAGAGATCGTCGCGCGCGCTGGTCGCCTCGGGGCCGTCACAGTCGCCACGAACATGGCCGGTCGTGGAACCGACATCATGCTCGGCGGCAACGCCGAGTTCCTCGCCGTGCAGGAGCTCAAGAGCAAGGGCCTCGATCCCGTCGAGACGCCCGAGGAGTACGAGGTCGCGTGGGACGAGACCTACGAGGCGATGAAGGCCGTCGTCGCGGAGGAGGCCGAGAAGGTCATCGAGGCGGGCGGACTCTATGTGCTCGGCACCGAGCGGCACGAGTCGCGGCGCATCGACAACCAGCTCCGTGGCCGCTCCGGCCGTCAGGGAGACCCCGGCGAGAGCCGCTTCTACCTGAGCCTCACCGACGACCTCATGCGTCTCTTCCAGTCGGGAGCAGCCGAGGCGATCCTCTCGCGCACGAATTTCCCGGACGACGTGCCGATCGAGTCGGGACTCGTGTCGCGAGCCATCCGGAGCGCGCAGTCGCAGGTCGAGGCGCGCAACGCCGAGATGCGCAAGAACGTCCTCAAGTACGACGACGTCCTCAACCGTCAGCGCGAGGCCATCTACGCCGACCGCCGTCACATCCTCCAGGGCGACGACATCGCGGACCGCGTCCAGCACTTCATCGAAGATGCGATCAGCGGCGTCGTCCGCGATCACACCGGCGAGGGCCACAACGAGAGCTGGGACTTCGACGCACTCTGGACCGAGCTCAAGACTCTCTACCCGGTCAGCGTGACCATCGACGAGGTCGTCTCGGAGGCAGCCGGACGCAAGGGCGGCATCACGGCGGACGGGCTCACCCGGGAGCTGCTGTCGGATGCGAAGATCGCCTACGAGGCGCGCGAGGAGTCGCTCGGAGAGGCCGCCACCCGCGAACTCGAGCGTCGCGTCGTGCTGCAGGTGCTGGACCGCCGTTGGCGCGACCACCTGTACGAGATGGACTACCTCAAGGACGGCATCGGCCTCCGGGCGATGGCGCAGCGCGACCCGCTGATCGAGTACCAGCGCGAGGGCTACGCGATGTTCCAGTCGATGATGGGTCAGATCAAGGAGGAGTCGGTCGGCTACCTCTACAACCTCGAGGTCGAGGTGCGACGGGCGGGTGACTCCGAGACCGCCGAGGTCGAGGCGAAGGGCCTGGCCGACGGGGCCGCCGAGCAGCGCCTCGAGTACTCCGCCGCGAACGACGCCGGTGAGGTCGAAGTGCGGAACGACCGCGGACAGGTGCAGCAGGCCGCCACCGATCGTCTCCGCCAGGCAGCTGCGCGAGCACAGGCTCCGCAGCAGGAGGCAGCCGCACAGGAGGCACCGCGCGGCGCCTTCGGCCAGCGGACGGATGCCGCGCCCGCGCAGCCGGCGGGCAACCGCGAGGAGCGTCGCGCGCAGGCGAAGAAGAAGAAGTAGCACGCGCCGGAGATCGCCGCGTCGAGGAGGGCCAGTCCGTGAGGATTGGCCCTCCTCTCGTCGCTGTAGGCTTGGCCGATGACACCAACGCGCCACTTCGACCAGTCGTCGAAGCTCAAGAACGTCCTGTACGAGATCCGTGGGAACACGCTCGTCGAGGCGGCGCGGCTGGAAGCGGAGGGTCACCGGATCCTCAAGCTCAACACGGGCAACCCTGCGATCTTCGGCTTCGAGGCACCGCACCAGATCGTCCACGACATGCTCGCGGCGCTTCCGACGGCTCACGGCTACAGCGACAGCAAGGGAATCGTCTCCGCACGGCGCGCGGTCGTGAGTCGGTACGAGGAGATCGAGGGCTTCCCGCGGATCGACCCGGAGGACGTGTTCCTCGGCAACGGCGTGTCCGAGCTCATCACGATGACCATGCAGGCCCTTCTCGACGAGGGCGACGAAGTGCTGATCCCGGCGCCGGACTACCCGCTCTGGACCGCGATGACGAGCCTCGCCGGCGGGACGCCTGTGCACTACCTGTGCGACGAGAACGACGGGTGGCAGCCGGACCTGGAGGATATCCGCTCGAAGATCACGCCGCGCACCAAGGCGATGGTGATCATCAACCCGAACAACCCCACCGGTGTCGTGTACTCGCGCGAGATCCTCGAGGGAATGGTGCAGATCGCGCGCGAGCACGAGCTGCTGCTCCTGTCCGACGAGATCTACGACCGCATCCTCTTCGACGACGCGGTGCACATTCCGACCGCGACGGTCGCGCCCGATCTGCTGTGCTTGACGTTCAACGGTCTCTCCAAGACCTATCGGGTTGCCGGCTACCGTTCCGGCTGGCTGGTCATCACCGGCCCGCAGGCGCACGCCAAGGGGTTCCTCGAAGGCATCAACCTGCTCGCATCCACCCGTCTGTGCCCCAACGTGCCGGCTCAGCACGCCCTGCAGGCGGCGCTCAGCGGAGTGCAGTCGATCGATGCGCTGATCGCGCCGACGGGTCGCCTGCACGAGCAGCGCGACATCTCGTGGCAGGGACTCGAGGCGATCCCCGGAGTCTCGTGCGTCAAGCCGCAGGGCGCGCTGTACGCGTTCCCGCGCCTCGATCCGAACGTGCACGAGATCCGTGACGATGCGAAGCTCGTCTACGACCTGCTCGTGGCCGAGCACATCCTGCTCGTGCAGGGGACCGGCTTCAACTGGGCCACCCCTGATCACCTGCGCATCGTCACCCTTCCGGAGCCGCGCGTCCTCGCAGAAGCCGTCGAGCGACTCGGGAACTTCCTCGCGAGCTATCGCCAGTAGGCGGTCCTGCGAGGGGAAGGGCCTCGGCGGCCAGGCGTCTGACGGCGGCGGCGAGGGCCGATCGCGGAGCGACGTCGGCGATCGGACGCCCGTGCAGCAGAGCGGCATCCGCGGCTCGCTGGTCGAAGGGCAGGAACGTGACGTCGGTTATGCCGGCGAAGCGGTCGAGCGTCGCGCGGATCTGCCCGCGTGCATCGATGCCGAGAGGACCTGAGCGCACTCTGTTGACGACGACGTGGATCCTCGCCCTCGGCGCCAGGCGCCTCAGCTCCGCGTGATCGCGCACGAAGCGGCTGACGCCGAGCGGGTCGCCCGCGGCGACGGCGATCACGACGTCGGCCTCGTCGAGCGCTGCGACCGTGGCGGCGTGACGCCGGGGGCCGGTGACGTCGAAGGTCGCTTCGTCGTCGGCGTCGAAGGCCCCTGACACGTCGATGATGCTCTCCTCCGCCCAGGCTCGACTCGCCGCGAGCGCCGACCGCAGACGACGCGACGTCAGCTCGGCCCACCGGGCGGGCCGGCTGATGCCGGCGAGCACGTCGACGGCGCCGCCGCTCACCGCCAGAGAGGTCGCCAGCCGCGTGAGCTCCGCATCGTCGAGCGCGCCTGCCTCGGCCCGGCGGCACGCCGCGGCGATTCCCGGCGACTCGTCTCCGAGCCCGAGCAGGAGCGCGATGGAGGGCGCCACCGTGTCCGCGTCGATGAGGGCTGTCCTGCGACCACGGCGGGCCATCTCGACGGCCAGTTCGATGGCGATCGTCGTGCGACCCGGTGCGCCCTGCGGGCCCCAGACGACTGCGATCCGATGCGATGTCGCGGCAGCGCCGGACGGAGACGCGACCGGTGGCGCGTCGGTCTCGAGAGCGGCGACGACCTCCCAGCCGCTCGCCGTGCTCGGGAGCGCGGCCGCCAGACCGTAGCGTCCCAGGACGCGACTGTCACGGCCGCCGAAAGGGAGGATGCGTACTCCGGCCCGATCGCACGTCGCCACGAAGTCCGGCGTCAGCACCTCGCGCGCCGCCGGAACCAGCACCACCCGACAATCCTCGGGGAGGGGCAGGGGAGCGTCGGACGGGGCGACGACGGCCGCGACTCCCTCGAGCTCCAACTCGCCGACGAGTTCCGAGGCGCGCGGCTCGGGGATCGCGACGACGACGACGGTCATCGGGTGACGCCGATCGGGACGATCGACAGACCGGCCCCGTCCGCGATCGCCGCCAGGACGGCGGCCACGTCCGAACGATCGATGACGAGCTCGACTCCCGCCTCATCGGACGCGAGCACGCCCTGCTTCTCGACGATCGACGCGACGGTCGCCGCCTCGACGAGGATGCTCGGCGCTTCCGCCTCGACGCCTTCCTCCACGGCCACGGACTGCCAGAGCTCGACCGTGCTGCCGACCGACACCTCGCCCGGCACCGCGGTGCCCGTCTGGATCACGATCGTGGTCGTGCGCCTGCTGTCGGCATCCGCGAGGGCCGACGCGGGGACGAGTTCGTCGGCGGTGAGTGTGCGGGATGCCACAGAACCGCCTCCCAGATCCTCCGGCGCGAGGTAGCGATCGCCGAGCGCGCCCAGGTTCACCTCGACGACCTGGAAGTCGTCCGATCCGACCGCCTCCCCTTCGACGATGGTGCGCGTCGCCTGGAGGACCGGCGTCGTCGCGCCGGCCGAGGAGACCACCAACCAGACCCCGCCGATCGATGCGGCGATCATGCCGAGACCGACGAGGAAGCGGAGGTCGCCCCAGAACGCGCGACGGGATCGTGAAGGTGATCTCATGCGAGCCATGCTCACAGATCCGCCGAGGGCCGATTCGGAGTTATCCACAGCGCTGTGGTGTTCGCGGCGCACGCCCGGGTGCGGTGGAGAATGGGGGCATGCCCGACTCGACTTCTGCTTCCGCGCGCTTCCTGGCGCCGGCGCAGGTGGCCGAGCTGCTCTCGATCGAGATAGACGAGGTGATCGAGCTCGTCTATCAAGGTCGCCTCCGCGGCTCGCGTCTCGGATCTCCCGCCCGCTGGCGTGTCGAGGAGTCGAGTCTGGCCGAGTATCTCGCCGAGCAGACCGAGGAAGCGCGTCGCATGGCGCTGTGGCGGCAGGCGAACGAGGCGAGTTTTCCCGAGGTATGGGGCATATCCCGCACTCACGGCACGTGATCGCCGACGATCTGCACCGATTCCAGCGCGGCGAAGGGGACGACGCGGAAGTCCCGCACGGCGGCGATGGTTCGGGCGGTGCCCGCGTCATGCAGCGCGAGATCCAGGTGGTCCGCGCTCGCACGATCGATCGTCCCCTGCAGCTCGGAGCCGTCCGCGCGGAAGACCCGCACCGCGATCCGTCTCCGGGCGAGGTCGCGCAGGACGAACCCGAGTGACATCCGCTCACGGAGTGCAGCGGCGTCGGCATCCGCACCGTCGAGGCTCGCGAGCAGCAGGCCGTGATCGACACCGAGAGAGCGGATCGCGGACAACGGGATGATCCTCGTGGTCGGGGACCGCCGTACTCCTTCAGCCTCGATCATCGCAGCGGCGATCCAGTCCGCGCCGAGCGCCTGCAACCGCACTCGCACGCGACCCCCGGAGGCGACGTCGATCACCGTCGAGGCGCCGACACTGCACAAGACCCGCAACCGATCCCTGAGCGTGAGGCGCGAGATCCGCAACCGCTCCGATTCGGCATCCAGAGCCGCCCGCTCGCTCTCCCACTCCGAGGCGAGCTGACCCTCGAGGTCTTCGAACAGGTGATCCCAGTGCACTCGCATTACCGTAGGCGACCGCGCCGGCCGCGTACGAGTTATCCACATTGTTCTGGCCCACCCCCGATGAGCGGTCTGCGCGCGTGCTCTACTGACGGCAGTTTCCCGGATGGAGAGTGCTGTCAGATGTCGCTTCACGAGTACTTCGGCCCGCAACCGACGCCGCGTGCCGAGCTGCCCGATCCCCGCCCACTGCTGCGCAGCATCACCCGCGGCGTGCTCGAGGTGCTCGCAGGGGTGAGGGAGGCCGATCAGCTCGCGCGCTGGTTCAGCGAAGAGGCATACCGCAGCCTCGTCACCAGGGCGAACCTCTCGGCTCGTGCCCGCAGTGCACGCGGGGTGCCTCCGGCTCGTCCGACGTTCGAGATCCTCTCGATCCGCACCTCCGAACCCGTCGACGGCATCGTCGAGGCCGTCATCGTCGTCGCCGGGCCAGGACGCACGCGCGCCGTGGCCGCGCGACTCGAAGGACTGGATCGCCGCTGGCGCACGACCTCTCTGGCCATCCTCTGAGCCGGTGCGCTCTAGGCTGGGAGGGTGTCAACCCTCAGTGATCTCGCCCATGCCCAGGGGCTTCTGACCGACAACGACGTGGAGTGGCTGCATCGCCTCGCGGGCGACGGGCAGCTGCTCGCGGACCTCGCCTCCGCCGACATCGTGGTCTGGGTGCAGACCGACGACGGCTCCTTCATCGCGGTCGCCCACGCACGCCCGAGCGGTGCCGCGACCCTGTTCTACCGCGACATCGTCGGAGAACGGGTGCGCCCGCAGTGGCGGACGCAGGTGCAGGGAGCGTTCGACTCCGCGGAGATCGTCGACTCCTCGTCGCCCGACTGGTTCGAGGAGACGCCCACGCGCGTGCGCGCTGTGCCCATCGTCATCGAACGCAAGGATGCCGAGCGCGCGGCGTCCGTCATCGGCGTCGTCACGCGCCACACGAACCTCGGTGAGGCTCGGACGCCCTCTCGGCAGCAGATCACCTTCGACGAGTGCGCCAACGACCTCTTCCGGATGATCGCCGACGGGAGCTTCCCCGATCTCGCGGCGCCCACGTCTCCTCGTCGCGGAGCGCCACGGGCGTCGGACGGCCTCATCCGCATCGACGTGGACGGCATCACCACCTTCGCCAGTCCGAACGCCCTCTCGGCGTTCAATCGCATGGGCTTCGACGACGAGCTGGAGGGGGAGTCGCTGGCGGAGGTCACCACTCGCCTCGTCCCGCCCTCCCGTCAGGTGGACGAGTCGCTGCCGGTCGTCGTCACCGGACGGGCGCCGTGGCGCACCGACATCGAGGCGCGCGGGGTCACGGTCTCGCTGCGCGCCATCCCGCTCAAGGACCACGGCACCCGCATCGGTGCGATCGTGCTCTGCCGTGACGTCTCGGAACTGCGCCATCAGGAGCAGGAGCTCATCACGAAGGACGCCACGATCCGCGAGATCCACCACCGGGTCAAGAACAACCTGCAGACGGTCGCGTCACTGCTGCGCATCCAGGCGCGCCGTACTCACTCGGACGAGGCGCGGGACGCGCTCACGCAGGCCATGCGCCGTGTCGACGCGATCGCCGTCGTGCACGACACGCTCGCGCAGGGCCTCACTCAGAAGGTCGACTTCGACGAGGTCTTCCACCGCGTGCTCAAGCTGGTCGCGGAGGTCGCGTCCGCACCCAACACGCGAGCCCGCACGCGGTCGACCGGTCGGTTCGGCGTGCTGCCGAGCGAGTACGCGACGCCGCTCGCCCTCGCGCTCACGGAGGTCGTCACCAACGCGGTCGAGCACGGCCTCGCCGGGCAGGAGGGCATCGTCGAGATCGACGCGGCCCGCACGGAGGAGAATCTGCGCGTCACTGTGCGCGATACCGGTCACGGTCTCCCCGAGGGACGCATCGGTCAGGGCCTGGGCACCCAGATCATCCGCACTCTGATCCAGGGCGAGCTGGGTGGCTCGATCGAGTGGCGCGGGAGCGAGGGGGAGGGGACGGAGGTCGTGATCGACATCCCCCTCCGGTGGCTCACCGCGTGACCTCGGTCACGAGAACGGCCCGAGACATCGTCTCGGGCCGTTTCTCATCGCGCGGGGCGCGACGCGGATCAGGAGGCGCGACGGGCGCGCGCTGCGCGCCGCTTGAGGGCGCGACGCTCGTCCTCGGAGAGACCGCCCCAGACGCCGGAGTCCTGGCTGGTCTCGAGCGCGTACTGCAGGCAGATCTCGGTGACCGTGCAGGTGGCGCAGACGGTCTTCGCCTTCTCGATCTGGTCGACGGCCGGGCCGGTGTTGCCGACCGGGAAGAAAAGCTCGGGGTCGACAGTCAAACAGGCGGCCTTGTCGCGCCAATCCATGGGGGCTCCTCGGTGTGGGACTTGTGAGTCGTCGCAGCGCGATGACTCGGATTTCGGGTCGCAGTTCGGGTTCAGCTACCCTGTTGAGATACGGACGGATGCCCGCATTCTGTGATGCGGGCAGGAAGCCCGCCCCACGCCGCTGTGGGAGCACATGACGCTGTCTATTCTGTTACATGAAACCGGCGAAATCAAGGGTTTCTTCGCTTCTCATTCGATTCTCAGGAGACATCGTGCGCTCACCAGCCCTGGCTCGCGCCGCCGCCGCCGTCCTGGCTCTGGAGGGCCTGGCGCTGATCGTGTTCGCGCTCATCGAGCTGATCGGCCTGGGCGCCGGGAATGCCGCGTCGCTGCCGACGGCGCTCGCGCTGATCGTGCTGACACTCCTCGGCGCGGCCGCTCTCATCGCCTTCGCAGTGGGCGCGAACGGCGGACGCTCGTGGGCGCGCTCCGGCGGGATCGTGTTCCAGGTCCTCGCCGTCGCGCTCGCGCTCGCGTCGCTCACGATCCAGCCCGTGCAGTGGCTGTTCACGCTCGCCCTCGGCCTACCCGGTGCGCTCGGTTTCGCGCTGCTCGTCGCGAGCGCCCGCGCCGAGAACGCGCGTCCGACGGAATGACGCTCAGGCGTCGATACCGAGCTGCTTGCGCAGCCGAGCCACGTGCCCGGTGGCTTTGACGTTGTACTGAGCGAGCGTGATCGTGCCCTCCTCGTCGAGCACGAAGGTCGAGCGGATGACGCCCTCGACGACCTTGCCGTAGTTCATCTTCTCGCCCCACGCGCCGTAGGCGGCGTGCACGGCGTGATCGGGGTCGCTGAGGAGCGTGAAGGTGAGACCGTCGCGCTCGCGGAACGCCCTGAGCTTCGACGGCTCGTCGCGCGAGATGCCGACGACGCGGTATCCGGCTCCCTCGAGGGAGGAGATGCTGTCGCGGAAGTCGCACGCCTGCGTGGTGCAGCCCGGGGTCATCGCCGCCGGGTAGAAGTAGAGGACGGTCTTCCGCCCGCGGAGGTCGGCGAGGGAGACGTCGTTCCCGTCCTGGTCGGCGAGGGTGAACTCGGGGGCTGCGGATCCGGTGTCGAGGCGCTCAGTCACGCCTTCAGCCTAGCGGCCGGGCGCCTGCTCCGCCTTGTCGGCGAAGGTCTGCAGCAGCCGCTGCAGCGAGTCGAGACGCGCCATGCCGGTCTCGCTCAGCTCCCCGCGTTCCGCCGCCTCGATCAGTGCGCAATCCGGCGCGTCGGGCAGGTGCGTGCAGCCTCGCGGGCACTGTTCGGCGATCGCGGCCAACTCGGTGAACGCGGCGAGGATGTTCGCGGGGTCGACGTGTCCGAGACCGAACGAGCGGACGCCAGGGGTGTCGATGACCCAGCCTCGACCGGCAGCGCTCTCATAGCGCAACGACACCGTCGACGAGGAGGTGTGGCGGCCGCGGCCCGTGACCTGGTTGACGTGCCCTGTCGCGCGGAGAGCGCTCGGTACGAGCGCGTTCACGAGCGTCGACTTGCCCACCCCGGAGTGACCGACGAACACGGTCGAGTGACCGATGAGGGCCTCGCCGATCTCGTCGACCGGCATCTCGTCGCGGGCGCTCGTGAAGACGCGCAGGTCGAGGCCGTCGAAGTGGGAGAGGAAGGCCGAGGGGTCGGCGAGGTCGGTCTTGGTGACGACCAGGAGGGGGCGGATGCCGGCATCCAGCGCAGCGACGAGATAGCGGTCGACGAGGCGCTCCCGCGGCTCGGGGTCGGCGGCAGCCACGACGACGAGCATCTGATCGGCGTTCGCGACGATGACCCGCTCGACCTGATCGGTGTCGTCGGCGCTGCGACGCAGCAGCGACGTGCGGTCGACGATGCCCACGATCCGGCCGAGGGTGCCCTCGTCCCCTGAGGTGTCGCCCACCACGCGCGCGCGGTCGCCGGTGACGATGGGCGTGCGACGGAGCTCGCGCGCCCTGGCGGCCGTGATGGTCCGCTCCTCGGCGGTGTCCTCGCCGATCATCACGGTGTACCGGCCCCGATCGACGCCCAGCACGCGGCCGATCTGCGCGTCGTCGTGCGCTGGCCGGCGCTTGGTCCGGGGACGGTTGGCCTTCGGGTTCGGACGCGTGCGGATGTCGCTCTCGTCGTACTCCTCGTACTCGTCGTCGAGGTCGTCGGAGTCGTCGAGCCAGCTCACGCGGCCGCGCCTCGCAGCATCCTGTCCCAGAGGAGGGTGAACTCGGGAAGGGTCTTGGCCGTGGTGCCGATGTCGTCGACCTCGACGCCGGCGGTCCGCAGCCCGACCAGCGCTCCCGTCGTCGCCATGCGGTGGTCGTGGTGCGCCATCCACACGCCGCCGTGCAGCTCGCGGGGGATGATCCGCAGGCCGTCCGGAAGCTCCTCCGCCTCGCCGCCGAGCTCGCGAAGATTGCGGATCAGCGCCGCGATGCGGTCGGTCTCGTGCAGGCGGATGTGGCCGATGCCGCGAATGGTGGTCGGACCGGAGGCGAACGCCGCGAGGCCGACGAGGGTCGGCGTCAGCTCGCTCGCGGCGGACAGATCGAGGTCGAGACCGCGGATCTCGGTTCCCGCCTTGACCGTCAGCGCACCGCCGTGCCGGCTGACGTGCCCGCCCATCGCCTGCAGGATCTCTGGCAGGAGGGCGCCGGGTTGCGTCGAATGCACGGGCCATCCCGTCACCGAGACGGCGCCGCCCGAGACGAGAGCTGCCGCCAGGAAGGGGGCGGCGTTCGAGAGGTCGGGCTCGATCGCGATCTCCTTCGCCCGCGGCACTCCGGCCTCGACGAGCCACTCGCCGACCGCCGGGCGCTCGATGCGGATGCCGCGGCGGCTCAGCGCCTCGATCGTCATGTCGATGTGGGGGAGGCTCGGCAGGTGCTCGCCGGTGTGCACGAGGTGCAGGCCGACGTCGAAGCGCGGTGCCGCGAGAAGGAGGCCGGAGACGAACTGACTGGACGCGGAGGCGTCGATCTCGACGCGTCCGCCCCGGATGCGACCGTGACCGCGGATCGTGAAGGGCAGCGCCCAGGTGCCCTCGTCGTCGATGTCGACACCCAGGTCGCGCAGAGCGCTGATGAGGCCGCCCATCGGGCGATGCAGGGCGGTCTCGTGCGCGGTGAGATGCACGTCGTGCTCGGCCAGGCCCGCGAGCGGCGAGATGAAGCGCATGACGGTGCCCGCCTGACCGCAGTCGATCGTGGTGCCGCCGCGGAGCTTCGCCGGTGTCACCACCAGGTCGGGCCCGAACTCGCCGTCTCCCTCGACCTCCTCGATGCCGACCCCCAGAGCGCGCAGTGCGTCGACCATCCGGCGCGAGTCGTCGGAGTGCAGCGGGGCGATGAGGCGACCGGGACCGTCGGCGATCGCGGCGATGATGAGCTCGCGGTTCGTCAGCGACTTGGAGCCGGGGATCGTGAGCGTGGCGCGCACGGGATCAGCGGTCGTCGGCGCGGCGTAGGAGCCCTGGGCCGGGGACGGGGAATACCTGTTGGCGCTCATCGGTTCCCACCTTAGTGACAACGAGTCCTCGCCTCACCGATCGGCGCGGACTCGCCCAGGAGGAGAGAGAATGCTCGCCACGCTCGAACGCGGTTCGGTGCGACTCGGCGGCCTAGACTGGCCGGTGATGGATGACACCGAGACGGTAGACACGGTCGGCGACCCTCGACGCGAGTTCGAGGAGCAGGCGCTGCCCTTCATGGACCAGCTCTACGCGGCGGCGATGCGCATGACGCGCAATCCCGCCGATGCGGCCGACCTCGTGCAGGAGACGTTCGTGAAGGCGTACGGCTCCTGGTCGACGTTCGCGCAGGGCACGAATCTCAAGGCCTGGCTGTACCGGATCCTCACGAACACGTACATCAACATCTACCGCAAGAAGCAGCGGGAGCCGTTCCAGGGGACCATCGACGAGCTCGAGGACTGGCAGCTGGGCGGCGCGGAGTCGACGACCGCATCGCACAGCAGGTCGGCGGAGGCCGAGGCGATCGACCACATGCCGGCATCCGTCGTGAAAGACGCTCTGCAGGCGGTTCCCGAGGACTTCCGTCTGGCGGTGTACCTCGCGGACGTGGAGGGCTTCGCCTACCAGGAGATCGCCGACATCATGAAGACGCCCATCGGCACCGTGATGAGCCGCCTGCACCGGGGCAGGCGTATGCTTCGCGAGCTGCTGGCCGACTATGCCGCGGAGCGGGGAATCTCCGCGGCCGACACGAGGAGCAGGAAATGAGCGACTGCGGCTGCGACAAGGCCCGCCAGGATCTGGAGGAGTACCTCCGCAACGAGGTGTGCAAGACCGAGCATTCGGAGATCCGCGAGCATCTCGAGAACTGCCCGTCCTGCCGGGATGAGGCGCTCGTGGCGAAGACCCTCACCGAGGTCGTCGCCAGGGCGTGCAGAGAGACGGCGCCCGAGGAGCTGCGCGACCAGGTGTTCGCGCGTCTCCGCGAGGTGCAGGCCGCGCAGCACTGACCCCGGCGCCGTCTGCGCACTCGTCGGCGTCTGTCGCCGCCCATAGGCTGGGGGCATGACGATCATCGACGCCCGCGACATCCCCGCCGACTCCGCATCCGCCGGACGCCTGTCTGCACGAGGACTCGATTACCGCGTGATCGACGTGAGCGATGCGGCTGCGGCTGAGGCGTTCCAGCGCGCCGTGTCGCGCGGATTTCTCGGCCCGGAGTCGACCGCCGAAGCGCTCGCGTTCGGACGGCCCACCTTCGAGTCCCGCCGGAACACGGGCGTGTACGACTCCGCGGTGCCGGACGGTCGGCCTGTGGCGACGATCGACTCCTGGGTCACGCCCATGACGCTCCCCGGTGGGGGCGAACTGCCGATGTGGGCGATCAGCGGGGTCACCGTCTCCGCGACCCACCGTCGCCGCGGCATCGCCCGCGCACTCCTCGAGGGGGAGCTTCGAGCCGCTGCCGCAGCCGGGGTGCCGCTCGCGGGACTCACCGTGTCGGAGGCCACCATCTACGGGCGCTACGGCTTCGGCTCGGCCGTTCCCGTGATGCGCTACCGCGTCGATGCGCGCCGCGCGGGCTGGGCCGCGCCTGCGGCACCCGGGCGTCTCGAGTACATCGACCGCGACGCGCTGGCGGACGAGCTGGGCGCGGTCCACGAACGGGCCCGCACCGGGCGTCCCGGTCAGATCCCCGGGTGGTCCGCCCGGTGGGGCGGGATGGCGGGGCTGTCTCCCAGTGACTCGGACCGCGACAGGGTGCGCGGCGTGCGCTACCGCGACGGATCGGGCGAGGTGCGAGGGGCCATGGCGTACACGCTCGCCGAGGAGGGATCCGGCACCGCCTGGAGGCACACCCTTTCCGTGCGCCTCCTCGTGGCCGAGACGGCCGAAGCGACGGCGGAGCTCTGGAGGTTCGCCCTGGAGCACGACCTCGTCGACGGGGTCGAAGCCGAGCTGCGTCCGGTCGACGACCCCCTGCCGTGGCTCGTGCACGATCAGCGCGGCGTCACGCAGACGCTGCACGACCACGGGTGGCTGCGCATCCTCGACGTCGCTGCCTGCCTGACCGCGCGCCGCTACGCGGCACCTCTCGACCTCGTGCTCGGTGTGCGCGACGTGCTCGGTTTCGCCGACGGCGAGTGGCGACTTCGGATCGGTGCCGACGGGGCGGCCCAGGTCGAGCCGGCGAGCACGGGCGCCCCGGATGTCGAGCTCGATGTCTCGGCGCTCTCCTCGCTCTACGCCGGTGGGGTGCGTGCCTCCGCGCTGCACGGTGCAGGTCGCATCGAGGCGGATGCGGATGCCGTGGCCGCGATCGACCGCTCGTTCATGAGCACTCCGGCCCCGGGCCTGGACATCTGGTACTGACACCGTCCCGCACGACGAAGGGCGCCGCGACCTCGGTCGCGGCGCCCTTCGTGCTTCTGCTGAGCGGGTGTCCGCTCAGGCGAGCGTCAGTGCCTCACGGAGCAGCTTCGTCTGCTCGGCGGCGTGCACCTTCGACGACCCGGTCGCCGGCGATGCGGACGCCGCACGTGCGATCGGGCGGAACGAGCGGTCGCCTGGCACGTCGGCGAAGGCCAGGGCCAGGAACGGCCAGGCGCCCTGGTTCTCCGGCTCCTCCTGCACCCACACCAGCTCGGCGTTCGGGTACGAGTCGGTGACGGCCTTGAGGGCTTCGATGGGTGTCGGGTACAGCTGCTCGAGCCGCACGAGCGCGATCTCGGGGTTCGGGTTCTTCTCCAGCTCGGAACGCAGATCCCAGTGCACCTTGCCCGAGTGCACGAGCACGCGCTTGACGGCGTTGCGATCGAGGTCGCGACCGTCGTCGATCACGGGCTCGAAACGGCCCTGTGTGAACGCCTCGACCGGGCTCGTCGCGCCGCGCAGACGCAGCATGGCCTTCGGGGTGAAGACGATGAGCGGCTTGCGGGGGCGCGCGTAGGCCTGGCGGCGCAGCAGGTGAAAGTACGACGCGGGCGTGGACGGACGAGCGACGATCATGTTGTCCTGTGCGCAGAGCTGCAGGAAGCGCTCCATCCGCGCGGACGAGTGATCGGGGCCCTGTCCCTCGTAGCCGTGGGGGAGGAGCAGCGTGACGCTGGACTGCTGACCCCACTTCTGCTCCGCCGCCGAGATGTACTCGTCGATGACCGACTGGGCGCCGTTGACGAAGTCGCCGAACTGCGCCTCCCACAGCACCAGCGCCTCCGGCGCCTCGACCGAGTACCCGTACTCGAACCCGAGCGCTGCGTACTCGCTGAGCAGCGAGTCGTAGACGAAGAAGCGCCCCTGTGAGTCGGAGAGGTTCGACAGCGGCAGCCACTCCTGGCCGTTCGCGCGGTCGTGCAGGGTCGCGTGCCGCTGCACGAAGGTGCCGCGTCGCGAGTCCTGGCCGGCGAGGCGCACGGGCGTGCCCTCGACGAGGAGCGAGCCGAAGGCCAGCAGCTCGCCGAAGCCCCAGTCGATGTTGCCGTTGCGGCTCATGTCCAGGCGCTTCTCGAGCTGCTGCTGCAGCTTCGGGTGCACCGTGAAGCCCTCCGGCTTGTTGACGAACGCGTCGCCGATGAGCTGGATGACCTCGTTGGACACGCCCGTCACCTCGGGCGCTCCGACCTGCTCCTCGACCGGTGCCTGCTCCGACACGACCGGGGTCGCGCCGGTCTCGGCGGCGTGGGTCTCGGCGAACGCGATCTCGAGCCGGTTCTGGAAGTCCGCCTTCGCCTGGTCGTACTCCTCCTCGGTGATGTCGCCGCGGCCGACGAGCGATTCGGTGTAGAGCTTGCGCACCGAGCGCTTGGCCTGGATGAGGTCGGTCATGAGCGGCTGCGTCATCGAGGGGTCGTCGCCCTCGTTGTGACCGCGGCGGCGGTAGCAGACGAGATCGATCACGACATCGCGGTGGAAGCGCTCGCGGTACTCGAAGGCGAGCTGCGCGACGTGGATGACGGCCTCCGGGTCGTCGCCGTTCACGTGCAGCACGGGGGCCTGGATCGTCTTCGCGACGTCGGTGGCGTACACCGAGGTGCGCGAGTCGTTCGGGAGCGTCGTGAAGCCGACCTGGTTGTTCACGACGACATGGACGGTGCCGCCCGTGCGGTATCCGCGGAGCTGCGACATCTGCAGCGTCTCGACCACCACGCCCTGACCCGCGAACGCCGCATCGCCGTGCACGAGGATCGGCAGCCAGGTGAAGGTGCCGATCGGCTTGCGGTCCTGCTTGGCGCGCACGATGCCCTCGAGCACGCCGTCGACCGTCTCGAGGTGCGAGGGGTTGGCGGCGAGATACACCGGGAGCTCGGACCCGTCGTCCGCGACGAAGGTGCCCTCGGTGCCCAGGTGATACTTGACGTCGCCCGACCCGCGCTGGTTGCCGGGGGTCTGGGTTCCCTCGAACTCCTGGAAGACCTGGCCGTAGGTCTTTCCGGCGATGTTCGTCAGCACGTTGAGGCGTCCGCGGTGGGCCATGCCGATCGCCGCGCCCTCGAGGCCGGCGGTCGCCGCGCCCTGGAGGATCTCGTCGAGCAGCGGGACGAGCGACTCGCCGCCCTCGAGCGAGAAGCGCTTCTGACCGACGAACTTCGTCTGCAGGAACGTCTCGAAGGCCTCGGCCTCGTTCAGCTTGCGCAGCACGCGCAGCTGCTCATCGTGGCCGGGCTTCTGGTACTTGACCTCGACCTTCTCCTGGAACCACCGGCGCTGCTCCGGGTCCTGGATGTGCATGTACTCGATGCCGAGCGTGCGGCAGTACGAATCGCGGAGCACGCCGAGGATGTCGCGGAGCTTGGCGACACGACGGCCGCCGAAGCCTCCGGTGACGAACTCGCGGTCGAGGTCCCAGAACGTGAGTCCGTGGCTCTCGATCTCGAGGTCGGGGTGCGAGCGCTGCACGTACTCGAGCGGGTCGATGTCGGCCATCAGGTGACCGCGCACGCGGTAGGAGTTGATGAGCTCCTGCACCCGCGACTGCTTGTCGACGCGCTCGGCGAGGTCGACCGCGATGTCGGGGTTCCAGCGGATGGGGGAGTACGGGATGCGGAGTGCGGCGAAGATGTCGTCGTAGAAGCCGCGCTGGCCGATGAGGAGCTCGTGCACCTTCTTCAGGAACTCGCCGGAGCCGGCGCCCTGGATGACGCGGTGGTCGTACGTGCTGGTGAGCGTGATCGTCTTGCCGATCGCGAGCTCGTTGAGCGTCTTCGGGCTCGCGCCCTGGAACTCGGCCGGGTACTCGAGGGCGCCGGCGCCGATGATGCAGCCCTGGCCCTTCATGAGACGCGGCACGGAGTGCACGGTGCCGATCCCGCCGGGGTTGGTGAGCGAGACCGTGGTGCCCTGGAAGTCGGTCGCGGTCAGCTTGTTGTTGCGGGCGCGGGTGACGAGGTCCTCGTAGGCCGTGAGGTACTCCGAGAAGGTCATGGTGTCGGCGCGCTTGATGCTCGGGACCATGAGAGCGCGGGTGCCGTCGGGCTTGGGCAGGTCGATGGCGATGCCGAGGTTCACGTGCGCGGGTGCGACGACCGAGGGCTTGCCGTCGATCTCGGCGTAGAAGACGTTCTGGCTGCGGAACTCGTCGAGCGTGCGGATGAGCGCCCAGCCGATGAGGTGGGTGAAGCTGATCTTGCCGCCGCGGGTGCGAGCCATGTGGTTGTTGATGACGATGCGGTTGTCGATCATCAGCTTGGCGGGAATGGTGCGGACGCTGGTCGCGGTCGGGACGGTCAGGGACTCGTCCATGTTCGCGGCCAGGGTCTTCGGCAGTCCGCGGAGCGGAGTGACCTTGTCCTCCTCCGCCGCGTCCTCGGCCTCCTTGGCCGCCGGCTTCGGCGCCTGAGCGGGGATCGGCGCCGCCGCGGCGGGCTTCGCGGTCGTGCGCGCCACGGGCTGGGCGCCGATGACGGGGATCGGCGCCGTCACGGGGTGCGTCGTCGGCGCAGCCTCGGGAGCCGCCGGTGCCGTGCCGGATCCGGCATCCGAGTGGTACTTCTCCAGGATCGGCCACCACTCCTTGTCGACGGAGTCGCGGTTGACCTTGAACTGCTCGTAGAGCTCTTCCACGAGCCAGGAATTGGCTCCGAACCCCCCGTCGCCGCTGACGCCGGTCACCTGGTTCGACACGCTCGATCGCCCTCTTTCATCGCTGAATTCCACGTGTGCGCATCAGGACGTCAGGATGCGTCCGGGCCCGCACACTCTCGACCATCAAGCCTAACGTGTTTCCGCTGAGGATCGTCCAGGCGAGGACCCCGCGTCCGGCCGATCCGGATACCGTGGACTCATGGAATTCTCCGGTGCATCGCCCTCGGTCGATCTGACCTACTCCGACGTCTTCCTCGTGCCGCGTCGTTCGGCCGTCACGAGCCGCCTCCAGGTCGATCTGGCGCCGCTGGACGGCACACCGGCGACGCTGCCGCTGGTGGCCTCGAACATGAACTCGGTCACCGGTCCCCGACTCGCCGCCGTGCTGGCGCGGCGCGGCGGTCTGGGAGTGCTCCCGCAGGACCTGCCCCTGCAGGAGCTCGACGCGGCCATCCGCGACGTGAAGGCGCAGCCGGTGCTGTGGGACACCCCCGTCGTGCTGCCCCCGGAGGCCTCGGTCGCCGACGCGCTGCGCCTGTTCCCCGCCGCCCCAGGACACGGGGTCGTGGTCGCCAGAGGCGAGGCGCCGTACGATGCGGACCGCATCCTCGGCATCCTCCCGGCGGCCAGGCTCGCGACCGCACTGCCCGATGCGCAGCTGGGAGACCTCGTGCACGCCGGCACGCCGTCGCTCGACGCCGACGACATCGGCTCCGGTCGGCACGCCTTCGACGTGATCACAGAGGCGGGCGTCGAGATGGTCACGGTGACCAGGCACGGACACCTCGTCGGCACGCTGAGTGCCCGCAGCGCGCTGCGCTCGACCCTGTACGGCCCTGCCGTGGACACCGACGGCCGCCTTGCGGTCGCCGCGGCCGTGGGGATCAACGGCGACGTCGCGGCCAAGGCGCGCGCGCTCGCCGGAGCGGGTGTCGACGTGCTCGTCGTCGACACCGCGCACGGGCATCAGGAGGGGATGCTGCACGCACTGCGCGCCGTGGCCGACCTCGACCTCGGCATCCCGATCGTGGCGGGCAACATCGTCACCGCCGACGGCGTCCGCGATCTCGTCGACGCGGGCGCGTCGATCCTCAAGGTCGGCGTCGGGCCGGGGGCGATGTGCACGACGCGCATGATGACGGCCGTCGGGCGCCCGCAGTTCTCGGCGGTGCTGGAGACGGCAGAGGCCGCTCGCGAGCTCGGTGCGCACGTGTGGGCGGACGGGGGAGTGCGCTACCCCCGCGACGTCGCGCTCGCGCTCGCCGCCGGCGCGGCATCCGTCATGATCGGCTCGTGGTTCGCCGGCACGATCGAGGCGCCGGGCGAGCTGCAGTCGGACGCCGAGGGTCGCGTGTTCAAGGAATCGTGGGGCATGGCGTCGACCAAGGCCGTGCAGGCGCGCTTCGGGCGCCTCGACGCCTACGAGCGCGCGCGCAAAGAGCTGTTCGCCGAGGGCATCTCGTCGTCGAAGATCTATCTCGACCCGCTGCGTCCGGGCGTCGAGGACCTGCTCGACATGATCACCTCGGGGGTCCGCTCCTCGTTCACGTACGCGGGCGCGTCGTCGGTGCCCGAGTTCCATGAGAGGGCCCTCGTCGGCCTGCAGTCGGCGGCGGGATACGAGGAGGGCAAGGCGCTCCCCGTCAGCTGGTGACAGCCCGTCCGTGGGCCGGATCCCGTATTATTCTGCTCACTATGGACGACCCTCCCAGTTGCAGTACCTCGCCCCACCGCCCGCCTCTCGCTCGTGAGGGGAACCTGTGATGGATTACATCCTGCTGGGCGTGGGGCTCCTGCTCACGATCGGCACCGGACTGTTCGTCGCGAGCGAGTTCGCACTGGTCAATCTCGATCGCGCCGAGCTCGAGGCGCGTCAGGCGCGGGGTGAGACCCGTCTGGCCATGACGATCGGCGCGCTGCGGCACACGTCCACGCACCTCTCGGCCGCGCAGCTCGGCATCACCCTGACGACGCTGCTGACCGGTTACACCATGGAACCGGCGATCTCGAACATGCTGCGGCCGACGCTCCTCGCCTGGAGCTTCCCCGAGGCGACCGTATCGCCGATCGCGACGGTCGTCGCGATGCTGATCGCCACCGCGCTGTCGATGATCCTCGGCGAGCTGGTGCCCAAGAACTTCGCCCTCGCGCTGCCGAGGCAGACGGCCAAGCTCGTCGTGCCCTTCCAGGTCGCCTTCACCACGGTCTTCAAGCCGGCGGTCGTCGTGCTCAACGGCTCGGCGAACGGCGTGCTGCGCGGTATGGGCATCGAGCCGAAGGAGGAGCTCTCGGGTGCGCGTACCGCTGAGGAGCTCTCGTCGCTCGTGCGCCGCTCGGCCAGCGCCGGCGTGCTCGAAGCCGACACGGCGACTCTGCTCGACCGCACACTGACCTTCTCCCGCCTCACCGCGGCCGACGTGATGACCGCGCGGCCGAGCATGCACGCGATCGACGCCGCCGACCCCGCCGACGAGGTGCTGAGGATGGCGCGCCGGACCGGTCACAGTCGTTTCCCCGTCTACGGCGAGGACCTCGACGACATCACCGGCGTCGTGCACCTGAAGGCGGCGATCTCGGTGCCGCGCGATCGGCGGGCCGAGGTGCCGGCCGGCGCCCTGGCGACCGAACCGCTGCGGGTGCCGGAGACGGCGCACGTCGACGGACTCGTCGCCGAGCTCCGGGCCCGCGGCTACCAGCTGGCGGTCGTCGTCGACGAATACGGCGGGACCGCGGGTCTCGTCACTCTGGAGGACCTCGTCGAGGAGATCGTCGGCGAGGTCTCGGACGAGCACGACCGCACGCGCGCCGGCGTCATCACCGGCCGCGACGGCATCACGTTCCCCGGCGAGCTGCGACCGGACGAGCTCCGGCGCCGCGCCGGCGTCGACGTCCCGGAGGGCGACGTGTACGACACCGTCGGAGGCTACGTGATGAGCGTGCTCGAGCGGGTGCCGGCCGTCGGAGACGAGGTTCCGCTTGACACCGGCACGCTGCACGTCGTGCGGATGGACGGACGCCGCGTCGATCGCATCCGCTACGTCCCCGGAGCGACCGACGTCGAGGGTGAGGTGACCCGATGAGCGATTGGGCCGGACTCGCCTGGCTCGTGGTGCTCCTCGTCGCCAACGCCTTCTTCGTCGGCGCGGAGTTCGCAGTGATCTCCGCCCGGCGCTCGCAGATCGAGCCGCGTGCCGAGCAGGGATCGCGGTCCGCGAAGACCGCGCTGTACGCGATGGAGCACGCCACGCTCATGCTGGCGACCTCGCAACTGGGCATCACGATCTGCTCGCTGCTGATCCTGAACGTGTCGGAGCCGGCGATCCACCACCTGCTCGCGGCTCCGCTGCACGCGATCGGCTGGTCGGATGCCGTCGTCGACACGGTGTCGTTCGCGATCGCGCTGCTGATCGTCTCGTTCCTGCACGTCGTGTTCGGCGAGATGGTGCCGAAGAACCTCGCGTTCTCGGTTCCGGACCGCGCGGTGCTGCTGCTGGCTCCGCCGCTGGTGTGGGTGTCGAAGGCGTTCATGCCGGTGATCTGGGTGCTGAACGCCGCCGCGAACGGCGTGCTGCGCCTGTTCCGCGTCGAGCCGAAGAACGAGGCCGCGTCGACCTTCACGCTCGACGAGGTCGCGACGATCGTCGACCAGTCCCGCCGCGAAGGGGTGCTCATGGACACCGCCGGTGCGGTCGCCGCGGCGGTGGAGTTCACCGACAAGAAGGCCAGGGACGTCGCGGTGCCGCTCAGCGATCTCGTGACGCTGCCGCAGACGACCACGCCGGACGACATCGAGAAGGCCGTCGCCCGCTACGGATTCTCCCGGTACGTGATCGTCGACGAGGAGGACGCTCCCGTCGGGTACGTCCATCTCAAGGACATCCTGCGGGCGTCGGACGGGCCGGATGCCGAGGCGAAGCTCTTCGAGCCGCTCCCCGCCAAGCGGATCCACCACATGGTGCCCGTGCAGGAGGACACCGACCTCGAGGACGCGCTCGCCGTGATGCGCCGAGCCGGCCGTCATCTCGCCAAGGTGCGCGACGCGCAGGGCCGCACGACGGCCGTGCTGTTCCTCGAGGACATCCTGGAGGAGCTCGTCGGAGAGGTGCAGGACGCCACGCGGCGCGTGCGCGGGCACTGACATGCGCAGACAGCGGCCCTCCGGATCATCCGATCCGGAGGGCCGCTGTGATATCGGGCGGTGCCTCAGCGCCAGCGCGCCCGCTCGTACTGCGGAGGCCAGGCGATGTCTGCGCCGAGCTCATGCGCCGCCCGCAGACCGAAGTGCGGGTCGCGCAGCCACTCGCGCCCGGCGAAGATCGCATCGGCTGAGCCCTCGGCGAGCACCCGCTCGGCCTGCTCCGCCGCGGTGATGAGACCGACCGCCGAGACGGGGATGCGGCCACCCTGCCGAACGGTCTCGGCGAGCGGCACCTGGTACCCGGGGTGCACGGCGATCTGCTGGTGGGCGACGAGCCCGCCGCTGGACACGTCGATGAGGTCGGCGCCGTGCTCGGTCGCCCACGCCGCGACCGTCGCGGCTTCGTCCGGCGTGAAGCCGCTGTCGGCGTGGTCCGTGGCGGAGATCCGCACGAAGAGCGGCACGCCGTCTCCCACCTCGAGGCGCACCGCGTCGAGGATGCGAAGCAGCAGGCGCGCCCGGTTCTCGAGCGACCCGCCGTAGCCGTCGGTTCGCTGATTCGAGAGGGGGGAGAGGAACTGGTGCAGGAGGTAGCCGTGCGCGCCGTGCAGTTCGAGCACGTCGAAGCCCGCGTCGACCGCGCGACGAGCGGCAGCGACGAAGCCGTCGACGACCGCGTCGATGCCCGTCTCGTCGAGCTCGGTCGGCACGGCGTAGCCCTCGAAGGCGATCGGCGATGGCGCGGTCGTGACCCAGCCGCCCTCGTCGACCGGCACGGAGCCGCGCTCCGCGGCCCACGGCCACCAGGTCGAGGCCTTGCGGCCCGCGTGGGCGAGCTGCACGCCCGCCGCGGCGCCGCGCGCGTGGATCGCGTCGACGATCGGCGCCCACGCATCGCGCTGCTCGTCGCTCCAGAGCCCGGCGTCCCGCGGGGAGATGCGACCCTCGGGGACGACGGCCGTCGCCTCGGCGATGACGAGTCCCGCGCCGCCGGAGGCGAACTGGGCGAGGTGGGTGTGGTGCCATTCCTGCACGACGCCGTCGACGGCGCTGTACATGCACATCGGCGAGACCCAGAGGCGGTTGCGGACGGTGACGGATCGGAAGGTCGCGGGGGAGAAGAGGATGCTCACGCGACAACGCTACGGCGCTCGGGGGCATGCCGGGGTCGCCGCACTAACGTGGAGACATGTCCGAAGCGCGTGAATGGTCCCGCGGCGACACCGCCCGATTCCTGCGGGTGCCCGGCGCCGACGACGACAAGTACTCGCGGGGCGTCGTCGGCCTGCGCACCGGATCGTCCGCGTATCCAGGCGCCGCGGTGCTGGGCGTCGAGGCGGCGTGGCGCGCGGGGGCCGGTTTCGTCCGCTACATCGGCGAGGGGCGAGCGGCCGATGCCGTGCTTGCGCGGAGGCCCGAGACCGTGGTCAGTCCGCACGCGGTCGGAGCGCGGGTGGGAGCCTGGGTGATCGGGTCGGGCACGGATGCCGCGTCCCGCACCGCGGAGGAGGAGCACGAGCTGCGACAGATCCTCGCGGGGGAGGACGCTGTCGTCGTCGACGCGGGTGCCCTGGATCTCGCGGCCGACGTCGCTACGGCATCCGAGACGCATGCGCCGATGCTGCTCACGCCGCACGGTCGAGAGTTCTCCCGCCTGCAGGAGCGTCTGGGCGTGGACGAGAATGCCGACCGCGAGGGCGTCGCGACGGCCGTGGCAGAGGCCGTCGGCGCTGTCGTGCTGCTGAAGGGGGCGCGCACGATCATCGCCCGTCCCGACGGCCCTCCCCTCACCGTCGAAGCGGGAACGGGGTGGCTGTCGACCGCGGGCACCGGTGATGTGCTGGGCGGGGTCCTCGGAGCGCTCCTGGCCGCGAACCCGGACGCCGAGATCGCCGACATCGCGGCAGCCGGGGCATGGCTCCACGGTCGTGCTGCGCGGCGGGCTGCAGGAGTCGACGACGGCAGGCCAGGGCATCCCATCGTCGCACTCGACGTCGCGCACGCCCTCCCCGGCGTCATCGCGGAACTCCTGGCATGAGCCGAGGGGTGTCGGCGCACGCCGTGCTGCTCTGGGCGGCGTTCCTCGCCGTGCACGTCGTCACCGCCGTGACCGGCTGGCTGTACCCGAGCCAGCCGATGGGCGATGTCGTGCTCGTGTACGAGCCGTGGGCTTCGGCGGCGCTCTCGGGCGGACCGATCGTCGGGATCACCGAGACGTGGGTCTACCCGCAGCTCGCGCTGCTCCCGATGGTCGCTGCGAAGATGCTCGCGGCTCCGCTCGTCGGCGCGATGGGAGTGTCGAACGCGTACCTGGTGGCCTGGGCGGTGCTCGTCGCCGTGCTCGATGCGATCGCGTTCGCGGTGCTGGTCGGACGGTCGCCCTCGCGGCCTCGGCGTCTCGGAGCATGGTTCTGGGTCGCGGCGCTCGTGCTGCTCGGCCCGATCGCCCTGTACCGGATCGACGCGATCACGGTGCCGATCGCCGTGATCGGCGGACTCTGGGTGTCGCGCCGCCCCGCTGTCGCCGCCGCACTGCTCACGATCGGCGCCTGGATCAAGATCTGGCCGGGGGCGCTGCTCGCAGCGGCGATCGTGGCCGCGACCACCCGCATGCGTATGCTGCTCACCGCGGCCGCCGTCTCCGCAGCGATCGTCGGCGTGCTCCTCGTGCTCGGGGCCGATTCGGAGATCTTCGGCTTCCTCACGGAGCAGACGGGGCGCGGGCTGCAGATCGAGGCGGTGGCCGCGACGCCGTTCGTGTGGCTCGCGGTCGGCGGTGCGGCGCGCATCGAGTACAGCTTCGACATCCTGACCTTCCAGATCGACGCAGCGGGCGCGGAGGCCGTCGGTGCGGTGCTGACGCCGCTCATGATCGTGCTGGTCCTGGTGATCGCGGGGATCGGCGCCCGCACCGCGATGCGCGGTGCATCCGTCTTCCGCCTCCTGCCGCCCCTGGCGCTGTCGCTCGTGACGACGCTGATCGTCCTCAACAAGGTCGGGTCGCCGCAGTTCCAGACCTGGCTCATCGCCCCCGTGGTGCTCTGGCTGGTCCTGGACCGTGCCAGAGCCACGGCGCCCGCCGTGGTCGTGCTCGCGCTGTGCGCTCTCACCTGCCTCGTGTATCCGCTGAACTACGACGCCCTGCTGCGCGCCGAGCTGCTGCCCGTGGTCGTGCTCACCCTGCGCAACCTGCTTCTCGTCATCCTGCTCGCCATCGGCATCCGCGCCCTCGTGCGTGTGCCCGCCCACAGACCGTCCACCATCAGGGAGTGAACCCATGCTGATCGCCTTCTCCGTCGCCCCGAGCGGCGACCCCGCCGACGGATCGACGCGCTCTGACGCGTCCGTGCACGACGCGGTCGCCGCCGCCGTGCGAGTCGTTCGCGAATCGGGCCTGGCTCACCGCACCACGAGCATGTTCACCGAGATCGAGGGTCCGGACTGGGACACGGTCATGGATGTGGTCAAGCGTGCGACCGAGGCCGTCATGCCGTTCGGATCTCGGGTCTCGCTCGTGCTCAAGGCCGACATCCGGCCCGGCTACTCCGGCGAGCTCGACGCGAAGATCGAGCGGCTCGAGGCGGCGATCGACGACGCCGACGACTGATCGGCGATCCGTCGTCAGTCGTGGAGCCGCGCACCCTTCGTCAGGCGGTCCACGGCGTTGCGCGGACCTCGCAGCGCGACGCCGACCAGCTCGAGCTCGTCGGATCCGACCGCGGCGACCGCGGCACGGTTCGCGGCGTCGTGGCCGGTGTCGAACAGCTGACGGGTGTACACCGCGACCGCCATGTCGTCGCGCGAGGAGGCCTTGGCCCTGGCGGCGCGCAGGAGAGCGGGCGGCGCCGTCATGACCATCACGGGCTGCCGCAGCATCGGCAGGTACTCGACGCCGTCGGCGTCCCGGTACGGCTCACCCGTGAGGTCAGGAGCGCTCACGGTGATGCCCGAGGTCAGGAAGGCGGTCACGTTCAGCTCCTGCCACGCGGCGAGGCGGTCGTCGAGCAGCACCACGACCTTGGTGTCGAAACGGACGGCGGCATCGGGATCGAGGGAGGTCGCGGGGGAAACGGTCATGCCTCCAGCATCCCGAGCCCGCCGCCGCGTCGTCTTGTACGTTTGTTGCGTGGCAGACGACGTCCGAGCGTGGCATCCGGCGGTCCCGGGCGTTCGAGAGGTCTATCACGCGACGTTCCAGCATGCGTATCCGATGCACGCGCACGACGGCTGGGCGGTGATGCTCGTCGACGAGGGAGCGGTCTCGTACGGCCTGCACCGCTCCTCGCACATCGCCGCGCCGCGCGCCCTGACTCTGCTGCCGCCCGGCATCCCGCACGACGGACGCTCGGCGGTCCCCGGTCGTCCCTATCGGAAAAGGGTCGTCTACCTCGACGGCGACTGGCTGCCGACCAGGGCGCAGTCGCTCTCCGTGGCGCAGCCGACCCTCACCGATCCGGCGGTGATGGCGGCGATACGTCGCGTCCACGGAGCCCTCGCCGCTCCGGGTGATCTTCTCGCAGCCGAGCACTGGATGCTGTCGGTGCGGCGACTCGTGCTCGCGCAACTGGGGGCGCCGAGCGCAGAGAGCGACGACTCCCCGCTCGCTCGCAGGCTCCGCGCAGAGCTCGACGACCGCTTCGCCGAGACGTTCACGCTCGCAGAGGTCGCTGCCGCGTTCGGAGTGCATCCCAGTCATCTCATCCGCGTGTTCTCGCAGACGTACGGTCTCGCTCCGCACCAGTACGTCGTGAGCCGACGCATCGACCTCGCCCGTCGCCTCCTCGTCGACGGGGTGCCGCCTGCGGCAGCGGCTGCCCGTTCGGGATTCCATGATCAATCGCACCTGACCCGACACTTCCGCCGGGTGCTCGGTGCCACCCCCGGGGCGTTCGCCCCCTCCCGCAGCCGCTAAGCTGAACCGGTGAATCCCTCGACTGAATCGAGGGGTGCGGCGAAGTGGGCGCTCCTCTCCCTCGCCATCGGCAGCTTCGGCATCGGCATGACCGAGTTCGTCGTCATGGGCCTGCTCCCGAACATCGCCGCCGAACTGCTGCCGACGCTCTGGGCTTCGAGCCCTGAAGACGCGCTGAGCCAGGCCGGCTGGCTGATCTCGCTGTACGCGCTGGGCGTGGTGGTGGGGGCGCCGACCATCGCCGGGTTCGTGGCGCGCTTCCCGCGGCACCGCGTCATCATCGGCTTGGCGATCGCGCTCACCGTCTTCAACGCGCTCACGGTCATCCTGCCGACCTTCGAACTCGTGGGCGTGTCGCGGTTCCTCGCCGGGCTCCCGCACGGCGCGTACTTCGGCATCGGCGCTCTCATCGCCGCCGATGTCATGGGCCCTGGCAACCGGGCCAAGGGCGTGGCGTTCATCCTCACGGGTCTCACCGTCGCGAACGTGGTGGGCGTGCCGCTCGGCACGTTCCTCGGTCAGCAGTGGGGATGGCGCGCGGCGTTCGGCGTCGTCGCCCTCGTGTTCGCGATCGCGACGGTCTGCATCCTCCTCTTCGTTCCGGAGCATCCCGGGACGCCGGGCCGCACGATGCGCCAGGAACTCGGCGTCTTCCGCATCCCCCAGGTGTGGTTCACGCTCGGCATCGGCGCGATCGGCTTCGGCGGGTTCTTCGCCGTGTACAGCTACATCGCGCCGCTCGTGACGGAGGTCGCCGGGTCGCCGGAGTGGGTGGTGCCGATCGTGCTCGTGCTCATGGGTATCGGCATGACCGTCGGCAACCTCGTCGGCGGGCACCTCGCCGACATCGATCTGCGACGGACCCTGCTGTGGGGTCTCGCGGTCATGGCGGTTGTGTTCGCGCTGCTCGCGCTGCTGTCGTTCTGGATCGTCTCGCTCGCTGCGCTCGTCCTCGTCGTCGGCCTGGTGTCGGCCGCGCTCAGTCCGACGATCCAGACGCGTCTCATGGACGTCGCCGGCGACAACCAGTCGATCGCCGCGGCGATCAACCATTCCGCGCTCAACATCGGCAACAGCCTCGGCGCCTTCCTCGGCGGCGTCGTGATCGCCGCGGGATGGGGGTTCACCGCCCCGTCGTGGACGGGTGCCGTCCTGGCCGTCGCAGGGCTCCTCATCGCGCTTGTCGCGTACCGCGCCGAGGCGCGGCGCCCGGCGCTCGTGGCCTGAGCGGGTGCTCGTCTTCTGAGCCGGCGGCGTCGCGCGACGAGTCGCTCGTCTGCGGTCTGAGACCCGGCCGTAGAGTGACGGGATGACCGATCTCGATGATCTTCCCGTCGCCGGCACCGTCGCGCTGCTGCGACCCGGATCGCCAACCGACGAGCGGGCTGCCGGCCTCGAGGTGCTCCTCATGCGCCGCCCCGGCCGAGGATCCTTCGCCGACGCCTGGGTCTTCCCGGGCGGCAAGGTCGAGGAGGGCGACCGCCGACCGGGCGATGACGAGGTCGACCAGGCGCGTCGTGCGGGCATCCGCGAGACCTGGGAGGAGGTCGGTCTCGTCGTCGACGACGCCGTCGTCCTCTCACGGTGGCAGCCGCCGTCCGAGGCGCCCGTGCGGATCAGGACCTGGTTCTTCCTCGCAGAAGCGCCGGACGGTGAGATGCGGCTCTCCGCCGACGAGGTCGTCGACGCGCACTGGGTGAGTCCCGCTCAGGCGCTCGCGCGTCACGCGACGGGGGAGTGGACACTGTTCCCGCCGACGTGGATGACCCTGCATCAGCTGAGCGCAGCCGAGTCCGTCGAGCAGGCACTCGCCACGGCGGGCGCGGTGCGGCAGTTCTCGACGCGCGTTCTCGCGGCGGAGGGCGGTGCGGTCTTCGCGTGGGACGACCTGCGCCTCGACACGACAGCGCTGCCCTGGACGCTCAGCGGAGGGTGATCGCGACCGCGATCGTCATGCCGCGAGCAGACGGCGCAGATGGCTTCCCACGGCCTGCGTCTCGATGAGGAAGCCGTCGTGACCGAAGTCGCTCACGAGGACGACGGCCTCGTCTCCGTCGAGCGTGTTCGGGATGCCGCGGGCGATCCGGTGCTGTCCGTCGACCGGGAACAGGCGGTCGCTGTCGATGCCGAGCACCAGCGTGCGCGCCGTCACGGCCGCGAGCGCCGCTTCGACGCCGCCGCGATCACGGCCGACGTCGTGCGAGTTCATGGCCTCGACGAGCGTGATGTAGCTGTTCGCGTCGAACCGCCGGGTGAACTTGTTGCCGTGGAAGTCGAGGTACGACTCGACGGCGAACCGCCCGCCGTGCCCCAGCGGTGAGACGTCGGACTGCCAGGAGCGCTGGAACCGCTGATTCAGCTCGATCGGGCTCCGATAGTTCAGCAGCGCCATGCGTCGGGCGAGCGCGAGCCCCCGGTGGGGCCCATCGCCGTCGGAGAGGTCGTAGTACTCACCCCCCAGGTAACGAGGGTCCATCCGGATCGTCTCCAGCTGGACGGTGTTCAGCGCGATCTGGTCGGCCGTGGTCACCGGGGGCGACGACAGTACCGCGAGCCGCTCCACCCGCTCCGGGTGGGTGGCGGCCCACTCGAGGGCGTGCATACCGCCCATCGATCCGCCGATCACCGCGGCCCATGCGTCGATGCCCAGCGCATCTGCGAGGCGCACCTGGGCCGCGACCTGATCGCGGATCGTCAGATAAGGGAAGCGCGACGCCCACTCGATGCCGCGCGGGCCGATGCTCGCCGGTCCCGTCGAACCTTGGCATCCGCCCAGCATGTTGGGGGCGATCACGAACCAGCGGTCGGTGTCGAGCGGCGCGCCGGGGCCGACGACGTCCTCCCACCAGCCAGCGGTCGGGTGGCCGGCGCCGGCCTCACCGCGCACGTGGCTGTCGCCCGTCAGCGCGTGCAGGACGAGGATCGCGTTGTCGCGGGCGGCGTTGAGCTCACCCCACGACTCGAAGGCGAGACGGATGCCGGGCAGCTCTGCCCCGCTCTCCGTGCGGAACGCGCCGAAGGAGGCGAAGCGGCGACCGCCGAGGGGATCGCCGTCGCGCCAGGCTCCGGTCGCGGGCGGGCGCGCGCGGAGCAGCCGGACGTCGGCCTCCGTCACGGGTGCCGAGGGCACCGTGTCTTCAGAGGTCGTCTGCCAGTCCATGTCTCCATTCTCCCGTGGCGGCTGCGGCGGCGACGGAACGTTACGTCGCCCGGGAGCGTCGTCGCGCGGAACGCGGTCGAAGCCGACCGTCGTCGAAGCCCGACCGTCGTCAGAGGACGAACGTCGTGACCGTGGCGAGATGGTCGCTCTCGCCCGCACGCATCGTGCTCGAAGACACGACGTCGAGGCCGCGTGCGAACACCTGGTCGATACGGGTGAGGGGCAGCGCCGCCGGCCAGGTGAAGCCGAGGGCGCCGTCGGTCGGCCTGACCCAGTCGAGCTGTCCGCGCAGGGCGGCGAGGGCGGGGTCTGCGGACGCCGCGTTGAAGTCGCCGACCGCGATGACGGAGCGTGCGCCGTCGCCGGCGACCGCGTCGGCCAGATTCGCGAGCATGGTGTCGCGGCCCTCCTGCTGACCGGGCCGGACGGAGTCGGCGTGCAGCACGTACACGGCGACCTCGGCATCCGGCGTCTGCACCGTGACGCGCAGAGCGCGCTTCCAGTCGAGGCCCAGGGTGAGCGCGTCGGCGCTCGTCAGCGGGTAGCGGCTCCACACGCCGACGGTCCCGACGGCGTAGGAGTGCGGATACTGCTGGTCGAGCGTCGAGCGTGCCGCCTCGAGACTGTCTCCGTCCAGCTCGGTGAGCGCAACGATGTCGGGGGAGGAGGCGGCGATCTGCTCGGCCGACGACGCGGCGCCGCCGGAGTGCGCGCGCACGTTCTGGCTCACGACGGAGAGCGTGGGGCCGTCGACCGTCGCGGCGAATCCAGGAGCCGAGGGCGCGAGCGCGAGCAGCCAGACGAGGACGGGGACGACCAGGAGCAGCAGCGTCCGGCGGGCGCGCACGAGCGCGACCACGACGAGTGACGCCAGCACGAGTCCCAGCCAGGGGAGGAGGACGGATGCCGCGGTGCCGACGCTGCCCGGAACCCACACCGCGACGGTCGCGAGCAGCGCCGCCGCGGCGGTGACGGCGATCACCCGGGCGGCTGTCCGCTGCCGAGCGCGGGCGGCGGTCGGCGATGCGGCGTCGGTCATGGTGCTCCTCCGTGCGGGGATCTCCATTCTCGACGTTCACGGCTGTGCACCGGCCGAACGCAGAAGCGCCCCGGGCGAGCCCGGGGCGCTTCTCGAGGACGCGAGGTCAGGCGCGAGCCGCCTCCGACACGCGGCGGGCCGCCGCCAGAGCCTGGTCGAGGTCGGCCTTGAGGTCATCGATGTTCTCGATGCCGACCGACAGGCGCACCAGGCCGGGCGTGACGCCGGCGGTGAGCTGCTGTTCGGGCGTCAGCTGCGCGTGCGTGGTCGACGCCGGGTGGATGACGAGCGAGCGCACGTCGCCGATGTTGGCGAGGTGGCTGAACAGCGACAGGCTGTTCACGAACTCGCGACCCGCCTCGACGCCGCCCTTGAGCTCGAACGACAGCACTGCCCCGACGCCCTTCGGCGCGTAGCGGTTCGCCGCTGCGTACCAGGGCGAGGAGGGCAGGCCGGAGTAGTTGACGCTCGCGACGTCGTCGCGTCCGTCGAGCCACTCGGCGATCTCCTGAGCGTTCTGCACGTGGCGCTCGATGCGCAGCGACAGCGTCTCGATGCCCTGGATGAGATTCCATGCGCTCTGCGGGGCGATGGACGAGCCGAGGTCGCGCAGCAGCTGCACGCGGGCCTTGATGATGTATGCCAGCGGGTCGCCGACGGCGGTCGTGTAGCTCGCGCCGTGGTACGAGGGGTCTGGCTCGGTGAGCCCGGGGAACTTCTCGACGTTCTTCGACCACTCGAAGGTGCCGCCGTCGACGATCACGCCGCCGATGGTGGTGCCGTGTCCGCCGAGGAACTTCGTGACCGAGTGCACGACGATGTCGGCACCGTGCTCGAACGGGCGGATGAGGTAGGGAGTGGCGATCGTGTTGTCGACGATCAGCGGCACGCCCGCCTCGTGCGCCGCGTCGGCGACCGTGCGGATGTCGAGGATGTTGATCTGGGGGTTGCCGATCGTCTCGGCGAAGAAGAGCTTCGTGTTCGGGCGGACCGCACGACGCCACTCCTCGGGGTCGTCCTGGTTCTCGACGAACGTGACCTCGATGCCGAGCTTCGCGAGCGTGTACTTGAAGAGGTTGTACGTGCCGCCGTAGATCGAGCTGGAGGAGACGATGTGGTCGCCCGCCTGGGCGATGTTCAGCACCGCGAACGTCGATGCCGCCTGGCCGCTGGAGAGGACGAGGGCGCCGGTGCCCCCTTCGAGAGCCGCGAGGCGCTGCTCCAGGACGTCCTGCGTCGGGTTCTGGATGCGGGTGTAGATGTTGCCGAACTCGGCGAGGGCGAAGAGGTTCGCCGCGTGGTCAGCGCTGTCGAACACGTACGACGTGGTCTGGTAGATCGGCGTCGCACGAGCCTTGGTGACCGGGTCGGGCGCTGCGCCGGAATGAATCTGCTTGGTCTCGAAACGCCAGGTCTCGGGTGCGGACATGTGTTCCCCCTGGAACGGTCGGAAGGTCGAAGCGGCTGATGCCTTGCAGCGACAGTACGGAATATCGCTCGATGTCAACAAGGACCGGGACATGTGACGTAACAGTCTGAACCCGCGTTTTCCCGTGGAACATCCCGCCGAACATCGTACGGTGGAGGGCATGGCGAACAGGCGTGCAGTGGTGACAGGGGCGAGCTCGGGGATCGGGGAGGCCACGGTGCGCGCGCTGCGGTCACGTGGGTGGGACGTCGTCGGCGTCGCCCGCCGCGAAAATCGGCTCGCGACCCTCGTGGCCGAGACGGGTGCATCGGCTATCGCCTGCGACCTGACGGACGGGGATGCCGTCGCCGCCCTCGTGGAGGAGCTCGACGCCACGGGACCGGTGCACGCACTGGTGCAGGTGGCGGGCGGTGCGCGCGGCACCGACCGCGTCGAGGACGGATCCGTCGCCGACTGGCAGTGGATGTTCGATGCGAACGTGCTGTCGAGCCAGCGTCTGGTCGCAGGGCTCCTGCCGCTCCTGCGCCGAGCTGCGGCCGCCGACGGACACGCGGACACGCTCTTCGTGACCTCGACCGCAGCGCAGGTGGCGTATCCCGGCGGCGCGGGCTACAACGCGGCCAAGGCCGCGGAGTCGATGCTCGTCCACGCGTTGCGCCTCGAGCTCAACGGCGAGCCGATCCGCGTCTCCGAGGTTGCACCCGGACTCGTGCACACCGAGGAGTTCACGCTCAATCGCCTCGGCGGCGACAAGGCGGCCGCGGAGGCCGTGTACTCGGGGGTCGAGCAGCCGCTCCTCGCCGAGGACGTCGCCGAGGTGATCGCCTACGCCCTCGACGCGCCCGGCCACGTGAACCTCGACCTCGTCACGATGCGGCCGGTCGCGCAGTCGGCCAATCACCTGCTGGCCCGCGGGCCGCTCCGCGTGCGCGCGGTCGACGAGTCGTGACCGCCCGCAGCCTCGCCGAGCTCGCCGCCGACGGCGCGATCGATCCAGGTTGGGCGGAGGCCCTGGCACCCGAGCAGGACACGATCACCGCCCTGGGGCAGCGGCTGCGCGCCGAGCAGGCGGAGGGACGCGGCTACCTGCCCGCGGGTGGCGACGTGCTGCGGGCGTTCCAGCGTCCGCTCGGCGAGGTGAAGGTGCTCATCACCGGGCAGGACCCGTACCCGACGCCCGGGCACCCGATCGGCCTGTCGTTCGCGGTCGAGCGGCACGTGCGCCCGCTGCCGCGGAGCCTCGCCAACATCTACCGGGAGCGCGAGAGCGACCTCGGGATCCCGCCGGCGCCGCACGGCGACCTCACGGCCTGGAGCGACCAGGGCGTGCTGCTCCTGAACAGGGTGCTCACGGTGCGACCGGGCGAGGCCGCCTCGCACCGCGGCTGGGGCTGGGAGAAGGTCACGGAGCTCGCGATCCGCACCCTCGTCGCCCGCGACCAGCCGCTCGTCGCGATCCTGTGGGGCAGGGATGCCGCGAATCTGCAGCCTCTTCTCGGCGACACCCCTGTCATCGCCTCCGCGCACCCGTCGCCGCTGTCTGCGAGCCGCGGCTTCTTCGGGTCCCGGCCGTTCTCGCGTGCGAATGCGCTGCTCGAGGAGCTCGGCGCCGATCCGATCGACTGGCGCGTCGACGGGGAGCGGCCCCTAAGCTGATCGCATGCAGTTCGAGCCGGGGGACCGTCGTCGCGTCCTGCCGCGCCATCTGCGCCCGCAGCAGGCGCCGGACGTCTTCTCGTACAGCATCCGTCCGGCTCGCCCGGCCGATCTGGGCCACGTGCGCGAGATCTACAACCACTTCGTGAGCAACTCCGTCGTGACGCTCGACGAGCGGCGCAGCAGCATCCCGTACTGGCGGGAGAAGTTCGCATTCCTCGGCAAGCTCGGTCTGCCGTTCCTCGTCGCGGTGTCGCCCTCGGGCGTCGTGCTCGGGTACGCGCTCGCGCAGCCGTGGGCAGGGAAGAACGCCTACCGGTACACGGTCGAGGACTCGATCTACCTCGGTCCGGGCGCCGGCGGCAAAGGGCTGGGGAAGGCGCTGCTCCAGGCGCTCATCGACGCGTGCGAGCAGCTGGGCATCCGCGAGATGGTGGCAGTCATCAGCGACAGCAAGGCCGAGGCGTCGATCAGGCTGCACGAGCGCCTCGGGTTCGTCGAGGCAGGCCGCATGGGTCGGGTCGGCCACAAGTTCGGCCGTGAGCTGGGCACGGTCTACATGCGGCGGGCGCTCAAGCCGGCGAAGCGTCGACGGCTCTTCGGGGGAGCGGTCTCGCGCTGACCCGGCGGCATGCCGACGTCAGGACTCGGCGTGCGGGATGACCGGGATCGCGGCCAGCAGAGCACGGGTGTAGTCCTGGGTGGGCCGCAGCAGCACATCGGCCGTCGAACCCCTCTCGACGACGTGTCCGTCCTTCATGACCACGACGGTGTCGCAGAGATTCTGCACCACGCCGATGTCGTGGGAGACGAGCAGCAGCGTCAGGTCGGTCGTGCGCCGCAGCTCGACCAGCAGGTCCAGGATCTGCGCCCGCACCGTGACGTCCAGGGCCGAGAGGGGCTCATCGCCGACGAGGATCCGCGGGTGGTGCACGATCGCGCGGGCGAGGGCGATGCGCTGGCGCTGACCGCCGGAGAACTCGTGCGGGTACCGCTCTGCCATCTCGGGGTCCAGGCCGACCTGCAGGAGGACCTCCCGCACCCGTGCCGCGTGGTCGCCGTCGATGGCCAGGGCCCACAGCGGTTCCCGGATGATCTGCCCCGCCGTCATACGGGGGTCGAGCGAGGCGTACGGATCCTGGAACACGAGACCCGTCTCACGGCGGAGCCAGTGCAGGGAGCGAGCGGATGCCGTCGCGTCGACGCGCCTGCCTCCGACGTCGACCGTGCCGGTCGTCGGCGTGTCCAGACCGAGCAGCAGCCGCACGAGCGTCGATTTGCCCGAGCCGGATTCACCGATGATGCCGACCGACGACCCCTCTGCGACATCGAGGTCGGTGGGGGCCAGCGCCGTCTGCCGGCGCGTGCGCTCGAACGTCGAGCGTTTCGGGACCACGAAGTCGCGGCTCAGACCGCGCGCCTCGATCAGACTCATCCGATGCCTCCCTCCGGGCGCCACAGGGTCGCGGTCGCATCTCGCAGCAGCCCCTGCGTGATCGGCGAGGTCGGTGCGCTGAGCAGCGTGGCGACGGGCGCCTGCTCGACGACGCGTCCGTGCTCCAGCACGACGCCGTGCGTGGCCACCTGGGCGAGGACGGCGAGGTCGTGGGTGATGAACACGAGCGACATGCCCTGGTCGGCCACGAGCGACAGCAGCAGCGACAGGATCTCGGCCTGGATCGTCACGTCGAGCGCGGTGGTCGGCTCGTCCGCGATCAGCAGGCGCGGCCGGCAGGCGAGCGCCATCGCGATGGCGACCCGCTGTCGCTGCCCGCCGGAGAGCTGGTGCGGGTAGCGGCCCGTGATGGACGCGGGGTCGGGCAGGTGCACCCGAGCCGCCTCCTGCACCGCGCGCTCGCGCGCCTCCCTGCGACCGACGCCCTCGTGGATGCGGATCGACTCGGCGATCTGCCTGCCGACGGTCCGGATCGGATTCAGCGCGGTGCGGGGCTCCTGGAAGACGATGCCGATCTCGTCGCCGCGCAATCGTGCGAGCTCGCGATCCGGCATCCCGATCAGCTCGGTGCCGTTCCAGCGGATACTGCCGCTCGCGGTGGCGCCCTCGGGAAGCAGGCCGAGGACGGCCAGGGCGGTGAGCGACTTGCCCGAACCGGACTCGCCGATCAGGCCGACCCGCGCGCCGTCCGGAACCGCGAACGACACGCCGTCGACGACCCGGCGTCCATCGATCTCGATGACGAGATCCTCGACCTCGAGGCTCATGCGACCACCGCCGGAGTGTGCGTCTCAGCCGCTCGATGCCGCAGGGTCGGGTCGGTGGCCTCGCGCAGACCGTCGCCGAGGAGGTTGAGCGCGAGCACGGTGATCGTGATCGCGAGTCCCGGCCAGATCACCGAGAGCGGATGCACGCCGATGTAGCGCTGCAGATCGGAGAGCAGGAGGCCCCAGCTGGGCTCGACGACCGAGGCCCCGAAGCCCAGGTACGACAGGCCCGCCTCCGCCAGCACCGCGACGGCCATCGACCACGACAGCTGGACGATGAAGACGGGAGCGACGTTCGGCAGCAGGTGGCGCACGAGGCTCTGACCGGTTGTGAGACCGGATGCCCGCGCCGCGAGGATGAAGTCGCTCTGCTGCACGCGGCGGAGCTCGGGGCGCGTGACGCGGGCGATGTTGACGCCGAAGCCGATACCGACCGACCAGATGACGACCCACAGGGAGCCGCCCCAGACCGAGGAGATCATCATGGCGATGAGCAGCACCGGGAACGCGATGAGGATGTCGACGAGGACGGCCACGGTCTCTCTCAGCCACCGGGACGTGAGGGCGCCCAGCGCTGCGAGGGCGATGCCGACCACGGTCGCAACGAACCCGGCGCCGACGCTCACGAAGACCGTGGTGCGCGCCCCCGCCATCAGCAGGCTCAGGATGTCCCGGCCGGTGTCGTCGGTACCGAGCAGGTGCGGCCAGCTCGGCGTCGCCCAGCGCGACCGCAGATCGGAGTCCTGGGGATCGAACGGCGTCCAGAAGAGGGAGACGACGGCTGTGACGACGATCAGCGCGACCACGATCACGCCGAAGCGTCCCGTGCCGCTGCGCCAGAGCCTGGCGAACCAATCCGACATCAGGCCTCCCTCTGCCGCGGGTCGATGGCCCGGTGGACGAGGTCGACCACGAACCCGACGACGAGCACGAAACCGGTGAGGACCAGCAGCTCGCTCTGCACCTTGATGAGGTCGCGCGTGCCGACGTCGGTGACGAGCAT
This sequence comes from Microbacterium sp. SZ1, assembly GCF_002362255.1. Lineage (GTDB taxonomy): Bacteria > Actinomycetota > Actinomycetes > Actinomycetales > Microbacteriaceae > Microbacterium. The sequence continues at coordinate 90,320 of NZ_LPVV01000012.1, read as the reverse complement.
GCGGCCGATCCCCGGCAGTGTGAACAGCTGCTCGATGACGACCGAGCCCACGATGATCCCGGCCACCTGAAGGCCGAGCACCGTCACGATCGAGAGCCCCACGGCCGGGATGCCGTGCGAGATGAGCGCCCGCGTGCGGGTCAGACCCTTCGCGGCGGCCGTTCGCACGAAGTCCTGGCCGGCGGCCTGAAGGGTCGCGCTGCGGACGAAGCGCATGAGCATGGCGCCCTCCACGATGCCGATCGTCAGCGCGGGCAGCAGCAGCGACTCGAGCGCCTTGCCGGGAGTGCTCCACCCGGTGCGGGGGAAGCCCTGCGGCGGGAGCCATCCGAGCCACACCGAGAAGACGACGATGAGCATCATGCCCGCCCAGACGACCGGCACGGCGGCGAGGGCCTGAGCGCCCACGCTGAGCGCGGTCCCGGTGCGGCGACCGCGCTGCAGGGCCGCGAGGATGCCGAAGGGGACGGCGATCAGCACGGCGATGAGCAGCGACAGGATGCCGAGGGGGACCGTCACCTGCGCTTTCTGCGCGAGCTCTTCGCCGACCGACGCGCCGGAGATCAGGGACGTTCCCAGGTCGCCGCGGAAGAGACCGCCGATCCACTCCGCGTACTGCGCCGGAAGCGGACGGTTGAGCCCCAGCGACTCGCGAAGTGCCTCCACCTCGGCGGGCGAGGCCTGGGTTCCGGCGATCAGCTGCGCGACGTCACCGGGGAACACGCGGAGCGTGAGGAAGATGATGACGCTCGACACGAGGAGCCCTGCGACGAGCAGGGCTCCTCGGACGAGCGTGTAGCGGATCACGGAGTGCGCGTCGTCGTCACTTCTCGGCGGCGACGGTGACGCCGGCGAGATCGATGCGCGAGTTGATGGAGTCCTGCGGGAACCCCTTCACGAGCGGGCTGACCGCCGTGATCGTGGCGCCGTTGTAGAGCCAGTCCGCCGCGTGATCCTCCGACACGATGCGCGCCGCCTCTGCGAGCAGCTTCGCCGACTCGTCGGGGTCGACCTCCGCGAGGGCCTTCGAGTAGAGGTCCTGCACCTCGGCGTTGTCGTACCCGAAGTAGTACTCGGGGTCGGCGAAGTTGCCGAAGTCGCGCGGCTCGACGTGCAGCACGAAACTCAGGTCGTAGTCATGGTTCGTGTACACGTCCTCCAACCAGGTCGGGAACTCGACGGAGTCGACCTTCAGGGTGACGCCGACCTTCTGGAAGTCGGAGATCAGCACTTTGGGCACGGTCGTGCCGTAGAAACTGGGAATCGTGAGGGTGAGCTCCAAGTCTTCCTGGCTGGCCTCCTTCAGCAGCTCCTTCGCCTTCTCTGGGTCGTAGGAGATCACGTCGGAGAGGTCCTCGTAGCCGGGGTCGAGCTCGGGGATGGGACCGTACAGGGTGGAGCCGGCGCCCACCGCCTCGACGAGACCCTCGTGGTCGATCGCCAACCGGAGTGCTTCGCGCACCCGGACGTCGTCGAGCGGCGCTTTGGCGTTGTTGAAAGCCAGCGTCGCCTTGTCGGTCGTTCGGCCGGTCGTCAGGGTGAACTCGCCCGAGTCCTCGAGCTGAGGTGCGAGGTTCGGGTCGACGGCGGTGAGCACCTGCACGCCGCCGTCGAGGGCGGTGTTCACACCGGCCGTGAAGTCGGGGATGTACTGGAACTCGACCTCGGCCACGCCGGCCGGCTCGCCCCAGTACGCGTCGTTGCGCGCGAACGTAATCGTGCTGCCCTTGTTCCACCGCGAGAGCGTGAACGGACCCGTGCCGTTCTCGGCGGTCTTGAGGTCGGTCGTGTCTCCGGTCTGGAACACGAGGCCGGCGGGGCCGGTCAGCGAGAACAGGAAGTTCTGGTTCGGCTCGGCGAGGACGATCTGCACGGTGGCCGGATCCGGAGCCGTGATCGACGCCACGGAGGCGAACTCGGCGTTGCCCTGCAGCGTCGTGTCGGTGCGCACGGCCTCGTACGAGGACACGACGTCGGCCGACGTGAGCGCCGCGCCGCTGTGGAAGGTGATGCCCTCGTTCAACGTGAAGGTGTAGGTCAGGCCGTCGTCGGACACCTCGTAGTCGGAGGCGAGGCGCGGGACGATCTGGTTCTCCTCGTCGCGGCTCACCAGACCCTCGTAGATGTTGTCGATGAGGATCTGCTCGATCGCCGCCCCGCTCGTGCGGCGGATGTCGAGGTTGGTGGGCTCGAGGACGAGCCCGACCTGCAGCGTCGCGTCGGGATCGGGGTCGCCGACCGGCGTGGTGCTCTCGGGTTCGGCGGTGCCGGTGCAGGCGCTCAGGATGACGGCGCTCGCCGCGATCGCGGAGATCAGCGCGAGTCGCCTGGTACGTCGGAACATGGGTGGGATTCCTCTCGGTGCGGCAGTTGCTGTGTGCCGATGGATCGAGCCTAGGGACGAGTCGGAGGGGTCGGGGTCGGATCGGGAACGGAACGTCACAATTCGGACGGGAGACGATCGGCGACGAGGGCCGCCAGTTCTCGCGGTGCGGTCTCCTGGACGTTGTGCGTGGCGTCGAGCGCGATCACGGTCGCGCGGGGGAGACGGCGGGCGAAGTCGTCCGCGTCCTCCGCCGTGACGAATCCGCGCTCCGCTCTCACGAGGGTGACCGGGGCGTCGATGTGCGCAAGGTCGTCCCAGCCCGCGGCGCTGAGCACCGACGGCGCCGCCGCCTGGCCCGGGTCGTGGGCGTCGAGGGCCTGCGCGGCGAGATGGGCGAAGTGGTGCTTCCACTCGACGCGGCCGTCGTCACGGACGCGGGTGTTGAGGAACACGCCCCGCTCCGTGTCGGGACGGGTGCCGCCGAAGCCGAACGCGATGGCCCTGTCGACGAGTTCGTCGCGGGTCGCGAAATCCGTGGGGCCGGCGTAGAACTCCCGCAGAGCCGCGGGCCCCGCCGAGGTGTCGATGCCCGGGGTGATGTCGACGACGACCAGGGCGGCGACGAGGTCGGGGCGTGCGGCCGCGAGAGCGGCTCCGGTGAGACCGCCGAGCGACTGTCCGACGACGAGCTGCGGCCGATCGGTCCAGGCGTCGAGGGCGGACGCGATGTCTACGGCGAGGGTTCGCGGCGTGTAATCGAGGTCATCCCGCCACGCGGAGTCGCCGTGGCCGGCGAGGTCGATCACGAGCGCCGGCTGTCGGAGGGCGAGAACCGTGGTGTCCCACGTGTGGGCGTTGAGCCCTGCACCGTGTAGGAGAGTGACGAGAGGCGGCTCAGCGCCGTAACGGAGTCCGCTCACCCGGCGTCCGTCGGGGAGAGGGAGTACGAGCCGCTCGACCTCGGGCACCGGAACGCCCAGAGCATCGGCCTGCGCGGGAAGATAGCTGAACTCGCTGATGTCGGTCGCCACGACGTTATTCTGCTCTGTCCGACACTCGCTGAGGAAATGCGGAATCAAAGCGCCAACTCTTAATTGGAGTTCACCTGGCGTAATGGCAACAAGGGCCGCATCTGGGTGAGCGTTTTGCATTTCTCGTGTCGTCACGTATCCAGCCGTCACCTCACCGCCGCGGAATATCATGATCGTATGACCGAGACGCGGGTGCACCTCTCCAAGACCGAGCCGACGGCCTATCAGGCTCTGGACGCCTTCGCGAAGACCGTCGGTCAGATCTGTGCGGCGAACGGCATCGACGACCGCCTCAGGGAGATCGTCATGATCCACTGCTCGCAGCTCAACGGCTGCGCGTACTGCACCCGAGTGCACGTCGACCGCGCCACGGCCGCCGGTGTCGACGCAGACACCATGATGCAGATCGCGACCTGGCGCGAGAGCGACGTCTTCACCGACAGGGAGCAGGCGGCTCTGGAGCTCGCCGAGGCGTTCACCTTCATCTCCGAGGACGGCATCTCCGACGACGTCTACAACCGCGTCGGGGCCATCTTCACCGAGAAGGAGTATGCAGCCCTCAGCTGGGCGTGCATCTCGATCAACGCCTTCAACCGCGTCGTGATCGCCGGACGCTATCCGGTGCCGCCGCGCGCGCCTCAGGCGCAGGCATGACGATCCTCGACATCGACGGCGTCACGAACGTCCGTGATGTCGGCGGCATGCCGGCCGAGGGCGGCCGCATCCGCTCCGGCATCCTGCTGCGCTCCGGTCAGCTGTCCGGTGCGACGACCTCGGGAGCCGACGCCCTGCGACACCGAGTCAGCCGCATCGTGGATCTGCGCGACGGCGAGGAGGTCGCCGCCGAGCCCAGCGGGATCGAGGGACCGGAGACGACACATCTGCCTCTGTTCCTCGGATCGGTCCGGTCGTTCTTCGAGAGCGACACGAGCCTGGACGATCTGTACCTGCACCTGCTCGAGGAGAGCGGTGATCGTCTGGTCGCTGCGATCCGCGTCATCGCCGAGGGGGAGCCGACGCTCGTGCACTGCACGGTCGGGAAGGACCGGACCGGGGTCACGGTCGCCCTCGCGCTCTCCGCGGTGGGTGCCGATCGTGAAGCGGTCATCGACGACTACGCCCTGACGGAGTCTCAGCTGCCGGCCGAGCGTTCCCGACGGATCGCGGCGTACCTGCGCAGTCAGCACCCGGAGGCCGTGCACGCCGTGGCGCTGGCGACGCAGTCGCCCGCCGAGGTCATGCGCACCCTTCTCGCAGTGGTCGACGAGCGTTGGGGGTCGGCGGCCGGGTATCTGCGGGCGAACGGGATGACGGATGCCGAGCTCGCGGCGCTCCGCGAGACGCTCGTCGAACCGGTGGGCGAAGAAGGTTAGGCAAGCCTTCACTTGGTGTACGATCGAAGCATCATGAGAGCTTCCCTCGACACCCGCAGCACGCGCGCCGAACGCCGCGCTGCTCGTCGTCGTGCGCACCACCTCGTGACGGCCGACGAGAACTCCCTCGCCGAGCTGGAGGCCTTCCTCGCGACTCTGCCGCTGTGCGCCTCGGGCCGCATCTTCATCGAGGTCGCGCAGACGTCGCACATCGGCGTGATCGACGCCCCCGGGCGCATGACCGTCACCTGGCTCGCTCGCGACCGCCGCTCCGGCGCTCCCGGCACCGGTCGCTCCTGCGCACCCGGCCAGGCTCTCGCCCGCGCGACCTGCGCGTGGGCCGACGAGATGCTGTGCGACATCGAGGACGAGACGCACATCACGCTGCTGGGCGGCTACCTCGGAACCGCCGACATCGTCGAGCACCTCACGGGCACGCTCGAGGTCGATGCGCATCGCATCCACGCTCCGGAGCGGTTCGGGCTGCTTCCCTCCGATCGCTGACCGGCCGCCGCGGCCGGAGCGCGTGGCCTGTCAGCGGGTGCGCCTGACGTAGTTGCCGTCTTCCAGGCCGGCCTCGATCTCGAAGCGATTGCGCAGCGGGTCGCGGCCGGCGAACAGGTACAGCACCGGCATGAGGAATCCGTAACGGAGCCACTGCGCCTTGTGCACGGCCTCGTGACGCAGCATCGCCTCGCTCGGCCGCGTGTCGCCGGTCAGGAAGCACCCGCCCACGCACACGCCTCCGCGGTTGTACGTCCATCGCGGCATCCCGCGGAACACCCACAGGCCTGCGCGGCGCTCGACCGGTCCAGTGCTCCACAGCGACCCCCACACCCATCCGACGGCGGTGCCCCACCAGTAGCCCAGTCGGCTGATCGGAGAGCGCAGCAGGAAGGAGGGAATGCGACGATCGAGGCGTCGCCCGCGCTCCAGAGCCCGCTCGGCGGCGGGTCGCCAGTCGGCGCTCATGCCACCGCTCCGACGAGTCGCAGCAGGGCGCCCAGGTCGTCGACGGCGTCGGCGGGAGAGCGCGGAGCGAAACCCGCGATCGTGGCGCCCGCCAGCGGGACGCGCTCGCGCAGTGCGCGGATCGACGCGCTCAGAGTGCCCGTCGCGACACCGAAGGGCGCGGCGTCGGTGACGCCCGACATCTCCGAGGGGTCGAGCACGTCGACGTCGATGTGCACCCACACACGCGAGGCGCCGGTCGCGGCGACGGCGTCCGCGAGCGCGTCCGGCTGATCGAGGTCGGATACCGAGAGCCTGCGGAGACCGTCGAGCACGGGGATCTCATCGTCGTCGAGGTTGCGCATCCCGACCGCGACGACACGGTCGCGGGGGATGCCGGGCGAGAGTGCGAGCTGCGGCTCGCCCTCACCGAGGACGGCGCGCAGCGCCATGCCCGAGAGGGCCCCTGAGGGCGAGGTGTCGGGGGAGTGCAGGTCGCCGTGCGCATCGCACCACACCACGGCCAGATCAGCGGTTCCGCCGGGCAGAGCGTCGAGCGCGGCCACCGTGACGCTGCAGTCGCCGCCGATCACGACCGTGTCGGCGGTCATGCTCTCCGAGACGAGCTCGCGGGTGCGTCGCAGCGCACTGAGACGCCGGACACCGGTGCCGAGCGCCTCGCCTGCCTCGACCGGCACGTCGAGCACCGTCGTCGCCGCGCGCGGCAGGTCTCCGGCGATGGCGGACGCGCCGTCCACGAGCAGCATCGCGCGAGCCGCCGGTGACCCCTGCCACTGCGGTACGACGAGGAAACGCACCATGATTCCCTCCCGGGGAAGTGCGGATGCCCCGGACGTGGTCGTCCGGGGCATCCGCGGTGTGGGTCAGGAGCCTTCGATGGCCTGGCGGGACGCGGTGGAGCCGCCGGCCTTCAGCTCGGCGAGGCGGGCCTCGACCTCGGTGAGCTCACCGAGGTCTTCCAGGCTCTCGAACTGGGCGTCCAGGCTTGAGGCGGCGAGCTCGGCCTTGCCCTGAGCGAGCGCCTCCTGGCGGCGCACCTTGTCTTCGAAGCGACCCAGCTCGCTGGTCGGGTCGAGGACGTTGATCGACGACACGGCGTCCTGCACCTTGGTCTGCGCCTCGGCGACCTTGGCGCGGGCGAGCAGCTCGCTGCGCTTGTTCTTCAGGTCGACGAGCTTCTCCTTCATGCCGTTGAGACCCGACTTGAGCTTGTCGACGATCTCGGTCTGCGCGGCGATCTGCGGCTCGGCGCCGGTCGCCTCGCGCTCGGCGCTGATCTGGCGCTGCAGCGCGATCTTCGCGAGGCTGTCGAACTTGTCGGCGTCGGCGGCGTTGCCGCTCGCGCGCATCTCGTCGGCCTTGCGGCTGGCGGCGAGGGCCTTGTTGCCCCACTCGGTCGCGGCCTGGACGTCTTCCTCGTGGTCGCGTTCGAGGAGACGCAGGTTGCCGATGGTCTCGGCGATGGCCGACTCGGCGTCCGCGATGCTGTTGGTGTAGTCGCGGACGAGCTGATCGATCATCTTCTGCGGGTCCTCGGCGGAGTCGAGGAGCGAGTTGATGTTCGCCCGGACGAGGGTCGAGATACGTCCGAAGATGGACTGCTTGGTCATGCGTGTTCCTTTCAGAGGGTCGTAGTCGAGGTCTGGGTGTCTGGGTGTCTGCGGTTCAGAAGCGTCGACCTCCCGAACGGCCGCTGCGGCCACTCGAGCGGCCGCCTCCGCCGAAGCCGGAGCTGCGGAAGCCGCCGCTGCCGCTGGATCGCCAGCTGCTGCGCCGCGAAGAGCCTCCGCCACCGCCGCCGCCTCCCGAGAGCAGGCCGCCGATGATGCCGCCGAGGATGTCCCCACCGAGACCGGAACCGCCGCCCCTGCTGACTCCGCCGCCGCCGAAGATGCTCCCACCCCAATCGTCGCTCTCGTAGCTACTCGGGTTCATCGCCGCCACGTCCGCCTGGGCGGACGCCGTCGCCTGCCGTGCGAGATCGAGCGCACGGCCGGCCTCGGTGAGCGCGGCGTCGGGGTCGGACGAGCGGAGGTCGAGCGCCTGGGTCAGCGTCGACTCGGCCTGCGAGAGCCGCGTGCGCGCCGTCGACCCGACTGTGCCTCGGCGGGTCTCGATGTACTCACGCGCGGCGCGGATCTCGGACTCAGCCTGCGCCAGGGTCTGCTCCATCATCTGCTGCGCGCGTCGGGCGCGCTCGACTGCCTGCGTGCCCTGCGCGATGGCGGCGTCGATCTGCGTGTTGGCCGCGGTGAGCGCTTCGAGCATCCGCTGCGGGTTGCGCCCAGCGCCGGTGCTGCTGGCCTGCGCCTGCTGCAGCTGCTGCGCCGTCGCGGCGGCGACGCCCGCGATCGTCCCGGTGGCGTCGGGCAGCTGCCGGGCGGCGGCGATGTCGGCCTGCAGTTCGGCCATCAGGGCCTGCGCCTGTGACTCGATGCGTCCGAGGTCGGCGCCCAGGTCGGTGATGGCCTTGACGAGCTGCGCGGCCTGCGCGACCGACTGCTCAGCGGTGCGGATCGCGAACGCGGCCTCTCCGGTGCGGCCGTCGGCGATCGCCTGCGCGGCACCGGCGATCGAGCGGTCCGCGAGCGCCGCGCGCTCGGCGGCCTGCGCCGGGTTGTCGGTCACGGTGCCGAGCGCCTGCTGATCGTAGGTCGCGGCGAGGTTCGCCAGCGCGGCTCCGGCCCCGGCCAGGACCGGGTCGATGGCCGCCCGCTCGCCCCGCACGCGCTCGAGCTCCCGCGGCGCGTTCTGCTCCAGCTCTCGGAGTTCGTCGAAAGCCTCGGCGTTGTCTTCGAGCACGTCGTCGATCTCGTCGCACAGCTGGATGATGCGGATGTGCCAGGCGCGACGGTCGTGGATCGTGTCCTCGATCTCGTCGTCGAGCTTCTGCTTCAGATCGAACGCCTCGGACATCTTCGCCTTCGCCGTCTCGACCGCGCCGCTGAACTCGGCGGTGGCGGCCTCGCCGAACTGCGCCACGGCGAAGCCGAGCTCCTCGCGGCTCGACGTGATCGCATCGTCGGCCCGTACGAGGGCGGCGCCGGCCTGCGTCTGCACCTGCTCGTCCGTCAGGGTCGAGAAGGGGTCGTTCGGGTCGGGTTTCTCGGGCATCGCGCCCCGGGCCCGGATCGCCGCGTTGCGGCGCGCTCGGCGTACGAGAGCGATCACGAGCCACACGAGAAGGCCGAGAACGACGATCCCGATCACGATGAGCGTGGCACGCAGGGCGCCCGCCCCGCCGTCGCCCTGGATCTCGTCGGCGGCGGTCATGATGGCGCCGCTCCAGTCCGCATCGCGCATCTGCGGGAGGATCTCGTCTTCGATCGCGTCGAGCTTGCCGCCGCTCAACGGTCCGTCCGACGCGGCGGAGATGTAGTAGTTCCGACCTTCGACCGCGACCGCGAGCAGGTACTGGTCGGATCCGAGCCCGTTGTCGTCGGCGACCGTGTCGGCCCACTGGATGCTGTCGGAGGGAGCGGTGAAGTCGTCGACGAACACGACGAAGAGCTCGACCGACGAGGCCTCGCTGAGCTGCTCGAGGCGGTCCTCGACGGCCTGCTTCTCGCTCTGGTCGAGCACGCCGGCGTCGTCGGTGACGAAACCGGGGTCGAGGGTGACGGGATCGGTCGCAAGAGCGGCGGGGGCGGAGAGCACGACGAGGGCGGACGTCACTGCGGCGGCAGCCAGCGCGAGAAACCGTGTCTTCATCGTCTTCCCTCCGACCGGCAGCCGAGCCCCATGGCACGAGTCTATGCACTGAGTCCGACACGCGACACCATCCGGGAGCGGATGGGCGTTCGCCGTCAGCGGAGACACATACGCTGGAAGGCATGGACGACAGGTACGGATCCGACGTGCTCGCGGCGGGGTGGAGAGAGCGGGGCAAGAAGCCCGTTCCGGACGTCGCCGCAGAGATCGACCTCGTCGTCGAGGTCGCCTCAGACGGCTATGTCGGCGCGGTCACGCGCGTGCAGGCGGGCAACGTCGAGCTCGAGGACCGTGTCGGGCGCAGACGCCTCTTCCCGCTCGGCGGCGGATTCCTCATCGACGGCGCGGCCGTGCGGCTGACGCCGCCTGCGGCGAAGCTGCAGGGCGCCAAGCGCACGGCATCCGGGTCCTTCGCGGTCGCCGACCAGCGGGCGCGGATCGCCCTTCCGAGCCGCATCCTCGTCGAGGGTCGACACGACGCGGAGCTCGTCGAGAAGGTGTGGGGCGCCGACCTGCGGGTCGAGGGTGTCGTGGTCGAGTACCTGCAGGGCGTCGACCTCCTCGGCGAGCTGCTCGCGGAGGAGCCGCCGAGCGCCACCCGACGCTACGGCGTGCTCGTCGATCATCTCGTTCCCGGATCCAAGGAGTCGCGCATCGCGGATGCCGTCGCTCGCGGTCCACACGGACGGCATGTGAAGATCGTCGGCCACCCGTTCGTCGACGTGTGGCAGTGCGTCACGCCGCGGGCGCTGGGAATCAGGGCCTGGCCGGAGATCCCGCGCGGCACCGACTGGAAGACGGGCGTCTGCCGAGCCTTCGGGTGGCCGCACGAGACCCAGGCCGACACCGCGCGGGCGTGGCAGCACATCCTGTCGAAGGTGCACACCTACCGCGACCTCGAGCCCGCGCTGCTCGGACGCGTGGAGGAGCTCATCGACTTCGTCACGGCACCGGCGGGCTGACCACGGTCGGGCGCGCCGGAAGCCGCCGACTACCCTGGAGACATGCCCGAACCCCGCACCTTCCGTGACGAACCGGTGTCCTTCGTGCGCCGCAGCGGCCGGATGTCCGATGCGCAGGAGCGCGCGTTCGAGGAGCTCGGTCCGCACTACCTGCTCGACGTCCGCCGCGACGTAGCCTGGACCTCCGTGCACCCCGAAGCGCGACTCGACCCCGCCGAGGAGTACGGGCGCGACGCCGACCTGTACGTCGAGATCGGCTCCGGACAGGGGCACGCGATCGTCGCGGCCGCCGCCTCCCGTCCGGAAGACGACTTCCTCGCGGTCGAGGTGTTCCGCGCCGGTCTCGCGCGCACGATGCTCGACGCCGATCGCGAGGGCGCCAGGAACCTGCGTGTGATCGAGGCCAACGCTCCCGAGGTCCTCGCGTCGTACCTCCCGGAAGGGGCCGCCGCCGAGGTCTGGGTATTCTTCTCCGACCCCTGGCACAAGAAGAAGCACACCAAGCGCCGCCTCATCCGACCCGGTTTCGGGGCGACGGCCGCGCGCGCTCTGCGCGACGGCGGTCTGCTGCGACTCGCCACCGATTGGGAAGACTACGCCCTGCAGATGCGAGAGGTCCTCGACGCCGAGGCCGACTTCGAGCGCGCGTTCGAGGGGGAGTGGGCCGAGCGCTTCGAGGGTCGCGTCATGACCGCCTTCGAGCGCAAGGGGATCGCGAAGGGCCGCGACATCCGCGACCTCGTGTACCGCCGGAAGCCCCGCGCGTGAGCGTGACGCGCGGCGCGACGACCGTGTGGCCGGGCATCGCCCCCGCGGTGCTCGTCTGCCTCGCCGCGCCCGCGTTCTTCGTGCTCGAGACGCCGTGGCTCGGCTGGATCCTCCTTGCCCTCGGCATCCTCTCGGCGTGGCTGGTCGAACGGAACCGGCCCCGCGTGCCGGCTCAAGCCGTCAGTGTGGGGTCGCGTCGAGAGTCCGCCCGCGTCATCGGAGTGCGCCGCGAGCCGTCACTCACCCGCGACCTCTCGCTCATCGCTCTCGGGATGCTGATCGTCAGCGTCATCCCGCTCGCCGCCGAGCTCGACAACCTCGCGATGCTGCGATTCACACTTGCCCTGGGTGGAGCAGTGGCCGTGCCGTACCTCGTGTCGCGCTTCGTGTTCCGCGATCGCGCGATCAGCTTCCCCTGGCGCTCGGGCAGGCGCTGGGGCCGGCTGCAGTGGGGCTGGCTCGTGGCCGTGCTCCTGCTCGGCTGGCTGATCCTGCCCTTCTACTTCATCACGAGCGGGGTCTACCAGAACTGGCCCGTCGTCGACACTCCCGACCTCATCGCCCGGCTCTTCGTCGGCGTCGGCGCGGTCGGCATCTGGGACGAACTGTTCTTCATCTGCACCGTGTTCGCGCTGCTGCGTCGACACTTCCCCGATGCGCTCGCGAACGTGCTGCAGACGATCGTTTTCGTGTCATTCCTGTGGGAGCTCGGGTATCGGGCCTGGGGGCCGGTGCTCACGATCCCGTTCGCGCTGCTGCAGGGGTTCATCTTCTTGCGCACGCATTCGCTCGCCTACGTGGTCACGGTGCACCTGCTGTTCGACGCGGTCGTCTTCGGGGTGCTCGTGCACGCGCACAACCCCGGACTGCTGCCGATCTTCCTCGTCTGACCTGCTGCCGCTCGATACGATCGAGACATGCTCATCGTCGGTCTCGTCCTGGCAGCCGCTGCCGCCGCCTTCCACGTCTTCATCTTCGCGCTCGAGTCGCTGAAGTGGACCGAACCCGAGACCCGCAAGATCTTCGGCGTGCCCAGTGAGGCCGACGCCGTCACGATGAAGCAGCTCGCCTTCAACCAGGGCTTCTACAACCTCTTCCTCGCCCTGACGACACTGCTCGGCATCGGTCTCGTGATCGTGGGTGCGCCGACCGCCGGCCTCACGCTCGTCTTCGCAGGCACCGGGATGATGGTCGCCGCAGCCCTCGTGCTCGTGCTCTCGGACCGCAGCAAGGCCCGCGCGGCGGCCATGCAGGGCACCCTTCCGCTGCTCGCGGTGATAGGGACGGTCATCGCCGTCGCGATCGGCTGACGCCGGTCCGGCCCGCAAGGGGGCTGACATCCCCGCGGTGTCCGGTCAGACTCGTCTCATGGCCGACTGGGTGCTGCACGTGGACATGGATCAGTTCATCGCCGCCGTCGAGGTGCTGCGGCGTCCTGAGCTCGCGGGCGTGCCCGTGATCGTCGGCGGACGCGGCGACCCGACCGAGAGAGCCGTCGTATCGACCGCGTCGTACGAGGCGCGCGCCTTCGGAATCGGATCGGGGATGCCCTTGAAGATCGCCGCTCGCAAGGCGCCGGACGATGCGGTGTTCTTACCGGTCGATCACGAGGCGTACGAATCGGCCTCGGCGCAGGTGATGGAGACGCTTCGCGGGCTGCCGGGTGTCGTCCTGGAGGTCATCGGCTGGGACGAGTGCTTCCTCGGCGTGGCGACGGACGACCCCGAACAGGTCGCGGGGGCCGCACAGGCGGCTGTCCTCGAGGCCACGGGGCTGCACTGCTCGGTCGGCATCGGCGACAACAAGGTGCGGGCCAAGATCGCCACGGAGTTCGGCAAGCCGCGCGGTGTCTTCCGCCTCACAGAGGCGAACTGGTTCGCCGTGATGGGGGAGCGCGGGACCCGCGAGCTGTGGGGTGTCGGACCCAAGGTGCAGAAGCGTCTCGCCGCCCGCGGTATCGACACGGTGCGCGAGCTCGCGGACGCCGACGAGTCCGAGCTCGTGGCCGAGTTCGGACCGCGGATGGGCGTCTGGTACCACGGACTCGGCTCCGGGATCGGACCGGCCGTGGTCGACGACACGCCGTGGGTGGCGCGCAGCCACAGCCGGGAGACCACGTTCCAGCAGAACCTCACGACGGCGGCCGAGGTCGAGGCCGCGCTCGCCGAACTCGCAGGCCAGGCCTTCGACGACTGCGCAGCCGAGGGCCGCCCCGTGATCAGGGTGCACCTGAAAGTCCGTTACGCGCCGTTCGAGACGAAGACTCTCGGCCGCAAACTGGCGGAGCCCACCACGCGGCGGCAGGACGTCATCGACGCTGCCCTGGAGCTGGGCGCCTCACTGGATGCCGACCGCGAGGTGCGTCTGCTCGGCGTCCGCGCGGAGATGGCGATGCCGGCAGGCGGAGACGGCGTCGAGCGCACGCCCGTCCGCGGTCGCATCTGAGGATCCCGCCACGTCGACGACGGACTCGCGTCACGCGCGCATCACGGCGGCGATCGCGCTCACCTCGATGACCGCGCCGGGGACGGCGAGCCCCGCTACGAGAGCCGCGCTGACGAGTGGCGGCGCCCCGTCGCGCGCGAGCGTCGCGGCCACGGCTCCGTAGGCGGCACGCAGATCGGCATCCTGACGGATGTAGATCGTCCAGCTGATCACGTCGTCGAGCGAGGCGCCCTGCGAGACGAGTGCCGTTCGGGCATTCTCGACGGCGCGGAGGGCCTGTTCTCCCGCGTCGTCGGATACGACGGCGCCGGTCTCGTCGACACCGTTCTGACCGCCGACGTAGATCGTGGTCGCGCCGGCCGGCACGACCGCGACATGACTGAAAGCGGGGCTGACGACGAGCCCCGCCGGTTGCGTGAGTGTGATCTCCATGACCAGAGTGTGCCCCGGGGGTCGGACATTTTGGGGGTCGGACATTCCGGGGGTCGGACATCCAGGGGACCGGAGACAGGGGCGGATCCACCGATGGCGATCCGCCCCCGTCCGATCAGCCGACCTTCTTCACCGTGTAGGCGAAGACGTCGGTCCGCAGCACCTCACCAGAGGTCTTCACGATCTCGATGACGTGCTCCTTGTCCTTCAGCCCCGACGCGGAGAACAGCTCCTGCGTCGTGAGACGCGTGGCGCTGTGCGTGTCGACCGTCTCGACCTTGGAGCCGTCGAGGTACACATCGACCCTGCCCTGATCCGGACCCTTCGGCGCGATCCACGACACCGCCGTCCCGCGGAAGGTGAAGGACACCCGGTCGCCGTCGGTCGTCGTGGAGTGCACGTCGTCGAGGTGGTCGCCTGCGAAGGCGAAGTCGAGCACGGCGTCCCCGACCGGGAGCGTGGCGAGGTACGCCGATGCGAGCGTCACCGTGCTCCCGCTGACCGTGTAGTCGACGTCGCGCTCGAGCGCCGCGCCGCCGACGCTGATCGAGCTCAGAGCGCTCGGGTCGCGCAGCAGATCGACCGAGACGTCGGCCGGTGCCGCCTTGTTGAAGGCGCCCGACGTCGTGCTGAGCTGGCTGTCGAGCGTGACGACGAGCTTGTCGAGGAGCATGAACGAACCGGACTTCTTCACGACGCGCAGCGTGTGGCTGCCGCTCGGCAGGTCGGAAACGCTGTATACGACCTGCTGCGACAGCCGGCCGTCGGCCGGATCCAGATACGTGCTCACGGTGTCGACGAGCTGCCCGTCGAGGTACACCTCGACGTCGCCCTGCGACTCGTGCTTCTCGGTGACGTACTGGATGCCGGTGCCCTGGAACGTGTACTGGAACGCGGCGCCGTTCGCCTCGGCGTAGTGCACGTCGTCGCCGTGGTCGCCCAGACCGCGGTTGTTGCTGTCGCCCCACGATCCGCTGTAGGCGATGCGCGAATCGTCGTCGTTGAGCGTCACCGTGACCCCGGTCGCGGGCGGGTTCGGGGTTCCGGCGCCCGGAGTGTCGGTCACGGCGACCGTGAACGGCTGGGAGGTCGCCGGCACCTCGGCCCCGCCGTTGCGCGTCCAGTCGCCCGCGTACGCCACCCGCAGCGCGTCGTCGTTGACCGTCAGCACCGACTGCTTGGCCGGGGTGACCTTGAGCAGTCGGGTACCGTGGATCGGCACGCTCTCGGCAGTGAAGCTGCCGTCGGCGGTGCCGAGGTTCTTCTTCGACCACAGGTCGCGGACCTTCGCCGAACCGTCGAGGCCGATGTCGGCGAAGTCGACGGTGATGTCGGCATCCGCTCGTCCGAGGTTGTAGAGCGCCACGGTGTACGTGCCGTCCGGGTTCAGCGCGTACCAGACCTGGTGCTTCGTCGCGGTGGAGACGGGACGCGCTGGCACGCCGGCCTGGTTGACGGCGATGACCTCGGGGTTCGTCACCAGTTCGAGGCCGTATTCGTCGAGGTTCGTCAGATCGTTCCCGAGGTAGAACGGCGCGGCCGCGGTGGCCCACAGCGTGGCCGCCGTACGTCGCTCGTCCTTGGTCAGCCCGTCCATCTTCCCGTTGCCCACGTTGAGCGAGTCGAGGTCGTTCCAGCCGGCGGGCCCGCCGTGCCGCCACCAGTCGGACAGCCGCGGGAAGAGCCGCGCCACGTTCTCCCACGTGGTCAGCGCCTCGTCGCCGCAGTAGCATTCGACGTCCCAGTCGACGCGCCAACCGTCGGCGTACTGCTTCCAGTAGTCGGCGTAGTCGATGTCGACGGCCCACGAGAGCTCGAACCAGATGTCGTTGCGCGCGAGCGCCTGCGACCACGCCGCGACCTCTTCGCGGGCGTCCATCGACAGGTCGCTCACTCCGGAGCCCGGTGTCACGCTGTCGAACTTGATGAAGTCGACGCCCCATTCGCCGAGCAGGTCGGCGATCGAGTCGATGTACTTCGTGGTGCACGGGTTGTCGAAATCGAGGCGGTAGCCGAAGCCCCAGTAGTCGCCCTGCTGGAGGGGCTGCTTAAGCAGGTTCTCGGTCGTGCAGCCGGGGGCGTTGTAGATCGGGAGGGCCTTCTGCGCCGTCTCGAGGCTCATGCCGGGGATCAGGTACAGGCCCACCTTCTGCCCGTTGTCGTGGACGTGGTCGATCACCGCGTCCAGGCCGTCGGGGTAGAGCGTCGCGCTGGGGATCGGACGGCCGTACTCGTCCTGCCCGCCGTTCCATCCGGCGTCGATGTTGATGTACTCGTAGCCGAACTTTTGCAGCTTGTCATGCATGGCGTCGGACTGCGCCATGATCTGGTCGGCCGTGATCCACTGGCCGCCCTCGTAGACCTGCATGCTGTAGCTGCTCCAGCCCATGTAGGGCCCGGATGCCGAGAGCGCGGTGACCCCGGTGTCCGACCGGGGTGCGGACTGACCGGCCGACCTACCGGCCGAGGGGTCGGCGGGCGCCGTCTCCGTGGGCGTGACCGACGGCGAGGGATCGGCGGTCGTCGCCGGTGCGCTCGGGGCGTCCGTCGGGTCAGGGGTCTCGGTGGGCGCCGAGGTCTCCGTGGGCTCGGGCGACGGTGTCGTCGTCTCTGCCCAGGAGGCGCCGGGCGCGAGGCCGACGGTCAGCGCGGTCACGGCGAGCGCCGCCGTGAGCGCGGCCGTTCGCCGGCGCGGTCGATGGGTCTTCATGGTGTTCCTCTCGGTCGACTGCTCTGTCGGGGATGGGGAAGGGAAGCGGAGGTCAGCCGTCGATGCGACGGATGTCGATCAGCATCGACTGCTGCGGGTTCAGAGTCGGCAGGGGGATGCCGGCGCCGGCGAGCACACTGCCGGGAAGGCGCACGGCATGCGTCACGGCCTCGGCGACCCAGGCCGGGTCGTCGCCCTGATGGCGGCTGGCGGCGCCGAGGTCTTCGCGGATCCGGACGGCGTAGTGCGCGTCGACGTCGAGGCCGGGCAGACGCACCCGTCCCGACTGGCCGGCGGGCGACGTGGCGAACCTGCTCCAGGTGTAGAGCGCCGAGGCGCCGTCCTGAGCGATGAACCCGGTGAGGGCCGTGGCGTCGTCGGTCAGATCGGCGTTCACCACGCGGCCGGTGTGCAGCAGCGAGCGGAACTCCCGATACATCTCGGCCCAGCGGGTGATCACGGCGAGCTCCGTCGCGTCGACGGCGGTGAGGTCCTGCTCGATGCCCGCGTGGGCGGTGAGCGCCGTGGTGAGTCGGAACGCGAGGTCGGTGGTCCGCGCGGTCGTGTGGGACCGCGCGGCACCGAGGTGCGAGCCGAGCAGCTCCGGCGGCACGAGCAGGCGCGTCCAGCGCTCGATGCGCCCGCGCTCGACGGGGTCGTTGCAGTCGGAGGCCCAGACGCGGTCAGTCCGGTCGAGGATGCCGAGGTCGATGCGCCCGCCCCCTCCGGAGCAGGTCTCGATCTCGAGGGCCGGATGCCGTCGGCGCAGCTCGTCCAGCAGGCGGTAGAGGGCGACGGTCTGACGACGGACGCTCGGACGGTCGCCGTCGTCGGCACGACTCACCGCTTCGAGCAGATCGCGGTTGTGGTCCCACTTCAGGTAGTCGATCGCGTGCTCGCGGACCAGGGTGTCGATGCGCTCGAGCAGGTACTCGAAGGCCTCGGGGCGGGCGATGTCGAGCACGTACTGCGAGCGGGATGCCGGGCCGAGTCCCTCGGCCGGACCCAGCACCCAGTCGGGGTGGGAACGGGCCAGGTCGGAGTCGAGATTGATCATCTCGGGTTCGAACCACAGCCCGAACTGCATGCCGTGCGCGCGCACGAGGTCGATAAGCGGGCCGAGTCCCTGCGGCCAGACACCCTCGTCGACGTACCAGTCGCCGAGCCCCGCGTCCGCCTCTCGGCGCCCCCGGAACCAGCCGTCGTCGAGCACGATCCGCTCGACGCCGACCTCGGCCGCTCGTTCGACGAGGGCGGTGAGGCGATCGAGATCGTGATCGAAGTAGACGGCCTCCCACGTGTTGAGCACGAGGGGCCGAGGAGAGCGCGGGTGCGAGGCGCGCGAGCGGAGGCGGCGATGCAAACGGTCGGCGAGCCCGTCGAGGCCGGCGTCCGACCAGAGGAAGAGGGCGGTCGGCGCATCGTAGCGGTCGCCGTCTTCGAGGATCACCTCCCCGGAGTGCAACTCCTCGCCCGCGCCGATGACGGAGGAGAACGCACCGGCGCCCTCCGTCAGTCGCTCGGCGAGGTAGCGCTGCTCGCCGGACCACGCGAGATGCACGGCCCACGTCTCGCCCTGCCCGAATCCGAACCCCGGCGTGCCCGCGGCGAGGAGGAACGGCGAGTCGTGGCCCGGCTTGCCGCGGTGAGCGGAGCGCAGGTGGGTGCCGAAGGCGAACGGCATCCGCTGCGGGGACCGCTCGCGGCACCACTTGCCCGTGAAGTCCAGGATCGCTGCCGCCCGCTCGGGGAGCGGAAGCAGCGTGAGGACGCCGTCGAGCGTGTACGGGGCGTCCGAGATGCGCGGGCTCAGCGCGGCATCTCGCACGATCGCGGTGTCGACCGCGAGGACGCCGTGCTCGTCGAGGTGGTAGCGGAGAGTCGTGCGCAGTCCGGTCACCGCGTCCTCGAACTCGAGGACGATGCGACCCCCGCGCATCGGGTCGCTCGTCTCGATCTCGTGGGCGACCAGACGGGGACGCGGGGTGGTCGCCCGTCCCTGAGCGTTTCCGGTGATGGCGGGCGTGCCCGACCAGCCCTCGAACTCGGTCGGCAGCGCGGAGAAGGTGCGCGGGATGTCGGGGGAGTTGTTGAGCTGAGCCGGTCCCGCCGTCAGTTCGAGCGCGGATGCCGTCGCCGGATCCACTTCGCCGAGGTCGGCGCCCCAGTGGAGGATCCGCGGGATCGGCGCGGCGAGCTGGATGACGAGGGAGGCGCCTGCGGCGCGGAGTGCGACGACGGCGTCGACACGGGAAGTCATGGGATGAGACCCTCCGGTAGTTACTTGACATCGTCAATAAACCACGTCCGCGAACCGGGCGCAAGCACGGCGACGAAATTGGTCGATGTGAAAATCGTCGTTGCGATTTGCCGGAGGTCGTGATTTTATTACGACGTAAAGTAATCCTGCCCCGGGAGGGCGAACATGAAGCTCAGTGCCGAGCACGCACCACCGACGGCGGTCGCGCCGACCGTCCGTCGAACCTCGAGACGCGCACGATTCCGCCGCAGCCTGCGCCGCTACTGGCAGCTCTACCTGCTGCTCCTCGTGCCCATCGTCTGGTTCATCGTCTTCCGCTACGTGCCGATGGCCAACGCGGTCATCGCCTTCAAGAACTACAACCCGATCGACGGCGTGTGGGGGAGCCCCTGGGTGGGCTTCGACAACTTCGCGAACCTGTTCCGCAACCCGGTCTTCCCGCGGCTCGTCGGCAACACGTTCCTCCTCGCCGGCTACACGCTGATCGCGAGCTTCCCGCTGCCGATCATCCTCGCCCTCGCCTTGAACGAGGTCCGGCTGAAGTTCTTCAGCCGGACAGTGCAGCTGGTCACCTACGCGCCGTACTTCATCTCCACGGTGGTCGTGGTGTCGATGACGATCCTGCTGCTCTCGCCCCGGGTCGGGCTGCTGGGGCGGACCTTCAGCTTCTTCGGCGCCGGTCAGGTCGATCTCCTCGCCGACGCGGACTTCTTCCGCCATATCTACGTCGCGACCGACATCTGGACGACGACCGGATACTCCGCCGTCATCTATCTCGCCGCCCTCGCCTCGGTCGACACCTCTCTGTACGAAGCGGCGAAGATCGATGGCGCCTCGCGGCTGCAGAAGATCTGGAACGTCGACATCCCGGCGCTGCTGCCCACGGCATCCATCATCCTGATCCTCGGAGTGGGCAACATCATGGCGATCGGGTTCGAGAAGGCGTTCCTCCTGCAGAACGCGCTCAACCTGTCGACCTCCGAGATCATCCCGACGTACGTGTACAAGACGGGCATCCTCAATGCGAACTTCAGTCTCGGGGCGACGATCGGACTCTTCAACGCCGTCATCAGCCTCGTGCTGCTGCTCGTCGTGAACACGGTGTCCAAGCGAGTGACGGGGAACGGACTGTGGTGACCACGATCAACACCGAGGCGCTCCTCACCGAGGAGATCGTCGTCGCCGAGAACAGGAAGCGGCGTCCGAAGCGCGACCCGCTCGCACGAGGCGTCAAGGTCAAGGAGACGAGAGCGGACCGGGTCTTCGTGGTCGCCGCGTACATCCTGCTGTCCGTGTTCCTGCTGGTGGTCCTGCTCCCGCTGCTGAACATCGTCGCCAGCTCGCTGTCGAGCCCTCAGGCCGTGTCGTCGGGTCGGGTGCTGTTCTGGCCCGTCGAGTTCACCTTTCGGGGCTATGCCGAGGCGCTCGGCAATCCGGCCATCCTGCGCGGCTTCGGCAACTCCGTCTTCTACACGGTCGTCGGCACGCTCATCAGCGTGGTGGGCACGGTCGCCATCGCTTATCCGCTCTCACGCGCCCAGCTGTTCGGCCGGAAGGTGATCACCGGGGGAGTCGTCTTCACGATGCTCTTCACCGGCGGGGTCATCCCGATGTACCTCGTCGTGCAGTCCCTCGGCCTCCTCGACACCCGCTGGTCGATGCTGCTCCCCAACGCCATCGGCGTCTGGCAGGTCATCATCGCGATCGTCTACTTCCGCTCCTCCGTCCCCGACGAGGTGTACGAGGCCGCACAGCTCGACGGGGCGTCGGAACTCCGCATCCTCTGGACGATCGTCGTGCCGCTCGCCAAACCCCTGCTCGCCGTGATCGCCCTCATGTACGCGATCATGCAGTGGAACTCGTACTTCGACGCCCTGCTCTACCTGCGCGACGCCGACCTGCAGCCGCTCCAGCTCGTGCTGCGGGGCCTGCTCATCCTCAACGACGCCGGCGGCGGCGGTGACGTCGCCGAGCAGCTGCGGCGGCGCGAGCTCGCCGACCTGCTGCGGTACTCGACCGTCGTCATCGCGACCATCCCGATGCTCGTCGCCTATCCCTTCGTCGCCAAGTACTTCAGCAAGGGCATCATGATCGGCGCCGTCAAGGGCTGACGCCGCCCCCCGAACCCACCACACACACCCGCACCTGGAACCGGTCAAAGGAGATTCCGGAAATGACACACCGCATCACACGGGGCGCGATCGCCGCCGTCACCGTCGTCGCGACGGGGCTGGCGCTCGCCGCCTGCACGTCGCCCAGCGACGACGACGGCGCCCTCGTCGCGTTCGGCCCGCAGGGCGACAACGGCTCGCTCGAGGACAATGAGTTCACCCAACTGCTCGAGAAGAAGTTCGACATCGACTTCGACTGGCAGACCACGACCTACGACGGCAGCGTCGCGGGCGAGAAGCGCCAGGTCTCGCTCGCGAGCGGCGACTACCCCGACGCGTACTTCCTCGTGCCGTGGGTCGATGCGTTCTCGCGCAGCGAGGTGCTCAAGTACGGGCAGCAGGGCGTGCTCGTGCCGCTCGAGGACCTCATCGACGAGTACGCGCCGAACCTCAAGAAGCGCTTCGAGGAGAAGCCCGACTGGGAGCAGTCGGTCACCGCGCCCGACGGTCACATCTACGCGATCACCCAGTTCACCGAGTGCTTCCACTGCAGCTACCCCTCGAAGCTGTGGATGAACACCACCTGGCTCGACAAGCTCGGACTCGCGCAGCCGACGACCACGGAAGAGCTCCGCGAGGTGCTGCGGGCCTTCAAGAACGACGACCCGAACGGCAACGGCAAGGCCGACGAGATCGCGCTCAGCGCCTCGTCGGGTGAGCCCGTCATCAACTACTTCATGAACGCGTTCGCGTACGCGCCGTACGGCAGCCCGTCGAGCCCGCCGCCGATGGTGATGGACGGTGGCAAGGTCGAGCTCTCGGCGACCTCCGACGGCTGGCGTGCCGGACTGCAGTACATCGCCTCGCTCGCCGAGGAGGGCCTGGTCGACACGGCATCCTTCACGCAGAACGGCGAGGCGCTACGCGCCCTCGGCGACAACGCGGATGCCGAGATCCTCGGCGCCGCCGCGGTTCTGCACCCGTACGAGATCGTCACGGCGAACTCGCCAGACGGCCGCGACACGCACTACGACGCCGTCGCGCCGGTGAAGGGCCCGGACGGCACGCAGTTCGCCACCTATCGGTCGCAGGTCAGCCCGCTCGGCATGTTCGCCCTCACGAACAAGTCGACCGAGGAGGAGCGCATCAAGGCGATCAAGGTCATCGACTACCTGGTGACCGACGAGGGCGACCGCCTCGGCGCGATGGGACCCGAGGGCGAGGCCTGGGTTCCGGCGGAGGAGGGCGACGTCGCTCTGGACCCGGAGCTCGAGCCCACGTTCAAGCCGCTGACCTACGACGAGACGTCGAACGCGGCGTGGCGCTCGATGGGGCAGTACTGGGACTCGCTCGAGTACCGCAACTCGCAGGTCGTGCCGGAGGACATCTACTCTCCCGACGGCTACGAGCGTCGTCTTCTCGAGGCGTCGCAGCTGTATGAGCCGTACGCGCCGGACGAGGACCTGCTGTTCCCCGACAACAAGCTGTGGCCCGACCCCGACACCTCAGCGGAGATCGCCGAGCTGCAGACGAACATCGCGACCTACATCACGCAGGCCCAGGCGGAGTTCGTGACCGGCCAGCGCGACATCGACGACGACGGGGCATGGCAGTCGTACCTCGACGACCTTTCGGGGCTCGGTGTCGACCGCTATCTGGAGCTGCAGCAGAAGCTGTACGACGCGCTCTGAGCGCTCAGGGGATGCGCGGGACGGATCATCCGTCCCGCGCATCCTGCTGTGGACGGCGGACAGTCGCTGTCGGGCGTGCGAAGCCGGGCGCGCGAAGCCGGGCGCACCGCCGGCGCGAATCGGCGGGAGCGTCAGCGCACGAGCGACTGGATGGCGGCGGCAGCGGCGCCGCGGGCCCAGTCCTCGAAGGTGTGCGGCCGCGTGACGATGCGGCAGTGCACGGCGGCGCCGAACGCGTGCGTCTCGAAGGCGTCGCGCAGCGTCTTCTCGAAAAGGTCGAAGTTCGACACGCCCTCGCCGCCGATGATGACCACTTCGGGACCGGTGAGGTTCACGAGCGTGGCGATTGCGGTGCCGATCAGGCGGGCGGCCTCGCGGAAGGCGGCATCCGCCTCCGGCTCTCCGGCATGGGCGAGCTCGACGGCCTCGGCGATCGAGACGGGGCGACCGAGCGCGGCCGAGACGGCCGACTCGATCGCGGGCGTCGACGCAGCCGCCTCGACGCAGCCGCGTCGACCGCACGGGCACACGAGCGCCGGATCGGCGAGCGGCAGGTGTCCGATCTCGCCCGCGACGCCGAACGCGCCGCTGACGACTTCGCCGTTCAGGTGCAGTCCGCTGCCGATGCCGCGACCGATCGTGACGATGGCGAAGGATGCCGTGCCGAGGCCGACTCCGAACCAGTGCTCGCCGATCGTGAGGGCGTGCACGTCGTTCTCGAGGGTGACGGGCCACGGCAGTCTCTGAGCGAGGAGGTCGGCGAACGGCACGTCGGCCCACCCCATGATGTTCGACTCCCGCACCACGCCGGCCGCGGTGTCGACGTCGCCCGAGACGGAGACGCCGATGCCCGCGACCGCGGCCACGCTGTCGCCGAGCCGGCTCTCGAGAGCGGCGACGACGCCGACGATGGCGTCGAGCACGGTATGCGGGTCGTCATCCGGGAGCGCGCGACGCTCGCTCGCGAGGATCGTGGTGGCCAGGTCGGTGGCCACGGCGATGACCTCGTCGACGTTGACCTTCACGCCGATCATGACCATGGACTCGACCACGATCGACACGGGGCTCACCGGGCGCCCAGGTGTGCCGTCGCGATGCGAGGCCGGGGGAGAGTCGACGAGCCCGGCGGCGACCAGCGGTGCGACGGCCTTGGTCACGGCGGCCTGGGAGAGACCCGTCTGGCGGGCGATGTCGATGCGGCTGATGGGGCTGCGCGTCAGGATCGTCTCGAAGACCCGCGAACCGGCATCGGACGCCGAGCGGATGAGAGTGGTGCGCGCGGCGGTGTCGTGATCCATCAGATCCTTCGGTCGGTGTCGGCTATCGTAGCGAATCCGCAGCGGCAGGCAGGGGAGCATCGACGGCGAGGTGCTGAGCCGCGAAATCGAGGGCGTTCTCCTCGTCGAGGTCACCGCCGGCCTCATGGCCGTTGTAGGGCCAGAGCACCACGGTCTTCGCGCCCCCGTACGCGCTGAACGCGGGGAGGACCGTCTCGGGCGGGGCGATGCCGTCGAGCATGCCCGTGCTCAGGAGGGCCGGAGCGTTGGCGCGCTTGGCGTGATTGACGCCGTCGAAGTACCGCAGGGTGTCGAGCGCGGTCGCCGCATCACCGCGCCGATCGGCGAGGTACTGCGTCAGCAGCGAGTACGGGTGCTCCCGACTCAGCGTCGCAGCGCGGTCGAGCTCGCAGAGGAAGGGCGCCTGGATGACGGCGACGGCGAGATCGGGAACCAGGCCCGCCATCGCCAACGCGATGCCTCCGCCCTGACTCGCGCCGACGACACCGACGCGCACGGGGTCGACGAGGTGGAGGGAGCGCAGTGCCTCCACCGCGCGCACCGCATCCGTGTACACGCGCCGGTAGTAGTACTCGTGAGGAGAGCGGAGGCCGCGGGTGAGGAAGCCGCCGGCGGACGGGCCGCCGTCCGCATGGTCGTCGTCGGTGTCGCCGTGGCCCTGCCCGCGCGCGTCGACGACGAGGTGCGCGTAGCCTGCGGCCGCCCAGCGCAGGTCGCGCAGGGCGTGCCCCCGCCCGTTGCCGTAGCCGAAGAACTGCACCATGCCCGGCAGGGGCGCGGCCGCGCCGTGCGGCACCCGTAGCCACGCGCGGATGGGTGTGCCGGCGAACCCCCGGAATCGCACCTCGTACACGTCGATCTGCGTGAGCCGGGTCGGGTGCGGGGTCACGATCACGTCGAGGGGCAGGCTTCGGGTCTCCGCGATCGTGTCGGCCCAGAAGGCATCGAAGTCGTCGGGCTCGGTCTGCGTGGTCGGCGCGTCGAGCGTCGCGATCTCACCACCGTGCATGCGCGTCCTCCGTGCGTTCCATATCAGTCGCGGGGGCGAGCGGGACGGCGATCGTCTCTCCCACCGGAACGGTGAGCGGCATCGATCGATCGCCGATGCGCACGCGGGCCGTCCGGTCTTCGGCGCCGGCGTTGCGGAGGGCGGCCGCTGTCACGCGTCCGCCGGACCAGGTGAGGTCGAGCAGGAGTCCGGAGCGGACGGCGATGCCCTGGACGTCGCCGTCCGGCCAGGCCGCCGGCAACGCGGAGAGCAGGTGCACCTCGCCGGTGTGGCTCTGCACGAGCATCTCGACGATGCCGGCGGGGAAGCCCAGGTTGCCGTCGATCTGGAAGGGCGGATGCGTGCTGAAGAGGTTCGGCAGCAGCCCGCCCCACTCGGAGCCGTCGACCGGTCCGTGCCGCGAGGAGTCCCCGTCGAACGGGGTCAGTGCCTCTTCGAGAAGGGATGCCGCGACGTCACCCTGACCGGCGCGTGCCCGCAGCGCGACCTTCCACGCCCACGACCACCCCATCGCGCCGGGGCCGCGGGCGTCGAGGAACCGCACGGCCGCATCGAACAGCTCCGGGGTCGCCTCGGGGGTGATGTCGTCGAGCGGATACAGCCCGACGACGGGGGAGAGGTGGCGGTGCAGCGGCTCGTGCTCCCGAACCTCGGCACCCCATTCGAGCACTCGCCCGTCGGTGCCGACCGAGAGCGGTGCGAGGCGGTCGAGAGCGTCGCGGATCTCGGCTTCGAGCGCGTCATCCAGATCGAGGTCGTCGATCGCGCGGAGGACCCGGCTGAAGAGCGCGCCGATCAGCGCCAGGTCGGAGGCGGCGGTGAGCCCCAGGGGCGTGGGCGCGCCGTCGTGGCCGACATAGGAGTTCTCCGGCGACGTGGACGGCGCGGTGCGCAGCAGCCCGTCGTCGCCCTCGACGAGCCAGTCGAGGCAGAACTCGGTCGCACCGCGCAGCAACGGCCAGATCCGAGCCCGCAGCAGCTCGCGATCACCGGTGAACTCGTACGCGTCCCAGAGATTGTGAGTGAGCCACACACCGCCCATCATCCAGATCGCCCAGCTCGCCGCCCCGCGGCCGTTGCCGACGGGGAGCGTCCACCCCCAGACGTCGCTGTTGTGGTGTGCGACCCATCCGCGGGCGCCGTACAGGCGTCGGGCGACGTCGCCTCCCGTGGCCGCCAGATGCTCGACGAGCGCGAGCAGCGGCTCGAAGACGTCGGGGGCGTGCAGCACGGGTGCCGCCCAGTAGTTCATCTCGGTGTTGATGTTGATCGTGTAGTTCGACGACCACGCGGGGCGCAGCTCGGCGTTCCAGATGCCCTGGAGGTTCGCGGCCGGACTGCCGGCGCGCGAGCTCGAGGCGAGCAGATACATGCCGTACTCCGCGGCGACGGTCGCGCGCAGGGCGGGATCGTCTCCGCGCAGGACGTCGCGATCCACGCTCCAGGTCCCCTCACGTCGACTGCCGATCGCGAATCGCGCCCTGGTCGCTCGCCGCCGATCGGCGACGTGCTCGGCGAGCAGGTCTGCCGCGGCTCGGCGAACCGCGGCATCCGCTCGCTTCTGGGCGCGATCCCGGATCGCCTCGCGTGAGGCGGTCCGCCAGTCCCCGCCGGCGTCGGCCCACCACGACTCGGCGCGCGACGATGTGGACAGGGCGATCAGCAGTCGACGGGCTCCGCGCACGGCGAGACGCCCGGGGGCGTCGTCGATCTCGCCGTCGGAATCGATGGCCGTGACGACCGCGGCGTAGGCGTCATAGGCCCCGTGGTCCGTGTCGTCGTCCGCGTAGCGGTGTCCTGGCTCGACCGAGACCTCATGCAGTGGTGCGCCGTCGACAGGTATCCGCACATCCAGCGCGAGAGCGCCGGGCAGCCCGACGGCGTGGCCGCGCAGCGGCGTCGACAGCTCCAGGTCGACGTCGAACGGGTCGTCTGACGTCAGCTCGACGAGCAGTGCCTGAGCGGGCGTGGACGCCCACGACCGTCGGCGCACTCTCCCGTACGGGGTGGACAGCGTCTCGAGCAGGCACGCCTCGTCGATGTCGAGGACGCGCGCGGGGGCGACGGGCTCCGCTCCGACCACGTCCACGCGGAGGTCGGCGAGCGGGAGGAACTCCTGCGAGTACGGTCCCTCGAAGGCCATGAGGAGTTCTTCCGCCCGCCGTACGTCGCCCTCATCGAGAGCGGCGCGCACCTCGGCGAGGCGCTCGGGTCCGGCTCCTCGGGCGATGACGTCGTCGAGCGCGCGAGCGGGCCCGTCCGGGGTGCCCGACCAGACTGTCGAATCGTTGAGCCGGTAGAGGCCCGATCCTCCGTAGGCCATGGCGCCGATGCGCCCGTTGCCGAGGGGAGTCGCCTCGTCCCAGCGGGAAGCGGGGGCATCCCAGGTGAGGCGCAGGGTGTCGCTCATCGCACTCCGGTGTGGTCGATCGAATCGGGCAGCACCGTCAGCGTAGAGCGAATTAATTACCGTTGTCAAGTAATTGATTGCGCCCCACCCGGGTCGTGATCAGAAGCGCAGCAGCACCTTGCCCACGCGTCCCGCCGAGGTGCTCGCCCGCACCGCGTCGGCGATGTCGGCGGCGTCGAAGACGCCCGCGACGGGGAGGGTCAGGGTGCCGTCGGTGACCCGCTGGATGAGCTCGCCGAACAGGGCGGTACGGGTCTCGGCATCCATGGTCTGGATGACCTTGCTGCCCCAGAAGCCCTTCACCGTCGCCTGCTTGAAGATGACGTCGGAGGAGGCGATCTCCATGACCGGCGACTGCATGGCGCCGAATGCGACCAGAGTGCCGCCTTCACCGACGAGCGAGAGCACGTCACCCGCGGCCGAGCCGCCGACCGAGTCGATGCCGAACGCGATGTGCGCACCGCCGGTGATCCGTTCGACCTCGTCGCGCCAGTCCTCGGCGTCGGTCGCCACGATCCGCTCGATGCCCTGCTCGCGCAGCTCGTCGACGCCGGCGGTGCGGCGGACGAGGCCGAGAACGTTCACGCCCCGGGCGGTGCCGAGCTGCGCCAGCATTCGTCCGACGGCGCCGTTGGCGGCGTTCTGCACGATCCAGTCGCCTTCCTTCGCGCCGAGGAACTGTAGCAGGCTGATCGTGCTGAAGGGCATCGACACCAGCTGCGACGCGCTCTCGTCGCTCAGCGCCTCTGGTACGGGGATGAGTCCTGCAGCGTTCGCGACCACGTACTCGGCCCAGGCGCCGAAGGTGCCGCCGGTCGCGACGCGCTGCCCGATCGAGAGGTGCTCGACGCCCTCGCCGAGAGCGTCGACCACGCCGAGCGCCTCGGTGCCGGAGGCCGCAGGCAGGTCGGGCACGAAGCCGTAGGTGCCGCGGATCGTCCACAGGTCGTGATTGTGGATCGGCGAGAGCGCGATGCGCAGCCGCACCTGCCCCGGACCGGGGTCGGGGATCGGTCGCTCCTCGACGGAGAGGACGTCTTCGGGTTCGCCGAACGTCTGGTGGATGAGTGCGCGCATGGGTTTCCTCCTCGTGGGATGGGTGGGTGTGAGCCGGCGACGGGTTCAGTCGTCCGACACGGTGATCGCGACGTCTATGTTGCCGCGCGTGGCGTTCGAGTACGGGCAGACCTGGTGGGCGGCGTCGGCGAGGGCCTGCGCCTGATCGTGGGGGAGCCCGGGGATCACGACCTCCAGCTCGACCGCGAGGCCGAAGCCACCCTGCCCGTTCGATCCGATGTGCACGCGAGAGCCCACCGACGAGTCCGCGATGGCGATCTTCTGCGCGCGGGCGACGGACTGCAGTGCGGAGTGGAAGCACGCGGCGTAGCCCGCGGCGAAGAGCTGCTCGGGGTTGGCACCCGCGCCGCTTCCTCCCATCGCCTTCGGGACGGCGAGGTCGAGGGCGAGCGCGCCCTCCTGCGTCACGACGCGACCGTCGCGTCCTGCTCCGGTGGCGAGTGCCTCGGCGGTGTAGAGAGCGTCCACCGTGTGGACTCCTTCCTGTTGTGCGGTTCTGTGAAGGTTGACGGCGGCGATCGTCAGCCGCGGGCTGCGGCGCTCGCGTCCTCGCGATCGTTCATGCCCTGAAGGAGGGTCGTGAGCTCGCGGAGCTCCGCGATGAGGCGCTGGCGGTGCTCGGCGTCCGCCATGCCGGCGAGTTCGGCGATGGTGGCGCGTGCCGGAGCGACCTCGGCGCGCAGGGCGAGGCCGGCGTCGGTGAGGCGCACCAGAACGACGCGCTCGTCGAGGGGACTGCGGGCACGAGTGACGTAGCCCGCCTGCTCGAGTCGACGCACGAGGGGCGACAGCGTGCCGGAGTCCAATTGCATCGCCTCTCCCAGCGCGCCGACGCTCTGCTCGCCCTCGTGCCAGAGGATCGCGAGTACGAGGTACTGCGGGTAGGTGAGGCCCCAGGGGGCGAGCAACGATCGGTATGCCTGCGTGGTCGCGCGGGCGGCGGAGTAGAGCGAGAAGCACACCATCTCATCGGTCACGGCCATGGAACCACCGTACACAACTCAATTGTGCACAATCTATTTCGGGCGTCGACTCCCATCCGATTCGGAGGCTCGTCAGCGGCGCACTCTCGCACGCGTCTTCGTGACGCTGCTCAGCGTGGCCCGCACGGGCGTACCGAGATACAGGCCGAGGGATGCGCCGGACGCGAGACCGATGCCGATCACGGCCGCGTCGATGAGCGAGCTGCCGGCCCCCATCACCCCGGATGTCGTGCCGCCCGCATGCACCATCTCCAGCAGTCCCTGGAACACCGCGACACCGGGCACGAGGGGGACGATCGCCGCTGTCGTCACCGCGACCGACGGCACGTGCAGGTTGTGGGCGATGAGCACGCCGACGAAGCTCGCCAGCAGCGCCCCGACGGCGCTCGCCGCGGCGGGGTGCACGTTGCCGGCGGTCGCGAGCGTATAGCCCGCGATCGTGATCGCGCTGAGGAGCGCGCTCACGAGAATGATGCGGATGCCGGCGCCGTTGAACACGGCGACGGCGACGGCGATGATGATCGCCCCCGCGAACACCGCCGGCAGCGGGCCGAAGGGGGCAGGGTCGTCCGGCAGATCCATCGTGAAGCCGAGCAGGCCGCCCAGCTCGAGGCCGACGAGGATGCCGATCACCACGCCCAGCGTCTGCATGGTCAGGTCGAGGATGCGGCCGCCCGCAGTGAGCGCGAACCCGTCAATCGCATCCTGCGCGGCGCCGACGACCGTGAGGCCGGCGAGCATGAGCACGATGCCCGAGGCGACGATGATCGAGGGACGGATGTCGACGAACGGCTCGATCCCCGCCGCGCCGAGGGCAGACACGATCACGGCGACGACGGTCGTGACGAAGCCTCCGGCGATCTGGCTGAAGAACAGCGGCACGCGGATGCGGGCGAGCGCCGCCTGTGTGATCGCGGCGCACAGCGCGGCGATGAAGGTCAGACCGACGATGAGCGGTGAGGCGCCGAGAAGGATGCTCACGCCCACCGCGAGCATCGCCCGCGCGACGATCACGACGGCCTGCTGATAGCGGAACGGCAGCCGGCGGATCGCCCGGAACGTCGATCGCGCCGACTCGAGGTCGAGACCGTTGTCGATGTCGGCGACGAGCGCCTGCACGCGCTGCAGTTTCGCGTGGTCGGGAGCGGCGACCCGCACGACCCGGACCAGGGTCTCCGGCCAGACCTCGCCGCTCAGGTGGAAGGACACGGTGATCGAGTTGTACGTCACGTCGACCTGGACGCCCCGCAAGCCGTACGCCTCGCACACCCGGACGATCGCTAGCGTGACCTCGTGCGCCGAGGCGCCGACCGCGAACATCGACTCGCCGATCCGAGTCGCGAGGTCCAGGACGCGCGGCACAGTGCGCTCGTCGATGACCGGCATCGCCTCGGTGTAGGCGACGGCCGACGGGTCGGTGTGCAGGATCCGGCGCATCGAGGCGAGCAGTCGTCGGCGCGGGTTCGAGGACATGGTCTCCATTGTCGCCGCTGCGGCCGGAGAGTCCTCGCCGGCGCGGGCGCGTCGCATCAGGCGGGCGTGTCGCGCCCCCGCGTCGTGGCCGTCGCGGTCTGCGCATCGGCGGCCGCCGTCGTGTCGCGCGGGGCGAAGCCGGCCGAGCTCGGCCAGCCGTCCGGTCCGTCCGTCCCCGCCGCATACTCCTGCAGCGGGACCTCGCCCGCGGCCCACGCGTCGCGGATCGGCTGCAGGATGCGCCAGCACTCCTCGGCCTCGTCGTCGCGGACCGACAGGGTCACATCGCCGTCGAGCAGTTCGTCGAGGACCTCCTCGTACGATCGCTGCTGACCCTGCCCGAGCTCGGCGACGAGATCCTCTTCGCGCAGGTCGAACGGCTCGTCGCCGCTTGTCACGTGCACTCCGAGGGTCATGCGGTCGGGGCCGAGGGCGAACGTCAGACGGCCGCCGTCCTTCGGCGCGTTGCGCAGTCCGTCGGGCAGATGCCGCACCGGTCGGAACGTCACGACCACTTCCGAGCGCTTCGCGGGCAGCGCCTTGCCGGAGCGCAGCACGAACGGCACGCCCGCCCACCGCTCGTTCGCGACCTCGAAGACGACCTCGGCGAGGGTCTCGGTGCCGAGCGACGGGTCCACGCCCTCCTCGTCCGCATAGGAGGGGATGTCGCGGTCGCCCACCCGCCCCGCGGTGTACCGCGCTCGGAACGAGGCGCTCGCCGGATCGTTGCGCCACACGTGCGTCGCCCTCAGAGCCGCGGCCTTCGCGTCGCGCAGATCGCGCTCGCCGAGGGTCGCCGGCGGCTCCATCGCCATGAGTCCGAGCACCTGCAGCAGATGGCTCTGGATCATGTCGATCATGGCGCCGGCGTGGTCGTAGTAGCGCGCCCGGTTCTCCAGGGCCAGGCTCTCGTCGAAGCGGATCAGGACCGAGTCGATGTGCTCGGCCGACCACACCGGATCCCACATGCGGTTCGCGAGGCGCAGACCGAGCAGGTTCAGCAGCATCGAGCGACCGAGGAAGTGGTCGACGCGGAAGATGCGGTTCTCGGGCACGAGCGCCACGAGAGCCTCGTTGAGCGACCTGGCGCTCGCGGCATCGTCGCCGAAGGGCTTCTCCATTGCGAGCACCGTGTCGTCGGGCAGCTCCGCGCCGTGGAGCGCGTCGATGGCCTTGCGCGTGACCGCCGGTGGCAGCGCGAAGTACAGCACCGTGCGGGGCGAGAGGGTCTTGACGAGAGCGCCGATCGCTGCCGGATCGGTCACATCGAGCGCGGTGTAGTCGCCGACGGTCACGGTGCCGTCGTCGACGGGCGAGCCGACGGCATCCTGCACCGTCTTCGTCCAGTGCGCGGCGTCCCAGTCCTCGACGCCGGCGCCGCGCACGGTCACGGTGCGACCGGGCTCCCGCGTGAGAAGGGATCCCAGGGAGGGGAGGAGCAGGCGCGAGGTGAGATCACCCGAGGCTCCGAGGATGAGAAGGGTGCATGGCGAACCGGTCATGCCGACGAGGGTATGCATCCGCTGTGTCCGTGCGCCACCCCGTGGCCCCGGGAGCCGGAATCGTGACACACTACGGTCCGTGCCGGAACGGATCGAGGACTACGCCCTTCTCAGCAACTGTCGGACGGCGGCCCTCGTCTCGAGCGGCGGGAGCATCGATTGGCTCTGTCTGCCCCGGCTCGACTCGGCCTCCGTGTTCGCCGCGCTGCTCGGCGACGAGACGCACGGTCGGTGGGAGCTGCGCCCGACGGACGCGGATGCCGTCAGCAGCCGACACTATGACGGGGACACGTTCGTCCTCGTGACGCGCTGGCAGAGCGGAGACGCCGTCGCCGAGGTGCACGACTTCATGCCGGTCGGGCCCGATCCCGAAACGGAGATCCTGCGCACCGATCTCGTGCGCCGTGTGGTGGGCATCGCGGGGGAGATGTCGTTCACGCAGCACCTGACGCTGAGGTTCGACTACGCGAGGGCGATGCCGTGGCTGCGGCAGACCGGTACCCCCGACGCTCCCTGCCTCGTGGCGATGGCGGGGCCGGACGCGGTGGCGCTGCGCGGAGCCGCGCTCGCCTCGGTCGACCACGAGCACCGCGGCGAGGTCGTGGTGCGGGCGGGCGAGACGCGCGACGTCCAGCTCACGTGGTTCCCCTCGTACCGAGGGGTGCCGACGCCGCTCGACGTCGAGCGTGCGCACGCGGAGACGACGGCGTGGTGGCGGGAGTGGGCGGGGCAGATCACCCACGACGGCCCGCACCGCGACGAGGTCGTGCGGTCGCTGCTGATCCTCCGCGCGCTGTCGAACCACGAGACCGGCGGCATCGCGGCTGCGGCGACGATGGGACTCCCCGAGGAGATCGGCGGCGAGCGCAACTGGGACTACCGCTACGTGTGGCTGCGCGACGCGGCGCTGACGCTCGAGGCGCTCGTCGGTCACGGGTTCCTGCACCTGGCCGACGCGTGGCGCACCTGGCTGCTGCGGGCGGTGGCCGGAGACCCGGGCGACCTGCAGATCATGTACGGGCCGGCGGGCGAGCGCGACATCACCGAGCGTGAGCTCGACCACCTGCCGGGCTTCGAGGGGTCGCGCCCCGTGCGTCTCGGCAACGGCGCGTCCACCCAGTACCAGGCGGATGTCGTGGGCGAGGTGATCGTGACGCTGTCGGCGGCGCGCGCCGCCGGCGTTCCCGAATCGTCGTTCTCGTGGGCGCTCGAACGCCAGCTGCTGCGCTTCGCCTCGGAGCAGATCGAGCGTCGGGACCAGGGACTGTGGGAGATCAGGGGTGAGCCGCGTTTCTTCACCCACTCGCGGGTCATGATCTGGGCGGCTTTCGACCGAGCGGTCCGCGCGGTCGAGGACGACGGGCTCGACGGCCCCGTCGAGAGGTGGCGCGAGCTGCGCGACCGCATGCGCGACGAGATCGAGACCCGCGGTGTCGTGAGCGGACACTTCGTCCAGCACTACGAGACCGACGAGGTCGACGCCTCGCTGCTGCTCCTTCCGCAGGTGGGTTTCTGCGCGCCGGACGACCCTCGCATGCGCGCGACCGTCACGCGCATCGAGCAGACGCTCATGCACGACGGACTCGTGCACCGCTACCGGACCACCACCGGGATCGACGGTCTCTCCGGCACCGAGGGAGCGTTCCTCGCCTGCTCGTTCTGGCTGGTCGAGCAGTACGCGTGCACGGGGCGGATCGACGAGGCGGAGACGCTCATGCAGCGGCTGTGCGGACTCGCGAACGACGTGGGGATGCTGTCGGAGGAGTATGACGCGGCCGCAGGGCGCCAGCTCGGCAACACGCCCCAGGCGTTCTCGCACCTCGCGCTCGTGCGGGCGGCCGACGCCCTCGCGCGTCGAGCTCACCGCCCTCGCGGCTGAAGTCGGAGGACGAGGGCCCGCTCAGCGTCTGAACAGGCGACGGATGACGGAGAACGTCAGCGCTGCCGCAGCGATCCACGGGCCGACGACGAGGATCGGATCCATCCAGGTATGCCGGAGGTCGAGGCGTCCGCGCCCGAACCGCGAGCGCACGGGGTGATGCCCGGGTTCGGCGGTGACCCCCGTCTGCGTCACCGGATCGTCCGGGTGCCGCGAGGCGAAGGACCGGAGGTGGGCCGTGACGGCATCGACCCGATCGCCGAGCACGAGCAGCATCCATCGGGTGTTCTTCGTCTCGCTGAGCCGGTCGTACGCGACTCGGCGGATCGCGCCGGCGAGTCCATGCAGGGGCTGAGCCGTGCCGTAGACCGGCGGCAGCATGCCGTGCTCGATCGAGCGCTCTCGTCGAGGGTCGTCGCCCTGCCGGTCGGGGAAGGTCCAATGCGCACCGGTGTCGCCGATGTCATCGCGCTCCTGCCAGGTGCGGCGGTGCTCGGGCGCGAGGTCGGTGCCCCAGCCGGGGATGCGCGCGCGCAGCTCCTCTTCGGACGGGATGGCCACGGGGCGGGATGCTTCGTAGGGCATGATCATTCCTCTCCGACGACGATGAGCGGTTTGATGCAGTCGTCGAGCTTGGACGAGAACACGTGATACGCCTCGGCGACGTGCTCGAGGGGGAAACGGTGCGTGAGGAGTTCGCTCGGCGAGACGAGACCCTGCTGGATGTGCTCGAGCAGCCGCGGCCACTGACGCTTGACGGGAGCCTGATTCGCGCGCAGGGTGAGTCCCTTGTTGACGACGTCGCCGAGTCGCACGGCGGAACCCAGCGGACCGTACGCGCCGATCACCGAGACCGTGCCGCCCTTGCGTGCCGAGTCGATGGCCCAGTTCACCGCGACCGGAGATCCGCCCTGCATCTTGAGCTTCGCGCCTGTGACGTGCTGCATGACGCTGCCGTCGGACTCGGCGCCGACCGCGTCGATGACCACGTCCGCTCCCAGATATCCCGTCGCCTTCTTGAGCGCGAGCACGATGTCGGCGACCTCCGACAGGTGGATCGTCTCGGCGAAGGCGAAAGTGCGCGCCTTCTCCAACCGGTAGTCGATGTGGTCGACGACGATGACTCGCCCCGCACCGAGGAACCATGCCGACCGGGCGGCGGCGAGACCGACGGGTCCGGCGCCGAACACGACGACGGAGTCTCCGGCGGCGATGTCGCCGAGCTGCGCGCCGAAGTAGCCCGTCGAGAACGCGTCGGTGAGCATGAGGGCGTCTTCCGAGCTGAGCCAGTCGGGGATGACCGATGGTCCGACGTCGGCGAACGGGACGCGCACGAACTCGGCCTGACCGCCGTCGTATCCGCCGGTGGTGTGCGAGTAGCCGTAGATGCCGCCCACGGCCGTGGCGTTCGGGTTGACGTTGTGGCAGTTCGAGAAGAGGCCGCGGCTGCAGAAGAAGCACGAACCGCAGTAGATGTTGAACGGCACCATCACGCGATCGCCGCGCTTCAGCGTCTCGACCGACGATCCCACCTCCTCGACGATCCCCACGATCTCGTGGCCGAACGTGTGACCGATGCGGGTGTCGGGCATCATGCCGTGGAACAGATGGAGATCGGAGCCGCACACCGCGGCACGAGTGACGCGGACGATCGCGTCGTTCGGATGCTGGATGCGCGGTTCCGGCTTCTCGTCGACGCGGATCTTGTACGGTCCGCGGTAGGTCATGGCTTTCATCGGTCTGCCTTTCTGCTGCGGGGGTCGGCGGCGGGGGCGCTGCGCGCCGCTCCGGACCCGAGCAGAGCGGCGACGGTGATGGCGGAGAGGGTGAGCATCCGGCGGCGAGCACGGGGATGCCGCACGAGCCAGGTATAGATGCTCCAGCGCCGTCCGCGACGGGGGAGCGCGCCCGGGTCGTCATGATGATCGGGGACGGCGAGGTTCCCCTGTCGCGGAGAGGACGCCTCGCGGGTGTGCATCATCCGCACTCCCCATCGTCCGAACACCGCATCGAGCAGGCCGGGGGCGACCGACTGAGCCAGCGCGAGCATCCGGCCGCCTCCGCCCGCGTAGATCTCGTCGACGGGATGCTCCGCCGCATAGGCGATGCACGCCGCCACCACCTCCGACCCGTAGAAGGGCGGCGGTCCTGCGGGGCGATGGCGCAGATGCGAGGCGGCGCTGGCATACAGCGGCGTGTCGATCACGGCAGGGCGGACGACCGTCACCGAGATCGGGTCGCGCTGATCGATCAGTTCCCGCCGGAGCCCCTGCATCGCGCCGTCCACGGCCCGCTTGCTCGCCGCATAGGCGCTGTGCAACGGCAACGTCGTGCGCCCCTCGACCGAGGAGACACTGATCAGCGTGCCTCCGCCGGCTCGACGGAGCGCCGGAAGCGCGGCCTGCGCGCCATGGATCTGACCCAGGTAGTCGATCTCCATGATGCGGCGGAACTCGTCGGGAGTGGTCTCCTCGAACCGGCCGTAGAGCAGCACTCCGGCGTTGTTGACCCAGGTGTCGATGCGTCCGAACCAGGCCTCGGCCTGATCGGATGCCGCCTGGACCGCGGCGGCATCCGACACGTCGCACACGATGTGCCGGGCGGTTCCGCCGCTCGCGGAGATGAGTTCGACGGTCTCGGTGAGTCGCGCTTCGCCGCGGCCGAGGACGACGACGGTCGCGCCGGCCTTCGCGAGCCGAAGCGCGGTGGCGCGCCCGATCCCGCGGCCACCACCGGTGATGACGACCACCTGCTGCGCGAGCGGACGCCGCGCGTGCCGATCCGCGTTCCTGCGTCGCTTCCGCGAATGCGTTCCCATGCCGTCTCCTCGAGGTCGTCGCGAGACGCCAGTCCACGCGGTCGGGGAGCGCGCGCCGAGGGGGTTCACACATCGTCGGATGCCTGGGACAATCCGCGGCCCTCATACGGTGTGAGCAATTCAGCGGAGACAGAGTCCACGGTTGATCCCGGGAGGAGGACCGTCGCCCAGGGAAAGCAGAAGACCCCGCCACGAGGGCGGGGTCTTCTGCATGATTCCGTGCCCCCGACAGGAGTCGAACCTGCGACCTACGGTACCGGAAACCGGCGCTCTATCCACTGAGCTACGGAGGCGTACCGAACGACGATATCACTGGTCGGCGGTGGGTTCCGACCCGGCCTCCGTCACGGGCGCGTCGCCGAGTTCGGCCAGCGCCGCAGCCACCTTCTCAGCGAGGTAGCGGTGCCCGTCGGTGGACGGATGCTTGCGCCCGATCTCGACGTCGATGACGGAGAGGTAGTTCTGGTCGCTGATCCAGTTCTGCGCGATGGGGGAGATGTACCACCAGCCGCGTGCGGCGGCGAGCTCCGACAGGTCGGCGTCGATGCGCGCGGTGCCGGCGCGGACGGGCAGCTCGTGCGGAGCGGGGCCGAGGATCACGATGGTCGCCGTCGGGTACTTCGCCGCCATCGCGTCCCAGGCCGCGTTCACGGCATCCCGGTATCCGGCTGCGC
The DNA here is from genome assembly GCF_002362255.1 of Microbacterium sp. SZ1. Taxonomy (GTDB): domain Bacteria; phylum Actinomycetota; class Actinomycetes; order Actinomycetales; family Microbacteriaceae; genus Microbacterium. Next base: position 52,405 of record NZ_LPVV01000012.1, on the reverse strand, counting down.
CCTGCTCGCGGTCGTTGATCGATCCCTGCAGGATGATGAGGTCGGGGTCGAGCGCGGGATCGAGGGCGGCGATGCGCTCGCCGAAGGCCGGTCCGTCGAGTCCGGGCTTGAGGTAGCCGCTCCCGCGCACGCCGTTGACGATGGTCTCGCCGTCGAGAAGCTCGGCGAGCACGTACGCGTAGCCCTCGGTGGGGACGTTCGCGGCAGAGCCGTACGTCCAGGAATCCCCGAAGACGAGCACGGTCGGGTGCTCGGGCAGCGCGAGCGGAGCGGGGGCGATCGCGACGACGTCGTCGCCCGCTGCGGCGGCGCCGACGGGCTCGGTCGAGGGGGTCCCTGTCCACGGCCGCCACACGCCGAGAGCGACCGCCGCGACCGCCAGGATCACGGCGATGACGACCCCTGCGAGGGGCAGGCGGCGACGGGCGGAGGCGGGGTGCATGGCATGACTGTAGATCAGGTTCCCGCCAGCGCAAATTCGACGCTGCGACGCGCCGTAAACTGGGACGTCTATGACTCCTGAAATGCTCGCCGAAGCCCTCCTCGCCGTCCTCGCTCCGATCGCCGAGGAACGACGCCCGGGCGAGCCGCTCCCGGTCTCCGCCGCCGACATCGTCTTCGAGCGCCCGCGCAACCGCGAGCACGGCGACTGGGCCTCCAACATCGCGATGCGCCTCGCCAAACAGCTGGGCACGAACCCGCGCGAGCTCGCTCAGCAGATCGCCGACGGGCTGGGCGGCGTCGAGGGCGTCGACAGCGCCGAGGTCGCCGGGCCAGGGTTCATCAACATCCGCCTCGGAGCCGCTGCGGCCGGCGCTCTCGCCAAGGTCATCGTCGAGGCGGGCGACGCCTACGGTTCGAACGACTCGCAGGCGGGGCAGAGCATCAACATCGAGTTCGTCAGTGCGAACCCCACCGGCCCTCTCCACATCGGGCACACGCGCTGGGCGGCGCTCGGCGACGCGATCGCGCGCGTGCTGGAGGCCTCGGGCGCGACGGTCGCTCGCGAGTACTACATCAACGACGCCGGCGTGCAGATGGAGCGGTTCGCGCATTCCGTGCTCGCCGCCGCGAAGGGCGAGCCGGCCCCCGAGGGCGGATACGCCGGGAGCTACATCGGCGACCTCGCCACGCGCGTGCTGGCAGCGCGTCCCGACCTGCTCGAGCTGGCGGAGGACGAGCAGGTGCTCGTGACGCGTGAGCTCGCCTACGAGTTCCAGCTCGCCGAGCAGAAGGAGTCGCTCGCGAAGTTCAACGTCGAGTTCGACGTCTGGTTCTCCGAGCGCCGCCTGCACGCGAAGGATGCGAGCGGCGTCAGCCTCGTCGACCGGGCCGTCGACCGTCTGCGCGAGCAGGGGCATGTCTTCGACGAGGACGGCGCCGTCTGGGTGCGCACCACCGACTTCGGTGACGACAAGGATCGCGTGATCCGCCGCTCCAACGGCGAGTACACCTACTTCGCCGCGGACGCGGCGTACTACCTCGACAAGGGCGACCGCGGTTTCGAGTACAAGCTGTATCTCCTCGGCGCCGACCACCACGGCTACGTGCACCGCCTCAAGGCGATCGCCGGCGCGGCGGGGGAGGACCCCGAGAAGAACGTCGAGGTGCTCATCGGCCAGCTCGTCTCGATCGGCGGCGCCCGCCTCAGCAAGCGCGCCGGCAACATCATCGAGATGGACGACCTGCGCGAATGGCTCGGGACGGATGCCCTGCGCTATTCGCTCGAGCGTTCGCCGGCCGACTCGCCGCTCGCCCTCGACCCCGAGCTGCTGCAGAAGCGCAGCAACGACAACCCGGTTTTCTACGTGCAGTACGCGCATGCGCGCACCCACAACGTCGGTCGCAATGCAGCCGACTCCGGGGTCGACCGCTCCGAGTTCGCGCCGGAGACCCTGACGCACGAGACGGAGGCGGCTCTGCTCGGCGCGCTGCAGGAGTTCCCCCGCATCGTGGCGTTCGCCGCCGAGGTGCGCGAACCGCACCGCGTCGCGCGCTACCTCGAGGAGCTCGCCGGCCTCTACCACCGCTGGTACGACAACTGCCGCGTGATCCCGCTCGGCGACGCGCCGATCGAGAACGTGCACCGCACTCGTCTCTGGCTCAACGATGCGACCGGGCAGGTGCTCCGCAACGGTCTCCACCTGCTCGGCGTCTCCGCGCCGGAGCGCATGTGACGCTCTCCGGCACCGCGCCGGATGCGACAGGATGAGTCCATGAGCGACGACAACCGCACCCTGCCGTACCCGGACCCCGATGCGCAGCATCCGACGCTCGTGATCCCCGGTCGAACGGACGGGACGGATGCGGTCGCCGCACCGCGCCGCCGACGTCGCCGCTGGCCGTGGGTGCTGCTCATCATGGTCGTCGTGCTCGCTCTGCTCGCCGTCGCGGCCGAGCTCCTGACCCGCGCCATCCTTCCGGGCGTGGTGCGCTCCATCGTGATCGAGCAGCTCGATCTCCCCGCCGACCAGCAGCTCGACGTCGAGGCCGACGGCATCCTGCTCCCGCAGCTGATCGGCGGGCGCCTCGACGCCCTGCACCTGTCGACCGACTCGGTCACGCTCGAGGGCATCACGGGTGCGGCAGACGTCACGGCCTCGGGCGTGCCGCTGCGCGGTGGCGACCTCGCCGGCGCCGAGGGGACCATCCGCATCGACGAGTCACAGTTCACGGCGCTGATCGGGCGCACCGACCTGCCTGTCGACACGGTCACCCTCGACGCGCCGAACGCGACCGTGGCCGGGTCCGTCACCGTGCTGGGCGTCGCGATCCCGGTCTCGCTCACCGTGACGCCGGGGGTGGCCGAGGGAGATCTCGAGCTGACTCCCGTCGGCCTGTCGGTCGGCGGGCTGAAGGTCGACGCCGACCAGGTCGGCTCGTCCCTGGGTTCCCTCGGAGCCGACCTCACGCGGACTCAGCGCATCTGCATCGCGGATCAGCTCCCCGCGGGCCTCACGCTCACCGGTCTCGAGATCGACGGCAGCGAAGCGGTCATCGACGTGGACGTCGACGGCGGCATCGCGACCGATCCGACTCTGCTCGAGAAGGGCGTCTGCCCGGCTGACTGAGCGGCGCTGGACGATGGATCGGCGGTGCTAGCGCGCTTCGCGCTCGGCCTCCTGCGCGCTGCGCAGCTCGGCCGTCGCGATCGCGACGTCGACCTCGGCCCGCTGCACCCGGCGCTGGGGGAAGGTCGTCGCGCCGAAGCGCGCGCGCACCCGGTCACGCCGCTCCTCCTCCGAGGTCACGATGAAGGCGCTCGCGACCAGGATCACCTGCGTCGAGAGGTTGAGCCAGATGAGCAGCGCGAGCAGCGAGGCGAACGACGCGAGCAGCGGGTTGCTCGTCGCGCCGCCGACGAACAGGCTGGAGAGCTCCTGCAGCACGACGAGCCCGATGCCGCCGATGATCGCCCCGGTCCAGAGCGACTTCGCCGAGGGCTTCACTCCGGAGAGGATGCGGAAGACGCCGGCGATGAGCACGGTGTCGAGCGCGAAGACGATCAGCAGAGAGGCGATGCGGATGCTCCAGGTCGCGGCTGCGGAGTCGTCGGCGATCCCGAGCAGTCCGCTGATCCACGAGATGCCGATGCGGCTGACGAACGTCACGGCGGCCGCTGCGGCGAAGAGGCCGCCCACGCCGATGGCGAGCAGCAGGTTGCGCAGCATCACCCAGATGAACAGGACGTCGTCGTGCGAAGTGCCCGCGATCACCCGGATCGCTGTGCGCAGCGACCCGACGGCCGCCAGCGCCGACCCCAGCAGGGCGACGGACGAGATGATGCCCGCGACGGAGAGCGAGATGGGTTCGCGGAGATCGGACGGGTCGATCACGCCGTCCTCTCCGATGAGGCCGGGGACGACCGACTGCACGGCGTCGATGATCGCGCGCCACGCGTCGGGGTTGCCCGCGAGCCACAGAGCGGCGATCGAGAACCCAAGCAGCACGGCGGCGAACACGCTGAACAGGGCGCGGTAGGTCACGCTGTCGGCGAGCATCGGGCCCCGCCGCTCGGAGTACAGGAGGAAGGACCGCACGGCGCGGCGCTGCAGCGCCCACCGGATCGCGGCCGAACTCACGCGCTGGATGAATCCCGGTCGGGCGTCGTCTGAGGCGGAGGTCTCTGAACTCATCACGCCTTCACCCTACGAGGCGCGGCGCGGGGCTCCCAAGGGGTTGACGCGGAGGGTCACCATGACGGATGCGGCATGGGCGGTGCCCTAGAATCGGGGTCAACTCGCCGTGCCCGCTCCGGCCCGAGACCCGCCCCACGATTGGTGATCCTTGCTTTCCCCTGCCGACTCGCCCGCCCCGGAATGGCTCGTCGCCCCCGACGACGTCAACGACCTCGCGACGGCGGTCTGGCCGGCGTCCGCAGCGCGTGACGGCGACGGCGTCCTGACCCTTGCCGGCATCCCCGCGACCTCTCTCGCGCAGACGTACGGCACCCCGCTGCTCGTGATCGACGAGGACCAGGTCCGCGACCGCGCCCGCACCTTCCGCACCGCGTTCGACAGAGCGGCGGCCGAGAACGGCACCACCGCGCAGGTGTACTACGCGGGCAAGGCCTTCCTCTGCACCTCGGTGGCCCGTTGGGTGGTCGACGAAGGCCTCCGCATCGATGTCTGCACGGGCGGAGAGCTCGAGGTCGCCCTGGCGGCGGGGGTGGCCCCGGTGTCCCTGGGATTCCACGGCAACAACAAGTCGGTGGCGGAGCTGGAGCGCGCGGTCGAGGTCGGCATCGGCACGATCATCGTCGACAGCGCCATCGAGATCGAGCGGCTCGCGGCGATCGTCGCCCGCACGGGCTCGACCCAGCGCGTGCTCGTCCGCGTCATCAGCGGCGTGCACGCCGAGACGCACGAATTCCTTGCCACGGCGCACGAGGATCAGAAGTTCGGGTTCCCCCTCGCCGAGGCCGAGGAGGCCGTCGCGCGCATCCGCGAGATCGAGGGCCTCGACTTCGCCGGACTGCACTGCCACATCGGCTCGCAGATCTTCGGGGTCGCCGGTTTCCGCGAGTCGGCCTCGCGCGTCCTCGAACTGCACGCGTCGCTGCTCGAGGGCGGTCCGGTTCCGCTGCTGAACCTCGGCGGAGGCTTCGGCATCGCCTATACCCGCGTCGACGACCCCACCCCCATCGAGACCCTGGCCGCCGAGATCGTCGCGGCCGTGGCGGAGGGCTGTGCCGCGCGCGGCATCCCGATGCCCGCCCTGTCTTTCGAGCCGGGTCGCGCGATCGTCGGCACCGCGGGCGTCACCCTCTACGAGGTCGGCACGACGAAGGACGTCGAGCTCGGCTCCGGCGTCGTCCGGCGCTACCTCAGCGTCGACGGCGGGATGAGCGACAACGCGCGCCCCGCGCTCTACGGAGCGCAGTTCTCCGCGCGTCTGGCGTCCCGTTCCGGCATCGGCGCCCCGCGGCTCAGCCGTGTGGTCGGCAAGCACTGCGAATCCGGCGACATCGTCGTCGACCACGAGTACCTGCCGGACGACGTCGCACCGGGCGACCTGTTGGCCGTGCCGTCCACCGGTGCGTACTGCGCGTCGCTCGCGAGCAACTACAACCACGTGCCCCGGCCGCCGATCGTCGCCGTGCGCGACGGGCGGTCGACGGTCATCGTCCGCGGCGAGACCATCGCAGACCTGCTGTCGCGCGACGCCGGGATCGCCTCGGCCGACGCCGAGCGTCCGTGAGCGGCCTCGCGCCGGACCTCCGCAGAGCATCACCGATCCACCCTCCGAAGGAGAAGCAATGACGACTGAGTACCGACGACTTCGGGTGGCGCTGCTGGGCGCCGGCGCGGTCGGCTCCCAGGTCGCCGCCCTTCTGCTGCGGCACGGCGACGAGCTCGCCGACCGCGCGGGCGCCGCGCTCGAGCTGGCGGGCATCGCCGTGCGCGATGTCGACGCCCCGCGCGACGTCGAGCTGCCGAAGGAGCTGTTCACGACCGACGCCGAGTCGCTCGTCGTCGGCGCAGACATCGTGATCGAGCTGATCGGCGGCATCGAGCCGGCACGCACGAGCATCCTGCAGGCGATCGGCTCCGGAGCAGACGTCGTCACGGCGAACAAGGCGCTGCTCGCCACGCACGGCCCCGAGCTCTTCGAGGCGGCCGACCGCGTCGGCGCCTCGGTCTACTACGAGGCCGCAGCGGCGGGCGCCATCCCGATCATCCGCCCGCTGCGCGATTCGCTCGCCGGCGACCGCGTCGTGCGCATCATGGGCATCGTCAACGGCACGACCAATTACATCCTCGACCGCATGGAGACCGAGGGCGCCGATTTCGCGGACGTGCTCGCCGACGCGCAGCGCCTCGGGTACGCCGAGGCAGACCCGACGGCAGACGTGGAGGGCTACGACGCCGCGCAGAAGGCCGCTATCCTCGCGAGTCTCGCGTTCCACACCGCCGTCCCGCTCGACGCCGTGCACCGCGAGGGCATCACCTCGATCACCGCGTCGATGATCGAGGAGGCCCGCTCCGCCGGCTTCGTCATCAAGCTGCTCGCCGTGTGCGAGCGCCTCGAGGCCGAGGGCGCCGAGTCGATCTCGGTGCGCGTGTATCCGGCGCTCGTCCCGCAGACGCACCCGCTCGCTTCGGTGCACGGCGCGAACAACGCCGTGTTCGTCGAGGCGGAGGCGGCAGGGTCGCTCATGTTCTACGGCGCGGGGGCCGGCGGCGTGCAGACGGCATCGGCCGTGCTGGGCGACGTGGTCTCGGCGGCGCGCCGCCACATCGCAGGCGGTGTCGGCGTGGGGGAGTCGACGCGCGCGAACCTCCCGATCGTCCCCATCGGTCACGTCACCACTCGGTACCAGATCACGCTCGAGGTGTCCGATGCGGCCGGTGTGCTCGCCACGGTCGCGGGGATCCTCAGCGACGGCGACGTCTCCGTCGCGACGGTCGTCCAGACCGTCGAGGGCGAGGACGAGCCGACGGCTCGCCTCGTGATCGGCACCCACCGCGCGACCGAGCAGGCCCTGAGCGCGACGGTCGACGCCCTCGCCGAGAGCGCGGTCGTCGAGCGCGTGGTCTCGGTGCTGCGCGTCGAGGGCGAGTGACGATGGGCCTCGGGCGCACCGTCGAGGTGACGGTCCCCGCGACGAGCGCGAACCTCGGCCCCGGCTTCGACACCCTCGGCCTCGCCCTCAGCGTCTACGACACCCTCCTGGTCACCGAGCTGCCCGCCGGCGAGCTCGAGATCGAGGTGTCCGGATCCGGGGCGGACGACATCCCGCGCGACGCGTCGAACCTCATCGTGCGAACGATCGCCCACGTCTACGCCGACGTCCACCGCGACATGCCCGGCCTCCGCATCGTCGCCGAGAACGGCGTTCCGCACGGCCGAGGCCTCGGTTCGTCCGGAGCCGCCGTGACTGCGGGCATCCTCGCGGCCAAGGGGCTGCTCCAGGGCGAGGTCGAGCTCGGGGACGCCGACATGCTGCGCCTCGCGACCGAGATCGAGGGACACCCCGACAACGTCGCCCCCGCGCTGTTCGGCGGTCTCACGATCGCGTGGATGGGCGAGCGGGGCCCCCAGCACAAGAAGCTCCTGGTGCACCGCGGCGTCTCGCCGCTCGTGCTCGTGCCGTCGTACACGATGTCGACGTCGAAGGCCCGATCGCTGCAGCCCCCGCAGGTCTCGACGGCGGATGCCGTGTTCAACGTGTCGCGCTCGGCGCTGCTGATCGCGGCGCTCATGCAGAGTCCGGAGCTGCTGCTCGACGCCACGGCCGATCGCCTCCACCAGGACTATCGCGCCGAGGCGATGCCCGAGACGCAGCGGCTCGTGCAGGCGCTGCGCGCCGCGGGTTTCGCCGCGGTCGTGTCGGGTGCGGGGCCGAGCGTGCTCGTGCTCGCGGACGGCCCCGGCAGTCGTCAGGATGCCGCTGAACTCGCCGCGACGACCACCGACACCCCGTGGGAGGCGCTGCTGCTCGCCGTCGACGTCCGTGGTGGTACAGTGGGGAACCGAGCGGAGGGCTCCACGTAGTTTCGTGAATCTGGCCCCATTGCAACTCTGCAAGAACCGCACGTGAACCCCTGATGCACTGATCCCCCGAGTACGCCGTCTCATCCGAGAGGTCGTCACCTCGGAGGCACAGCGCTGAGGTCGGCCGGCGCCGAGCGCCAGCCCGTGCGATCGCGCGCAGCACCCGTTGCGCGTGTACCGCTCATGTCTTCGAGACCAAAGAGGGAGCACTCGTGGAGAACTTCTCCGAGACCCAGAACGACCAGGCGGCTCCGGCCGCCGAAGCCCCGGCGTCCGCCGCGGCATCCGACACCGCGGCCGAGGCGCCCGCGGCGCCCGCCCGCAAGCGCGCTCCGCGCCGGGCGACCACCGCCAGTGCGGCGGCGAAGGCCGAGAAGGCCGCCGACAGCGCAGACGCGGCACCCGCCCCTGCGTCCGCCTCCGACGCTCCTGCCTCGACGGCATCCGACGCGGCTCCCGCTGCCGACGCGCCGTCCGCTGCCGCTGACGCGCCGAAGGCGAAGGCCCCGCGCCGCAGCCGCGCGAAAAAGGCCGACGCCGAGTCGTCGGCAGAGCCGACCGCGGAGGCTGGCGCCGAGCAGAAGTCCGGCGACGAGAAGCCCGCACGCGAGGCGAAGCCCGCCGGCGACGAGAAGCCCGCCGGTGAGAACGCGGTCGAGGCCGCCGATTCCGCCGAGGAGCCCAAGAAGGGCCGCGGTCGCCGCACCGCCAAGAAGCCGGCCGCCGACACCGACGCGGCTCCGGCCGACGAGAAGCCGGCCGAGTCCGCCCCTGCCGACGCGCAGCCGTCCGGTGACGCCACTTCCGACAACGCCGAGGGCGGCGAGGAGCAGGGCGGCCGCAGCCGTAACCGCAACCGCAGCCGCAACCGCGGACGCGGCCAGAACGGCAACGGCCAGCAGGAGCAGCAGCAGAGCGCTCCGGCCGATGACGAGCAGGGCGGCAACGGGCGCAACCGTCAGCGCAACAAGCGTCGCGGCGGCGCGCCGACCGACGAGTTCGAGACCGAGATCGGCGAGGACGACGTCCTGATCCCGATCGCCGGCATCCTCGATGTGCTCGACAACTACGCCTTCGTGCGCACCACCGGCTACCTCGCCGGCCCGAGCGACGTCTACGTCTCGCTCGGCCAGGTGAAGAAGTACAACCTCCGCAAGGGCGATGCGATCGTCGGCTCCATCAAGCAGCCGCGCGAGGGCGAGCAGCAGGGCCGTCAGAAGTACAACGCCCTGGTCAAGGTCGACTCGATCAACGGCCTGTCGGTCGACGACGCAGCCACGCGCGTCGAGTTCGGCAAGCTCACCCCGCTGTACCCGCAGGAGCGCCTGCGCCTCGAGACGGCGCCCGAGAAGCTCACTCAGCGGATCATCGACCTCGTCGCGCCGATCGGAAAGGGTCAGCGCGGTCTGATCGTCGCGCCGCCCAAGGCCGGCAAGACGATCGTGCTGCAGCAGATCGCGAACGCGATCGCGCAGAACAACCCCGAGGTGCATCTCATGGTCGTGCTCGTCGACGAGCGCCCCGAAGAGGTCACCGACATGGAGCGCTCGGTCAAGGGCGAGGTCATCGCCTCGACGTTCGACCGTCCGGCGGAGGACCACACGACAGTCGCGGAGCTCGCGATCGAGCGCGCCAAGCGTCTCGTCGAGCTGGGCCGCGACGTCGTCGTGCTGCTCGACTCCATCACGCGTCTCGGCCGTGCGTACAACCTCGCCGCCCCGGCATCCGGTCGTGTGCTGACCGGCGGTGTCGACGCGTCGGCGCTGTACCCGCCCAAGCGGTTCTTCGGCGCTGCGCGCAACATCGAGAACGGCGGATCGCTCACGATCCTCGCCACCGCTCTCGTCGAGACCGGATCGAAGATGGACGAGGTCATCTTCGAAGAGTTCAAGGGCACCGGCAACAGCGAGCTGCGCCTGTCGCGTCAGCTCGCCGACAAGCGGATCTTCCCGGCGGTCGACGTCAACGCGTCGAGCACCCGTCGTGAGGAGATGCTGCTCTCGGCCGACGAGGTCAAGATCACCTGGAAGCTGCGTCGCGCCCTCGCAGGCCTCGACCAGCAGCAGGCCCTCGAGGTCGTGCTCGGCAAGCTGAAGGAGACCCACTCGAACGTGGAGTTCCTGGTGCAGATGCAGAAGTCGATCCCGACGCTGCCCGCCGGCGGCCACGGGCACGACAACAACATCCGCTGAGCGGATCCGCCGTGTTCGAGTCCGTCCAGACTCTGATCGACGAGCACCGCCGGGTGCAGGAGGAGCTCTCCGACCCGGCGGTGCACGCCGACGCCGCACGTGCCAAGCGCGTGAACCGGCGCTACGCCGAGCTGTCGCGCATCGTCGCGGCGCATGAGGCGTGGGTCGCGGCATCCGACGATCTGGAGGCCGCGCGCGAGCTCGCGCGCGAGGACGAGGCGTTCGCCGACGAGGTGCCGGTGCTCGAGCAGGGGCTGCAGGCCGCGCAGGAGAAGCTGCGTCGTCTGCTCATCCCGCGAGACCCCGACGACGCCCGCGACGTGATCATGGAGATCAAGGCGGGGGAGGGCGGCGCCGAGTCGGCGCTGTTCGCCGCCGATCTGCTGCGCATGTACATGCAGTACGCCGCGTCGAAGGGCTGGAAGACCGAGCTCCTGGAGCGCAACGAGTCCGACCTCGGCGGCTACAAGGATGTTCAGGTCGCGATCAAGGGCTCGTCGTCCGACCCGGCGCAGGGCGTGTGGGCGCACCTCAAGTACGAGGGCGGCGTGCATCGCGTGCAGCGCGTGCCGGCGACGGAGTCGCAGGGCCGCATCCACACCTCGACCACCGGCGTGCTCGTCTTCCCCGAGGTCGACGAGCCCGACGAGATCGAGATCAACCAGAACGACCTGAAGATCGACGTGTTCCGGTCGTCGGGGCCGGGCGGTCAGTCGGTGAACACCACCGACTCCGCGGTGCGCATCACGCATGTGCCCACCGGGATCGTCGTCTCGATGCAGAACGAGAAGTCGCAGCTGCAGAACCGCGAGGCCGCCATGCGCGTGCTCCGTGCGCGTCTCCTGGCGAAGCAGCAGGAGGAGCTGGATGCCGCGGCCTCTGACGCCCGCAAGTCGCAGATCCGCGGCATGGACCGCTCGGAGCGCATCCGCACCTACAACTTCCCCGAGAACCGGATCGCCGACCATCGCACGGGATTCAAGGCGTACAACCTCGACCAGGTCATGGACGGCGCCCTCGAGCCGATCATCGAGAGCGCGATCCAGGCCGACGAAGAGGCACGGCTCGCCGCGGTGGGCACGGAGGGCTGACGTCGCGCGCACCCGGGCGCTAGGCTCGGGTCGTGATCGCGTTCCTGTTCCGTGCGGCGCTGTACCTGGCATCCGCCGCCCTCGGGCTGATCGTCGCCGACCTCCTGCTCGACGGGTTCCGCATCCAGTGGGACCGGTGGTGGGGTTTCGTGCTCTGCATCGTCGTGTTCGCGGTCGTGCAGAGCATCCTCGCTCCGATCGCGAGCCGGCTCGCCGATCGCTATGCGCCCGTGCTGATGGGGGGTATCGGGGTCATCTCGACCCTTGTCGCCCTCGTCGTGGTCGTGCTGCTGCCGTTCGGCGGCCTCCGCATCGTCGACGCCTCCGGATGGCTGCTCGGCGCGCTGATCGTGTGGATCATCACCGCCCTTGGCAGCGTGCTGCTGCCGCGGCTCTTCCTCAGGAAGCCTCGCGAGGAGCGCCGTCGCCGCTGACCCGACGCCTCGTCAGATCGAGTACTCGGGCGCGGTGAGCAACGCCCGCGTGTCCTCTCCGACGGTGCGGCCCCGGGGCTTGGCCGGGACGCCGACGAGGATGCTGTCGGCCGGCGCATCGCGGGTGACGACGGCGTTCGCGCCCACCACCGAGTGCGCCCCGATCGTCACCGGTCCGAGGATCTTCGCTCCCGCTCCGACGGCGACGCCGTCGCCGAGAGTCGGGTGCCGCTTGCCCGAGTCGCGCGTCCGGCCGCCGAGCGTGACGCCGTGGTACAGCATGACGTCGTCGCCGATCTCGGCCGTCTCGCCGATCACGACGCCCATGCCGTGGTCGATGAAGAACCGTCGCCCGATGCGTGCTCCGGGGTGGATCTCGATGCCGGTCAGCCACCGGGAGACCTGAGAGCCGGTGCGGGCGAGCAGCCGCAGGCGACGGCGCCACAGCGCGTGCCAGACCCGGTGCGCCCAGATCGCGTGCAGTCCGGGGTAGAGCAGTGCGACCTCGAGGGAGCTCCGCGCAGCGGGGTCGCGAAGACGCGCGGCGGCGACGTCCTCGCGCAGTCGACCGATGACGTTCATCGGGCGGATCAGGCCTCGCGCAGGTGCTCGTACAGAGCTGTCGACAGGTACCGCTCGCCGAAAGACGGGATGATCACCACGATGGTCTTGCCGGCGGCCTCCGGACGCTTCGCGATCTCGAGAGCGGCCCAGATCGCGGCACCGCTCGACATGCCAACGAGGATGCCCTCGCCGGCCGCGGTCTCGCGGGCGACGCGGATCGCGTCGTCGAACGTCACGTCGATGACCTCGTCGAGCACCTCGCGGTCGAGGATCGGCGGCACGAAGTTCGGCCCGATGCCCTGGATCTTGTGAGGCCCGGGGTGGCCCTCGGTGAGGATCGGGGAGTCCTTGGGCTCCACGGCGACGACCTTGACGCCGGGGACGCGCTCCTTGAGCACCTGGCCGACGCCGGTGATGGTTCCGCCGGTGCCGATGCCGGCCACGAAGTAGTCGACGTGCCCGTCGGTGTCGCGCAGGATCTCCTCCGCGGTGGTCTTGCGGTGGATCGCCGGGTTCGCCTCGTTCGCGAACTGCTTGGCGAGCACGGCGCCTGGCGTCTTCGCCGCGATCGCCTCCGCCTCGGCGACCGCGTGGGTCATGCCCTTGGTGGGGTCGGTGAGCACGAGCTCGGCGCCGAACGCCTTCAGCAGCATCCGGCGCTCCTTCGACATCGACGCAGGCATCGTGAGGATGACCTTGTAGCCGCGCGCGGCGCCGACCATCGCGAGGGCGATGCCCGTGTTGCCGCTCGTAGCCTCGACGATCGTCCCGCCGGGCTTCAACTCGCCCGACGCCTCCGCGGCGTCGACGATCGCGATCCCGAGGCGGTCCTTGACGCTCGAGGCCGGGTTGTAGAACTCGAGCTTCGCGAGCACCGTGGCGTCGAGGCCCTCGGTCACCCGGTTGAGGCGGACCAGCGGGGTGTTGCCGAACGCCGTGGTGATGTCGGAGTGGATGCCGGGCATGAGAGCGCCTTCCTGTGCGGGTGACTGGGCTCCAGCCTAGGCGAGCGACCGGTGCGGGGAGGCAATGTGACGGGTGCGGCGCTCTACGCTGGAGGGCATGCCCGACACCTCTCTCGCCGCTCTCGTGCGCGCCGCCGCAGCGCGGCTCGCCGCCGCGGGCGTCCCCGATCCGCTGGTCGACGCCGAGCTCCTGGCCGGGCATGTCCTCGGCATCCGCCGCGGGGAGGTGCAGGCGGCTACCATCAGGGGCGACGCCGTATCGGACGCGGATGCCGCGACGCTCGACGCACTCGTCACCCGTCGCGAGAGGCGGGAGCCGCTGCAGCACATCACCGGCACCGCGCCCTTCCGCCACCTCGAGCTGGCCGTGGGACCCGGGGTCTTCGTGCCGCGGCCGGAGACCGAGACCGTGGTGCAGTTCGCGATCGACGCGCTGCTCGCGGCGCCCGAGCTCGCGCCGATCGGCATCGATCTCGGTACGGGGTCCGGCGCGATCGCCCTCGCCATGGCCACGGAGGTGCCGCACTCGCGGATCTTCGCGACCGAGCTCTCACCGGACGCCTTTCCGTGGGCCGAGCGCAACACGAGCGACGTGGCGAACCTGACGCTCGTGAACGAGGACCTGGGCGAGGCGTTCCGGGATCTCGACGGCACGGCATCCGTCGTGATCTCGAACCCGCCGTACGTGCCGGACGCCGCAGTGCCGCGCGACCCCGAGGTGCGTCTGTTCGATCCGGCCATGGCGCTGTACGGAGGGGAGGACGGCCTCGACATCGTGCGCGTGCTCAGCATCCGCGCACTCGAACTGCTGCGACCAGGCGGTCTGCTGGTGATCGAGCACGGCGAGCTGCAGGGGGAGGAGATCCGCAGCATCCTCACCCGTGACGGCTGGCGCGCGGCCGCCACCCACCGTGATCTGACGCTGCGCGACAGGGCGACGACGGCCCTGCGCCCGTGACGGCGTCGTCACCGGTCGCACAGGCGCCCGCCGTCTAGAATCGGAAGGTCATGTCCACCATCTTCGACTGCGGCGACGAGTCCGAGCTCCTCGCCGGCATGCGTCACGCGCGCCAGGCCATCGCCAGGGGCGAGCTCATCGTCATGCCCACAGACACCGTCTACGGCGTTGCCGCCGACGCCTTCTCGCCCGCCGCCGTGCAGCGGCTCCTCGACGCGAAGGGGCGGGGCCGCAACCAGCCGCCGCCCGTGCTGATCGGCGCGAAGGACACTCTGGTCGCCCTCGCCGAGTCGGTGCCAGAACCGGTCCAGCGACTCGTCGACGAGTTCTGGCCCGGCGGTCTCACGATCGTCCTGCCCGCGCAGCCGTCTCTCGTCTGGGATCTCGGAGAGACGCAGGGAACGGTCGCCGTGCGGATGCCGGAGGGCCGGGTCGCTCTCGAGCTCCTCGCCGAGACGGGACCGCTCGCGGTGTCGAGCGCCAATCTCACCGGGCGCGACGCCGCGATCTCGGCCTACGACGCCGAGCGGATGCTGGGCGACAGCGTGGCGGTGTACCTCGCCGACGGCATCAGCCGCGAGGGCATCGCCTCCACGATCGTCGACGCCACCTCGCTCGTTCCGCGCGGCATGGAGCAGGCGACGGGTCGCGCGCGGATCCTGCGCCAGGGCGCCGTCAGCCGGGAGCGGCTCGAAGAGGTGCTCGGCGATCTGCTCGAGCCCGCGCCGAGCGACGAAGCGGACGGGGATTCGTGAAGCAGTACCTCTTCACGGTCCTCATCACCGCCGCGATCACGTTCGCGCTCACGTGGGTGGTCCTGAAGGTGAGCCTGCGGTTCAAGCTGTATCCGGCGATCCGCGAGCGCGACGTGCACACCACGCCGAAGCCGCGACTCGGGGGAGTCGCGATCTTCCTCGGCATCGCCGCCGCCATGGGCATCTCGGCGTTCAACCCGTTCTTCGCGACGATCTGGATGCCTCCGCAGACCATGTGGTCGGTGCTCGCCGCCGCGCTCCTCATCGCGATCATCGGCGTCGTCGACGACCTCTGGGACCTGGACTGGATGATCAAGCTCGGCGCGCAGTTCCTCGCCGCCGGGATCATCACGGTCGGGGGTGGTCTGCAGATCCTCTCCCTGCCGTTCGGCGACCTGATCGTGTTCTCGAGCTGGCTCAGCATCACGATCACGATGTTCGCGATCGTGATCGTCATGAACGCCGTCAACTTCATCGACGGACTCGACGGTCTCGTCGCCGGCGTCTGCCTCATCGCGAACGGCGTCTTCTTCGCCTACTCGTACATCCTCACCCGTGACACCGGAGCGTCGAGCTACTTCAACCTCGCGTCATTCCTCGCCGCGGTGCTGATCGGCGCGTGCATCGGGTTCCTGCCCTTCAACTGGAGTCCGGCGAAGATCTTCATGGGCGACTCGGGTGCGCTCGTGCTCGGCCTTCTCATGGCCACTTCGGCGGTCGCCGTCACCGGTCAGCTGGAACCATCGGCTCTCGACCTCGAACGACTGGGGCGTTCGCAGCTGCTCGGTGCGTTCATCCCGATCCTCCTGCCGCTGCTGGTGGTGCTGCTGCCACTGCTCGACTTCGGCCTCGCCGTGCTCCGACGCATGAACGCCGGCAAGAGCCCGTTCTCGCCCGACCGCAAGCACCTGCATCACCGGATGCTGGATCTCGGCCACCGCGACCGCGACGCCGTCCTCATCTTCTACGCGTGGACGGCGATCATCTCGTTCGCGGTGCTGCTCATGTATGTCGGCGCTCGCGAGGACTGGCCGGGGCAGTACCTCCCCGGCGTCGCCTTCGGCGTGGTGGGCATCGCCGCCTGCCTCGTCATCACCCTCATGCCCTCCCGTCGCAAGAAGCCGGCGACAGCCCCCGAGCCCGACCCGACCTCCCTGGAGTCCTGATGAGCCCGAACCCCGTGTCCAGCAATCCGATCCTGCGCAGGACCCTCGTCTGGTCCGCTGTCGCGATGGTGGCGCTCGCTGTCGTCGCGGGCCTCGTGGGCCTCCTCGTCGGCGGGGGAGAGGGCCTCGTCAGCGGCCTGCTCGGCGTCGTGCTCGCGATGCTGTTCCTCGGCATCACGGCGCTCAGCATCCTGATCGCCAACCGCTGGTTCGGCGATCCGCTCTACGTGCAGTTCTTCTTCGCGATCGTGCTCGGCGGATGGCTCCTCAAGCTTGGGCTGTTCGTCGTGATCATGATCGTGCTGAGCGGTCAGCCGTGGATCCAGCCGATGGTGTTCTTCCTGTCGATCGTCGCCGGCGTGATCGTCTCGCTGGGCATCGACGTGGTCGTGCTGACCCGCATGCGGCTCCCCAACGTCAGTGACGCGTCGCTCCCCACCGAGGCCCCGGCCGACCGGGCCCCGCGGGTCGAGCTGCCGACCGTGGTGCCCGAGGACCGTGCCCCCGGCCGTCACCACCTCGTGCGGGACGAGAGCACCGAGGACGGGCCTGCAGAGGACTCCGCGCGGTCTTAGGACACCCTTTATTCTGATAGTGTTGAGTCGTGCCCGCCGCTCGCCCGCGAGCGCTTGCGCAGAAGCACACCGACCATCGTCGCCCCGGTCCGATCCGGTGCCCCGAAGCTGGAGCCCGCGCTGTTTAATCTTGCTGCGACCCTGATGCCCCGACTTGCCTCCGACGGCGAGTTCCACGGACCTTCGATCGACGAGTTCTTCCCGGAGATCCTCTTCACCGTCGCGGGGATCCCCGTGCACCGGATCCACCTGGTGCAGCTGCTCTCGGTGATCGTCGTCGTCCTGCTGCTCGTCCTCGGCACGCGCCGTATGAAGGTCGTCCCCGGCCGCTTCCAGAGCGTCGTCGAGATGGGTCTCGACTTCGTCCGCGGCGGCATCGCGCACGACCTGCTCGGCCGCAAGGACGGCAACCGCTTCCTGCCGATCCTCACCACGATCTTCTTCATGACGCTGTTCATGAACATCACGGGCATCATCCCGTTCCTGAACATCGCTGGCACCAGCATCGCGGCCGTGCCGCTGACGCTCGCCCTGGTCAGCTACGTCACCTTCATCTACGCCGGCATCAAGAAGAGCCCCGGCGGCTTCTTCAAGAACGCGCTGTTCCCCTCGGGCGTGCCGTGGCCGGTCTACTTCATCGTGACCCCGATCGAGTTCCTCTCGACGTTCATCATCCGTCCGGTCACGCTGATGCTCCGACTCCTGATGAACATGGTCGTCGGTCACATGCTGCTGGTGCTGTGCTTCGCGGCCACCCAGTTCTTCTTCTTCACCGCTGGGGGCGGCTGGGCCGCCCTCGGTATCGGAACCCTCGCCTTCGGCGGCGCCTTCACCCTCTTCGAGATCCTGGTGGCCGTCCTGCAGGCATACGTCTTCACCGTCCTCACCGCGGTCTACATCCAGCTCGCGGTCGCAGAAGAGCACTGAGCGGGTCGGCAAAACTGCCTTCCCACCCAACGAAAGGAAAAACCCGTGGACGCTACTACGGTTCTCGCTGAAATCAACGGTCACATCGCGGCGGTCGGCTACGGCCTCGCAGCCATCGGCCCGGCCATCGGTGTGGGCATCGTCGTCGGCAAGACCATCGAGGGCGTCGCCCGTCAGCCCGAGCTGGCCGGTCGCCTGCAGGTCCTCATGTGGATCGGTATCGCCTTCACCGAGGCGCTTGCGTTCGTCGGCATCGCCGTCGGATTCATCCCCTTCCCGTAATCCGAACCGACTTCTGAAGGAGACAGGATGCTGAACGCTCTTGTCACGAACCTCGCGGCTGAGGGTGAGGCGGCGCACAACCCGCTGATCCCCGCGTGGTACGACATCATCTGGTCGGGCCTGTGGTTCATCGTCATCCTCGTCGTGGTGTGGAAGGTCGCCCTTCCCCGCTTCACGGCGATGCTCGACAAGCGCTCCGCCGCGATCGAGGGCAACATCGCCAAGGCCGACGAGGCTCAGAAGCAGGCTGAGGCCGCGCTCGAGGAGTACACGCGTCAGCTCGCCGAGGCTCGCACCGAGGCCGGAGAGATCCGCGAGGCCGCCCGCGAGGACGGCAAGAAGATCGTCGCCGAAGCCAAGGAGACGGCGGCGGCCGAGGCCGCTCGCCTCACGGCCGCAGCGCACTCGCAGATCGAGGCCGAGCGTCAGACCGCTCTCGTCTCGCTCCGCAGCGAGGTGGGCACGCTCGCGATCGACCTCGCCGGCGGCGTGGTCGGAGAGACCCTCTCCGACGATGCTCGCGCGACGGCCGTCGTCGACCGCTTCCTCGCCGACCTCGAAGCATCCGAGAAGGCGGCTCAGTAATGGGCAGCGCGACCACTCAGGCACTCGCGGCATCCACTCAGGCGCTTGCCGCAGCGACGGACGTCACCCTCGACACGGCGCAGGAGCTGTTCGCAGCCGCCCGCGCCGTGGCCGAGTCGTCCCAGCTGAGCGGCGCGCTCGCCGACCCCGCGGCCGCGGCCGTGGCGCGACAGAACGTCGTCGCAGCGGTGTTCGGCGGGTTCTCGCAGAACACGCAGAGCGTTCTCAAGGCGGCTGTCGCCGAGCGCTGGTCGTCGGCCTCCGAGCTGACGGACGGCATCGAGGAGCTCGCCATCCGCGCCGCGGCACTCGCCGACCCGAAGGCCGACATCGAGGGAGAGCTCTTCGGCTTCACCCGCGTGGTGGCCGCGAACCCGGAGCTCGAGCTCGCGCTCGGCAGCCGGCTCGGGGGAGAAGACGCGAAGGGCTCGCTGATCGACCGTCTGCTCGCAGGCGGAGCGACCAGCGCCCCGACTGCGCTGATCGTCTCGTCGCTGGTGCGCCAGCCCCGCGAGCGCCGCGTGCGCCAGCTGCTGTCCCGCGCTATGCGCATCGTGGCCAGCCAGGGCGACCGCGTCGTCGCCACGGTCTACACCGCGAAGTCGCTCACCGAGGCTCAGCGCACCCGGCTGAGCGACGCGCTCTCGCGTCGCTACGAGGGAACCGTGGCGCTCAACGAGGTCATCGACCCCGCCGTCGTCGGAGGCCTGCGCGTGCAGATCGCCGATGACGTCATCGACGGAAGCATCTCCGCCCGTCTCGCCGATCTTCGCCAGAAGCTCGCCGGCTAACACGACTTCGCGCGGGGAACCGCGCACCCAGATACAAAGGGAAGACAATGGCAGAACTATCGATCAGCCCCGACGTCATCCGTGACGCGCTGAAGGACTTCGCCGCGGCATACGAGCCCACCGGGGCTGCGGCGACCGAGGTCGGCACCGTCATCGACGCGGCCGACGGCATCGCCCACGTCGAGGGACTGCCCGGCGTCATGGCGAACGAGCTCGTGACCTTCGCCGACGGCACCAAGGGTCTCGCGCTGAACCTCGACGAGCACGAGATCGGCGTCGTCGTCCTCGGCGACTTCACCGGCATCGAGGCGGGTCAGGAAGTCACCCGTACGGGCGAGGTCCTCTCGGTCCCCGTCGGCGACGGCTACCTCGGCCGCGTGGTCGACCCGCTCGGCAACCCGATCGACGGCCTCGGCGCCATCGCTACCGAGGGCGTCCGCGAGCTCGAGCTCCAGGCCCCCGGCGTCATGCAGCGCAAGTCGGTGCACGAGCCGATGCAGACCGGCATCAAGGCCATCGACGCGATGATCCCCGTCGGCCGCGGTCAGCGTCAGCTGATCATCGGCGACCGCCAGACGGGCAAGACGGCCATCGCGATCGACACGATCATCAACCAGAAGGCCAACTGGGAGTCGGGCGACGTCAACAAGCAGGTCCGCTGCATCTACGTCGCGATCGGCCAGAAGGGCTCGACCATCGCTTCGGTGAAGGGCGCGCTCGAAGAGGCCGGCGCTCTGGAGTACACCACGATCGTGGCTGCTCCGGCATCCGACCCCGCCGGCTTCAAGTACCTCGCCCCCTACACCGGATCGGCCATCGGGCAGCACTGGATGTACGGCGGCAAGCACGTCCTGATCATCTTCGACGACCTGTCGAAGCAGGCCGAGGCGTACCGCGCCGTGTCGCTGCTCCTTCGTCGTCCGCCGGGCCGCGAGGCCTACCCGGGTGACGTGTTCTACCTGCACTCGCGTCTGCTCGAGCGGTGCGCGAAGCTGTCCGACGAGCTCGGTGCCGGATCGATGACGGGTCTCCCGATCATCGAGACGAAGGCCAACGACGTCTCGGCGTACATCCCGACCAACGTGATCTCGATCACCGACGGCCAGATCTTCCTGCAGTCCGACCTCTTCAACGCCAACCAGCGTCCGGCGGTCGACGTGGGTATCTCCGTGTCGCGAGTCGGCGGTGACGCTCAGGTCAAGTCGATCAAGAAGGTCTCGGGAACGTTGAAGCTCGAGCTGGCGCAGTATCGCTCGCTCGAGGCCTTCGCGATGTTCGCCTCCGACCTCGACGCCGCTTCCCGTCGCCAGCTCTCGCGCGGTGCGCGTCTGACCGAGCTGCTGAAGCAGCCGCAGTACTCGCCGTACCCCGTCGAGGAGCAGGTCGTGTCGATCTGGGCCGGAACCAACGGCAAGCTCGACTCGATCGAGGTCGAGGACGTGTTGCGGTTCGAGCGCGAGCTCCTGGACTACCTGCGTCGCAACACCTCGGTGCTCGACACTCTGCGTGAGACCAACGTCCTCGACGACGCCACGGTCGCAGAGCTCGAGAAGCAGACGGATGCCTTCATCCTGGAGTTCCAGGGCGGCAAGGGTCACGCCATCGGCGCCCCTGGTCACGAGGAGCACGCTGCGGCCGAGGCCGAGGACGTCAACCAGGAGAAGATCGTCAAGGGTCGTCGCGCGTAATCGCGTGAGGAACTGATTCATGGGCGCTCAACTCAGGGTCTACAAGCAGAAGATCTCTTCTGCTCAGACGACCAAGAAGATCACGAAGGCGATGGAACTCATCGCGGCTTCGCGCATCCAGAAGGCGATGGCACGCGTCAAGGCGTCCAGCCCCTTCGCGCGGGCCGTGACGAGGGCCGTGTCGGCCGTCGCGACGCACTCGAACGTCGATCACCCGCTCACCCGTGAGCCCGAGAACATCCGCCGCTCCGCGGTCGTGATCTTCTCGTCGGACCGCGGTCTCGCCGGAGCCTTCAACTCGCAGATCCTCCGTGAGGGTCTCGAGGTGGCCTCGCTCCTGCGCGAGCAGGGCAAGGAGCCGGTGTTCTACCTCATCGGCCGCAAGGCCGTCGGGTACTTCCAGTTCCGTCGTATCGAGGCGGCTGCGGAGTGGACGGGTGACACCGACACCCCGTCGTTCCACACCGCGGAGGAGATCTCGGCCACGCTGCTCGAGGCCTTCTCGCGCGGCGCGGACGAGGGCGGCGTCGACGAGATCCACCTCGTGTACAACCGCTTCGTCAGCATGATGACGCAGTCGCCGGAGTCCGTCCGTCTGCTGCCGCTGGAGATCACGGAGGCCGACGACTCGGAGGCCGGGAGCACCGTCTACCCGCTCTACGAGTTCGAGCCGGATGCCGAGACCGTTCTCGACGCGATCCTGCCGGTGTACATCCAGAGCCGCGTCTTCAACGCCCTCCTGCAGTCGTCCGCCGCCAAGCAGGCTGCGACGCAGAAGGCGATGAAGTCCGCCAGCGACAACGCCGACAAGCTCATCACCGACTACACCCGTCTGCGCAACAACGCGCGTCAGGCGGAGATCACGCAGCAGATCGCTGAGATCGTCGGCGGCGCCGACGCACTCGCCTCCAGCTAAGACCACCAGGAAAGAGACGAAAATGACCACCACCGCCACGGCTGACCAGCCGGCGACCGCGGTCGTCGGGCGCGTCGCACGCGTCAACGGTCCGGTTGTCGACATCGAGTTCCCGCACGACTCGATCCCCGACATCTACAACGCCCTCAAGACCACGATCTCCATCGGCGACGAGTCGACCGAGATCACGCTCGAGGTCGCTCAGCACCTCGGCGACGACCTGGTGCGCGCCATCGCCCTGAAGCCGACGGACGGCATCGTCCGCGGCCAGGAGGTCCGCGACACGGGCGAGGCCATCTCGGTCCCCGTCGGTGACATCACCAAGGGCAAGGTCTTCAACGTGATCGGCGAGGTCCTCAACGGCGAGCCCGGTGAGACCATCGAGGTCACGGAGCGCTGGCCGATCCACCGCAAGGCGCCCAACTTCGACCAGCTCGAGTCGAAGACCACCATGTTCGAGACCGGCATCAAGTCGATCGACCTCCTGACCCCGTACGTGCAGGGTGGAAAGATCGGTCTGTTCGGCGGAGCCGGTGTCGGCAAGACCGTCCTCATCCAGGAGATGATCCAGCGCGTCGCGCAGGACCACGGTGGTGTGTCGGTGTTCGCCGGCGTCGGTGAGCGCACGCGTGAGGGAAACGACCTCATCCACGAGATGGAGGAGGCGGGAGTCTTCGACAAGACGGCCCTCGTCTTCGGCCAGATGGACGAGCCGCCGGGGACGCGTCTGCGCGTCGCCCTGTCGGCCCTGACGATGGCGGAGTACTTCCGCGACGTGCAGAAGCAGGACGTGCTGCTCTTCATCGACAACATCTTCCGCTTCACGCAGGCCGGTTCTGAGGTGTCGACCCTTCTGGGCCGCATGCCTTCCGCCGTGGGCTACCAGCCGAACCTCGCCGACGAGATGGGCCTCCTCCAGGAGCGCATCACCTCGACGCGTGGTCACTCGATCACCTCGCTGCAGGCGATCTACGTGCCGGCCGACGACTACACCGACCCGGCTCCGGCAACGACCTTCGCGCACCTCGACGCGACGACCGAGCTCTCCCGTGAGATCGCGTCGAAGGGTCTGTACCCGGCCATCGACCCGCTGACCTCGACGTCGCGCATCATGGACCCCCGCTACTTGGGCGAGGACCACTACCGCGTCGCCACGACGGTCAAGCAGATTCTCCAGAAGAACAAGGAGCTGCAGGAGATCATCGCCATCCTCGGTGTCGACGAGCTCTCCGAGGAAGACAAGATCGTCGTGTCGCGTGCACGTCGCATCCAGCAGTTCCTCTCGCAGAACACGTACATGGCGAAGAAGTTCACGGGTGTCGAGGGTTCGACCGTGCCGCTGAAGGACACGATCGAGTCGTTCGACGCGATCACCCGCGGTGACTTCGACCACGTGGCCGAGCAGGCCTTCTTCAACGTCGGTGGCATCTCCGACGTCGAAGAGCAGTGGGCGAAGATCCAGAAGGAGAACGGCTGACCATGGCCCTGCACGTCAGCCTCGTCTCCGCCGACGCGGAGGTCTGGACGGGAGAAGCGAGCCTCGTGGTCGCGAAGACCGTCGAGGGTGAGATCGGCTTCATGTCCGGCCACGAGCCGGTGCTGGCGATCCTCGCCGAGGGCCAGGTCCGGATCACCCAGACCGATGGGTCGAAGGTGCTCGCCAACGCGCAGGATGGATTCCTCTCCATGGAGGGGAACGACCTGACGATCGTGGCCGGCAACGCCGCCCTCATCTCCTGATCAGCAACACTCGACGCGTCCGCCTCGGCATCCTCATCGGTGCCGGGGCGGACTCGTCTGTGCCCGCGGAGGCGCCATGAAGATCCTGCTCCCGCCCTCGGAGACCAAGCGTCCGGGAGGCGCCGGCGCGCCGCTCGACCTGCGAGCGCTCTCTCTTTCGAAGCTGCACGACGAGCGTCGAGCGGTGGCCGATGCGCTCGTCCGTCTCGCCGGCGATCCCGCCGAGGCGCAGCGCGTCCTCAAGCTCAGCGACAAGCAGGTGGGTGAGATCGCGCACAACCGCGAGCTGTTGTCCGCTCCGACCCTGCCGGCCGTCGACCGCTACACCGGGGTGCTCTACGACGCGCTCGATGCGACCTCGCTGCCGACGGCGTCCCGGCGCTGGCTCGCATCGCACGTGTGGATCCATTCGGCACCGTTCGGCCCGGTCGGCGCCCTCGACAGCATCCCCGCCTATCGACTCGCCGCCGGGACGTCGCTTCCGGGGATCCCGCCGCTGCGGCGGCACTGGGCCGAGGCGACGAGCGCGGCGATCGCGGCCGAGCAGCCCGAGTTCCTGCTCGACCTGCGCAGCGAGGCGTACGCCGCGCTCGGGCCGATCCCGGCGGAGGTCGACTCGGCGTACGTGCGTGTCGTGACCGAGCACGGCAAGGCACTCAACCACTTCAACAAGAAGTCGAAGGGCATGCTCGTGCGCGGCCTCGCCGAGGATCGGCCGCGGATCCGCTCGCTGAGCGCGCTCCGGACGTGGGCGGAGTCGCGAGGGGTCGTGCTGCGCGACGGGTCGGATCGGGGAACCCTGGAGCTCGTCGTCGCGGAATGACGCCCGCTGCGACGTGGGGATTTCTCCCCGCGTGTGTCGTTGCCCACCATATCGGCACACCGATATGGTGGTGACGCGGCGCGGCCAGCGCCCCCATCAGTCCCATTTCGGAGGGGATCAATGTACGACGATTACTATTACGGGCCCGGTGCCGCCGCCGTCTTCGGCATCTTGGCGCTCGTAGGCTTCCTCATCGCGATCGTGGGTTATGTCCTCGTCGCCTTCTTCCTCATGAAGATCTTCGACAAGGCCGGCGTGCAGGGCAAGTGGCGCGCCTGGGTGCCGGTGTACAACTACATGGTCTTCGCGAAGCTCGGAGACCTGTCGCCGTGGGTGGTGCTCATCGCCATCGGACTCTCGCTGATCCCGTACCTCAACTTCCTCACGGGTATCGCTCTCGCCGTGGTCCTGGCACTCGCGGCCTGGCGCATCGGCCTCAAGCTGCAGAAGGACGCCGTCTGGGTGATCCTCTGGGTGCTGCTCGGCATCGTGTGGTTGGGCATCAACGCGTTCGACAAGTCGCGCTGGAACCCGAACATCGCTCCGGCGCCGTGGGCCGGCAACGGCTTCTTCGCCGACAGGACGGTCTGGGACGGTGTCCCCACGCAGCCGAGCGCGGTCGCGGGTCCCGGATACGGTCAGCCGCAGCAGGGATACGGCCAGCCGCAGCAGGGTTACGGTCAGCCCCAGCAGGGATACGGTCAGCCGCAGCAGGGCTACGCCCCGCCGCAGCAGCCCGGCTACACCCCGCCCGCGCAGCCCGGCTACGCGCCTCCCGCGGCCCCGTCGAACCCTGACGTGCCGCCCGCAGCGCCGTCGGCTCCGCCCGCTGCGCCGCAGGTGCCACCGGCGCCGCCGACCGCTCCGCCCGCTGCGCCTCCCGCGCCGCCCACGAACCCCACTCCGCCGCCGGCCTGATCCGGCGTCGCAGTGCACGAAGAGCCTCCGACTCCGGTCGGAGGCTCTTTCGCGTTCCCGGGGCCTGATGGTCGGAGGGAGACGATAGCGTGGAGGCATGCTCACGTTCCAGCGCCGTGTCGGTGCTTCCGGAGGATACGGGGGCGCACATGCGCGCGTCGCCGCGTCCACTACGATGTGTGAGTACCCTGGGGCGGCCCGACTCAGAGGCATTTCGGAGGCGACGAGTGGCTGAGACGACGACGAAGACGCAGAGCGTCACTGTTTCGCGGCACCCTCTGGTGGTGTCGTGGGCCGGCGTCACCGATGTGGGACGCCGCCGCGAGACGAATCAGGACGCGTTCTTCGCGGAGTACCCGCTCTTCATCGTCGCCGACGGCATGGGTGGGCACGCGGGCGGCGAGATCGCGAGCCAGAGCACCATCAAGCGACTCGAGGCGATGGTGACCGCGGGTCTCGTGCAGCGCGACGAGATCGAGCGGGCGCTGGCGCTCGCAGTCGGCGATATCGCTGATCACCCCGAGGCCACGGATGAGGGGACGGGGACGACGCTGACCGGCGTCTTCCTGGAGCTCGACGACGAGCAGCCGCGCTGGGTCGCACTGAACATCGGTGACTCGCGCGTCTACCTGCTTCGCGACGATCGCCTGATCCAGGTGACGACCGACCACTCGGTCGTCCAGGAGCTCATCGCCGCGGGGAAGATCAGCCCCGAGGAGGCCGAAGGGCATCCCTACAGCAACGTCATCACTCGAGCGGTGGGCGCGAGCGAGCTGACACCGCCCGACTACGTCACGCTGGACGTCCGCGCCGGCGACCGCTTCGTGATCTGCTCGGATGGCCTCACGAAGGAGCTCACGGATTACGGCATCCAGCACTTCCTGCGGGAGAACGCCGACCCTGCCGCGGCCGTCGATGCGATGCTGAACGCTGCCCTGGAGAACGGCGGACGCGACAACGTGACGCTCGTCATCGTTCAGGTCGACGACGACCTCTCCTCCACGGATTCGGACATCTCCCAATAGTGCGTCGCCCCCTGTGGACAGTGCCGGATCGGCGTGTCACAGGGTGTCCACTGGGGAGATGGACTCACTGCCCATCTCGCTTCCCGCCTCGCCGACGACGCCTCCCAAGCAGCCGATCCCGTTCCTGGCCGCGCTGATCCCGGTCGCGGCCGGCGTCGTACTCTGGCTCGTCACGGGATCGGTGTACTCGCTCTGCTTCGCTGCTCTCGGGCCGCTCATGATCGGCGCCTCCCTGATCGAGGGCCGGCGGTCGCGACGCAAGGCGACGGTGCGGGCCGAGACCGTCTGGGAGGACGGGTGGCGTCGGGCGGAGGAGGAGCTCGCCGAGCGGCAGGCTGACGAGCGCACGCGGCGCCGGCACCGTGAGCCCGATGTCGCCGCGGCGGTACTCACCCCACCGCTCCGGACATCGACGGCTCTCGACCCGTCGACGACGATCGTCGTCGGCGCCGGAGAGCGACCGAGCACCCTGCGGGCCTCGGGTGACGATGGAGAGCGGGCCAGGGAGTTCCGCGGTCGATGCGCTGTGATCGACCGCGTCCCGGTCGCCGTGCCGATCGGCGCCGGCCTGGCGGTTCGTGGCGGTCGGGTCAGGGCGGCTGCCATGGTTCGTGCGCTCGTCGTGCAGCTCTGTCTGCGGTTCGGGACCACCCAGCTCGCCGTGGTCGGTGATGCCGTCGCCGAAGTGGGCCTCGCGCCCCTTCCGCAGGCGACCTCGGCGAGGCGCGGAGCCTTCCGGCTCGGCATCGCCGGAGTGGATGACGAACGTCCGGACGCGGATGCCGTGCTGTGGGTGCTCGCCCCGGACCAGCCCGTGCCCGAGGGAGTGGCCGCCGTGGTGGATCTCGACAGCTCGGGTCGGGCATCGCTGCGCACTCCGGACGGCGTCACCGATGTGGCACCCGAGTACCTCTCCGTCGAGCAGGCCGCCATGATCGGAATCTCCATCACCGTCGACGATGCGCCGGAAGAGGAGATCCCCCGGGCGGTGGCGTTCGCCGATCTCGAGCAGAGCCGCGCACCCCACGGCCTGCCGGCCGCGATAGGGCGGGGCCGCGGGGCGGGCGTGGTCGTCGACATCGTCGAGGACGGTCCGCACGCGGTCGTCACGGGAACGACCGGTTCGGGCAAGAGCGAGCTCCTCGTCACGTGGGTGACGGCGATCGCTGCGCGCCACGGTCCGGAGGAGGTGGTGTTCGTGCTCGCCGACTTCAAGGGAGGCACGGCCTTCGATTCATTGCGCGCGCTGCCCCAGGTCGCCGCCGTCATCACCGATCTGGACGGGCGGGGAGCCGTGCGCGGCGTGACCAGCCTCACCGCCGAGCTCCGTCGTCGCGAGGGGGTGCTCGCTCGCGCCGGAGCCCGAGACATACGACACGTCCAGATGCCGCGTCTCGTCATCGTGATCGACGAGTTCGCGGCTCTGCTGCAGGAACACCCCGAGCTCGCCGCCGTCTTCACCGACATCGCTGCCCGGGGCCGCGCCCTCGGCATGCACCTCGTGCTCGGCACCCAGCGCGCGACGGGGGTCATCCGTGACGCACTGGCTGCGAACTGCCCGCTGCGGGTGAGCCTCCGCGTCGGCGAGGCCGCGGACAGCCGCGCTGTGATCGGCACGGACGACGCCGCCCGCATCACCGGCGGACCGGACGCACGCGGACTCGGGTTCGCGAGACGGCCGAGCGACGACAAGCCCGTGCCGTTGCGCGTCGCCCTCACGACGAGCGACGACGTGGCGCGCATCGGAGACTCGTGGCGAACCGCGGCGCCGTCCGTCAGCCCGTGGCTGCCGGCGCTCCCGGCGATGGTCCCGCTGACTGAGATCGAGGCGGAGGTGCCTGCGGGCGCGATGGTGCTCGGCCGCGCTGACGTTCCCGCTCTGCAGGACCAGCCGCTCGAGGTGCTCCGCCCGGGCGCCGAGCGTGGGGTGGCCGTGATCGGACAGAGCGGCTCTGGACGCACCTCGGTGCTGCGAGCACTCGCTCGTCAGCAAGCCGAGGCCATCTGGGTGCCCGCGGATCCCGAAGGGGCATGGGACACCGTGGCCGGACTCGTCGAGCGCCCCTCTGCCCGTCCCGCGTTGATCCTCTGCGATGACATCGATGCGCTGCTCGGCGCATTGCCGTCGGAGTATGCCGTCGCGTTCCTGCAGATGTGGGAGCGGCTGCTGCGCGGCGACGCCGGGACGAGCGTGGCACTGAGCGCATCGCGATGGGGAGGCCCCGCGACGCGGATCCTCGAGCTGCTGCCACGTCGCGCGCTGCTGCAGCTGCCGAGTCGCGCCGA
The DNA here is from genome assembly GCF_002362255.1 of Microbacterium sp. SZ1. Classification (GTDB taxonomy): domain Bacteria; phylum Actinomycetota; class Actinomycetes; order Actinomycetales; family Microbacteriaceae; genus Microbacterium. The sequence goes on along the minus strand of NZ_LPVV01000012.1, from coordinate 23,726 downwards.
TCACGTCGCAGCGGGTGGTGACGCGTCGACGTTCGAGCGTGACCGTCCGCCGGGGCGGGCGCTCATCGACGGCCGCGAGGTGCAGCTGGTGTGGACACCGGAGCAACCGCCTCGTGCAACGTCGCGTCGACGGATGGTGCGGAGCACGCGCTCGTGGGCGCCGTCCCGTCCACTGACCGCGATCATCACCGCCGGTGCCGCGGCGGTCGTGAAGACTCTGCAGCTGTGCTTCCCCGATTCGAGGGTGACGCGAGCCGAGGACGCTCTTTCGCTCAGCGAGAGGGGAGAGGAGGGCCCACCCTGGATCCTGGTCGGCGAGGCCGACGTCTGGCAGCGCCAGCGGATGCTGTGGCAACGAGCGCGCGAGCAAGGGGAGATCCTCGTGCGAGCCGAGAACGCTCCCGAGCTGCGCCACCTCGTGGGTGTGCGGGATCTGCCGCCCTACGCTCTCGTCCACGCCGGACGGGTGTGGTCGGTGGTCGGCGCCGAGAGGCCGCGCCGGTTCGTCGTCGATGCCCTGGTCCCGTGACGCGTCGCTCGGGAACGCCTGTCCGGCGGTGCGGACCGCCGCGCGCGTCAGATGACGGGCGATACGCGGATCGAGCCCACCTCGACACCGCCGCCGAGAACGCTCAGCGCCAGCGACGAGTCGAGCTTCGTCAGCTCTGCGTCCGTGAGGGCGCCGGCGCGCTGCAGCAGGGTGGCCGCCACGAGCGTCGACGCGCGTGCCGAGCCGTCGAGCATCTTCAGAGCTACGGTGGTGTTGTCCGGCGCGACCATGACCATGACGCCTTCCGCGCCGCCCTTCGTGAAGACGCCGAGCGTCTCGATCGCGATCGTGTCGGGTCGTCCCGGGCCCTCGATCGTCCAGGGGTGCTCGCGCACCGCACGAACCAGGGAGCCGGCGACACGGTGCAGGGCGAACGGCGAGCGGTCAGAAGCGCTGCCGATGCGGTGGATGGCACGGGCGAGGCCGGTGAGAGTGAGCGCATGCACGGGCGCACCGCATCCGTCGATCGAGGTGTGCGCGATCTTCTCGCCCGTGAGACGTTCCACCACCTCGCGGATGTGCACCTGCAGAGGATGGGACGGGTCGAGGTACCCCTTCGTCGGCCAGCCCGTGGCGACGCACGCCCGCAGCATCGCCGCGTGCTTGCCGGAGCAGTTCATGCGGATGCGCGCCTGCTGGTCGTGCTCGCGCACCATCGCGTCGCGGGTGGCCGTGTCCGTCGGCCAGGCGACGGGGCACTCGAGGTCGTCCTCGGTGAGACCGCCCTCGGTGAGGATGTCGCGCACCACTGCCGCGTGCCGGTCGGTGCCGACGTGGCTCGCCGTCGACAGTGCGAGCTGCTCGCCCTCGAGGATGGCGCCCGCCGTGATGCACGCGACGGCCTGCAGCGGCTTGAGGCTCGATCGGGGGAGGATCAGCGCGTCCGCGTCGCCGTACCGGGCGATGACCTCGCCGTCGGGGGAGAGCACGACCGCGGCGCCCGCATGGCGGGACTCGACGAATCCGCTGCGCTCGACGACGGCTAGTTCCACGGAATCCTGAACGGTGAGAGTCTCGGGCACCACTCAAGGATATCGTCGCCGCATCGCGCTCCGATCGTCGGTCGGAGCGCGATGTCGGACCCTGCTGGCAGACTGAGGTCATGGCAGATCGATCCGTGGCTCTCGGCGAGCACCGCTACGCCCTCACCTCCACGTGGACCGGGAACACCGGAACTGGCACCAGCGGGTACCGGGACTACCGACGCGACGTCACCCTCGAGGTCGAGGGCAAGCCCGACATCCTCGCCTCATCGGACAAGCCGTTCCGCGGCGACGCCTCGCGATGGAACCCGGAGGATCTCCTCCTCGCCTCGCTGTCGGAATGCCATCTGCTGTCGTACCTGCATGCGTGCGTCACCGCGGGCGTCGTCGTGGTGTCGTATCGCGACACGGCCTCGGGCCTCATGCGGGAGAACGGCGCAGGTGGCGGCGCGTTCATCGAGGTGATGCTGCGTCCAGAGGTCGTCGTCGCAGACGCGTCGATGGTCGAGGCGGCCGAGCGCGCCCACGCTCAGGCCAACGAGTGGTGCTTCATCGCCAACTCGATGAACTTCCCCGTGCGACACGAGGCCACTGTCACCGCGCAGGCGTGAAGACGCCCGCAATCGTGCTGACGAATGCTGCGAGCGTCAGCGGCGCTCGTGGGGGAGGACCTGCTTGATCTTCTCGATCGTGTTCTGCGCCGGAGCCTCGTTGTAGGCCCCGGCGAGTTCCTGACCGGAGAGCGCGTGGATCGCGGCCATGATCTCGTCGGTCGCGAGCCGACGAGCGCGGCCGCTCGAGGCGGGGCCGTGCGGCGAGAGGTCGAGTGGGGCGCCGAAGCGCACTGTGATCCGCTCCGTGAGCGTGGGAAGCTTGGCACCGACCGGCATCACCTTGTCCGTGCCGATCAGCCCGACGGGGACGACGGGAGCACCGGTCTGCAGGGCGAGGAACGCGACGCCCGTCCGTCCCTTGTAGAGGCGACCGTCGGTTGAGCGGGTGCCCTCGGGGTACAGCGCGACGGCGAGGCCGTCGTCGAGCAGCTGACGCTGAAGATCGAGAGCGTCGAGAGCAGCTTGCCCAGCGCCGCGACGCACCGGGATCGCGCCGATCGATTCGAAGAAGGTCTTGCTGAGCCAGCCCTTCACACCGGTTCCCTCGAAGTAGCTCGACTTGGCGAGGAAATGCACGGGGCGCGGCGCGGCCACGGGGATCGCGATGGAGTCGATGAACGACAGGTGGTTGCTCGCGAAGATCACAGCGCCCGTACGCGGCACGTTCTCGCGGCCCTCGATATGCGGACGGTAGACGACCCGCGCAAGAGGACTGATCAGGCTGCGGCCGAGAGCGTACGTGAAACCTGCGTGGCGGGGTTGCTCCGGCTCCGCGGGCGAGGAATCGGGCTCGACGGACTGCTCTGACGTCATCAGAGCAGGTTACCTCCGGATCCATGCCTCCTCGGGAATGAAGCCCTGGGCGCGCGCCTCCCAGCGTGGACAAAGGGCCATGGGGCATGATGAGGTGTCCCGCCCGCGATCTTGAGGTCTCACTGTGCGCAAGCGTCCGCTCATCGTCCTGTCCACCGTCGCCGCGGCCACCCTGCTCCTCGCAGGCTGTGCCGGCAACGCGGAACCCGACTCCACCGCCGACCCGACATCGGCCCCGGACAGCTCCTGCCTCGCCGATCTCGCCTCGGGCGCCGGTTCGGACGCCGTCACGGTCGAGGGCTCGGGCGCCGATGCGAAGGTCACCGTGCCCTCCGGCACGGAGTTCACCGAGGCTCAGCGCACCGTGATCTCCGAAGGCGACGGCGACGAGGTGCACCCCGGCGATCTCGTGTCGCTGCGGTACCAGCTCGTCGACGCCGCGACCAACGAGGTGCTGAGCACCTCCGAGCGCGGACCCGACGGCGTGCTCGGCGCTCTTCTGGCCGTGCAGCAGCCGCAGCAGATGGTCGACCCGACGCAGTCGACCGTCTTCACGGTCGCAGCCGAGTGCCTGCCCGTGGGCTCCAGCGTCGTGCTGACGCTCCCCGCAGCCCAGCAGGGCGCGAACGCAAGCGTGCTCTACGTCGAGACCATCGACGAGCTGCCGACTGTGGCCTCGGGCGCCGACCAGGAGCCCACCGAGGGCTTCCCGACGGTCGAGCTGGACGACGCCGGCGCTCCCACCATCACGATCCCCGACGGCGACGCACCGACCGAGACCGAGGTCGCCGTGCTCAAGAAGGGCGACGGCGCGACCGTCGGAGAGGGCGACCTCGTCACCGTGCAGTACCGCGGCGTGAAATGGTCGGACGGCAGCGAGTTCGACTCGAGCTGGAGCCGCGACGCGGAGCCGGCCCAGTTCCCGACGACCGGAGTCGTGACGGGGTTCAAAATGGCTCTCGAGGGCCAGACGGTCGGATCGCAGGTCGTCGTGGCGATGCCCCCGAAGGACGGCTACGGCGCGTCCGAGGGCAATGCGCTGCAGAACGAGACGCTCGTCTTCGTCGTCGACATCCTCGCGACCACCCCGCTCGAGCAGGCACCGTAGGCCCAGGGCCCGCCGAGGCGGTGCCATAGGCTGGCTCCATGCGTCGCATCATCGTCCTAGGCTCCACCGGTTCCATCGGCACGCAGGCGCTCGACGTCATCCGGGCAAACCCGCGACGCTTCGAACTGGTCGGGCTCGCTGCGGGCTCGAACTCCGAGCTCATGGCCGAGCAGGCCGCCGCCTTCCAGGTCGAGGACACCGCTCTCGGCGCGACCGAGGCCGAGCAGCTCGTGCGCGATGTCGACGCCGACGTGGTCCTCAACGCGATCACCGGCTCGATCGGGCTCGGACCGACCCTCGCCGCGCTCGAGGCGGGACGCACCTTGGCGCTCGCGAACAAGGAGTCGCTCATCGTGGGTGGGGAGCTCGTGCTCGCCGCCGCCGCACGGGACCAGATCGTGCCGGTCGACTCCGAGCACTCCGCGATCGCGCAGGCTCTGAGAAGCGGTACGCACGACGAGGTCCGACGACTCGTCGTCACGGCATCCGGCGGTCCTTTCCGCGGTCGCACCCGTGCGGAGATGACGGACGTCACCCCGCAGGAGGCTCTGGCGCACCCCACGTGGGACATGGGCCGCATGGTGACGACCAACTCCGCCACCCTCGTGAACAAGGGCCTCGAGGTCATCGAGGCGCATCTCCTCTTCGACGTCGACTACGACGACATCGAGGTCGTCGTGCACCCCCAGTCGATCGTGCATTCGATGGTCGAGTTCATCGACGGATCGACGATCGCGCAGGCCTCGCCGCCCGACATGCGGCTGCCCATCTCGCTCGGTCTCGACTGGCCGAACCGCGTCGGGGGCGTCGGCCGCCCGCTCGACTGGACGAAGGCCGCATCGTGGACCTTCGAGCCGCTCGACGACGAGGCGTTCCCCTCGGTCGATCTCGCGAAGGCCGTCGGTCGCGCCGGCGCGACGTTCCCCGCCGTCTACAACGCGGCGAACGAGCAGGCCGTGACGGCGTTCCACGAGGGGCGGCTGACGTTCCTCGGCATCGTCGACACGATCTCCCGCGTCGTCGACGCCCACGAGCCCCCGACATCGCTCACGATCGAGTCGCTGGACGAGGCGGAATCGTGGGCGCGCCGTACGGCCGACGCGCTGATCGCGCGCGCCTGACCGTTCGGCGTCGAGGTGGGGTCAGTCCTCGGCGGGGTACGGCACCGGCCACGCAGAGTCCGGCACCGGCCAGCCGGCGGCCTTGAGGGCACGTCGCGCGAGCTCGCGGGCGGAGTACGGCGTGCGGACGCCGCGGATGTCGCGGTAATCCTGATGCCCCGGTCCTGCCCAGAGGATCGCGTCGCCCTCGCCCACCATCGCCACGGCCGCCTCGATGGCGCGCTCGGGCGGCGAGTACTCGTGGATCTCAGCCTCAGGTCGCGCGGCTCGAGCGCCGGCGACGAGGGTGGCCCTGATCGAGTCGGGGTCCTCGAAGCGGGGGTGGTGATCCGTCACGACGAGGATGTCGCTGCCTTCGACGGCGGTGCGGGCCATGTCGTAGCGCTTGCTCGCGTCGCGGTCGCCGTCGGCGCCGAACAGCATCAGCACCCTGCCCGGAGTTACGCGACGCACGGCGGCGAGAGTCTTCTCGAACGCGTCAGGCGAGTGTCCGAAGTCGACGAAGACGGCCGGACCCCGTTCGCCGGAGACGAGCTGGGTGCGCCCGGGGAGGTGCGCCCGGATGCCGCCGTCGCGATCGAGAGCGGCGACGATGCGGTCCCAGGCGTATCCGCCCTCGAGCAGCATCACGATCGCCAGCGCCGCGTTCGCGGCCATGTGCGGACCGATCACCGGCACTGTCGTCGTGAGGGTGCCCGCAGGTCCCGTCATCCTGAACGTCGTGCCGGAGGCGCGCTCATCGTCGACGGACACGACCCAGTCGGCGCGGGCCGACGAGGAGGGATCCGCGGCGATCGCCGGGGTTCCGACGGTGATGACGGGGATCTCCGCACGCTCGACGACGGTCGCTCCCGAGGGGGAGTCGATGCAGACGACGCCGCGCACGGCGCGGTCGGGGCGGAAGAGGGGGAGCTTCGCCTCGAAGTACTCCTCCATGTCGGCGTAGTCGTCGAGATGGTCGTGGCTGAGGTTGGTGAACCCGGCGACGTCGAAGCGGATGCCGTCGACGCGGTGCCGCGAGAGCGCCTGAGCGCTGACCTCGACGGCGACGGCCTCCACATGCCGCTCGCGCATGAGGGCGAGCAGGGCGTGCATCTCTGATGCCTCGGGAGTCGTGAGCCGGGAGACGATGACCTCCCCGGCTATGTGGCGTTCGGCCGTCGACGACAGGCCCGTGACGACGCCGAGCTGATCGAGGATGCCCTCCAGCAGGTGCGAGACGCTCGTCTTGCCGTTGGTCCCTGTGGTTCCGAAGAGGAGGGGGAGCGGGTCGCCGGCACCGGTGCCGTAGACCCAGGCGCTGAGATCGCCGAGGATGCCGCGCGGATCCGCGACCACGAGCACGGGGAGTCCTGCGGATGCCGAGATGTCGGCGCCGGCGGCGTCGGTGATGATCGCGACGGCGCCTTTCTGCGCGGCGGTCTCGGCGAACTCGGCGCCGTGGCGGTTCACGCCCTGGATCGCGACGAACGCCTCGCCGGGGCGAAGGTCGGCCGTGGCCAGGGTGATCCCCGTCAGGGTCACACCGTCGGGGTCGCCGTGCACCTCCTCGGCGAAACGGGAAGCGAGTTCGGACAGCTCACGCCGGGGCGGGTTGGCGGGGCGGAGCACGGGAGGCAGGCTCGGTTGTTGTTCAATCGACATGTCGCGTCCATGATCTCACGGCTCGCCCGCCGACCCCGGGTGCGGCGCGGTGAGCGGACGCCGGAGTGCGCCCCCTCGCGGATGCCGCCGAGGGGGCGCACAGGACGCATCAGACCTTGCGTCGGTAGGCCAGCACCGAGACCACGAGCGCGGCGAGTCCCGCGACGAGCCCGGCCGAACCGAGGACGATGCCCGTGGGATCGGATGCCGCGGCAGCGGCGTTGTCGGCATCCGACGCAGCATCCTCCTCGTCGGTCGCGGTGCCGTGCTCGGCGTGCTCGCCGCTCGCGGCACCCACGTGCACGACCGGCGCCGGCGCGTCGAGGCTGTGCGGATCCTCGCCGTCCTCGGCGAGCTGCGTCCACTCCGTGCTACCGGTCTCGCAGGTCTGCACGACAGGGAAGGCGAGTGTCTCGGGGCTGTCCTCGTCGAGGCCGATACCCATGCTCACAGCTCCGCGGAGACCGTTGGGCACCGGCGTCACCGCGGTGTACGTGACGGCGCTCACGAGGCCGTCGTCTCCGCGTTCGACGTCGATGGTCCAGTCGCTGTCGACGGTCGGGGCGACCGAGGCGAGGCCGTCGGGCATCGTGATGCGCAGCGACCTGGTCGGCGAGTCCTCGCACCCATGGGAGAACGCGAAGGTGAGCACGCCGTGGTCTCCGGCGGCGAGTTCGTCTGGACTGACGGTGACGTGTGCGCTGGCCATGGCGGGCACGCCGATCGCGAGGACGGCTCCGGCGGCGACACCGGCGGCGAGGGTTCGGCGCGGAATGCGGCGACGGGTGATGGACGAAGAGGGCGTGATGGAAGAACGCATGCGGATACTCCTGATGATTCATGTGCGGGCGCGACAGACGCGCGCGGTCGCGGAAAAGGGGTCGCCTCAGCAGAGGGCGAAGCGAGGGAAGGTGGGTATCAGGCGTTCAGCGGTGGCCCGCGACGGGAGAGGGGCCGCAAGGCCGCGTCGGATGCGGCGAGCGGCGCATCAGCCACCGGTCGCGCCGGCAGGCGGTGGGTAGCGGGCGCCGACGTGACGGCGAGCCGCAGGCGGGCGAGCACCCAGCGCGCGATACGGCGCGCAACGGATTCCCCGCGCCAGAGCAGGGCGGTGGTCAGTGCAGCAGCGACGACGTGCGCAGCGATCATCAGGGCGTCGGGGGCGTTGACCTCGGCGACGGGGCCGAGAGACGAGAGGTCGAGATGATGCGCATGCCCGAGCACGGATGCATCGGCTGTCGGCGCGCCGAGCGCCTGGAACACCGAGTGGAACGCCGCCTGGCTCACGAGGACGGTCGCAGCGAGTCGCGTCAGGGAGGGACGGATGCCGACCAGCAACGCGGCCGGGGGCATCAGCAGCGCGGCAACGGCGACGATCAGCAGCGGATGCGGTGCCGCACCGCCGGCCACGGTGTGCGAGACGGCCGCCAGAAGCGTGGCCACCGAGGTCGCCGCGGCAGCGCGGAGGAGTCGCAGCTGCCGGGTCGTCACAGATCAACACTAACCGGAACACGCCCTCGCGCTTGCTGATCGTCCCGGCGATGTGTGGGCGGATTCCTAGGCGGGCGGCAGTAGCGTGGGGGAGTGGAAGCACTGCTGTATCTGGCCGGCATCGTGTTCATGCTGATCGGCCTCGGGCTGTCGATCGGCCTGCACGAAATCGGACACCTCGTCCCGGCGAAGCTGTTCGGTGTGCGCGTCGGCCAGTACATGATCGGCTTCGGCCCGCGGCTGTGGTCCAAGCGGATCGGTGAGACGGAGTACGGCTTCAAGATGCTCCCGCTCGGCGGCTTCATCTCGATGTCGGGAATGTACCCGGCATCCACCACCGCCGGTCCGGCCAAGGGCGTCTTCCGCGCACTGGTGCAGGACGCGCGCTCGGCCAACGACGAGACCATCGCCGAAGGCGCGGAGGACCGCGTCTTCTATCGCCTGCCGGTGTGGAAGCGCGTGATCGTCATGCTGGGCGGTCCCCTCATGAACCTTCTGCTCGCGGTCGTCATCTTCACGATCCTCGTCGCCGGAATCGGCGTGCAGCAGGGCACCACCATGATCGCCTCGGTGAACGAGTGCGTGCTTCCCGCCGGCTCCAGCGCGACGGAGTGCGCGCCCGGCGACCCGGCGACCCCGGCGGCCGAGGCGGGCATCAAGCCCGGCGACGTGCTCGTGTCCATCGACGGTCGGCCCGTCTCGACCTTCGCCGAGGCGACCGCGATCGTGCAGGCGGCTCCGGGTGAGACCCTCGAGCTCGTCGTGCGCCGTGATGGCGCGGACGAGACGCTGAGCATCACCCCCGTCGAGGCGGAGCGCACCCTCACGGACGCGAGCGGACAGCCTCTGCTCGACGACGCCGGGAAGCCCGTGATCAAGGAGGTCGGCTACGTCGGCATGGCCGCGCAGATGGGGTTCGTGCAGCAGCCGCTCCTCGCCGGCCCTGAGATGGCGGGCGACACCGTCGCGCGCGTCGGTTCGATGATCCTCACCCTGCCCGTCAGGCTGTGGGACGTCGGCGTCTCGCTCGTCACCGGCGGCGAACGCGATCCCAACGGCCCGCTCAGCGTCGTCGGGGTCGGCCGTATCGCCGGCGAGGTGGCCGCGACGGACGCCCCGATCCTCAACCGCTTCTCTGTGCTGCTCGGTCTTCTGGGCTCGCTGAACGTGGCGCTCTTCGTCTTCAACCTGATCCCGCTGCTCCCGCTCGACGGTGGTCACATCGTCGTCGCGCTGTGGGACGGCATCCGCCGGGCATGGGCCCGGCTGTTCCGCCGCCCGCCGCCGGCGCCCGTCGATGCGACGCGGCTGGTGCCGCTCACGGTGGTGGTGGCGACATTGTTGATCGCCATGGGTGCGCTGCTGCTCGTCGCCGACCTCTTCAACCCGGTCAAGCTGCTCGGCGGCTGAGCGCAGGCGAGCCGTCCTCAGTCGACGGCGTGCTCGACCAAGCGGTGCAGCGTGCGGATGCCGTCGCGAGACAGGATCGACTCGAGGTGCCCCTGCACCGAGGCGAAGCCGTCGCCGCGCAGCGCGTAGACGTCGCCGCTCTGCGGATCGGCCGAGACGTCGGCGTCCGCCACGGTCGTCGTGCCGGGCTGCACGCGCGCCGTGAAGGTGTTGTAGAACCCGATCGACGCGTCCTCTCCGAAGACGGGGACGGACTTCTGCAGCCCCTGGTGCGGCGCGGCCAGCGGGGCGAGGTCGATGCCCAGCCGATCGGCGAGGATCTGATGGCTCAGGCACACCGCCAGGAGGGGACGGTGCGCCTCGAGGCGGCGAGCGACGACCTCACGCATCCGGGCGATGCGTGGGTTGTCGCCCTCGCGGGGGTCGCCCGGCCCCGGGCCGGCGACGACGAGGTCGGCGGCCTCGACCGCGGCGTCCTCCACGGAGTTCCACGGCGCGATCGACACCTCCAGCCCGAGGTGTCGGAGCTGGTGGGCGAGCATGGTCGTGAACCGGTCCTCGGCATCGACGACCAGCGCGCTGCGTCCGGTGAAGGGACCGGAGAAGTCCTCGCCCTGCGGATTCATCCAGAAGTCCGCGAGACGCGCGTTCCGAGAGGACAGCAGGGCGGCGATGGTGGGGTCGTCGGCGAGTGCGCGTCTCTCGCCCGGCTCGTCCGCGTCCTCGCGGGCCTCGGCGGCGGTGTCGCGGTCGATCGCCCCGATCGCGCCGAGCACGCCTGCGGCCTTGCCGTGCGTCTCCGAGACCTCGCCGTGCGGGTCGGAGTGGCGCACGAGTGTCGCGCCGACCGGCACGCTGAGCGCGCCGTTCTGCACGTACACGGTGCGGATCAGGATGGGCGCATCGAGGTCGTGACCGCCGTCGGCGTTCGGGGTGAAGAGTGCGGCGACGCCCGAGTAGTAGCCGCGCGGTTTGGTCTCGTGCCGGCGGATCACGGCGCACGCGTTCTGCATCGGCGAACCCGTGACCGTCGGCGCGAACATCGTCTCGCGGAGGATGTCGCGCGGGTCGAGACGACTGCGTCCGCGCAGCATGTACTCGGTATGCGTGAGCCGCGACATCTCCTTGAGGTGCGGGCCCGTGATGCGGCCGCCGTCGGAGCAGACCGCGCTCATCATCTTGAGCTCTTCGTCGACGACCATGAACAGTTCCTCGGTCTCCTTCGTGGAGGAGAGGAAATCGGTGAGTGTCTCGCGGGTGGCGCCTCCGGCGGGGTGGCGGAACGTCCCTGAGATCGGGTTCATGGTGACGACGCCCTCGCGGGCGACCACGTGCGCCTCCGGGCTGGCACCGACCGCGATGCGGCCGGGCGTCACGACGGCGAACGTCCAGTACGCGCCGCGCTCATGGGTGAGCAGCGCGCGGAACCAGGTGAGCGCAGCGGTGCGGTCGTCGACGTCGATCTCGGCGGTGTAGTCACGGCGGATGACGAAGTTGGCGCCCTCGCCGCGGCCGATCTCCTCGGCGATCACCGTCTTCACGATCTCGGCGTAGCGCTCGTCGCTGATGTCGAAGCCGCCGTCGCGCAGCGGCACGGCCTCGTTCGGCAGAGATGTCAGCACCTCCCCGGTGGGCAGATGCACGTGCTCGTCGACGACGATGCACCGCAACGGGGCACCGTCGTCCTGCGCGACGAAACCGCGCTCGCGCACCTGGCGGTACGGGACGAGCGAGAATATCTCGCGGGGAACGCCCTCGATCGTGAGCGGGATGTCTGCCAGCAGGTCGACGTCGACGACCTGACCGGTGAGCAGCTCGACGCTGTCGGCGCCGTCGCGCGCGATCAGCACGAACGATGCCTCCGGGTCGGCGGTGAGCTCGGCGAGGCGGGTGAGGGTCATCGGGGTCTCCTGTGCGTGGCTCCGGCTCGGCTCAACGAAAAGACCGCCCCGGAGGCGGTCTGGATTCGTGGGAACGCGAACACACCGCCTAGGAGGCGGGCCACCAGGTGAAGTTCGCGAGCATAGGGGCGAAACTACCACACCGGTGCCGTCGAGATCGGGCGCGTGACGTGCGTGCGGCATCCAGCCCGCGTGCATCCAGGCGGCGTAGGCTGGGAGCGTGCCAGCAGTCAATCTCGGGATGCCGAAGGTCCCTGAAGTCCTCGCCCCTCGTCGCAAGTCGCGCCAGATCAAGGTGGGCAAGGTGCTCGTCGGCGGTGACGCCCCCGTGAGCGTCCAGTCGATGACCACGACGAAGACCACCGACATCAACGGGACGCTGCAGCAGATCGCCGAGCTCACGGCATCCGGCTGCGAGATCGTGCGCGTGGCCGTGCCGTCGCAGGACGACGCCGACGTGCTGCACATCATCGCGAAGAAGAGCCAGATCCCGGTCATCGCCGACATCCACTTCCAGCCGAAGTACGTCTTCCAGGCCATCGACGCCGGATGCGCCGCCGTGCGTGTCAACCCCGGTAACATCCGGAAGTTCGACGACCAGGTCGGCGAGATCGCCAAGGCCGCGAAGGATGCAGGCGTCTCGCTGCGCATCGGCGTCAACGCGGGCTCGCTCGACCGTCGCCTGCTCGAGAAGTACGGCAAGGCCACCCCTGAGGCGCTCGTCGAGAGCGCCGTCTGGGAGGCGTCTCTCTTCGAGGAGCACGACTTCCACGACTTCAAGATCTCGGTCAAGCACAACGATCCGATCGTCATGGTGAAGGCCTATCGTCAGCTCGCCGAGCGGGGCGACTGGCCGCTGCACCTCGGCGTCACCGAGGCGGGGCCCGCGTTCCAGGGCACGATCAAGAGCGCCACGGCCTTCGGCATCCTGCTGGGCGAGGGCATCGGCGACACGATCCGCGTCTCCCTGTCCGCCCCGCCGGCCGAAGAGGTGAAGGTCGGGCACCAGATCCTGCAGTCTCTGAACCTGCGCGAGCGCAAGCTCGAGATCGTGTCGTGCCCCTCCTGCGGTCGTGCCCAGGTCGATGTCTACACGCTCGCTGAAGATGTGACCGAGGGACTCAAGGAGATGACCGTGCCGCTGCGCGTCGCCGTGATGGGCTGCGTCGTGAACGGACCGGGCGAGGCGCGCGAGGCCGATCTCGGCGTCGCGTCGGGCAACGGCAAGGGACAGATCTTCGTCAAGGGCGAGGTCATCAAGACGGTCCCGGAGGCCGACATCGTCGCGACGCTCATCGAGGAGGCGAACCGCATCGCCGCGGAGATGGGTCCCGATGCACCGCTCGGCACCGCGCAGGTCGTGACCGCGTGACGGCGGCCGTCCCGGCCACGCGAGTCACCTTCGCGCACGGTGCGCTCGAGGGCGCAGGAACGGTTCGGCTCGTTGAGGCCTTATCCGGCGGCCCGGTCGTGGTCGCCGATGAGACGCCGTTCCACCCGGTCGACCACACGTGGCCCGATCAGCCCGGAGACACCGGCGAGATCAGGTACGACGGTCAGTCGGTCCGCGTCATCGAGGCGGTCATGGCCGCCGTCTCCGACGAGGGTGAGTTCGCCGTCGGCACCGACATCCCGGTGAAGCGTGGCGCCGAGGGCTGGACCTGGCTGGTGGGGCACCGACTCGACGGCGATGCACCGGCGTGGCTCGCGGAGGGAGCGCGCGTCGAGCTCGTGGTCGATCCGGTGCGCCGCGCCGGGTTGAGTCGCGGGCACACGGCGTGCCATCTTGCCTCGCTCGCCCTCGATCTCGCTCTCGCCGATCTCTGGCGGAAAGACCCGGGCGCGGATGCGCTCGGGAATCCCGACTTCGAAGGCCGGGCCAATCAGACGAGCCGCATCGGCGAAGACGGTGCGGTCGACGAGTACCGGCTCGGCAAGAGCCTTCGTCGCGCGGGTTTCGACACCGAGACGTTCTCCGCCACGCTCGGCGACCGGGAGGCCGCGATCAACGCCCGCCTGGCCGAGTGGGTCGCTTCGGGCGCTGTCAGCCGCGTCGTCCCCGACGGGCCGACGATCGTCGACCGGCGCACCTGGCACTGTGAGCTCCCCGAGGGGACGGCCGACATACTGTGTGGAGGAACCCACGCGCGATCTCTCGCCGAATTCGCGAGCATCTCCGTGTCGCTCGACCTGTCGGACCCGCAGCTCCTCGTGATGACCACCAGCGCCGTCGCCGCCTGAGCCTCAGCGCACGAGCGCACCTGTCGTGACGTCGGGGTTACGTCAGAGTGCGAACTCGACCGAGCCGGTCGCGATGTCGGCGCTGACGATCTGGAGGGTCACGACCCTGCCGGGCTCCGTCCCCACGGGGATCGGTGCGGATGCCGTGACAGCCGGGTCCGCGATCTGCACCGTGCCGCGCTCGCCGCGCGCCTCGATCACGGTCGCATCGACGGCCGTGCCGATGAGCGGCGTGAGCAGTGCTGCCTCGACGCAGTTCACCGTCAGGGAGTCGAGCTTCGACGCCCGCTGCCCTGACGCCTGCATGAGGTCCGGGATCCCGGCCAACGACTCTCTTACCCATGCCGGGACCTCCTTTCCCTCGGAGACGGCCAGACAGATGGCCAGCGACCAGCGGTCGACCAGCCGACGAAGTGGCGCGGTGGCATGTGCGTACGGGGCGGCGATCGCGGCCTGCTCCGTCTCGGACGGTACGGTTCCGTCGAACGTCACATAACCCGCACCGCGGAAGAGTGTCGCAGCCGCCTGGAGGACGGGCAGCGTGAGCGGGTCGGAGCGATCCAGATCGCGCAGATAGTCGCCGTACCGTCCGGTCGTCCACGGGCGACCGAGCGCCTCGGTCTGCAGGCGGAAGGCAGCGAACGCGGCTTCGTCGGGCTGCGGCATCGTGCGCAGGATGCCGAGCTTCGCGTCGATCATGAGGGATGCTGCGGCCATGCCTGTCATGAGTGAGAGCTGCGCGTTCCACTCCTCGACGGGCAGCGGATGACGTCGTTCGATGGCGTAGCCGCCGTCGGCTGTGCGGACGACTTCCTCGTCGGGGAGGTTCAGGCTGGCGCCGCCGCGCAGTCGCTCCTGGTCGATGCGCAGCGCGCCGATCTCGGGAAGAAGCTCGGCGAGACCGCCCTCCCCGCGATCGATCGCGTCCTGGGCCGTGACGTAGTCGAGTTGGGCGCGTGACCGGATGAGCGCGCGCTCGAGTCGGAACCGCTCGACGAGCCCCGTCGCGTCGAGGTCGAAGGTCCACACGAGGGCGGGACGATCCACGTCGGGGAGGAGCGACGAGCGGTCCTCGCTGAGCACTCGCGGATGCAGCGGGATCGACCCGTCCGCCGCGTAGAGCGTCTGACCGCGGCGTCGCGCTTCCGCGTCCACCTCGCCGCCCGGTTTCACGAAACCCGGGACATCGGCGATCGCGTATCGCACGGCGTAGCCGGAGCCGCGACGCTCGAGACGGAACGCCTGATCCAGGTCGCGGGAGCCCTCAGGGTCGAGCGTGGCGAAAGGAACGTCGCGCAGATCGAGCGCGGGCGTCGGGGCCGTCGCCGCTTCCGCCTCGGCGACGACCGCGTCGGGGAAATCCACGGGAGCGTCGACCGATTCGCGCAGCGCTGCCAGCGCGGAGGCGAGCTCGGTCTGCGCGGCGGAGGGGGCGACATGAGAGCGACGCTGGGGCATGCACCCACCCTAGGCGGAGGACCCGACACGCTCCCCCGTTCCGGTGGGTCTCGACCTGGATGAGTCGCGCGCACGCCTCTGCAGCCGACCGTGAACCGCGGGTTGCTCAAAAGCTCGGGAGCAGCGAGGTCAGAACGGAGGGGCGGCATCCCTCGGTATCGGCGCCGCGTTCGCCTCCGGGGGAGCATCGACGTACACACGCCCCGTGGGGCTCATCCACGAATGGAAACCACCGCCCAGATTCTCTACATGCCATGGGCTGTGGTGCTTCAGCACGTGGTGGCGCCGACACAGTGCCGCGAGGTTGTCGGTGGAGGTGTCGCCGCCGAGCGCGTGGTCCCGAGTGTGATCGAGATCGCAGTCTCGGGCGGGCAACCCGCAGCAGGGGAAACGGCAACGCTGATCTCGAGCGCGCACGAGGCGTTTCAGATCGGGTGAGGGACGGTAGCGATCGACGGCCAGCACGGCATCCGTCACGGGATGCGTGAGCACGCGATCCCAACCGGGCGCGGAGCCCGCGAGCTGCCGGGCGGTGTCGGCGTCGATCGGAGCGTGACCGTCGATCTCGGCAGGGGTCGTGGTGCTGCCCATGAGAGTGAGCACCGGCACGGTGATGGACACGGAACCGCGGATCGCGGCCAGCCGGCCGTCATCATCGTCGTGTCCGAACGGGGCTCCAGTCAGAAGCAGGTCCAGGGCGAGATCGCTCCGGGCCTGCGCAAGCGTTCTCGTATCGGGGGCGACCTCGGTGTCGGGGATCCGTTCCTCCGGCGCCGCGGTCGCGCTCGTCGGAACCGCCGCATGCTCGCCGGAGACCGATATCTGATCGCGTGCGGCCTTCGCCATGCTCGAGAGCCGATCGAACGCTCCGTGCACCAGCGCCGACGGCCCGCGCAGCCCGAGTTCCGCCATCCCGTCGTCGAGATCCTTCACCCACACGGCCCGGTCGGCGCGCGCTGCGCGGTGTCGCTCGTCGATCGTGCGCCGTTGATGGCGCTCCGCGATCCGTCGTGCGCGGCGTCGCAGGCGGTTCGGAGATTCCACCGCCGCGTGCTCCAGGATCTCTGCCGTATACGCATCTCGTTCCGCTTCCCCTTCCAGGCTCATCCCGACGTCGACGATCACGCGGGCGTGCGCGGGGGAGATGTCGCCGGCTCCCTGCGCTCGCCACACGGCCGGAAAGAGAGTGACGAGGAGGTCCGCATCCGCCATGCGCCGCTGCACCGTGCGATCGCTCATGCGCAACGCTGCGCCGAACTCCGCCGCCACCGCGCGCACCGCGAGGTCCGCACCATCGTGGCCGAGGTAGGGTGAACTCTCATCGGTCCGCGCTTCCTCGGCGGTCTCGAGAGCGATCCGGTTTCCCAGCGCCAACAAGCCGTCATGGGCGGCGAGCAATGAAGCGATCGTGCGCTCGACCGAGACGAGCATGTCGGTGACGGCACCGAGTGCGTTGAGCTGCTCGGGGGCGGCGTCGAGGAGGGCGGGCATGTCTCGATCCCATCACGCACCACCGACATTCGAGGCCCAGATCAAACCGGAAATCTCAGGTGCGGGACGCGTGTATCGGAGTACCGGTATCCACCAGGTACGACGCCAACACGAGGCGTCTGCGACCGCGCAGCCGACCCCGCACCGCCGGAGCACCGTTAGCGTGGAGGCATGACCACTGCTGCCAAGGCCAAGACCCTCATCGGACTGTACGAAGCCCCCGAGATCCTCCGCGTGGTGAACGTGTGGGATGTCGTCTCCGCGCGCGCCGTCGCCGCCCTTCCCGAGACCACGGCGATCGCGACCGCCGGTCACGGGATCGCCGCATCGTTCGGCTACGAAGACGGCACCATCCCGCGCGACGTCATGATCGACATGGTGGGGCGCATCGCGGCATCCGTCTCCGTCCCGGTCACGGCCGACCTGGACGACGGCTACGAGGACGCGGGGGAGACCACCCGACTCGCGATCCAGGCGGGCGTCGTCGGGGCGAACGTCGAGGACCGCCTCAAGCCGTTCGACGAGTCTGTCGCGGTCGTCGAGTCGATCGTCAGGGCCGCAGAGGCCGAGGGCGTCCCGTTCGCTCTCAACGCCCGCACCGACGCCTTCGTGCGGGCAGGGCACCGTCCGGTCGCCGAGAGCGTCGCCGACGCCATCCAGCGCGGACGCGCGTTCATCGACGCGGGTGCGACCGCGGTGTTCGTCCCCGGCATGCTGGACGCAGCGGTCACCCGTCAGCTCGTCGAGGGAATCGGTGAGGGCAAGGTCAGCGTGATCGGTCTTCCCGGAGCGCTCGCCGCGTCGGAGTACGAGAAGCTCGGAGTCGCCCGCATCTCCTACGGACCCCTGCCGCAGCGCGTCGCACTGACCGCCGTGCAGGAGCTGGCCGCGAACCTCTACGCGGGCGGTGTGATCCCTCAGGGCCTCCCCGCCCTCAACTGACGCCGGAGGGGACGAGTGGCCGCCGGTCACTAGACTTGCCCCGTGGTCACTCGTCTCTCCAACTTCTTCCTCCGCACGCTCCGTGAAGACCCTGCAGGCGCAGAGGTCGCGAGCCACAAGCTCCTGATCCGTGCGGGGTACATCCGCCCGCAGGCCGCAGGCATCTTCGCGTGGCTGCCGCTCGGACTCCGGGTGAAGGCGCGGATCGAGAAGGTCGTCCGCGAGGAGATGGCCGCGGCCGGTGCGCAGGAGGTCCACTTCCCGGCGCTCATGCCGCGCGAGGCCTACGAGGCGACCGGTCGCTGGGAGGAGTACGGCGATCTGCTCTTCCGCCTCCAGGACCGCAAGGGCGGCGACTACCTGCTCGCGCCGACGCACGAGGAGGCCTTCACCCTCCTGGTGAAGGACCTGTACTCGTCGTACAAGGATCTGCCGCTGACGATCTACCAGATCCAGGACAAGTACCGGGATGAGGCGCGCCCTCGCGCAGGGCTGCTCCGCGGCCGCGAGTTCACGATGAAGGACGCCTACTCCTTCGACTCCTCGGATGCCGGGCTCGACGCCAGCTACCAGGCGCAGCGCGACGCCTACGAGCGCATCTTCCAGCGCCTCGGTCTCGAGTACGCCATCGTGCAGGCGGATGCCGGGGCGATGGGCGGGTCGCGCAGCGAGGAGTTCCTGCACCCGACTCCGGTCGGCGAGGACACGTTCGTGCGCAGCGCCGGCGGCTATGCCGCGAACGTCGAGGCGTTCACCACCTCCGTGCCTGCGCCCGTCGCCTTCGATGCGGATGCGGCCCCCGTGATCTTCGACTCGCCCGACACGCCGACGATCGAGACGCTCGTCGCACACGCGAACGCGCACCTCGACGGCGAGTACACCGCCGCCGACACGCTGAAGAACGTCGTGCTCGCGCTCACCCACCTCGACGGCACGCGTGAACTCGTCGTCGTCGGCATCCCCGGCGACCGGGAGGTCGATGAGAAGCGCGCCGAGGTGGCGTTCGCTCCGGCGGAGGTCGAGACGGCGACGACGGACGACTTCGAGAACAACCCGCTCCTCGTCAAGGGCTACATCGGACCCTGGTCCGAGACCGGTGCCGTGCTGGGCGAGGAGTCCGCCACCGGCATCCGCTACCTCGTGGACCCGCGCGTGAGCGAGGGCACGAGCTGGATCACCGGCGCGAACATCGACCAGAAGCACGCGCACTCGGTCGTCGCCGGCCGCGACTTCGAGGCCGACGGCATCGTCGAGATCGCGAACGTGCGCGCGGGCGACCCCGCGCCCGACGGCTCCGGTCCCGTGGAGCTCGCTCGCGGCATGGAGATCGGACACGTGTTCCAGCTCGGTCGCAAGTACGCCGAGGCCCTCGGCCTCAAGGTGCTCGACGAGAACGGCAAACTCGTCACGGTCACGATGGGGTCATACGGCATCGGCGTCACCCGGATCCTCGCGATCATCGCCGAGCTGAACAACGACGACAAGGGACTCATCTGGCCGGCGTCGGTCGCTCCTTTCGACGTGCAGGTCGTCGCCGCAGGCCGCGACCAGGTCGCGTTCGACGTCGCGGCCGACATCTCGGCTCAGCTCGAGTCCGCCGGACTCGACGTGCTCTACGACGACCGCCCCAAGGTGTCGCCCGGCGTGAAGTTCGGCGATGCCGAGCTCGTCGGCGTCCCGAAGATCGTGATCGTCGGACGCGGCGCCGCCGAGGGCCAGGTCGAGCTCTGGGACCGCCGCACGGGCGAGCGTGACGCGGTCTCGATCGCCGATGCAGTCGCCCGTCTGACCGCCGTCTGACATCCGTCGAACGAGGGAGCCGCGTCCGGATCGGATGCGGCTCCCTCGGCATCCGCGCGGTGAACGACCGATGCTCGGCGGTGTGGCGGAGCTGTGACCCGCCGCGGCGTGACAGGCTGGGGGCATGACCGACGAACAGCTGCCCGACGCGCTGAGCGCCGAGATCAACGCCGTGCTCGACGAAGCGGGCGTGCTCACCGATCGTCGACTCGTGATGCGGATGATGCGCACGGCGATCCAGCTCGGCGAGGACGACACCGAGCGCCTCGACCTCAAGATCGCGTCCGCGGCACTCGCGGAGATGCGCGACGCTTTCCGTCTGTTCGCTCCGTTCCGCGGGGTGCCGAAAGTCACGGTGTTCGGGTCGGCGCGCACACGGCACGACGACCCGCTGTACGTGCAGGCCCGCGACGTCGCGGCGGCGCTCGCAGCGGACGGGTGGATGGTCGTCACAGGAGCCGGCCCGGGGATCATGCAGGCGGCGGCGGAGGGCGCGGGACCGGCGCTGTCGCTCGGGGTGTCGATCCGGCTGCCCTTCGAGGAGAAGGCGAACATCCTCGTGGCGGGGAGCGACCACGTCGTCGCGATGAAGTACTTCTTCACGCGCAAGCTCATGCTGATCAAGGAGTCCAGCGGGTTCATCTGCCTGCCCGGGGGCTTCGGCACGCTGGACGAGATGTTCGAGCTCCTGACCCTGCAGCAGACTGGGAAGGCGGAGCCGACCCCGATCGTGCTTCTCGATGAGAAGGGCGGCACGTTCTGGGACGGCCTGCGCCGTTTCATCGACGAGACCCTCGAGCCGACCGGGGTGATCTCCCAGGGCGACTTCGACCGGGTCGTCGTCACCGATTCCGTGGATGCCGCTGTCGCCGAGATCGCCGGATTCTGGCGCAACTACGACTCGCTGCGGTGGATCGGCGACACTCTCGTGCTTCGGCTCCGGGCCGAGCCGACGGACGCCGAGATCGACGACCTCAACGATCGCTTCGGCGGGATGCTGTCGCGCGGGCGGATCGAGCGGACATCGCCGCGCTCTCCGGAGGTGACCGACGACGATGTGCTCCAGCTGCCGCGACTCGCCCTGCACCTCGATCAGCGTCAGGTCGGTAACCTGTTCCGGCTGATCGGGGCGATCAACTCCCTGTCGACCGCTCCCGAGCGCTGATCCGCGCCGCGAAGGCGATGAGGTCGACCGGAGCCCCGAGGATCCGCTCTGCCGCCCGGTGCCCGGAGTAGAACGCCGCCCCGACGGTTGCCGGCTCGTCGCCCCAGGTCGCCTCGCCCGCGAAGTGCAGTACGCCGTCCACGGGGCCGGCGAGCTGGTCGTGATCGTGGTGCGAGGATCCGACCGCAAGGTGAGAGTACGACCCGACGGAGAACGGGTCCTGTCCCCATCGGGTGATCCACTGTGCGGTCGGCTCCGCGGCACCCGGGTACAGACGCCGCAGTGAATCGAGAGCATCCGCCACGATCTCGTCGTCGGAGAGCTCCTGCATCCGTCTGCCGAACGGACCCGCTGCGAACGTCAGCAGCGTGGGGATGCCGCTCACGTCGGAGACGTCGTACCAGGAGTGCCAGTGCTCCCCGGCCTCGCCGAGAGCGCGCAGCACATAGCTGTCCTCGGCCCAGAACCTGTCCGGGAACTGCAGGAAGATCTTGTTGAAGACGCCCATCCCGAGGCGGGCGATCGGTCCGGCGATCGAGTCGGGCAGGGGAGGGGCGAAGTCGATCACGCCCGCCTTGAGCACTCCGAGGGGCACGGTGACGACCACTGAGCGCGCTTCGTATTCTTCGCCGTCCGCGGTCGTCACGACGGCTCCGTCAGGTGTTCGGGAGACGTGCGTCACCGAGGTGTCGAGTCGGACGTCGAGCCCGGCTGCGATGCGCCGGGGCAGTTCGTCGTAACCACGGGGGAAGATGACCTCGTCGCCGTCGATCGCGTCCTCGTCGAGGCCGTGCGCGTCGAGGTCGCCGATCCACGCGCCGCACTGCTCCTCCACGCGATGCCGGAAGAACTCGCGCACCTCGTCGATGCGTTGCGGGGTGAAGCCGGAGCGATCGAGCGCCCGCTCCGTGACGTCGAGGTAGGTGTCGCCGGATGAAGAGGCGGCGATCTCCTCGACGAGGAGCCGGTCGGCCTCGTCGACGTCGGCGATCCACTGCGCGGTCGCCGCGGCATCCATCGGCGTGCCCTCGTCGGAGAAGTTCTCGATCGGCCGCCCGCCGACCTGGAAGCTCCCCACGGTGTACTCGACGGTCGGGATGTCGAGGGCCTGCACGAGGTCCCACAACGGCGAGTCGTCGATGCCGTGTATCCAGGAGGCGCCCAGGTCGACGGGGAAGCCGGCCGAGCGGTCAGTGTGCATCCGTCCGCCGATGCGGTCCCGCGCCTCGAGGACGAGCACCCGCCGCCCCTCGTCGACCAGCATCCGCGCCGCCGTCGAGCCGGACATCCCGGCCCCGATCACGATGGTGTCGTACGTGCTCACTGATCCTCCTGCGCATCGTGCACCGCGCCGGCGCGGTCGCCGCCGTGGCATGGGGCGGTGGGGTCAGGGTATCGTGGTACGGATGTCGCGCGGGCGAACCGGTGCGACGAGAGCTGAATAGGGAGTCGTCATGGATATCGAACTGAGCCTGCTGCGTGGGATCGAGAAGGAGAAGGCGATCCCCTTCGACGAACTCGTCGCGATCATCGAACAGGCCATCCTGACCGCCTACGCCAAGCACGTCTCCGCTGACGGGACGACGCCCGAGGGCGTGCGGGTCGAACTCGACCGCCGCACGGGCCACGTGGCCGTGCTGCAGGTCGTCAAGGACGACGAGGGTGCGGTCATCGGCGAGGAGGAGACCACGCCGGACGACTTCGGGCGCATCGCCGCCTTCGCCGCCAAGCAGGTCATCAGCCAGCGCCTCCGCGACATCGCCGACGACGCCGTCCTCGGCGAGTTCCGCGGCAAGGAGGGCGACATCGTCGCCGGCGTGATCCAGCAGGGGCCGAACCCGCGAATGATCCACGTCGACCTCGGTTCGGTCGAGGCCATCCTCCCGCCCGAGGAGCAGGTGCCCGGCGAGGAGTACACCCACGGTTCGCGTCTGCGCGTCTACGTCACCAGCGTCGCGAAGGGCCTCAAAGGGCCGCAGATCACGGTCTCGCGCACTCACCCCGGTCTCGTCCGCAAGCTCTTCGCGCTCGAGGTGCCCGAGATCGCCGCGGGCCTCGTCGAGATCGTCTCGCTCGCCCGCGAGGCCGGCCACCGCACGAAGATCGCCGTCAAGGCGAACGATCCGTCCATCAACGCGAAGGGCGCCTGCATCGGCGAGCTGGGACGCCGCGTCCGCGCCGTCACCGAGGAGCTTGCGGGAGAGAAGATCGACATCGTCGACTACAACCCCGAGCTCGCGGCCTTCGTCGCGAATGCGCTGTCGCCGGCCAAGGTCACCAGCTCGTTCATCCTCGACGCGGGTACGAAGGCCGTCCGCGCGCTCGTCCCCGATTACCAGCTGTCGCTCGCGATCGGCAAGGAGGGGCAGAACGCCCGACTCGCCGCCAAGCTCACCGGCGCGAAGATCGACATCCAGCCGGACAGCGTCCTGGATTGACCCCGGCCGCACGCCCGACTCGCGCCTCCGGCGCGATCAGGGCGGGAACACAGGTGTAAGATGGAACCCGTACGAACGTGCGTCGGTTGCCGCACGCGTGCTCCCCGCTCCGCCCTTCTCAGGGTGGTGTCCCAGAACGACACCCTCGTCATCGATGAGCGTGCTGTGCTGCCGGGGCGAGGCGCGTGGGTGCATCCGACGCAGGAATGCATGGATGCCGCACTCCGGCGACGTGCTTTCGGACGAGCACTGCGCGTGTCCGGCCACCTGGACACGCAGACCATCGAGAAACAAAGGCTGAACAGCTATGGAAACAAAGTGAACGGCTCGAAATGAGACCCGTCCGCGACTAGTGGTCTGCCCTGTCTGGGCAGACCGACCCCAGACAGGAGAATTGTGGCTGGTAAACCACGCGTACATGAGATCGCCGCTGAATTCGGCGTCGACAGCAAGGTCGCACTTGCGAAGCTCAAGGAACTCGGAGAGTTCGTCAAGAGCCCCTCTTCGACCATAGAACCGCCGGTGGCGCGCAAGCTGCGCGCGGCGATCGAGGCCG
>NZ_LPVV01000011.1 GCF_002362255.1 Microbacterium sp. SZ1 | reverse complement strand
GTGGGGACGATGCTCTCGGGCGAGGTCGCCGTGATCGGCTCGCTCCTCGCCGGGGTGCCCGACGCGGTCGCCGTGTTCACCACACGACCCGCATCCACATCCGCCTGCGTGATCACATACGACCCGGTTGCCGTCGCCGTCTCCCCCGGAGCGATCACACCAGGAGCACCCGCCACCGGCCACACCACATCCGACAACACCACCCCCGGCACCGCATCCGACAGCACCACACCCGACACCGTCACATTGCCCGAGTTCGTCACCCCGAACTCATACGACACCACATCACCCACCGCGCCCACATCCGACGCGACACCCGACTTCGACACCACCAACCCCGGAGCAGGAAGAACCGTGTTCACCCGCACCGTATTCGTATCCGCCGACACCCGACCCCCACCAGGAGTCCGCGCCGCCACCGACGCCGTGTTCTCCACGAACCCACGATCCACATCCGCCTGCGTCAGGTCATACTTCCCCCGACCGACAGCCTGCTCCCCCACA
This sequence comes from Microbacterium sp. SZ1, assembly GCF_002362255.1. Lineage (GTDB taxonomy): Bacteria > Actinomycetota > Actinomycetes > Actinomycetales > Microbacteriaceae > Microbacterium. The sequence continues at coordinate 173 of NZ_LPVV01000011.1, read as the reverse complement.
CCCACACGACCAGGACGCGACGCATCCGGCCACACGATCGACACGTCATACAGACCCACCATCGGATCCACCAACACACCATCCGTGACCGTCACATTCCCCGTATTCGTCACCACCACCTCGTACTCCACCGTGTCACCCACCACACCGATACCACCCACACCCAACACACC
>NZ_LPVV01000010.1 GCF_002362255.1 Microbacterium sp. SZ1 | reverse complement strand
TTCCGAGGCGTTTCTGATCTTCCGCCGCGCCCCGGGTGTCACAGGGCGCGGATGCGCCAGGATGCCCCGTGCGCTGCGCCCGGCTCGAGCACGACGAGGTCGGTGCCGGAGGTGAACGCGTCGGGCGGGCAGGTCATCGGCTCGACCGCGAGCCCGAGCCGGTGCGTCGACGCCGTCTCGGGAGTGTCAGCGGTGTGCACCTGCACCCACGGGCAGCGCTCGTCGAAGCTGATCGCGACGCCCGAGCCGTCGTCGGTCGTCACCCGCACCTCGGCGACGCCGCCTGTGCGGGCGAGCCCGGTGAAGGCGTGGTCGATGAAGACGTCGTCGATGCGGCGTGCGGTGCGGAAGTCCCACTCGGGATGCCGGCTCACCGGCTCGACCGCGACAGGGCTCAGCCGGTCGGGCGTCACCGTGAGTACCTCGGCTGCCGGGAGGCTGAGGGTCCAGGCGTCGACGCGTCGGCTCGCGGTATCCGTCGGGCCCGCCACGAGGTACGGATGCGGTCCGGTGCCCCAGGGCGCGGCATCCGTCCCGAGGTTCCGTGCCGTCACCGTCTGCTCCAGGCCGTTCGCGTCGAGGCGGTACTCCACCTCGACCTCGACGCGGAACGGGTACCCGGCCTGCGGTTCGATCACGGCGGCCAGCACGGCGCGGTCGTCGAGCACGAGCCGGTCCTCGAACTCCGTCCAGGCGACGAGTCCGTGCAGCGCCTGCCCGCGCGCGGGCTCGGTGAGCGGCAGCTGGTACTCGACGCCGCCGAAGCGGTACCGTCCGTCGACGATGCGGTTCGGCCACGGGGCGAGCGTCGCCCCGCGGTAGGCCGGACGCACCTCGTCGGACTCGAACGGCACGACGAGGTCGCGGCCGTGGAAGGTCAGCGTGCGCAGCGTCGCTCCGACGCTCGCGACGTCGGCCTCGTAGCCGTGGCCGGCGAGGCGCAGCTGACGCCCCGACCTGGGTACGGTCGCCATCACAGTCCCTGCGCCAGGCGGTAGTACGCCTGGTTCCAGCGCACCTGCTTCTGGAACTCCGGCAGCGTCGTGCTCTCGTCGATCACGAGCAGCTCGACCTCGGCCATCTCGGCGAAGTCGCGGAACGCCTCGAGGCCCACGGCGGTGGACATGACCGTGTGGTGCGCCGCACCGGCGGTGAGCCACGCGGCGGCCGACGTCGTGAAGTCGGGCGCGGGCTTCCAGACCGCGCGACCGACCGGCAGGTTCGGCAGGGCGGCGCGCGGCTCGACGTTCTCGACGACATTGGCGGTGAGGCGGAACCGGTCGCGCATGTCGCTCAGCGCGACCACGACCGCGGGGCCGGGGTCGGCCGTGAACACGAGGCGCACCGGGTCGTCCTTGCCGCCGATGCCGAGCGGGTGGATCTCGAGCGTGGGCTTCGCCGTGCTCAGCGACGGCGAGACCTCGAGCATGTGCGCGCCGAGGATCAGCTCATCGCCGGGGGTCATGTCGTACGTGTAGTCCTCCATGAGGCTCGCGCCGCCCGGCAGGCCCGCGCCCATGACGTTCGCGATGCGCACGAGGATCGCGGTCTTCCAGTCGCCCTCCGCGCCGAAGCCGTAGCCCTCGGCCATGAGGCGCTGCACCGCGAGACCCGGCAGCTGCGTCAGCGCGCCGAGGTCTTCGAACGAGGTCGTGAAGGCGCCGAACGCGCCCTCCTCCAGGAACGAGCGCAGCCCGATCTCGATCGCCGCGCCATCGCGCAGCGAGGAATGCCGTTCGCCGCCGCGACGGAGCTCGGGCGCGACCTCGTACAGCTCCTCGTACTCGGCGACGAGCGCGTCGATCGCGGAATCGGATGCCGCGGCGACGGCCTCCGCCAGCTCGTTCACGCCCCACGTGTTGACCTGCACGCCGAAGCGCAGCTCGGCCTCGGTCTTGTCGCCCTCGGTCACCGCGACGTAGCGCATGTTGTCGCCGAAGCGGGCGAGCTTCAGGTCGCGCGACGCGGCGAGACCGGCGGCCGCCCGCTGCCAGGTGCCGAGTTCGCGCTGCACGCGCGGATCGGACGCGTGCCCGACGATCGTCTTGCGCGGCACGCCCAGGCGCGTCTGGATGTACCCGAACTCCCGGTCGCCGTGCGCGGCCTGATTGAGGTTCATGAAGTCGAAGTCGATGTCGGCCCACGGCAGCTCGACGTTCGCCTGGGTGTGCAGGTGGGCGAGCGGCTTCTGCAGCGCGTCGAGACCGGCGATCCACATCTTCGCGGGGCTGAACGTGTGCATCCAGGCGACCAGGCCGATCACCCGGTCGTCGGCGTTCGCCTCGAGCGCGATGCGCTTGATCGCGGCGGCATCCGTCAGCACCGGCTTCCAGACGATGCGCACCGGCACGTCGGCGGCGCCGTCGAGCAGACGAGCGATCTCCTGCGACTGGTCGGCGACCTGGGCGAGCGTCTCGGGGCCGTACAGGTGCTGGCTGCCGGTGAGGAACCAGACCTCGTAGCCGTCGAACGAGGTGGTGAGCTTCGGCATGGTGTGCCCTTTCAGCGGGTAGGAGGGAGGGACGCGACGGCGGCGGCCTCGACGGCCAGCCCCGCCCGGTAGCGGTCGAGATAGGTGGCGAACCCGGCGACGTCGGCGGGGTCGGGATCGACGAGCGAGACGGATGCCGAGGCGAACACCGTCTCGTCGAGGTACTCCCCCAGCGACCGCTCGTCGGCGCGGGCGAGATACGAGGCGAGCACGGCGATGCCCCACGCGCCGCCCTCGGAGGCGAGTTCGCCGACCGCGACGGGTGCTCCCAGCGCGCCGGCGAGGAAGCGCTGGGCCACGCCCGCGGTGCGGAACATGCCGCCGTGGGCGAACATCCGATCCAGTTCGACGCCCTCGTCCGCGAGCACCTGCATGCCCAGCGCGAGCGTGCCGAAGACGCCGTAGAGCTGCGCCCGCATGACGTTCGCGAGGGTCAGGGCGCTGTCGGGCGTGCGCACGAAGAGCGGGCGCCCGGCGTCGAGTTTGGCGATGGGTTCGCCGGCGAGGTGGTTGTAGGCGAGCAGGCCGCCGGCATCCGCCTCTCCGTCGAGGGCCTCGCGGAAGAGCACGTCGAACACCGCGTCGTCGTCGACGGGCTGGCCGGCGGCCGCGGCGAACCGCGTGAAGAGTCCCGCCCAGGCGGCGAGCTCGCTGGCGCCGTTATTGCAGTGCACCATCGCCACGGCATCTCCCGCGGGCGTGGTCACGAGGTCGAGCTCGTGATGCGCCTCGGTGAGCGGTCGCTCGAGTACGACCATCGCGAAGATGCTCGTCCCCGCCGACACGTTGCCGGTGCGCGGCGCGACCGCGTTCGTCGCCACCATCCCGGTTCCGGCGTCGCCCTCCGGCGGACAGAGCGGGATGCCGGCGCGCAGCGCACCGGTCGGGTCGAGCAGCGCCGCCCCCTCGTCCGTCAGCACGCCGGCTCGGGCTCCGGCGGAACGGACCTCGGGCAGGATCTCGTGGAGCGGCCGGGGAAGGCGGTCGCCCGTCCGTGCGGCGTACGCGCGCAGCATCCGCTCGTCGTAGTCGCCGGTCGCGGAGTCGATGGGGAACATGCCCGAGGCGTCGCCCACGCCCAGCACCCGTTCACCAGTGAGCCGCTCGTGCACGTAGCCGGCGAGGGTGTTGACGCTCGCGATGCGCGCCACGTGCGCCTCGTCGTCGAGCACGGCCTGATGCAGGTGCGCGATCGACCAGCGCAGCGGGATGTTGACGCCGAAGAGCTCGCTGAGCTCGGCGGCGGCCACGCCGGTGTTGGTGTTGCGCCAGGTCCGGAACGGCACGAGCAGCTCACCCGCCTCGTCGAACGCGAGATAGCCGTGCATCATCGCGGAGATGCCGATCGCCCCGAACGTCGTGGGGCGGATGCCGTGCTGCTGCTCGGCATCCGCGACGAGCTCGGCGAACGCGGCCTGCAGACCCGCCCACACCTCGTCGAGCGGGTACGTCCACAGACCGTCCTCGAACCGGTTCTCCCATGAGAACGAGCCGGTCGCGAGCACGGCGGCGGGATCGGAGCCGATCAGGCACGCCTTGATGCGGGTCGATCCGAGCTCGATGCCCAGGCTCGTCCGGCCCTCGCGGAGGTCGTCGACGGCGCTCATCGGCGCGCGTCCTCGCTCTGGCCGTACACGTTCTGATATCGGTCGTACAGGCTGTCGATCGCGGCCTGCGGGATCGGGATCAGCGGTCCTGCCTCGCGAGCCAGATGCACGGTGCGGGCGACGTCCTCGACCATGACGGCGGCCTTCACGGCATCCTTCGCATCCGCGCCGATCGTGAACGGCCCGTGGTTCTGCATGAGCACGGCGCGGGAGCGGTGGTCGCGCAGCGTCTCGACGATGCCGCGGCCGATCGAGTCGTCGCCGATGATCGCGAAGGGCCCGACCGGGATCGGACCTCCGAACTCGTCGGCCATCGCGGTGATGACGCAGGGGATCTCCTCGCCGCGCGCCGCCCAGGCCACGGCGTAGGTCGAGTGCGTGTGCACGACGCCGCCGACCTCGGGCATGTGGCGGTAGACGTACGCGTGCGCGGCGGTGTCACTCGACGGCGAGCGGTCGCTGCCGGGCGTGCCGGGGATCACGACGCCGTCGAGGTCGCAGAGGATCATGTTCTCGGGCGCGAGGTCGTCGTAGCTCACGCCGCTGGGTTTGATCACGAACAGATCGGCGCCGGGAACGCGGCCGGAGACGTTGCCGCCCGTCCAGACGACGAGTCCGTAGCGGACCAGTTCACTGTGCAGTCGGGCGACCTCGGCGCGCACCGCCGCGATGGCGGCGTCGACCTCGGCGGAGAAGGTGGGGGCTTCGTTGCTCACGGGACCTCGTGGTGTTCGGGCGGCGACTGTGACCGGTCACAGCAGTGTTTCACGGGGTCGCTGCGGCGTCAAGGCGGGATGCCGGCAGCGCGGCGACTCAGCGCGGCGGGGAGACCGAGTCTCGCGGGACCAGCACGGGCGCGACGGGCGACAGATCGGATGCCGTCGCCTCCGCCCCGCCGATCACCGTGGCGACCGCGCGGCGGGCGAGCTCGTCGAAGTCCTGCCTCACCGTGGTCAGCTTCGGCCAGTAGAACGCGGCGTCGGGGATGTCGTCGAACCCGACGACGCTGACGTCGCCGGGAACGGAGAGGCCGGCCTCGTGCAGGCCGCCCAGCAGACCGAGCGCCATCTGGTCGTTCGCGGCGAACACCGCGGTGACGCCGGCCGCGCGCACGGCGGAGGTCGCGGCGTAGCCCGAACCGGCCGACCAATCCCCCGCGATGACGGGTCCCGCGGGGAGCCCGCGCGCGGCGAGCTCCGCCGCGAACCCCTCGGCCCGCGACTCGGCCTCGAGCCAGTCGGCGGGTCCGGCCAAATGCGCGATGCGGGTGTGCCCGGCGTCGGCGAGCGCGGCGACGGCGAGGCGGGCGCCGGCGGCCTGATCGACGGAGAGTCCGCGCGTGCCCCGATCGGCCGAATGCAGCGTGACGACGGGCACACCGATGCGCAGCTCGTCGAGCACGTCGAGCGTCCGGGCGTGCGGCGCGACGACGACGATGCCCTCCACGCCCTGCACGACGAGGTGATCCACCGCGGCGACGACGGCGCCGGCATCCCCCGCGTCGGCGAACGCCGCGCTCACCCAGTAGCCCGCCCGTCGCGCCGACGCCTCGAGCGCCGCGATGCTGCGCGAGGGCCCGTACTGCAGGGCATCCGATGCCAGCACCCCGAGCGTGCGCGACCGCCGGGTGCCGAGAGCGCGGGCGGCGTTGTTCATGCGGTAGCCGAGCTCGTCCATCGCGTCCAGGACGCGCTCGCGGGTCGATTCGGCCACCTCGGGGTGATCGTTCAGCACTCGCGAGACCGTCTGCCGGGAGACCCCGGCGAGTGCCGCCACGTCGCGGACGCCCGCGGCGCGTCGCCGCTCGTCGCTCATGTCACTCACGCGGACGAGTGTATGCCGCGCGGCCCTGGCCGCCCGACGGCGTGCCACTCTGGAGACATGCGCATCGCACTCACCGGATCATCGGGCAAGCTCGGCAGCGTCGTCGCGCGGGAGCTCCGCGCCCATGGCTACGAGGTCATCGGCATGGACGTCGCGGGGGCCCGCGGACCGGGCTTCGTGCAGGTCGACCTCACGGACTACGGCCAGGTCGTCGACGCCCTCACCGCGGTCGGCGATCAGCACGACGGGATCGACGCCGTCGTGCACCTGGGCGCCATCCCCGCTCCCGGCATCCGCAGCGACGTCGCGACCTTCCACAACAACATGCCGGCCACGTTCAACGTGTTCTGGGCGGCGGTGCGCCTCGGCATCCGTCGCATCGTCTACGCGTCGAGCGAGACCGTGCTCGGCCTGCCTTTCGACGTGCCGCCGCCGTACGTCCCGGTCGACGAGGACTACCCGGCGCGGCCCGAGTCGGTCTACTCGCTCGTGAAGACGCTCGAGGAGCAGCTGGCGACGGAGCTCGTGCGGTGGCACCCGGATCTGTCGATCACGGCGCTGCGGTTCTCGAACGTCATGAACCCGGAGGACTACGCCGAGTTCCCCTCGTTCGACGCCGATGCGCGCCTGCGCAAATGGAACCTGTGGGGCTACATCGACGCGCGCGACGGCGCCCAGGCCGTGCAGCGCGCGCTCGAGGTCGCGGCGCCCGGCTTCGACCGGTTCATCATCGCCGCGGCCGACACCGTGATGTCGCGACCCAATGACGAGCTGCTCGCCGAGGTGTTCCCCGACGTGCCGGTCAAGGGCGAGTTCGGGCCGAACGAGACGCTGCTCTCGATCGACAGGGCGCGCCGGGTGCTGGGTTTCGATCCCCAGCACTCCTGGCGCGACCACGTCTGAGCCGTCACTCCCTCTTGCGCGTCACCGCCCGCTGCAGCAGCACGAACACGAGCAGGATGCCGCCGGTGATGATCGTGGTCATCTCGGGAGGGATGCCGCCGTCACGGGTGATCAGCACGTTCATGAGCCCCAGCACGAGAGCCCCGATCACCGATCCGAGCACGTAGCCGTAGGCACCGGTGAGTACCGTTCCGCCGATCACGGCCGCGGCGATGGCATCGAGCTCCCATCCGATGCCGGTGATGTTCTGCGCGGTGCCGAGGCGTGCGGTGTAGAGCACGGCCGCGAGCCCGGCGAGCGACCCGCTGATCACGTACACGAGCACCTTCGTGCGCTGCACCGGAAGGCCCATCAGCAGCGCCGAGCTCTCGGATCCGCCGATCGCGTACACCGTGCGTCCGGTGCGGGTGCGGTGCAGCACGAAGAACGCGACGGCGACGACGACCACCGCGATGACGACCGCCGGCGTGATCACGAGGTCGTTGACCTTCGGGCCGTCGACGATCTTCAGCTGCACGCCGATCCAGCGGATGGGCGAGTCCTCGCCGAGGCGCTCGGGCTTGGTGCTGAGCAGCGATGCGAGTCCGCGCCCGAGGAACATCATGGCCAGTGTCGCGATGAACGGCTGCACGTTGAAGTAGCGGATCAGGACTCCCGACACGACGCCGAAGCCGGCGCCGATGCCGATCATCGCCACGATCACCGCGATCGCGTTCCATCCGGCGTTCGACAGCATCACGCCGGCCACCGACGACAGCGCGATGATCGAGCCGACCGAGAGGTCGATGCCGCCGGTGAGGATCACGAAGGTCAGCGCGACCGCCAGCACGACGAGGTGGGCGTTGTTGATCAGCAGGTTCGACAGGGTGTTGGCCTGCAGGATCCGGCCGTACGCCACCTCGCCGAACACGATCATGCCGACGAAGATGACGACCGAGGCGATGGTGGGCAGCACCGACGGGTTCGCGCGGATCATGCGGCGCACCCGGTCGAGAAGGGTCTCGTGCTGCACCGGTTCGGGTGCGGTCATCACGGCGGTCATGCCGTCACCTCCTCTTTCACGGAGACCTGTTCGGGGGGAGCGACACGACGGCGCCGACGGAACCAGCTGCGCACGCGTTCGGACTGCAGCAGGCACAGCACGACGATCACGATCGCCTTGAACGCCGGCGTCGCCGACGACGAGATGCCGAGGAAGAGCACGGTCTTGTCGAGCGTCGCGATGAGCAGCGCTCCGACGAACGCCCCGCTCAGCGAGAACTTGCCGCCCGCGAGCGACGCACCGCCGATCACGACCGCGAGGATCGCGTCGAGCTCGAGCTGGTAGCCCGTACGCGAGATGTCGACCGTCATCACGCTGCCGACCGACATGATGCCGGCGATCCCGGCGAGGATTCCGCTGAGGATGTAGGTCGTGAGCAGTAGCCCCTTGGGCTTGATGCCGGCCATGCGGCTCGCCCGGGGGTTGATGCCGATCGCCTCGATCATGAGGCCGAGGGCGCTCTTGCGCACGACCCAGCCGACGACGAGCACGAGCAGCACGGCGAGGAGGAAGACGACGGGGATGCCGATGACGAAGCCATTCGCGATCCACCGGAACGGGTCGTTCGACGCCGTCGTGTTCTGTCCGCCCGTGATCACCTTGGCGATGCCGCGGCCCGCGAGCATGAGCACGAGCGTCGCGATGAACGGCTGCAGCCCGACGTACGCGACGAGGATGCCGTTGACCGCGCCGAGGATGCCGGTGATGACGAGTGCGAGACCGATCGCGGCGAGCGCCGCCCCCAGGTTCCCCGAGTCTCCGGCCGCGCTGAGGAACTCCATCGCGACGGCCCCGGAGACGGCCATGAGCGAGCCGACCGAGAGGTCGATGCCGCCGGTCGCGATCACGAGCGACATGCCGATCGCGATCATCATCACCGGAGCCGCCTGGCGCAGGATGTCGACGAGATTGCCGACGAGGTTGCCGTTGTTGGGGTTGATCGAGAGCGCGAGGTACGCGGGGTCCTTGAGCACGTTCAGGGCGAGCAGCGCGGCGATCGCCACGATGCCCCAGAAGAAGGGCTTGTGAACGAGGTCCCGCCAGAAGCTGGAGCCGGTTGCAGCCGTCATCGCGCTGCCTCCTTGTCGGTCGTGAGGGTGATGCTATCCGGCACGACGCCGTCCGCGTCGTCGAGGGTCTCGGCCGCAGCCTCGACCCCGTGGGCGGCGATCACGTCGACGATCGCCTGTGCCGTGACGTCAGGCCCGTTCTGGAGCTCGCCGATCTTGCGGTGGTCCTTGAGCACGACGATCCGCTCGGACAGCCGGACCACCTCTTCGAGCTCGGACGAGATGAAGACCACGGCCACGCCTTCTTCGGCGAGTTCGGCGACGGCCTCCTGGATCTCGGCCTTCGCCCCGACGTCGATGCCACGCGTCGGCTCGTCGAGGATCAGCAGCTCGGGCTGCGTGGCGAGCCAGCGCCCGAGGAGCACCTTCTGCTGGTTGCCGCCCGAGAGGTTCTTGATCATGCGCTCGGGGTCGGCTGGGCGCACGTTGAGCTGCGTGATGTACTTCTCGACGATCGCGTCCTGCTCCTTGCGCGACATGGGCCTGGCCCATCCGCGCTCCGCCTGCACGGCGAGGATGATGTTCTCGCGGATGGTGAGGTCGCCGACGATGCCCTCGTCACGCCGGTTCTCGGTCGAGAACGCGATGCGCCGCGCGAGCGCAGCCGCCGGTGACGTGAGCTCCGCGTCGGCGCCGTGGAGCTCGATGGCGCCCTCGTCGGCACGATCCGCGCCGTACAGCAGACGGGCGAGCTCCGTGCGCCCCGATCCCAGCAGGCCGGCGAACCCGACGATCTCGCCGGGGCGGATGTCGAGGTCGGTCGCCTCGACAGCGCCGCGGCGGGCGATGCCGGATGCCGAGAGCAGGGGTTCCTCGTCCGCGTCGCGCGGCGCCAGGCGGCGGTTGCCCCCGAGCGACTTCAGCGCGTCGAGATCCTTGCCGATCATCTTCGAGATGAGGGCGTGTCGGTCGAGGTCGCGGGTCAGGTACTCCCCCACGAACTGCCCGTTGCGCAGCACGGTGAGGCGATCGCTGATCGCGTAGACCTGGTCGAGGAAGTGCGAGACGAACAGGATCGCGACGCCCTCGTCTCGGAGAGTGCGGATGACGGCGAAGAGGCCCTCGACCTCGGCGGCGTCGAGGCTCGAGGTGGGCTCGTCGAGGATCAGGACCGTGGCCTCGATCGCCATGGCCCGGCTGATCGCGACGAGCTGCTGCAGGGCGATCGAGAGTGTGGAGAGGGGCTTGCGAGTGTCGAGCGCGCCGAGCCCGAGTCGCGTGAGCGCCTCGGTCGCCGCACGGTGGGTCGCACCCCAGTTGATGCCGAACGCGCCCCGCACCTCGTGCCCGAGCATCACGTTCTCGCCGATGGAGAGGTTGGGAGCGAGGTTCACCTCCTGATAGACCGTCGAGATGCCGGCCTCCTGAGCGTCGCCGGCTCCGGCGAAGGTGCGCTCCTGCCCCGCGACGACGATGGATCCGGCGTCGATCCGGTAGACGCCGGTCAGCGCCTTGATGAGGGTCGACTTGCCGGCACCGTTCTCGCCCATGAGGGCGTGCACCTCGCCGGGGAAGAGCCGCAGACCCACGCCGTCGAGGGCTTTCACGCCGGGGAACTCGATCGTGATGCCGCGCATCTCGACGAGAGGGAGTTGATCGTTCATCGCTGTGTTTCCCGTCTGCCGACCAGGGCGGCGGGACACTCCCGCCACCCTGGCTCGCCGCCGGATCGCTCCGACGCCTGATCCGGTGGGTGGTTCAGTACTTGCGGTCCGCGAGCACGGCCTTGGCGGCATCCGCCGAGTCGAAGGCCTCGCTCGGGACGACGATGTACGAATCGACGTCCTCACCGGCGAGCGCCTTCTCGACGACGTCCATCGCCGTCTCGCCGAAGAGCGGGTTGTACTCGTGCACGTAGCTGAGCTGACCGTCGGCGAGCGCCTGCATGGCGTTCTTGGTGCCGTCGATCGTGGCGATCTTGACGTCCTGTCCGACGACGAGACCGGCTTCCTCGGCGGCCTGCGCGGCCCCGAGTCCCATCTCGTCGTTCTGCGCGAACACCAGCTGGATGTCGTTGTTCGACGACTTCAGCATCGTCTCGAAGACGCTCTTGCCCTCCTCAGCCGACCAGTTCGCCGTCTGGGCGTCGACCTTCGTGAGGGAGGAGTCTCCCAGCCCCTCGTCGAAGCCCTCGTTGCGCTCGTTCACGACGCCCACGCCCGCAGGGCCCTCCAGGACGACGTAGTTCCCGCCGTCGGGGAACGTCGCCGCCGCCCACGCGCCGACCTCCTTCGCGACCTCGACGTTGTCGGGCGCGATGCGGGTGACGTAGAGGCTGTCGTCGTCGGGCTCGATGCCACGGTCGAGCAGGATCACGGGGATCTCGGCCTCCTGCGCACGCTTGAGTGAGTCCTCCCACCCCGAGGCCTCGGTCGCCGACAGCAGGATCACGTCGACGCCCTCGTCGACGAACGACGTGAACGCGTCGATCTGCGACTTCTGGTCGAGGTTGGTGGCGGGGGCGTACTTGAGGTCGTACCCGGCCTCCTCCGTGAAGGTGTCCTGGATGTTCTGCTCGTTCGCCTCACGCCAGGCGCCCTCGGGTCCGACGGCGACGAAGCCGACGGTCGTGAGCTCGTCCGAGCCGCCGTCGCCGCCCGAACCCCCGTCTCCGCCGCCGGAGCAGGCCGCCAGGCCGATGGTGAGTGCGCCGGCTGCGGCCAGCCCGATCGCGACGCGGATGCGCTTCTTCGCGGACATGTTCTCCTCCTTGAGATGCCGGCAGTCACCCCGGCAATGGTGGACCTGACGCGGTCCGGTGTGTGAAAGCAGGACAGCGGCACTGCCTGTCTGCGGCGATGTTACCGGGAACAATTTTGGAAACTCAAGGATGTTCCAAAAAATCGCTAATGTTCCAGGAACAAGATCCTGTTACCGATCACAGACCAGGATCAGGGTGTGGATCAGCCGCGATCATCTCCACCACGGTGTCGACCGTCACACCGGGCCCGTTGCTGAGCTCGCCGATCTTCTCGCGATCTTTGAGCACGATGATCCGGTCGCTCAGCCGCACGACCTCTTCCAGCTCCGAGGAGATGAAGACGACGGCGACCCCGTCCCCGGCGAGCTGGCTGATGCGCCGCTGCACCTCCAGCTTCGCGGCGATGTCTATGCCCCGGGTGGGCTCGTCGAGGATCAGCACATGGGGCCGGACAGCCAGTGCCCGAGCCAGGAGGATCTTCTGCTGCGTGCCGCCCGAGAGCAGCTTCACCGGTCGGTCGAGGTCTGCCGGCGAGAGGTGTAAGGCCTCCACGTACGTGTCGACGAGCGCCGCCTCCTCCGCGGTCGACAGGGGGCGGGTCCAGCCGCGCAGCGCCTGAAGAGAGAGGATCATGTTCTCGCGGGCGGTGAGGTCGCCGATGATCCCCTGCGTGCGCCTGCTCTCCGCAGACAGCGCGATCCGGTGGCGCAGCGCCGCGGACGGGCTCCGCAACTCCACCCTCTCCCCGTCGACCCACAGCTCGCCGGTGTCTGCACGTGTCGTCCCGCTCAGCAGTCCAGCCAGCTCCGAGCGGCCAGAACCGCGAAGGCCGGCGAGCCCGACGATCTCGCCGCGCTGCACCTCGACGTCGGTGCGCTCCAGCTCTCCCCGACGCCCGACGTCCGTCGCGCGCATCGCCGGCTCGCCGTCCGACGCATAGTGATGGGCCTTCCGCTCAGAGCCCAGCGCGCGAAGCCCGTCGATGTCCTTGCCGAGCATCTTCGAGATGAGGTCGGCTCTCTCGAGATCCCTCGTCGCGTACTCGCCGATCCGCCGTCCTCCCCGCAGAACCGTCATGCGGTCGCTGATCGCGAAGGCCTGCTCCAGGAAGTGCGAGACGAACAGGATGGCGACGCCGCGCTCACGAAGGCCGCGGATCACGCGCATGAGCGTGGCGACCTCGGCCTGGTCCAGACTCGATGTCGGCTCGTCGAGCACCAGCACCCGCGGATCGTCGACGACGGCGCGAGCGAGCGCGACGAGCTGTTTCTGCGCCGGTGTCAGCATCGAGAGCGGGGTCTTCGGGTCGAGTTCGTCGAGTCCGAGGCGCGCGAGGGCCCGCGCGGCATCCGCTCTCGTGCGCTTCCAGTCGATGCCGAGCAGGCCGCGGCGCTCACGCCCCAGCATCACGTTCTCGCCGACGCTGAGGTTCGGGCTCAGCTGCGTCTCCTGGAACACCGTGGCGATTCCCGCGGAGCGACTGTCGGCGACGCCGCCGAAGCGACGCGGCTCGCCGTCGACGAGCACTCGGCCTGCGTCAGGGGTGCGCGTTCCGGTGAGCACCCCGACCAGCGTCGACTTCCCCGCAGCGTTCTCGCCCATCACGGCGTGCACCTCGCCGGGGAAGAGGCGGAAGTCGACGTCGTCGAGCGCACGCACCCCGGGGAACTCGACCGTGACGCCCTCGAGCCGCACGACCGGGTCGAGCGACGGCTCGGCGCTCACCGCGTCTCCCGGGGAGCCGCCGACGAGGCACGCGGCACGAGCTCGGTCGGAATTCGGGTGAGCGGCGGGATCTCCCTGCCCTCGATGGCGGCGCGGAGCATCTCGACGACCGAGACACCGAGCGCTCCGAAGTCCTGGCGCACCGTCGTCAGGGGCGGCAGGAAGTGCCGCGCGAGCGGCACGTCGTCGAAGCCCACCACGCTCAGGTCGCCGGGGACGTCGAATCCGCGCTCGTGCAGGCCGTGGATGAGCCCGATGGCCATGTCGTCGTTCGCGGCGAAGACGGCTGTGTAGTCGGGCAGCCGCGTGAGCCCGGTGGCGAAGTCGTAGGCGAAGTCGGCGGTCCAGTCCCCGACCACGATCGGACGCTCGCGGATTCCCCAGGACTTGGCCCTGGAGTGGAAGGCGCGCTCCCTCGCGCGGGCGTCCAACCAGTCCAACGGTCCGGAGATGTGCAGGATGTCGCGGTGCCCGAGCGCGACGAGGTGATCGACGACCAGGGTCGTTCCTGCTTGCTGGTCGATCGACACCGTGAGGAACGTGGGGTCGGCATCCGCCTTGACGACGAGCATCGGCACGTCGATCGAGATGCGACGGAGCGCCGCGACCGACGACGATCGCGGCGCGATCACGCACAGCGCATCGACGCCCTGCGTGGTGAGGTTGTCGACCGCCTCCTGCGGCGAGAGGGCGTCACCCTCGTGCAGGGCGATCGGTGTGACCGAGTACCCCGCGGCCCGCGCCGAGAGCTCGATCGCTCGCAGGATGCTCGTCGGGCCGTGTGCCACGGCGCTCTCGACGATCACGCCGATGCGCCGAGTGCGCTGCGTCGCGAGGGCGCGAGCGACCATGTTCGGCCGGTAGTCGAGCTCCTCGATCGCCTCGAGCACGCGCCGACGGGTGTCTGGCTTGATGTTCGGGTGGTCGTTCAGCACCCGCGACACGGTCATGTGCGAGACCCCGGCGATCGTCGCGACCTGCCGGATGTTGGGCTTGTCGGAGCCGACGTTCACCATGAGCACCTCCGTCGGCTGCTGCGGTGAATGTTACCGAGAACACTCGGGGCGGTGCAACGACGCCCCGGTCGACGCCCGCTCGCCCTCAGCTGTCGGGGGTGTCTCTCGGCAGCACCGTCAGCACTCGCTCGATGTGGTCGCGGAACTCCGCCATGTAGCCGCGCAGGAAGTCGGCCGTGTCGGGGTGCGAGACCGTGCCGTCATCGGAGTAGTGCTCTGGCCTGAACTGGATGTACGCCTCCGGTGCCGTCATCTGCCGGGCGTTGCAGAAGCTCAGCACGCCGCGCAGGCTCTGCTGCGCGACCGCCGTGCCGATCGCGCCGACCGAGGCGCCGATGACGGCGGCGGGGATGTGGTCGAAGGAGTTCTGCCCCCAGGGCCGAGACGCCCAATCGATCGCGTTCTTGAGTCCTCCGGGGATCGACCGGTTGTACTCGGGCGTGACGAAGAGCACGGCGTCCGCGGAATCGATGGCTTCTTTCAGCGCGAGAGCCACCGGCGGGTAGGAGTCGTCGTAGTCCTGGCTGTACAGCGGCAGGTCCTTGATCGGGATCTCGAAGAACTCGAGGTCATCGGGCGCCAGCGCGATCAGTGCCGTCGAGAGGGTCCGATTGATCGACGTCGACGACAGGCTGCCGACGAAGTATCCGACTCTGTATCCCATGTGAGCTCCCTCGCATCCGGCGCCGAGTCCGATGCCCGGCGGTCGGTCCAGTCTCGTCTCGACATCCCCCTGCGTCCACCCCCGCTCCGACGGAGACGGGATCGGAGACCGGGGGATCAGAGACCGAGCCGCTCCAGATAGGCGTTCACGAGCCGCCGCTCCGGGTCCATGCGGGCCGCCAGGTCGGCGAAGTCACCCCAGCGCGGGTAGCGCGAGCGCACCTCCGCGCCGTCGAGCGTCGACACCTTGCCCCAGTGCGGTCGTGCCGTCGCGGGCAGCGCCGCCTCCAGCGTCGGCAGGAAGGCACGCACGGCGGCCTCGTCGGGCTTCCAGGTGAAATGGATGCCGACGGCATCCGTCGCGTGCGACGAGCTCAGCCACAGCTCGTCGTTCGCGACCGTGCGGATCTCGTTGACGAGCAGAAGCGGCGTGATCTGTCCGGCCAGTGTGCGCACCGCCTGGATGGCCTCGACCGCGTCGGACCGCGGCACGAGGTACTCGCTCTGGATCTCGGCACCCGCCGAGGGCGTGAACTCGAGCCGGAAGTGCGGGAGCCGCTCCGACCACGGCCCCGGAACACCCAGCTGCTCGGTGCAGGCGACCGGGTCGACCCCGAGGATCGGGTGGCGCTTCGTGGTCGCCGCCTCGCCGCCGAGGCGGTCGAAGAGGTCGGCCCTGGTCAGCTCGCGCGCCTCCGGCAGCCGCTGCTTGACCCAGATCTGGTCGGCCTGGTCGGTGTGCTGCCACGTCGAGAAGATGCTGACGCTCGTGCCGACGCCCGTCACGTCGTCGAAGTCGGCGAGGATCGCATCCCACGACGGATGCTCGAAGACGTGCTGCGCGACGTCGTAGGTCGGTTCGACGTCGAGAGTGAGATCGACAACGGCGCCCAGCCCACCGAGACTCACGACCGCGCCGTCGAAGTCGGGCTCACCGCGACGCAACGTCTGCACCTCGCCGGACGGCGTGACGATCGTGAGGGCGCGCACGGCGCTCGCGAGCGAGCCGATGGCGTCGCCCGATCCGTGCGTGCCGGTGGCCACGGCTCCCGCGATCGAGATGTGCGGGAGCGAGGCGAGGTTCGCCAGCGCGAGTCCCTCCTCGCGCAACCGCGGTGCCAGGTCGCCGTACCGCAGGCCGCCAGAGACCCGGACGGCGTCGCGCGCCTCGTTCACCTCGATCACCGCCGGCATCCGATCGAGCGCGACGAGCACGCCGTCGGTGTCGGCGATGTCGTTGAAGCAATGACGCGAACCCAGCATCCGGATCGAACCGCGCTGTGCGAGGACGTTCTGCAACTCCTCCACCGACGACGGATGGTCGATGCGCGATGCCCGGTATGCGACGTTGCCTGCCCAGTTGCGTTCGATCGTCATGGCGCCATGATAGCCAGCGCGCCCGGGGCGTACATCGTGGTAATCCCCGGACGGCGGCGCGCGCGGATAGGCTGACCGGATGACCGCGGTGCCGCCTCCCCGAGCCACGATGAAAGACGTCGCGGCGCTCGCCGGCGTCTCGCCCAAGACCGTCTCGAACGTCGTCACCGGTACGACGACCGTGAGCGAGGAGACCCGCAGCAAGGTCGAGGCGGCGATGGCGCAGCTGGACTTCGTGCCGAACCTCAGCGCCCGGGGGCTGCGCAAGGGGCGCTCCGGGATCATCGCAGTCGCCCTGCCAGACCTCGCGACCGCCTTCTCGGCCGAGCTCATGCATCGGATCGTCGACGCCGCGCACGAGCGCGGGCTGGCGGTGCAGATCGAGGAGACAGCGATCGACCCCGACCGGGAACGCGAGCTCGTCTCTCGGGCCCGCGCGCATCTCGTCGACGGGCTGATCCTCAACCCGATCCGGCTGGAGGACAGCGTGCTGAGATACGCCGACCGCCTGCCGCCGCTCGTGGTGCTCGGAGAGGTCGAGCAGAACCGGGCGGACCATGTGCGCATCGACAGCCGTCGGGCGGCGGCTGAGGTCGCCCGTCACGTTCTCGCGCGCGGCGCGCGTCGCATCGCCGTGATCGGGGCCGATGACGATCCGAATTCCGCGACCGCCACGAGCCGGCTGCGACTCGAGGGGGTGCACGACGCCCTCCGCGAGGCAGGCATCCCCCGCGACACCGCGCTCGAAGTGAATCCGATGCCCTGGTCGATGACCGGCGGCGCTCTCGGCGTGGAGACCCTCTTCCGCCGCGGTGCCGCCTTCGACGCGATCATCGCGTTCACGGACAGCCTGGCGCTCGGCGCCCTGCACGCGCTGCACGACCACGGGGTGCGGGTGCCGCATGACGTCATCGTCACCGGCTTCGACGACGTGGAGTTCTCGCGCTACACCTCGCCCGCGCTCACGACCGTCGCGTTCGACCGGCGCGCGTTCGCCGACGCGGCACTCGCCCTGCTGGAGTCGCGCATGGACGACCGCACGGCGCCGCCGCGGGGCCTCACGCTCTCGCACCAGCTCCTCGAACGGGCGAGCACCGAGGGCAGCCCGGTCGGCTACCGCCCCTGACCCCGGCACCACCCGCTCCGAAACCCGCCTCTTGCCTCTTCGATTACATCGATGTAATGATGTAGCGACCCTGACCGCAGTCACGAAGGAGTGACGATGACGCCCCCGCTCGATCTGTCCAGACGGCAGTTCCTCACCGCCGCCTCCGTCATGGCCGGCGCCGCCCTGCTCGCAGGATGCGCACCGGGCACGATCCCCGGCTCATCCGCCAGGACGCTGCAGTTCTGGCATCTGCTGTCCGGCGGCGACGGCGTCACGATGTCGCAGCTGCTCGACACGGCGAACGCCGCGCAGAGCGCGTACCGCGTCCGCCCCACGGTGCTGGCCTGGGGAACGCCGTACTACACCAAGCTCGCCATGGCCGGAGCCGGCGGCCGCGCCCCCGACGTCGCGATCATGCACGCCACCCGCACCGTGGGCTGGGCGCCCGGCGGCCTGCTCGACCCGTGGGATCGCGACGAGCTCGCGTCTCTCGGCGTCGACTCCTCCGCCTTCCCGAAGCCCATCTGGGAGAAGGGCTTCGTCGGCGACGACATGTACAGCGTCGCGCTCGACGCCCACCCGTTCGTGGCGATGTTCAACACCGACATCTGCGATGCGGCAGGCGTGCTCGACAGCGACGGACGACTGCGGCCGACCACGTCGCCCGAGGAGTTCGTCGACCAGCTGCGCACGATCGGCGGCTCCGCCGAGGGGCACGCGCTGTCGTTCGGCTACCTCGGCGACGGCGCTCAGATGTGGCGGCTCTTCTACACCTTCTACTCGCAGCACGGCACTCCGATGGAGCTGCCCGCCGGCGGCACGGCCGTGATCGACAAGGACGCCGCCGTCGAGGCGCTCACGCTCATGACCACCCTGCTCGACGGCGAGATCGCCCTCGCTCAGGCCGATTACGGCAGCGCGATCGCCGAATTCGCCACGGGCAAGAGCGGGATGCTGTTCACCGGCGTCTGGGAACTGCGCACGATGCAGAGTGCCGACCTGCCCTTCGACGCCACCATGATCCCCACGCTGTACGGCACGCCCGCGGTCTACGCCGATTCGCACTCGTTCGTTCTCCCCCATCAGACCAATGCCGACCCCGAGAAGCGCGCCCTGACCTACCGATTCGTCGCCGACATGCTCAAGGGCTCGTTCGGCTGGGCCGAGGCCGGCCACATCCCCGCGTACCTTCCCGTGACCGAATCGCCGGAGTACGGCGAGCTCATCCCCCAGGTGCATTACGCCGAGGCCGCGCAGCACGTCGTCTACGACCCCACGGCCTGGTTCACCGGGTCCGGATCGAACTTCCAGAGCGAGTTCGGCGCAGCCGTGCAGGGCGTTCTTCTCTCGGGCGATGACCCGGCCGCCGCGATCGACCGCTTCGAGGCGCGGGTCAACGCGCTGCTGCGACAGCCCAACCCGGCAGACCCCGAGGGGGCGTTCGCATCATGACCGCCGTCACCGATTCCACGCGCACCATCGTCACCGGTTCACGCACCACGCCCCGCGGCCGTCGCGCGGGCTCCCGCCAGCGCGAACAGCTCATCAGCTGGGCGTTCCTCGCGCCGTTCCTCGTCGCCTTCCTGCTCTTCCTGGTGTGGCCGATCATCCACGGCATCATCCTCAGCTTCACCGACCAGTCCCTCACGGGCGCGGGCGGCGCGTTCGTCGGGTTCGCGAACTACGCCGAGGCCCTGGGCGACCCCAAGATGTGGCAGTCGATGGGCAACACCGTATGGTTCACACTGCTGTCCACGGTTCCGCTCGTCGCCATCGCCCTCGTCATGGCGGCGCTCGTCGACCGCGGCATCCCCGGGCAGTGGCTGTGGCGCCTGTCCTTCTTCATGCCGTTCCTGCTCGCCTCGACCGTGATCTCGCAGATCTGGGTCTGGATCTTCAACCCCCAGGTCGGCGCGGCCAACAACATCCTCGAGTTCTTCGGTCTCGAACCGATCGCCTGGTTGCAGAACCCCGACACGAACATGCTCTCGATCGTGATCGCCACCGTGTGGTGGACCGTCGGATTCAACTTCCTCCTCTACCTCGCCGCGATGCAGAACATCCCGCCGCAGCAGTACGAGGCGGCCTCGCTCGACGGAGCCGGCGCGTGGCGTCAGTTCTGGTCGATCACGCTCCCGCAACTCGGGCCGGCGACCGTGCTCATCCTCATCCTGCAGATCCTCGCCTCGCTCAAGCTGTTCGATCAGGCGTACCAGATGCTCGGAGGGGTCGCGAGCGACACGACCCGCTCGATCGTGCAGTACATCTACGAGGCCGGTTTCGTGAGCTACCGGTTCGGGTACTCGGCCGCGATCTCGTACGTCTTCTTCGCCCTCATCGTCATCATCGGCGTCGCGCAGGCCCTCATCACGCGTCGCCGGAAGGAGCAGCTCTGATGTCCACCGCCACGACCACCGCTCCCACCGCCACCGAGACGATCACGACCGCCGCGACCGGAGCGCCGCGCCGCACCCGCCTGCCCGGCCAGAAGCCGTTCGGCCCGCTCCGCATCACGGCGTTCGTCGTGCTGCTCCTGCTCGCCGTCGGATGGCTGCTGCCGTTCCTCTGGGCGGTCGCGACCGCCTTCAAGACCGAGACGGATGCCGCGTCCGGCGATCCCGGATGGATCGGCGCCTCCGGCCCGACCGTCGACGCGTTCGTCGCGATCCTGTCGCAGGGCAACGTCTACACCTGGGCGTTCAACAGCCTGTGGACCTCGGCGGCGATCACCCTGATCACGCTCGCCATCTCCGCGATGGCCGCGTACGCCCTCTCGCGGCTCGACTTCACCGGCCGCCGGTGGCTGTTCGTCGTGATCATCGCCTCGATCGTCGTGCCGCCGCAGGTGCTGATCATCCCGCTGTTCTACGAGATGCTCGCATTCAACCTGATCGACACGTACTGGGGCCTCATCCTGCCGCAGGTCGTGGCGCCGGCGATGGTGTTCATCCTCAAGCGGTTCTTCGACGCGGTCCCGATCGAGCTCGAGGACGCCGCCCGGGTCGACGGCGCCGGACG
Source organism: Microbacterium sp. SZ1 (assembly GCF_002362255.1). Classification (GTDB taxonomy): domain Bacteria; phylum Actinomycetota; class Actinomycetes; order Actinomycetales; family Microbacteriaceae; genus Microbacterium. The sequence goes on along the minus strand of NZ_LPVV01000010.1, from coordinate 128,235 downwards.
CTTCCGCATCTTCTGGTCGATCGTCCTGCCGCTCTCGCGGCCGATCCTCGCCTCCGTCGCGATCTTCGTGTTCATCACGGCGTGGAACAACTTCCTCTGGCCGTTCCTCGTCATCAACGACACCACGCTCATGACGCTGCCGGTCGGTCTGCAGACCGTCATCAGCGCCTACGGCGTGCAGTACGCGCAGGTCATGGCGCAGGCCGTGCTCGCGGCCGTGCCGCTCATCGTCGTGTTCCTCATCTTCCAGAAGCAGATCGTCAAGGGAGTCGCGACCAGCGGCTTCGGCGGTCAGTAGTCCCGCATCCCCACACCCTACGGCCCACTGCAAGGAGAGCAATGTCTCAGGCCCGCATCACCATCGACCGCGACTTCACGATCGCCGACGTCCCCCGGAGGCTCTTCGGGTCGTTCGTCGAGCATATGGGGCGCTGCGTCTACACCGGCATCTACGAGCCCGGTCATCCGCAGGCCGACGAGCGCGGATTCCGTCAGGACGTGCTCGCGCTCGTGAAGGAGATGGGACCGACCGTCGTCCGCTATCCCGGCGGCAACTTCGTGTCGGGCTACCGGTGGGAAGACGGGGTCGGCCCGGCCGAGGACCGCCCGGTGCGCATCGACGGCGCATGGCACACCATCGAGACCAACGCCTTCGGCCTGCACGAGTTCATGGACTGGGCGAAGGATGCCGAGGTCGAGGTGATGGAGGCGATCAACCTCGGCACCCGCGGCGTCGAAGAGGCCAGGGCGCTCGTCGAGTACGCGAACCACCCCTCCGGCACCTACTGGTCGGACCTGCGCCGGAAGAACGGCGCCGAGCAGCCGTTCGACATCAAGCTGTGGTGTCTCGGCAACGAGCTCGACGGCCCGTGGCAGATCGGCGGCAAGACCGCGACCGAGTACGGCCGGCTCGCGCAGGAGGCCGCGAAGGCGATGCGTCTCGTGGACCCGTCGATCGAGCTGGTGGCCGTCGGGTCGTCCGGGCGCTCGATGCCGACCTTCGGCACGTGGGAGCACACGGTGCTCTCGCACGCCTACGACGAGGTCGACTTCGTCTCGATGCACGCCTACTACCAGGAGCACGACGGCGACGCCGAGTCGTTCCTCGCCGAGTCGGTCGACATGGACGCGTTCATCGAGGGCGTCATCGCCACGGTCGATGCGGTCAAGGCCGCCGGCAAGCACACGAAGCAGATCGACATCTCGTTCGACGAGTGGAACGTGTGGGACCAGGTCAAGTACAACGACGTGGAGGCGAAGGAGATCGCGAGGGCCGGGTGGCGACAGCATCCGCGCCTCATCGAGGACGCCTACAACGTGACGGATGCCGTCGTGGTCGGCACCCTGCTCAACAGCCTGCTCCGCCACGGCGACCGCGTGAAGATCGCCAACCAGGCGCAGCTCGTGAACGTGATCGCGCCGATCCGGTCGGAGGAGGGCGGCGCAGCCTGGCGTCAGACGAGCTTCTGGCCCTTCGAGCGCATGGCGCGGCTCGCGAAGGGGCGCATCCTCCGCCTCGCCGTCTCGGCCCCGCAGATCGAGACGAAGCGCTACGGCGGGGTCGATGCGGTCGACGCTGCCGCCACCTGGGACGAGGCGTCGGGGCGCGTCGTCGTCTTCGTGGCGAACCGTTCGCTCACCGAGGAGAGCGACCTCACGATCGACCTGCACGGTCTCGGGGATCTGTGCGTCGTGAACGCCGAGACGCTGACGATCCCGGAGGGCGGCGACCGCCACACCTCGAACCTGGAGACGACGCCGGATGCCGTGCACATGGTGCCACTCGGCGCGGCGGATGTCGTCGACGGCGCCGTGCGGGCGACGCTGCCGCCGCTGTCGTGGTCGGTCATCGAGCTGGCGTAGCCCCGGTCGTTGAGCGAGCCCGGCGAAGCCGAGCGAGACGAAACGCGGTGAGATCCGAGATCGGCTCACCGCGTTTCGTCTCGGTGCTTCGCTCCTCGCTCAACGACCGGAATCCGGTCGTTGAGCGAGCCAAGCGAGACCCTCGTTCAGCGACCTCGGTCCGGTGTGACCGGCTTCTCCCCTGAATCGACGAGCGACAGGGGATCCGCGATGTCCTCCAGCGACTTGCCCGCCGCGCTCACGCCGAAGAGCCCGCAGACGACGCCGCCGACGATCATGATCCCGGAGCCGAGCACGTATCCCCAGAACAGCGGACCGCGGTCTCCGGTCTCGGCGCTCTGACCGATCAGCGAGCCGTAGAGGACGGGTGCGATCGCACCGACGAGCTGTCCGATCGAGAAGACGTACGAGATGACCTGGCTGCGCAGCTCGAGGGGGAAGATCTCGCTCACGGTGAGGTACGCCGCCGACGCCCCGGCTGAGGCGAAGAAGAACGAGGCGCACCAGAACGCGGTGTGCGTGCCCGCGTTCAGGACTCCCGCGTTGAACAGGAACGCGCTCACGAGCAGGATCGACCCCGCGAGAACGTAGGTGAGGAACAGCATCCGCCGCCGTCCCCACGTGTCGAAGAAGTGTCCGAGCACGAGCGCCCCGGCGAGGTTGCCGACCGCGAAGATGATGAAGTACTGCGATGCCGACGCGGGCGGGGTGTCGTAGAAGTTCTCGAGCACGAGCGCGTAGGTGAAGAAGATCGCGTTATAGAGGAACGACTGCGTCACCATCATGGTGATCCCGACGAGCGTGCGCCGCGGGTACTTCTTGAAGAGCACCTTCGCGATCACGAGGAATGGCACGCGGCCGTACTCCTTCACAGTGATCGCCTTCGACTCGTCGACGGGCGGGATCTCCTTGCCCTCCTCGCGGATGCGCTGCTCGATGCCGTCGACGTTGCGCTCTGCCTCGTCCTCGCGGCCGTGCGTCATCTGCCAGCGCGGGCTCTCGGGGATGTGACGGCGCAGCCAGATGATCAGGATGCCGAGCACAGGGCCGAGGAAGAAGCTGAGGCGCCAGCCGAGGTCCTGCGGGAGGATGTCCGTGTTCAGGAAGAAGAGGTTCGCGACGGCACCGAGGGCCGCACCTCCCCAGTAGGTGCCGTTGATCGCGATGTCGACGCGTCCGCGGTACTTCGCCGGGATGATCTCGTCGATCGCCGAGTTGATCGCCGCGTACTCGCCGCCGATGCCGGCTCCGGCCACGAAGCGCCAGATGTAGAAGAACCACGGCGCGAACGCGAGACCGGCCACCGCGGAGCCGATGAGGTACACCGCGAGCGACAGGATGAAGAGCTTCTTCCGGCCGAGCCGGTCGGTGAGGCGTCCGAACACGAGCGCTCCGAAGACCTGGCCGAGCAGGTAGCAGGTGCCGGCGAGGCCGACCTCGGCCGGACCCATCCCGAGGGTCGCCGCATAGCCGTTGGCGGCGACGATCTGCACCTCGAGTCCGTCGAGGATCCACGAGAACCCGAGTCCGACGACGATCATCCAGTGGAATCGTGCCCAGGGCAGCCGGTCCATCCGCGCGGGGACGAGCGAGCGGACCTCCTTGACGTTGACATCCGACGCGGACATGGAGCCTCCTTCACGCGGAACGCGGATACGTTCCGGATCAGTGATACTCCCGGGCCGCGCGTCACGCCACCGCTTGACCCGAAGCCGACCGAGACGCTACAGCGCTGACGGGTCTGCGTCAGATGCGTTGACCACCGACGCGGCGGCGATCCCGCTGCAGCGCTCGCGTCGTGAGCAGCGCGCCGATCAAGAGTGCTCCGGCACCGAGGCCGATGGTCGCAACAGGTGTCTCTCCACCAGAGTCGGCCAACTGCTGCGAGGCGCGAGACTCGGCGCGAGCAGCGGAGCCCGCAGGAGCCGGAACCGCGACGGATGCCGCGGTCGGCACCGCGATGCTCGCGGGATCGGAGACGGGTGCGGGCGTCTGCGCATTCGGCGGGGTCCCCGTCGCGCTCGCCGAGAGCGAGAGAGCGCCGGCCGCCACATCGGCCGCCTGCGCGGTGTAGGTGGCGGTGCAGATCACCTGCGCTCCCGGTGCGAGGCTGGCCGCTGCAGCCGGACACACGATGCCGGACAGAGGGCCTGCACCGCTGAACGATGCGGCATCGACGGCGACGTCGCGCAGCGTGACCGTGCCGGTGTTCGTGACGGTGAACGAGTACGTGACGGTCTGCCCCGCGGCGAGACCGCGCTGCGCCGCGGCGTCGGCCGATACGCCCAGCGTCACCGCAGGCGCCGCGGGGATGGCCACGATCGCGTCATCCGGAGGCGAGACCGGAGCGGGTGCGGACGGGTCGGGCGGGGTGCCGGTCGCGGTGGCGGAGTTCGTCACCGATCCGGCATCCGCGTCGTCCTGGGTGATCGAGTACGCCGCCGTGCACGTCGTCGAGTCACCGGGGGCGAGCGACGACGTGGCGGGCGGGCAGACGACGGAGGGCACGGGGCCGGAACCGGTGAAGCCGATCTCGTTCACGGCGACATCGGTGAGCGTGACGTTCCCGGTGTTCGTCACGACGTAGGAGAATTCGACGCTATCGCCGGCCCGGGCGACGGTGTCGGGGGTGGCGGTCTTCGCGATGGTGAGGGAGGGCGCAGCCGCCGTCGCCGTCAGCGTGACCTCCGAGGGGGCGGATTCGACCGTCTGACCTTCCGGAGGAAGCCCCGAGGCGGTGGCGCTGTTCACGATCTCCCCCGCGTCGACGTCGGCCTGGGTCGCGGTGTAGCTCGCGGTGCAGGTGACGCTCGCGGCCGGAGCGAGGCTCGCCGCCTCGGGCGGGCAGCTCACCGCCGACAGTGTGCCGGAGCCGCTGAATCCGGCGTCGTCCACTGTGACATTCGTCAGCGGCACGTTGCCCGTGTTCGTGACCTCGAACGAGTAGGTGATGTCCTGACCCGCGACGAAGCGCTCACCCGCGGCGAACGATGCCGTCTTCACAATGCTGAGCGCCGGGGCGGCGTCCACGAACTCGACGCTCGCGGCGGCCGGCTGATTGAGCCCGATGCTGTCGAAGTCCGACGGTTCGCTGGTGAAGGTGCCGGCTACGGGCGAGGTCACCGGCAGCGTGACGGTGCATGACGCCAGGTCCTCGTCGAGGTCGCCGGCGAGCCGGAACGAGGTGCCGCCCTCGGCGGCGGAGAGGGTGGCGTCGGGGCAGGTCGTGGCCGCGGTGTCGTCAGCGATCGTGAGTCCGGCGGGCAGGGTCTCGGTGAAGGACCATCCGCTCTTCGCCGCCAGCTCCGCGGTGTTCGTGACCGTCACGGTCAGGTCGGACGTCGTCCCCGAGAGCGTCGTCGCAGGCTCGAACGACTGATCGAGCTGCGGCGTGACGTCGAGGATGCGCACGTTGTCGAAGGCGGCGTCGTTGCCGGCGCCGGAGCCGTTGACGTTCGTGAACCGGACGCCGAGTGATGCTCCGTTGAAGAGGAACGAGCCGTCGGACGCGTAAGTGCCCACCGAGACCGGCCTGGCGGGCGCGGGCCCGACCGCGGGAACCGACACGGTGCTCGACGAGGCGCAGGCGTTCACTGTTCCGCCCACCTGCGTCACCGCTCCGTCTTCGTCGACCAGCCCGAACTGATACTGCGGCGCCGACACGCGGCAGTTGAGCGCCGCGGCATCCACGCTGAAAGTGAGGAACCGTCCGGTCGAGCCCGCCAGGTCGATCGCGTCGACGGTCGCGAACTCCACTCCCGCGCCGGGACTGTTCTCGGTGTACGCGGCCACGACGTCGTTCGCGCTCGGCTCCGCCGCACCGCTGTGCACGCCCAGCGCCAGGGCGAGCTGACGCAGAGCCGCGGAACTGTCGGGCAGCACGCAGTTGCCGAGCTGCGCGACAGGGATCGAGAAGTTCGCGATGATGCCGTTGCAGCCGGTCAGCCAGGGGGCGTCGGCGGTGTACCTCTCACCGTCGTCGCCGACGTAGTCGGTCAGCAGCTGCGGCGACGTGCCGGGCCCGTTCTCGAAGTCCTCCGCGAAGACGACGGCGTTGGGCTGTGGGACGCCCGGGGTGCCGGGAGCCCCGAACGCCGCGCCGGTGCCGCCGATGCCCCCGACGAGTGCGGACGCGACGAGCCCGAGTGCGCCCGTGAGCGAGAGCCCGATGCGGCTTCGCGATGTGCGACGCCGCCCCGTACGACTTCGCAAGGACCAGGCCGTCGTCCTGCTGTGACCCCTCGATGACATGGCCCCTCCCCCGGAACGCGGCGTCCGGCGACGGTGCTCCGTGCCGCAACGCCCCGCCAGTTAACAGCAGGCCCAGGGGGTGCGCCAGAGCGAAGGAGGCCGAGCGAACGTAAGATCCCGGCATATCGTTTTCGCGCGCCGGTAGGGGCGGAAATCGACGCCGATCAGCTCTCGATGTGCCGCTCGTCGACCCCGTCGTAGTGCGAGAGCGGGCGGATCAGCGCGTTCGCTCGCGCCTGCTCGATCACGTGCGCCGTCCACCCGGTGACCCGCGCCGCGACGAACAGCGGCGTGAACGTGAGCGTGTCGAACCCGATCAGGTTGTACGCGGGGCCCGACGGGTAGTCGAGGTTCGGGTGGATCCCCTTGCGGGCGACGAACTCCGACTCGAGCGCGTCGTACAGCGCGGCGACCTCGGGCTTGTCGTAGTGCTCGACGAGCGTGTCGAGCGCCGCCTTCATGGTCGGCACGCGCGAATCGCCCTTCTTGTACACGCGGTGGCCGAAGCCCATGATCTTGCGCTTCTCGGCGAGTGCTTCATCGAGCCACTCCCCCACTCGGTCGGCTGACCCGATCTCGTCGAAGATGTGCAGCACCGCTTCGTTGGCGCCGCCGTGCAGCGGCCCTTTCAATGCGCCGATGGCGCCGACGACAGCCGAGTACAGATCGCTCAGCGTCGACGTGATCACCCGGGCGGTGAAGGTCGAGGCGTTGAACGAGTGCTCCGCGTAGAGGATCATCGAGCGGTTGAACGCATCGACCACCACGGGGTCGGGCTCCTCGCCGAACGTCATCCAGAGGAAGTTGGAGGAGTAGTCGAGGTCGTCGCGCGGCTCGATGATCGCCTGCCCGCGCCGGCGGCGCTGGCCGTAGGCGACGATCGCCGGCAGGGCGGCGAACAGGCGGATGCTGCGCTGGAGGTTCTCCTCCGGGCTGCCGCCCGCGTTCAGCACCGACCCGCCCGCACTGGGATCGGAAGCCCCGATCACGCTCACCGCCGTGCGCACCTCGTCCATGGGGTGCGCCTCGAGCGGGATGAGGTCGATGGCCTGCTTCACGTTCTCGGCGAGCGCGCGGTGCGTGCGCTCTTCGTGACGGAAGGCGGCGAGCTCGTCGGGCGTCGGCAGCTCACCGTGCCAGAGCAGATAGGCCACGGCTTCGAAGGGCTGGGTGTCGGCCAGCTCCTGCACGGGGTAGCCGCGGTAGAGCAGGCTGTTCGTCTCGGGGTTGACCTTCGAGATCGCCGTGGTGTCGACGACGACCCCCGCGAGGCCCTTCTTGATGTCCGGCTCGGTCATGCTCACTCCTTCGTGATGGTGAAGTTGAAGACCCCGGAGTCGAAGTGGTTGTACGACTCGTAGTCGATCAGGTCGTAGAGATCGGCGCGGTGCTGCATCTCGCCGAGCTTCGAGGTGAGGTGCCCCTCGTCGTTCAGCGTATCGAGAGCACGGCCCGCCGCGCCCATGGCGATCCGCAGCAGCGAGACCGGCCAGATGACCATGCTCACTCCGGCGGCCTGCAGCTGCGAGGTCGAGAAGAGGTCGCTCTTGCCGAACTCGGTCATGTTGGCGAGGATCGGCACGTCGAGCGCATTCGCCATCGCCTCGAACTCGGAGAGGTCGCGCATCGCCTCGGGGAAGATCGCGTCGGCCCCGGCATCCACCAGCGCCTTGGCGCGGTCGATCGCGGCATCCAGTCCGTCAATGGCGCGGATGTCGGTGCGCGCCATGATGAGGAAGTTCTCGTCGCGACGTGCGTCGGCGGCGGCGCGGATGCGCTTGATCGCCGTCGACTCGTCGACGACGCTCTTGCCGTCGAGATGGCCGCAGCGCTTGGGGTTGATCTGGTCCTCGATGTGGGTGCCGGAGAGTCCGGCGTCTTCGAGCTCCTGGATCGTGCGGGCGACGTTCATCGGCTCGCCGAAGCCGGTGTCGGCGTCGACGATCGCGGGGATGTCGGTCATGCGGGCGATCTGCTTCGCGCGCCCGGCGACCTCGGTCAGCGTGGTGAGGCCGATGTCGGGCAGACCGAGATCGGCCGACAGCACCGCACCCGAGATGTAGACGCCGTCGAAGCCCTTCTGCTCGATGAGCTTGGCACTCAGCGGGTTGAAGGCTCCGGGGAAGCGCAGCAGCTCCCCCGAGGCGAGGCGCTCGCGGAACAGCCGCCGCTTCTCGGCGGGTGTCGTCGTGGAGTACAGCATCAGAACAGACCCTTCGGAGCCTCGGCTGCATCGAGCAGCCCGGGCTTGGCGATGATCGACAGCTCGCCGACCTCCGCGGCGGTGAGCTCGGGCAGGCGCTGCACGAGCTCGAGGAAGCGCTCGATCTCGGCCGCCTCGAGCACGGGCCCTGCGAGCAGCCGGAACTTCGCGATGTAGTTCTCACGGGCGAACGGGCGGGCGCCGAGCGGGTGCGCGTCGGCGACGGCGATCTCGTCGACCACGGTCGTGCCGTCCGTGAGACGGAACTCGACGCGGCCCCCGAACGCCTTCACGTCGGGGGCCTCGGAGTGGTAGCGACGCGTCCACTCGGCATCCTCGGCCGTGGTGATCTTGTGCCACAGTGCGACCGTGTCGGCGCGGCCGGCCCGCTCCGGCGTGTACGAGTCGACGTGGTGCCAGCCGCCGTCCTGCAGTGCGACCGCGAAGATGTACGGGATCGAGTGGTCGAGCGTCTCACGGGAGGCCGTCGGGTCGTATTTCTGCGGGTCGCCTGCCCCCGAGCCGATCACGTTGTGCGTGTGGTGGCTGGTGTGCAGCACGATGCTCTCGATGTTCGCCGGGTCGCGCAGCGGTGGGTTCGCGGTGCCGAGACGGCGGGCGAGGTCGATCCACGCCTGCGCCTGGTACTCGGCGGAGTGCTCCTTCGTGTACGAGTCGAGGATCGCGCGCTTCGGCTCGCCGGATGCCGGGAGCGGCACCCCGTACGCGGCATCCTTGCCGTCGAGCATCCAGGCGATCACGCCGTCCTCGCCCTCGTAGATCGGGGCGGGGCTGGTCTGGCCGCGCATCGCGCGGTCGACGGCCTCGACCGCCATCTTGCCCGCGAACGCCGGCGCGTGGGCCTTCCAGGTCGAGATCTCGCCCTTGCGGCTCTGCCGGGTCGCCGTGGTCGTGTGCAGGGCCTGGCCGACCGCCTGGTAGATGGTCTCGACGTCGAGGTCGAGCAGGGTGCCGATGCCTGCGGCGGCCGACGGCCCGAGGTGCGCGACGTGGTCGATCTTGTGCTTGTGCAGGCAGATCGCGCGCACGAGGTCCATCTGGATCTCGTACCCGGTCGCGATCGCGCGCACCAGCGCCCGGCCGTCCTTGCCTGTGTGCTGCGCCACCGCGAGGATCGGCGGGATGTTGTCGCCGGGGTGGGAGTACTCGGCCGCGAGGAAGGTGTCGTGATAGTCGAGCTCGCGCACGGCCACCCCGTTGGCCCATGCGGCCCACTCGGGACTCGTGCGGTGCTCGAGCGCCGCGCCGAAGAGGTTCGCCCCCGCGCCGCCGGTCGAGACGGGGTGGCTGAACGCCTGGGCGCGAGCGGCGACGATCGGCGCGCGGGTGAGGGATGCCGCAGCGACCGACGCGTTGTCGATGATGCGGTTGATGATCATGTCGACGACCGGCTGCTCGACCTCGACGGGGTCGGCGGCCACCTCGGCGATCTTCCAGGCGAGCTGGTCCTCGCGGGCGAGGTTCTCGGAGCTCGGGTGGACGCGGACGTGGTGCGTGACGGTCATGAGGGCCTTTCAGTGGTCGGCGGCAGAGGTCGTTGAGCGAGCGGAGTCCGCCCGGGTCGTTGAGCGAGCGGCATCCGCCCGGGTCGTTGAGCGAGCGGCATCCGCTCGGGTCGTTGAGCGAGCGGCATCCGCCCGGGTCGTTGAGCGAGCGGAGCGAGACGAAACGCGCTGATCCCCGTGCGACAGCGATTCCAGGATCCCTGCGAGCGCGTTGTGCAGGTGCACGTGCGTCGCGTGCGCGGCGAGGTCGCCGTCACGCGCCGCGAGCGCCTCGGCGATCGTGCGGTGCTCCGCGGCCGAGGCGGCGAGCCGTGCGGGCTTGTCCTTCGCCATGCGCCGGACCCGCACGAGGTGCGTGCGCACGGTGCGCAGAGCGGACGCGATGTAGTCGTTGGCGACGGCGGCGTCGAGCGCGGCGTCGAAGCGGGCGATGAGCGCGTAGTAGTCGTCGCGTCCCGCCGGCGCGTCGAGCTCGACATGCGCGAACTCCCGCGCGAGGGCGGCGAACAGCTCGGCATCCCCGCGCTGGGCTGCGATGCGCGCCGAGCTCTCCTCCAGCGCGCGACGGATCTCGAACAGCGCGCGGATATCGGAGGCGTCGAGGTCGGCGACGACGGTCACTCGCGGTGATTGCTGCACGACGAGTCCGTCGGCGGCGAGTCGGCGGAGCGCTTCGCGCAGCGGCGTGCGGCTCACCCCGAGTCGGGTGGCCTGCTCGACCTCACCGAGCACGGATCCCGACGCGAGAGCCCCGGACTGGATCTCGTCGAGCAGGACCGCATACGCGCGCTCACTCGCGCTCAGACGTTCGACCTGGACCACCGACACGCCCTCAGTGTATACACAAAGCGGTCTCGTTCGCCCCAGATGCCGCGCAGCGGTGTCTCACGTATACACACGACGCGTCCGACCCGCCCCACGCGGATCCCGCCCCGCTCCCTTCATTTGGCACCTCACGCCGCAATCCGCGCAGAATTCCCGCATCAGGTGCCAACTCGACGAGGGGCACCCCCCACACCGCGAGACGAGCCCCCTTTCAGTTGGCGTCTCGTGCGGCTATTCCTCGCGGATTCCGGCAACGGGTGCCAACTGAGCGGCGGGAGAGTCCGCACCCGCCGGCGCGGGCTCGCCCAGCTTCACGATCACGACACCGACCAGCACGAGCGCCCCGCCGAAGGCCTGCAGCAGATCGGGGAGCTGTCCGAGCAGCAGCCATCCGAACAGCAGCGCCGCGACGACCTCCGACAGGGCGACGAACGAGGCGAGGCGCGAGCCCAGCATCCTGGTCGACGCGATACCGAGCAGATAGGCGAGCGCGGTCGCGATGAGGCCGATCGCGAGCACGGGGACGAACCAGGGCACGGTGCCGAAGCGGTAGGTGATGTCGTCGGTCGTCCAGGCGAGGGGCAGGATGCCGACGACGCCGGCGACCGTGAGCCCGACCGCTCCGAGCAGCAGCCCGCCGCCCGCCAGCGCGATCGGCGGCAGCCCCGTGTCGGCTCTCGCCGAGAGCAGGAAGTAGGTCGCGGCGCCGACCATCGCGGCGAGCGCCCAGAGGATGCCGGGCACGTTGACCTCGGCGCCCGTGACGATGTCGAGCATGAGGACGAGTCCGACGAAGGCGATCACGGCTCCGATCACGCTGCGCCGACTGGGCCTCTCGCCGCGGCGCAGCCACAGCCAGAGGATGACGGCGATCGGCGCCGTGTACTCGATGAGCAGCGCGATGCCCACGTCCATCACGGCGACGGCCTGGAAGTAGCAGAGCTGTGTCGCTGCGACGGCGAGGAGTCCGTAGGCGGCGACCATCCCGGCGTTCTTGCGCAGCGCACCCCACCGCCCGCGGAGCGACATGATCGCGGGGATCAGCAGCACGAGCGCGGCGACCCACACCCGCACGGTGACGGCCGCGCCCGGCGACCACCCGGCGTCGATGAGTCCGCGCGCCCAGGCGCCCGACATGCCGAAGGAGAAGGCGGCAGCGATCGCCAGCGGTAGGCCGAGGCGCACACCAGCAACCCTGCGGTCATCGGTGATAGTGCTCATGAGAAGTGACGGTACTCGCGCACGGAGTAAGGTGTCAACATGATCTTCACCGATGACACCGAAGAGGCGCTCCGCGCAGCCGTCTGGCTCGTCAACTCGGCCGAAGACCCCGAGACACTGGAGACCCTCGACGACGAGCACCGCTTCCTCGCCGAGTTCCCCTACTCCGGCCGACTCGACCGCGACGACGCCGAGCTCGCCGCGCTGCGCGGCATCCGCCCTCGGCTGCGCGCCATGCTGCTCGCGCCACGAGACGACATGGCCGAGCACGTCAACGCCGCCCTCGCCGAGGCGCGCCTCACCCCGCGACTCGTACGCCACGACGAGGCCGACTGGCACCTGCACGCCGTGGCCGACGACCGCCCACTGGCCGAGCGCGTGCTGATCGAGACCGCGATGGCGCTGATCGACGTTATCCGCGCCGACGAGGGTTCGCGCATCTCGGTCTGCGACGACGACACGTGCGAGGCGCTCGCTCTCGACCTCTCGCGCAACCGGTCCAAGCGGTTCTGCTCGCCGACCTGCACGAACCGCAACGCCGTCGCCGCGTACCGGGCTCGGCGGGCCCGGGCCTGACCCGCTCCGCCTCGCCCGTCCCGGCGCTCCCCAGAACAGGATCCCCTCCCGAGATCAGGATCATGGCAGACACATCGTCCTGATCTCGGGCGAACCTCCCGATCTCGAGCGAAGGTCGTGATCCGGGCGGTAACGTCGACCCGACCATGCCCTTCCCTGCGCCCTACGACTCCTGGTTCCCGGATGCCGCGTTCGACGGCACCTACGGCTTCGACGAGCACGCGCTGCGTCGAGTGCCCCCGGTCGCGCCGCCGACCGGCCTCGCCGACACCTGGCGTCGCTGGCGCGCGGAGGCGAGGACGGTGGATGCCGCGCCGCGCACCCTCTCGACCACGACCGTCGACGGGCGCAGCGTCTCGATCGTCGAGCACGCCGGCGCCGACGGCATCCGCCTCCGCTCCTGGCTCGTGGGTCCGGCGACCGAAGCGGCCCGCGTGGGGATCGTCCACTCGCACGGCTACGGCGGCCGTGACGCGATCGATCTCGCGCGGGTGCCGGACGACGCGGCGGCGATCTTTCCCGTGGCGAGGGGCCTGCCGACGCTGAACGCCGGCGTCGGCGCACCGGAACCGGTCGAGCAGCACGTGCTCGCGGGGCTCGGCGATCCCGACCGGTACGTCCTCGGAATGTGCGCGCGGGATCTCTGGCTCGCGGCCGACACGCTCCTCTTGCTCGTCGGAGACCTGCCGCTGTACTACGTCGGCGAGAGCTTCGGCGGCGGCATCGGCGCCCTCGGCATCCCGTGGGACGACCGCTTCATCGGCGCGACGCTCATCGTGCCGAGCTTCGGCCAGTACGACGAACGCCTGGCCGTGCCCTGCCTCGGCAGCGGCGAGGTAGTCCGCGCGCACGTCACGGAGCATCCGGAGGCCCGGGAGCAGCTGCGACCGTTCGACGCGTCCAGCACCCTGGGCTTCGCGGCGATCCCGGTGCGGGTCGAGGCCGCGCTGTGGGACCAGTACGTGCCGCCGCCGGGCCAGTTCGGCGTCGCGAACGCGGCGCGCGACCTCGAGCTCGCGGTCCTCCCCGCCGGGCACGCCGAATACCCGGGGTGGGATGCCGTGACCGCCGATGCCGTCCGTCACGGACGCGCCCATCTCGCGAGGGCGTTGCGCGCCGCATCCTGAATCGCATCCGTGCGGAGAGCCCCGCGCAGATGAGCAATGGACACTACTTGTCATTACAGGTACACTCGACCTGTCATTACAGGCTGCGATGCACTGCAGCATCCGCAACGAGGAGCACCGATGCCCGAGTTCCACATCCCTCCCATCGCGCCGATGGCGATCGCGTTCGATGCCGAGAAGCTCACACTCTCGCCGGAGGGGCCGACGCTCACGCGTCGAATGTCCGACCTGGAAGGGCTCTTCCTGGACCACGGCGCCTGGCAGGCCGCGGCCGAGGGCGACAACCCGGTCGTATACACCGTCACGAGCTCACCCGTCCCCGAGGTCGACCGCGAGCTCCCGCAGTCGATCACGACGATCATGCCCGGTGACACCTCCGGCGAGCTCTGGATGACGAAGGGCCACCAGCACCCCGACCACCAGGGCGAGATCTACCTCGCGTTGACGGGCCGCGGCGGGCTCCTCATGTTCGACGGCGAGCGCACCGAGTGGCTCGACATGCTTCCGGGCACGGTCGGCTACATCCCGCCCGGCTGGGCGCACCGCTCGGTGAACACCGGCGACGAGCCCTACGCGTTCCTCGCGGTCTACCCGGGCGGCGCCGGCCACGACTACGGATGGGTGCTCGAGCACGGCATGGGCTCCCGCGCCTACCGCGCGGCAGAGGGTGTCGAGCTGCGCCCGTACGACACGACCGCGACCGTTCCCGAAACCGTCGAATAGGCTCCGGGCATGATCATCGCTCACGACCTGGGCACCACGGGCGACAAGGCCTCGCTGCACCACGACGACGGGCGCCTCGTGACAGCGGTCACCGTCCCGTACCCCGCGCACTTCGCGGCGGGCGGCATCGCCGAGCAGGACCCGGCGGACTGGTGGGGCGCGGTCGTCGACGCCACCAGGAAGCTGCTCGCGAAGGCCGATGTCTCCCCCGAGACGGTCGTCGGCCTCGTCGTGAGCGGGCAGATGATGGGCACGGTGCTGCTGGATGCGCGCGGCGAGCCGGTGCGACCGGCGATCATCTGGGCCGACACCCGCTCGGGCGCGCAGACCCACACCCTCGAGCAGCGCCTCGGCGCCGAGCCCGCCTACCGGGTGCTCGGGCATCGCCTCAACCCGACGTACTCGGTCGAGAAGATCATGTGGGTGCGCGACAACGAGCCCGAGGTCTTCGCCAGAGTCCGTCACTTCTGCGTCGCGAAGGACTACATCGTCTTCCGGCTCACGGGCCGTCTGGCGACCGAGCGCTCCGACGCGTCGGGCACGAACGCCTACGACCAGGTCGCGGGCACGTGGTCGGCCGACGTGCTCGCTGCCGCCGGCCTCGACCCGGCGCTGTTCCCCGAGATCCTCGAGTCGACGACGGTCGCCGGTGCGCTCACGGCTGAGGCTGCGGCTGCGCTCGGCCTGCCCGCGTCGACCAGGGTCGTGATGGGCGGCGGCGACGGTCCGCTCGCGGCGGTCGGCTCGGGCGTCGTAGCGCCCGAGGACGGCGCGTACGTCTGCCTCGGCACCTCGTCGTGGATCTCCTTCGCGAGCCTCACCCCGCTGCACGATCCGCTGATGCGCACCATGACCTTCGACAACGTCGTGCCCGGCTCCTTCGTGCCGACGGCGACCATGCAGGCCGGCGGCGCATCGGTGCAGTGGATCGCCGAGGCCCTGTCCGCGGACCCCGCGCACCCCGAGACCGCCCGGTTGACCGCCGACGCCGGCGGCGACCTCGACACCGAGGACCTCTACTTCCTCCCCTACCTGCTCGGCGAGCGGTCGCCGCTCTGGGACCCATCGGCCCGGGGCGCCTTCGTCGGCATCGGCCGCCACCACACGAGGGCGCACCTCACGCGCGCCGTGCTCGAGGGCGTCGCGTTCAACCTCCTCACCTGCATCCAGGCGTTCCGCGAGTCGGGCGCCGCGATCGACCGCATCGACGCGGTCGGCGGCGGCGCGCAGAGCGACGTGTGGCTCGGCATCCTCGCCGACGTCTGGGGCGTCCCGGTCCGCCGCCGCACGATCGTCGAGGAGGCCAACAGCCTGGGCGCCGCCGTGACCGGCGCCGTCGGACTCGGCCTCGCCGACTTCTCGGCCGCCCGCGCGCTGAGCGAGGTCACCGCGGAGTTCACTCCGGATGCCGGGCGGCACGCCGTGTACGCACAGCGCCACGCGCGCTTCGCCGCCGCGTACGACGCGCTCGCGCCGTGGTTCGCCGCCGCACTCTCCGCCGCCCCGGCCGCCGCCCCCTCCGCAGCGGACGGGAGCGTCTGATGGGCGTGATCCTCGCCACCAGCAGGTCGTTCTCCGACGGCGACCTCGACCTCGTGGCGCGCGCCAGGGATGCCGGGCACGAGATCGTCCGCGGTCCCGCGCACCACGGGCTCACCGAGCTCGGTCCGCTGCTCGCGGCGGCCGAGGGGTGGATCGCCGGCACCGGACCCGTCACCGACGCGCACCTCGACGCGGCACCGAACCTCAAGGTCATCGCGCGATACGGAGTGGGGACCGAGGCGGTCGACATCGCGGCGGCCGAGCGACGCGGCATACCGGTCACGAACACCCCCGGCGCGAACGCGGATGCCGTCGCCGACCACGCGGTGGGGCTCATGCTCGCGGCGCTGCGGTGCATCGCCGACGGCGATCGTCGCGTGCGCCGGGGCGACTGGAGTGTCCGCCGCGGACGCGAGCTGGGCGCTGCCACCGTCGGGATCGTCGGCTTCGGGCGCATCGGCCAGGGAGTCGCCCGCCGTCTGACCGGCTTCGGCTGCGCGGTGCTCGCCGCCGACCCGTTCCTCGCACCCGAGCGCATCGTCGCGCTCGGCACCGTGCCGATCGCCCTCGACGACCTCTTCCGCACGGCCGACATCATCACGCTGCACGCCCCGGGCGGGCAGACCCTCGTGGATGCGGCGCGGCTCGACGGCATCCGACCGGGCACCGTGCTCGTGAACACCGCCCGTCCGGATCTCATCGACGAGGATGCCGTGGCCGCGGCGCTCCGCGACGGTCGCCTCGGCGCCTACGCGGCCGACACCCTCTCGGGTGACACGGCCGCGAGCGACAGCCCGCTGCTGGCCGCCGACCTCGCCGAACGCGTCACCGTCACGCCGCACCTCGGTGCGCAGACCACGCAGGCCGTCGACAACATGGGCTCGATGTCGCTCGACGACGTGCTCGCCGTCCTCGCCGGCTCGACGCCCGCCCACCTCGTCTCCGCCCGACCCTGAAGGACGCGACCATGACCATCACCGAGAACCCCACCACGACCGGCGGCTACATGGGCTTCGTCGGCGTGAGCACCGGCTCGTCGTCGATCATGCAGGTGTTCCCGCGATGGGCCGAGGTGCTGGGGCTGCCCACCACCGAGCTCGTCGGACACGACCTTCCCATGGACGCCGGACCCGCCCAATACCGGGCCATGGTCGAGCAGATCCGCGACGACCCGCACCACCGCGGGGCCCTCGTGACCACGCACAAGATGAACGTGTTCGCCGCGGCATCCGACCTCTTCGACGAGCTCGACCCGTTCGCGGTGTCGTGCGCCGAGATCTCGAGCATCTCGAAGCGGGGCGACCGTCTGATCGGCCGCGCGAAGGACCCGATCACGGTCGACCTGGCACTGAACGACTTCCTGCCGCACGACCACTTCGCCCGCACCGGCGCCGAGGTTGTCATCCTCGGCGCCGGCGGATCGGGCACAGCGCTCAGCTGGGCGCTCGCCGAGCGGGCTGACGCTCCGGCGGCCGTGACCGTGACCGCGCGCGACGACGAGAAGCTCGAGCACCTGCGCGACGTGCATCGCCAGCACGGCACCCGCGACGGGTTCATCGAGTACGTGCGCACCGACACGGTCGAGCACGCCGCCGCCCTGGTCTCCGCGGCTCCTGCCGGATCGCTGATCGTGAACGCGACGGGGCTCGGAAAGGACCGCCCCGGGTCGCCCCTGCCCGACGACGTCGTCTTCCCCGAGGGCGCCTGGGTGTGGGAGTTCAACTACCGCGGTTCGCTGGAGTTCCTGCACCAGGCCCGCGCGCAGGAAGCGGAGCGAGGACTGCACGTCGTCGACGGCTGGCGCTACTTCATCCACGGCTGGTCGCAGGTGGTCGCCGACGTCTTCGAACTCGACCTCACTCCCGAGATCGTCGAGCGCCTGGCCGAGGCTGCGGAGTCGGCGCGGCGATGATCCGCACGGTTCTCGGCGACATCGACGCGGCGGAGCTCGGCCCGACGAACTATCACGAGCACCTGTTCCAGGTGTCGCCCCTGTTGCAGGGGGACGAGCTCGACGACGAGGAGCGCTCGGGCGCCGAGGCGGCCCTGCTGCGCGACAGCGGCTTCGCGGCGATGGTCGACGCGACACCGTTCGGGCTCGGCCGCGACCCCGAGGCACTCGCGCGGATCAGCGCTTCCACCCGCCTGCGCATCGTCGCGACGACCGGACGGCACCGCGAGGCGCACTACGCCGATGACCATCCGACGCGGTCCGCGGATGCCGAGACGCTCGCCGCGCAGTTCAGCCGTGAGATCGACGAGGGGATGCCACGGGCCGACGCCGACCCGGTCGGTCAGCGTGCGAGCGGACCCGACGGCTCCCCCGTGCGCGCGGGGCTGCTCAAGGGCGGCACCGACTACTGGCGCATCAGTCCCTTCGAGCGCACGACGTTGCTGGCCCTTGCCGCGACGCATCGCGCCACGGGTGCCGCGATCATGGTGCACCTGGAGTTCTGCACCGCCGCGCACGAGGTCCTCGACCTGCTCGCGGGCGAGGGTGTGCCGGCCGACCGCGTCGTGCTGGCCCACGCCGACCGCGACCCGGACCCCGGGCTGCACGCCTCGCTCGCGGAACGCGGCGCCTACCTCGGATACGACGGGTTCGCGCGACCGCGCACACGATCGGATGCCGAGCTGCTCGCCCTGACCGAGGCGGTCGTCGCGGCGGGGGCCCTCGACCGCGTGGTGCTGGGCGGCGACGTCGCCCGCCGCACCCGCTACATCGCGTACGGCGGCATGCCGGGTCTCGCCTACCTCGGCGAGCGGTATCTTCCACGGTTGCGTGCGGCCGTCGGCGACGAGGCCGTCGATCGGATGCTGCGTGCCAATCCGGCCCGCCTCCTCGCCCTCCCTGCGGGTCGATGAGCGAGCGGAGCGAGACGACCCGCGCCACACCCCGCAGAACATCTCACTGAAGGAGACACTGTGTCCGAACCGACCATCCTCCACGCGACCTTCACCGCGCGACCCGGCGAGGGCGATCGCGTCGCCGCGCTCCTCGCCGACTTCGCCGAGGGCGTGCGGGCCGAGGAGGGCAACGTCGTATTCGACGCGACCCGCCTCGTCGACGACCCCGACCGTTTCTTCGTGTATGAGGTGTACCGCGACGAGGCCGCGTTCCAGGCGCACCTCGCCTCCCCCGTCGGGGTCCCGTTCAACGCGGCGTTGCAGGACCTCATCCTGGAGCCGTCGTCGCAGCTCACGTTCCTGCGCCGCGTCTGACGGCATCCCCGCCCCCGTTCAGTTGACACCTCTCGCGGAAATTCCGCGCGGATTGCGGCAGCAGGTGCCAACTGAAGCGCGCGAAAAAGGGGTGGCTCGGCGAAGAGGATGCTGCACGCGAAAGGGCCCCTCACCCGGAGGTGAGGGGCCTTTCGTCAGAGGATCACTCGTACAGGACCGCAGCGATCTTCTCGTCCTCGAGGTTCGACTTGTCGTACCAGTACGAACCCGTGTCGTAGAACTCGTCGACCGAGTCGCCGTTGGCCGCGTCGTACGCGGCCTGGACGACCTGCGCGCCGATGCCGATCGGGTCCTGCGTGATCGCGCCGGCCATCGTGCCGTCCTTGATGGCGTTGATCTGCGCTGCGCCGGAGTCGAAGCCGACGATCGTGATCTTGCCCTTCTCGAGGCCGAGCTCGTTCACGGCGTTGACGACACCGATAGCGGAGCCCTCGTTCGTGCCGTAGATGCCCTTGAGGTCGGGGTGCGCCGCGATGAGGGTCTTCGCGATGTCGGCCGACTTCAGGTGGTCGCCGTCGCCGTACTGGATGTCGACGATCTCGATGTCGGGGTAGTCCGCCTCGATCTTCTCGACGAATCCGTCACGACGCTCGACACCGGTCGAGTTGATCTGCGAGTGGCCGACGATCGCGACCTCTCCCGACCCGCCGATCAGCTCGGCCATGTGCTCGGCGGCCAGCGCGCCGGCGACCTTGCTGTCGGTGGCGGCGAGGCTCAGGCCCACGTCGCCGTTGCAGGGTGCATCGAAGTAGACGACCGGGATGTCCTTCGACTTCGCCTGCTCGAGCGGGGCGACGCACGCCTCGGGGTCGAGCGCGGCGTACGCGATGGCGTTCGGGTTCTTGTCGATCGCACTGGTCAGCATCTCGAGCTGCTGCGCGATCTCGGTCTCGGCCGCGGGGCCCTCGAACGTGATCCGAACGCCGAGTTCCTCGGCCTTCTGCTCGGCGCCCTTCTTGACGGCCTGCCAGAACTGGTGCTGGAAGCCCTTGGACACCAGCGCGATGTACATCTCGCCGTCGCCGCTGCCTGCGTCGCTGCCGCCTTCTTCGATGACGTCACCGCCGCCGGCGCAGCCGGCGAACACGAGGGCGGATGCGGCCACGAGTGCCGCGAACGCGGTCTTCTTGCCGAATTTCATGGAAACTCCATTGTTCTCTGTGGTGGGTGGTTCTCGGGATGGGTCGTGCTGTGGAACGTGGTGCTGCGAGGGAGGGTCAGGTGTGCTGGCGGTTGCGCAGCGAGTCGAGGAACACCGCGAGCAGCACGACGATGCCGACGACGATGTTCTGCCATTCGGTCTGGATCGACATGATGCGCAGGCCGTTGACGAGCACGCTCATGATGAGCGCGCCGATCACGGTGCCGAGGATCGATCCGCGGCCGCCGAGCAGCGAGGTGCCGCCGATGATGACGGCCGCGATGGCCTGCAGCTCGTAGCCCATGCCGATCTGCGGCTGGGCGGAGTCGAGCCGGGAGGCGATGACGATGCCCGCGATGCCCGTGAAGGCGCCGGCGAACATGTAGATGAAGATCGTCCAGCGGCGCGTGTTCACGCCGGAGAGGCGGGTGGCCTCTTCGTTCGAGCCGATCGCGAAGGTGTACCGGCCGAGCAGCGTCTTCGAGAGCACGAGCCAGGCGACGATCGCGAGGGCGGCGGTGATGAGCACGGCGTTCGGGATGCCGGGGATGATCACGCCGAGGGCGATCTTCTTGAAGTCCGGGGCGGAGGTCGAGAAGTAGATCGGAGCGACGTTCGAGATGACGAGGGCCAGACCGCCGGCGATCATCATCATCGCGAGCGTCGCGATGAACGGCGGCAGTCGCAGGAACGTGATGTTGATGCCGTTCACGAGCCCCATCAGCACACCCGTCAACACGCCGCCGATGACGCCGATCCAGACGGGGAGCCCCATGTTCGTCACGATCACACCGGTCATCACGGCGCACAGCGCCATGCCGGTTCCGATCGACAGGTCGATGCCGCCGGTGATGATGACGAACGTGGTGCCGAGGGCGAGGATGCCGATGACGGCCGTCGAGAGCAGCACCGTCGCGATGTTGCTGAAGGTGAAGAAGTTCGGGCTGGCGATCGAGAAGAAGATCACGAGCACGATCAGCGTGCCGAACGCGAGCGACTGCTGGACCTGGCGCTTGAGGAAACCGACGACGTCACGCTTGTCGGTGTTCTCGTCGATGGCCGTCTGGATGATCGTCGTCGTGGACGATCCGTTCTGCGGAGCGCTCATCAGTCTTCCTCTCCGTGTGCTGCGAGTTGCATGATCTTCTCCTGGCTGGCGTCTTCGTTGCGGAGGGTTCCGGTGATGCGACCGTTCGCGAAGACCGCGATGCGGTTCGCGACGCGGAGGATCTCCGGCAGTTCCGACGAGATGACGATGATGGACTTGCCCGCGTCAGCGAGCTGCTGCATGAGGCGGTAGATCTCTTCCTTCGCGCCGACATCGATGCCCCGTGTCGGCTCGTCGAAGATGAGGATGTCGCAGTCGCGCATCAGCCACCGGGCGATGACGACCTTCTGCTGGTTGCCTCCGGAGAGGAGCTTGACGACCTGGTTCACCGAGGGCGTCTTGACCCGCAGCTGCTGGACGTAGTCCTTGGTACGGTTCTTGGCCTTGCCGTCGCCCATCCACCCGATCGCGTTCGCGTAGGAGCCGAGCGAGGCGAGAACGGTGTTGAACGTCACGTCCTGCTCGAGCATGAGGCCGAGGAGCTTGCGGTCCTCGGAGAGGTACCCGAGACCGTGGCGCACGGCATCCGACGGCTGGGAGATGCGCACGGAGCGCCCGGCGATCGTGATGGTGCCGCCGTCGCGGCGGTCGGCCCCGATCACCGCGCGCGCGGTCTCGGTGCGTCCCGCGCCCATGAGTCCGGCGAAGCCGAGGATCTCGCCGCGGTGCAGCTGGAACGAGACGTCCTTGAGCAGGCTCTTGGTCGACAGCCCCTGGACGTCGAGAACCACCGGGTCGTTCGCGTGCTCGCGGGCCTGCGGGCGAGTCCCCTCGTCGATCGCGCGTCCGACCATCATCTCGATGATCTTCGGGATGCTCACCTCGGATTTCTCCAGTGATCCGATGTATGCGCCGTCACGGAGCACGGTGACCCGGTCGGCGAGGCGGCGCAGCTCGTCCATGCGGTGCGAGATGTAGACGATGCCGGTGCCGGAGGCCTTGAGCTGCTCGATGAGCACGAAGAGCGTCTCTACCTCCGAGTCGGTCAGGGCCGAGGTGGGCTCGTCCATGATGAGCACCTTGGCGTTGAACGACAGCGCCTTCGCGATCTCGACCATCTGCTGCTCGGCGACCGTGAGCTCGCCGACCTTCTGACGGGGGTCGAGGCGGATCTCGAGGCGCTTCAGCAGTTCGGCGGTCTGGGAGTTGAGCCGGCGTTCCGAGAGGAACGGCCCGACTTTCGGCTCCCTGCCCACGAAGATGTTCTGCGCGACGGTGAGGTCGGGCATCAGGTTGAGCTCCTGATGGATGATCGTGACGCCGAGCTGCTGCGCCTGCAGCGGGCTGGTCAGCTCGACCTCCCGGCCCTCGAACGTGATCGTGCCCTCGTCCTTGGTGTAGATCCCGGAGAGGATCTTCATAAGCGTCGACTTGCCCGCGCCGTTCTCGCCGACGAGGACGAGAACCTCGCCCGGGCGCACCTCGAGGTGCACGTCCTTGAGCGCCTGCACGCCGGGGAATCCCTTGCTGATCCCCTCGACTCTGAGGATGGGCTCACCCATGTGCTCACCTGCTTCCTTGAAGGTCGTGTGTCCGATGTCCCCGGTCGGGCCCGGAAACATCGGATCAATTCTGCGTCCTCCGGTGTCTCCACCGCAAGATGTATCTAAATGTATCTACTCGGCGCCCGAAACGGAACGGCCTGTAATAACAAGTCGAGAACGGTGGGTCGATCAGTGCAGCCGGATCGACTCGACGGCCGTGAGCTTGTCGCGGATGAACGAGTTGGCGTGTGCGCCGAGCTCGTCGTTGTCGGTCCACAGGTTGCGCCAGATCCCCAGCATCCGACTTAGGTCGGGCGCGACGACCGCCGACGAGAACGACTCGAAGACGATCGGCCCGTCGTAGTCGATGCGACCGAGCGCCTTGAAGAAGGTGTCGAAGTCGACCGTGCCAGTGCCGAGGTACCCGCGGTGGCTCTCCCCGATGTGCACGTACCGCAGGGCGGGAGCGGCATCGAGGACCGGCGCGAACATGTCCGACTCCTCGATGTTCATGTGGTACGTGTCGAGGTGGATGCCGAGGTTCGGCCGATCCACCTCCGCGAGGTAGCCGAGCGCCTGCCGCGCGGTGTTCAGCACGTTGGTCTCGTAGCGGTTCACGACCTCGAGCGATACGGCGATGCCGCGCTCCGCCGCGTGATCGGCGACGCGGGCGATCGTGCGCCGGCTGCTCTCGAGCCCCTCGGCGGTGACGGGCTCCATGTACTTCTTCATGGCGCTGTAGATCACGCCGCAGAAGTTCTCGCCGCCGAGCTCGGCGACCACGTCGACCGCTCTCAGCAGCAGCTCCTCCCCCGCCTTCGCCACGGCGGGGTCGGCGCTCGTGATGTCGGTCGCCTCGGAGAGTCCCAGCGACGCACTGACGGCGAGCTCATGCTCGGCGAGCGCGCTCTTCGCGGCGTCGACCTCGAAGGCGAACGGGTCCATGAGCGGGAACTCGATGAGGTCGAAGCCGGCCTGCTTCGTCTTCTCGACCGACAGGCGGATGCCCTCGGCGTCGAAGCGTCCTGTCCAGACCAGCCCGTGGCATCCGATGTTCATGCGACCCCTCGGAGGCGGGTGTGCGGCACCGTCGCCTCGATCTGATTGGCACGTGCCAATCCGATCCGGAGGCCCACGCTACGGTCGACGGACCAGGGTGTCAAGAACTTTCTTGGCACGTGCCAATACGCCGCACTAGGCTGGTCCGGCCGCCGTCGGATGCCGTGCGCCGGCGCACCCGAGGAGGAACCGCATGCCCGCCAGCGTCAAAGACGTCGCAGCCCTCGCCGGCGTCTCTTCGTCGACGGTGTCGAACTACCTGAACCACCCGCACGTGCTGGGAGCGCAGAGCGCCGAAAGGGTCCGCGCCGCGATCGAGCAGCTCGGATATGTGCCCAACGAGTCCGCCCGACAGCTGCGCGCGGGGGCGAGCCGCACGCTCGCGCTGATCCTGCTCGACGCGTGGATCCCCTATTTCCAGGAGCTCTCCCGCGGCGTCGAGGATGTCGCGAGGGAGGGCGGCTGGTCGCTGTTCTTCAGCAACAGCAGCCGCGACGGCGAGCTCGAGCGCCGCAACATCGACATGTTCGAGGCGCACCGCGTGCAGGGCCTCGTCATCTATCCGCTGGGCGACGTCGTGCCCCGCCTCGAGCAGCTCGCGGAGCGCGGCATCCGCTCGGTCGTCGTCGGACCGATCCGCGAGTCGGCGACGGTGGGATCCGTGCTGTTCGACGACCGAGGCGGCGGCCGGCTCGCGGGCGAGCACCTGCTGGGCATCGGACGGCGGCGGCTGCTCTTCGTCGGCGCGCCGACCGTCAGTCAGTCGAACGACCGCCTGCAGGGGATCCGTGATACCCTCGACGGCAGCGATGCCTCGATCGAGGTCGTCGACGTCGTCCACCTCGCCACCGAGGACGGCCTGGAGATCGGAGAGCGCATCGCCGCCCTGCCGCCGCAGGAACGACCGGATGCCGTGTTCGCCGCCAACGACATGGTGGCGATCGGCGTGATGACGCAGCTGCTGCGCCACGGCATCCGTGTTCCCGACGACATCGCGCTCGTGGGCTTCGACGATGTGACCCAGGCCCACCAGACCGTCGTACCCCTCACGAGCGTGCGGCAGCCGGGGTACGAGATCGGTCGCGCGGCGGGCGCGGCGCTGCTGCAGCAGCTCGCCGACCCCACCGCCGACCTGCCCGAGCCGACGCCGTTCGCGGCGGAACTCGTCGTGCGGGCGTCGACGGTCGGCCGTCGAGCCGCCGACCCTAGCCCGGGATGAGCCCCTCCGCCGCCAGCTCCTCCCACAGCGCCTTCGGGATGTCGACCGCCGCGAACTGGGCGTTCTGCCGCAGCTGCTCCGGTCGGCTGCCTCCGACGACGACCGACCGCACGATGTCGGACTGCAGTGGGAACTGCACGGCCGCCGCGGGCAGCGGCACGTCGTGGTTCGCGCAGACGGCCGCGATGCGGACGACGCGGTCCCACAGCTCGTCGGGCAGCTGCCCGTACTCGTACCGGCCGTCGCGCCGTGGCTCACTCGATGCGAGCAGGCCGGAGTTGAAGACGGATGCCGCGACGATGCCGGTTCCGCGCTCCCGGCACGCCGGAAGCACGTCCTCGGCGGCCGGCTGCTCGAGCAGCGTGTAGCGGCCGGCGACCATCACGAGGTCGAGGTCGGCCGCGCGGACCGCCGTGGCGAGAGCATCCGACACCATGGAGCCGATCCCGATCGCCGCGACCTCGCCGTCCGTTCGCAGCTGCTCGAGCGCGGGAAGCGCCTCGGCGACCGCGAGGTCGAGGTCGTGCCGCTCGGGGTCGTGGAGGTACACGAGGTCGATGCGCTCGATGCCGAGTCGCTCGCGGGACTCGTCGAGGCTCGTGCGAATCCCGTTAGCCGAGAAGTCCCACACTCGCTGCAGGTCGTCGGGCACGTGGAAGTCGTTGGCGGTGTCGAGCCCGCCGGCGTACTCGGGGTTGGGTCGCAGCCGGCGCCCGACCTTGGTCGACAGGACGTACTCGTCGCGCGGCTTCGTCTGCAGGAAGGCGCCGAGGCGCCGCTCCGACAGGCCGAGCCCGTAGTGCGGCGCGGTGTCGAAGTAGCGGATGCCGCTGTCCCACGCCGCGTTCAGCACGGCGAGCGCCTCGTCGTCGCTGAGCTCGCGGAACAGGTTGCCGACGTTCGCGGCACCGTAGCCGAGCGCGGGAACGGTCAGCCGATCAGACCGCGACATGCTCGCCCGTCCAGGTGTAGGCCGCGATGCTCTCGGCCTTCATCTCCATGCCGGCCCCCGGCGCCGTGGGCGCCGTGTAGGAGCCGCCCCGGATGTCGGTGGGCACGACGAAGTGCTCGTGCAGGTGGTCGACGAACTCGATCATGCGGCCTTCACGCGTGCCGGTGACCGCGACGAAGTCCAACATCGACAGGTGCTGCACGGCCTCGCACAGGCCGACACCGCCGGCGTGCGGGCATACAGGCACGCCGAACTTGGCCGCGAGCAGCAGGTTGGCGATGTTCTCGTTCACGCCGGCGACACGCACCGCGTCGATCTGCATGACGGAGATCGCGTCGGCCTGCAGCAGCTGCTTGAAGATCACCCGGTTCTGGGCGTGCTCGCCGGTGGCGACGCGGATGGGGGCGACCCCCCGCGCGATCTCGGCGTGACCGAGCACGTCGTCGGGGCTGGTGGGCTCCTCGATCCAGGCGGGGTGGAACTCGGCGAGCGCGTTCACCCATTCGATCGCCTCCGACACCTCCCAGCGCTGATTCGCGTCGATCGCGATGGGGAAGTCGGGACCGCACACCTCGCGCGCCTTGCGGAACCGGCGGATGTCGTCGTCGAGGTCGGCTCCGACCTTCAGCTTGATCTGCGTGAAGCCGTCGGCCATGGCCTCGCGGGCGAGCCGCTCGAGTTTCTCGTCGGAGTAGCCGAGCCAGCCGGGGCTGGTGGTGTATCCGGGGTAGCCGGTCGCGAGCAGCTCCGCTTCGCGCTCGGCGCGGCCGGGTTCGGCTGCGCGGAGGATGTCGAGCGCCTCCGCCGGGGTCAGCGCGTTCGTGAGGTAGCGGAAGTCGACGAGGCCGACCAGCTCCTCGGGCGTCATCCGGGCGAGCAGCTGCCACAGCGGCAGGCCGGCGCGCTTGGCCTTGATGTCCCACAGCGCGTTGATGACCGCGCCGATGGCCATGTGCATGACGCCCTTCTCGGGGCCGAGCCAGCGCAGCTGCGAGTCGCCGATGATGTCACGGAAGGTCGTGCCCATGTCGTCGAGCAGCGGTTCGATCTCCCGCCCGACGAGGTGCCCGGCGAGGGCGTCGATCGCGGCGACCTGCACGTCGTTGCCGCGGCCGATCGTGAAGACGAAGGCGTGCCCGTCGATGCCGTCTTTCGCGTCGGTGCGCACGATCACGTACGCCGCGGAGTAGTCAGGGTCGGGGTTCATGGCATCCGACCCGTCCAGGCTGAGCGAGGTGGGGAAGCGGATGTCGGTGGTGTCGAGGGCGACGATGCGGCTCACGGGTTCCTCTCCGGCACGGCAGGGGTCCGTGCAGATCCCTTGGAGTGTAAACATCCGATGTCTATACTGTCAACGAGGCGGGCCACCGCGACGTGGTCCGGACCGACGACGATCCGACCGAGCAGGAGAGACATGAAGTTCGCACGCCTAGGCGCCCCCGGAGCCGAGATACCCGTCCTCGTCGACGGTGATCGGTATTTTGATCTGCGGGCCGTGACATCCGATGTCGACGGCGCATTCCTCGCCGGTGACGTGCAGGCTCAGGTGCAGGCCGCGCTCGCCGACGGCGGCCTGCCCGAGCTCGAGGACGCCGCGTCGATGCGCATCGGCGCCCCCATCGCGCGCCCGAGCGCCGTCATCTGCATCGGCCAGAACTACGCCGCCCACGCCCGCGAGTCGGGCGCCGTGCCGCCCACCGTGCCGATCATGTTCCTGAAGACCCCGAACACCGTGGTCGGACCGAACGACGCGGTCACCATTCCCCGCGGCAGCGAGAAGACGGACTGGGAGGTCGAGCTCGGCATCGTGATCGGCGCACGCGCGGCGTACCTCGACTCACCCGAGGAGGCCGACGCGCACATCGCGGGATACGTCGTCGCGAACGACGTCTCCGAGCGGGCGTTCCAGATGGAGGTCTCCGGCGGCCAGTGGTCGAAGGGCAAGATCGCCGCGGGCTTCAACCCGACCGGCCCGTGGCTGGTCACCCCCGACGAGGTCGAGGTCGGATCGCTGCGGCTGCGCAGCTGGGTCAACGGCGAGCCCCGGCAGGACTCGAACACGAACGACATGATCTTCGACGTCCGCGCGATCGTGCACCACCTGTCGCAGTACGTCACGCTCGAGCCCGGCGACCTCATCCTCACCGGCACGCCGCAGGGCGTCGCGTTCGGCGGGAAGTTCCCCTATCTGACGGCGGGCGACGTCGTCGACATCGAGATCGAAGGACTCGGGCATCAGCGCCAGGAGTTCGTGGCATGGGAGGCGCAGAAGTGAGCGGAGCACTGGACGGACTCGTCGCGATCGTCACGGGCGGGGCCTCGGGCCTCGGCGCCGCGATCGCCGCGCGGCTGCACGCCGACGGAGCGCAGATCGCGGTGCTCGACCGCGACATCTCGGGGGCGGATGCCGCGTTCGCCGCGTTCACGGCCGACGTCTCCGACCGGGCGTCGGTGGACGCCGCGGTGGCAGCGGTCGGCGAGCGCTTCGGCCGCATCGACATCGTCGTCAACAACGCCGGCATCGGCGCGCAGGGCGATATCACCGCGAACGACGACGACGAGTGGGCGCGCGTGCTGTCGATCAACGTCACCGGCATCGCCCGCGTCACCGCGGCCGCACTGCCGTGGTTGCGGACGTCGCCGAGCGCGTCGGTCTGCAACACGGCGTCGATCGCCTCGACCACTGGCCTCCCGCAGCGGGCGCTGTACAGCGCGTCGAAGGGAGCCGTCGAGGCGCTCACCCGCGCGATGGCGACCGACCACCTGCGCGAGGGCATCCGCGTGAATGCCGTGAACCCCGGCACCGCCGACACTCCCTGGGTGGGGCGCCTGCTCGACACCGCGGCCGACCCCGAGGCCGAGCGGGCGGCGCTCGAAGCGCGCCAGCCGCACGGCCGCCTCGTGTCGCCGGGCGAGGTCGCGGCCGCGGTCGCCTATCTCGTCTCGCCCGACGCCGGTTCGACGACGGGCACCTTCATCGAGGTCGACGGCGGCATGGCGCGGCTGCGCCTCCGCCCCGCCGGCAGCTGACCGCCCGGCGCGACCGTCATCACCCCCCAGGTCACCCCGCCTCCCCCCGCCTCCCCCGCCGTCCAGTTGGCACCTCGTGCCGGAATCCGCGCAGAATTCCGACAGCAGGTGCCAACTCGACGGCGCAGCAGGTGCCGACTCGACGGCGCAGCAGGTGCCAACTCGACGGCGCAGCAGGTGCCAACTCGACGGCGCCCGGATCACTCCCCGCGCAGCCAGCCCAGGATTCCGCGGCGCGGCGACTCGTCGGCATCCTCCGACCGCCGCTCGCCGAGGCCGTAGAACTCCTCGGCATTCCGCCAGAACAGGGCGTCGAGGTCGTGTCCGCGCGCCTGAGCCCAGTCGATCACCGTCTTCGCCCAGCGGTTCCGCGCATGCGGCTGGTAGGTCGCCGAGCCGTCTTCGGGCGCGTGCGGGTCGCCCTCTTCCGCCGGACCGATGACCGACACAGGCCAGTCACTCCCCCACATCAGG
The DNA here is from genome assembly GCF_002362255.1 of Microbacterium sp. SZ1. GTDB lineage: Bacteria > Actinomycetota > Actinomycetes > Actinomycetales > Microbacteriaceae > Microbacterium. The sequence goes on along the minus strand of NZ_LPVV01000010.1, from coordinate 98,668 downwards.
CGGTCCCCGCCGAAGGCGTCGGCCGCGGCGTCGAGGAACGGCACGAACTGCTCGGCCGCCCAGTCCCCGCCGGCTTCGGCTGGCAGTCCGGAAAGCTTGCACGAGACCTGCGGATGCCGCGCGAGATCGTCGAGGTCGCGCACCCACTCGGGGCTCGGCCCCACCGGTGCGTCCGCGGTGCCGACGGCGGGCTTGCCGAGGTGGTCGAGCACGATCCTGAGCTCGGGCACGGCTGCGGCGAGGCGCGAGATCTCGGGCAGCTGCGCCTCGCGGATGCAGGCGTCGAAGGTCCAGCCGCGGGCCGCGACCTCACGGGCTCCGGTGATGAATCCGGCGGAGACGGCGAGCCCGTCGGCCTCGTCCTGCAGGATGTGCCGCACCCCGACCACGAGGGGCTCGGTCTCGAGTCCCTCGAGGTGCGCGGTCGTGTCGGTGCCGCGGTCGAGGCGGGCGCCGGCGACGATGCCGGTCACGCCGATCGCGGGTGCGAGGCTCGCCACCCACTGCACCTCGGCGAGGAAGTCCTCGTCGTCGGTGCCCGCCTGCACGAACACGGCGTTCTCCGTGGACGCGCGGGGGATTCGCGCGTGGTCGATCTCGGTGTCGGCGAACCTCCAGGCGAGCGGTCCCTCGAGCCAGGAGTAGTGCAGGATCTCGGGATCCCACAGGTGCAGGTGCGAATCGAGTACGCGCATGCGACCATCCTGCCTCAGACATCGGATGAATCGCTAGGATGACGCCATGGCCGTGACAGACGAGGCGATCGAGAAGATCAAGGCGATGATCGTGTCCGGCGAGCTCGCTCCCGGCGACCGCCTCCCGCCCGAGAAGGAGCTGTCGGAGCGCCTCGGCCTGTCGCGCAACTCGATGCGCGAGGCCGTGAAGGCGCTCGAGGTCATCCGCGTCCTGGACGTGCGCCGCGGCGACGGCACCTATGTCACGAGTCTCGAACCGCATCTGCTGCTGGAGGCCATCTCCTTCGTCGTCGACATGCACGACGACGACTCGATGCTCGAGATCTTCGCGGTGCGACGGATGCTGGAATCGCAGGCCACCGGGCTCGCCGCCTCCCTCGCCACCGACGACGCGATCGCCCGGATCGAGGAGGAGGTCGACTCGATCGACGCGACTGTGAGCATCGAGGAGCTGGTGGAGCACGACATCCGCTTCCACCGCGAGATCGTGGCCATGTCCGGCAACGCCTATCTCGCGAGCCTCATCGAGCACCTCAGCAGCCAGACGGTTCGGGCGCGCATCTGGCGCGGCCTCACCGAAGGGGGCGCAGCGGAGCGCACCCTGTCGGAGCACCGGGCCATCGCCGATGCGATCGCGCAGCACGACCCCGCTCTCGCGACATCGCTCGCGACGGCCCACATCGCGGGTGTCGAGCGGTGGCTGCGCCAGGCGGCATCCGCCTGACCGGGCGGCCGCGGCCGCGCCGGCGACGATCCGAGCTCAGGCCCCGAGGCGCACCATCGCCGCGTCGAACTCTGCCGCCGAGCTGTCGCTCACCTCGTGGTACAGCACCGCGTCGAGCACGTCGGGCGCCGCGGTGAAGTACGGCACGCCGGCGAGCCGCAGACCGGTGATGTCGTCGGGTGAGCGCAGGCTGGCGGCGAGCACGTTCGATCGGCTGCCGGCGCACATCTGCTGCATCTCGGCGATCACGGCGTCACCGTCGAGCCCGGCATCCCGCATCCGCCCGAGGTAGGGGGCGATGTACTGGGCGCCGATGCTCGCACAGGTCAGCGCCTGCGCGACGGAGTAGACGGCGGTGACGAGCACCGTCGCACCGTCGCGGACGAGGGCGGATGCCGCGGCGAAGCCGTCGCGCGTCGCAGGGACCTTCACGGCGACCCGGTCGCCGAGCGCGCGGATGCCGTCGGCGTTGCGCAGGAACGACGCGGTGTCGCCGCCCCAGGTCTGGAAGAACACCTCGCGGGCGCCCTCCTCGGTCCACCGCGCGTAGAGATCGGGGATCTCCGCGGCGGTGCGCCCGCCGCGTTCGAGGATCGTCGGGTTCGTCGTCACACCGTGCACGACGCCGGTGGCGAGAAGCGATGAGACCCGGTCGAGATCGGCGCTGTCGACGTAGAGGCGGGGGGACGACGCAGTCATGGATCTCCTTGCGCGCAACCTGTCGTTACAGGTTCGGATTCGGCTAATGTAATGACAGCCGCGGGGGATGTCAAAGCACCGCGGATCGACGACGATCAGGAGCCCCATGACACCCGCCACTTCGGCCGATCGTTCGGGCGTGGTCATCGTCGGCAGCGTCACCGCCGACGTGACGACCTTCTCCACCAGGCTCCCCGCGCGCGGCGAGACGATCCTCGGCGACGAGTTCACGCTCATGCTCGGCGGCAAGGGCGCGAACCAGGCCGTCGCCGCCGGTCGGTCGGGTGCCAGGACGAGCTTCGTCGGGTGCGTCGGGGACGACCTCTTCCACGACCTCGTCGTGAGCGGGCTGAGCGATGCGGGCGTCGACCTCGCGCATCTCCGCACGGTGCCCGGGCCGACCGGCATCGCGCACATCCGCGTCGACGCCTCGGCGCAGAACGACATCGTCATGGTGCCCCTCGCCAACGCCGCGCTCAGCGCCGAGCAGATCGACGACGCACTGACTGCCCTCGCCCCGACCACCTCGGTGCTGCTCACCCAGCTCGAGACCCCGTCGGCCCTCACCGCGCACATCACGGCGCGCGGACGCGAGCACGGCATGACCGTCATCCTCGACCCGGCCCCCGCCGCTCCGCTGCCCGACGACGTGTGGCGCAACATCGACATCGTGACCCCGAACGAGACGGAGGCGTCGCTGCTGAGCGGCGTCGAGGTCGTCGACGCAGCCACGGCCGAGGAGGCCGGCCGGTGGTTCCTCGACCGGGGCGTGGGCGCAGCGGTCATCACCCTCGCGGGTCAGGGATCATGCGTGGTCACGGCCGAGGGGGCGACCGTCATCCCACCGTTCCCGGTCGAGGCCGTCGACACGACCGCTGCGGGGGATGCGTACGCGGGCTACCTCGGCGCCGCGCTCGCGAACGGCAGCACGCTGTGGGATGCCGTGCGCCTGGCCACCGCCGCCGGAGCCCTCGCCGTCACGAAGCAGGGCGCCTCGCCGAGCCTGCCGCTGCGTGCCGAGGTCGACGCGTTCCTGTCCACCCGCGAAGCCGCCTGACACGGCATCCGATCCGTCGTCCAGAGTCGAACACCGAGTCGAGGAGCACCGTGCGCAAGACCACCACGACCATCAACCCCGCCCTCTCCCGCGTCATCAGCGAGACAGGGCACACCGACCTGATCGTCGTGACCGATGCCGGGCTGCCGATCCCCACCGGGTCGGAGCGCATCGATCTCGCCTACCGTCCCGGCGCTCCGGCGTTCTTGGACGTGCTCGACACCGTGCTCGCCGAGCTGGTGGTCGAGGGCGCGACGGTGTCGGCCGAGGTGGCCGAGAAGAGTCCCGAGGTGCTCGAGGCGCTGCGGGAGCGATTCGCCGATCAGGATTTCGAGATCGAGCTCATCCCGCACGTCGAGTTCAAGGCGCTCTCGCAGAACGCTCGCGCCTTCGTACGGTCGGGCGAGTTCACGCCGTACGCCAACGTGATCCTGCACGCGGGGGTGGCGTACTGACATGGAGGACTCGATCGACCGGCACTCCGCAGCGCCGATGTACGACCAGCTGCGGCAGCTGATCATCGAGGGCATAGAGCGTGACGGGCTGCAGCCGGGTGATCCGCTCCCCGGCGAGCATCGACTGTGCGAGCGCTACGGCATCTCGCGCACGGTCGTGCGGCAGGCGCTCGCGCAGCTTGAGCACGAGGGGCTCGTCGAACGGGTCAAGGGCAAGGGCACGTTCGTGTCGCGCCCGCGCACGAGCGAGAGCCTGGTGCACACGCTGGTCGGTCTGTACGACGACGTGGAGCGCCGCGGCGGACACGTGCACAGCGACGTCCTCCGGCACGAGCAGGCGCTCGCCGACGACGAGATCGCGACCGCGCTCGAGGTCGCCCCCGGCACGCCCGTCGTGGTGCTCGAGCGTCTGCGTCACGTGGACGGAGAGCCGTGGTCGCTCTCCACGACCTGGATGCCGGAGGCCGTCGGCGCGGTGACCCTCGGCGTGGACCTGTCGGAGGCGTCGCTCTACCGCGTGCTCGCTGCGAGCGGCATCGTGGCGACGAGCGGCGTCCGCTCCGCCGAGGCGACCGTGGCGACGCACGAGCAGGCGCAGCACCTCGGCGTGAGCGCGGGTTCGGCCCTGCTGCGGCTGCGCAGCGTGAGTCGGGGCGCCGACGGCATCCCGATGGAGTACTTCGTGGCGCACCACCGCGGCGACCGCTCACGGTTCGAGTTCCAGCTGCAGCAGGAGCAGTCGCAGGCATCTCTTCTGCACATCGACGACGACGGCGCGGCTTCTCGCGCAGGCACGGTCAGCTGATCCGTTCGCGCCGCGGGGGTCGGCGCACGCGGATAGCCTGATCGAAGACCGGCACGGCAGATCAGGGGGAACACGATGGCGCACGACGAGCAGGATGCCGAGGTGCAGGGCGAGCAGGTCGTACCGCCGCCTCCGCCCGGATCGGGCAGGCAGGAGGCGAACGCCTCGCCCACGGTTCCCCTCGCACCGTCGCTGAACGGCGAGCCGTCGCCGACCCGGCCGTACGGGATGCCGCAGCAGCCGCCACTCGGTCCACCGCTGCAGTACGGCGCCCCGCAGCATCCCTCTCACGCGACTCCCCCGCCGCCGTACGCGACTCCGCAGCAGCCCCCGTACGCGACTCCGCAGCAGCCGCCGTACGGGACTGCGCAGCCCAACGGCGGGTACCCGATCTCGTCCGTCGCTCCGCCGGTCGCGCCGTCGAGCGCGCGGGCGAACGGTCTGGTGCTCAGCCTGGTCGGTGGTCTGCTCGCGCTGATCGTCGTGGGCGTGGCCGTTATCATCGGCGCGCTGGTCAACGGGGCGCAGACTCCCGTCGCCGAGCCGACCGGCGTCTCGGCACCCACGCCGCTCCCTTCGGCTGCACCGTCCGATCCGTCCGACGAACCAGGGACCGATCCCGACGCCGAGGCCGGGGCCGAGATCGCCGACCTCCTGCAGGCGAAGGCAGACGAGTACAAGCGTCTCCGCGACTCCGGCGCGCTGTGGCAGACCATCCCCGACACCGAGTTCAACCGCACGGCGGTCACCGCGTTCCTGTACTTCCTCACCGACATGAAGGTGGCGACCATCTGGGGCGTCGATGCGAAGACCGCTGCCGAGTACGAGCAGCGGATGACGATGCTCGAGGAGAAGCTGCTCGCTCAGCAGCCCCTCGGTGACGACATCCAGATCACGCTCGAAGAGGGCAGGGTCTTCCGGTACGACGGCGAGACCGGCGAGGGCGGCTATTTCGAGGAGTAGACCGGGCGTTACGCTCGAGGCATGAGCGACTGGACCAGCACCGCGATCGCCCTGCTGGAAGCCGACGCGAACCGCAGTGCCGACACGCACCTGCACCTGTTCCCGCTGCCGGGCGAGTGGGGCATCGACCTCTACCTCAAGGACGAGTCGGTTCATCCGACCGGGTCGCTCAAGCACCGCCTCGCGCGATCGCTGCTGCTCTACGGCCTCGTGAACGGACGCATCACGCAGGACACGACGCTCGTCGAGTCCTCGAGCGGATCGACCGCCGTGTCCGAGGCGTACTTCGCGCGGATGCTGGGGCTGCCGTTCATCACGGTCGTGCCTCGATCGACGAGCCAGGAGAAGATCGACCTCATCGAGTTCTACGGCGGTACGTGCCACTTCGTCGACCGCGCCGAGGACATGTCACCCGAAGCCCGGCGCCTCGCGAGCGACTGCCACGGTCACTACCTCGACCAGTTCACGTACGCGGAGCGGGCGACCGACTGGCGAGGCAACAACAACATCGCCGAGAGCGTGTTCAGTCAGCTCTCGCAGGAACGGCATCCGATCCCCCGCTGGATCGTGGTGGGCGCCGGCACCGGCGGCACGAGCGCCACGTTCGGTCGCTACGTCAAGTACCGCCGCCACGACACGCAGATCGCGGTCGTCGACCCCGAGGGCTCTGCCTTCTACGACGGCTGGGCCGGAACCGTCGACCCGCCGGCCGGACGCCCGAGCCGCATCGAGGGCATCGGCCGCCCGCAGGTCGAGCCGTCGTTCGTCCCGACGGTGATCGACGAGATGATCCAGGTGCCCGACGCGGGGTCCATCGCCGCGATCCGGATGCTGCGCGAGCGCACCCTTCATCTCGCCGGCGGCTCGACGGGGACGAATCTCTACGGCGCCTTCCAGCTGATCGCCCGTATGCGTGCGGCAGGCGAGACCGGCAGCGTCGTCACGCTCATCTGCGACAGCGGCATCCGCTACGCCGGCACCTACTACTCCGACGAGTGGGTCGCCGCGCAAGGCTGGGATCTCGCACCGCACCGCACCCGCCTCGACCGCTTCCTCGAGACGGGCGAGTGGGCGGAGTGACGGCTACGCTGGCCGCATGACCACTCTCATCCTCACCGTCGCGGGTGCTGATCGTCCGGGCCTCGTGGCCGCCGTCGCCGATGTCGTCGACGCCCACGGCGGCAACTGGGAGACCAGTCAGCTCGCCGAGCTCTCCGGCACCTTCGCCGGGGTCATCGAGGTCTCCGTCTCGCCCGAGCGCTCCCGGGAACTGGAGTCGGCGCTGCGCGGGCTCGACGGCCTGCTCACGGTCGCCGTGCGCACCGGCACCGAGAACGTCCCCGCGCCCGACCGGCTGCTGGAGCTGCGCGTGCTCGGCAACGACCGGCCGGGCATCGTGCGCGAGGTGTCGACCGTGTTGCACGCTCACGCGCTGAGCATCGAGGAACTGTCGACCGAGACCCGCGATGCGGCGATGGCCGGCGGCCGCCTGTTCGAGGCCACGGTCGCGGCGCGCGTTCCGTCGTCCGTCGATCTCGACGCGCTCCGCGCCGATCTGGAGCGCCTCGCGACCGAGATCCAGGTCGACATCACGCTCGCGTAGCCCCCTCCCTCCTTCCCCCTCCCTGAGACGCGACCCACCCCTTTCCGCGCGAGCCACCCCGATGCGTACCGAACACACCGGGGTGGTTCGGTCGTAAGGGGGTGGGTTGGCAGCGCGTTGTGGGCAGCGAAGCAGGCGGAGCTGCGAATCAGGCGGAGGCCTCCTCGCCCTCCGTGTACAGCCGCACCCAGTACTCCGTCGCCGCGACATGCGCCGACGCCGCAGTCGAGGCCGCGACGGGATCCGCGGCGGCGAGCCCGCGCAGGATGGCGCGGTGTCCGGCATCCGAGTTCCGCTTGAGCTCGGCCGCATCATCGGCATCCGGGATGCGATAGGCGCGCGAGCGCGAACGCAGCACCTCGATGAGGCTCGTGAGGGCGTCGTTGCCCGCGACCTCGGAGATGGTCATGTGGAAGGCGTGGTCGAGGCGCGAGTGCTCCTCGAAATCATCGCTCGCCTCGATCTCGGAGAGGATGCCGTCGAGCACCGCCACGGTGTCGTCGTCGATCCGCGCGGCGGCGAGCGCTGCGGCGTGCGGTTCGAGCACCCGGCGCAGCTCCGTGAGCTCGAGCACCCCGGCCATCGGCAGCAGCCCGACCGTGAGAGACAGGCTGCCGATGAGGTCGGCGGCGCGCAGTTCGCCGACGTAGCTGCCCGAGCCGTGCCGCGTCTCGAGCACGCCCAGAGCCGCCAGCATCCGGATCGCCTCGCGCAGCGACCCCCGGGAGACGCCGAGCCGCTCGCACAGCTCGCCCTCGCTGGGGAGGCGGTCGCCGGGGCGCAGCGCGCCGTCGGCGATCAGAGCACGCAGCCCGTGCAGCGCCGTGTCCAGTGCGCTCATCGTCATCCTCTCTGACACCGCCCCGCCCCTCGTGAAGTCTGTCGGAATGTGCCGACCGCGAAAACTCGTATGACAACTATGTTTCATCTTCGCGTTTTCATGGCGCATTCGCAGGCACTGTGGCAAAGTTGTGCAACAACTCGCCCCACTCACCGATGAGGACCGATGCCCGATCCGCTGTTCCCCGCACCGCTCACGCTGAAGTCCGGCGTGCGAGCGCGTGACGCGTGGCCCCTCGACCCCGAGGTGATCCACCTCAATCACGGATCGTTCGGCGCGGTGCCGTCCGCCGTCGTCGCGCACCAGGACGCCCTGCGTCGGCGGGCCGACCTCAGCCCGGTGGAGTGGTTCCCCCGGATCTCGGAGCGGGTGCGCGAGGCCCGCGAGCGCACCGCGCCGTTCGTGGGTGCCCGCGCCGACGACAGCGTCTTCGTGCCCAACGCCTCGGCCGCCGCGACGGTCGTCTACAACGCCCTGCAGCTGGAAGCGGGCGACGAGATCCTCGTGACCGACCAGGGCTACGGCGCCATCACGATGGGCGCCGAGCGCCTGGCCCGCCGCTTCGGCGCGAGCGTCCGCACCGTCGCCCTGCCGCTCCTGGCCTCCGACGACGAGATCGTCGAGCTCTTCGCCGCGGCACTCACCCCGCGCACCCGGCTGATCGTCGTCGACCAGATCACCTCGCCCACGGCGCGCGTGCTGCCGACCCGCCGCATCGCAGACATCGCCGGCGAGAGCGGCGTCCGCACGCTGGTCGACGGCGCGCACGCGCCCGGCCTCATCGCCGACGCGGCGGCCGTCGCCGGCGGCGACTGGTGGTTCGGCAACCTGCACAAGTGGCCCTGCGCCCCGCGCGGATCGGCCCTGCTCGTCACCACGGCCCCCGACCGCGACGAGCTGTGGCCCCTCATCGACTCGTGGGCCGCGCGCGAGCCCTACCCCGAGCGCTTCGACACCCAGGGCACGATCGACGCGACCACCTACCTCGCCACCCCCACCGCGATCGACTTCGTCGAGAACGAGTTCGGCTGGGCGGCCGCGCGCATCGCGATGGCGCAGATCGCGGATGCCGGTGCCGAGATGATCGCCGAAGCGCTGCGGCCGTACGGCGACGAGGACCCCCTGACCCCGCTGCCCTCCCCCGTGCCGTCGATGCGGCTCGTGCGTCTGCCGCTCGGACTCGGCGCCTCCCGCGAGGAGGCGGACGCCCTCCGCATGGACCTGCTCGACGCGGTCGGCGTGGAGACCGCGTTCACCAGTTTCCGCGGCGTCGGCTACTTCCGCCTGTCGGCGCACCTGTACACCGAGCAGTCCGACTTCGAGGCCTTCGTCGACCGCTGCGTTCCGCAGATCCTGAGCCGCGCCGGCATCCGCACCGCCGACCGCGTCATCGTCTCCTGACTCCCGATCCCTTCCCTACCCGACCCACCACACCAGAAATTGAGAGGCACCTCGTGAAGAAGAACCGCATCTTGACGGCCGCCGCGGGTTTCGGCACCGTCGCCGTCCTCGCGCTGACCGGCTGCTCCGGCGGCTCCGGCGGCTCGTCCGCTGGCGGCACGACCACCCTGCAGATGGTCGAGAGCCTGACCAACCCGGCCCGCACCGAGCTGATCCGCGGGCTGCTCGACCAGTTTGAGGAGGAGAACCCCGACATCACCGTCAAGCTCGTGTCGCCCCCGACCGAGCAGGCCGACCAGAAGATCCAGCAGATGCTGCAGTCCGGCAAGGGTGTCGACGTGCTCGAGGTCCGCGACATCACGGTCGGCCCGTTCGCGAACAACGGCTGGCTGTACGACCTCGGCGCCGACCTCGAGAAGTGGGACGGTTGGGACGCCCTGACCGAGAACGCGCAGTCTGCGTCGGTCGCTGCCGATGGCAAGAGCTACTTCGTGCCTTACGGCTTCTACGGCCTGTCGCTCTTCTACCGCACCGACCTCGTCGAGGCGGCCGGCTTCGACGGCCCGCCGCACAGCTGGAAAGACCTGCTCGAGCAGGCCAGCGCGATCCAGGACCCGTCGAACAACATCTACGGCTACGCCTTCCGAGGTGGCGCGAACGCGAACAGCAACGTCGTCGCCGCGATCGAGGCCTACACGATCGACGGCCTGAACACCGAGGACGCGTTCCTCATGGAGGACGGTTCGACGATCTTCGCCGCTCCCGAGGCGCAGGAGGCGGTCGACGACTACTTCGACCTCTTCAAGAAGGCCTCGCCGCCGTCGGCCGTGTCGTGGGGCTACCCCGAGATGGTCGCCGGCTTCACGAACGGCACCACCGCGTTCCTGCTCCAGGACCCCGAGGTCATCGCCACCGTGCAGGACTCCTCGCTCACCGAGGACCAGTGGGACACCGCTCCGCTGCTCGTCGGCCCGTCGGGCAAGGCTGCGCAGCCGCTGGCCGTCGCCGGCTGGGGCGTCGCCGAGAAGAGCGAGAACAAGGAGGCAGCGGTCAAGCTCGTCGAGTTCCTCTCGTCGGCCGAGCCCGCGACCGAGTTCGCGCAGGCCAACAGCCTCGTGCCGATCATCGCCGACGCGGCGGACGACGAGTTCTACTCGACCGGCCCGTGGACGAGCTACGTCACGATGACCGAGGACCCGGAGACGTACGTCAACGTGCGCCAGCCGCGCGGCGTCAGCTGGTGGACCGAGTGGATCCAGAAGTCCGACCAGGACGTGCAGAACGTGCTCCTCGGCAACATGTCGACCAGCGAGCTGCTGGAGTCGTGGGACGCGTTCTGGACCGAGAAGTACGCCGCGGAGAAGGGCTGACCGTGTCATCCGCTCTTCGTGAGAGAGGCTCCGCCGGCACCGCCGGCGGGGCCTCCCCCGGCTCGCGCCGGCGGCCGTTCAAGGCGCGTCACGCTCTCACCCTGCTGGCCTTCATGGCCCCGGCGATCGTGTTCGTCGTGTGGTTCACGTACTGGCCGATGCTGCAGGGCGCGCGCATGGCCTTCCACGACTGGAACCTGTGGGACCTCACCTCCACGCCCTGGGTGGGCTTCGACAACTTCGTCACCGTCTTCCAGGACCCGGCCTTTCCCGTCGTGGCCTGGAACTCGGTGCTCTGGGTCGTCGGCTCCCTCGTGCCGCAGCTGGTGATCGGGTTCCTCATCGCGCTCGCCCTGCGCAAGCGCTTCACGTTCCGCGGGCTCTACCAGGCGCTCGTGTTCTTCCCGTGGGCCGTCTCCGGCTTCCTCATCGGGATGCTGTTCCGCTGGATGTTCAACGCCGAGTTCGGCGTCGTCAACGATCTGCTCATGAAGGCCGGCCTGATCGACGCGCCGCTGCCGTGGCTGGCCGACCCGAAGCTCGCGATGTTCGCGGTCATCGTGGCGAACATCTGGTACGGAGTGACGTTCTTCGCGATCATGATCCTCGCGGCTCTGCAGTCGGTGCCCGACGAGATGCTCGAGGCCGCGAGCCTCGACGGCGCCGGCAAGGTACGCCAGCTGTTCTCGATCATCATCCCGTACATCTCGATGACGCTGCTGCTGACGATCCTGCTGCGCGTGATCTGGATCTTCAACTTCCCCGACATCATCTACGCGATGACGAACGGCGGGCCGGCGAACCAGACGCACATCGTCACCACCTGGATGATCAACTACACCCAGCAGGGCAACTACGGCATCGCGAGTGCGATCGGCCTCATCGTCGTCGCCTTCCTGTTCGTGTTCTGCGCGTTCTACCTGATGGCGATGCGGAGGGCCCAGCGATGACCATCACCACCCCCACCGGAACCACCATCACCGAGACGCGCCGCATCACGGTGCCGGATGCCGCGAAGGCGCCGCGCTCGACGCAGAGGCGCATCACCGTCGGCGGCGTCGTGCGTGTCGTGGGCCTCGGACTGTGGCTGCTCATCACGCTGTTCCCGCTGTACTGGATCGCGCTGACGTCGTTCAAGTCGCCCGGCACGATCAACCGGTTCCCGATCGAGTACTGGCCGAGCGAGCCGTCGCTCGACAACTACACGAGCCTGTTCGAGCAGAGCTCGTTCGGGGTGTTCCTCGCGAACTCGGCGATCGTCGCCGTGGTCGCGGGCGCCGTGGCGACGCTCATCGCCCTGCTCAGCGCGTACGTGATCGCGCGGTTCGAGTTCCGCGGCAAGGGCACGGTGCTCGTGGCGTTCCTGCTCACGCAGATGATCCCCGCATTCATCGCGCTCGGGCCGCTGTACTCGATGATGACCGACCTCGGCCTGGTCGACTCCAAGCCCGGTCTCATCCTCGTGTACATCGCGATCTGCATCCCGTTCTCCACCGTCATGCTCCGCGGGTTCTTCGAGAACGTGCCGGACGCGCTGGAGGAGGCGGCGATGATCGACGGATGCTCCCGCTTCGGCGCCCTGTTCCGGGTGCTCGTCCCGGTGATGACGCCCGGCATCATCGCGGCGTTCATCTTCAACTTCGTCAACTGCTGGAATGAGCTGTTCCTGTCGGTGGTGCTGATGAACACCGACGAGAACCGCACGGTGCCCTCCGCGTTGAACGGCTTCATCTCGACGTTCAACATCGACTGGGGCTCGATGAGCGCGGCCGCCGTGCTGACGATCCTGCCGACGATGGCGATGTTCGCCCTCGCGAGCCGCTGGATCGTGCAGGGTCTGACCGCTGGTGCGGTGAAGGAGTAGCGCGCCCCCACCTGCGCCGAGACCCATCGGAACCGCCGAGACCCACCCCCGCCGACATCGGCAGTGGTGGGTCTCGGCGTTCGAGGTGGGTCTTGGCGTGAAGGGCGAGGGCGCAGCGCGCGGCCCGACAGCCGGGGAGTCAGACCAGGCGGGTCTTCGGCGACGTCTCGTACGTGCGCTCGGCGTCACGGTTGACCGTGTCGCCGAGAGCCTCATCGATCGCGGTGAGGGTGTCGTCGTCGAGCTTCACACCCGACGCCTTGACCGTGTCGGCGAGTTGCTCGGGGCGCGAGGCTCCGACCAGCGCGGCGGCCACGTTCGGGTTCTGCAGCACCCAGGCGATCGCGAGCTGCGGCATCGTGAGGCCGGCCTGCTCGGCGATCGGCTTCAGCTTCTGCACCGCCTCGAGGATGTCGTCCTTGAGGAAGCTCTTGATGAAGTCGGCGCCGCTGTGCGGGTCGGTCGCGCGGGAACCCTCGGGCAGCGGCTGCCCTGGCAGGTACTTGCCGCTGAGCACGCCCTGCGCCATCGGCGACCACACGATCTGCGAGATGCCCAGCTCCTCCGAGGTCGGCACGACCTTGCCCTCGATCACGCGCCACAGCATCGAGTACTGGGGCTGGTTCGAGATGAGCTGGATGCCGAGCTGCTTCGCGAGCGCGTGACCGTCGCGCAGCTGCTCGGCTGTCCACTCCGAGACGCCGATGTAGAGCGCCTTGCCCTGGCGAACGATGTCGGCGAACGCCTGGAACGTCTCCTCGAGCGGGGTCTCGTAGTCGAAGCGGTGCGCCTGGTAGAGGTCGACGTAGTCGGTGCCGAGGCGCTTCAGCGAGCCGTTGATCGACTCCATGATGTGCTTGCGGCTGAGACCGGTGTCGTTCGGGCCCTTCTCGCCGGTCGGGAAGTACACCTTCGTGAAGATCTCGAGACCCTCGCGACGCTGCCCTTCGAGAGCCTTGCCGAGGATGACCTCTGCCGCGGTGTTGGCATAGGTGTCGGCGGTGTCGAACGTGGTGATGCCGGCATCCAGAGCGGCGTGGACCGTCTTGACGGCCGCGTCGTCTTCGACCTGCGATGCGTGGGTGACCCAGTTGCCGTAGGTGATCTCCGAGACCTTGAGACCACTGTTGCCGAGATAGCGATAGTTGACCATGGTCTTACGCTACTCGCGCATACCGGCATGCTGGGCGGGGTTGCGCGCTCACGCCTGCGACTGCAGCATCCGCTCCTGCTCCTCCAGCGTCTGCGCCTGCGCGCGCTGGTCGGTGCGCTCTCGTTCCTGCTCCGCCTCGCGCCGCTCGGCCCGGGTCTGCGGTGCCGCCGCATCCGTCTCGGCCTGGATGCCGGTCGACTGCTCGTTCACGATCGACGCCCGATCGCGGAACCCCTCGGCCGTCACACGATCGAGCGCGACCTGCTTGCGGATCGCGACGGCCCGCTCGTACAGCGAGGGGTCGCCGTAGGAGGTGAGCACCTTCACGAGCACGGGCAGCAGCTCGATCATGAAGAACAGCGCCGCGATGAGGATGTGCGCCCAGAGGATCGCGGGCTCCTTCTCGCTGAGCCGGTTGAGGCCGCTGATCTGACTGAGCAGTCCGGTCGCCCTGGCGTTGCCGGACGCCACGGATTCGGCCCGCGCGTTGTAGGCGGCGAGCGCCGACTCGTACGTGTCGCGGGCGGCCGGCAGCTGGTCCTGCGCCTGTTCGCGGTTCTGCGCCTCCGACGTCGAGGTGTTCTCCTTCGCGGCGGTGCCGGCGGCGGCGAGCTCCTCGTTCGCGGTGCGCAGCTGCGCGGCGAGCGCGTCGTACGTCTGCTGCGCCTCGGCAAGCTGGGCCTGCGCGGCATCCGAGCTCGCACCCTCGCCGTTCACGCCGGTGCAGCCGGGCACGGTGCCCGCGCCCTCGCCGGTCAGCTCGCACTGGTAGAGCAGGCGCGCCTGGTCGATCACGGCCTGCTGCGCGGTCATCTTGGCGGTGAGGTCATCGACCGTCGCCTGCGCGGCCGACTCGGTCGCCGACGACGACTCGGTCCCGGCCACGATGCCCGTCGCGGCCTGGTTCTCGAGCTCGGCGACGCGATCGGATGCCGCGTCGAGGGCCTTCTTCTCGGGTCCGGTCTCCAGGGCCTCCTGATCGGACTGCGCCTGCGTGATGTTCGTGGCGGCGACCTCGCGGGAGATGTCGTTGTGGAAGATCTGCAGCACGAGCGGCTCGGCGACGACGAAGCCGATGATCGCGGCCATGATGACGCGCGGGATGGCGAGGCCGATGAGCTTCCACACGTTGCGGGTCGACGTCATGGTCGAGGTGAGGAACCGGTCGAGGTTGAAGATGATGAGCGCCCACACGACGGCCAGCGGCACGGCCAGCCAGATCGCGGCCTGGACCCCGGTCGTGAGGGCGAAGAGCATCGAGATCGCGGAGACGAGTGCGGTGCCTGCGAGCACGAAGAACATCTGCACGAAGCGCGGGGTCTCGCCGGGGACCCTGTCGAGGATCTCGCCCTCGGCACCGCCGAGGATCGCGAGGGCGCGCAGCCGTGATCCCGGCACCCGGGGCTTGCGCTCGCGGGGCTTGCGGCGCGGCTTCGGGTTGCGAGGAGCGGATGCCGCGGCATCCGTCTCGTCCGTCGGCACTACCTGGTCGTCGATCGGCGCGGTCGGCTGCGCATCGGCATTCCGGTCGGCGCCGCTCGGCTCGTAGGCGCGCAGGAAGTCCAGGTCGTCCGTGTCAGCGTTCGGGTCGCTGTCGAGGATGATCCGGCCCTGAGAATCGAACCGTCCTGGACGGTGAGCGGAATAGGGCATCCCGACAATCTACGAAAGGTCGCCTGAGCATCCGTTGGAAGAAGGCTTTGAACGCCCTCAGCTTCGAGGCCCGAGAACCGGCGGATCAGGCCATCGCGGCCGAGGCCGCCTCATCCTCCGTCGTGGCGACGAGCTGACCGCAGGCGCCGTCGATCTCCTTGCCGCGGGTGTCGCGAAGGGTCGTCGGGATGCCGGCGTCGTTCAGCCGGCGCACGAACTCGTTCTGCACGGAGGTCTCGGACGAGGTCCAGATCGAGCCGGGCGTCGGATTCAGCGGGATCGGGTTGACGTGCACCCAGCCCCGCCCGCGGGCGTTGAGCTTCTCCGCGAGCAGGTCGGCGCGCCACGCGTGGTCGTTCATGTCCTTGATGAGCGCGTACTCGATCGAGACGCGGCGGCCGGTCTTGGCGTAGTAGTCGTACGCGGCGTCGAGGGCCTCGTCGACCTTCCACCGCGAGTTCACCGGGATCAGCTCGTCGCGCAGATGGTCGTCCGGCGCATGCAGCGACAGCGCGAACGTCACGGGGATGTTCTCGTCGGCGAGCTTCTTGATCGCCGGCACGAGGCCGACGGTCGAGACGGTGATGCCGCGCGCGCTCATGCCGAGCCCGTCGGGCTGCGGGGCGACCATGGTGCGCACCGCGTCCATGACGCGCTTGTAGTTCGCGAGCGGCTCGCCCATCCCCATGAAGACGATGTTCGAGACGCGCTCCATCGAGTGGTCGTCGCGGCGCTTGCCGCCCAGCTCGCCGTTCGCGATCGCGCGGTTGGCTCGGACGATCTGCTCGATGATCTCAGCGGTCGACATGTTGCGGGTGAGCCCGGCCTGGCCGGTCGCGCAGAACGGGCAGTTCATGCCGCATCCGGCCTGCGATGAGACGCACAGCGTGATGCGGCCCGGGTAGCGCATGAGCACCGACTCGACGAGCGCGCCGTCGTGCAGGCGCCAGAGGAACTTGATCGTGTCGCCGCGGTCGGTCTCGAGCCGACGGACCTCGGTCATGAGCGGAGGCAGCATGCCCGCCACGAGGTCGTCGCGGATGCCGGCGGGGAGGTCGGTCATGTCCGCAGGGTCGGACGAGTAGTGACGGAAGTAGTGGGTGGCGAGCTGCTTCGCGCGGAACCCGGGGAGTCCGAGCTCCTTCACCTTCTCGATGCGCTCGGCCGGGGTGAGGTCGGCGAGGTGCACCGGCGGCTTGCCGCGCTTCGGGCTCGCGAACTGCAGGAGCGGTCGGCCCTCGGCATCCTTCTGCTGCGTCCATCCCTCGGTCGCCGGGCGCACCTGCGTGCCGCCGGTCGAGCGGATCGCGGTCCCCGAACGGGCGGGCGCGGTCGCGGGGCGCGTCTCGCGCGTGCGGGGATTCTCGGTCATACCCTCCAGGGTACCGGCGGGCGGGTGGGAGGCGGCTGGGGAGCAGCGCCGGACCCTTCTTAGACTGACGACTATGGACCTCGTCTGGATCATCGGAATCGTCGTAGCTACCCTGATCGTCGTCGCCGTGCTGTCACGCGCGTTCCGCGCGATGCGGCCGCGGGTGCCGGTCGCGCCCGGTTCGGCGGCCGGACGCCCGGGCGCTGCCGTCTCCCTCCCGCCGGATGCCGTCACCGAGATCGACCGGCTGGTCGCCGCGGAGCAGAAGATCCAGGCGATCAAGGTCTACCGAGACCACACCGACGTGAGTCTGCGCGAGGCGAAGGGCGCGATCGATCGCTGGGTGGTCGGTTCCGCACCCGCGACCACCGCGATCCGGGTGCCGCGACCGTCGCCGACGGATGCCGCTGCGCTGCGCTCGTCGTTGCCGGCATCCGTCGCCTCCGACATCGATCGCCTCGTCGCGACCGAGCAGCCGATCGCGGCGATCAAGCTCCTTCGCGAGCACAGCGGCCTGGGTCTCAAGGACTCCAAGGACGCGATCGACGCCTGGCCTCCCGCGCCGAGCTTGTAACGACAAGTAGCCGTCCGAGAGAATGGACGCACCCCCACCGAAGGAGCCTTGATGCCCGACCGTCTCGACCGCGCCCGCGCCACCGGCGTCCTCGCTGTTCTCCGCGCCCCCTCCCCCGAGCTCGCACTGGAGGCGTCCGAGGCGATCATCCGCGGCGGCGTGACCGGCATCGAGGTCACGTTCTCGACTCCTGACGCCCCCGCTGTCATCCGCGAGCTCATCGCCCGCCACGGCGACGCCGCCTACGTGGGAGCGGGCACCGTCACGACGGCCGAGCAGGCGACCGCCGCGGCCGACGCGGGTGCCGAGTTCCTGGTGAGCCCTGGCACGCTTCCCGCCCTCACGCGCACCATGCTCGACACCGGTCGCGTGGTGATGACCGGGGCGATGACCCCGACCGAGGTCATGGGGGCGCTGGAACTCGGCGTCGACGTCGTGAAGATCTTCCCCGCCTCGCTCGGCGGCCCCTCCTATCTCGGTGCGCTGCGCGGGCCCTTCCCCGAGGCACCGCTCATGCCGACCGGCGGAGTCACCCCCGACAACCTCGCCGACTGGTTCCGCGCGGGGGCGGTGGCCGTCGGGGCCGGCGGCGACCTCGCGAACGCCGCCTCGATCAAGGACTCCGACTGGTCCGACCTCGAGCAGCGCGCGACGCGCTTCGCCTCGTCTCTCGCGAACGCGCGGAGTTGACCCGTCCGACGGCCGGGGCCTGACGGTGCCCTCGCTCGACCCCTGGGCGTGGGTCGCGCTCGGCGTCGCCGCCGTCACGATCGGCATCTCGAAGACCGCGCTGCCCGGGGCGAACATCCTCGCGATCGCGCTGTTCGCGACCGTGCTCCCTGCGCGCACGTCGACCGCGGCGATGCTCCTGCTGCTCATGGTCGGTGACGTGTTCGCGATCCTCGCGTACCGGCGTCACGCCCACTGGCCGACTCTGCTGCGCCTCGCCCCGGCGGTCGTCGCGGGACTCCTCGTCGGGTTCGCGTTCCTCGCGGTCGCGGGCGACGGCATCGTGCGCCGGGCGATCGGCGTGATCCTGCTGCTCATGATCGCGGTGACCCTGTGGCGGCGCTGGCGCCAGAGTCGGCGGGAGGTGCAGGAGACGCCGCACGGCGGCATCCTCCTCGCCGGCACCTACGGCACGCTCGGCGGCTTCACCACCATGGTCGCGAACGCGGGCGGCCCCGTGATGTCGATGTACTTCCTCGCGACTCGCACGCCGGTGCAGGTGTTCCTCGGGACGTCAGCGTGGTTCTTCGCGATCATCAACGTGACGAAAGTGCCGTTCCTGGCCGGGCTCGGCCTCTTTCATCCGCCGGTGCTGTGGATGGATGCCGCACTCGCGCCGCTCGTGGTGATCGGCGCACTGATCGGCCTGCTCGTGGCGAGGCGACTCGATCAGGCGCTGTTCGACCGCATCGTGATCACCCTGACGGTGGTCGGCGCGGTCTACCTGCTGCTCTGACGGGCCCCCGCGAGCCCCGTCAGTCCAGGAAGATGTCGGGGAACAGGCGGTCGTCAGGCGTGCCGGGAATCGCCGCGTACCGTGAGAAGTCCGTGACGCCGTCGGCCTCGAGCACGTCCTCCACGATGAGCGTCTGTCCGGTGTAGTCGGGGGCGGGCTTGGTGAGCACCGAGTACGCGGCGTCGGCGTAGATGTCGGCGGTGCGGCTCGCGGCCATGACCTTATCGCCGCCGAGGAGGTTCTGCACCGCGGCAGTCGCGATCGTCGTGCGCGGCCAGAGGGTGTTGGCGGCGATGCCGTCGCGCGCGAACTCCGCCGCCAGGCCCAGCGTGACCATGGTCATGCCGAACTTCGCGAGCGTGTAGCCGGTGTGCGCGCCGAGCCACTTCGGCGTCGGGTTCAGAGGCGGCGACAGCGAGAGGATGTGCGGGTTCTCGGCATCCTTGAGCATGGGGATCGCTGCGCGCGACAGCATGAACGTGCCGCGCACGTTGACGTCCTGCATGAGGTCGTACTTCTTGGCGCCGAGCTCGAGCGACCGGGAGAGGTCGATCACGCTGGCGTTGTTGACGACGATGTCGATGCCGCCGAACTCGCCCTGGGTCTTCAGCACGGCTTCGGTGATGTCGTCGTCGTCGCGCACGTCTCCGACGATCGGCAGCGCCTGCCCGCCCGCCGCGCGGATCTGCTCGGCCGCGGTATGCACGGTGCCCTCGAGCTTCGGATGCGGGGTGTCGGTCTTCGCGAGCATCGCGATGTTCGCGCCGTCGGCCGCGGCGCGCAGGGCGATCGCGAGGCCGATGCCGCGGCTCCCGCCCGACATGAGGATGGTCTTGCCTGCGAGGGACATGGGTTCTCCTTCGATGCGTGCGGTCACGTCGCCGCCGGTCACTTCGGCGCCATGCGGATCGCGCCGTCGAGGCGGATCGTCTCGCCGTTGAGGTAGCCGTTCTCGACGATCTGGCGCACGAGCGATGCGTACTCGTCGGGTCGGCCGAGCCGCGAGGGGTAGGGCACCTGCGTGCCGAGAGAGTCCTGCGCCTCCTGCGGCAGCCCCATCAGCATGGGCGTCTCCATGATGCCCGGGGCGATCGTGCAGACCCGGATGCCGTAGCGGGCGAGCTCGCGCGCGACGGGGAGGGTCATCGCGTGCACCCCGCCTTTCGAGGCCGAGTAGGCCGGCTGTCCGATCTGTCCGTCGAACGCGGCGACGCTCGCGGTGTTCACGATGACGCCGCGGTCGCCGCTCTCGGTCGGGTCGTTCTTCGCGATCACGGCTGCGGCCTGCGAGAGCACGTTGAACGTGCCGACGAGGTTGATGCGCACGATGCGCTCGAAGTCGGCGAGCACGGCGGGGTTTCCCTCGCGGTCGAGCACCTTGGCCGGCGGGGCGATGCCTGCGCAGTTCACGACGATCCGCAGCGGGGCGCTCTCCTGTGCGACGCGGGCCGCGGCCGCGGCATCCTCGGCATTCGTCACGTCGCCGGGACTGAAGGCGCCCCCGAGGTCCTCGGCGATCTCCGCGCCCGACGACGACGGGAGGTCGAGGATCGTGACGACGGCTCCCTCGGCGGCGAGCGCCCGGGCGGTGGCGAGGCCGAGGCCTGATGCGCCACCGGTGACGAGAGCGCCGGATCCCTGGATCTGCATGCGGTTCTCCTTCGAACGTGTGCGACTCGGTCTCAGCCTAACTGATTCCCGGTGTCATCCGGATCGCGGCGTCGCGCCATCGATCGCTCCGAGCCTACGACACCCGGCGCGGCGGATCCGAGCTTCCGGCGCGACCGCGAGGATGGACGCATGAGCATCCCCGAGGCGGCGCTGCCGGTGCCCGAGATCGTCCGCTCGCTCGCGGCCGGCGCCGCGCTCACGCCCGTCTGGCGGAACGCGCTCGGCGGCGTGACCTTCCGCACCGACGACGGCCGGGACATCAAGTGGGGACCGCACGACCTCGAGGCGAACATGCGCGACGAGGCGGAGCGCATGCGATGGGCGCGCCATTGGACGACGGGTCCCGAGGTCCTGGAGCAGGGACGGGATGCCGGGCACGAGTGGCTCGTGACGGCGGCTCTCTCCGGACGCAGTGCGGTCGACCCCCGGTGGATCGCCGATCCGGAGACGGCGGTGCGGGCCGTGGGTCGCGGCCTCCGAGAACTGCACGACGCGCTTCCGGTGGCTGAGTGCCCGTGGTCGTGGGACCCGGCGTCGCGCATGGCGAACGCGGCGGTGCGCGGCATCCGCGTCCCTGACGATCTGCGGACTCCCCCGCCCGTCGACGTGCTCGTCGTGTGCCATGGCGACGCCTGCATGCCGAACACCCTGCTCGACGACGACAGCCGCCCGCTCGGCCACGTCGACCTCGCGGCGCTGGGCGTCGCTGACCGCTGGGCGGACATCGCGGTCGCGTCGATGAGCACACAGTGGAACTTCGGCCCGGGGTGGGAGGACGCACTCATCGAGGCGTACGGCGTGGAGCCCGACCGCGCGAGAATCGACTACTACCGGCGGCTCTGGAACGAGACCTGAGCCGCCGGCAGCGGTCGAGCAGGATCAGACGGGAGCGTTCTCGGCGGAGGATTCGCCGGACGCGTCGGACTCGTCGTGCAGCACGACCCTGATCTCGGAGATGCGCCGGCGGTCGACGGCCGTGACCCGGATCGTCGCGCCTGGCACCTCGACCGCGTCGCCCACGACCGCGAGGCGGCCGAGCATCTCCGTCACGAAGCCCGCGACGGTGTCGGACGCGCCGCGGGGCAGAGCGATACCGGTGATCTCGGCGAAGTCGCCGAGGTTGAGGCGACCGTCGAGCGAGCCGCCGGCGGCGGGAATGCGGTCCTCCGTGTCGTACTCGTCGAAGATCTCGCCGACGACCTCCTCCACGAGGTCCTCGAGGGTGACGATGCCGTCGGTGCCGCCGTACTCGTCGACGACGACCGCGATGTGGTGGCCCGCCGCGCGCAGGCGGGTGAGCGTCGGCAGCACCCGCGCGGTCGACGGCAGGTACTCGACCGGTCGGGCGAGGCTGTCGACGGTCCGCGACGCATCGCTCGCAGCGGCCTCGAACAGGTCGCGCACGTGCACGAAGCCCACGATATCGTCGATCGAGGCGTCGACCACCGGGTACCGCGAGAATGGCAGCTCGGTCACCTGCGCCATCGACTCGGCGATCGTGGCGGTGCCGTCGAGCGCGACGACCTCGGGCCTGGGGCGCATGACCTCGCTGACCTGGCGGTCGCGCAGCGACAGCACGTCGTCGAGGATGCGGCGCTCGTCATCGGGGAGGCTCTGGTGCGTCGCGACGATGTCGCGCAGCTCCTCTTCGCTGAGCTCGTCGGCCGTCTTGTGCGGATCTCCGCCGAGCAGACGCACGAGGGCGTTGGTCGAGACCGAGAGCAGCCAGATGACCGGCCGCATCACGGTCGCGAAGCCGTCGAGAACCGGGGCCACGGCGTAGGCGAACTGCGCGTTGCGCTGGATCGCCAGACGCTTGGGCACGAGCTCGCCGAGCACGAGCGACAGGTACGCGATCAGCAGGGTGAGGATGACCGTCGCGAGAGTGAACGACAGCTGCTCGTCGAGGCCGAGCGACTGCAGGAGCGGCGCGACCGACGGTGCGATCGAGGTGGCGCCGTAGGCGGCCGACGCGAAGCCGGCCACGGTGACGCCGATCTGCACGGCCGAGAGGAACGTGTTCGGGTTGCGCGCGAGGCCCGCGACCTTCGCGCCGCGGCGCCCGCGGGCCGCGATCGCGTTGATCTGGCTCTCGCGCAGCGTCACCAACGCCATCTCCGTCGCGGCGAAGACGCCGCCGACGAGCACGAAGACGAGGACGAGAGCGATGTTCCACAGCAGGTCGCCCATCATCGGGTCGACCTCTGCGGTCCGGGGGTGCCCGAGGTCATTCGGGCGCCGGGTCTGTCAGGGTCTGCGGACGCGTCGGAGCGGCGCGACTTGTTCACGAGGGTTCCTTGTCTGTGCGAGGGGTGGTGTCGGCGGGAGTGCCTGCGGAGGAGGAGTCGAGGGCGGCGCGGCGGTCGTCGCGGCGGGTCTTGGCGAGGCTCGCGACCGTCGCGACGGCGATCGTCGCGCCGATGAACACGAGCGAGAACCAGATCGGGATCTCGGGAGCCCACAGCATCGGCTCGCCGCCGTTGATGAACGGCAGCTCGTTGACGTGCATCGCGTGGAGCACGAGCTTGACGCCGATGAAGGCGAGGATGACGGCGAGACCCTGCGCGAGGTACACGAGGCGCTCGAGCAGACCGCCGATGAGGAAGTACAGCTGGCGCAGACCCATGAGGGCGAAGGCGTTGGCGGTGAAGACGATGTACGCCTCCTCCGTCAGACCGTAGATCGCGGGGATTGAGTCGACAGCGAAGATGAGGTCGACGAAGCCGATCGCGATGATGACGAGGAACATCGGCGTCACGAAGCGGCGGCCCGCCTTGACGACCGTGAGACGGTCGCCGTCGTACTCGTCGCTCACGGGGAGGATGCGGCGCACGAAGCGCATGAACCGTCCGTCGGCAGGGTTGTGGTCGCCGCTGACGAAGGCCTGCCGGTATGCGAGCACGAGCAGCAGGGCGCCGAACAGGTAGAAGATCCAGGAGAAGTTCTCGATCAGCGTGGCGCCCACGGCGATGAACGCGCCGCGCATGATGAGCGCGATCACGATGCCGATCATCAGCACCTTCTGCTGGTAGATCTTGGGCACCGCGAACCCGGCCATCACGATGAGGAACACGAAGAGGTTGTCGATCGACAGGGCCTTCTCGGTGAGGTAGCCCGCGAAGTACTCGCCGCCGAACTCCCACCCGGAGACCATGCCGATGCCGACGCCGAACAGCAGCGCGAGGCCGATGTAGAAGGCCGACCAGCGGGCGGACTCGCCGACCGTCGGTTCGTGCGGCTTGCGGACGTGCGCGAAGAACTCGTACACGAAGAAGGCGATCGTGACGAGGATCGTGATGATCCAGACCAGGGGAGTGATGTTCACAGGGGTCTCCGAGAGATGGCGCGACAGGGTCTACGCCAAGGTCTTCTCCATCCTCGAACGAGGACCGGGGACCCGGGATGCAGGGACATCCGTAATGACGAGCCGCCCGTGGCGGAGTACTCCCCTTGGGTTACCTCGATGCTAGCGAATCCGCGGATGCGCTCGCTATGAGAAAGCTGAATATCGGGATGCTGTGCGGTGCTGTGCGCGGTGGGCGGGCGGCGGTCAGGCCGTCGGGCCGAGGATGAAGTTCCACGCCCCCGAGAGCACGGCGACGCCGATCGCGACGACGGGGATGACAGCCGCCACGACGACGAGCGCGGTGTCGCGTCGGTCCCACCGCGACGGGCGCGCCCAGGAACGCGCGCCTGTGCCACCGAATCCTCGCGCCTCCATCGCCGTGGCGAGCGACGAACCGCGCCGGATCGCCAGCACGAACAGTGCGAACGCCATGCCGAACGCGCGGCGCACCCTGCCTTCATCGGCCACGCCGCGCGCCCGCCTGGCCAGGGCCAGGGCACGCCAGTCGTCGGCGAGCAGGCCCAGCATCCGCATCCCGGCCAAAGCACCGACCACGAACCGAGCCGGCAGGCGCAGTCGCTGGGCGAGGTCGTCGGCGAGATCGGTCGGATCGACGGTTACGAAGAGCACGACGGCCGGCAGACCGATCGCGAGCACGCGCACCGCGGTCGCGGCGGCGAGCGCGAGCGATCCGTCGCTGACGCGCATCACGAGCCACTCGAAGTGCACGGTGCCGCTCGTCGCGCCGTAGAGCGCGATCGTGACCGCGCTCAGGGGTGCGGCGACCCACAGCACCGCGGTGCGGAGCCAGAACTCCCGGGCCCGTAGCCCGGCGAGCATCAGCAGCGGGATCTCCAGCAGGAGGGCGACGGATGCCGAGACGACATCGATTGTCAGCACGAGCGGCAGTGCGATGAGCAGCGCGGCGGCGAGCTTCGCGAGCGCCGAGCGCGGCGCGATGGTTCCTGTGCGCTCGACGCGGGCGGTCAGCGGGTCGATCATCGGCCGACCTCGATCCGCCGAGCATGCAGGGCGTCGAGCACGGCCTCGTCGTGACTGATCGCGACGATCGCGGTGCCCTCGTCGCGGAGAGCGGCGATCAGGGCCACCAGCTCGCCCCAGGTCACGGCATCCTGACCGAAGGTGGGCTCGTCGAGCACGAGCATCCGCGGGCGTGTGGCGATCGCCGCGGCCACCGTCAGCCGCCGTTTCTCCCCACCGGACAGTGTGTAAGGATTGGCGTCCGCGAGGGCCCGGAGCCGCAGCCGAACGAGGAGGTCGTCGGTGCGGGCCGCGATCTCGTCCGACGGGAGCCGCAGGGCGCGGGGGCCGACCGCGAGCTCTTCACGCACGGTCTTCGCGAGCAGCTGGTGCTCGGGGGTCTGCAGCACCGTCGCGATGCGCGTCAGCAGCGCCCGCGACGACCATCGGAGCGGATCGGGCGTCTCGCCGTTTGCGAGGGTCGGCGTCGCTCTCACGACGCCCGCTTCGGCGGGGATCAGCCCGGCCAGAGTGAGTCCGAGGGTCGACTTGCCCGCGCCGTTCGGTCCGGTGATGCCCAGCACCTCGCCCGCGCGTACGGCGAGGTCGAACGGGCCCGCCACCGGGAGCCCTCGCCGGCGCGACACCTGCAGGGAGTGCGCCTCGACGAGCGGCTCGCCGGGCGCGGAGAGGGGCGCAGGCGGTAGCACAGGCGGGTGGCCCGGAACCCAGACGCCGGATGCCGCGAGCTCGGCGCCTCGCTCCCCCAGCACGACCTCGGGGCTGCCGTCGGCCAGCACGACCGTGCCGTCATCGCCCGCGCCGAGCACGATCACCCTGGTCACAAGGGGAAGCCAGACGTCGATGCGGTGCTCGATGACCACGAGCGTCGCACCGGTGCGGTCGAGCGCCGCGCCCACGGCATCCCGCACCTCCCTCACCCCGTCCGGGTCGAGGTTCGCGGTGGGTTCGTCCAGCAGGATCGCGCCAGGGCGCATCGCGAGCACGCCGGCCAGCGCGAGACGCTGCTTCTGTCCGCCCGACAGAGCCGCGGTCGAGCGATCGAGCGCGACGTCGAGCTGCACGGCATCCAGCGCCTCCCGCACCCGCGGCCAGATCTCGTCTCTCGGGATGCCGAGGTTCTCACAGCCGAACGCGGCGTCGTCGCCGACCCGGGCGAGGATCGTCTGGGTGTCGGGGTCCTGCAGCACCATGCCGACTCGTCCGCGCGCGTCGACCGGCGCCCGCCCGTCAACGAGCAGGTCGCCGAGGGTCTCGCCCTCGTCCGCTCCGCCGAGCACGCCGCCGAAGCCCTGCAGCAGCGTGGACTTTCCCGAGCCGGATGCGCCGAGCAGCAGCACGTGCTCTCCCGGCTCGATGCGCAGCTCGACATCGCGGAGCACCCAGCGACGTCTCGTGGCGTAGCGCCACCCCCAGCCGCGCGCCTCGAGCGCGGCCGGCTGCACGGGGCTCGTCACACCCGTGCGGTGACCTCGCGGCCAGCGGCGAACCGACCGAGGGCTCCCGTGGCGGCGAGCCCTCGCGCGATCAACCAGCCGCCGAGACCGGCGATGACCGCGCCTGAGATGGTCGTCGACACGATATAGACGACGGTGAACAGAGTGTCGGCACCCGCGTACCAGAGGATGCGGTCGTTGATGCCGCAGGCGAGACCGGCGCCCGCGCCCGCGAGCATTGCGACCGGCAGCCGCCAGACGCCGTAGAGGAAGACGAGGAGGATCAGCTCCGCCCCCAGGCCCTGCACGATGCCGGACACGATCGTGAGCGGCCCCCATGCGTTGCCGACCAGGGCGGAGATGACCGCGGCGACGAGCTCGGTGTAGAGCGCGGCACCGGGCTTGCGGATGATGAGTCCGCCGAGGACTCCGGCGATCAGCCAGGGTCCAGCCAGCAGACCCTGCACGCCCGGCAGGAGCGGCTTGAGCAGGCTGCTGGGAACCTCGTACCCGACGTTCCACAGCAGGAAGATCACGGCGCAGGCGACGGCGATGACGCTGGCGACGACGATGTCGACGACCCGCCAGCGCCAGAGCCCCGGGCGGCCGAGCCCCTTCGCGGGTGCGGTGGCGGCGGATCCGGTGGTGGATCCGGACGTGGATGTGCTCATTGAATGCTCCTCCCTGCGCTGGCATGACCCAGATCAGGTTCGACGGTCGAAGCGCGATTCGCTCCCTCTCAGCCCGGCTCGCCGGACTCCCGTGGTTGTGCTGTCGATCTTACCGAGTCGGCCGACACTTGTGTCGTCTCCGTCCTACGCACCACGGTTCTCGTCGGTGATTCGGTTACCGTGAGGGGGTGACCGCTCCAGACTCCGCCGAGGCCACCTCTGTCGCACCGTCCGCGACCACGAACGAGGCGACCCCTGCTCTGACGCGCCCCGCCCCGCCGGCGGATCGCGACGGCATGGACGAGCTCGGCATGCGAGACATCGACGGAGGTCCGGAAGCGCGCTGGGCCGAGGACGGAACCGCCGCCACCGCGCTCACCTGGGTCGACGCGTCGACCGTCGCGGACGCGACGACGGTGCCGTCGCTGACCGCGGACGCCGAACCGGATGCGGCGAGCACGATCATGAGGGGCGCACGCCTCCGCCCCCGGGCAGCTTCCGCGGGGGTGTTCGTGCCGATCGGCGTGCTCGTCGGCCTCGTCGGCACGTACGCCGGGGCGACGATGCTGTGGCCGCTGCACGAGGTCCCCCCGACCGTGCAGGCCACGGAGTTCGCGTCGACGGCCGCGCCGGCCGCCGGCATCCTCTGGCCTGCGCAGGGAAGCGCCGCGGTCGGTGTGGGCGGCATCAACACGACCGCGTCGACGCTGGACCCCGCCGCGATCGCGAGCGTGACGAAGGTCGTGTCGAGCCTCATGGTGCTCGACAAGATGCCGCTGCAGCCCGGTGAGCAGGGACCCGAGTTCGCGTTCACCCGCGCCGACAACCTCTCGTACTGGCAGTATCGGCGCTCGGATCAGTCTGCGCTCGACGTGCCGGTCGGCGGCACGCTCACGGAGTACCAGCTCCTGCAGGGCACGCTCATGGGGTCGGCCAACAACTACATCGACCGGCTCGCGCGCGAGATCTGGGGATCGGAGGCTGCCTTCGCCTCCGCCGCGCAGGTGTGGCTGCGCGACCGCGGCCTGGAGGGCATCACCGTCGTCACCCCCTCGGGCTTCGACGCCCGGAACACCGCGACCCCCGAGGCGCTCGTCGCCCTCGCGGAGCGCGCCATGCAGAACCCCGTGTTCGCGAGCATCGTCAGCACGACGTCGGTCGACCTGCCCGGCGCGGGGACCGTCGTGAACACGAACGGGATGCTGGCGGATGCCGGAGTCGTCGGCGTGAAGACGGGAACCCTCGGCGAGAGCTGGAACCTGCTGACGGCCAAGGACATCACGGTCGACGACACCACGGTGCGCATGTACGCCGCCGTGCTCGGACAGGCCGACGACGAGCAGCGATTGGCTGAGACGCGGGCGCTGTTCGCCCAGGTCGAGGCCGCCCTCACCGCCCAGGAGCCGGCAGTGCCGAAGGGAACGGTCGTCGGCACCGTCACGACGCTGTGGGGCACGACGATCGACATCGTCACCGCGCAGGACTCCGACGTCGTGCTGTGGAACGGCGCGGGCGCGCAGAGCACCCCCACGTTCGATCTCGGCGACCACCGTGGCGACGGAGACGCGGTCGGGACACTGCTGGTGGCAGGCCCTCTCGACTCGGTCGTCACGCCGCTCGCCCTCGAGGCCGACGTCGAGGGACCGGATCCGTGGTGGCGACTCACGCACCCGTTCGAGCTGTTCGGCATCAGCGAAGCACAGCGCTGACGGCCCGTCGTCGCGCTGTGCTTGACTTGGCACCTGCTGCGGGAATTCTGTACGAATTGCGACATCAGGTGCCAACTCGACGGTGAGCTGCGAGCCCGACGAGACGCGTCCTGCCCTTTGAGTTGGCACCTGCTGCGGGAATCTCGCGCGAATTGCGGCATCGGGTGCCAACTGAGCGCCACCGTTGAGAGCCGCCGCTGAGAGCCGCCGCTGAGAGCCGCCGGCCGGTGCCCCGCACACACGTGAGCGCCGCGCCCCGGAGGGTACGCGGCGCTCGTGCGTGCGCTCAGGCCTGGGACTCGCCGTCCGGCCTCTCGACGACCGCCTTGGCGGCAGCGACCTCGGAGAGAGGCTGCTGTGCACCGACGGTCGCGCCGACCTGCGCGGCCGTGACCTCTTCCGCCTCGCCGCTGACCACGACCGGCGTCGAGCCCGTGAGAGCGTCCTCGGCGTCGATGTCGGTCGCCGCCTGCTCGAACTGCGACTGGTAGAGACGCCAGTATGCGCCCTGCGCCGCGATCAGCTCGTCGTGCGTGCCCTTCTCGACGATGTCGCCGTGCTCCATCACGAGGATGAGGTCGGCATCGCGGATGGTCGACAGACGGTGGGCGATCACGAACGACGTGCGCCCCTGACGCAGCGCCGCCATCGCGTTCTGCAGCAGCAGCTCCGTGCGGGTGTCGACCGCCGATGTCGCCTCGTCGAGGATGAGGATCGACGGCTGGGCGACGAACGCTCGCGCGATCGTGATCAGCTGACGCTCACCCGCCGAGACGTTCGAGGCGTCCTCGTCGAGCACGGTGTCATAGCCCTCGGGGAGCGCGTGGACGAACCGGTCGACGTACGTGGCCTTCGCGGCCTCGAGCACTTCCTCGTCGGTCGCCGTGGAGCGGCCGTACCGGATGTTCTCGCGGATCGTGCCCGCGAACAGCCACGGATCCTGAAGGACCATCCCGGTGCGCGAGCGCAGCTCGTCGCGGGTGATCTCCGAGATGTCCTGGCCATCGAGGGTGATCCGCCCGCCGCTGAGCTCGTAGAACCGCATGATGAGGTTCACCAGGGTGGTCTTCCCGGCCCCGGTCGGACCGACGATCGCCACCGTCTGTCCCGGCTCGACGCGGAACGACAGGTCGGTGATGAGCGGCCGCTCCGGCGTGTAGGAGAACTGCACGTTCTCGAACTCGATGACGCCCTTGCCCTCCTGGAACGGCGGCGCGTCCTGCGCATCCGCCTCCTGCTCGTCGGCGTCGAGGAGCTCGAACACCCGCTCGGCAGACGCCGTGCCGGACTGCACGACCGCAGCCATGCCTCCGAGCTCGGAGAGCGGCTGCGTGAACTGCTGCGAGTACTGGATGAACGCCTGCACGTCGCCGATGCGGAGCTGCCCGCTCGCGACCATGAGGCCGCCGAGCACCGCGATGCCGACGTAGGTGAGGCTGCCGACGAAGGTCATCGCCGGCATGATGATGCCCGACAGGAACTGCGCCTTGAAGCTCGCTTGGAAGAGCTCCTCGTTCTCGTCCTTGAACTTCTGCAGCGCGTCCTGCTCGCGGCCGAAGACCTTGACGAGCGCGTGACCCGAGAACGACTCCTCGACGCGGGCGTTGAGGCGTCCGACCTTGCGCCACTGCGTGCCGAAGGCCTTCTGCGAACGCGGACCGATCACGCCGAAGATCACTCCCATGAGCGGCAGCGCCACGAGAGCGACCAGCGCGAGCTGCCAGGAGATCGAGAACATCAGCACGAGCACGCCGACCACGGTCAGGACCGCGGTGAGCGCACCCGACAGCGACTGCTGCATGGTCTGCGTGATGTTGTCGATGTCGTTCGTCACGCGCGAGATCAGGTCACCGCGCTGCACCTTGTCGAAGTACGAGAGCGGCAGCCGGTTGATCTTCGCCTCGACCCGCTCGCGCAGGCGCCACATGGTGCGGACCATGATCACGTTGATCACGTACCCCTGCACCCAGCTGAGGAACGCCGCGGTGACGTAGATCGCGAGCACCGCGGCGATGATCCATCGCAGCGCGTCGAAGTCGATGCCAGCGCCTACCTGGAAGTCGTGCAGGGCAGCGACCTGGTTCGCGAAGTCGTCCTGCCCGAACGAGCGCAGCTGCTCGACGACTTCCGCCTTCGGCGTCCCCGCGGGGAAGCCCGGGAAATCGCCCTGCGACTGGCCGAGCTGGTTCGCGATGAACCCGGTGTAGATGAGGTTCGTCGCCTCGGCGAGCACCTTGGGTGCTGCCACCGTCAACACGACGCCGATCGCGCCGAGCACCGACACGAAGACGAACCAGACGGCCGATGGCTTGAGCAGGCCGATCATCCGTCCGAAGCTCTTGCCGAAGTTGTCGGCCTTGCCCGGCGCGACGCTGTCCCAGCCGCCGCCGTCCTGACGGGCCTTCTCGGCGAGCTCCGCCTCGTACTTCTCCTCGTCGGTGAGTTCCCGCTCCACCACCGGCGCGGTCGACGCGGCACCGCGCTGACGACGCGTCCTCTGCGGCTTCTGATCGCTCACGCGTCCACCCCCAGCTGCGACTCGACGATCTCGCGATACGTGTCGCTCGTCTCGAGCAGTTCCTCATGGGTGCCGACACCCACCATCGTTCCTCCTTCGAGGACCACGATGCGGTCGGCGTCGGTGATGGTCGACACGCGCTGCGCGACGACGATCTTCGTCACGTGCGGCAGCTCTCGCCACAGCGCCTGCCGCAGCCTCGCATCCGTGGTGAGGTCGAGAGCGGAGAACGAGTCGTCGAACACGAGGATCTGCGGCTGCCGCACGATCGCCCGAGCGATGGCGAGGCGTTGACGTTGACCGCCCGACACGTTCGTGCCGCCCTGCGAGATGCGGGACTCGAGCTTGTCGGGCATGTCCTCGACGAAGTCGCGACCCTGCGCGATCTCGAGCGCCTGCCAGAGCTCCTCGTCGGTGGCGTCCTCGCGGCCGTAGCGGAGGTTCGACGCGACCGTGCCCGTGAACAGGAACGGACGCTGCGGTACCAGGCCGATCGATGCCCACAGCGACTCGACGTCGGCTTCCCGCACGTCCGCGCCGCCGACATACACCGCACCCCCGGAGACATCGAACAGCCGAGGGATGAGCGAGACGAGGGTCGTCTTGCCGGCGCCGGTCGAACCGACGATCGCGACGGTCTCGCCGGGCCGCGCACCGAAGCTGATGCCCGAGAGCACAGGTGCGTCGGCTCCCGGATAGGTGAACGACACGTCGTCGAAGGAGACCGCACCCGGCTCGGCGAACGCCGTGACCCCGTCGACGGGCCGCGACATGCTCGACTCGGTCTCGAGCACCTCGCCGATGCGCTCCGCCGAGACGGCGGCGCGCGGGATCATGATCGCCATGAAGCTGGCCATGATGACGCCGCCCATGATCTGACCG
This sequence comes from Microbacterium sp. SZ1, assembly GCF_002362255.1. GTDB lineage: Bacteria > Actinomycetota > Actinomycetes > Actinomycetales > Microbacteriaceae > Microbacterium. The sequence continues at coordinate 66,739 of NZ_LPVV01000010.1, read as the reverse complement.
ATGTACTGCATGAAAGCGAAGATCGTGCCGACCTGCGCCGTGCCCGCGTTGACCTCGATGCCGCCGAACCAGATCACGGCCACGACCGTCACGTTCAGGATGAGCATGAACAGCGGGAACAGCAGCACGAACAGCGAGCCGACCTTGCGACCGACCACCATGATGTCGGTGTTCGCCCCGCGGAAGCGCTCCTCTTCGATGCGCTCGCGCACGAAGGCGCGCACGACCCGCACCCCGGTGAGCTGCTCGCGCATCACCCGGTTCACGGCGTCGAGCTTGCCCTGGTAGCTGCGGAAGAGCGGCACCATCCGGCTGACGACCAGACCGGCCACGATGAGCAGAAGCGGCACCGAGACGGCGATCAGCCAGCTCAGCCCGACGTTCGTCTGAATGGCGAAGATGATGCCGCCGATCGCGAGCAGCGGAGCGGTGACGAGCATGGTGGCGCCCATCATCGCGAGCATCTGCACCTGCTGCACGTCGTTGGTGTTGCGGGTGATCAGGGAGCCGGCGCCGAACTGCGACACCTCGCGCTCGGAGAACCCGCTGACCCTGCCGAACACGTCGGAGCGGATGTCGCGACCGGCGCCCATGGCCGCCCGGGCCGCGAAGTAGGTCGCGATGATCGAGGCGATGATCTGACCGAGCGACACCGCGAGCATGAACAGGCCGGTGCGCCAGATGTAGCCGGTGTCGGAGAGGGCGACGCCCTTGTTGATGATGTCTTCGTTCAGGCGCGGCAGATAGAGCGTGGCCAGAGCGCTGGCGAACTGGAACACCAGCACGACGAGGAGCAGCCACTTATATCGCGACAGATAGCGGACGAGTATTTTTCCCAGCACAGGCGGACTTTCTAGGAAGGATGACGCGGCGGATCTCCCGGCGGGCGGACGCGGGCCGACGATCGCGCACAAGCAAGAGTGCCACGAACCGCGGACATTCGTATCCCCCTCCGGGAGGACCTTCGCTCACAGCGAACCGGTCGACCGACGCCGCGGATTTGTTGCACCCCGGCGAACAAGCGCCGACAGGGAAGGCGCTCAGAACAGTGCGCGCTCCGGGGTGTATGCACGCGCATCGGCTCCCGCGTCCGGCGGGAGCTCCGCGATCGACGCCGGCCGCCACTGCGGGTTGCGATCCTTGTCGACGACCTGGGCTCTGATGCCCTCGACGAGGTCGGGATGCCGCATGACGAACCACATGACCCGGCGGTACTCGCCCGCGAGGGCGTCCCGCAGACCGTTCATCGCCCGCGCCTCCCGCACGGCGTCCAGGGTCACGGCCAGCGCGGTCGGCGCGAGACCTTCGAGCAGGTCGGCCGTGGCCACGGCATCCTGCTCGTCACGCGCCCGCAGGCGCTCCACGATCCCGGCGACCGTGTCTGCCGCGAACGCGTCGTCGATCCACGCGCGCGACGCCGGCACCGGCGAAGGTTCGGGAGTCTCGTCGAAGAGCAGCACGATCTCGGACGGGCCGGTCGGGTCGGCGCGGTAGGCGAGGGCCTCGCGTAGGGCGTCGAGGCGGTCGGAGGGGACCATGTGGTCGGCGAATCCGAGCAGCACCGCGTCCGCGGCATCCATCGTCGAGCCGGTCAGACCGTAGTACTCGCCGAGCCGACCCGGCATACGGCTGAGCAACCAGGTCCCGCCGACGTCCGGCGTGAAACCGATGCGCGTCTCCGGCATCGCGAGCTTCGAGCGCTCCGTCACGATGCGGATCGCCGCGTGCCCGGAGAGGCCGATGCCGCCGCCCATGGTGATTCCGTCGGCGATGGTCACGACGGGCTTCGGGTACTCCGCGATCAGCGCGTCGAGAGCGTACTCAGAACGGAAGAACTCCGCCGTGACGTCGGTGTCGCCGCCCACGATCTGGGAGTACAGGGCACGGATGTCGCCGCCCGCGCACATCCCGCGCTCGCCCGCACCGTCGATCATCACGATCTGCACGTCGCTGTCATGGCGCCACGCCTCGAGCGCCTCGGTGAGCAGATCGATCATTCCGGGGTCGAGCGCGTTGATCGCCTCGGGGCGGTTGAGGGTGAGCCGTCCCAGCGCCCCCTCCGTGCGGACGAGGACCCGGGAGGCGGCGGTGGAATCGTTCACGCGTGCCAGGCTACCCGTTCGATTCCCGCTTGCCTTCGCACAGGATCGTGCGGTAAATACGCGATCGGACGGCTTTTCCGGCAGGATAGACGGAACTGCCCATTGCAAACGAGAGGTCGCGGATGCCCGACGGACAGGTGCTCGAGTTCACGCGCGTGACGAAGCGCTTCAATGACGTGACGGCGGTGTCCGACTTCTCCGCACGGATCGAGCCGGGAGCCGTCACGGCCTTCCTCGGCCCGAACGGCGCCGGGAAGACCACGACGCTGCGCATCCTGCTCGGCCAGGTCCGCGCCACGAGCGGCACGGCCACCGTCGGCGGCGTCGCCTACTCGGAGCTGCGCCACCCGCTGCGCACGATCGGCTCCGTACTGGAGGAGACGTCGTACCGCCCTCGGCGCAGCGCAGCGCGGCTGCTCACGATGGCGGCGAAGGCCAACGGCATCCCTCTCGCCCGCGTCGGCGAAGTGCTCGCGCTCGTCGGTCTCGAGAACGAGGCCGAGGGGCGCGTCGGAAGCTTCTCCCTCGGCATGCGACAGCGCCTCAGCGTGGCCCATGCTCTGCTCGGCGACCCCGGCGCCCTCGTCTTCGACGAGCCGGCCAACGGACTCGACCCCGAGGGCATCCGTTGGATGCGCCTCCTCATGCGCCGTCTGGCCGACGAGGGGCGCACCGTGCTGGTCTCGTCGCACGTGCTGAGCGAGGTCGAGCAGGTCGCCGACAACGTGCTCGTCCTCTCGAAGGGGCATCTGATGCTCTCGAGCGGCATCGAGAAGCTCGCGGATCCGTCGGCCGGCTCGGTGGTCGTCGACGCCGCCGACCGTGGGGCGCTGCGGACGGCACTGCTCGAGGCGGGGTTCCAGATCGAGGTACTCCGCTCGGGACTCCGCGCGCGCGGGGGTGACGCGGCCAGGGTCGGCGCGGTCGCCGCATCCGCCGGGATCGCCCTCACCACGCTCGTTCAGCGCGGCCCGACCCTCGAAGACGTCTTCATCGAACTCGTGCGCGGCGGCACTCTCGAACCGCGCGCCGCCGTGGCGGCGTCCGAGTACGTCGTCGCGGATGAGGTCGCCGGCAGCGCTGACGCGGATGCTGAGCCGGTCGCGGATGCCGAGCCCGCTGCCGACGATGTCGCGGCGTTCGCGGAGGCTGAGCCGGTCGCGGATGCCGAGCCGAGCGCGGATGCCGAGCCTGCTTCCGCGGACGTCGCGGAGGGGGCGGACGCGACCGATGGCAGGGATGCCGATGCGACGCCCGACGCGCCCGCCGAGGGCGGTCCGTCGTTCGACGACATCCTGTTCGGCGCCGGATCGACGCAGATCGAGGCGGATGCGGCGGGAGACGACGCCGCTGACGACTCTCGCGAATCGGGCGTCGAGGTCTTCGAAGGCCTCGACGCGACGGATGATTCGGACGACGTCGCCGCTGCCGCTGCGCCTGACGAGCAGGGGAACGACGAGTCCGGCGAGCAGGGGAACGACAGGTCCGGCGAGCAGCCCGATGATGACACCGACCCACGCTCGGCTGCGGTGAGCTCGATGCTCGCGGCGGCAGCGCGCGCGTACTACGAGGACGAGCCGCGGGACTACCCGCACGGCGATGCGTCCACCTCGGAGGAGCGCAGCGGCGCCGCAGACGGCGACACGCAGTGGTCCGTCGCGGCCACCGGCGTGATCGATCAGGTTCCGGCCTGGGCGCCGAGCGAGGACGCGGATGCCGAAGCCGGACGTGAGAGCGAGGGCGCGCAGCAGGAGGGTGAGCTCGAGCATCACGCGGGCGAGCAGCCGGGCGACCAGCCCGAGGGCGAGCACGAGCACGAGCACGAGCACCACGAGGGCGAGCACGAGCACCGTCACGGCTGAGCCCTCCAGACACGCGTGACAGTCGAATGCCTCCCCGCCGATCAGCGGGGAGGCATTCCTGTATCCAAATCCATCAGGCCGGACGAGGGCGGATGACCGGACGTTTGCGCGGCTTCGACACCGGCGTGGGCGCCGTGGCGACGATCTCCTCGACGTCGGCGGGCTCCTCGGAGACGGGGAGTCGCAGCGCCTGCGTGAGAGAGAGTCCGTGGCGCGTCGTGAGAATCAATCGGCGAAAGTGCTCGTCGCCGTCGAGGTCGATCACGACGCTCGGACGGTGGCGGCGGATGAGCACGAAATCGGTGCTGCCCGCGGCCTTCCACGTTCCGGCGGCGAGGATCCCCGGGATGTGCGTTCCGGGGTTCGGCACACCGCGCAACCAGGTCCAGGCGTCGTCGGTCAGCTGGACCTTGGTGATGGTCTCCCGCACGATCCGCAGGTTGTCACGGTGGAAGCTCGCGGCTCGTTCGATCGGCGAGAGCACGACCTCGAGTTGCGTCTGGTCCAGCAGCAACGTCACCATGCGTCCAGTCTGCCAGCGGTGCCCTGCCAGTTGTCTGCGTCTTCTTCACAGGACCGCAACGATCCGTTGTGTGCGACCGTCATATGTTCTTCGCTCCATTCCGATGTTCTGCTCACTATTCGAACAAAAATACTAAACTCGAGGCATGGCTTCCACCTCGACGATCGACATCGACCCTCACTCGGGTCTGCTCGACGCGTGGCTGGAGACCCGGCGCCAGATCGCCGTGCTGGAAGCCCAGGCCTCCCATCTCCTTGCCGAACGGATGCGGCTGATGAGCGCGGATGCCGCTGAGCAACCGCATCACCGCGAGATGATCGAGCGGTCGATGATTGCGGAGTTCGCGGCGGCGGGGCGCATCGCGCGTGGCACGATGGACTTCGCCTTCACGGACGCCGCGTTCCTCGAGCAGGGCCAACCCGAGGTCCTAGCCGCCTTCCGTACGGGCGCGATCGGTGCCGCGCATGTACGGGAGATCGTTCGAGCGAGCGGAATCGTCCGCGAGGCGATCACCAACGGCAGGGCGGATGCCGAGGCACTCGCCACCTTCGACACGGCCGCTCGTGTCGAAGCCGAGGCGGAGACACCGGCCCGCACCGCGACGCACCTGCGCCGACTGGCCGCGGCTCTGGCGGGCGACACAGTGGTCGAGCGTCACGAGCGGGCGCGCTCCGAGCGGGTCGTGATGATGCGGCCGGTGGACGATGGGTTGGCGCTGCTCACTGTGGTGCTGCCCGAGCACCTCGCCGTCGCGATCATGGACCGGCTCACGCAACTCGCCCGCGGCGTGGTGGCACCGCGGCGGGCTCCGGAGGCGTCCGCCTCGGAGAGCGATCAAGGGGTCGAGCCCCTCGGTGCGCTCGATCGGACGGCGATCTTCGCTGACGGCACGTTCACGACCGATCCCGGGCGCTTCGCACCCTCAAGCGCCGCCGACGCCGACACCGAAATCGCCATCGTCACTGGCAACGCCTCCTCCACGAGCAACGCGGGTCACGACTTCCGGTACGACTGCGACGCCGGCCCTGACGCCGCGGACACGCGCACGATCGACCAGGTGCGCGCCGATCTGTTGACCGACCTGCTCCTCGCAGCCGAGCCCAGTCCGGCGAACGGCCCCGGGCTCGACAACATCCGGGGGCGCATCCAGGTCACGATCGCGGCGACCACGCTCGCCGGCCTCGACGAACGACCGGCGGAGCTCGACGGGTTCGGCCCCCTGCACCCCGACGTCGCCCGTGACCTCGCCGGCCGGAACCTCGGCTGGTCGCGCCTGTTCCTCGACGCGAGTGGGCTGGTCACCGAGACCGACACGTACACCCCGACCGAGGCGATGAGACGATTCCTCAGGGCGCGAGACCAGCACTGCCGCTTTCCCGGGTGCAGAATGCCGGTGCACCGATGCGAGATCGACCACACGCACGATCACGCGAAAGGCGGGCGCACCGAGGTCCACAACCTCGCGCACCTCTGCCGGGGGCACCACGCGCTCAAGCATCCGGACATCGCCGACGACCATCGATGGTCGGCGCGACAACTGCCGGACGGCACGATCGACTGGCTCAGTCCGTCGGGCCGGAGCTACCGGGATTCTCCCCGCCGACGGGTGATGTTCCTGTGAGTGCTCACGACACCGCGTCAGCTCGCCGAAAGGGCGCCCGCGGCAGCTTCGGCGGCAGCTGGAAGGGCCGCCTCGATGCGCTGCAGGTCGTCCTCGCCATGGGCGGCGGTAAGGAACCAGGCCTCGAAGACGCTCGGCGGCAGCGCGACGCCCTGTTCGCGCATGCTGTGGAAGAACGGGGCGTACCGGAAAGATTCCTGCGCCTGCGCTTGCGCGTAGTCCCGCGGAGCCCCCTCGCGGAACGACGCACTGAACAGGCTTCCGGCGTGCGAGATCGCGTGCGTCACGCCGGCGGCGGACAGCGCCGCACCCAGCGCGTCCGAGATTCGCGACGCCGCCGCATTCACTGCCGTGTAGACCTCGGGAGTCGCCAGACGCAGGGTTGCGAGACCGGCCGCCACCGAGAGCGGATTCCCCGAGAGGGTGCCCGCCTGATAGACCGGCCCGACGGGCGCGAGCATGTCCATGACCTCGGCGCGACCGCCGAGCGCCGCCAGTGGCATCCCGCCGCCGACAACCTTGCCGAACGCGATGATATCCGGGCGGTAATCCTCGCCCGATTCGGCCTGCAACCCCCAGTATCCGGCCGGGTGCACGCGGAATCCGGTGAGCACCTCGTCGAGGATCAGCAGCGCCCCGTGCTGGTGCGCGATGTCGGCGAGGAAACGGTTGAAACCGGGCTCCGGGGTCACGACGCCCATGTTCGCGGCGGCGGCCTCCACGATCACCGCAGCGATGCGGTCGCCGTGCTCGGCGAAGACCGCCTCCAGCGCCGCGCGGTCGTTGTAGTCGATCACGAGCGTCTGCGCGGCGATCGGCGCGGGCACGCCGGCGGAACCGGGCAGCGCCAGCGTCGCGACGCCCGATCCCGCGGCCGCGAGCAGCCCGTCGGAGTGTCCGTGATAGTGACCCGCGAACTTCACGAGCAGGTCGCGTCCGGTCGCGCCGCGCGCCAACCGGATCGCCGTCATCGTCGCCTCGGTGCCCGTCGAGACCAGACGCACACGCTCGACCGGGGCGGCGTCACCCACCCGCACGCGGCCGGCGATCAGCTCGGCCAGCTCGACCTCGCCCTCGGTCGGCGCGCCGAAAGACAGGCCGCGGGTCGCAGCCTCCTGCACAGCGGCCACGACCTCGGGGTGGGCGTGCCCGAGCAGTGCAGGTCCCCACGACGCCACCAGATCGACGTACTCCACGCCAGCCGCATCCGTCACGAGAGCGCCGTGCGCCGACGCGAGGAACCGCGGCGTTCCGCCGACCGACCCGTACGCCCGCACCGGCGAGTTCACACCGCCGGGGATCACCGCGCGGGCAGCGGAGAACAGGTCGTCATTGCGGTCGGTCACAGCACACTCCTCAGACGTCGCACGGCAGGCACCGGCATCCTCCAGGCTAGCCCGCGTGCCTGGGCGCCGGACTCAGGTGCACGCGCTCGCCCCGAGACGGAATCGAATGGCGGGCGGTCAGCCGCGCAGCCAGCGCGCGGCCTCGGTCGCCCAGTACGTGAGCACGGCGTCCGCGCCCGCCCGACGGATCGACAGCAACGACTCCAGGATCGACGCACGACGATCGATCCATCCGTTCGCCGCAGCCGCCTCGATCATCGCGTACTCCCCGGACACCTGGTACGCCCACACGGGCACGTTCACGGTGTCGCGCACCTCGCGCAGCACATCGAGGAAGGCCATCGCCGGCTTGACCATGACGATGTCGGCTCCCTCCTGCTCGTCCACGATGGCCTCGCGCACACCCTCTCGACGGTTGCCCGGATCGAGCTGGTAGGTGCGGCGGTCGCCGCGCAACTGCGAGTCGACCGCCTCGCGGAACGGGCCGTAGAACGCGCTCGCGTACTTCGCGGCGTACGCCAGCAGCAGCGTGTCCGTGAATCCCTCCGCGTCGAGCGCACGTCGGATGACGGCGACCTGGCCGTCCATCATCCCGGAGAGGCCGAGCAGCTGCGAGCCGGCGCGCGCCTGCGACAGAGCCATCGACGTGTAGCGCTCGAGGGTGGAGTCGTTGTCGACCGAGCCGTCCGCCGCGAGCACACCGCAGTGTCCATGATCCGTGAACTCGTCGAGGCAGAGGTCGGTCTGCACCACCAGAGCGTCGCCGACCTCGGCGGCCAGCGCCTCGGTGGCCACGTTGAGAATGCCCTTCGGGTCGTCTGCTCCCGAGCCGCGCGCGTCGCGCACCGCCGGGACGCCGAACAGCATCACACCGCCGACACCGGCCTCCGCGGCCTCCGTCGCCACCGCCCGGAGCGAATCCAGCGAGTGCTGGGCGAGCCCGGGCATGGAACCGATCGGCTGCGCCTCGGTCACCCCCTCGCGCACGAACAGCGGGAGCACGAGCTGGCGCGGCTCCACAGAGGTCTCGCGAACGAGACCGCGCATCGCCGGCGATTGACGCAGCCGGCGCATCCTCACATCGGGGAAGCTCACGGTGCCAACTCGTCCGCCGCGTGCGGAAGCGTGAAGCTCGACACGGCCTCGATCAGGGCATCCACGGTCTGCCGGTCTGCGATCACCGTGATCGGAAGGCCGGCCTTGTCGGCATCCCGCGCCGTACGCGGCCCGATCGCGGCGAGCAGCGTGTCGTCGGGGATCTCCGGGAACTGCTCGCGCACCTGGGCAGCGACGGATCCACTCGTGATGAGGATCGCGTTGATGCGCCCGTTCTCGACGTCGCGCTTGATGCGGTCCGTGACCGGCACACCCACCGTGCGGTACGCGACGACGCTGTCGACATCGTGTCCCGCCTCCTGCAGCAGCACGCTCAGCACCGGCTTCGCGATCTCGCTGCGCAGGGCGAGGATGCGACGCGGCGCGGTCTCGAGCGCGATCAGCTGCTCCGCCATCCCCTCCGCGGAGTTGTCCTGGTCGGGGACGAGCGCGACCTCGTATCCGACCGCCTGCAGAGCGGCGGCGGTCGTCTCGCCCACCGCGGCGATCTTCGTACTGCGCGGCACGACGGCGCGGTGAGCGAACATCACGTCGACGGTCGTCGCGCTCGTGACGGTCAGCCAGTCGTACACGCCGTCGGCGAGCTGAGCGAGCGCCACATCCAGCGCCGCCTGATCGGTCGTCGGCGCGAAGTTGATGAGGGGCGCCACCACGGGAACCGCCCCCTGGGCGCGCAGACTCGCGGCGACGCCATCGCCCCACGGTCCGCCGCGGGGCACGAGGATGCGCCATCCGCTCAGCGGTCGGTCCTGCTTCGAATCAGTCATGAAGAATGCTCTCGGGAGACGAGGTCAGCCGCCCCCTGTTCGAGCAGCCGACGGGCAAGAGTCAACCCGAGCTCGCGCGCTGCGTGCATCGGGTCTGCACCATCGGCAGCATCCGCACCATTGCCACTGCCGTTCCGACGAATATACTCCCCGTTCAGCGACTCGGTGACGTCGAGCCCGATCCGGCGGTCACCATCGGGCGCGTACACGACCGTCCTGACGCGGATCTCGTCGCCGGAGAGGACCGCGTGCGCGGCCATCGGCGCCTGGCATCCGGCATCCAGACCCTCGAGCACCGCGCGCTCGACCGTCACCGCGATGCGCGTGTCGAGATCGTCGAGGGCGCCGAGCGCCTCGAGGAGCTCGGCCGGAGCATCCGATCGGGTCTCCACCGCGAGAGCTCCCTGCCCGGGAGCCGTCGGCCATTCCGCCAGGCCGAGCTCCTCGCGGCGCAGCGGAGAGTCGCTGCCCAGTCGCGTCAGGCCGGCCGCGGCGAGGATCACGGCCTCGAGCTCACCCGACGCCACCCGCGCGAGGCGCGAATCGACGTTCCCTCGGATGTCGACGACCTGCGCGTGCGGAGCGCGGATGCCGACCTGCGCGATGCGACGCGGCGAACCGGTCCCGACGGTGCTGCCGGCGCGGAGCTCGTGCAGCGGTGTGCCGGCGCGGGTGATCGCGACGTCCCGAGCGTCGACGCGCGGCGGAGTCGCCGCGATCGTCAGCCCCGCGGGGATCGCCGTGGGGAGGTCCTTGAGGGAGTGCACCAGGAAGTCGCACTCACCGGCGAGAAGCGCCTCGCGCAGTCGGGTCGCGAAGATGCCCTGGCCGCCGATCTCCGACAGGGAGGCTCGGTTCGTATCACCTTCGCTCGTGATGGGCACGAGCTCGACACGGCGACCCGACACCTTCTCGAGCGCGGCGGCGACGTGACCGGACTGCGCCTGTGCGAGCGCGCTGCGGCGGGTGCCCAGCCGAATCGGGGAGGACAGCGAAGACGAGGTGGTCATGTGAGTCCTACTGCAGCACGTCCGCGATCTCGTCGAAGCGGAGACGGCGGCCGGTGTAGAAGGGCACCTCCTCCTTCACGTAGAGACGCGCGTCGGTGTACCGCAGGTCGCGCATCATGTCGACGAGGTCCGTGAGGTCGTCGGCCTCCATCGGCAGGATCCACTCGTAGTCGCCGAGCGCGAACGCGGCGACCGTGTTCGCGATGACCCCGGTGAACGCGGCACCCTTGCGACCGTGATCGGCGAGCATCGCGCGACGCTCGCCCTCCGGCGCGAGGTACCACTCCGGGGTGCGCACGAACGGGTACAGGCACAGCCAGTCCTTCGGCTCGACGCCGCGCAGGAACCCCGGCACGTGAGCGCGGTTGAACTCGGCATCGCGATGCACGCCCATGACGTTCCACACCGGCAGCAGCGTACGGAGCAGCTCGGTCCGACGCAGACGACGCAGGGCCCGCTGCAGCTCCTCGGCGGTGTCGCCATGCAGCCACACCATCAGGTCGGCGTCCGCCTTAAGCCCGGAGACGTCGTAGAAGCCGCGGACCGTGACGCCGGAGTCCTCGATGTACGAGACGATCGTCTCGAGTTCGGTGGAGTCGGCCTCGGTCACCGGGGCGTCTGGGTTGCGTCGCCACACGGCCCACAGGGTGAAGCCGGACGGGTTCTCTTCGTGCTCAACGGACATGGATCCAGTCTGCCCCCTTTTCCGGAGTGGTGGCGAACGCCCGGGTCACGCCCGGCGGCAGAGCGGGAGCGTCAGCGGGAGACGGCCCTCGCGATGACCCACACAGCTCCACCCACGACCGCAGCCACAGCGACGGCAGCTGCCACTGCGGCCACCGGATTGCGGTCGGCGAAGACGCGCGCGTTGGCGACGGCGCGCTTCGACGCCTTGTCGATGCGCCGGGGGAAGTTCCCCTTGACCTCGATCGCAGCGAGGGCTGCCTTGAGCTCCGCCCGTGCGGATTCGCGTGCGTCGACGATCCCGGCCGGAACGGCGGTCTTCGGCAGCGTGTCCATGGTGGGCGCCGTCCGGCGCCGGGAGATCTCAGAGTTCGTCATCGCCGGCTTCCTTCACGATTCGGATGTCGTCGCCGACCGCCTGGGCGGGATTCTGACGACGGAGCACCTTGCGGAACTTCAGGATGCCGAGCAATGCGAAGAACAGCACGGCGAGGATCAGGATGCCGAGCACGGCGAGCGCCGAGAGCCACACCGGCCACCACGAGGAGAGTCCGGCGATGGCGAAGGTGAGGATCACCGGCACGGCCCAGAACAGGAAGAACAGCGCGACCAGGAACCAGACCGAGCCGATCCCGGCATCCTTCGCCGTCTTCGAGATCCACACCTTCGCCGCGTCGATCTCAGCCTTGACGAGGTTGCCGATGAGCTCGGGCAGGTCGCCGATCAGTGACAGCAGGCTGTCCTCGGCGCGATCGCGGTATCCGCGAGGCACGTCAGCTCCCGGTCTTCGCAGACGGTGACGGCGATGCCGGCTTCTTGGCCGCGGACTTCTCAGCGGGCTTCGAGGCCGCGTCCTTGGCCTCCTCCACCGCGTCTTCGGTCGCATCGACGACGTCTTCCGCCGCCTTGCGACCCGCCGCGACGGCGGAGTCGAGGCGCTGTCCGGCGGTGCCGTTGCCGCTCGCCGACTTCACGACCTTCTGAACGCCGTTCCAGACGGCACCGGGGATGGCCGCGGCCTTGTCTCCGACGAAGTCCTTGACCTTCTCTACCTGCTCCTGCACCGGCTCCTGGTTCCAGACCTTCAGCCACTGCGTCTTGATCTGCTCGTAACGCTCTTGTCCAGCGCGTGTCCCGAGCACGTATCCCACGCCGAGTCCTACGACGAGTCCGATCTTCCCCTTCATGGGGTCTCCTCACGTTGTTCCGGTGTGAACGCCCGAGGGCGAACCGGCGGCTCGGCGCCGCCTGACAGGTGTCCAGCGTAACGCCGTATGCCGTCTTCGGCATCTATAGCGGAGAGGGTTGACAGATCGCCGTCGAGCGGTCACAGACGCGGCGCTCCCGACCGCGGGAAAACGGCTCAGTCCCAGAGCAGCGCGCGACGGAGGCGGTCGGCTTCGCCGACGGCATCCGGCACGACCTGTGCGAGACCCGTGCCCGCCAGCCAAGCGCCCACCGCGGCGAGGCCGGGCACGGCCTGCACGGCGGCGCGCGCGGCCTCACGACGTTCACCGGAGCCGATGATCGACGCGGGCTGCGACTGCACGAACCGCGCCCGGTGTGCCGCCACGAGGTCCTCGTCACGGAGTGGGACGCCGAGCAGCGCCGCCGCCTCACGGAGCGCCAGCCGGGCGGCCCCGTCGTCGTCGAGCGCGGCGGTCGCGGCCGGCTCACCCTGAGTGCCGAAAGACACCCGAACGACGTGGCGGTCGCCGGCCGCCCGACGCACCCACTCCCACTTCGCCGTCGAGTGCGTCAGGGCCTTCGCCGTGTGGCTGCCAGGCACCGTGAGCACGCCCGTGCCCCGAGGAGCGCCGGTGAGGGCCGACGGCCGAAGCATGAGAGTCACGATCTCGATCGCCGGGGCGGTCGCCGTCTCGGTCGTCGCGAGGCCGGGCGCGGCGGCGCCGAGCAGCTCGCGCGCCACCGACTCCGAGGTGGCGACGACGACGCCGTCGGCGGTGAGCTCGGCCAGATCGGCCTGCTCATCCACTTCCGCATCCGTCCGCACACTCCAGGCGGCGCCGCTGCGCGAGACCTCCGTGACGCGGATACCGGTGTGCACGACTCCGCCCAGCTTCTCGATGTCGGCCACGAGCGCCTCGGACAGCACCGACATGCCGCCGACCAGTCCCTCGACAGCCGCCCCGGGCGTCTGCGCCTTCGCAGCTCTCGCTGCACCTTCGTCGCGAAGCGCCTGCACGGCACCCGAGAGGGAGCCGACGCTCGTGAGGGCGGCGTTCAGTCCGGGCGCTGCGACGTCGACGTCGACGTCGTCGGGCGATGCCGAGTACACGCCGGTCGTCACGGGTGCGACGAGACGATCGCGCACCTTCACGCCCATCCGCGATGCGACCAGCCTTCCGAGACTGTGGCTGTGCCCGATCGTCAGCGGGGGGCGGACGCGGTCGAGGTACGCGCGCCACACGCCCGACCATCCGATCACGCGACGGACGTCGTCCTGGAAGGGATTGCTCGGGATGCCGAGGATGCCGCCGGCCGGGAGCGGCGCAGCGCCCACCCCGGGGATTCCGGACACCCAAGCCCCTCCCGCGGCGGGCGTCACGATGCGATCGGCCAGACCCAGTTCCGTCACCAGCGCCCGCACGTGTCCGCCACGGGTGGCGTAGCTCTCGGCACCCGCGTCCAGCACCACCCCGTCGAGCGCCGCTCGACGGATCGCGCCGCCGACCGCATCCGACGCTTCCAGCAGCGTGACGCGCATGCCGACCTTGACGCACTCCCGGGCTGCGATGAGTCCGCCGACTCCGCCGCCGATCACGACGATGTGGCGGTGCGATGCGCGTTCGGCCAGTTCCGCGGGTTCGGGGTGGGGCGTGTGATCCGAGGGGGCGGGCTCGTGGCTCATGCGTTCAATCCTCGCACCGCCGCCTGAACAGCCCGTCCGCGAGGGCCGTGGATTCACGCCTCGGCGGGTGCGACCTCGCTGCGCCCCGATCCGCGCTTGCGGATCTCGCGCAGCACGATCTGCTCCGGGCACACGGTCGAGAGGAAGTCGCCGACCGACAGCGCGAGCCGCTCGCCGACCAGCGAGTAGAGGATGCGGTTCGCGTCGCGCCGTTCGGTGACGAGGCCCGCCTGGCGAAGCACCGAGAGGTGCCGCGAGATGGTGGGACCGCTGGCCGAGAATCGCGAGGCGATCTCGCCGGCCGCGAGCTCGCCTTCCTTCAGATCCTGCAGGATCTGTCGGCGCGTAGGGTGTGCCAGCGCGGCGAAGATGTCGGACGCGCTATCTGTCATGTTTGCAATATAGCACTCCTGCTAGATAGTGTTTAGCCCAAGAGCTAATGAGCGAAGGAGTCATCATGCGAGTCGCGATCACCGGAGGCACCGGGTTCCTCGGGCGCCACCTCGCCGAGCGCCTGCCGGACGCGGTGGCCGTATCTCGTCGCACCGGCGTCGAGATCGACGACGTCGACGCTCTCGCGGCGGCGTTCGCCGGGTGCGAGGTCGTCGCCCACTGCGCCGGGATCAACCGGGAGATCGACGGCCAGACGTTCCGTCGGGTGCACGTCGACGGAACCCGCGCGGTCGTCGAAGCCGCTCGCCGGGCGGGCGTGCGCCGCATCGTGATGGTGAGCTTCCTCCGAGCCCGCCCCGACTGCGGCTCCGGCTACCACGAGACCAAGTGGGCGGCGGAGGAGATCATCCGCCGCTCCGGCATCCCGCACACGATCCTCAAGTTCGGGATGATCTACGGCCCCGGCGATCACATGGTCGATCACGTCACGCGAGCCGTGCGGAGCCTCCCGCTGTTCTGGACGGTCGGATTCCGGGAGCGCACGGCCCGTCCCGTGCCGCTCGACGACGCCGTCGACGTGCTCACGGCCGCCATCGAGGGCCGCATCGCGGAGCCGACCGTCGCGGTGATGGGCGCCGACGAGGTCACGCTCGGCGAAGCGATCCGTCGTATCGCCCGCGTCGCGGGACGGCGACCCGCGTACGTACCCGTCCCGCCCTGGACGATCCGGATCCTCGCGCAGCTCGTCGAATGGGTCATGGTCGTGCCGCTCGTCGCCAAGGCGCAGGCGCGGATGCTGACGGAGGGCGTGAGCGAGGCGGCACCGCCCGCGCCCGAGCTGCCGCCCGGCATCCGCCCCTCCCGCTCCTTCACCGACGAGCGGATCCGCGCGGCGATGCCCGACGGGCGCTTCACGCTCGACGACCTGCGGATCGTGCGGCGGCTGCGTGGCCGCGGTCGAGCGTCCGGGTAGCGTCGATCAGAGCGAGTGGGCGAGTTCCACGATGCGGGTGAGCTGGTCGGGATCGGTCTCCGGCGGCACCCCGTGTCCGAGGTTCAGGATGTGACCGCGCGCAGCGCGGCCCCGCTCGACCACGTCGCGGACGTGAGCCTCGAGCACCGGCCACGGCGCCGAGAGGAGAGCAGGATCGATATTGCCCTGCAGCGAGGTGTCCGGCCCGACCAGTGCGGCCGCCTCGTCCAGCGGCATCCGCCAGTCGACTCCCACCCCGTCGGCGATTCCGTCGAGGCGCATGTCGGCGAGGAACGGGCCGGTGCCGACGCCGAAGTGGATGCTCGGGATGCCGATGCCCTCCAGCGCGGTGCGCGAGTGCGGGGCCACGAAGGCGAGGTAGTCGGCGCGGCTCAGGGAGCCGGCCCACGAGTCGAAGAGTTGGACGACGGATGCCCCGGCGTCGCGCTGGATCTCGAGGAAACGGCGGGATACCTGGGCCAGCCAGCCCGCGAGCCGATTCCAGCCGTCGGGGTCGGCGTGCATCATCGCCCTGGCGCGCAGGTGCTCCTTCGACGGTCCGCCCTCGACGAGGTAGGCGGCGAGGGTGAACGGTGCTCCGGCGAAACCGATCAGCGGCGTCTCCCCCAGCTCGGAGGTGACGATGCCGACCGCCTCGGCGATCGCGTCGCCGTCGAGGGACGCCGGGTCGATCGCGGTGATGCGGTCGACGTCGGCCGCGGTTCGCACGGGGTTCGCGAAGACCGGCCCCCGACCGGGCTCGATCTCGACGTCGACACCGGCGAGGCGCAGCGGGATCACGATGTCGCTGAAGAAGACGGCCGCGTCGACGCCGTGTCGACGCACCGGCTGAAGCGTGATCTCGGCGGCGAGGTCGGGCGTGAGGCAGGCGTCCAGCATCCTCGTACCCACCCGGAGTTCGCGGTACTCGGGCAGCGATCGACCCGCCTGCCGCATGAACCAGACGGGGGTGCGATCGGGGCGGGGACCGGTGAGGGCGCGCACCAGGGGGGCGTCGGAGAGGGCCATGCGTCCATCCTCCCATCCCCCGCGACGGCCGACCTGTGCGCGAGGAGGGGTAGACTGAGTGGGTGCTGCTGTGTGTCACGGCGAGTCACAAGACCGCCTCCTTCGAACTGCTCGAACGCCTGAGCCGCACCCCCGACGACGTCGCCTCCACCGTGGTGGACGCTGCGTCGTGCGTGCAGGGTGCGGTCGTCCTCGCGACGTGCAACCGGTTCGAGGCGTACGTGGAGATGGACGAGCCCGTCACCGCGGCCGGCGCCATCGGCGTCGAGGCCGTGCTCGAAGCAGTCGAGTCGGCCACCGGCATCAGCACCGCAGAGCTCGACGGCGCCTACGAGGTGCATTCAGGTCGGCGCGTCGCCGAGCACCTCTTCTCCGTCGCCTCCGGGCTCGAATCGGTCGTGTCCGGCGAAGGCGAGATCGCCGGTCAGGTCCGCCGGGCTCTCAAGGCCGCTCGCAAGGAGGGCACCACCTCCCCCGAGCTGGAGCGGCTCTTCCAGCGAGCGAGCCAGGCGCAGCGCAAGGTCAAGAACGTCACAGCGCTCGGCCGCGCCGGCCGATCGCTCGTCCGCCTGGCTCTCGAGCTCGCCGACAGCCGTATCGCCGACTGGTCGGCCGAGCGCGTGCTGCTCGTCGGAACCGGCGCGTACGCCGCCGTCACCCTCGCCACGCTGCGGGAGCGCGGCGCCGTCGACATCTCCGTCTACTCGCCCTCCGGCCGCGCGGAGAAGTTCGCCGCGAAGCACGGCATCCGTCCCGTCGCGGCCGCCGACTACGCACGCACGGCCGGTCACTCGAGTCTGCTCATCACCTGCACCACGGCGACCGAGCCCGTGCTGACTCCTGCGCATCTGCAGGCCCCGGCAGGTCTGGCCGCAGCGGGGTGCCCGGTGGGCTCGCACAGCCAGCTCGTCATCGACCTCGGCATGCCGCGGAACGTCGACCCAGCCGTCGCCTCACTCGAGGGGGTGGCGCTTCTCGACCTGGAGACCATCAGCCTGCACGCCCCGCTGGAGGAGCTGCAGGCGACGGATGCCGCACGCACCGTCGTCCGTGAAGCCGCGGACACGTTCCACGTCGTCGGTAGTCGGCAGAGCGTGACACCGTCGGTCATCGCCCTCCGGTCGCACATCTTCGCTCTGCTCGACTCGGAGATCGAGCGAGCCCGCGCCCGCGGAGACGAGGACGGCAAGGTCGAGCAGGCGCTGCGGCACCTCACCGGGGTGCTGCTGCACACGCCCACAGCTCGGGCACACGAGCTCGCCGCCTCCGGTCGCGCGGACGACTTCGCGGCAGCCCTCGCAACGCTGTACGGCATCGAGCCGGTGCAGCCAGCGCAGTCGTCGTTCGATGACGACGCGGCCACCGCCTGACCTTCTCTGCACCGACTCCGCTTCCGCGGACTGTCCACAGAGAACGTGTTCGCGCGCCGTTCCGGTTCTCACACCGTCCGAACGCTTCATATCGTCGTTCCCATGACAAGCGCGGCCGATCCGCGCAGACTGGGAGGATGCTCGTGTCACCGGACCTGATCGGGATCATCGTCTCCCTCGCCGCGTTCTGCGCGACCGTTCTCGGCGGCGTCCGCATCATGCTCTCCCGGCAGACCGCCGCTCTCGATGGTCGCTTCGACCGGATCGACGAGCGGTTCGAGAAGATCGACGGACGGTTCGAGAAGGTCGACGCGCGATTCGAGAAGATCGACGCGCGATTCGAGAAGATCGACGGACGGTTCGAGAAGATCGACGCGCGATTCGAGAAGATGGAAGATCGCTTCGTCCACCTCGAGGAGAAGTTCGACGACAGGTTCGTGCGCATCGAGGAAGAACTGTCCGAGGTGAGGGTGGCGATCGCTCGCCTCGAGGGCCCTCTTCCCCGGCTGCAGCGGCTCTGAGGAGCCGACTCAGCGAGGTTCGGATCACCCTGCCACACTGGAGACATGGCCCTTCACATCACCGGAGACACCGCCGCCGACGCGCTCCTCACAGACAACCCCCTCGCCCTGCTCGTCGGGATGCTGCTCGACCAGCAGGTGCCGATGGAGACCGCGTTCGCAGGTCCCCTCAAGATCGAGCAGCGCACGGGTGCTGCGGATGCCGCATCGATCGCGCACATGGATCCCGACGAGTTCCTGGAGGCATTCAAGACCACTCCCGCCGTGCACCGCTTCCCTGGTTCGATGGCGACGCGCGTGCAGACCCTGTGCCGCGACCTCGTGGACAACTGGGGCGGCGACGCGGCGGCACTGTGGACCGAGGGCGACCCCGACGGCGCGGAAGTGCTGAAGCGGCTGAAGGCCCTGCCCGGATTCGGCGAGCAGAAGGCCAAGATCTTCCTGGCATTGCTCGGAAAGCAGTATGGCTTCACGGGGACGGGCTGGCGCGAAGCTGCAGGTGCCTATGGCGAGGAGGGCTCGTTCCGCAGTGTCGCCGACATCGTCTCGCCCGAGTCACTGACGAAGGTCCGCGAGCACAAGAAGGCCATGAAGGCCGCCGCGAAGACGGCGAAGAAATGAAACCCACCGGCGACGATGTCGCCGGACTGATCGCGCGGGCGAAGCCGGCGATCCGGCGACGGGATGCCGAGACCCTCACCGCCCTCATGCGAGAGGTCTCGGGACGAGAGCCGCAGACCTGGGGCACCATCATCGGATTCGGCTCCTGCCACTACCGCTACCCCACCGGGACGGAGGGCGACAGCGGGCTCCTCGGCTTCGCGCCGAGGGCGGGCGCGACGACGATCTATCTGTTCGACGGCACCGCGGCTCACGCCGAGGAGCTGAGCGTGCTCGGTCCGCACACCACCGGCGCGAGCTGCCTCTACATCAAGGACCTCGAGGCGATCGATCTCGACGTGCTGCGCGGCATCCTCGAACGCTCGCTCGCATGGATGGAGGCGGGCGGCTCGCCGGGGGCGCAGATCACCGTCACCGGCTAGCCCGAGAGAAACGGTCCGATCGGACGGCGGTCCATCGCCCTCAGCGCAGCACCTCCACCAGAGCGACCCACGACACGACGACGGCGGACACCACGGCCAACACGCAGCCGAGGGCGGCGAGGTACATGCCGGCGGGATGCTGCCACAGCACGGCCGCACCCGCGGCGAGGTATGCGACGATCGGCAGGAACCCGACGGCGTACTTGAGCGGCTTCGCGCGGTCGGCGGGACTCGGATCGCGGGCGATGAGCCACGTGGCGTTCACCTGGAACACGGCGGCGATCAGCGTCGCGATGACCGTGAGCGCGCCGAACCAGACGTCGTCGATGCCCGGCACGAGACCGAGAGCCGACACAGAGAGCGCGAGGAGCAGCGCTGCGATACCCGCGAGAAGCCGCGCCGTCAGCGTTCGCGACTTGACGATCTCGGCGATGTTGACGCTCGCTGCGACGATGACGAGGCCGGCGAGCGCCGCGGTGGCGCCGGCCATCGCGACGTGGAACTCGCTCCACTCCCCGATCACGGACATGGGGTCAGCATAGAACCCCCTCGTATCCGCGGACACGAGGGGGTTCTGTGGCTCGACAGAGCGGTGCGAGCGTCAGGCGCCCTTGAGCCGAGCGGCCAGGTAGTCGTGCAGCTCGTCGATGCCGACGCGCTCCTGGGCCATCGTGTCGCGATCGCGCACTGTGACGGCCCTGTCGTCGAGCGAGTCGAAGTCGACCGTGACGCAGAAGGGCGTGCCGATCTCGTCCTGACGACGGTAGCGACGGCCGATGGCGCCGGCGTCGTCGAAGTCGACGGCCCACGAACCGCGCAACGTGTCGGCGACCTCGCGTGCGAGCGGCGACAGGCGCTCGTTGCGGCTCAGCGGCAGCACCGCTGCCTTGACCGGAGCGAGGCGCGGGTCGAGCTTCAGCACGGTGCGCACGTCAGTGCCGCCCTTGGCGTTGGGCACCTGCTCCTCGACGTACGCGTCGACGAGGAAGGCCATCATCGCGCGGGTCAGACCGAACGACGGCTCGATCACATACGGCGTGTACCGCTCGCCCGAGGCCTGGTCGAAGTACGTGAGGCTCTGGCCCGACGCCTCGCTGTGGCTCGACAGGTCGTAGTCGGTGCGGTTCGCGACGCCCATGAGCTCGCCCCACTCCTTGCCCTGGAAGCCGAAGCGGTACTCGACGTCGATCGTGCCGGCCGAGTAGTGCGCGCGGTCCTCCTCGGGCACGTCGAACTGACGCATGTTCTCGGGGTCGATGCCGAGGTCGACGAACCAGTTCCAGCACGCCTCGACCCAGTGGTCGAACCACTGCGGCGCCTCGGCCGGCGGCGTGAAGAACTCGATCTCCATCTGCTCGAACTCGCGCGTGCGGAAGATGAAGTTGCCCGGCGTGATCTCGTTGCGGAACGCCTTGCCGACCTGACCGATGCCGAAGGGCGGCTTCTTGCGGCTCGCCGTCAGCACGTTCGAGAAGTTCACGAAGATGCCCTGCGCGGTCTCCGGGCGCAGGTAGTACAGGCCCGACTCGTCGTCGACGACGCCGAGGTAGGTCTTCACGAGCCCGGAGAAGTCCTTCGGCTCGGTGTACTGCCCCTTGGTGCCGCAGTTCGGACACGGCACGTCGGCGAGGCCGTTCTCGGCCTTGCGACCCTTGCGTGCTTCGAAGTCCTCGATGAGGTTGTCGGCACGGAAGCGCTTGTGGCAGTGCAGGCACTCGACGAGCGGGTCGCTGAACGTCGCGACGTGACCCGACGCCTCCCAGACGCGCTTGGGGAGGATGATGCTGGAGTCGAGGCCGACCATGTCGCCGCGTCCGCGCACGAACGTCTGCCACCACTGCCGCCGGATGTTCTCCTTGAGCTCGGTGCCGAGGGGTCCGTAGTCCCAGGCCGACCGCGAGCCGCCGTAGATCTCACCCGCCTGGAAGACGAACCCGCGGTGGCGGGCAAGGGCGATGACCTTGTCGAGACGGGACTGTTCGGCCACGGTGGCTCCAATGGTCGGATGCGGTGGAGAAGGCCCGTGAGCACGGGCACTCCAATCTTATCCGCGCCGGATTATGCCCGCGTGAACAGGTACCCGCGCTCCACGTCGAAGCCGGCGAGCTGCAGGCCGCTGCCGAGCATCCCCTCCATCTGCGCGCGAAGACGCGTACGCCACTCGTGTGCGGCTGCCGGATCGGACTCCCTCATCGCCTCGATGTCGGTCGGGATCTCGAGCGTCTCGACCACGAGATCGGATGCCGGTGGCTTGGCGATGTCGGCGAGCGCCCACTCCACATCGAGGCGGTCGCTCTCGTCTCCGGCATCCCCTCCCCCGAAGATCCCGTACCGGTTCACCGAGTAGCCGGTCACCCGGGCGCCGAGCACCGAGAGGAAGAAGTGCGCATTGCGCGCGACGAGCGGGTCGTAGGTCCACGTGATGCGGCCGACGTCGCGCGAGAACGCCCACTGTCGCTGGTGCTCCTTGAGCTCCCGTCCCCAGCCGCGTCCGCGGTACTCGGGCAGGAGAGCCGTGATGTGCGAGTGCATCGCACGGGCCGCAGGAGCACCGAAGAACGCGATCGAGGCTCCGACCATCCGCTCTTCATCGCCCTCTCCGTCGAAGAGTCCGACGACGTAGTTGCCCGACTGCTGCAGCGCGCGCAGTGTCCCGGCGTCGATGACGCGCTCGGGACCGCGGATGGAATCCAGCAGGCTCTGCGCGTCGATGATCAGTTCAACGGTGTCGAGGTCACGGATGGTTCGCACGCCCCCAGTCTGCCCCTCTCCGGCGCGATAGCGGAATCCGACGCCCGGAGGGAGACGCTGCCGGGGGCCCGCCCGCGGGCGTACCGTAGGACAATGGCGACACGAGACACGGCGACGACGGCGTCCGACACCCGGTTCTTCGGCCAGCCGTGGGCGCTCGTCCACATCTTCGGCGTGGAGATGTGGGAGCGATTCAGCTTCTACGGCATGCAGGGCATCCTGCTCATCTACCTGTACTTCTCCGTCACCGAGGGCGGACTCGGGCTGTCTAAGGCGGTGGCCGGCGGAATCGTCGGCGCGTACGGCGGCTCCGTCTACCTGGCGACGATCCTGGGGGCGTGGATCGCCGATCGCATGCTCGGCTCGGAGCGCGTGCTGTTCCTCAGTGCGATCGTCATCGTCGCCGGCCACGTGGCGCTCGCGCTCCTGCCCGGCTTCCTGGGCGTCGGCGTCGGACTCGTGCTCGTCGCCCTCGGCTCCGGCGGCCTGAAGGCGAATGCCACCTCGGTGGTCGGCACGCTCTACAGCGCCGACGACGTCCGTCGCGACGCCGGTTTCTCGCTGTTCTACCTCGGCATCAACCTCGGCGCGTTCCTCGGACCGATCCTCACCGGCATCCTGCAGTCGACCCTCGGCTTCCACTATGGGTTCGGCCTCGCGGCGATCGGCATGACGCTGGGGCTCGTGCAGTACTCCTTCGGGCGCAAGGCTCTGCCCGACGAGGCACGGCGCGTGCCCAACCCGCTCCCGCGTGGCCGCTACCCGCTCGTGGCGGTCGTCGCTGCGGCCGCGGTGGTCGTGATCGCCGTGCTCGTGCTGCTCGGGGTCATCAAGGCCGACAACCTCTCGACGATCGTGATCATCGGCACGGTCATCGCGGCCGTCGCCTACTTCGCCGTCATCCTCGGCAGCCGCAGGATCGATGCCACCGAGCGCTCCCGGGTCTGGGCCTTCCTGCCCCTGTTCATCACGAGCGTGGCGTTCTGGTCGCTCTACCAGCAGCAGTTCACGGTGCTCACGGTGTACTCCGACGAGCGCCTCGATCGGAACCTCTTCGGCTTCGAGATGCCCGTGTCGTGGGTGCAGTCGATCAACCCTGTGTTCATCATCATCCTGTCCGGGATCTTCGCGGCGATCTGGACCCGGCTCGGGAAGCGCCAGCCGTCGACGCCGGTCAAGTTCGCCTTCGGCGCGATGATCATGGGGGCCGCCTTCCTGCTCTTCCTGTTCTTCGCGAACGGCAGCGCGAACTCCACGCCGCTGCTCGCGATCGTCGGCATCCTGCTCGTCTTCACGATCGCCGAGTTGCTCATCTCGCCGGTCGGCCTGTCGGTGACCACGAAGCTCGCTCCGAAGGTCTTCCACACGCAGATGGTGGCGCTGTTCTTCCTCTCGGTCGCGCTGGGCACCGCGATCTCGGGATGGCTGGTGCGCTTCTACGACCCGAAGAACGAGGTGCCCTACTTCTCGATCCTCGGTCTGATCGCCATCGCCGTCGGCGCAGGTCTGCTGCTGTCGGTCAAGCCGGTGCTGAAGCTCATGAAGGGCGTCAGCTGAGGGATCCGGCGTGCCCATCGGGCCCCGGCGTCAGACACCGCCGATAGCCTGAAGGGATGGGAGAGACCGATGATCGCGCGCGCAGGAAACTCTCCCGAAAGGTCCCGCGCTGGGCGATCATCGCGGTGCTGGCCTTCGCCGGCCTCTGCTCGTCGTTCATGTTCACGCTCGTCGTGCCGCTGCAGGCGGAGCTCCCCCGCCTGCTGAACGCGTCCCGCGAGGACACCACCTGGGTTGTCACCATCACCCTCCTCGTCGCCGCGGTCGCGACGCCGATATCGGGACGCCTCGGCGACATGTACGGCAAGCGTCGAGTCGTGATCGTGCTGCTCGGCCTGCTCATCGTCGGCTCGGTGATCGCAGCTCTCTCCGGCTCGATCGCCGGCGTCATCATCGGCCGGGCGCTGCAGGGCGCCGTCACCGGCGTCGTGCCGCTCGGCATCGCCATCATGCGCGACGTGCTGCCGCCGGAGCGCCTCGGCACGGCTGTCGCGCTGATGAGCGCGACCATGGGCGTCGGGGGCGCGATCGGGATGCCGGTCGCGGCCCTGCTCGCTGAGAACGCCGACTGGCACTGGCTGTTCTGGCTGGCCGCCGGACTCGGCGTCATCGGCCTCGCGCTCGTGCTGCTGCTCATCCCGGAGGACGTGCTGCGCTTCCCCGGCCGCCTCGACGCGCTCGGCGCCATCGGGCTCGCGATCGGCCTCACCGGCATCCTTCTCTTCGTCTCCCGCGGAGCCGAGTGGGGCTGGACCGCCCCGCTGACTCTCACGAGCATCATCGGCGGCGTCGCCGTGCTGCTGAGCTGGGGCTGGTACCAGCTGCGCACCGACGACCCTCTGCTCGATCTGCGGGTGGCCGCGCGCCCCGCCGTGCTCTTCACGAACATCGCCGCCATCGGCATGGGCTTCGCGCTGTTCGCCTCGAACGTCACGTTCCCGCAGCTGCTCGAGATGCCCGTCGCGACGGGATCGGGCTTCGGCCTCGACATGGTGTCGGCGGCGCTCGTGATCATGCCGGCGGGTCTCGTGATGATGGTCATCTCGCCGCTCTCCGGATGGCTCGAGCGTACGGTCGGGCCGCGGCCGCTCTTCACCGTCGGGGCCGTGGCGATCGTGCTCGCCTATGTGTTCGTGCTGCTGTGGTCGAGCGAGGTCTGGCACATCCTCGTGGCAAACCTCCTGATCGGCGTGGGAATCGGCTTCACGTTCGCCGCCATGCCGATGATCATCATGCGGTCGGTGCCGGCGAACGAGACCGGCGCCTCGAACGGGCTCAACGCTCTGTTCCGCTCGGTGGGCACGTCGAGCGCCTCCGCGGTGATGGGCGGCGTGCTCGCGGCCATGAGCGTCGACGTCGGCGACGTGGCGGTGCCCACGCGCGATGCGTTCGCCGTCTGCTTCTGGCTCGCGATCGCAGCGGGCATCGTCGCGGTCGTGCTGTCGCTGCTCATCCCGCGGCAGCGAGCGACCGAGCAGCACCCGTCCCTGCCCGGCTGAGCGCCGGAGGGCGGGGCCGGGTCGTAGGTCAGAGCACGCGCGGATCGGGGTCGTCGGCGCGTGGCGGGCGCAGACGCGCGGGGATCGGCCATGGCAGCACGTACTGCTGCGTCGGGGGTCGGTTCACATCGCCGAAGTCGTCGATCTTCACCACGATGCGGCCGGGTGCCGCGTCCTCGTCGGGAGTGACCTCGAGGATGCGCACCCGCAGCGGTCCGTCGACCTCGTCCTCGAGCACCCAGGGATCGGCGAGCCAGGCGATTCCACGGTCGTCGAGGGAGGCTTCGGCATCGAGCCAGTCGGTCGGGTCGGAGCAGGTCCTCCCGAGCACGTCGACGGCGACCCAGTCGTCGCCGGAGGGATGGATCCAGCCCAGCAGCTCGCCGTCGTCACGGCGATGCGGAGTCCAGTCGGTGCGCGGCATCCCTCGATGCTAGCGAGCCGATCGCCCTCGGGCCGGGCGCCCGTCGGTCCTAGTGCGTGTGCTCCATGATCTCGACACCCAGCACCCGGAAGGCGTCGTGCGCCCGCAGCCGGTGCGTGATCGAGAGGTCGTCGAAGCACACGATCAGGCCACCGATTCTCGGCTCAGCTGCGGAGGTTCTCCGCCGGGCGCAGACGTGCCGCGCGTATCGACGCGAGCCCCCCACCGCCTGCTCCGACGATCAATCCGACGGCGATGGCCACCGGCAGCAGGACGACATCGAACACGGGCGCCCATCGCTGCGACACCGTCACCACGAGGATCGCGGCCATCCCGAGCACGAGCCCGACGACTCCCCCGCCTATTCCGATGCACGCCGACTCGAGAGTGATGAGCGCGCCGATCTGCCTATCGCGCGCGCCGAGCGCCTTGCGCATGCCGATCTCCCCGCGCCGCGCGTTGACCGCGAGGAGTGTGGCGTTCATGAGAGCGGCGACCGCGACGATCAGGGCGAGCAGCGTGAATGCGGTGAGCGTCGTCTGCACCCCCTGCTCGATCTGGCCGCGCAACTGCGTCGCGTCGGTCGGAGCAGCGAGCGAGACCTTCTCCGGCTGGAACGGGTTGAGCGTGGCGGGCAGTTGACGGGCGACCTGCTGCGCCGCTCCGGATGAGGTCACGGCCAACATGGTCACATCGATCGGGCCCCTCGAGGTGAGATCGTCGCGGGGCCCGACGACCACCTCGCCGCGGAGCAGCGGAAGACGAGAGGACTCCGTGATGACGCCCGCGACGACATAGGCGACGCCGTCGACGAGGATGGTCGGCGCTCCGGCGAGGCTGCTGAGCTGCAGATCACTCGCTAGTAGGTCTCCGATGTACGCCTCACCTGACCTCAGCGGCCCGTGATGCCACGGCGCGTCGTCGATCGAAAGACGCGCCGCACCCTCGATGTCGCCGATCGCGACGTGGGGGCGGACCTGCCGAGCCTCTGCGAAGGTCGAGACCGTGCTGACGTCGAGATCCACCACGACGGCCGCAGCGTCCACACCGCTCAGCGCTTCCACCCTGTCGGAGACATCCTCAGGGGCGAGGGAGTTCTGCACCCCCGTGGACCATGTCGCCGACACCTCGCGATTCAGGTGAGCATCGAAAGTGGCGGAGACCTGCGCACGGGCGGATGCCGAAAGCCCCAGGGTGGTGATCGTCAACGCCACTGCGATGGCGACGGCGAGTCCCTGCCCGATCGACGGGTACTTCCGCGACAACACGGAGGCCCATGCGTCGCGCAGCATGTCGGGGAGGCGGATGCGCCGCTTCCGGGGTTCGTGTTCGCTCTCGCGTACGGGTCGCGACGCGACCGCATCCGTCTGCCCCACATCGGACATGAGGGTGCCGTCCGCGATGTGGATGACTCTCCGGGCGCGCGCTGCGACCTCGGACGAATGCGTCACGACGATGACCGTCGCTCCGTCGCTGTTGAGTCGTTCGAGCTCGTCCAGCACGCGGGAGGCACTGACCGAGTCGAGATTGCCTGTCGGCTCATCCGCGAGGATCAGTTTCGCGTCGGCGGCGATCGCTCGGGCGATCGCGATGCGCTGGCGCTGCCCTCCGGAGAGGGTCGACGTGCTCTGCCAGGCCCGATCGCCGAGACCGACCGACTCGAGGCCGCTCAGGACCCGCGCCTCCCGCTCTGCACGCGAAACACCGCGATAGAGCAGGTTTAACTCCACGCTGTCGAATGCCGGTCTCGCCTCGAGCAGGTGGAACGCCTGGAACACGAAGCCAATCTTGTGCGCGCGGACGCTCGCGGCACGGTGTCCGTCGGCGGCGCGCGTTTCGTCGCCGTCGAGGACGTAGGTGCCTTCGGTCGCATCGTCGAGCAGACCCAGAATGTTCATCAGCGTCGTCTTGCCCCCGCCCGAAGGCCCGACGATGGCGACGAACTCTCCCTGCTCGATGTCGAGGTCGATCCCGCGCAGTGCCTCGACATCCGGGCGGCCCGCCGAAGAGTACGTTCGACGCACTCCGCGCAGCTGGATCAGTGCCACGTCAACCGACTCGAACCCGGTCGCCCGGTGCCAAGGCGCCTTGTTCGACCGGCTCGATCGCGACCTCGCCCTGCAACGTGCCCAGAACGGTGACGGCGACTTCGATGAAGGTTCCGTCCTGCTGCCTCTTCGTCAGCACGTTCTTGTGGGCGCCACGATCCGACACCGCAAGGACCGGAACGATCAAGGCGTCTTCCGCGACAATCTGTTTGACCACGGTCACCCGCGCTCGCCCCGTCGAGACCGGCAACGGTGTCTTCGGCAAGACGGTGAACGTGACTTCCGACTCCGCACTCCCCGCCTGTCCGCCGGGGGTCTCCGTTTCGGGGGTCTCCGCGGCGTCGGAGGAGCGGATGTCGCCCACGGTGCCCTCGACTTCCCCGCCATCCACGGAGATGGTCGCCATGTCCCCGGCGACCACTTCGCCGAGATCGCTGACCGGCACCGTGATTGTGATGACGAGGTCCGCCGACCCGAGTATGAAATCGGGTTGCCCTTCGACGGCCAGCTGCTGCCCGACCTTCAGGCCTTGAACAACCTGGGCATTGCTCGCGGGCATCGCTTGGATCTCGGCGACGGGCACGAAGCCTTCCGTGGGCAGCGGCGGCGTGCTGTCTCTCGCGCCATCGTCGTCTTCCGCGTCATCGGGCTCCGCGACCGTGGAGACGCGGGTGGGCGCCTCGTAGCCGTCATCCCGATACCAGCGCACGACAGCGGCAGCGGTCTCGCTGCCGAAGCGCCCATCCGCCTTGACCGGGTACGAGCGCGCCGCGAGGGCGGACTGCAGCGCCGCGACATCAGGACCGCGGTCGCCGACGCCCATGTCGCGATAGAAGGCGAATGGCGAGTGCACGCCGAAGAGAGGGCGTCCGTTGACTTCGGTGAGCACGTGACCCGATGACGCCGTCTCTCCCACCTGCAGGGGGCGGCCGGTGACGACGGCAAGGGATGCATCGGGAGGAGCGACCACGGTCACCGGAGTCTGGGTCGACGGACCGACCTCGCCGGTGAATCCCACCTCTGCGGCAAGTGATCCCTGCGTGACCTCGGCCAGCACCGCACCGGGTGCAGGAGCCTTCGCGTCGGCCTCCTGCTGCGCTGCCGACTGGAACTGCGTGGCGAACCAGAACCCTACACCGATGACGGAGACGATCGACATCGCGGCGATCGCGACGACCCATCGCGATCGCGCGGCATTCTCCCGCGCGATCACGGAGCTTCCGGCGCGTTCTCCGCCACGATCGTGAGCAGCATCTTCTTCCGCTCGACGGCCTCTGCGCGGATCCGCTCGAGCTTGTCGCGGTTCTCCGCCACAAGCTTCTCCTGCTCCTCCCAGTTCCGTTCATACGCGGCCTCAGTGAGACCGCTGGACTCACGACATTCCGCGTCAGCAACCGCGTCCGCTATCTCAGCGGGGGACGCTCCGTCTTCGTTGGAGCCCCAATTCTTTCGGGCCTCCATGGGAGGCATGCCCTCTCGAGGATTATCGGGCAGCGGGAAGTCGACCTGAGGCTCCAGGCACTCGCGCCATTCGGCGGTCGCCCGGATCACAGACTCGTCTTGGAGCGCGATCCGGTCTGCTTGGACTGCCAGACTCGAGAGATAGTTGACTCCGTCGAAGTTGCTCATGAACTCTGTGTCGATGGAACGCACTTCGTCTGTGCAGTCGAGAAGGGCCTGATCCAGTTCGGCGTTCGGAAAGTAGGAATCGGTGACCTCGACGAACTCTCGCCACAGCCGCGCGCTCTCCTCATTCGCAGGCGGCGCGAAGTCGTAGCCCCATTTCTTGGCTATCTCGACCGTGAACAGGCGGAAACCGATCGAATTGAAGTCCTGGGGCTGCGGATATTCAGTGTTCTGCCACGGAACCGGCCACTCGTACCCGCGGGACTCGATGCAGGTCGAGATCAGGAGTTGTTCCGCATAGTTGTCGAGCTCCGGCGAGTACACGAAGAACTCATTGAGAGGCATCGTCCATTCGGCCTGATTCTTGATTGCAGCGTCTTCCGGCGCGCCTGAGGTAGCGCATCCGGCGAACGTTGAGGCCGCGATCGTGACGAGCGCGGCCACCCCGAGGGATCGGCCGCGCCCGTGCGTACTCATCAGCGGCATAAGGCGGACCCGACGCTGCCGAGCGTTGAAGCGAAGTACCCGGATTCGGCCGTGTCGTTGAACCCGCGATTGCCCAGATTCATCGTTCCGGTCCCCCGTGCGAAGGAGATGGAGTTTCCGGTTTTACTGGTACCTGCGTATAGGTAGGACGTCTGACTGCGACCATTATTGAAAGCGGAGGACGCCACGTTCTTGTAAGTCCTCCACCCGATGTACATGTCGTCCACACAGTTCTCGAACTTGTGCGTGGACGGTTGCTGGAACGCGTCATTACCGTAGTTGTATCCCGAATAGCTGCAATGCAGCCCCGGTCCACAATCGCTCGGCGCTGCCGCGGCCGGCGCCGCGAGTGCGAAAACACCTGCGCCCCCGAGAGCGATCGCGACGAGAGAACTCGTCAATTTTCGCCGCAACCTATTCATGTGCACCACAATTACCCCCCGGCTAGTGATAGATATCATCGATCGGCGCGACCGATCTTTCGACGATAAACTGACCTCGAGCGAGCAAGCAATATTTAGCGATGCGCCGACCCTCCCCATCCGCGCCAGTCGCGGTCTCATTCGCCGCGCACGGGGCCCATCCTGTCGAGGCCCATGAGTGTCGCATCCGATTCGACGTCACCGAACCGTTCCTCTTCGCGCTGATTCAGCCGGTGGCGAGCCCATCGGTCGAAACGGAGAGCTCACTGAACACGGAGCCCCTGCGTGCTCCTCATCGAGTGCGGGCGCGATCAGGACATCTCGTCGCAGTCAGTGCGTGTACTCCATGATCTCGACACCCAGCACCCGGAAGGCGTCGTGCGCCCGCAGCCGGTGCGTGATCGAGAGGTCGTCGAAGCACACGATCAGCGAGTAGGCGACGCCCGCGCGCGGACCCGCGAGCACGCCGGCCTCGGCGCGCACACCCCGGTCTCGGCCGGTCTTGTTGATGAAGAGCAGGCCGTGCGCGTCGTGGTCGTGGGCGAAAGGGTCGAGGCCGGTCGCGGAGGCCACCAGGCTGAGGTCTTGGTTGAGGCTCAGCCATTCCGACACCTGGGCGCTGACCGCAGCCCCGACGACCTGGGAGTTCACGAGCGCCGAGAAGAGACCGGCGAACTCCCTGGCCGAACCGACGGCGACCTGCGGCGCGTCGTCGGGGCCCCGTTCGTCACGGAACCTGTCCAGCAGCGCCGTGCGGCGCAGGCCGAGCTCCTCGATGCGGTGCCGCACGCGGTCATGGCCGACGCGCGTGAGCAGGGCGTTGACGGCGATGGGGTCGCCCGAGGTCGCGGCGAGCACTGCGAGGTCTTCGAGAGGCAGTGCAGGGGCGTGCAGGTGACGCCACACCCCCGACGTCGAGACGGAGTCGACTGCGGACCGGTCGATGATCTCGAGCGGATCGAGCGCGCCGGACTCGAAGGCCGCGGCGACCTCGATCAGCAGCGGGACGACGCCGAGGCCCGCCACGGGCATCGTGACGTGATCGTCGCCGGCCAGTACGTGCACATGGCTGTCGAGATCGATCACGTGCACCGAGACCTGAGCTCCGGCGTCGGCCAGTTCCTCCAGCGCGCGGAGCGTCGACGTGAAGGACCGACGCCCCTCGGCAGCACGTCGAGGCAGACGGCGCCCCGCTCGCTGGGAGCGGCGCAGCGAGGCCAGGGGAGGCCCATCGAGAGGCTCGGGAGCACCCACGCGTGATCCTTACAGGGGGTCGGATTGGCGGGATGCCGGGGGCTCGCGGCCCCACGGCACGGATATCGTAACCCCCGGGGGTGAGGATGCCCTACAGACGACGGTGATCGGTCATCAGAACGTCACATGCCGGATGGCAGAGCATCCCCTCCGGGGAACCGGTCACGCAGAGCCGCGCGACCCGGAGGTCACCAGATGGTGACGCGGGATTCCTCCGGCAGCCACAGCGCGTCGTTCTCCGTCACATCGAACGCCCGGTAGAACGCGTCGATGTTCCGAACGATCTGGTTGCAGCGGAACTCGTTGGGCGAGTGAGGGTCGATCGTGAGCAGGCGCAGCGTCTCGGCCTCCCGGCTCTTCTGCTGCCACACCTGCGCCCACGACAGCAGCAGCCGCTGCACCCCGGTGAGACCGTCGATGACCGGTGCCTCCGCTCCACCGAGCGACAACTCGTAGGCCTTGAGCGCGATGCCGAGGCCGCCGAGGTCACCGATGTTCTCGCCGATGGTCAGGGCGCCGTTCACGTGGTGCTCCGGGTCGAGGCCCTCGGGCACCAGCTCGTCGTACTGCGAGATCAGCGCCGCGGTGCGCTCCTCGAACGCCGCGCGATCGGCATCCGTCCACCAGTCCTCGAGCTTGCCGTCGCCGCCGTACCGGCTGCCCTGGTCATCGAAGCCGTGGCCGATCTCGTGTCCGATCACGGCGCCGATCCCGCCGTAGTTCGCGGCGGCGTCGCGTGAGGCGTCGAAGAACGGGTACTGCAGGATCGCCGCCGGGAACACGATCTCGTTCATGAGCGGGTTGTAGTACGCGTTGACCATCTGCGGCGGCATGTACCACTCGGTGCGGTCGATGGGTGCGCCGACCTTGTCGACGTTGCGATCGTGCTCGAAGATCGCCGCTCGGCGGACGTTGCCGAACAGGTCGTCGCGGTCGATCATCAGCGTCGAGTAGTCGCGCCACACCTCGGGGTGCCCGATCTTCGGCGTGAAGGCGTCGAGCTTCGCGAGAGCGCGCTCGCGCGTCTCGGCCGTCATCCACTCGAGGTCGGTGATGCTCTGTCGGTACGCCTCGATGAGGTTCGCAACGAGCTCGTCCATCGCGGCCTTCGCCGTCGGCGGGTAGTGCCGCTCGACGTAGACCTTGCCGATCGCTTCGCCGAGGGCCCCCTCGGTGACCGAGACGCCGCGCTTCCACCGCTCACGGATCGTCGGGACGCCGGTGAGCTCGGTGCCGTAGAAGGAGAAGTTCTCCTGCACGATCTCCTCCGTCAGGTACGGGGCGGCCGCGTGCACGACCTGCGCGCGCAGCCAGGCCTTCCAGTCGTCGAGGCGGTCGGCGGTGAGCAGCGTGCCCAGTCCTTCGAGGAAGCTGGGCTGGTAGACGACCGCCTCGGCGAAGGCACCGGGGTTCGTCGGAGCCACGGCCTCGCGCCACGGCGAGAGGTCGACACCCACCAGGGACTGGATGTCGTCCCAGGTCTTGAGGTTGTAGGTGGCGACCGCATCGCGGCTTCGGACGTTGTCCCAGTGGTGCGCGGCGAGCTCGCCCTCGATGGCGATGGAGCGATCGGCCTGCGTCGCGGCATCCGCGACCCCGGCCAGGGCGAAGAGGCGCTCGAGGTGAGCGCGATAGGACGCGCGCGTGCCCTCGAAGGTGTCGAGCCGGTAGTAGCTCTCGTCGGGCAGCGACAGGCCCGACTGCACGAGGAACGGCACGTACCGCTCGGGATTCCCGGGGTCCGGCTCGATGTAGAGGCCGATCAGGTGGGCACGCCCGTCGCGGTCGTACTCGCCGACGGTGCGGAGGAACGCGGAGACGTCGTCGATCGCG
The DNA here is from genome assembly GCF_002362255.1 of Microbacterium sp. SZ1. Taxonomy (GTDB): domain Bacteria; phylum Actinomycetota; class Actinomycetes; order Actinomycetales; family Microbacteriaceae; genus Microbacterium. Next base: position 33,607 of record NZ_LPVV01000010.1, on the reverse strand, counting down.
TCGATCTGTGCGAGCGTGTCGGCCAGGGGCGAGACGCCGGCCGCGGCGATGCGCTCGGTGTCCATGAAGCTCGCGAAGAGATCGCCGATCTTCCGGGCGAGGGTGCCGTCCTCGGCATCCTGCGACTCCTCGATGATGGTGCGGACGTCTTTCTCGGCCTGTTCGGCGAGGAGGTGGAACGAACCCCACCGCGCCTTGTCGCCGGGGATCTCGGTGCGCGCGAGCCACGCGCCGTTGACGTGGCGGTACAGATCGTCCTGCGGACGGATGTCGGAGCTGAACTCGGAGGTCTCAAGGCCAGAGGGAAGCACGTCGGTCATGCGACCAGCCTATGCGGGCGTCCGACATCGGCGGCGGGTGCGTCGGTCACTCGGGGCGTTCGCCCCGCCGACGGAGACGGAACCGCCGCCGACGCGGCTCGACGGATGCCGGAGGGGACGCCGCGGAGGAGCGTGCGGCGCGTCGCTCGCGCCAGGCCGCCACCTCGGCGTCGACGTCGCGCGGGGCCGTGACCACGGGCGGGCCGCCCTGAAGCTGGCGGCGCGCCTCGATCACGCGCCGGTTGAAGTCCTCGAGCACGGAGCGCACGTCGTCCTCCCGCCCGAGCAGGTTGAGCTGGGCGTCGAGCTCGCGATCCTCCGTACGCAGCATGATCGCGGGCGGTCCGAGTCCGGTGAGGTTCTCGGTCTCGATCTTGCGCCGGATCCACCAGTCCGGATCGTGGTGAGCACCCAGCCCCTCGATCGGCTTGCCCGCACCGGGGAGATCGTCGAAGTCGCCGCGGCGGATGGCGACCTGGATCGCCGACTCGATGAACGCCGCTCGGTCGACCGCCGCGGCGGCACCGGGAGTAGTGTCGACGCGGGACTCCTCGTCCCTCTCGTCGGCCTGCCTCTGCGCGCGGTATCTCGCCGCAGCCTCGCGTGGATCCGTCATGGCGCACCTCCGTGCCTCCGGTCCCTCCAGCCTAGAACGCGGGAGCACGCGCGCGGGCCCGGCGTCGGCGCCACCCCATAGGCTCGGAGGATGACCGGGCGCACCCTCAACCGCGAGATCCTGCGGCTCGCGGTCCCCGCGCTCGGAGCGCTGATCGCGGAGCCCGCCTTCCTCATCGTGGATGCCGCGCTCGTCGGCCACCTCGGGACGACCCCGCTCGCCGGTCTCGGCATCGCCGGAGCCGTGCTGCAGACGATCGTCGGCCTCATGGTCTTCCTCGCGTACTCCACGACACCCGCTGTCGCTCGTCACTTCGGTGCCGGACGCCCCGGCGACGCCGTGTCGGTGGGCGTGAACGGCATGTGGCTCGCGCTCGCCCTGGGCGCAGTGCTCGCCGCCGCGGGGGCTGCGTCGTCGCCGTGGCTCGTGTCGTTGTTCGGTGCGAGCGATGCCGTCTCCGAGCACGCCAACGCGTACCTCGTCGTATCGATGTGGGGTCTCCCGGCGATGCTCATCGTGTTCGCCGCGACCGGCCTGCTGCGCGGGATGCAGGACACGGTGACGCCGCTCTGGATCGCCGGGCTCGGCTTCGGCGCCAACGCGCTGCTCAACGTCGTGTTCATCTACGGCCTGGGGTGGGGCATCGCCGGGTCGGCCGCCGGTACCGTCGTGGCCCAATGGGGCATGGTCGGCGCGTACGTGCTTGTCGTCCGACGGCTGGCCGCGAAGCATCGGGCGTCGCTGCGCGTGCAGCGCGAGGGTCTCGGACGCACGGCGCGCTCAGGCGGCTGGCTCTTCCTGCGCACCGTGAGCCTGCGCGTCGCGCTGCTGGCCACCGTCGCCGTCGCCACCGGGATCGGCACGTCGGAGCTCGCGGGCTGGCAGATCGTCTTCACGATCTTCTCGGCGGCAGCGTTCGCCCTCGATGCGCTGGCCATCGCCGCGCAGGCCCTCATCGGCAAGGAGCTGGGCGCCGGCGACGAGCAGCAGATGCACCGCGTCCTGCAGCGCACGGTCGCGTGGGGTGTGTGGTTCGGCGTCATCGTCGGAGCGGTCATCGCGGCGCTCTCGGGGGTGCTGGGCATCGTGTTCACGGGCGACGCGACGATCGCGGCCCTCGTGCAGCCCGCGCTTCTCGTGCTCGCAGTGGCACAGCCCATCGCCGGCGTCGTCTTCGTGCTCGACGGCGTGCTGATGGGGGCAGACGACGCCCGGTACCTCGCGATCGCGGGCGGAGTGAACCTCGTCCCCTTCCTTCCCGCCCTGTGGATCATCGCCGCGACCGGCGTCGAGGGCGTGGCGGGTCTGATCTGGCTCGCGGTCGCCTTCTTCGGCGTCTATCTGCTCGCCCGCCTCGCGACTCTCGGATGGCGCGTGCGATCGGGACGCTGGGTGTCCGCAGCGGCCTGAGCGCGCGTCATTCCTCCTGCACATTCCGGCCTCGAGGTGAGCTTTCCCGATGCGCTGATGTTTTCCGGGATACAGCATCCGCGCGGCTCGCGCCGCCCTGCATCATCGAGGGACACTGAAGGGATGCTGGGGATGAACGAACCACAGGTGTGGACACTGATCGGGGTCTTCGCCGCGGGGATGTGCGGGACTATCACGCTGGTCGTGACGATGTTCGCGCACATCATGAAGACGGAGTTCGCGAGCGTGCGGAAGGAGTTCGCGAGCGTGCGGAAGGAGCTCGCGAGCGAGTTCGCGAACGTGCGCACCGAGATCGCGAGCGTGCGCGCGGAGATGACTCTCGGCTTCGAGGCCGTGCGAACGGAGTTCCGTGCCGTGCACGGCCGCATCGACGCACTCGATCGCGACGTCAACGCGATCTACCGTCACCTTTTCGGCATCGATCGCGGTTGACCCGGCCGGCGCGCCTCGCTCAGCCCGCGTACCTGCGGCACCACTCGTACATGATGACGGCGGCCGCGGCACTCGCGTTGATCGAACGCGTCGAGCCGTACTGAGTGATCTCGACATGAGCGGATGCTGCGGCGAGCGCCTCGGCGGAGAGTCCAGGGCCCTCCTGTCCGAACAGCAGCACGCAACGCGGGGGAAGGTCGGCGCGATCGACCGGCACGGCGCCGTCGACGTTGTCGACCGCGACGATCGGAAGCTCCTGCGTGCGCGCCCATTCGGCGAAGCCCTCCACATCGTCGTGGTGCACCACATGCTGGTACCGGTCGGTGACCATGGCTCCGCGCTTGTTCCAGCGTCGACGGCCGATGATGTGCACCGTGTCGGCCAGGAACGCGTTCGCGCTGCGCACGATCGACCCGATGTTCATGTCGTGCTGCCAGTTCTCGATGGCGACATGGAACGGGTGCCGACGGGTGTCGAGGTCGGCGACGATGGCCTCCAGGCGCCAGTAGCGGTACCGGTCGATGACGTTGCGGGTGTCGCCGGCGGTGAGCAGCTCGGGATCGTACTGCTCACCCTGCGGCCATGCGTCCTCTCCTCCGGGCCATGGTCCGACGCCGTAGCCCGGCTGGGGTGACGCCCCGTCGGTCGACCCGCGCGGCGCGGGGCGCTCGGAAAGGGGCTGCTCGTCCATCCGGCCAGGGTATCCCGGTACCACCCAGTGGATATTTAGGCGCACCGAAATATCCGCTACGATTTCGGCATGCCTAAAAACGATGCGCTCGCGACGCCGACGTCGCGCGAGACCCCGTCCCGCAGCCTGTGGCTTCTGGGTCCCGCCCTCGTCGCCGGGGTGGCGTACCTCGACCCCGGCAACGTCGCCAGCAACATGACGGCCGGCGCCCAGTACGGGTACCTGCTGGTCTGGATCGTGGTCGTCGGCAACGTCATGGCCTGGCTCATCCAGTACCTCTCGGCGAAGCTCGGCGTCGTCACAGGGCAGAGCCTGCCCGAGGTGCTCGGCACGCGGATGCGCCGCTCCTGGGCTCGCCGCACGTACTGGCTGCAGGCCGAGCTCGTCGCCATGGCCACCGACCTCGCCGAGGTCATCGGCGGAGCCGTCGCCCTCAATCTGCTGTTCGACATTCCGCTGCTGCTCGGGGGCCTCATCACGGGCGCGGTCTCGATGGTCCTCCTCGCCGTGCAGAGTCGGCGCGGCCCCCGACCGTTCGAGTTCGTCATCATCGGCCTCATGGCGGTCATCACGGTGGGGTTCGTCGCCGGTCTGTTCCTCGCGCCTCCCGACGGCGCGGCCGTCGTGGGCGGCCTCGTGCCGCGCTTCGAGGACACGGGCTCGGTGCTCCTCGCCGCCTCCATCCTCGGGGCGACCATCATGCCGCACGCGATCTACGCCCACTCGTCGCTCACCCGCGACCGCTTCGGCTCCGCCACCGCGCATGCGCCGACGGAGGCGGCGCGCACCGAGACCTCGCGCATCCGCCGCCTCCTCATCGCGACACGGTGGGACGTCTCGATCGCGATGCTCATCGCAGGGTCGGTGAACCTGAGCATCCTGTTGCTCGCCGCGGCGAATCTCGCCGGCGTCGAGGGGACCGATTCGCTCGAAGGAGCGCACGCCGCGCTCGCCACCGGCCTGGGCCCGATCGTCGCGACGTTCTTCGCGGTCGGCCTGCTCGCCTCGGGCCTTGCCTCGACGTCGGTGGGCGCATACGCGGGGGCCGAGATCATGCACGGGCTGCTGCGCGTGCGGATCCCGCTCCTCGCCCGACGGCTGGTGACGCTGATCCCCGCCCTGGTGATCCTCGGAGTCGGAGTCGACCCGACGCTCGCCCTCGTGCTGAGCCAGGTCGTGCTGTCGTTCGGCATCCCGTTCGCGCTCATCCCGCTCGTGGCACTCACCGCCCAGAAGCGCATCCTCGGCGCGTGGGCGAACCGGGCGTGGACGACCGCGGCCGGGGTGACCGCCTCCGTTCTGCTCATCGCGCTCAACGGCGCGCTGCTCTGGCTGGTGCTCACCGGGGCCTGAGTCACTCGCCGGCTCGCCGCCGACGATTAGGCTCGATGACATGTCTGCCGATTCCGCGCGCCGCACCGTCCGCATCCTCACCTGGATCGGACTCGCGACCGGCGTCATCGGCGGCCTGCTCGTCGCCTTCCCGAAGGTGCTGCCCGTCGGCGGCCCGTGGGTGCAGCTGACGCTCGGCGTCGCGACGCTCGTCCTCGCCTTCCGCGCGCGCAAGACCGGCATCGCCGAGGTCGAGGGCTTCGACGGACGGCTCTCGCTGTTCGCGGCTCTGCTGGGCTTCCTCGTGGTGTTCTTCGCGGGTCAGGTGGCCTTCGGCATCCTCGTCGCGGTCGCCAATCCCTGACCTCTGAGTGCCGAACCGGCCTCACCTAAGCTGGAACGGTGGAATCCCCGGCAGCAGACGACTACCTGAAGACGGTCTACGCGCACACCGAGTGGCAGGACGCGCCGATCACGCCCTCGGTGCTCGCCGCGAAGCTCGGCATCGCACCGTCGTCGGTCACGGAGATGGTGAAGAAGCTCGCCGCCGCAGGTCTCGTCTCCCACGTGCCCTATGGGGCGGTGCGACTGACGGATGCCGGAACGCGGCGCGCGCTCGCCATGGTGCGGCGTCACCGGCTCATCGAGACGTGGCTCGTGCAGGAGTTCGGCTACGGCTGGGACGAGGTGCACGACGAGGCCGAGGTGCTCGAGCACACGATCAGCGACCGCCTGCTCGAGGGCATCGACGAGCGCCTCGGACGCCCGCGGTTCGACCCGCACGGCGACGCGATCCCGGACGCGGAGGGCACGGTGGACCGCGAGCCGTTCGTGCTGCTCGCCGACGCTCCGATCGGTCACACCGGCCGGGTCCTGCGGGTTGACGACCGCGACCCCGAGCTGCTCCGCACCCTCGATGCTCTCGGCCTCGTCGTCGCCGCGACGGTCGAGACGACGACATCCGGCATCCGACTCGACGGCGCGGACGTCGAGCTCCCGCAGGGGGCAGCCGACGTCGTCTGGCTGACCGCCTAGCCCCGGCTCGGACCGCGCGCAGACTGTCACCTCGCGGCAACACTCGCCCAATAGGCTGTGCACATGGGACACCGCGACGACATCGAGTGCTGGCTGACCGACATGGACGGCGTGCTCGTGCACGAGAACACCGCCATCCCCGGCGCCTCCGAGCTGCTCGCCGGGTGGGAGCAGAACGAGATCCCCTACCTCGTCCTCACGAACAACTCGATCTTCACGGCGCGCGACCTGTCCGCCCGGCTTCGCGCCAGTGGCCTCGTCGTGCCGGAGGAGCGCATCTGGACCTCGGCTCTCGCGACGGCGGACTTCCTCAAGCAGCAGCTGCCCGGTGGCTCGGCGTTCGTGATCGGCGAGGCGGGCATCCTCACGGCCCTGCACGAGGCCGGGTTCATCATGACCGAGACGGCCCCCGACTTCGTCGTCGTCGGCGAGACGCGCAACTACTCCTTCGAGGCCATCACGAAGGCCATCCGCCACATCATCAACGGCTCGCGGTTCATCGTCACGAACCCCGACGCGACCGGTCCGTCCGCCGACGGCGTGCTGCCGGCGACCGGCGCCATCGCGGCGCTCATCACCAAGGCGACCGGCAAGGAGCCCTACGTCGTCGGCAAGCCCAACCCGATGATGTTCCGGTCGGCACTCAACAAGATCGGCGCTCACTCGAAGAAGACAGGCATGATCGGCGACCGCATGGACACCGACATCGTCGCCGGCATCGAGGCCGGTCTGCACACCGTGCTCGTGATGACCGGGATCAGCGACGAGGCCGAGATCGAGAAGTACCCGTTCCGCCCCGATGAGGTCGTCGACTCGGTCGCCGACCTGCTGCCCACCGTCACCGAGTCGATCCCGACGCTCGACGAGGACTGACGTGGGCGCGCTCGACGACGGCGAACGGATCTCGGCAGCGGATGCCGCTGCCTGGCGCGCCTGGCTCGAGCAGAACCACGAGAGCACGGCCGGCGTCTGGCTGCTGAGCGTCCGGGGTCGCTCGACGGGCGTCGGCTACGACGACGCGGTGCGTCAGGCCCTGTGCTTCGGCTGGATCGACGGCCCGGTGCGCACGTTCGACGACACGACGGTCGGACAGTGGTTCAGTCCACGACGACGCGGCAGCGGGTGGGCGGCGACGAACAAGGTCCGCATCGCGGAGCTCGAGGCGTCGGGGCAGATGGCACCGGCGGGGGTCCGCGTGCTCGAGGCCGCGCGCGCCGACGGATCGTGGACCGTGCTCGACGGTCCAGAGGCGGGCATCGAGCCGCCGGAGCTCACGGCCGCTCTGGATGCCGTGCCTGCCGCGCGCGAGAATTGGGACGCGTTCCCCAAGTCCGTGAAGAAGTTCGGCCTCACGCACATCGCGATGGCGAAGCGACCGGAGACCCGTGCAGCTCGCATCGCCAGGATCGTCGCCGACGCGGCGGAGGGGAAGCGCCCGTGAACCAGTCCGACCTGCTCTTCCTGACCATCATCGCGATCATGTCGACATCGCTCATCGTGCTCGTCGTGCAGTTCGTGCGCTCGCGCCGCCGCGGACCCGGCGGCAACGAAGGCGATGGTCGCGCCGGCTGGTGGGAAGGCCCGTGGGACGACGACGACCGCAGGCGCTGACGGAGATCAGCCCAGCGTGAGGCTCCGCACGGACTCCACCGGCTCCGGCATCCGCAGCGGAGCCCGTCCGGGCGTGATCGTGCCGAGGATGCGTGCGTCCCGCGCGCCCGTCCCACCCGCTGTGACCGCGGGCACGCCGTGCATGGTGCACCACCCGATGAGGGCGAACAGGATCGCCTCCTTGCTGTCGACGGGCGCCCCGAGCTCGTCGGCGAGCACGACGTCGACACCCGGCAGCGCGTCGCGGAGCCCCTGCAGCAGGAGCGGGTTGTGGCAGCCGCCGCCCGACACGGCGAGGAACCCGATGCCCGCGGCGCGGACGTCCTGCGCGACCGTGCGCACTGTGAGCTCCGTCAGCGTGCGCACGAGGTCGCGTGCGGAGATCTCGCGCCCCTGCCTGCGCGCGTCGTCGACGTGGACGCGCACGTAGTCGAGGTGGAAGTGCTCCTTGCCCGTGCTCTTCGGCGCCGCGAGGGCATAGTACGGGTCAGCGAGCAGGGCGGCGAGCAGTGCGTCGTCGACCGTTCCGGTTCGTGCGATCGCGGCATCCGCGTCGTAGCCCCGTGAGTCGAGCCCCTCGGCGACGACGACCGCGTCGACGAGCGCGTTGGCGGGGCCGATGTCATAGGCGACGAGACCGCCTGGTCCGACGACGGTCATGTTCGCGATGCCGCCGAGGTTCACGGCGGCCGAGACCCCCGCGCGGTCCCGGAGCAGCAGCTCGTCGAGGAACGACACCAGCGGGGCACCGTGACCGCCGACGGTGATATCGCGGATGCGCACGTCCGACACGACCGGAGCGCCGACGCGCTCCGCGATCCATGCGGCCTGGCCGATCTGCAGAGTGCCGAGAGCGTGGTCGCCCTCGACCCAGTGGTAGACCGTCTGGCCGTGCGTGCACACGGCGTCGACTCCACCGACGGCCGCGGATGCTGCGGCAGCGACCTCCGCGAACGCCTGGCCGATCAACGTGTCGAGCTCGCACACCTCGGCCAGCGTGGTCTGCGCGGGAGGGAGGGCGGCCACGAGGCGGGCACGCAGAGCGGGTTCGTACGCGACGCTGTCCGAGTGCAGCACGGTGCCGTGGAGCTCTCCCCCTTCTTCCCGGAAGTCGACGACGGTCGCGTCGATCCCGTCGTGCGAGGTGCCGGAGAGCAGTCCGAGTACGCGCATGAGTGTCCTTCCCGCGGCGGCGGATGTCTTCCTCTGAGCCTACGGCGGATTTGTTAGGGGTGCAGACCGAACCGTCTCATCGCTTCTGCACAGACCGGCATCGCCGTGCGTTCTCCTCACGCGTCGGCCTCAGAGCAGCGGGGCCGGAGGGCAGGCGTCCGGCGCCAGCTAGCATTCTGCGAAACCCGTCGGGCCACCGTCAGAATAGGAGCATGTTCGTGTCCGCAGAGATCATCGCGGTCGTGCTCAGCGCGGTCGGCATCGTGGTGACGCTCGGCGCGAGCATGTTCGTGGGCTTCGCGTGGTGCGTGCGCCGGACGGACGCGGTCGAACGCCGGCTCAACGACCGGATCGACGACGTCGAGCGCAAACTGAGCGACCGCATCGACGCGCTCGACAGCAGGCTCAACGACCGGATCGACGACGTCGAGCGTAAGCTCGGTGCGCGGATCGACGACGTCGAGCGTAAGCTCGGTGCGCGGATCGACGCGCTGGGACACGAGACCACAGAAGTGAAGATCGCCGTCGCCCGCCTCGAGGGACCGGTGCCGCGCCTGCTCACCCGCACCCGCTGACCGGCACTCCGAGGGAGCGCGCGCCTCAGCGGAGCACGAGCGCGGCGGCGCCGATGAGCGGACCCTCGTCGCCCAGCCCCGACCGCACCACGCGGGTGCGTCGGGAGTACTCGTGCGCGGCGCTCGCGGTAAGAGCCTCCTGCACGAGGTCGATGTAGTCGGCGGACACCCGGGAGAACCCGCCGCCGATCGCGACGACGTCGAGGTCGACCAGGGTTGCCGCATCGGCCAGCGCCTGCCCGACCGCCGTCGCCGATCGCTCGATCGCCGCCCGAGCGACCGCGACACCTGCCGCGGCATCCCTGGCGAGGTCCTCGCCGGTCGATCCCGTCCACCCCTGCTGCTGCGCCCAGGCCGCGCTGGCGGGTCCGGAGGCGATCTCCTCGAGCGTCAGCCCACCCTCGCGGCGCACCTGACCGAGATGCCCGGCGTTGCCTGTGGCGCCGGGGATGTACGCGCCGCCCGCGACGAAGCCGCCGCCGACACCGGTCGACACGACGATCGACAGCGAGGCGCCTGCACCCTGCGTCGCTCCGAGCCACGACTCCGCGAGCGCGAGGGCGCCGCCGTCGTGCCCGAGCACCGTGCGCACGTCGACTCCGCGGATCGCGGACGCCGCAGTGTGCACGGATGCCGCGAGACCGTAGCCCCGCGCGAGCGGCATGTTCACGGGCAGGATCGCGCCGGCGACGCGGTCGATCGGCCCGGCGCTGCCGACTCCGGCGCCGACGAGCTCGGCATCCGCCGGCAGGGGCGCGAGCGCCCGCGACACGACGGCGGCGACCGCCAGATCGAGCGACTGGAACGTCGCCTCGCGTCCCGTGCCCTGGCGGCTGCGGCTGCCGTCGACGAGCATGCCGTCCTCGCGGACGAGCGCTGCCTCCATCTTCGTGCCGCCGATGTCGACGGCGAGCGCGTAGCGGGTCACTGGGCGTCGAGCCCGAGGTCGTCGAGGTCGAAGGCCGCTCGCCATTCGAGACCTTCGGCTTCGATGGCGGCCTGTGCGCCGGTCTTGCGGTCGACGATCACGGCGACTGCGACGACCTCCGCGCCCTCCTTGCGGAGCGCTTCGACCGCCGTGAGCGCGGACTGCCCGGTCGTCGACGTGTCCTCGAGCACGACGACGCGCTTGCCCTTCACATCGGCGCCCTCGATCTGACGGCCTCGGCCGTGGTCCTTCGGCTCCTTGCGCACGACGAAGGCGTCGAGCGGGCGCTCAGCCGCGACGGAGGCGTGCAGCACCGAGTTGGCGATCGGGTCCGCGCCGAGCGTGAGTCCGCCGACGGCCGTGACGTCGAGGTCGGCGATCAGGTCGAGCATGATGCGCCCGATGGCCGGCGCCGCGCGATGGTCGAGCGTGAGCTTGCGCATGTCGACGTAGTACGTCGCCTTCTTGCCGCTGGAGAGGGTGAAGTCGCCGTGGAACACCGCCTCGTCGGTGATGAGATCGAGGAGTGTCTGGCGGTCTGCGTCGAGTGCGGTCACGGCATCCAGTGTAGGAGGCACGCCCTAGGCTTGACGCATGCGCTTGGCCACCTGGAACGTCAACTCCATCCGCACCCGCGTCACCCGCACCGTCGAGTTCGCCGTCCGGGAAGACATCGACGTGCTGGCGATGCAGGAGATCAAGTGCAAGCCCGAGCAGTTCCCCTACGGCCCGTTCGAAGAGGCCGGGTATCACGTCGAGGTGCACGGACTGAATCAGTGGAACGGCGTCGCGATCGCGAGCCGCCTCCCCGTCACCGACGTGCGCACATCTTTCGACGGGATGCCGGGCTTCGCGAAGGGCCACGAGGGACCGGATGCTCCGCTCGAGGCCCGTGCACTGGGTGTGCTCGTCGACGGCGTGCGCGTGTGGAGCCTCTACGTGCCCAACGGCCGGTCGCTGGGCGACCCGCACTACGCGTACAAGCTGCACTGGCTCGAAGAGCTCAAGAAGTCGACGGCCGCCGAGCTGTCCGCGAATCCCGACCTGCCACTCGCGCTGGTCGGCGATTTCAACATCATCCCGTTCGATGCCGACAACGGCGACCCCGCCATCGTCGAGGGCGTCTCCACGCATGTCTCGCCGCCCGAGCGCGCGGCGTTCTTCGCCCTCGCCGACGCCGGTGTGACCGACGTCGTGCGCCCGCTGCTCCCCGAGGGGTACACCTACTGGGACTACCAGCGCCTCAAGTTCCCGCGCAACGAGGGCATCCGCATCGACTTCATCCTCGGGTCGAAGACGCTGGCCGACGCCGTGACGGGGGCATCGATCCACCGCGAGGAGCGCAAGGGCGAGCAGCCCAGCGACCACGTTCCCGTCGTCGTCGAGCTCGACAACGGCCGCCTCGGAACGAGCGCCGCGGAGGACGACGACGACCTCCCGATGATCTTCTCGTGACGGTCGCGTGACCCCCCGCCTGATCGCGACCGACCTCGACGGCACACTGCTCACGTCCGCCTCGGACGTGAGCCGGCGCACGAGGGCGGCTCTTGATGCGGCGCGGGAGCGCCGCATCCACGTCGTCCCCGTGACCGCCCGCCAGCCGATCGGCCTGCGGGCGATCGCATCCGGCGCCGGCTTCGACGGGTGGGCGCTGTGCAGCAACGGCGCGTACGCGACCCACCTCGCCGACGGCCGGATGCTGTTCGCCGAGGAGCTGCCGGCCGAGACGATCCGCACGCTGGCCGAGGCGCTGGGGAACAGCATCCCCGATCTGCTGTTCGCGAGCGTGCGGGAGGGTGGGGAGACGTTCGTGGCCCAGCACGGCTACGCAGCGATCGCCGACCTGTCCGACCACAAGCGCGACCCGTCGACGATGGGCGGCGTCGACCTCGCCGAGGTGCTCGCCGCGCCGAGCCTGAAGCTCGTCATCCGGCATCCCGAGCTCGCGCCGGCCGCCGTCTTCGATGCCCTGCGGGCTCTCGGGCTGACCGGCTTCGAGGTCACGCTGTCCGGCGCACCGTTCGTCGAGGTCATGGCCGAGGGCGTCACGAAGGCGACGGGACTCGCGCGCCTCTGCGAGCACCTCGGGATCGACCGGTCCGATGTCGTGGCCTTCGGCGACGCGCTGAACGACATCGAGATGCTGCACTGGGCCGGGCGCGGTGTCGCGATGGCGAACGCGCTGAATGCCGTGAAAGACGCGGCCGACGAGACGACCGCGTCCCATGACGACGACGGTGTGGCACTCGTCGTCGAGCGGATGCTCGCCGCAGGGTGAGACGCCGCGGGCCCGGCCGTCACGACGACGACCGGGCCTGCGGGGTGTGGGGTCAGCCGTGCACGCGCCGGCGACGGACGAGGGCGAGGCCGACGATCGCCAGGAAGAGCCCCGTGAGCAGGGCCGCACCGGGGACGTCGCCACCGGTGTCGGCGAGGCGATCGGCAGCTGTCGCCGGCCCCGTCACGGCTGCACCGGTGGCCGCCGCGGCCGTGACCTGGATCGCGATGCTCGCCTGTACCGTGGCCCCTGCCCCCAGCGCCACGAGGGTGTGCGCGCCGGCGGGTGCGGATGCCGGGATGCGCAGCGTTCCGCCGAGACGGCCGCTCTGGTCGGCGGTCAGCGACCCCAGTGCGATCGGATCGGATCGCAGCTCGAAGGCCACGACCTCGCCGGGCGCGAACCCGCTCCCCGACACGGTGATGTCACCTCCGGCTCGGACGGAGGACGCGGTGAGCGTCAGGGTCGGCGTGGGCTGGGGTTCGGGGGCGACGGTGTCGACGGTGAGCGCGAAGTCCACCCCGGTCACCACCTGGCCCGGTACGACGACAATCGGCGTCGCCTCGTCGGCGGTGGCGACACCGTCGAAGTACTGGGGCTGTGCCGTGATGGTCCCGTCTGCGAACTCGATCCGCGCCACCAGGATGTACGGCCCCTTGGAGACGTGCATCGTGTAGGCCCCGGTGACCGCGTTCGCGCCGATCGTCCTCACGTTCTGGCCGTTCTGCCACGCTTCGACCCGGATCTCCGAAGGAGCCGCGGAATCGACGGTCACGGTACCCGAGATGACGGCGGTGGGCTCGAGAACGGGGTCGATGCCTGCGACCTCCTGACCTGCGGCGACCGTGATCGTCGTGGCGGTCTCCCAGATCTCCGCGTCCTTCCAGTACTCCGGCTTGAGTCCGTCCGAGAGGAAGAGCAGCTTGTACGTCCCGGGCGCGACCGGTGCACGGAACCGGCCATCGAACCCGGCATAGGCGGTCGGCTGGTCGTAGCTCTCGAAGACGTCGTAGACGAGAACCATCCCGGCGACGGGCTGACCGTCGGCGCCGCGGGTCATCGTGCCGCTGAGGTGCCCCGCGATCACGAGCGAGGCGTCGATCCCGGAGACCGTCTGCTTCTCCACCGCTGATACCCGAGCACCGAAGGCGAAGTCGTAGACATCACCCCAGTACTCCGGCATGAGTTCCGGATCGGGAGCGCCGAACCGCACGCGATACTGCCCCTCGGGCAGGCCGCCGAGCCGGTAGGCGCCGGACGCGTCGGTCGTCGTCGCGCCGACGATCTCGTTCAGGGAATCCAGCGCCTGCACCGCGACGGACTCGATCGGGCTTCCGTCGTCCTCTCGAGTCACCGTCCCCTCGATGGCCGCCCCCTCGTCGAGCGAGGCGTCGATGCCGACGACGTCGCCGTCGGCGCCGACGACGACCGGCGTCGCCTGGTCGTAGTCGAACGTCTCCTGCCAGTGTTCGCGCTTCAGATCGGTCCCCTCGGGGAAGAACGTCACGATATAGGAGCCAGACACGAGGCCAGGAAGCGTATAGGCACCGCTCGCGTCCGTCGTGGTCGATGCCCAGGTCGGACCATCCGCCGACACCGTGACACCCTCGACGGGTGCCCCGTCATCGGCCCGCGTGACGGTGCCGCTGATCGACCCGACCGGATCATCCGCCGCAGCGGCCGCTGTCACACCACCGAGTGCGAGCGCGAAAGCCGCGACACCGCCCACAACAGCTCGAATGAAAGCGCGTCGTCGCGCCATGTTCCCACCCTCCGAAAGGAGGTCGCGCAACGATGCGGATGCGGCTGCGATCGACCTCGGGCTCCGTGCCGATCACGCGGCGATGTCGGATCCGAATCTAGGGCACTCGACCGGTGGAAGGGAATAGTCGAGACGAAGGAGATACCAGCGTCAGTCGACGAAGGTGCCGACCTGCGGCGTCCGATCCGTCCGGCCGTAGCGCAGCAGCGTCACGCCCTCGGCATCCGTCACCGGAGATTCGAGCAGCTCCAGCACCGAGGGCAGGGCGCCGTCGTCGAAGACCTTCTTGCCCGCCCCGAGCAGGATCGGGTACACCCAGAGGTTGAGCTCGTCAAACAGCCCCTCGGCGAGCAGGGTGTGCACGAAGTCGATGCTGCCGATCACGTGCACCTCACGGTGACGAGCGCGCAGGTCGGCGATCTCCGCCGCGAGGTCGGCACCGACCCGAGAGCTGCCCTGCCACTCGAGCGCGAGGTCGGCATCGCGCGACGCGACGTACTTGGGCACCCGGTCGAAGAGCTGCCCGATCTCGCCGGACGGCCCCTCGGTGTGCTGCGGCCAGTACGACGCGAAGATGTCGTAGGTGCGTCGACCGAGCAGCAGCGCGTCCAAGCCCTCCATGCCCTTCGCGACCTCGACGCCCATTCCCGACGACGGGTAGCCGGCCTGCCAGCCGCTGAAGGCGAAGTCGCCCGAGGTGTCTTCCCCCACACCGCCGGGCCCCTGGGCGACTCCGTCGAGGGTCATGAAGAGGTCGATGAGAATGCGTCCGGTCATGGGGGTGCTCCTGTGCACGAGAGACAGCGTCATCGCATAGCGACGGGTGCGCCGAGCGGCGCGATGTGGAACGTGCGGGCGAACGACTCGAGGTGCGAGACATCGCCCCGCACGACGGCGAGCACGTCCTGCGCGATCGCCTCATCCGGCGTGATCTCTCCCCCGATGAGGCGACGGATGCCGGGGCCGGCGACGATCACGGCATCCGGCTCTCCCTCGGGCTGCCGCCCGTCGGCGGGCGGCCCGGGCGGAGCCGGTGGGGAGATCTGCGCGACGACCAGGTCTCCCTCGCGCACGGAGGCGCGGAGCGCGACCTCGCCGACGTGCAGTTCGTACTCGGCGTCGTCCGCGGCATCCGCCCGGAAGGCCGTGCGCAGGGCCATGGTGAGCGAGTCGGGCGTGACGACGTCGCCTTCCCGGGGGTCTCCCATGGTCTGGAAGCCCCAGCGCCCGAGCTCGAGGATGACGGACTCGAGCGCCTGCCCGTAGGGCGTGAGCTCATAGGCGAGACCGCGCCGCAGCGGGATCCGCCGCACGACGCCGCCGTCCTGCAGCTCCGTGAGCCGCGAGGACAGGATGTTGGTGGGGATGCGCGGCAGGCCCTGCTTGAGGTCGGTATACCGACGCGGTCCGACGAGCAGGTCGCGAACGATGAGCAGCGCCCACCGCTCCCCGATCAGCTCGACGGCCGTCGTGACCCCGCAGTACTGGCCGTAGCTGCGCGCCGCCATCAGGATGCGGCGTTCTGCTCCGCGGCGTGATCGGCCACGTGGTCGGGGCCGTTCTCGGCGGCCTCCGGGGTCATGTAGAGGAAGCCGAGCGAGTTGCCGTCGGGGTCGTCGAGGTCGCGCGAGTACATGAAGCCGTAGTCCTGGGCGGGCCGCGGCTCGACACCGCCGGCGGCGAGGCCCTTCTCGAGGATCGCGTCGACCTCGTCACGCGAGTCGCGGTTGAACGACACCGAGACCTGCACGACCTCGTTCGGGTCGGCGATCGGCTTGTCGGTGAAGGTCTGGAAGAACTCGCGCTTCAGGACCATGAAGTAGATGTCGTCCGACCAGACCACGCACGCGGCGTTCTCGTCGGTGAAGTTCGGGTTGATCTCGCACCCGAGGGCCGTGTAGAACGCCTTGGCGCGCTCGAGATCGGTGGTGGGCAGGTTGACGAAGACGCTGGTCACGATGACTCCTTTGTCGGGGTGAGGATGACTGATACTTGCAAAAAGCAAGTTAGCTTGTCAAGAGCAAGTCAACCGCCGTGAGAGCGTCTCGTCCCCACCGCCGCCAGCACGCCGGCGCCTGCCGTGAGGACGGCCACCACGCCCAGCCCGATCCCCGGAACGGATGCCGTCGCCACCGCGCCAGCGACCAGCGGCCCGCCCGCGTCGCCGAGCTCGCGCCCCAGCTCGGCGCTGCCCATCGTGCGCCCCATGCGCTCGGGCGGGGTCGAGGCGGCGAGGTGCGAGAACGCCACGGGCGTCGCCGCCCCTACACCGAGCCCGACGAGCAGCGCCGTGGCGAGCAGCGCGGCGGGATGGCCCGTGACGGCCGACAGCGCGATGCCGACCGCGATGAGGAGCAACCCGCCGACCGTGCCGCCGCGTACCGAGATGCGCCCGCGGTCGTGCGCCGACCCCACGAGCGGCTGGGCCACGCTCGACGCGATGGCCAGCACCGTGACGATCGCCATGCTCCCCACTGTGTCGAGCCCGGCCTGGCGACCGAGCAGCGGCAGGAACCCGACGGCCACGGCGAGCGCTCCGGTCGTCGCCGCCAGCACGAGAGTCGGCACGAGGAAACCGGGAGCGATGAGCTCGCGTCCGAGGTCGACGAGGGTCACGCGCTTGCGCGGCAGCACGGGGACGTGCGGCACGGCGACGGCGACCCAGACCGCTGCGCCGAGGCCCAGCGCCGCGAGCGCCCAGAAGAGCACGGGGAGCCCGCCCCACACGACGAGCACCGCCCCGAGCAGCGGACCGAGGGCGTAGCCCAGACTCTTCCACGAGCCGTACCGGCCGAAGAACTTTCCGCGCGTGGCGTCGTCGGTCAGCCGCGCGACGGCCGCCGACGAGGAGGGCGAGAAGGCCGACGCCGCCGCGCCCTGTCCGAAGCGCCCGATCACCAGCCCGACCATCCCCGGCGCCACAGCGCCCACCACCGAGAACGCGGCGAAGGCCAGCAGGCCGCCGATGATCGCCGGCCGCACGCCGACGCGATCGCTCAGCGCGCCGAACAGCGGCTTGAGCAGCACCTCGGCGAGGTCGTACAGGGCGAGAGTGAGGCCGAAGGCGAGGAGGGTCCAGCCGATGTCGTCGGTCTCCGCGCCGAGCGCGGCGGCGATGCCGTGCGCGCCGAAGGCGGTGGTGAAACCCGCGAGGTAGAGAGGGGCGAGGCGCGGCGCGGAGGTCACGCTCGATTGTCGCAGGTCACAAGCATGATCCGTCGCGCGGGGGATGCCGCGGCATCCGTCCCGCCCGTACGGTGGGAGGATGCCCGCCGCGACGTTCACCCGCACGCCGAGCGCCCGCGAGCAGCGCGCCGACCTCGTGCTCGCCGCGATCATGTTCGTCGGCGCGATCCTCAGCGCCGCGCTGTCGACGATCTCCGAGATCTACGGCGACACGCGCGCCGAGCCGTGGACGGCGCTCGTGTATGCGGCGGTCATCACCGTGCCACTCGCCTTCCGTCGCCGCTTCCCGGCCGCCGTGGCCGTGATCGTGTGCCTCGCCTATTTCACCGCGGTCTCCCTCCAGGTGCCGGAGATCTACGTCGGCAACATCGCGATGTTCGTGGCGCTCTACACGGTGGGCGCATGGATGAACGAACGACGGGCCGCGATGATCGTGCGCGTCGCGATCATCGTCGGCATGTTCGTCTGGCTGCTCATCACGATGTACCGCGAGGCGATCGAGCAGGCCGATGAGGCCGAGGTCGCCGCCGGCGTGATGTCGCCGTACGTCGCGTTCATGCTCATCCAGGTGCTGCTCAACGCGCTCTACTTCGGCGGCGCCTACTACTTCGGCGACCGCTCGTGGAACGCCGCGCAGGCGCGCGAGATCCTCGAGCTGCGCACGGCCGAACTGGAACGCGAGCGCGAGGTCACCGCCGCGCAGGCCGTGGCGCTCGACCGGGTGCGCATTGCGCGCGAGCTCCATGATGTCGTCGCCCACCACGTCTCGGTGATGGGAGTGCAGGCCGGTGCCGCGCGGCTCGTGATCGATCAGGATCCGGAGAAGGCCCGCGGCATCCTGTCCGGGATCGAGGGGTCGGCGCGCGATGCGATCCACGAGCTGCGGCAGCTGCTCGAGACCCTGCGCACGCCCGGCGGCGACAGCACCGAGACCGCGTCGACCGTCACCCTCGACGACATCGCCGACCTGGCTCGGGCGTCGTCCGAGGCCGGCCTGCCCACCGACTACGCCGTGATCGGCGACCCGGTCGCCGTGCCGTCGGTCGTCGCCGTGAACCTCTATCGCATCGCGCAGGAGTCGCTGACGAACGCCCGCCGGCACGCGGGCGTCGGCGCCACCGCCGACGTCCGGGTCCGCTACGACGCGGATGCCGTCGAGGTCGAGGTCGTCAACACCGGACGCACTGTCTCGGCCCTCCGCCCGGGACTCGGACAGCTCGGGATGCGGGAGCGCGCCGCCGCATCGGGCGGCACCCTCGAGGTGGCCCCGCGCAGCACCGGCGGTCTGCGCGTGCGGTCGCGGGTGCCGCTCGGCAGTCCGGCCGCGAGCGCTCCCCAGCAGGCCGCCATCGATCGGGAGGACGCTCCGTCATGACCTCGGATCAGACCCGCGTGCTGCTCGTCGACGACCACGCGATGCTGCGCGCCGGCTTCCGCACCATCCTCGACATCCAGCCCGACATCACGGTGGTGGGCGAGGCGGCGACCGGCGCCGACGCGATCGCGCAGGCCAGGGCGCTGCGCCCCGACGTCATCACGATGGACGTGCAGATGCCAGACATGGACGGCATCGAGGCGACCCGCCGCATCGTCGCCGACCCGACCATCGCGGCCGCCATCGCGATCATCACCACGTTCGACCGCGACGACTACCTGTACCAGGCGCTGGATGCCGGAGCGAGCGGCTTCCTGCTCAAGAACGCCGGAGCGGAAGACCTCATCGCCGCGGTCCGGGCGCTGGCCGCGGGCGACGGCATGCTCGCACCGGAGGTGACGCGACGGGTGCTCGCACGGTTCGCCACGGCAGCCGACTCGACGGGGTCTGCGGACGCCGCCGCCCCGCGCCCCGCGTTCTCGGCCCCGGCCACCTCGGCACCTGCCCTCAGCGAGGGGCTCACCGACCGCGAGGCGGAGGTCCTCTCGCTGCTCGCCGATGCCCGCACCAACTCCGAGATCGCGAGCGCGCTGTTCATCGGCGAGGCGACCGTGAAGACGCACGTCTCACGCATCCTGCAGAAGCTCGGCGCTCGGGACCGCGTGCAGGCGGTCGTGCTCGCCTACCGGCTCGGACTCGCCTGACGCGCACGAGTTCGCCTGACGCGCACGGGCCGGCCCGACGCGCTCGGGGCAGCCCGACGGCATCCCGCTACTCTCGGAGGGTGCCCGCCCGCTCGCCTCGATCCGACCAGCCCCGGTCCACCCTGGCCCGACCGGTCCTCGCCGGGATCGTCACCGCACTGGTCGGATTCACCAGCTCCTTCGCAGTCGTGCTCACCGGTCTCGCCGCGGTCGGCGCCTCCCCGGCCCAGGCGGCGAGCGGACTGCTCGCCCTCTGCCTCACGATGGGCCTCGCGTGCATCGTGCTCGCCCGGCGGTACCGCATGCCGATCACGGCCGCCTGGTCGACGCCCGGCGCAGCGCTTCTCGCGGCGACCGGCACCGTCGAGGGCGGCTGGCCCGCGGCGGTCGGCGCCTTCTTCGTCGCCGCGGCGCTCATCCTGCTCACCGCGCTCTGGCCCGCACTCGGCGCGCTCATCGCCCGGATCCCGCCGTCCATCGCGCAGGCCATGCTCGCCGGCGTGCTGCTGCCGCTCTGCCTGGCTCCCGTCACCGGACTCGTCGCGAACCCGTGGGGAGTCGTCCCGGTCGTGGTGACCTGGCTCGTCTTCGCCCGCCTCGCACCCCGATGGGCGGTGCCGCTCGCCTTCGTCGCCGCGGCCGTCGTCGTCGCGGTCTCGCTCATCCAGGCCGGAGCGCCGGTGGATGCCGGTCTGCTGCTCCCCCGCGTCGAGCTCACCGCCCCGGTCTTCACCGTCGGCGCGCTGGTCGGCATCGCCCTGCCCCTCTTCATCGTCACGATGGCCTCACAGAACGTGCCCGGCATCGCCATCATGCGCAGTTTCGGCTACGAGGTGCCGTGGCGGCCGGCCATGCTCATGACCGGCGTCGGCACCGCGGCGGGCGCCGCCGCGGGCGGACACGCGATCAACCTCGCCGCGATCAGCGCCGCGCTCGCGGCCTCCCCCGAGGCCGACCCCGATCACGGGCGCCGTTGGACCGCCGGGGTGTCGACGGGCGCGTCCTACCTCGTGCTCGGCGCGTTCTCGGCGGCGTTCGCGGCGCTCGTGCTGCTGGCACCGGATGCCGTCATCCCCGCCGTCGCCGGGCTGGCGCTGTTCGGGGCGTTCGGCTCGTCGGTGCAGCAGGCCATCGACGATCCCGGCGAGCGCATCCCCGCCGTGGTCACATTCCTCGTCGCGGCATCCGGCATCGCCGTGCTCGGGGTGAGCGCGGCGTTCTGGGCCCTCGTCGCCGGACTTCTCCTGCGCGGAGCGCTGCACGTCGGGCGCCGAGGCGCGGCGGGTTAGCGTGGACGCGTGACCCTTCCTCCGCCCGCCGCCCCGCCGTCCCGGACGCCGGCGGGATTCTTCGACGCCCGGGCGCTGACCGAGCCGGTGAACCCCGCCGAGGTCGACGCGTTCGCCCGCGCGCACCGACGGGCGAATCCGACGACCGCCGGGCAGATCGTCGCGTGGGTGCTCGCGATCGTCGCCCTGCTGCTGATCGTGCCGGTGGCCGGCGTGCTGCTCCTGGGCATCGGCTACGCGATCGGCAGGGACGGCGGCGTGCTGCTCGGCGGCCTCGTCGGTCTGCTCCTGTTCGGCGGTCTCACCGTCGGCGTGATCGCGCTCGTGCGGCGGGCGAATCGGCAGCGCGCGCTCACCCGCTTCCGCCTGTCGCGCTTCGCCGCCGCGAACGCGATGACCTACCTCGACCGGATCGACGCGCCGCCGCTGCCGGGGCTGATCTTCCAGGCCGGATCGGGCCGCATGTCGACCGACGTCCTGCGCGGCACCGCTCCCCGGTTCGTCGAGTTCGGCAACTACCAGTACACGACGAGCAACGGCAAGCAGAGCCAGACCCACCGGTGGGGGTACGTCGCCGTGAAGCTCGACGTGCCACTGCCGAACATCATCCTCGACGCGCTGGGGAACAACACCCTCGGCAGAAGCCTCGCCGCAGGATTCCGCCGCGACCAGCGGCTGTCGCTCGAGGGCGACTTCGACCGCTATTTCTCCCTCTACTGCCCCGAGGGGTACGAGGTCGACGCGCTCTACCTGTTCACCCCCGACGTGATGGCACGCTTCATCGACCATGCGGCCGAGCTCGACGTCGAGATCGTCGACGACTGGCTCTTCCTCTACACGAAGCGTGAGGCGTCGACGCTCGACCCCGCCACCTGGGCATGGCTGTTCGGAGCTGTCGGAGCGCTGCTCGTGAAGCTGGATCAGTGGGCACGCTGGCGCGACGAGCGGCTGCGGGCGCAGGCAGCACCGGCCGCGCCGTCCGCAGCATCGCCGCCGGCCCCCGGCGCACCCGCCCTCCCGTTCACCGCTCCGGCGACGCTGCTCACCCCGCCGCCGGTCGGCGTCGCACCGCCCGGCCGACGTCTGCGCCGACGCAGCCCGTGGATCATCGTGGGCATCGTGCTGGGAGCGGTGTTCCTCGTGACGACGGCGCCGTTCGCCCTCGGCATCCTCGTGATGCTGACCTCGCGCTGAGCGGTGCCCCGAGGGGGAGGGCGCGTCCGCCGCACGGCGGACGACCGTCGCGAACGCCCTCCGACGATCCGCCGCACGGGGGATGCCGCGGCCGATCCCCCCGCCCTAGCGTGAGGGGTATGACAGGACAGCTCGTACTCACCGGCATCACCAAGAGCTACGGCTCTCGGCGCGTGCTCGACGACGTCTCGTTCGAGGTGGCCCCCGGGCGCCTCACGGGTTTCGTCGGCGGCAACGGCGCAGGCAAGACCACCACCATGCGGATCGTGCTCGGGCTGCTCTCGGCCGACGGCGGCACGGTCGCCCTCGACGGCCGCCCCCTCACGGGCGACCAGCGCAGCCACTTCGGCTACATGCCGGAGGAGCGAGGGCTCTACCCCAAGATGAAGGTGCTCGAGCAGATCGTGTACCTCGCGCGTCTGCACGGCTTCGGCAAGGCGGATGCCACGACGCGCGCCACCGCACTGCTCACCGAGCTGGGACTCGGGGAGCGCCTGAACGACACGATCGAGTCGCTGTCGCTCGGCAACCAGCAGCGCGCGCAGATCGCCGCCGCCCTCGTGCACGACCCCGAGGTGCTGATCCTCGACGAGCCGTTCTCCGGTCTCGACCCGCTCGCGGTCGACGTGGTCGCGTCGGTGCTGCAGTCGTCCGCCGCCAAGGGAGCGTCGATCCTGTTCTCCTCGCACCAGCTCGACGTCGTCGAGCGTCTCTGCGACGACCTCGTCATCCTCGCCGGCGGGCAGATCCGCGCGGCGGGCTCTCGCGACGGCCTTCGCGCCGAGCACGCCGGCAACCGCTACGAGCTCGTCTCCTCCGGGGATGCCGGGTGGCTGCGCGCCGAACCGGGCGTCACCGTCGTCGACTTCGAGGGCGGCTACGCCCTGTTCGACGCGGACGGACCCGACACCGCGCAGCGCGTGCTGCGCGCCGCCGTCGAGCGCGGCGACGTCGCGAGCTTCGCGCCGAAGCATCCGTCCCTCGCCCAGATCTTCAAGGAGGTCATCCAGTGAGCACCTCAGTCCCCTCTCGCCGCCCTGCTCGTTCCGGCGCCCAGGCATCGATGATCTGGCTCGTCGCCGAACGCGAGATCGGTTCGAAGCTGCGCAGCAAGGCGTTCCTGATCTCGACCGGAGTGCTGCTGCTCATCGTGCTCGCCGGCATCGTGATCGGCGGCTTCGCGAGCAAGAACGCCGCGGCGGAGACGATGCCCGTCGCGGTGACGTCGGAGACGGCATCCGTCGTATCGGCCCTGCCGAACGTCGAGGCGACCGAGGTCGCCGATGCCGGCGCCGCGGAGGAGCTGCTGCGCTCCGAAAAGGTCGAGGCGGCCGTCGTTCCCGGCGAGGGGCCGACCGGACTCACCGTCATCGCGCTGAAGGACGCGCCGAGCGGTCTCGTCTCGGCGCTGTCGCAGACGCCGCAGATCGAGATCCTGGAACCGGCGACGACCAACCCGCTGCTGCGGTACTTCATCGCGATCGCATTCGGCATCGTGTTCATGGGAGCCGCGGCGACCTTCGGCGGCACGATCGCGCAGAGCGTCGTCGAGGAGAAGCAGACCCGCGTGGTCGAGATCCTGCTGTCGACGATCTCCTCGCGCACGCTGCTCGCGGGCAAGGTCATCGGCAACACGATCCTCGCGATGGGTCAGATCCTCGCGATCGCGGCGATCGCGACGATCGGCCTCACGGCGACCGGCCAGAGCGAGGTGCTGGCGACGCTCGGCGCCCCCATCGTCTGGTTCGCGGTGTTCTTCCTGTTCGGGTTCATCCTGCTCGCGTCCATGTTCGCCGCCGCCGCGTCGATGGTGTCGCGGCAGGAGGACATCGGCTCCACGACGACCCCGATCACGATGCTCATCATGGCGCCGTACGTGCTCGTGATCGTGTTCAACGACAACCCGCTGGTGCTGACGATCATGTCGTACGTGCCGTTCTCGGCGCCCGTGGGCATGCCGATGCGGCTGTTCGTCGGCGAGGCGCAGTGGTGGGAGCCGCTGCTGAGCCTGGTGATCCTGCTCGCGAGCTGCGTGGCGGCGATCGCGATCGGCGCGAAGATCTACGAGAACTCGCTGCTGCGCATGGGCAGCCGGGTCAAGCTGGGCGAGGCGCTGCGCGGCTGAGCATCCGCTCACCCGCTCGCACCCATCCGCCGTCCGCCGACGCCCCTGCTCAGCTCCGAGGCCCCTGCTCATTCACGTGAACGAGCAGGGGCCTCGGCATTCAAGCGGGGCGTCGGCCTCGATGGGTGACCTCAGAGAACTCCCTCGGAGAGCGTCGTCGGGTTGCCGAAGCGGTGGTTCGTGATCGACACGGCCTGCTCGTGCAGGAACGGCAGCATCTCGACCCGGCCGGCCCCGGTCACGGCGTGCGACCACACGGCCACGTCGGGCGTCCCGCCCAGCGCCTCGAACAGCGCAGCGGTGTCGCCGCCGACGAGGCGCACGCGACGCCAGCTGTGCTCGGCCTTCGCGGCGGCCTTGGCGTAGCGCTTCACCCACGCCGCGTCCTTGTCGCTCGACACGGTCACGCCGGCAGCGCGCAGCGCCTTCTCCACGCGAGACGGAAGTGCGGCGGCCGACACCGTGAACGGGCTGCCGCTGCGCAGGGCGGCGGCGATCACGCGAATGCCGTCGGCGAGCGTCGCGCCCTCGGCGATGCGCACGTCGACCTCGACCGGACGGTACCGGAACACGTTGCGCTCCACACCGAGACCGGACTTGTCGGAGGTGACGCCGAACTCGGAGGTCCAGGCGTGCTCGTCGGAGGCGGCAGCGCGGTGCAGCCACTCGATCTCGACCGCGTCGAGATCGGCCGCGGCCGCGCTCAGCACCGACTCGACCACGGGCGTGGTGGCCGCCCCCGTAGCGGCTGCGGGCAGCTCGGCAGGAGCCCAGTCGCCGAGGCCGAACAGGTAGTTGGGCCCACCGGCCTTCGCGCCGGCGCCGACGGCGGAGCGCTTCCAGCCGCCGAACGGCTGCCGCTGCACGATCGCGCCCGTGATGCCGCGGTTCACGTACAGGTTGCCCGCCTCGACCCGGTCGATCCAGGTGGCGACCTCGTCGGAATCGAGCGAGTGGATGCCAGCGGTCAGGCCGTAGTCCACGGCGTTCTGCAGCCGGATGGCCTCGTCGAGATCCTTCGCGCGCATGATGCCGAGCACCGGGCCGAAGAACTCCGTCATATGCGTGGTCGACCCCGGCGCGACGCCGATCTTCACACCCGGCGTCCACTGCCGCCCCTCGGCGTCGAGCTGCTTCGGCTCGACGAGCCACCGCTCGCCCTTGTCGAGCGCGGTGAGCGCGGTGAGCAGCTTGCCGTTCGCCGGCTCGATGATCGGGCCCATCTGGGTCGCCGGATCCTCGGGCAGGCCGACGCGCATCGACGTGACCGCGTCGACGAGCTGGCGCTCGAAGCGCGCGGAGTCGGCGACCGATCCGACGAGGATGGCGAGCGACGCGGCGGAGCACTTCTGCCCCGCGTGGCCGAAGGCGCTGCGCGCGACGTCGGCCGCAGCGAGGTCGAGGTCGGCCGACGGCGTCACGATGATCGCGTTCTTGCCGCTCGTCTCCGCGAGCAGCGGCAGGTCGGAGCGGAACGACCGGAACAGCTGCGCCGTCTCGTACGCGCCCGTGAGGATGACGCGGTCGACCGCGGGGCTCGCCACCAGCTGCGTGCCGAGGTCGCGGTTCGCGAGGTCGACGAGCGCGAGCAGCTCGCGCGGCACACCGGCCGCCCACAGGGCCTCGACCATGACCGCGCCGCACCGCTGGGTGAGCCTCGCCGGCTTGATGATGACGCCCGAGCCCGAGGCGAGGCCGGCGAGCACGCCGCCGGCGGGGATCGCGACGGGGAAGTTCCACGGCGGCGTCACGACGGTGATCTTCGACGGCACGAACTCCGCCCCGGTGATGTTCTCGAGGTCGAGCGCGCGCTCGGCGTAGTAGTGCGCGAAGTCGATCGCCTCGCTCACCTCGGGGTCGGCCTCGGCGATGGTCTTGCCGGCCTCGTGCGCCATGATCTCGATGAGCTGGGCACGACGGGCGGAGAGCTCGTCACCGGCACGGTGCAGGATCTCGGCGCGCTCGGATGCCGGACGCGCAGCCCACTCCGCGGCGGCGCTCTGCACGGTGGCGAAGACGCCGTCGAGCTGCGCCTCGGCGTCGACCCGCGCCGCGGCGATCGCGTCGAGGCCGAGGGGCGACGCGACCGACCGCTGCAGGATCTCGCGGCCCCACGCGCGGTTGGCGGCGATCGCCGGGTCGGTGTCTGCCTGATTGTGGAACCCGGTGGTCCCGGCATCCGTCCGCTCTTCGGCCGCACGGTTCTGCACGCGGTTCGGCGACGGCACCGACGGGTCGGCGACGAGCGCGGCGAGCGACCGCTCGAAGCGCTCGCGCTCGCGGGTGAGCAGCTGCGGGTTCGAGGCGAGCTCGAACACCGCCGACATGAAGTTCTCGGGGCTGGCGTTCTCTTCGAGACGCCGCACGAGGTACGCGATCGCGACGTCGAACTCCGCCGGGTTCACGACCGGCGTGTAGAGCAGCAGGCGGCCGACGTCCTTGCGGACCGCCTCGGCCTGACCCGTCGCCATGCCGAGCAGCATCTCGTACTCGACGGCGTCGGTGACACCGCGGGACTTCGCGAGCAGCCAGGTGTAGGCGATGTCGAAGAGGTTGTGACCAGCGACGCCGATGCGCACGGCATCCAATCGCTCCGGCGTCATGGCCCAGTCGAGCACGCGCTTGTAGTTCGTGTCGGAGTCCTGCTTGGTGCCGTAGGTCGCGAGCGGCCAGTCGTGGATCTTCGAGTCGACCTCCTCCATCGCGAGGTTCGCGCCCTTGACGACGCGCACCTTGATGGGGGCGCCGCCCTTCGCGCGACGGGCGGCGGCCCACTCCTGCAGCCGCTGCATCGCGGCGAGAGCGTCGGGCAGGTAGGCCTGCAGAACGATGCCCGCCTCGAGGTCCTCGAGACCGGGCTGGTCGAGGATGCTGGTGAACGCCGCGATGGTCAGGTCGAGATCGCGGTACTCCTCCATGTCGAGGTTGATGAACTTCGCCTTGCCCTGTGCCTCGGCCTTCGCCGCCAGACGGTACAGAGGCGTGAGCTTCTCGACGACGTCGGCGACCGCCTCGTCGAACGACCACATGGAGAGCTGGCTCACGACGCTGGAGACCTTGATCGAGACGTAGTCGACGTCCTTCCGGGCGAGGAAGTCGTAGGTGCCCTGCAGGCGACGGCCGGCCTCGCGCTCGCCGAGCACCGCCTCGCCGAGGAGGTTCAGGTTCAGTCGGTTGCCGGTCTTGCGCAGCTTCGCGATCGCAGGGCCGAGCTTCGAGGGCGTCGCGTCGAGCACGAGGTGGCCGACCATGGCGCGCAGCACTCGGCGCGAGATCGGCACGACGACGCCGGGGAGCTTCGGCGCGAAGAACCCGCCGGCCTTGATCGCGGCGCGCAGGTAGCCCGGCAGCAGCGTCGGGGTGATGTCGGAGAGCTCGGCGAGCTTGCGACCGGCCACGCCCAGGTCTTCGGGGCGCATGACGCCGTCGACGAAGCCGACCGTGAAGGCGAGGCCGTTCGGATCCTTCAATACCTCGGAGAGGCGCTGGGCGGCCGGCTCGACGGGGTGGGTCTCGCTCTCGGCGAGCCAGCGCTGCACGAGCGCGGCGACCTCTTCGGTGCTCGGGGTGGTGGCGGTGTCGGCGGCGACAGTCATCGGGGACCTTCCAGGGGATCGCGCGTCCGGGTGCGCGCGGCTCGATCATTGTCAGACGGCGCAGTAGGCTACGTCTATCAATCGATTCTCGCGCTGACCGTTCACCCGAGCTGAACAATGGTCGAGCGCGCAAGGAACCCGGATGCTGGACGTCAATCGCCTGCGGATGCTGGTGGAGCTGTCGCGCCTCGGCACGCTCACGGCCGTCGCCGACGCCCTCTCCTACAGCAAGGCGACGGTGTCGCAGCAGCTCGCCGCGCTGGAGCGCGAGGTCGGCGTCCCGCTGCTGCGGCGAGTCGGTCGTGGCGTGCAGTTCACCCCGCAGGGCACCGTGCTCGTGACGGAGGCCGTCGGCATCCTCGACCGCCTGGAGCAGGCCGAGGTCGCGGTCGCCGAGTCGCTCACCGAGGTCACGGGCACCGTGCATCTCGCGGTGTTCCAGTCGACGGCGCACTCTCTGCTCCCCGGAGCGCTCGCGGCGCTCCGGGCCGAGCACCCATCGCTCCGGGTTGAGGTCACCGAGAGCGACCCCGAGACCGGACTCGTGGGCGTCTCGAGCCGCGACTTCGATCTGATCCTCGCCGAGCAGTACCCCGGGCGCACGCGCCCCCTGCACGCCGACCTCGATCGCGTCGTGCTCGCCCACGACGCGATCGCGCTCGCCCGACGGCCCGGCAGCTCGTCGGAGGCGGATGCCGTCGCCGCGCTGTGGTCGACGCGCGACGAACCGTGGGTGCTCGAGCCCGCGGGAACCGCGTCGCGCGCCTGGGCCGAGCAGCTCTGCCGCACGGCGGGCTTCGAGCCGGACGTGCGGTTCGAGGTCGCCGACCTCACCGCGCACGTGCGTCTCATCAGAGCGGGGCTCGCGGTGGGACTGCTGCCCGAGCTCGTGTGGGCGGGCGAGACGCCGACCGTCGACCTGTCCCCGCTTCCCGACGAACCCCGGCGCGAGATCTTCTCGTCCGCGCGGCGGGTCTCGGCGGCCGCGCCGTCGATCCGCGCGGTGCGGCGGGCGCTCGCGTCGACGGCATCCCGCAACCTGCTCGACTGAGAACGGCACTGCGCGTCACAGAACGTCACGGGAATATGCACTCACATACATCCGTTGGCACCCTCGTACGCGGACGACGGAGTCCGGTTCCGACTCCTGTTGAAAGGCACACCCCGTGAGCACTCCCCTGATCGACCGCACCGCCCCCACCGAGCACCCCGTCCTCGACGTGCTCGCCGGACGCTGGAGCCCCCGCGCCTACGACGCCCAGAACGCCATCGACGAGGCCAAGCTCGCGACCGCCCTCGAGGCGGCCCGCTGGAGTCCCTCCGCCAACAACTCGCAGCCCTGGCGCTTCATCGTCGCCCGCCGCGGCACCGCCCTGCACGCGCAGGTCGTCGACTCCCTCGTCGGCTTCAACCAGACCTGGGCGCGCAACGCCGCCGTGCTCGTGGTAGCGATCGCCGAGACCGCGACCGCCGACGGCACCCCCCTCACCCACGCCTTCTACGACCTCGGCCAGGCCGTGGCGCACTTCTCGGTGCAGGCTCACCACGACGGCCTCGTCGTGCACCAGATGAGCGGCTTCGACCCGGAGGTCGTGCGCGAGTTCGCCGACCTCGAGGAGCGCTTCGTGCCGGCCACCGTCTTCGCGGTCGGCGAGTTCGGTGATGTCGAGTCGCTGCCCGAGGTGCTGCAGGAGCGCGAGGTCGCCCCGCGCGTCCGTCGCCCGATCGACGAGACGATCGTCCTCAGCGCCTGAGACACTCGCGCATCGCTTCCGTCGACGCCCCTGCTGATCGTCGACGCCCCTCCTGATCCACGCGAACCATCAGGGGCGTCGGCGGCGAACAGGGGCGTCGATGGTTCCCGCGGGGTTGAGCCGTGCGGTCAGCGCCCGATGGCGCGCCTCCGCACGGCCTCGAGCAGTTCCAGGTCTATCTCGACGTGATGCTGCGCGATGCGGCCGGCATCCTCCGAGCGCCCGTCGACGATCGCGTCGACCAGCTCCGAGTGCTCCCTCGCGGCACGCTTCTCCATCGCAGGGCGACTGTCGGAATCCCCCCACAGATGAGCCGGCGCCACGATCGTGAAGCGCCGCTCGTGCTCGCGCACGACCTCCGACAGCGTCTCGTTGTGCGCCGCGGCGATGATGGCGAGGTGCAGCAGGCTGTCGGCGTGCTGGCGCGCTGCGCCCGTCGCCGCCTCGGCGAAGTCGTCGAGTCGCGCGCGCATCAGGACGATGTCGTCCTCCGTGCGATTCACCGCCGCGAGCCGCGCGATCGCGCCGTGCAGATGGGTGCCGGCGATCGCGGCATCGACCAGCTGCGGCCACTGCTCCTCGAGCCAGCGGGTCACGGCCGCCGCCTCAGAGGTGGGCCATTCCTCCCGCACGAAGGATCCGCCGGTGCGGCCCCGCTGCTTCTCGAGGATGCCGCGCGCGACGAGCCGTTCGAGCGCCGCGCGCGTCGTGGTGCGGCCGACACCGAGTGACACGGCGAGGTCGCGTTCGGCGGGCAGCCGCGTCCCCGGCAGGAACTCTCCGATCGCCACCGCCGTCACCAGTCGGTCGGTGATGCGGTCGATCAGGGTGTCTTCGGTCTCCGTCATATCGGTTCCAGTGTTACATCGATGTGAAATCCGGACGGAATGGTTTACTCGCACACCTTTTAGGTCCACGATGTCCTCATGCATCAGCGCGAATCCACGGTCCCCTTTCGCGAGGGCCACACCTGGTACCGGATCACCGAGCCCGACGAGCCCGGCGACCTCGCTCCGGTCGTCATCCTCCACGGCGGACCAGGCATGGCCCATGACTACGTCCGCAACCTCGACGCTCTCGCCGACCTCACCGGCCGAACGATCGTGCACTACGACCAGATCGGCTGCGGACGCAGCTCTCACCACCCCGAGGCGCCTGCCGAGCATTGGACGCCGGAGCTCTTCGTCGAGGAGTTCCACGCGCTGCGCGCCCACCTCGGCATCGATGAGTATCACGTGCTCGGCCAGTCGTGGGGCGGGATGCTCGGCGCCGAGATCGCCGTGCGGCAGCCCGACGGCATCCTGGCTCTTCTGATCTGCAACTCCCCCGCGTCCATGCCACTGTGGACGAGCGAGGCGGCGCGGCTGCGCGCGGAGCTCCCGGATGCCGCCAGCGTGGCGCTCGACCGGCACGAGGCCGACGGCACGATCGATCACCCCGACTATCTCGCCGCCACGCAGGTCTTCTACGAGCGTCACGTGTGCCGCGTCGCGCCGACGCCGCAGGACTTCGTCGACAGCGAGACGCAGATGCTCGCCGACCCGACGGTCTACCACACCATGAACGGCCCGAACGAGTTCCACGTGGTCGGCACCCTGCGCGACTGGTCGGTCGTCGACCGTCTCGAGCAGGTGCAGTGCCCCACCCTCGTCGTCGCCGGCGAGTTCGACGAGGCCACCCCCGCGACCTGGCAGCCGTTCGTCGACCGCATCCCGGACGTCCGCGCTCACGTCTTCCCGGGCGCGAGCCACTGCGTGCATCTCGAACAGCCCCGCGAGTTCCTCCGCGTCGTCGCGGACTTCCTCGCGCACCACCCGTGACCCGACAGGAGAGACCATGACCACCACCGCATCCGGAGACCAGCCACGGCTGGAGTCGTTCGGCTACAAGCAGGAGCTCAAGCGCTCCGTCTCCACCGTCGACCTCGTCGTCTACGGCCTCGTCTTCATGGTGCCGATCGCGCCCTGGGCGATCTTCGGCGTCGTCTTCAACGAGTCGAAGGGCATGGTGCCCCTCGTCTACCTCGTCGGCCTGATCGCGATGATCTTCACCGCCCTCGGCTATGCGCAGATGGCGAAGTCGTTCCCCCTCGCGGGTTCCGTCTTCTCCTATGTGGGTCGAGGCACGCACCCCGTCGCGGGGTTCTTCGCCGGTTGGTCGATCCTGCTCGACTACCTGCTCGTTCCGACT
Source organism: Microbacterium sp. SZ1 (assembly GCF_002362255.1). Classification (GTDB taxonomy): domain Bacteria; phylum Actinomycetota; class Actinomycetes; order Actinomycetales; family Microbacteriaceae; genus Microbacterium. The sequence continues at coordinate 2,010 of NZ_LPVV01000010.1, read as the reverse complement.
CTGCTCTACGTGTTCGCGGCGTCGTCGATGCGCGGCATCTTCCCCGAGTCGCCCGAGTGGCTGTGGGCCATCCTCTGCGTGGCCGTCAACACGGTCATCAACGTGCTCGGGATCGGCTCGATCACCGTGGCGAACCGCGTCTTCCTCGCGATCGAGCTGGTCTTCGTCGCGATCTTCGTCGTCATCGCGGTCTCCGCCCTCACCGGCGACACCATCGCCGGCTCGTCCTTCTCGCTCGCGCAGCTGTGGGACCCGGCGAAGGTCGACCCGCCGCTGATCGCCGCCGCTCTGTCGATCGCGGTGCTGAGCTTCCTCGGCTTCGACGGCATCTCGACCCTGTCGGAGGAGACGACCGGCAGGAAGAACCCGGCCGGTCGAGCGATGATCATCGCGCTCTTCATCGTGGCCACCCTGTTCATTCTGCAGACCTGGCTCGCCAGCGCGCTGGCCGCAGGCACGATCGCGTTCGACGACGACGAGGTCAACAACGCGTTCTTCTCGATCATCGCGCAGGCCGCGGGCAGCGGATGGGCGACGGCGTTCCTCGCCGTGAACGTGATCGCCGTCGGCATCGCCAACGCCATCGCCGCGCAGGCGGCCACCTCCCGACTGCTGTACTCGATGAGCCGCGACCGGCAACTGCCGGCGTTCTTCTCGAGGATCAACGCCCGCCAGGTCCCGGTCTTCGCGATCCTCGTCGTCAGCGCGCTCAGCATCGTCCTCGTGCTGTTCTTCGTCGGTCAGATCGGAGTCATCTCGTCACTGGTCAACTTCGGCGCGCTCTTCGGATTCCTCCTGCTGCACGTCTCCGTGTTCTGGCACTACATCGTGCGGCAGAAGTCGCGCAACTGGCTGCTGCACCTGGTCGTGCCGCTGTGCGGGTTCCTCATCATCGGCTACGTCCTGTTCAACGCCTCCGCCGAGGCGAAGATCGGAGGCGCGATCTGGCTCGTCGTCGGCGTCGTCGTGTTCCTCATCTTCCGGATCCGCCACGGCGCCAACCCGGAGCTGCTCTCGGAGCACTCCGCCACCGGCACGACCGGAGAGAAGACGTCGGCATGACCGGCATCGATCACTTCCTCGGCAAGGAGCTGGGCCGCCCGGGTTTCCGTGCCGACGTCGAGCCGGTGCTGCGCATCTCGGCCGGCACCGGCGAGCGGATCGGCTTCGAGACGGATGACGCGGTCTACCGCGAACTGCACGATCACGGCGACCTCGGTGCCCTGTCGGCCCCGATCAACCCCGTCACGGGTCCGGTATGGGTCGATGGCGCCCGCCCCGGCGACACGCTCGCGGTGACCGTGCACGAGATCCGCCTGAAGGAGTGCGGGTGGTCGGTGAGCCTCCCCGGCACGGGCGCGCTGCGCCATCGCATGGGCGACGCGGTGCTCACCCGGCGCATCACGATCGACGAGGCGGGCGTGCACCTCACGGATCGCCACCTGGTCGCTCCTCGGCCCATGATCGGATGCATCGGCACGGCCCCCGCGTCCGGGGTGAACTCGACCGTCATGCCGGCCACGGCGCTCGGCGGGAACATGGACGTCACCGAGGTCGCGCCCGGCTCGACCGTCTACCTCCCGGTCGAGGTCGAGGGCGCCCTGCTGTCGATCGGCGACATCCACGCGATCATGAGCGAGGGCGAGTCGTCGTTCGTCGCGATCGAGGCCGAGGGCATCGCCGTGGTGAGCGTCGACGTGATCCCCGGGCTCGCTCTGCGCGCCCCGCGCATCGAGACGCCGGACGCGTGGTTGTTCGTCGGGCTCGGAGACCCCGTGCAGGAGAGCATCACGCGCGGGTACGAGGACGCGTACGACTTCCTCGTCGACGACCACGGGTGGGACCGGATGGACGCGTTCGCCGTGATGAGCGCCCTCGTCGACTCGAAGCTGGGCGGACCGACGGGGTCGAGCGACCCCGACCCGCTGCATCCGTTCGCGGCGATCGGAGCGGTGACGCTGCATCGCGTGCCGAAGTCGGTGCTGTAGCCGCGTAGTGAAGGAGATCTCA
>NZ_LPVV01000009.1 GCF_002362255.1 Microbacterium sp. SZ1 | reverse complement strand
GGGCAACTTCTCAATCTTACCTGTGCCATCCAGGCTGTCAAATCGACACGCCGTGTGGTTCAGGCCCAGTTCTGCGCCCCGCGCTGATCGCGCTCGGGCAACTTCACTAGTTTATCCGTTCCGGTCCGGCTGTCAAATCGACCGCCGTCCCTTTCGGGAAGCTCCCACGTCGGACAGAAGTGTGTCCGTGATCCGCTCCGAGGAGCTGATCTGAGGGAGGTGGTTCTCCGCTTGAGGGGGGTAAGGCTCTCGGCCTCTCCGCTTCCCTGTGGGGCGAACAGGTAATAACTTACGTGGGTTCGCCGGGTCCGGCAAATCGCCCCGATCCGCCGGGCGTGTCGGAGACGGATCGGGTTCGTGCAGTCAGCCGCGACCGCTGCCCGGGCGCCAGAGCACCAGGTCCGTCGACCGGCGGATCCGCCGACCGCTCGGCATCGGGACGACACCAGACGATCCCGCGGCGAACACCCGAACTCCCGGACGGTTCTCCCGCTCCGCGCGCAGGGCGGCATCCAGCTCGACGATGCGGCGCCGCAGCATCCGGTTCTCGTCCTTGAGGTCGAGCAGACGCGCGATCGCCGGGAGGCTCATTCCCTCCGACGAGAGCTGCGCGACCTCGCGGAGCTGCTCGATGTTGCGGGTCGAGTAGCGGCGCGAGCCGCCGGAGGTGCGGCCGGGCACCACGAGCCCGATCCGGTCGTACTGCCGCAGGGTCTGCGGGTGCATCCCGGCGAGTTCGGCCGCGACGGCGATCGCGAACACCGGGGTGTCGGCATCCATCTGCATGTCAGCCATGGAGTGTCACCTTCTTCCGTCCGGTGTTCGTGATCGTCGTCGGGGTCATCGCCGCGCTTTCGCCATGAGGTCGGCGCGGGGATTCTCGTTCGGTTCGAGGGCCTGGAACTTCTGCAGCGCCTCCTTGGCCTCCTCGTCGAGGTGAGACGGCACCGCGATCTGGAGCTCGGCGAGCAGGTCGCCGGTGCCCTTCGAGGTGGTGACACCCCGTCCCTTGATGCGCAGGACGCGACCGGAGGGGGTGCCGGGCGCGACCCGCAGCTTCACCGTCTCGCCTCCGAGCGTCGGAACCTCGATCGTCGCACCGAGCGCGGCTTCGGTGAACGTCACCGGAACCACGATGCGCAGGTTGAGTCCGTCACGGGTGAAGACGGGATGCGGCCGCACTGTGATCTGCACCACGATGTCGCCGCTCTCGCCGCCGTCCGGCGACGGGCGACCCCGGCCGCGCAGGCGGATCTTCTGCCCGTCGGAGACGCCGGCGGGGATCTTCACCTTGAACGGCTTGCCGTCTTCGCCCTGCAGGGTGATGGTCTCGCCCTGCACGGCGGTGACGAAGTCGAGGGTGGTGCGCGCCGTGACATCGGCGCCCCGCTGGGGGCCGCCGAAGCCGCGGAAGCCGCCGGAGGTCTGCCCGAACCGGCCGGAGCCGAACGAGCCGCCCTGCCCCTGGTTGAACATCGCGAAGATGTCCTCGAAGTCGGCGGACTGTCCGCGCCCCTGCTGGCCGAACCGGCTGAAGACGTCTTCGAAGCCGCCGCCGGACTGGCCGCCCGCCGTGAAGCGGGCGCCCGAGCCCATGGCGCGGATCTCGTCGTATTCCTTGCGCTGCTCGGAATCGGAGAGCACCGAGTACGCCTCGCTGATCTCCTTGAACTTCGCCTCCGCCTTCTCGTCACCCTGATTGGAGTCGGGGTGGTACTTGCGTGCGAGCTTGCGGTACGTCTTCTTGAGATCGGCGTCGCTGACGTCCTTCGAGACCCCGAGGGTCTTGTAGAAGTCCTTGTCGAACCAGTCCTGGCTAGCCATTCATCACCTACTCGGCAGGTACGGCGACGACGACCTTCGCTGGCCGCAGCTCGACGTCGCCGAGGCGGTATCCGACCTCCACCACCTCGAGGATCGTGGTGGTCGTGGCGCCGGGGGTGGGCTGCTGGAAGATGGCCTCGTGGCGCTGCGGGTCGAACTCCTCGCCCTTCTCGCCGTACGAGACCACGCCGAGGCGATCGACCACGGCGCGCACCTTGTCGGCGATCACGGCGAAGGGCGTGCCCTCGACGAGATCACCGTGCTGGGCGGCGCGCGCGAGGTCGTCGAGCACGGGGATCAGGCCCTTGGCCGCCTCGCCCTTCGCTCGTTCGATCTCGATCTGGCGCTGCTCCTCGGTGCGGCGGCGGTAGTTCGCGTACTCGGCCTGCAGGCGCTTGAGGTCGTGCAGCAGCGCGTCCTCGGCATCCGCCAGTGCGGCGTCGCCTGCCGCGGCGTCTTCGGTCTGCCCGGCGTTCAGGATGTCGTCGACCGTGAGGTCGTCGGGGGCGCCGTCGACCGGCGTCTCGTCCGAGCCCTCGGCGGCCATCGCCTCGCGGGAGTCCTGGTTCTGCGGCTCGGGGCCGGATGCCTGAGCATCCGACCCCTCGCTGCGAACCTCGTCGTCGTCGAAGTTCTTGTCCGTCATGATTACTTCTTCTCGTCCTCGTCGTCGACGACCTCGGCGTCGATGACGTCCTCGTCGGAGGAGGCGCCATCACCGGCCGGGGCGTCGCCCTCAGCGCCGGCGCTCGGAGCACCCTCCGCCTGCGAAGAGGCGTACAGCGCCTCGCCGATCTTCGACTGCGACTGGTTGAGCTTGTCGAACGCGGTCTTCACGGCCTCGTCGTCCTCGCCCGCGAGCGCGGTCTTGAGCGCGTCGACGTCGGCCTTGACCTCGGTCTTCACGTCCTCGGGCAGCTTGTCGTCGTTCTCGGTCAGCAGCTTGTCGATCGAGTACGCGAGCGTCTCGGCCTGGTTGCGGACCTCGGCGGCCTCGCGGCGCTGCTTGTCCTCAGCGGCGTGCTCCTCGGCCTCGCGCACCATGCGCTCGATGTCCTCCTTCGACAGCGACGAGCCGCCGGAGATGACGATCGACTTCTCGGTGCCGGTGCCCTTGTCCTTCGCGGACACGTGCACGATGCCGTTGGCGTCGATGTCGAACGTGACCTCGATCTGCGGGATGCCGCGGGGGGCAGGCGCGATGCCGGTCAGCTCGAACGTGCCGAGCGGCTTGTTGTCGCGCGTGAAGTCGCGCTCGCCCTGGAAGACCTGGATCGCGACGGACGGCTGGTTGTCGTCGGCCGTCGTGAAGGTCTCGCTGCGCTTGGTCGGGATGGCCGTGTTCCGCTCGATGAGCTTGGTCATCATGCCGCCCTTGGTCTCGATCCCGAGGCTCAGCGGGGTGACGTCGATCAGCAGCACGTCCTTGCGCTCGCCCTTGAGGACACCGGCCTGCAGGGCTGCGCCCACGGCCACGACCTCGTCCGGGTTGACGCCCTTGTTCGCTTCCTTGCCGGTCTCGCGCTTGACGAGCTCGGCGACGGCGGGCATACGGGTCGATCCACCGACGAGCACGATGTGGTCGATGTCGGCGACCTTGATGCCGGCCTCGCGGATGACGTCCTCGAAGGGCTTCTTGGTGCGGTCGAGGAGGTCCTTCGTGAGGTCCTCGAACTTCGCGCGGGTGATGGTCTCGCTCAGCGACACCGGACCGGACTCCGTCAGCGACAGGTACGGCAGGTTGATGCTGGTCGAGGTCGAGGAGGAGAGCTCCTTCTTCGCCTGCTCGGCGGCCTCCTTGAGGCGCTGCAGGGCGATCTTGTCACCCGAGACGTCGACGCCCGTGGTCTCCTTGAACTGCTTGATCAGGTAGTCGACCAGGCGCTGGTCCCAGTCGTCGCCGCCGAGACGGTTGTCGCCGGCGGTCGCGCGGACCTGGATGGTCGAGAAGTCGTCGTCCTTGCCCACCTCGAGGAGCGAGACGTCGAACGTTCCGCCGCCGAGGTCGAAGACGAGGATGAGCTCGTCCTCCTTGCCCTTGTCGAGGCCGTACGCCAGAGCGGCGGCGGTCGGCTCGTTGATGATGCGCAAGACGTTGAGGCCGGAGATCTCGCCGGCCTCCTTGGTGGCCTGACGCTCGGCGTCGTTGAAGTAGGCGGGGACGGTGATGACGGCATCCGTCACCGTGTCGCCGAGGTAGGACTCTGCGTCGCGCTTGAGCTTCTGGAGGATGCGCGCGGAGATCTCCTGCGGCGTCCACTTCTTGCCGTCGACGTCGAACGACCAGTCGGTGCCGATGTGACGCTTGACCGACGCGATGGTGCGGTCGACGTTGGTGACGGCCTGGCGCTTCGCGGTCTCGCCGACGAGCACCTCGCCGTCCTTCGTGAATGCCACGACCGAGGGGGTCGTGCGGAAGCCCTCGGCGTTGGCGATGACCTTCGGCTCGCCGCCCTCGAGGACGCTGACGACGGAGTTCGTCGTACCGAGGTCGATTCCTACAGCACGTGCCATGTTCTTCTCCTTTGTGTTGCTGAGTCTGATGGTCGGAAAGTTCGGGGCGATCAGGGAAACCTGAGTCGCGATGACTCAACTGTACTCCGCGGGCCGGATGCTGTCAAACAAACTTGATATGAAGTGGCTCAACTTTGAATCAGCCGAGAATGGTGACCGGAGGTAAGGCCACCCTCACCGCCTGCTGGCAGGATGGAGGCGGAGGCACGAATGACCGACACGACGCCCTACGACGCGCTGATCGTGGGTGGAGGGCCGGCCGGCCTGTCCGCCGCACTGAACCTGGGCCGCTCGCTGCTGCGCGTGCTCGTGATCGACGCCGACCGCCCCCGGAACGCCGCGACGCTCACATCCCACGGGTTCCTCACGCGCGACGGCGTTCCCCCGCACGAGCTCCGCCGCCTGGCGCGCGCCGAACTGGCCGCCTACCCGAACGTCGAGATCCGCTCCCGGGTGCGGGTGCTCGCGCTGAGTCGGGACGGCGACGTCTTCTCCGCCGCACTGGGACGCCGCGAACCGACCGAGACGGTCATCGCCCGCCGTGTGATGCTCGCGACAGGTCTGCGCGAGACGCTGCCCGACGTGCCGAACCTGCGCGGCTTCTACGGCATGAGCCTGTTCAGCTGCACCGCGTGCGACGCGTGGGAGCTGCAGGGGCGCCGGCTCGCCCTGATCGGCGAGACGCACGACCTCGCCGACCGCGCGCGCCTGATCGCCCACTGGACGCCGAGCCTCACCGTCTTCACGAACGGCTCGGAGGCGGTCACGACGGCCCAGGAGTCCGCGCTGCGCGCGCTCGGCGTGCGCGTCAGACGCGAGCGCATCACCGAGCTGGTCGGCGATCGGGGACGCATTGAGGCGGTGCGGGTCGAGGGCGGCGGCGGGACGCCGATCGACGGCGGATTCGTGCGCCCGGAGTGGCATAACGACCTGTCGTTCCTGCGCGGGATGACCCCGGCGGTCGACGAGAACGGGCATGTCCTGGTCGACCGCAGCGGGCGCACCGACATCGCGGGGCTCTATGCGGCGGGCGATACGGCGGCGCCCGGGCCGCAGCAGCTCATCGTCGCCGCCGGTGCGGGAGCTCAGGCGGCGAGAACGATCGTTCGGGATGCCGTCGGCGTCGAGTTCGCGCACTGAGCGCTGCGCTCGGCGCCGGTCACGACCCGGCGCGAGTGCGGCGCGGGAACCTGCTACTTGCCGCCGGGAGGACCCGCCAGCAGCAGGATCACATACAGCGCGACGATCGCGACGACGAGCAGGATCGCCAGCGCCCACGGCCGCCGCAGGAACCAGCGCATCAGACGGTCGTACCAGCGGGCGTCACGCGGGTCGTCCGTCTCGGCGAGACGCCACTCCCCCGTGAGCCGGCCCGTGCGTTGCAGCCAGATCTCGACGGGGATCGTCGCGTAGGGCACGACGGCGCTCGCGATCGCGACGACCGCGACCCCGACGTGCCAGCGCTGATTGAGGGCGACGAGCACGGCTGTCGCCCCGTAGGCGAGGAACACGAATCCGTGGATGCCGCCGCCCACCGTCACGACGACTCCCGGGGCGCCGAGCGCGCGGGCGATGATCGCCGAGATGAGGATGGTCCAGGTGATCGCCTCCGCGATCGCCAGGACACGGAACAGACGGCCGGGTGAGCGGAACACGGGACTCCTCGGGTGGATGTCCTGCCAGCGTAACCGGGGGTCGCGCCGGCCCTCGAATCGGAATACCGGTCGCGGCGCAGACGTTGCCTGAGGCATGGTGACGACCGTTCCCTCCGCCCTCACCCGGGTGCTCGACGGCGTCGACCTCACGGTCGGCGTCGCCCGCCGTGCCGTCCTGCGCGCCGGTGACCGTCTCTCACTTCCGTCCGGCGCGGCGACCCTCGTGTACATCGCTGAGGGCGCGGTGCACGGACACCCGCCGCTGAACACGGGATGCCGCCTCGATGTCGACCGCGTCTCGACCCTCATCGAGGTCGACGAACAACCGGCCGACACAACCCTCACCGTCGGCGACGCGTTTCTCACACTCGGGCGCACCGCGTTCGCGCTCGAGGCCGACGAGCAGACCGACCTGGTCGTCTTCGATCTGGAGTTCTCCGACGCTGCGCTGGCGCTCGTCGCGGGACTGCCCGACCCCGTCACGGTCATCGCGTTCGACGCGCTCGAACCGGCGGCCGCGGCTCTCGCCGGCAGCATGGGTCCGACGGATCCTCCCGGCTCTCCGGCGCGCCAGGGCGATCAGCTGATCTGCCGCATGATGGCGAAGACCGTGCTCCTCTCGGTTATCCGGGCGTGGGCCGCGAACGGCTGCGTGCCGGAGGGCTGGCCCTCGGCATCCCCCGATCCGTTCCTCGACCGCGTCGTCGCGGCGATCCACGAACAGCCCGGTCGGGACTGGACCGTCGAGAGCCTCGCCAGTGTCGGGGCGATGTCGCGGTCGGCATTCGCAGAGCGCTTCCGCCACGCGATCGGCCGCTCGCCCGCCGACTACGTCACCGAGGTGCGCATCGACGTGGCCAAGGGGATGCTGTCGGCCGGCCGCTCCGTGTCGGAGACCTCGCGCGAGCTGGGTTACGCCTCCGATGAAGGGTTCAGCCGTGCGTTCCGCCGCCGCACGGGCCTGACCCCGTCGGCCTGGCGCGCCTCGCAGCGCACGCCCGTCCCTGCCTGAGGCCGCCCGTCCCTGTCTGAGCCCACCCGGAGAGCACAGGTTCCCGGCGCGAAACGCGGCGTGTCGGTCCGCGACACGCCGTCGTCACACCGTGCGGTCTGGGTTTCCCAGACCTCTCAGCCGAGCGCCGCGCGCGCCGCGCGCGAACTGACGCGGTTCGACGCCCCGAACAGCACGGCGCCGAGCACCAGCACGACCGCGCCGATCACGTAGACGAGCTCGATGGAGAGCGTGTCGACGAGCAGCCCGCCGACGCCGGCGGCGAGAGTGATCGCTCCCTGGAACCCGACGACGACCAGGCTACCGCCCGCCTCGAGCCGGTCGGGCATGCGGTGCCCCACCCAGGTGTTCGCGACGAGCAGCCACGACGAGAAGAAGAAGCCCCACACGAGCACGACGATCCCGACCCCGATGACGGTGCCGGAGAGCAGGATCATCGACAGCACCGACGCCGCGATCACGGCGGGCGCGAACACGGCGAAGAACGCGAAGCGGCGGTCGATGACGAACCCGATCGAGAGGTTGCCCGCGAGTCCGCCGAGGCCGAACAGCGCGAGCAGCACGACGATCGTGGAGGCGTCGACGTCGGGGATCCGCTCGAGCGCGAGCCGCACGTAGGTGTAAGCGAGGAAGTGCCCGAGCACGACGAACACGTGGCCGACCATGCCGAGCCCGATGCCCGGGCGGCGCAGGGTGTCGACGAGGAGTCGGATGCTGGACGCCTGCTCCGCCGGGACCGACGGCAGCACGAATCGCAGCGCGACGGCCAGCAGCACCATGAGCACGCCGGCGATCGCGAACACCGCCTGCCAGTTCACGAACTCGCTGAGCATGACGCCGAGCGGCACGCCAGCGACGGTCGCGAGCGAGACACCCGCCGAGGTGAACATGACCCCGCGGCCGAGGTGCTCGGGCCCGGCGAGACGCACCGCCACCGTGATCGACATGGCCCAGAAGGCGCTGAGCGCGGCACCGAGCAGGAACCGCGCGAGCAGCACGATGACGAGGTTCGGCGCGATCGCGACCACCAGGTTCGAGGCGGCCGCGGCGAGCGCCATCCAGACGAGCAGCGACCGCCGGTCGAGCCGCGGGAAGATCAGGCCGACCGTGGGGGCGACCACGAGGCCGACCAGCGCGGTGACCGTCACGGTCTGCCCGGCCTGGCCGGGCGTGACCCCGAGCGCGTCGGCCATCTCGGTGAGCACGCCGTTGGGCAGGAACTCGGCGGTGACGAGCAGGAAGCCCATCAGCATCAGGACGACGAGGCCGCCGTAGCGGATGCGGTCGGCTCGCGAGGGCGTCACGGGAACGGGAGCGGTCGTGGTCATCACTCCAGCATCCCCGTCTCACGAAGCGCGCGCCCGACGGGGCGTCCACGGCATCCGACCGTTCGTCCGGATCGGGACCGCCCGGCGTCGAGCCCCCGCCGACGCCGCTCAGCGCGCCAGGCGCGCCGCCAGCAGCGTGACCAGCTCGTACACGACGTGGCTCGCGGCGATGCCGGTCATCTGTGCGTGGTCGTAGGCGGGAGACACCTCGACGACGTCGGCGCCCACGATGTCGCGGTCACGCAGAGCCCGGAGGATGCGCAGCAGCTCCCGGCTCGTGAGGCCGCCGGCTTCGGGGGTTCCCGTCCCGGGCGCGTGCGCGGGGTCGAGCACGTCGATGTCGATCGAGACGTACAGCGGGCGGTCGCCGATGCGCTGCAGGATGCGCTGGATGCCGGCCTCGACGCCGTGCTCCTCGATGTACTCGCTCGACACGATCGAGAAGCCGAGACGGGCGTCGTCCTCAAGGTCCTGCTTCGAGTAGAGCGGTCCGCGCGTGCCGACGTGGCAGCTCGCGGTGAGGTCGATCAGCCCCTCCTCACTCGCCCGGCGGAACGGCGTGCCGTGCGTGACGGGGGCACCGAAGTACGTGTCCCAGGTGTCGAGGTGGGCGTCGAAGTGCAGCACAGCGACCGGCCCATGCTTGGCCGCGACCGCCCGAAGCAGCGGCAATGCGACGGTGTGGTCGCCGCCGATCGTCACGATGCGCTGCACCTGCTCGCCGAGGGCGCGGGCCGCGGTCTCGACCTCGGTCACCGCCTCGGTGAGGTCGAACGGGTTGACCGGGATGTCGCCGGCATCCACCACCTGGGCCAGCTCGAACGGAGACACGTCCTGCGCGGGGTTGTACGGACGCAACAGGCGCGACGACTCGCGCACGTGCGACGGGCCGAAGCGCGTGCCCGGTCGGTAGCTCACCCCGGAGTCGAAGGGGATGCCGACGACGGCGATGTCGGCGCGCTCGACGTCTTCGATCCGAGGCAGCCGCGCGAAGGTCGCGATGCCGGAGTAGCGGGGGTTCACGGAGGCGTCGATGGGGCCGATGCGGTCGGTCATGGTCGTTCCTGTTCGTCTCGGAAGCGGGGGTGTGATCAGTCGAGGAGGTGCTGCGGGAGGTGCACGAGCTGCACCCCGCCGGCCGCGATCGCGTCGCGGATGCCGGGCACGACGTCGTTCCGACGCTCGATCCGGCGACCGTGCGCGCCGAAAGCCATGGCGAGCGCGGCCCAATCCGGCTGCACGAGGTCGACGCCGACCGGCGCCATGCCGCGGTCGACCTCGTTCTGGCGGATCTCGGCGTACCCGCCGTTGTCGACGCACACGACGGTCACGTCGAGGCGCTGCTCCACGGCGGTCACGAGCTCGTTCACGCAGAACATGAGGGCACCGTCGCCGATCACCGTGACGACCGGATGCTGCGTCTGCGCGACCCGCGCGCCGATCGCGGCCGGCAGGCCATAGCCGAGGGTGGCGTACGTGGGCGTGTACAGCAGCGTGTGCGGACGCGGCGACCGCAGCACGCTGCCGAGCGCCATGTACACGATCTGCGAGGAGTCGCCGGCGACGATCGCGTCGTCGGGAAGCGCCTCGGCGATGAGCTCGGCGAGGGCGACGGTCTCGGGCGCGGTCTCCCGCGACTCCCGCTGGATGGCGGCGCGCTCGGCGCTCACGTCGCGCGCGATCCGCTGCTCGGCGGGGAGCAGTGGCAGCAACTCGCCGGTCACGGCCGCGGCGTCTCCGACCAGGCCCACCGTGGCGGCGAGATTCTTGTCGAGCTGCGCCGGCGAGATGTCGACGCGCACGACCGCGCCTCGTGCCTCGAGCCGCGGGGCCCACAGCTCGGCCTCGCCGAGCTTCGACCCGACGACGAGCAGAGCGTCGGCGTCCTCCGCGACCGCGCGGGCGGCGGCGAGGCGCAGGTTCGAGCCGAGGGAGAGCGGATGCCGTTCGTCGACGACGCCCTTGCCGTTCAGGGTCGTGAGCACGGGTGCACCCAGGCGCTCGGCGATCGCGGTGAGCTCGTTCCCGGCATCCGTCGATCCGCCGCCCGCGACGATGACCGGCCGCTGAGCGGCGGCCAGCAGGCGGGCGGCCTCGGCGAGCGCCCCGGGACCGCCCGCGATGCGCGGCGGGAGGGGGCGTGGGCGCCGCGCCTCGACCGGGACGTCGGCCGGCGCCTCGAGAACGTCGAGCGGGATCTCGATGTGCACCGGGCGCGGCCGGCCGGTGCGGAACAGCGCGAACGCGTCGTGCACGGCATCCACCGCCTCCGCCCCACTCGTGACACGGCGCGACCACTCGGCGATCGCGCCGACCATCGCCGTCGCGTCCTTCGTCTCGTGCAGGGTGCCGACGTCGGCGAACTCCGCGCCCCGCGCCACGCCCGGTGAGAGCACGAGGAGCGGACGTGACTCGCAGAACGCCGTGCCGATGGCGCTCATGGCGTTCTGGAGGCCGGGGCCCGAGGTCGTGATGACCACGCCGGGCAGGCCGGTCTGCTGGGCCCAGCCGTCGGCGCCGTAGCCGGAGCCCTGCTCGTGACGGTTCGTCACGGCGCGGATGCCGAGGTCGGCGAGCGGTCGGTACAGCTCGAGGTTGTGCGTGCCGGGGATGCCGAACACGGCGTCGACCCCGTACCCGCGGATGGTCTCGAGCACCGCCCGCCCGACGGTGTCGGAGTAGTCCGGAGGGGTCTCGGAGGCGGCGTTCACGTCAGGCACGGTATCTCCGCTCGCCGTCGACCCACGTCTCGCGCACCGCGATCTGCGCGATGTCCTCGCCGGCGACCGCGAGCGGGTCGTCCGACAGCACGACGAAGTCGGCGTACTTGCCGACCTCGAGCGAGCCCAGGTCGTCTTCGCGGCCGATCGACGTCGCGCCCTCGTACGTGTGCGCCCGGAGCGCGGCGGCGGCCGAGATGCGCAGGTCGTCGGGGCCGAGCATGTGCCCTCGCCGGGTCACGCGCGTGACGGCGGTCTGGATCGCCTCGAGCGGGATCGGCTCGGCGACCGGTGCGTCCGACGAGATCGTCATCGGCACGCCGGCGCGCTCGAACTCGCCGAGCGGGTTGAAGCGCTCACCGGGGGTGCCGATGGCCTCCTCCACGCCCTCGCCCCAGTTGAAGTAGTGCTGGGTCTGGTTGACGGGGCGGATGCCGGCGGCGGCCATCCGATCGATCTGCTCCGGCGTCGGCAGGCCGCAGTGCTCGATGCGGTGACGGGCGTCGGCGTCCGGATGCTCGGCGAGCGCGGCCTCGATCGCCGACACGACCATCTCGATCGCCGTCGGCGACTGGGCGTGCGTCGCGGTCTGCAGGCCCGCCGCGTGCGCCTTGGCGATGAGCGCGGCGTAGTCGGCAGGCTCGTGATACAGCTGCCCCGTGCGGCAGGGGTCGCCCACGTAGCCGTCGGGGAAGTACGCCGTCCATCCGCCGAGCGTCCCGTCGGCGTAGAACTTGATGCCGGCGAAGCTCAGGTGCGCGTTGCCGAACTGACCGACCAGGCCCATCTCGAGCGCCTCGTCGAGCAGGTGCGACAGCAGGTACATCGACACGCGCAGTTCGAGGCGTCCGGCCTCGGCGAGCCGCAGGTACATGTCGAATTCGCGCCGGGTGACCTGGCAGTCGCCGATCGACGTGACGCCGCCCGCGAGGAAGCGCTGCGTCGCGGCATCCAGCTGACGCAGGTGCTCCTCCGGCTCGTCGGCGAGGTGGAAGTTCGGTCCGTGGTGGCCGATCTTCACGCCGTGCACGCCGGTGAGGATGTTGCACGCGGCATCCGACAGCTCACCCGTCAGCTCTCCATCGGCGTCGCGGAAGAACTCGCCGCCCTCGGGGTTGGGGGTGTCGCGGTCGACGCCGCCTGCCTCGAGCGTGTACGAGTTCACGACCCCGCCGTGGCCGGAGGCGTTCATGAGGTACACCTCGCGGTCGCGGGCGACCTCGTCGAGCTCGAACCGGGTGGGGTGCCGCTTCTCGGCGAGGTTGCGCTGCTCGTAGCCGTACCCGCGCACCGGGCGTCCGGCCGGAGCCTCGGCCGCCGCGGCCTTCAGCAGCGCCACGATCTCGGGGATGCTGCCGGCCTTCTCGGGTCCGCAGTCCACCCACGTCATCATCTGCCCGAACATCAGCGGGTGCGCATGCGCGTCGACGAAACCGGGCACCACGACCGCATCGCCCAGGTCGACCCTTTCGGGGCGGATGCCCGCCCGCTCCGCCGCCTGCTCGCACTCCGCGAGGGAGCCGATCGCGACGATCCGACCGCGGTCGGTGAGCAGGGCCGTCGCGGTCGTGGCGTCGGCATCGACCGTGTGGATCGCACGGGCCGTGAACAGTCGCGGCGTCGTCTGGGCGGAGCGGTCGAAGGGGGTGAGCTTTCTCATGGGCCTGTTCGCTGTCGATGCGGTCGGGGTGGGGCGGGCGCGGCGGGGCGTCAGGGCAGCCGGTTCGCCGTCGTGTCGGTGCGGGCGGTGAAGGATGCCGTGACCGGCGCCTCGTCGGAGTGCTGCGGTGCGAGGCGCGTGCAGATGCCGGCGATGATCGCCATGCCGATGAACATCGCGATGACCGCCCAGACACTGCCCGTCCAGGCGATGAGCTGCGTCGCGAACCAGGGCGAGAACCCGGCCCAGACCGCGGCGCCGACGCCGTACGACAGGGCGATGGACGTGTAGCGGGCCTGCGGACGGAACATCTGCGCGAGGATCGCGGCGATCGGGGCGTAGGTCGCGCTCATCGCGATGCGCACGAGCGAGGCGAAGAGGAAGATCAGCGGCTCGACACGCCCCGGCATGATCAGCAGGAACGGCACGAAGGTCAGCACCGAGGTCACGAGGCCGATGTACATGACGTTCTTGCGGCCCCACTTGTCGCCGAGCCAGGCGACCGGGAGGGTGACGAGGAACTCGACGAACGAGGCGATCGTCATCGCGTCGAGGATGACCTGCTCGCTGATCGCGATGGGCTCGCCGGTGGCGTAGGCCGTCGCGAATGTGGTGGCGAGGTAGTAGCCGCCGGTGGAAATGGGCAGGATGCCGATGCCGAGGAGGATCGGCTTCCAGTTGGCGCGCAGCGCGAACGCCAGGGGCATGGACTGCTTGCGGCCCTCGATCTTCTTCTCGAAGACCGGCGACTCCTCGACGCGGTAGCGCACCCAGAGGCCGACGCCGACGAGCACGATCGAGAGGAGGAACGGGATGCGCCAGCCGCCGTCGATGATGAAGTCCTCGCCGCCGCGCGACATGATCGCGAAGATGCCCGAGGCGAGCAGCGCACCGGCCGGGTTGCCGAGCTGCGTGAATCCGCCGTAGAAGGTCTTCGACTTCTCGGGGGCGTGCTCGACGCTCATGAGCACGGCACCGCCCCACTCGCCGCCGACCGCGAGACCCTGGATCGCCCGGAGCAGGATCAGGAGGATCGGGGCCAGGATGCCGATGTTCTCATACGTGGGGAGGCAGCCGACCAGCACCGTGGCGACGCCCATGAGCAGCAGCGTGATCACCAGCGAGACGCGGCGTCCGAGCTTGTCGCCGATGTGACCGAAGATGATGCCGCCGAGGGGGCGCACGAGGAAGGCGACGGCGAAGGTCGCGAACGCGGCCGCAGTCTCGGCCAGACGGTCGCCGCTCGGGAAGAACAGCGGGCCGAAGACGAGCGCCGCGGCGGTCGCGTAGACGTAGAAGTCGTACCACTCGATGGTGGTGCCGACGAAGGCGGCGATGCCTGCGCGCCGCGCCTTGCTGTGGGTGGAGGCCATGGGGGACCGCTCCTTTGCGGAAGGTGTTCGGATAGCGAAGGATGCTACGGACGAGACCGGTCGGCGACAAGACCAGAACTCCAGCGTGACAGACGATTCACTGGACTTCTGATCGTGCGTGGACACATCTCGCGCCTTCCCGCCCGCAGTGAGTGCGCTTACACTGCAGATGTGCACGCGCAGCCGCGCGTTCGCGGGAAACTGACGAATGTGGGCGGACTCATGGATTTCGACGCCGAACTCATCCGCGCCCTGCAGGAGGACGGTCGCGCCAGCATCCGTTCGCTGTCGGTGCGTCTCGGTCAGTCGCGGGCGGCCGTGGCGGCCCGCCTTCGGACGATGCTCGACGATCGCACCGTGCGGGTCGTCGCTGCGGTCGATCCGGTGTTCCTGGGGCAGCACGTGCTCGCCCATGTGTCGATCCGCACCGACGGCTCGGTGGAGGTGGTCGCCGAGCACCTGCGCGACATGAGCGAGACGGTGCTCGTGTCGGCGGTCGGCGGTGCGCACGACCTGGTCACGGAGGTCCGTCTGGGGTCGATGGAGGATCTGCACGACCTGCTCGCGCAGATCCGCGCGATCGACGGGGTGCTCGACATCAACACGATCATCTACTCGACGGTCGTGAAGGGATTCTTCGTGTCGGAGTACCACGGCGACGTCGCCCTGGACACGATCGACGAGGACCTCATCGAGCATCTGCAGGCGGACGGACGGATGAGCTTCCGCGCGCTGGGCGAGGCGGTGCGCCTCTCCCCCTCGGCGGTGGCGACCCGCGTGCAGCGGCTGATCGACGGCGGCGTGATCAAGATCAGCGCCGTCGAGGCGCGCGGCCTCGCGCACCGGCAGCTGTCGATGGGTGTGGGGCTGAACCTCAACCACGACGACGACGCGGTGATCGAGGAGCTGCGGACCGGCCGCGGCATCGACTTCGCCGCGCGCACGCTGGGTCGCTTCGACGCGGTGGCGACCCTCGTCGAGCCGTCGGCCGGCGCGCTGTACGCGAGCCTCGAGCGGCTGCGGTCGCTGCCCGGGGTCACGCGCATCGAGGCGTGGCTGCATCTCGCCGTGCTCAAGGAGGACTACGCCCGCACCCTGCACGCGCCCGCGATCTGAGTCCCCGTTCGCCGACCCACCCCTCTGTGCCCGATCCACCCCTCTGCGCCCGATCCACCCCTCTGCCGACGGGCACAAAGGGGGCCGCTCGTCCGCGAGGGGGTGGTTCGGGTGCAGTGGAGGGAAGCACCCGGCGTGCCGTCACCGCCCGTTCACCGCGCGCCGCCAGACTGCGAACATGAGCGAATCTCCGCACAACGGCGCAGTGCCCGAACCCGCCGCGACGGCGAACAGCGGCGCGGTCGGCGTCATCGGCCTCGACCTGCGCGGCGACACCCCCGCACCGAAGAAGCAGGTGTTCTCGTGGGCGCTGTGGGATTGGGCGACGCAGCCGTTCAACACGGTCATCCTCACGTTCATCTTCACGGCGCTGTATCTGACGACCGAGGCGTTCCTGCCCGCGGATGTCGCCGCTCTCGACGCCGAGGACCCGGTGCGGCTGGCGGCCGAGGCGGATCTCGCCTCGGGTCTCGGGCTCGGCTCGACGATCGCGGGCATCGCGATCCTGCTCATCGCCCCGGTGCTCGGTCAGCGCGCCGATGCCGCCGGCAGGCAGAAGCTGTGGCTCGGGATCGGCACGGGCGCGCTCATCGCATGCATGTTCGGCCTGTGGTTCGTCGAGCCGACCCCTGCGCTGTTCTGGCTCGGCGTGGCGCTCATCTCGGCGGGGTCGGTGTTCGGCGAGATCGCCGCGGTGAACTCGAACGCGATGCTCATCGGCATCGCGAACCCGAAGACGGTGGGGCGCATCTCGGGTCTCGGCTGGGGCTTCGGGTACATCGGCGGCATCCTCGCGCTCGTGCTGGTGGTCGTGTTCTACATGCTCGACTGGTTCGGCGTGCCGGAGGACGGCGGACTGCCGTTCCGCATCATCGCGGTGGGGTGCGCGATCTGGGCGATCGTGTTCTCGATCCCGATCTTCCTCAACGTGCCCGAGCCGTCGATCGGTCGCCCGGAGCGGAAGGTCGGGTTCTTCGCGTCGTACGGGCTGCTCGTGAAGGACGTCGTCGGCCTGTACCGCAACCCCGAGACGCGCAACACGTTCTGGTTCCTGCTGTCGAGCGCGGTGTTCCGCGACGGACTGGGCGGCGTCTTCGCGTTCGGCGCGATCATCGCGGGTCAGGTGTTCGGATTCGGGTTCCTCGAGCTCGTGATCTTCGGCATCGCGGCGAACCTCATCGCAGGCGTCTCGACGATCATCGCCGGGCGCTTCGACGACACGTACGGGCCGAAGCGCATCATCCTCGTCTCGCTCGCCTCGATGATCGTCGCCGGCCTCGCGGTGTTCTTCCTCGTGGATGCCGGCACCGTCGTGTTCTGGATCGGCGGCCTCATCCTCTGCGCGTTCGTGGGTCCCGCGCAGGCGGCGGCGCGTTCGTTCCTCGCCCGTGTCACTCCTGCCGGCCGGGAGGGTGAGATCTTCGGCCTGTACGCGACGACGGGTCGCGCGGCGAGCTGGATGTCGTCGGGTGCGTGGACGCTGCTGATCGTGCTCACGGGTGCGACCGCCTTCGGCATCGTCGGGATCGTGATCGTGCTCATCGCCGGGTTCCTCCTGCTACTGCCGGTCAAGACGACGGCTGCCCGCTGAGCGACGCCCACCCCTCACGGACGGGAGTAGCCTGACCGCGTGACGGTCATCATCGCGTTCCTCGCCAATGTGCTCGTGGCGATCGCCAAGACGGTGGCGGCCGTGCTGACGTCGTCGGCGTCGATGGTCGCCGAGGCGGCGCACTCGTGGGCGGATGCCGGGAACGAGGTCTTCCTGCTCATCGCCGACCGGCACGGCGCGAAGGCCAAGGACGAGCGTCATCCGCTCGGCTACGGACGCGCCGCGTTCGTGTGGTCGCTCGTCGCCGCGTTCGGGATCTTCACCGCCGGATCGATCGTGTCGATCATGCACGGCGTGCAGGAGCTCTCCGACACGGGACCCGTGGAGAGCCCCGGCATCGCGTACACGATCCTCGGTGTCGCGTTCGTGCTCGAGGGGGCGTCGTTCACGCAGGCGCTCGTGCGGTCGCGCAAGCTCGCGCGCGAGCGGGGGTCGTCGACGTGGGACTACGTGCTCGAGACGAGCGACACGACATTGCGTGCCGTGTTCTTCGAGGACGCGGCGGCCCTGATCGGGCTCGCCATCGCCGGCGGGGCGATCGCGATGCATCAGATCACGGGCGTCGCGGCGTGGGATGCGATCGGTTCGATCCTCGTCGGTGTGCTGCTGGGCGTGGTGGCGCTGATACTCATCCGCCGGAACATCGCGTTCCTGATCGGGTCGAACGCGTCGCCGGCTCTGCGCGAGCGGGTGGGTCGCGCGCTGCTGACGTCGCCGCAGATCCAGCGGCTGACGTATCTGCACATCGAGTACGTGGGCCCGAACCGGCTGTTCATCGTCGCGGAGGTCGACCTCGCCGGCGATGCGCGGGAGCACGACGTGGCCCGGCGCCTGCGCGAGGTCGAACGGCAGATCGAATCGCACCCCGTGGTCGAGACGGTCGTGCTCTCTCTGTCGGTCGACGACGAGAAGTCGCTGGACTTCGGGACGAGCGCGAGCGCACGAGCGAACGCAGACGCACGAGCGAACGCCGACGCACGAGCGAACGCAGGATCGAGTGCCAGCACGGGCACGGGCACCGGCACCGGCACTGCTACCGGGACCGGCGCTGGTACCGGTACCGGCGCCGACTAACCTGCTCGTGCGAGCCGCGGCTCCGTGCTGAGCCGAGGCGTTCGCCATCGTTGCTCGCGGTCCCACCACGCCGGTCCCCGTACCTGGGGAACACCGTCGCTCATGCGGATCTCCCACCCGGATCCGTCGAGCGATCTGTGATGCCACCAGCACAGCGGTACTCCGTTGTCGGTGGTCGTCGGTCCGCCGCGGGCATGTTCGGTGACGTGATGGATCTCGCACCAGGCCGCCGGAACATGGCATCCCGGAATCAGGCACTCCTTGTCGCGCGCGACGATCGCGCGTCGCTGATGCACGGTGAACACCCTGTCGGTGCTGTCGATGCCGACGATCCGACCCTCGCGCATCGTGACGCGCTGGATCGTTCCGGAGCACCCCGCCTGCGCGGCGACCCTGACCGGCACCTGACCCTGCGGATCGCCGTGCGCACCGGGAAGGCTCGCCCATCCCGATCCCGCGTCGAGGTCTCGCGCGTCGACGGTGACGACGAGTGTCGGCGCTGCACCGCCCAGAGTGGGCATGTCTCGGTGGCGCGCGGCGATGCCGAGCGCGGCAGCGAACGCATCGTGACGCTTCTGCGTCGCCGTCCGCGGGTCGATCACCGCACGCGAATCGGAGTTGAAGGGGTCGGAGTCGAACGGATCGGAGTCGAACGGATCGGAGTCGAGCGGATCGGAGCCGGACGGGTCTGGATCGTCGGCCTCGGCCCCGTCTGATCGCTCGGACGGGAAGAACGCCACTCGCGACGCCGACCCCTCCCCCGCCGGATTGTTGACCGCATCCATGACGGCCTCGAGCTGCGCGGCGACCTCGGGCGAGAGCCATCCGCGGATCGATCGCAGGCCGTCGCGAAGCCGCCCCAGCGTGATGCCGCGGCGGTGCTGCGCATTGCGGTCGTCGGGCTCTGCGCCGTCCGGATCAAGCACGGCGACGATCGTGTGCGCGAGATACGCCAGGTCATCGGGAGTCGGCACCGGCCCCGCCGCGCCGGCCGGGCCGTCGGCGCCACTGAACTCGTCAGTGCCCTCATCGGCTTCAGCGCCGGTCTCGATGTCGGCGCCGCTCGCACCCGCACGAGCCGCCTCCGCGAGGCATTCGTCGGCACCCGCTCGCTCGTCGGCGGTGAGCCGCTCCCACGCCGTCTCGATCGGCGCGGTCGCCGCCAGCATCCCCGCGATCCCGACCCGGCCGGAGAGCAGAGCATCACGCAGCGCGGGCCATCGCGCCGGCATCCGCTCTCCCGACAGCAGATTGACGTCTCGTCGCACGAGGTCGACGACCCGGCCGAACCGCGTCGCGGCCGACGCGTCGACGGCGAGAGCGCGCTGCAGCAGCTCGTTCTGCGAGCGGCAGCCGGCGAGGTGCGGCAGGTCGACGGCGTCCCCGGTGGCGAGCGCCTCGACGACGACCGCCTCAACGCGCCGCATGACCGCGCCCGCCGCAGCGATGATCGCGATGCGCTCCTCGTCGGTCAGTCCGGCGAGCGCGTCATCGCCGAGCGCACGATCGAGATCGGAGGCGATCTGATCGAGGAGTTCGAGGGTGCGGGATGACATGCCCTCATCCAACCCGCAGCCACCGACATTCAGACGCGAGAACCGGTCGATTTATCCCAGTTCACAGCAGTATTCCGAAACACGCGACCATCGTTCCGGCATATCCCCATAATCGTCGGGGGGCGCACCTACGAGCCCCAGTTTTCGGCCAGCTTGCCCAGCAACCGAGCCAGCTCCATCCGCTCCTCATCGGTGAACGCGGCAAGAGCATTCCCCAGCATCTCCCGCCGCTCGCCGCGCATCCCCTTCGCGAGCGTGCGCCCCTCGTCGGTCAGCGCGATCCGCGTCCGGCGGGCATCGTCGGGGTCGGCCTCCCGCCGCACCCAGCCGTGCGCGACGCCCTGCTGGACCAGGCGGGAAGCCCGCGGCTGATCGACGCCGATCGCGGCACCGAGATCACTCACACTCAAGGGAGAGGATGCCGCGGCGAGCGCCTCCAGCATCCGCATCCGCGCCGGTCCGCCGAATCGCCCCGACGGGTCGGCCATCCAGGGCGGCATCCCGGGACGACCCTGGTCACCCGGGTGGCCCGGGTGACCCGGGTGACCAGGATGTGCGTGCTCGACGTGGTCGGGATGCGGTCCGCCGTGCCACCCGTGCCGCCCATGCCCGCCCGGACCCCGCTCCCGCTCGCCCGGGCGCCTGCCACGCAACCGCGCGAGTGCGCGGGCGATCGCCTCGGTGGGGTCGTCATCTGAAGTCGTCACAGCTCGATTTTACATGCGACTTGACATGTAATCAGACTCCATGTCACACTACATATACATGCACTGCGACAAGCACATGCACTCTGACATCTAAGGACTCCCATGAACACCAACGACTCACAGAACACCGAACAGACCCCCGACCGTTCCCTCGACTACTGGCTGAAGGCTGTCGACCGCCTGATGGCCGCGCAGTTCGACGCAGCCTTCGCCGACGAGCACGCGACGCGCCGTGACTGGCGACTGCTGAACGTCGTGGACGGAACGGCGCCCGCCCGCCGCCCGCTCACCGGGCACAAGCTGCACGATCTCGTCCATCGCGGCTGGATCGTCGCCGATGGTGACGGCTGGGCGCTCACCCACGAGGGGCGCGACGCCAAGGACCGGCTCGGCGCCCTCGTCGACGGCATCCGCGCGACGGTCACCGACGCCGTCTCGCCGGAGGACCTCGCCACGACGCTGAGCTCCCTCGAGAGCATCGCTCGCGCACTCGGCTGGGATGAGGAGACGCCCCTCCCCCGCGGACGCACGCACGGCCGCGGCTTCGGTCGACGCCACGGCTTCGGCCCGCGACACGGCTTCGGCCGCCCCTTCGGGCGCCGGCACGACTTCGACCCGCGTCACGGCTTCGACCGCGACTTCGGACCGGATGCCGAGCACGGCGACCGCGACTGCGGCCACCGCGGACATGACCGCGCCCGCCGCATGCACGGCGAGTCCGAGATCGCTGGGCACCGGTACCCGGGCCACCCGGGCGCTCGCGCGACCCGCCTGGCGCAGCACGCCTTCGAGCGCGGCTTCGACGCCGGTTACACCCGCGGACGCGATGCCTGACGGCATGCGCCTTCACGAACGCCCCTTCCGGTCCGCCGGAGGGGGCGTTCCGCATCCCGCGGGCAGTCGCCTAGGACCGCAGGGCCGGCAGCACCACCTGGTCGATCAGCTCTGCGACCGTCTCCGGCTCGAGCGCCCGACGGCGCAGGCTCACGCTGCCGAACGCCGCGGTCGGCACGATCCCGGCGACGAGCGCGACGGGTGCATCGGCGCGCACCTCGCCGCGTTCCCTCCATCGCTCGATCACGGCGGTCAGCACCGCCACGGGCGGCCCGCCGATCACGCGATAGGCGACGGCGCGCAGCTCCTCATCGCGGCCGATCTCGCTGAGGATGCCGGCGAGCACCGTCGCGGTGCGCTCGTCCGCGTCGGCGAAGTGCAGCGCGGCGGCCAGCAGGTCACCGCGAAGAGTCCCCGTATCGGGCGCTTCGGTCGTGATCTGCAACGCCCGGACCGCGGCGACCACGAGCTCGGCCTTGTTCTCCCAGCGGCGGTAGATCGCCGACCGGCCGCACCGGGCCCGCTCCGCCACCGCCGCGATGGTCGTGCCCTCGTAGCCGTCTTCGATGAGGAGGTCCTGCACCGCCGAGAGGATCGCCGACTCGACTCCCGGGTCGCGCGGGCGACCCGCCGCCCTGCCCGCCTCGTCCGCTCCCACGAGCCCATTGTACATTCCGGGATCGAGCAGTACCGTATATAGCGGTACTGATCAGTACCGTATTCCTCGAGCAAGGAGTCGTCATGGTCGCCACCACACCCGCACAGCCCGCCGCGACCCGACCACGCGTCCGCGCGGCGCTGATCCTCACAGCCGCCGTCGCCATCGCCATCGCACTCAATGCCGTCGTCGCCGCCGTCGCGATCGCGACCGGCGCACCCGCCGCCTACGGACCCCTCACCCCGCCCGCGTTCGGGCTCTTCACCACGCTCGGAGTCGCCGCCGGGTGGGTCGGCTGGTCGCTCGTACGGCGGCACGCGAAGTACCCGCGCAGGACGCTGTCTATCCTCGTCCCGGTCGTGACGATCGCCTCGTTCATCCCCGATGTGCTGCTGCTCGCGCTGGGCTTCATCCCCGGCACGACCACCGGCGCGGTGATCGCGCTCATGGTGATGCACGTCGTCGTCGTGGCCGTCGCGGTTCCAGCGTACGCGCTCGCCTCGCGGACACGCTGAACGAGAGAGTGCCGGTCTCCGCCGCGTCAGTCGAGCCGCTGTCGGCCGAGCACCGTCAGCCGCCGAGCGCTGCGACCGCCGCGATCGGGGCGGCGACGGCATCCGCCGCGAACGGCAGGCCGACCGAGGTCGCGAGATAGGCTGCCGCCGCGATCGCGCCGATCAGCAGCAGCACGAGCACTGCGAAGACCACCACCGCGAGCCCGCGGTACGACCCCGGGTCCGGATCCTGCGGCGCCACCGACGGACGCGCCCAGTCGTCGGCGACCGCCGACGGGGCGTCGTCCGAGAGCACGGCCGGACGGCGGCGAGCGCTGCGGGTCGTCGGCAGCTCGGCATCCGCCGGAGGGGGCGGGATCACGGCATCCGCGGGTGGGATGTCGGCCGACGGAGGCGTCAGCAGCCCCTCGGGCACGGGGGCGTCGGATGCCGGCGGAGGCGTCAGCAGCCCCTCCGGGAGGGGGGTGTCGGATGCCGGGGGCGTGGCGAGCAGCTCATCGGGAACCGGGGTCGCGGGCGGTGGCGCGACAGCATCCGCCGAGTCGTCGTGCGGGCGTGTGCTGTCGTCGCTCATGTCAGCCTCCGAGGGCTCCGACGTCGGTGACTCCGACGTCCGTGCGGTGGAAATTCTGGAACGACCGGGATGCCGTCGGCCCCCGCTGCCCCTGGTAACGGTTGCCGTACGGACCCGATCCGTACGGGTTCTCGGCCGGCGAAGTCAAGCGGAAGAAGCACAGCTGCCCGATCTTCATACCCGGCCACAGCTTGATCGGCAGCGTCGCGACGTTCGCGAGCTCGAGCGTCACGTGCCCCGTGAATCCAGGGTCGATGAAGCCGGCGGTCGAGTGGGTGATGAGCCCGAGGCGCCCCAGCGACGACTTGCCCTCGAGACGCGCAGCCACATCGTCTGCGAGCGTCACCTGTTCAAACGTCGCCCCCAGCGCGAACTCCCCCGGGTGCAGGATGAACGGCTCGTCGGGGTCGACTTCGATCAGCCGCGTGAGCTCCGGCTGATCGACCGACGGATCGATGAACGGGTACTTGTGGTTGTCGAACAGCCGGAAGTAGCGGTCCAGACGCACGTCGACGCTCGACGGCTGGATCATCTCCGGCTCGTGCGGCTGCAGGCCGATCCGGCCCGATGCGAGTTCTGCCCTGATGTCGCGGTCGCTGAGAAGCACGGCACCAGCCTAGTTGCCGTGTCGGCGCGACGCTTTGGTCGTGACGTGCCTGACGGGTAGGCTTGCGATCACCCGCTTTTCGGACGCGGGTGCGGGGCTGTAGTTCAATGGCAGAACTTCTGCTTCCCAAGCAGACAGCGCGGGTTCGATTCCCGTCAGCCCCTCCGATTCACCGCTGCTCGTCACCGATGCTCGCGTGCCGACGGCCCACGACCCGCGCGTCAGGTCATGGGCCGCCGTCGATGGATCAGCCGAGCTGCTTCCTCCGTCGCAGCACGAGCACGCCCCCGACGCCGAGCAGCAGCGCTCCGGCGAGCACGAACGGCATGGGGTCGGCTCCGGTCGCCGCGAGCGCTCCTGCCCGCGGACGGGGCGCGGCTGCGACCGCGCCTGAGACTGCAGTGTCCGCGGCATCCGTTCCCGTCGACGGGTCGGCGCCGCCGCCCGATCCGGCGCCGGGGTCCGGGTCCGTGCCCGGGTCGGGGCCCGGGTCCGTGCCCGGGTCGGTGCCGGCAGCGACGCACGCCGCATATGCATCGGGCGTCGGCGAGAAGCGGAACCAGTCGAACGTCGCGGGGAGCTCAGCCGCAGCGGTGGCTCCCCGGAACGCGAACGGTCCGACGTGGGTATAGCGGGGCACTCCCGGAGACGCCTCCAGCCGCACCCGACTGCCGAACACCTCGAACGTCGCGCCGTCGTACGACACCGACGCCTCGATCTCGCGCCCGTCGCTGGTGAGGCGCAGCCAGACCTCGCTCACGTCGGTGCGCTGCTGGCTGGTGAAGGCCGGCGATCCCGCGCCCACGAGCTCGACGACTCGTCCCGGCGTCGCCTTGCCGAGATCGAACTTCAGATAGTTCGTGTCGCTGCCGTAGAGCAGCAGACCGGCCTGCTGGAAGTTCTGCGTCGGGGTCAGACCGACCTTCGTCGTCACCTGCCACGCCTCGTCGGGCAGCGCCTGCTGCAGCAACGGGGCCGTCGACACCCCGCCCGTGTAGGTCGGGACGATCAGCGCGCCGTCGGTGACGGTGTGCCGCGCGGCGTCCGCCCTGATCGTGCGATCCCACTGAGCGCCCAGCGCGCCGTCGAACTCGTCGGAGCCCGGGGCGGCGCAGGTGGCGAACAGCGGATTCGCGGCATCCTCGGCGAACCCGCCGAACGGGGGCTCGATGACCGTCTCCGCCCCGGCCTTCGCCCAGGCGATGGTCCCGCCGAGACGGTCTCCGGATTCGTAGAACAGATACGTCTCACCGCCGTCGGTCACGACCTCCGGCGATGCCACGCGGCCGGTGTCGGTGCCGAGCCCGCTCGACTGGTGCAGCAGGATCGGCGTCTCCCCGACGTCGCGCAGCGTCGGGTCGATCGTGCGCGAATAGGACTTGCCGCTCGACGCGTGGTACAGCACGTACAGCTGGCCGTCGTGCTCCCAGAGGTTGGGCCCCGAGACGTTCGCTCCCTCCTCCTCGCCCGGCTCGACGACCGGCACGGGGTCGACGACCCAGGTGCGCCCGTCGACGGACTCCGCGAGCCGGATGCGGCGGATGCCGGTGAGACCGCCCGCGATCGGGGTGTCGTCGTTGGCCATGTAGAACATCGCGTAGTTGTACGGCGAGTCGGGATCGGGGTGGTCGAAGACCCGCGCGTACGAGCTCTCGGTGATCCTCCGCGTGCCCGGCACGTCGCCCATCGCGTTCGTGACGGCGATGTCGCCGTACTCGAACCTCACCCCGTCGTCGCTCGTCGCGAAGCGCGTCACCGAGTTGTCGCCGTGGAAGTAGAGGAACATCTTCCCCTCGTCGGCGTTCCAGAACGCGTCGGGGCTCGACACATGCGGCACGGGGCCGTAGTGCGGCGGCCAGTCGTTCGTGATGACGGGCCCCGCGGCGTACTCGGTCCACGGACCCTCGAGGCTGTCGGCGTACATCAGCACGATCCCGCCGGGATCGTCGTGCGGCGCGAGGTAGAGGTACCACTCGCCGAGCGGGTCCGCGAAGTGTTCCCCGGCGTGGAAGACGCTGGGGAAGATGTACTCGTCGGTCGGGTTGTAGATCATGTCGAGCTTGTCGGTGATGATCCCCTGGTAGCCGAAGACCGGCCAGTCGGCGGGCGGGGGTGCCACCTCCGCGGTGACCCCGCCTCCCGACCCGACGGGTGCCGCCTGGGCGGGGAGGGCGCCTCCCGCCGCCATGACCGCGGCCACGGCGACGGCGGCGAGTGACAGTGCGCGTCGCTGCGCACGGCTGGCTGTCGTTCTCATTGCTTCTCCTTCGTTGGATCCTGCGATGGATGCCCTGTCGAGGGCGCGACGAACAGCGCTCGGTCGGAACCGGGCGTGATGCGAGTGAGGGCGCTCCGGGTCAGCCCTTCAGACCGGTGTGGGCGAGTCCCTGCACGAACTGCTTCTGAGCGAAGAGGAACACGACCAGAACCGGCACGACCGTGAGGGTCGTCGCGGCGAGCTGCACGTTCCACATCGGCCCGCCGTAGGCGTCGACGTACTGCGTCAGCGCCTGCGGCAGCGTGAACATGTCCTTGCTCGACAGGTACACGATCGGCTCGAGGTACAGATTCCAGGACTTCAGGAACGTGAAGATCGCCACGGCGGCGAGCGCGGGACGCGCCAGCGGGAACGCGATGCGCCAGAAGATGCCCCAGCGGCCGAGCCCGTCCATGCGACCCGCCTCCTCCAGCTCCGTCGGCAGCCCGAGGAAGAACTGGCGCATGATGAACACCGCGAGCACCGCCGGCGCTCCGAGCACGGGGATGACGATCAGCGGCCAGTGGGTGTTGATCAACCCGAGGGAGTTCACGAAGCGGAACAGCGGGACGATCGTCACCTCGCTCGGCACGAGCAGCCCCACGAGCACCACGAGGAAGAGCGCGTTCGCGCCGGGGAAGCGGATGCGGGCGAACGCGTACCCGGCCATGGCGGCGACGAGCATCGTGCCCACGGTGACGAGCGCGGCGATGTACAGGCTGTTCCAGTACTGCTGCGCGAACGGCTGCAGGCGGAACACCTCGCCGTACGCCTCGGCCGTCGGGTTCGCCGGCCACAGCGTCGGGACCTTCTGCAGGATCTCGCTCATCGGCTTGAAGCTGCTCGTGATCATCCACAGCGTCGGGAAGACGAAGGGGATGCTGAGCACGGCCATGAGCGCGATGAGGCCTCCCGCGAACCAGCGCCGACGGCGGGTGGCGGCTCCGGGCCGCTCGCGGCGCTCCGGGGATCCGGTCGTCACGGCATGGGTGCTGAGGGACTTCGGCCGGTCGATCACGTCAGTTCTCATTGAAGACCCACCTCTTCCTGGTCTGCCATTGCACGAGCGTCAGCACGAGCACGATGAGGAACATCAGCACGGCGATGGCACTCGCGTAGCCGAAGTCGTTGAAGCGGAACGCCTGCTGGTACAGGTAATAGACGAGCACGGTCGTGGAGTTGCCGGGTCCGCCTCCGGTGAGAACCGCGATCTGCGCGAACACCTCGAGCGAGCCGACGATGGTGAGGATCATCACGAGCAGGATCGTCGGGCTGATCATCGGCAGCGTGATCGAGCGGAAGCGCCGCCAGGCGCCGGCCCCGTCGATCTTCGCCGCCTCGCCGATCTCCTCCGGCACGCCCTGGAGCGCGGCGAGGAACAGGATCATGTTGAGGCCGACGTTCTTGAACACCTGCACCACGATCACGGCGAGCATCGCCGTGACGTCGTTGCGCAGCCAGTTCGGCCCCTCGATTCCCACGGTGGCGAGGAAGCCGTTGATGCCGCCGTCCGACTGCAGCAGGAAGCTCCAGACGATGGTCCACGCGACGAGCGAGACGACGACCGGCGAGAAGAAGAACGTGCGGAAGGTCGTCGTTCCCGGCAGCTTCTGGTTGAGAAGCACCGCGAGGAAGAGGGCGAGCGTGACGTTGAGCACGACCAGCCCGATGGAGAACCACAGGCTCGCGAGCAGCGAGTCCCTGAGTCCGGGGTCGGCCAGCATCCGCTCGTAGTTGTCGGCTCCTGCGAACACGAACGTGTTGGCGAGCACGTTCCAGTCGTGCAGCGAGAACCAGATGACCGCGACGAGCGGGACGATGACGAAGGCGACGGCGCCGAGCACCACGGGAGCGACCATCGTGTAGCCGACGATCCAGTCCTGCCGCGTCGCCGCGGAGCGGCGGGGGCGTGCCGGACGCCCCTTCCGCTCCGCGGTGTCGGCCGCCGCGAGGACGGCAGAGGATGTCATGCGATCAGCCCTCCAGCAGCGGGGCGATCGTCTCGCAGGTGCTGCCGAGCACCGACTCCACGTCGGCATCCGCGGTCCACAGGGCGTCGAGCTGCGCGCGCACCGTGTCCTGGATCTTGGCGAAGTTCGGGTGCGCCGGCTTCGTGACGGCGTCCTGGATCCCGTCGACGACCACGGCCTGCAGCTGCTCCTCGGTCAGGCGCGGGTTGCCGGCGGCGAGGGTCTCGGCGTTCAGCAGCGACTCGCGGGGAGGCGGGAAGTACGCCGCAAGCTTCTCGGCGTTCTCCGGTGCCGTGAAGTAGGCGAGGAAGTCGGCGGCGACACCGGGGTTCTCCGCGTTCGCGAACACGCCGATGCCGGCCTGTCCGATCACGTTCTGACGCCCCTCGGGGCCGTCGGGCAGCGGCACGACATCCCAGCCGAACGAGTCGTCGAGTGCGGACGCACGGCTGATCTGCGTGATGGTCATCGCGGCATCCCCGGCGAAGAAGTCGGCGGTGACCCCCGGTCCGGGCATCGCCTTGTCGACGAAGATCGCGTCGTGGATCCACGTCATGGCGTCCACCATCTCGGGATCCGTCAGCGTGCAGCTGGTGCCGTCCTCGCTCCACGGCGAAGCGCCGAACGACGACCAGATGGTGGCGAGGTTCTCCCACACCTTGTAGTCGAAGTCGCGCACCACGAGACCCTGCTTGCCCGACGTCGAGGCGGAGGCGGCGGAGATGTCGCCGGCCGCGTCGAACGTCCAGTCACCCGAGGCGACGAGGTCGGCGGGGTTCGGCTGACCGGCTGCGGCGATCTGATCGGTGTTCACGAACACGGCGAACGGGCTGTTCGAGAACGGGTACGCGAAGAGCTTGTCGTCCTGTTGCCACAGCGCGAGCGACGAGTCGAGCAGGTCGTCGTACTCGTAGCCCTCGTGGTCCTGCAGCGTGCCGGTGAGGTCGTAGAGGGCGCCGGACGAGACGAACTCCGGCGCGTAGCTCTCCAGGATCCACCCGAGGTCGGGGGCGTTGCCTCCGGCGAGCTGGGTCGTGAGCGTCGTCGTGTAGTCGTCGAACGGGATCGGCTCGAAGGTCACCTTCGAGACCAGCTCCGGGTTCTCGGCCACGTACTCGTCGGCGATCTCCTGGAAGAGGCCGAGCTGCGTCTCGTCGGCCGTCCAGACCGTCATGCGGAGCTCGACGGGCTCGTCGGGGGTGGCGGTGCCCTCGGGGCTTCCGCTGCATCCGGCGAGCACGAGGGCGACGGCGGCGATGCCGGCCCCGGCCGTCAGCGGCAGACGCCGACGACGCGATGCGGATGTGCTCATGGTTGTCTTCTCCTTGCTGTGCTGTGATTCGGGTGGATCGTGGGTGAGTGGTCAGTAGGCGTAGGCGCGGCCTTCCGGCCAGTGCAGCTCGACGCCGACGGCCTCCAGCTCGCGCTGGTAGTCGGAGCGGATGCCGACGTCGCCGTGCACCTGGTGCGGAGTCGTTCCCGTCGCGGCGCAGTAGGCGGCCAGGTGGCCGGCCGCTTCGCCGACGTTCCACTCCACGGGGTGCAGCCGGTAACAGCCGTTCGTGATGTGCGTCGTGCCGATGTTCTTGTTCGCCGCGAGCAGGTTGGCGGTGCGCTGCGGGATGAGCGCGCCGAGCGGGATCTCGAACGGCGTGGACGCCACGTCGATGTAGGTGTCGCCGCCCGTCGAGGGGTGCAGGTCGATGCGGTACATGCCGACCCCGACCGACTCCTCGTACCTGGTCGCGCCCTCGTCGCCGCGCACCTCGTACGACACGTCGTTCTCGGTCACCGTCGTGAGCGCCCTGATGCGCCGGGACTCGCGGTGGTACGGGGCCTGGGCGAGCCCGTCGTCGGACCCCATCACGTCGGGGCGCAGCCGCAAGCCCGGGTATCCGGCGCCGCCGTCGGCGCGCGGCGCCTCGGTCTGCATCCAGTACATCATCGACAGCGAGAGCTGCCGTGCCCTCCGGTAGTGCTCGAGCTCCTCGTCGCGCGGGACGTCGAGCACCGGGCCGAGGAAGTAGTCGATGCTCGGCCAGTTCACGAGGCAGATGTCGCTCTCGTAGAAGCCGGCCTCGAACTGGTCGCGGGCGGCGATCCGGCGGAACGTCCACAGGTTCGCGTCGCCGGCGTTGCGCGACTGGTCGGCGTCGACCTCGGCGACGTCGTCGCCCGGGTTGGGGTCGAACGCGCGCGTCCCCATCTCGAGCGTGCGCGGGTTCGGGGCCTCCCACGACAGCATCCGGCTGCCCTGCCAGGCCTCAGGCAGGTAATCGCGCCAGAAGTCGTAGTCGGCCGGACGCTCGATCGTGTGATCTCCGTCGACGTGCTCGATCGCGAAGCACACGCTGAGCGCCTGCACGTTGTCAGGCTGCGCCTCGTCGGGGGCGCTCGGCTCGCCCGTCTCGGCGCGCGACTCGAAGCCCGTCACGTACTCCGTGCCGGACAGCGGCAGCAGCTCGCCGGTCTCGGTCGCGTCGAGCACATACCGCGCCGTGACCGCGACGGTCTCGCCGTCGACCTCCGACTCGAGGGTGACGCGGGTGATGCGGTCTCCGTCGACGTCGGCCCCGACGGGGCGCGCACGCTCCAGCAGACGGATGCGGCCCGTCGACCGGTGCGGGGCGAGCATCTCCTCCAGCACGCCGACCGCGATCCGCGGCTCGTGGCACAGCTTCGACACCCAGCCCGCACCGGGGTTGAGGTCGGCTCGGCCCTTCGCGGCATCCGTCAGCGGGTAGCGGCGACGGTACACCTCGCGGATGCCGTCGCGCAGCTGACGGTATCGGGCGGTGATGCCGAACTCCTCCACCCAGGGGTGCTCGTCGGGCGGCACCGCCTGCGAGGTGAGCTGGCCGCCGATCCACGGGTACTCCTCGGTGAGGATCACGTGGGCACCTCGGTCGGCGGCGGCCAGCGCGGCGGCCACACCGCCGAGGCCGGCGCCCACGACGAGGATGTCGGTGGTCAGTTCTCGCGTTGTCACGAAGGGTTCCTTTCGAAGGGTCGGGTGAGGGAGGGGGCCAGTGCGACGGTGTCGCCCTCGACGTCTGGACAGTCGATGATCTGGTGGTAGTCGGCATCCGTCAGCCGCAGGGCCGCGGACGGGCGCACCGGGGAACGGCGCGTCGGTTCGGCATCCTGGTGCACGATGCGGGACAGCAGGACCAGGGCGCGAGCGCCCATCTCCTCGCGGGGGACGGAGAAGCCCGACCAGCGGCGGCCGCGGCGTGGCGGCAGGTGCGGCTGACCCAGCAGCACGACGGAGACGTCGCGAGGCACGGCGAGCCCTCTGGCCTCGAACGCGTCGACGATCTCGTCCGGGTCGTTCTCCGGCGCGAGCAGGACGGCGGTGACGCCGCTCTCGACGATCTCCCCGGTGCCGCGCGCGGCGTCGCGCAGGTCGAGGAAGCGCGGAGCGAGCCCCTTCGCCGTCATCGCGTCGCGGTAGCCGTCGACGCGGTCGCGCGTGGACTGGTCGTCGCTTTGAACACCCGCGTAGGCGATCCGGGTGTGTCCGAGAGCGGCCAGCCGATCGACCTGTCGGGCAGTGGCCGTGACGTAATCAGCGCCGACGTAGGGGAGCAGGTGCTTGTCGGTCTCACGCTTGCCGATGAAGACGAACGGGTAGTTCGTGTCGAGCAGGTGCTGCAGCTCTTCCCGGTCCTCCTGCTGGCCGAGCAGCAGGCACCCGTCGGCGATGCCGAGCCGCTGCCATCCGTCGCCCGCCAGCCGTCGGCGTCCGTCGACCACCCGCGCCGAGGTGAACAGCAGCATGTCGACGCCGAGCTGCTCGGCGGCCTCCTCGATGCCGTTCAGGAAGGCGCCGTAGAAGTCACGGCCTCCGCGCGGGAACGTCTTCTCGTACGTGAAGACGCCGAGCAGCTGGTTCTTGCCGCCGGCGAGGCGCTGCGCCACCGGATTGGCCGAGTACCCGGTGATGCGGAGCGCCTCGAGCACCCGATTGCGCGTGGCATCCGAGATGCGCACGCCCTTCGGGGTGTGCCCGCTCAGGACGATGCTGACGGTCGCCTGGCTGACGCCAGCGAGAGCGGCGACATCGGCCTGCGTCGAGCGGTGGTGCGGCATCGATCCTCCTTGATCGCCAGCGGGGTGTTCCCTCACTCTGGCGACAGAGGACCGAGATGGTCAACGTGATAATACGCATTATTAGTGCGGATGCCGTAGCTGCAGCGCGTGCGTCACGAGCCGGCGACGACCGCCCCGTCGTCGTCCAGCAAGGGCGCGCGGAAGTTCGCGCCGACGCGCTCGCCCTGCCCGAAGTAGTGGCGGAAGCTGTAGTACAGCGGCTGCCATCGGCTCGTCTCCACACGGTCGGGACCGT
Organism: Microbacterium sp. SZ1; assembly: GCF_002362255.1. Taxonomy (GTDB): domain Bacteria; phylum Actinomycetota; class Actinomycetes; order Actinomycetales; family Microbacteriaceae; genus Microbacterium. The sequence goes on along the minus strand of NZ_LPVV01000009.1, from coordinate 20,730 downwards.
ACTCGCGCAGGATGCTCTCGTGCGCGTGGACGCGCAGCACCTCCGCCTCGACGGCGACCGCACTGCCGCCGTCGATCTCGATGATCTGGGCGGCCCGCGCTTCGATCTGCACGGGGCACTCCGCGATCCGGAGAGCGAGCACGTCGTCGGAGGTGACCGGAGTGAACCCGCCGAGGCTCCACTTGTCGGCCTCGTGGCGGTAGGCCGGGTGCTTCTCGTCCGGGACGGGCGATCGGCCCGTCGTCGGGGCGATGGCCTCCACCGCCTCTACGAGATCCGTGGAGGGCAGGTTGATCACGAGGTGGTCGATCCGCCGGAGGTTGGCGAGCGCCTGCCCCTCCGAACCGAGGCCGAGCATGTACCGGTTCCCGAGCGCCCAGGAGGAAGAGATCGGGCTGATGTTGGACGATCCGTCGGGATTCACCGTGGTGATCAGGGCGACAGGAGTCCCGAAGTAGAGCACGGGCAGGTCGACAGCCCTCGTTTCTTGCATCCCTCCATTCTCGGCACCGACAGGCGCGGAAGCAGATCGAGCTCCTTCCCGGGCGAGTCAGGCGGCGAGCGCGAGCCACGCCCGCGGACTGCATCCGAGCCGCTGCGAGAAGGCGCGGGAGAACGCCGAGGCGCTCGCGTAGCCGAGCTCCGCAGCGATCGTGCCCACCGGAGTCCCGGCGCGCAGCTGCTCCTGCGCGATCGTGAGCCGCCATTCCGTGAGGTAGTCGGCGGGCGTCGTTCCCACCACGTCCTTGAAGCGCGCGGCGAACGCGCTCCGCGACATGGCCGCGGTGCGGGCGAGGGTGTGCAGCGTCCAGGGCTCCCCCGGCGCCTCGTGCACGGCCGAGAGGGCGCGCGCCAGCCGCTCGTCGGAGAGTCCGGAGAGCAGTCCGGGCGGTAGCGCGAGCCGGGCGGGGTTGTCGAGCATCCATCGCAGCATCTGGATGAGGACCACCTCGAAGAGCCTGTCGATCAGCATCGGGTGTCCGCAGCGCACGTCGTCGACCTCCGCGAACAGCAGGTCGAGGGCGGGGCGCAGCGTGACGACCTCGTCGAGCGGCAGCACGACGACGGAGGGCAGAGCGCGCACGAGCGGATGCAGCGCGCCGCCGTCGACCTCGACCGTGGCGCAGGCGAAGTCGGACTCCTCGGTCGGCGCGCCTACGAAGACGTGCTCGGTGGGCCGGGGGAAGAACAGCAGACTCGGCTCGGTCACCGCGATCCTCGTCGACGAACCGTCGGCCCGCCTGACCTCCATCTCCATCTCCCCCTCCCGCAGAACATGCAGGAAGCCGCGGCCGATCGCGGCGGGGAACGTGGTGACACCGCACAACGGCCCCGTGTGGAAGAGGCGGGTGCGCACGCGGAATCGCGCGAGCAGGGGTGTGAGGCGGTCGACGGTTGGCACGAACTCAGTATCTGGACTCTCGGTCAACTAATCAAGACGCAATGGTGCGTATCGTCCAGCCCGTGTCGGGAGGATGGAGTCATCGCCACCGAACAGGGTGGCCCGAACAAGGAGAAGCACATGGCCAACGTCCCCCTCATCGACCGCACCGACGCCACCGGCACCGTCAAGCAGCACCTCGACGAGATCTCGGGCGCCTTCGGCACCGTGCCGGCGATGTTCCGCGCGGTCGCCAACTCGCCCGCCGCCCTCGCCAGCATGTGGGGCTCTTTCGGCGCCTTCGGCGGCGGAACTCTCGGACCGGCCCTGGGCGAGCAGATCGCCGTCGCCGTCGCCAACCGCAACTCGTGCGAGTACTGCCTGGCCGCGCACACTGCGCTCGGCAGGAAGGCAGGGCTCACGCGCAACGCCCTCGCGGCCGCGCAGGACGGCGAATCCGACGACCCGAAGACGACCGCGCTGCTGGCTTTCGCGCTCAAGCTCGTGAGCGACCGCGGTCAGCTCTCGCCGGCCGACGTCCAGACCGTCCGCGACCACGGGTGGAGCGACGAGCAGATCGTCGAGACCATCGGCCAGGTGGCGCTGAACCTCTTCACGAACTACGTGAACATCGCCCTCGACGTCCCGATCGACTTCCCCACGATCCCCCTCCGCCGCGCGAGCTGATCTCTGCGGCATCCATCGAAAGGCACTGCCATGACCGATTCCTGGCTTCCGTCGCTGCTCACCCCGACCCCCGAGGCCGGGTACGCCCTCGCGGTGAAGCTGTCCCGCACCGCGGTGAAGCTCACCCAGCCCTCGGCTGAGGTGCGCGAGCGCGTCCGATCCGCCTACGCCGAGGACTTCGCCGCGCTCATCGCCATCTCCCATGTCGTCGCGACCAACTTCCAGACCGTCGCGGCGGCGAACGGGTACTGGCGGAGTTAGCCGGGGCGACCCACTACCACCTTTCCCGGCCCGTTACAAGCAGGCGCGCGACATCCTGCCGCGTGCGACGATCAGGGCATGGATGCTCCCGCCCCGCCCTCCTCCTTCGGTGAGGATGCTGTGCGGGGCGCGGAGCGCCGCCTGATGGCCGAGGCCGCCCTCGGCGGCCAGACCGCCCTCGCGCAGGTGTACGACCTCACCTCCGCGCAGGTGTTCGGCCTCATCCTCCGCGTCGTTCGCGACAGGACCGCGGCGGAGCAGGTGCTGCAGGAGACCTACCTGCACGCGTGGCGACACGCCGCCGACTTCAACGTCGCCCGTGACACGATCGCCGTGTGGCTGTGCGGCATCGCACACCGGTATGCGATGGCGCGCGATCTCCCGCACTACGCCGGTCTGACCCCGTACGAGATCGCCGCTCGGACGGCGCAGACCATCGCGGCCGTGCGGTCGCACACCAGGGCTCCCGAGCCGGCCTGACGTCGCCGGAGCGCGATGTCGGTGGCCCGGAGTAGACAGGAGGCATGCGTGCACCGTCTCCCCTGCTCGACGTGAGGCGCATCTATGCGGAACCGGATGCCGCACGCTCGCCCCGCGGGCAGGAGATCATCGCCCGGTGGCCGGACGCGACGATCGTGCCCGTCGAGTCGCACTGGCAGATCCCAGAGGTGCACGGCGACGAGCGCAACGTCGCCCGCTGGGTGCGCATCAAGACCGAGGCGCTCGTGCTCGGGGAGAAGAAGAGCGTCGCCACACGCCTCAACGGTCGCTCGGCCGACTTCATCGCCCCTTCGCTCGCCAACGGCTGCGCCATGGCCTGCGCCTACTGCTACGTGCCGCGGCGCAAGGGGTACAGCAACCCGGTGACGGTGTTCACCAACATCGACCGCATCACGGCGCACCTCGCCAGGCACGTCAGCAAGCAGGGGCCGAAGACCGAGCCGAACCAGTGCGACCCCGACGCCTGGGTGTACGACATCGGCGAGAACAGCGACTGCTCGGTCGACGCGATGATCAGCGAGAACGTGCGCGACGTCTGCGACCTGTTCCGCATGCTCCCCACGGCGAAGGCCTCGTTCGCGACGAAGTACGTCAACCGCGATCTGCTCGACTGGGACCCGCTCGGGCGCACCCGCATCCGCTTCTCGCTCATGCCTGCATCCGTCGCGAAGGTCACCGACATCCGCACCTCGCCGGTGGCGGAGCGCATCGCGGCGATCGACGACTTCGTCGAGGCCGGGTACGAGGTGCACCTGAACTTCTCGCCGATCATCGTCACGCCCACCTGGATCGAGGACTGGACCGAGCTGCTCGTCCATCTCGACGACGTGCTGTCCCCGGCCGCGAAACGGCAGCTGGCGGCCGAGGTGATCTTCCTCACTCACAACGAGCGCCTGCACGAGGTCAACCTCGGCTGGCATCCGAAGGCCGAGGACCTGCTGTGGACTCCGGCGACGCAAGAGACCAAGGTGTCGCAGAACGGCGCCGTCAACGTGCGATACCGCGCCGACCGCAAGCGCGCGCACGTCGATGCGTTCACGCAGCTCGTCGCCCGGCACCTGCCCTCCTGCCGCATCCGCTACGCGTTCTGACGACACCCTTCAGACCCACCGTCGAGCCACCCCGATGCGAGGCGAAGGCGAGCGGATGCCGTGCGCCGCCGGCATCCCGATGTCAACCCTCGCGCACGTTCCCGATCGCGGGGATACCGTCGCTGACATGAGCTCCTCCCGCACGTCTCCCGCTTCCGTCGACGACATCGCCCGCGACGGATTCGGGTGGGACGAGCTGCTGCCCGGGCAGCGCGAGGCCATCACCTCGGCGGCCGCCGGGCGCGACACGCTGCTCGTGCTCGCGACCGGCGGCGGCAAGTCCGCCGTCTATCAGGTCGCCGGCGCACAGCGCGGCGGCGTAGTGCTCGTCGTCTCGCCACTCGTGGCGCTGCAGGCCGACCAGCTCGCCTCGATCCGCGAGGCGCCGGCCGCCCCGCCCGCCGTCGCGCTCAACGGCTCGACGTCTGCCGCCGACAGCGCCCGCGCGTGGGAACTGATCGACCAGGGCGGTCCCGTGTACGTGCTGCTCGCTCCCGAGCAGCTGGCGAAGGAGGAGACGGTGTCTCGCCTCGCGGCGGCCGGCGTCTCGCTGTTCGTCGTCGACGAGGCGCACTGCGTGTCGTCGTGGGGGCATGACTTCCGACCCGACTACGCGCGGCTCGGAGACGTGCGCCGCGACCTCGGCGACCCGCCGGTGCTCGCGATGACCGCGACGGCCTCCGAGCCCGTGCGCGCCGAGATCATCGAGAAGCTGTCGATGACCGGCGTCGACGTGCAGGTGCACGGGGTCGATCGCCCGGAGATCCGACTCGTCGTGCACCGGCACGAGAGCGACTCCGAGAAGAAGGCCGTCGTCGTGCAGGAGGCGCGTACCTGGACCGCCCCGGGAATCGTCTACGTCGCGACCCGCACGGAGGCCGAGAGCTACGCCGAGGAGATCGCCTCCGACGACCGCCGCGTCGCCGCCTACCATGCGGGACTCCGGGCCGCGGAGCGGCGCGACGTGCAGGACCGCTGGCGCGACGGCACCCTCGACATCGTCGTCGCCACCTCCGCCTTCGGCATGGGCATCGACCGGGCCGACGTGCGCTTCGTGCTGCACGCCACGGTCACCGAGTCGCTGGACGCGTACTACCAGGAGGTCGGACGGGCGGGACGCGACGGGGAGCCCGCGACCACAGCCCTGCACTACCGGCCGGAGGACCTCGGACTGCGGCGCTTCTTCACGAGGCGCTCGGTGCGCCCGGCCGACATCCGCGCGCTGCGCGCCGCGATCGTCGCGAAGCCCGGTGCGCACCTTCGTGCGCTGGCGGATGCTGTGGGCAAGCCCACGCGCACGGTCACCCGTCTGGTGAACGACCTCGTCGATGCGGGGCTCGTCGACACGACCGACGGGGTGCGCCTGGTCCGCCCGGTCACCGCCGCCCAGGCGGCCAAGGCCGTGCGGGAGACGCTGGAGTCTCGTGAGCGGATCGCGGACTCGCGCCTCGCGATGATGCGCGCGTACGCCGAGACCATGCAGTGTCGGCGCCGGGTGCTGCTCGAGTACTTCGGGGTCGACGGCCCCGCTTGGTGCGACAACTGCGACCGCTGCGAGCAGCGCGACGCCTCGGCCGCGGCCCACGACGAGGCGGCGATCGCCGATGCGCCCGTCGCGATGGACCAGAGCGTCCGTCACCGCGATTGGGGCGTCGGAACCGTCACGGGTGTCGAGGCGGATCGGGCGACGATCTACTTCGAGTCCGAGGGCTACAAGGTGCTGTCGTTCTCCGCGATCGACAGCGGTGCGCTGCTCGTCGAGGACGCGCTGGTCTGACCGGCGTCCTCGGCCGTCCCCTGCGCCAGTCGGTACGACGGCCGACGCAGCGCGCGTGCCCAGTCGTAGCTGTCTGCGCCGGGCAGCGGGTTGCGATCGATGTCGAAGCGCAGGTCGGGGTCGTCACCCGCACGGGGGTGACGCAGACACAGCTCTCCGATCGGATGCCACCTGTCCCTCGGCGACGCGGAGTAGAGCCGCAGGACCCACGGATGCCGCGCGACGGCCTCCCGCAACCCCTCGAGGTCGGCGGGCAGGGATCGAGCCGGCATCGTGCGAGCGGCGAGCAGCACCGGGCCTCGTGGCGACCTGTACGGGAAGATGCTGCTCATCATGGCCCGCGACGGCGACAGTCGGGGCAGGAGCACGTGCCGCCCGGGCTCCCCGACGCCGGTCGAGGCCAGCTCCAGATCGACGTGACGGCCCTCATGCTCCCACCGCACCCCCAGTCCCCAGACGTCCGGCAGCCACGGCGGCAACCCGACCGACCGTGACACGCGCACCACGACGGGTACGGTCGCTGCCGGCGGTTCGTCGAACCAGCGGATGCCGGAGGCCCTCCGCCCCTCGAGGAGCATGAGGTCGCCGTCGAAGACGGCCCCGTGCGCATGGATCGGACGAGGGCGCCGGAGCAGCAGGATGCCGGCCATGACAGCGCGCAGCATGCCGCCGGCGAGACGGGAGACGGTGGTCGGCATGCCGCCAGTGTGGACGGCTGCGAGGGATGCCGGACCCCGGTGGCGCGCAGTGCTGACGCGCGCTACCCTGCGGAGGCCCGGCGCTCAGCCCGCGCGTCCGATCAGGTCGTTCGTCGACCGCAGCACCAGCCGGTCCGAGAACGCCGCGGGGTCGGCATCCGTCGCGCCGCGCACCGTGAATCGGGCCGTCTCTCCCGGGAGCAGCGTGACGAGCGCCTCGTCGGTCTCGGCGGCGGGGTCGATCCGGTCCACGAGCAGCGTGAGGTCGCGGACGAGGGTGCCGGCCGTGACGTCGACCGTCCACCCCTCCTCCGTGCGCTCCGCGGAGACCTCGGTCGACGCCGCGGGCAGCGACGAGTCCCGCGGCTCAGCGAAGAACCACTCGGCAGTCGCCTCGCCCTCGCCGGCGCTGGCACGGATCAGCTCGCCCGCGGCATCCTGCGCCGTGGCGATGTCGGCGTCGAGGTCGATCCGCTCGATGCCGCGCGCGGGCACGGCGACCGACCAGGTCTGCTCGGCGAGCGACGCCCCGTCGAAAGACCGTCGGGCGATCGCGAACTCGGCCCGCCACTCCTCGTCCGTGTCGTTCGTCACGATGAGGGCGAGTCCGTCGGCGCCGGGCTGGATCGTCGCGAGACGCGGCGCGTTCGCGGCCCGCATCGCGAAGAGCAACGGCTTGCGGCGGCCGTCGCCGTCGACCGCGGCCCAGGAGGTGACCGGCCAGCAGTCGTTGAGCTGCCAGGTGATCGTGCCGGTGTTGTACGGGGCGAGCGAGCGCCACCACTCGATCGCGGTGCGCACGGCCACCGCCTGATTGAGCGACATCGCCCAGTGCCAGTCGTCCATGTCGTTCGGCAGCGGCAGGTGCGGCACGAGGCCGTCGGTGAGCTTGTCGTTGCCGGTGATCGCCTTCTGGTGCACGATCATCCCCGGCGACTCCGGGGTGAGCGGGTCGTCGCCGATCGCCCTCGTCAGCGTGCTCCACGTCGGCGGGCCCTGCCACCCGAACTCCGCGACGAATCGCGGACGGTGGTCGCGGTAGTGAGTCCAGTCCTTCTGGTTCCAGGTGTCCCAGACGTGCATGGTGCCGCGTTCGGCGGCGTTCTGCCGGTCGTCGCGGTCGGGGCTGAAGGGGCTGCCCGGCGTGTAGGGCACGTGCGGGGCGAGCTCGGCGACGATCGCGGGGAGCAGCTCGTAGTAGTACCGCGCTCCCCAGGTGCGGCCGTCGAGGCGGCCCTCCCAGCGCCACTCCTGCCGGCCCCAGATGTTCTCGTTGTTGCCGTTGAGGATCACGAGCGACGGGTGCGAGGCGAGCCGCGTGACCGCGGCACGGGCTTCGAGCGCGACCTCCGTCCACAGCGGCTCGTCCTCCGAGTACGCCGCGCACGCGAACAGGAAGTCCTGCCAGGTCAGCAGCCCGCGCTCGTCGCACTCGGCGTAGAAGTCGTCGGACTCGTAGATGCCGCCGCCCCACACCCGGATGAGATTGAGACCGGCGAACTCCGCCTGCGCCAGTCGCTCGGCGTAGCGCGCTCGACCGACCCGGTGCGGGAACGCGTCGTCGGGGATCCAGTTCGCACCGCGGATCTCGATGAGCCGGCCGTTGACGACGATCGCGAACCCCACGCCGTCCGCGTCCTCCTCGAGCCGCGCCTCGACCGAGCGGAAGCCGACGCGCCGCGCATGCTCGTCGATCTCCTCCCCGTCGCGCAGCAGCACCAGCGTCGCGTCGTACAGCGGCTGTGCGCCGTGGCCCCGCGGCCACCAGAGCTCGGCCGACGGCATATCGCCCTCGATCAGCACCGCGCCGTCGCGCACCTCGGCGTCGAACTCGACCTCGAGCTCCACGCCCGCGACGACGAGCCGCGCACGCAGACCCTCGAGGACTCCCTCGACGGATGCCGTGGCCCGCACCCGCGGCACGCCGTCCACGACGTCACCCGCGATCAGCGGATCCGCGAGACGCGCGCCCGACCAGCTCTCGAGAGCGACGGGACGCCAGATGCCGGAGGTCGTCGTGTCGATGCCCCAATCCCATCCGAAGCTGCACGCCATCTTCCGGATCGCGTTGTACGGGTGGTGGTTCGCGTGCGGCCGGGCGCCGAGCACGAGGCTCGCGGCGTCCGCCGCGCGGATCGGCGACCGGAACGCCACCTCCAGCTCGTTCTCGCCTGCCCGCAGCGCCGACGTGACGTCGATGCGGTGCGGACGGTGCATGTTCTGCACGCTCGCGATCTCGACGCCGTTCAGGCGGATCGATGCCACCGTGTCGACGCCGGCGAACACGAGGTCGTGCCAGTCGTCGGCATCCGACCCCGTCCCGTCGAACACGGTGCGGTAGGTCCAGTCGACGAGCCCGATCCACGACAGCGTCTTCTCGTTCTCATCGAGATACGGGTCGGGGATGAGCCCGGCCGCCGACAGGTCGGTGTGGATGCTGCCCGGCACCTGCGCGGGGATCGCACCGGCCTCGGCGATCTCGCGGGGCACGGGGCCGCGCTCTGCGATCACAGTCCATCCGTCGTGCAGGGGTCGTCGGGAGACGGTCACAGGGGTGCCTTTCGTCGGTCACGGCTCGGGATGCGTCCGGCGCACCGCGAGGAAGACCGCATCGGCGCACATCTGCAGCATCCAGTCAACGCTGATCCGGGTCGCTGTCCACGACGGCCACGCCGAGCGCTGCCGATCCGACCGCGCCGCCCTGGGCTACGCCGCGTCCATCTCGGCCAGGGCCGCTCGCACGGCGATCGTCCGGGCGAGGTGCACGGGGAGTCCTGTGGCGGCGTGCACGACGGCGGCCATCGCGGCGGAGTACCCGAAGCAGTCGAGCACGATCGAGCTCGCACCGTGTGCGGCGAGCTCTCGGGCGGCGCGCGCGAGGTCGCGATCCGTCGCCGTGTACGGGTCGGCAGCGGAGACCGGCACCCTGGCCCCGGCTCTGGCCTCCCAGCGCGCACGGGATTCCTCGATCTGCTCCGGGACCGGATTCATGACGCCGAAGCCGGTGACCTTCTCGACGATCGACCGCTGGGCGAGCGGCTCGGCCGCATGCACCGGGATCGACGTCGCGAAGGGCTCGAAGTGGCCGGTGCACATGAGCAGCGCCGTCGCCGCGCCGTCGGCGGCCGCACGCTCGATGGCCGCGGCGATGAGGGGCAGGACGCGGTCGTGCACCATCGAGACGCGCGAACCGTCGCGCATCCTCGACACGAGCGGCACCTCGTCATCGCCGGGCGCGATCGCCACGAGATCCTCTGCGGTGGCGTGATCGAGAGCGCCGTACTCGGCGAAGCGTCGCCCCTCGAGGGCGGGGAGCAGGTCGGGCAGCACGTCGACGCGCGGCGATTGGCCGATCGTCACGAGCGCGAGCATGTCGGTCATGCCGACGCCTCGGCTGCGGCGAGACCCTCGGCGATGACCTCGCGGCGGTGCTCGCGTGTCCACGCGGATTGCGGATCCGATGGCGGCACCGCGGCGAGCAGCGCACGGGTGTACGGATGCTGCGGTTCTCTCAGGACGTCGGCGACCGGCCCCCGTTCCACGATGCGTCCGAGGTGCATGACCTGTACGTCATCCGCGATCTCGGCGACCACCGAGAGGTCGTGCGTGATGAAGAGGTAGGTGAGGCCCAGCGTGTCCTGCAGCTCGCGCATGAGCCCCAGCACCTGAGCCTGCACCGACACGTCGAGCGCCGAGACGGGTTCGTCGGCGACGACGAGTCGCGGCCGCAGCACGAGGGCCCGCGCGATGCCGATGCGCTGGCGCTGACCGCCGGAGAACTCGTGGGGGAAGCGGCCGGCGTGATCCGCCTGCAGGCCGACGAGCTCGAGCGACTCGACCACGCGGTCGCGACGTTCGGAGGCGCTGAGCCGGGTGTGACGGCGCAGCGGCTCGTCGAGCGAATCGCCGACCTTCCATCGGGGATCCAGCGAGGCGTACGTGTCCTGGAAGATGATCTGGGCGTCGCTGCGCCAGCGCCGCAGCTCGTCGGGGTTCATGCCGAGCACGTCTCGCCCATCGAACCGCACCGCGCCGGACGTCGGCTCGATCAGGCGCAGGACCGCTCGGCCGGTGGTGGACTTGCCCGAACCCGACTCGCCCACGATCGCGAGCGTGCGCCCGGCATCCACCGAGAAGCTCACGCCGTCGATCGCGGCGACGGTCTCGGCCCTCCGCCCGCGACCTCGCGTGTAGTGCTTGACGAGGTCGGTGACCTCGAGCAGCGGCTGCGCGGCGGGCGCCGCCTCGATGCGCGCGCGCACGGGTTCGGTGATCGCGGGGGGCCGAAAGCTGAGCAGACGCTTGGTGTACTCGGCCTGCGGGTTCTCGAAGAGCTCGGCGACCTCGGCGGTCTCGACGAGCGACCCCTGGTGCATGACCGCGACGCGCTGGCAGCTCTGCGCCACGACGCCGAGGTCGTGGGTGATGAGCAGGATCGCGGTGCCGTGGTCTTCCTGCAGCCCCACCATGAGGTCGAGGATCTGCGCCTGTGTCGTCACGTCGAGGGCGGTGGTGGGCTCGTCGGCGATCAGCAGCGTCGGCTCGCACGACATCGCCATCGCGATCATGACGCGCTGGCGCATGCCGCCGGAGAGCTGGAAGGGGTAGTCGGTCATGATGCGGTCGGCACGGCGGATGCCGACCATGTCGAGCAGCTCGACCCCGCGACGCCACGCCTCCTTGCGGCCCATCCCCTTGTGGCGACGCAAGGGCTCGGTGAGCTGATCGCCGATCGTGAACACCGGGTTCAGCGCCGTCAACGGCTCCTGGAAGATCGTGCCGACCCGGCCGCCGCGCACCTGTCGCAGACGCCGCTCGCTCGCCGCGGCCAGGTCCTCACCCTCCAGCAGAACACGTCCGGACACCGTCGCCGACGGGGTGGGCAGCATCCGCAGGATCGACATCGCGGTCATGCTCTTGCCGCTGCCCGACTCCCCCACGAGCCCGAGCATCTCGCCGGGGCGGATGTCGAGCGAGACGTCGTCGACGGGCACGACCAGTCCGCGCGAGGTGGGGATCTCGACGCGAAGGCCTTCGATGCGCAGCAGCTCGGTCATGGGTCTCCTCGGAACGGGGCTCGGGCAGCGGGAACGAGTGCGGGTCAGACCGTCGCGGTCGCGGGAGCGCCGAGCGTCTGGAAGCGCACGTTCTCGCCGTACAGCGCGATCATGTGCGCGAACTCCGACTCGTCGTGGAACGCGACCTGGCCGGTGCCGAAGCCCTTGGCGACTTCGACCGCGAAGCGCGCGGCGAGCGCGATGTCGGTCTCGTGGCTCGCGCCGGTGGCGCACCCCGCGACCGCGGTCACCGTGGTCAGCGCGACACCGACGACGGGCGCTGAGGTCGCGACGGCCGGCTGCAGGATGGAGTTCACGTGGTGCAGGTCGTTGCCGTAGGGGGTGATGTCCTGCTGTGCCAGAGGGAGGATCTTCGCAGGCTCGCCCGAGACGGTCTCCAAGACGGCGACGAGGTCGGGGGCGGGCCGCAGGATGTAGCCCTCCTTGACGGTCGGCGAGATCGCAACGCCACGATGGTTGAGGATGCGGTTGCCCTTCGTCGTGTCGATAGACACGATCGCCTCCATGTCGGCGGTGACCTCGTTGGCGTTCATGGTGGCGATGTCGACGGCCGACGACATGAACGGCACCGGGTCGTGCGGCTCGGTCGGGGCATCGGGGTCGACGTGCGTGCACACGACGACGTCGCCCGCGACCCGGTCGCCGCGCGAGGCCATCTGCAGCAGCTTGGCGGCGGCGGCGAGCGCCGCGGCAGCGCCGTCGGCGTCGCTGACGAGGCCGATGAGCTCGGGGCGGGCGCCGACGCCACCCAGGCGGCCGATGATGCCGAGAGTGGGGGCGTCACCTCCGGAGCTGCGCCCGGCGCTACCTGGGATGACGACGCGCACGAAGTCGGTCGCACCTCGCTCGGCGGTGACCGTCTCCACCTCGATGGTGGCGTCAGCGGGGGCGAGGGCGCGCAGGTGGTCGGCGAGCGACGCGCCGGAGGCCGTCGGAGAGTCGAGCAGGTCGACGACGGGGAGGACGTGGTTGAGCATGAGGATCTTTCCGGTGAGGTGTGGGAGGAGGGCCGCGATGGTCAGCCTGCGGCGTGCAGGCCGAGGTAGCGGAGGGTCGTGGCGGCGTAGACCTTGGCAGCGAGCACGACGTCGTCGGCAGGAGCCTTCTCGTCGAAGCCGTGGATCGTGGCGAGTTCGGCCGGGCCGTACTGCAGCACGGGGATGCCGTGGCTGCGGAAGGTGCGGGCGTCGGAGGACGCCCATTGCAGGACGCCCTTCGCCCCGGGGTCGCTGATGTCTCGCAGGGCGCCGATCAGCGTCTCGACGATGGGGTCGGTGGGGAGGGTCCAGTTCGGCTCGCTCCGGAATCCGAGGGGCTCGAGGGTCGCCTCGATGCCCTCCTCCGCGAGGATCTCGAGGATGCGGTCATTGACCTCCTCGCGCGTGAGTCCGATGGGCACGCGGGTGTCGACCTCGACGATCGCGCGGTCCGCGACGACGTTGGTCGAGGTGCCGCCCGAGATGCGGCCGATGTTGATGGTGACGTGTTCGAACACGTCACCGATGCCGGCGCCGTAGCCCTCGCGCTCCTCGGCGTAGGCCTTCGATTCGGCGATGAGCTCACGCACGTCCTCGGGGGCGTTCGGCACCATGTCCCAGAGCTTCTGCAGGGCGACGATCGCCTTCGCGGCGAGGAGGTTGGCGCTCACGCCGTGCAGGGGCTGCAGGCTGCCGTGGCCCGGTTTGCCGTCGATCGTCATCCGGAACCAGTTGCTGCCCTTCTGGCCGATCGTCGGATGCGACCGCTCAGCGGGCTCCGCGATCACCCCCGCGGTCACGCCGTCGAGGTACCCCTGCTCGAGCACCCAGTCGGCGCCGCCACGGTCTCCGGTCTCCTCGTCGCACACCCCGAGGAAGGTCAGCGATCCGGCCGTCGGCACACCCAGCTCGGCGATCAAGCCGAACACGAACAGCGCACCGGCGAGACCGGCCTTCATGTCGCTCGCACCGCGGCCCCGCAGGTAGCCGTCGACGACGTCCCCCGCGAACGGCGGGAAGCTCCAGCGCTCGACGTCGCCGACGGGCACGACGTCGTAGTGTCCGGTGAGCACGAGGTGGCGGTCGCCGTCAGCGGCGTCGCCGCTGCGCGACAGCACGTTGAGACGGCCGGTGGCCGCATCTCCGATCACGTCGGCATCCAGCCCGCGCTCGCGCAGCCAGGACGCCGTGAAGTCGGCGATCTCGGTGCAGTCGCCCGACGGGTTCTCGCTCGGGATGCGGATCATCGCGCCCGCGAGCTCGAGCAGCTCGTCCGAGCGGCGGTCGATCTCCGTGAGGAGTCGTTCCTCCCACGCTGCCGTGTCCATCGTGTCCTTCTTCTCTCGTGTCGCGCTCGTCCGGCGCCTCATGTCGTGTCATCCGGGTGGCCGTCCCGGCCGTGGTGCATGCGCCACGGCCGGGACGAGCCGTCAGCCCGCGACGCTCAGCTGAGCGAAACGGATGATGCCGTCGGGGTACGAGGTGTACCCCTCGGTGCCTTCGTGCAGGCCGACCACGATGTTGTACTCATAGAGGTACGCCCACGGCGCATCCGCCGTGATCAGCTCCTGGATCTCCCTGTAGTACTCGGCCCGCACGTCGGCGTCGGTCTCGGCCGCAGCCTTCTTCCACAGCTCATCGACCTGCGGGTTGGAGTAGTTCATGTAGTTGCTGGAGGTGTCGGTCGTCATCAGCAGCCCCAGGTGGTACTGCGGGTCGTTGACGAACGATGTCCAGCGCGAGATGTACGCGGGGATCTGCTTCGTGTCGAGCGCTTCGAGGAACTGCGCGCGAGCCATGTTCTTGATGTTCATGGTGACGCCGATCTTCGCGAGTTCCGCCTGGATCAGCACGGCGTCGTCCGACCAGTCCTGGAAGCCGCCTCCGAGGGTGAAGTCGAACGTGAACCCGTCGGGGTAGCCCGCGTCGGCGAGCAGCTGCTTCGCCTTGTCGAGATCGTGCTCGTAGCCGTAGGTGCTGTCGTCGAATCCGGGCATCGAGCTGGGCACGGCCGAGGTCAGCGGACTCGCCTGTCCCTGCATCACGTCGTCGATGAGCGACTCGTAGGGAATCGCATAGCTGATCGCCTCGCGCACCTTCTGGTTGTCGAACGGCGCGACCGCGTTGTTCATGGCGAAGAAGAGGATCTTGTTGCTCGCGCGGGAGTCGACCACGACGCCGTCGGTGTCCTCGAGGGACGCCACGTCCTTGGCGGGGAGCTCGGTCGCGACGTCGACCTCACCGCGGCTCAGCAGCTGCACGCGATTCGAGGCCTCCGTGATGAAGCGCACCGTCACGTCGGCGACCGCGGGCTCCTCACCCCAGTAGTCGTCGTTGCGCGACAGGACGGCCTGGGTCGAGGGGTCCCACGACTCGATGACGTACGGGCCGGAGCCGGCCGTGTTGGTGCTGAGCCATTCGGCGCCGCCGTTCTCCTCGACGAGCTTCGTGTCGACGATCGAGAACGAGTACATCGGCAGGATCTGCAGGAACAGGTGGTTCGGGCCGGTGAGCGTGATCTTCACCGTGTGGTCGTCGATCGCCTCGTAGGTGTCGATGCCGGCCATGCCGTAGAGGAAGCTCGCGCTGGCAGACGCCTTGATGAGATCGAGGCTGCCGACCACGTCTGCCGAGGTGAGCTCGTTGCCGCTCTGGAACGTCACGTCGTCGCGCAGCGTGAACGTGTACTCGGTCGCATCGTCGTTCACCTCCCACTCGCTGGCGAGCATCGGCTCGATCTCGTCGGTCTTGGCGGTGAGCTTGCCGTCGACCTCCTCGGTCGCGTACGTGACGAGCTGGTCGTAGGCCGCGACGACGAACGTGTCGCTCGTGACGTCGTTGGCCTCGGACGGGTTGAGGGTCGTGCCGCCTTCGGAGAAGGCGACGGTGAGGGATGCCGAGGTGTCGGCGTCTCCGTTCTGACTGTTCGCGTTGGCGCTGCAGCCGGCGAGGAGGATCGCCGTGACGGCGAGGGCGGGGAGTGCGAGCTTCCGCATGTCGTTCTCCTTGGGTGAGGGGGTCACTGGGTGGTGCGCAGGCGTGGGTCGAGCACGTCTCGGAGCGCATCTCCGAAGAGGTTGAAGCCGAGGATCGAGGTGGCGATCGCGAGACCGGGGAACAGGGTGAGCCACCACTCGCCGCTGATGATGTAGCCACGTCCGTCGCTGATCATCACGCCCCACTCGGGTGTGGGCGGCTGTGCGCCGAGGCCGATGAAGCTGAGCGACGCGGCGGTGAGGATGGCGTATCCCATTCCGAGTGCCATGCGCACGACGATCGGTGCGAGCGCATTGGGCACGATGTGACGCAGCAGGATGGTGTCGTTCCGCAGCCCGAGGGCGCGGCCTGCTTCGACGAACTCGCGCTGGGTGAGCGCGAGCGTCTGGCCGTACGTGATGCGGGCGAACTCGGGGATCCCGACGATGCCGACCGCGATCATCGCGCTGCCGACGCCCGGCCCGAGGGAGGCGGCGATGGCGAACGCGAGGACGAGAGAGGGGAAGGCGAGCATGACGTCCATGACGCGCATGATGAAGCCTCCGGTGACCCCGCCGACGTAGCCGGCGATGCCGCCCAACGGCACTCCGATCACGACCGACAGGGCGACGGCGATGAGTCCGGTCCATAGCGAGATGCGGGCGCCCTCGAAGACGCGGGTGAGCACGTCGCGACCGAAGTTGTCGGTGCCGAACAGGTGGGCGATGCTCGGAGCGTCGAGAAGGGGGCCCGCCCCGGTCTGCGCCGCGCCGTACGGGCTGAGCACGCCGATGAGCAGTCCGCCGAGCGTCCAGAAGAGGATGATGCCGAGGCCGACCATGCCGAGGCGGTTGCGCAGCAGCAGTCGCAGGACGCCGGTGCCGTCACCGCCTCGCCGCGGGCGGGGGTCCGTGGCGATCCGGGTCGCGGTCCGGGTCTGGTCACTTCGTTGCATAGCGGACCCTCGGATCGATCGCGGCGTTGGCAAGGTCGACGAGCAGGTTGATCACGAGGTAGATCGCCGCAGCGAGCACCGTGAATGCCTGCACCGGTGCGTAGTCGGTGGCGAGGATCGACTGCGTCACGTACGAGCCGACGCCCGGCCAGCTGAAGATGGTCTCGGTGAGCACCGCTCCTCCGAGCAGCTGGCCGAACTCCAGGCCGATCACGGTGACGACGGCGGGCGAGGCGTTGCGGAAGGCGTGCTTCCCGACCACCACCAGCGGCGAGAGGCCCTTCGAGACGGCGGTGCGCACGTAGTCCTGGCTCAGCACCTCGAGGGTGGCCGACCGTGTCATCCGCGAGATCATGGCGAGGCCGCCGGTGGCGAGCACGATCGCGGGCCAGATGATGTGGGCGAGTGCCGACCCCAGCGCCACGACATCGCCGGAGAGGATGCTGTCGAGCACGTACATCCCGGTGACGGTGGTCGGCGGGTGGATGCCACTGCCGATCCGACCGGTGGGAGCGGGGGCGATCCCGAGCTGGAAGTAGAAGACGAAGATGACGAGGAGGCCGAGCCAGAACAGGGGCATGGAGGCGCCGGCCAGGGTGATGACCCGGGTGATCTGGTCGATCGCCCTCCCGCGCCGCACGGCACTGGCGATGCCGAGCGGGACGCCGATGACGATCGCGATGCCCAGGGCGAACAGGGCCAGCTCGATGGTCGCGGGCAGGCGCGTCAGCAGGTCCTCGGCGACGGGGTGTCCGGTGTGCCAGGCGAAGCCGAGGTCACCCCGGAACAGGCCGGTGACGTAGTCGACGAACTGCGCGGGCAGCGGCCGGTCGAGGCCCATCTGCTCGCGGATGCGCTCGACGGTGCTGGCATCCGCCTGCTCGCCGGCGAGCGTGCGTGCGGGATCGCCCGGCAGCACACGCGTGATCAGGAAGACGATCACGAGGACGCCGAGCAGCGCGGGGATCATCGCCAGGACGCGGCGGAGGACGTAGCGCATGTTCTCCTCGGAGGATCGGGACAGCCGGCTTCGGGACCGGGTTGTGGACGAGTCTCTGCGCCACGTCGCGGAGAGTGCAAGGACATCTCACTATGTGCAAGTTACGATCACATTTCGAACGCGACTGCTATGTTTACGACCAAATCACCGGAGGTCGGGTTGAACACAGCGTCCACGAGCGGATCCCCGCTGCAGACCGTCGACAGAGCGCTGCAGATCCTCCTGTCGTTCAGCGACAGCCGTACGGACTGGGGAGTGACCGAGCTCGCTGAGGCGTTCGAGCTGAACCCGTCGACCAGTCAGCGGCTCCTCGCCGCTCTCGCCAGTCGCGGATTCCTCACCGCCGACCCGTACTCGCGCCGGTACAGCCTGGGCCCGGCACTCTGGCACATGGCAGCACTGTGGGAACGAGGCGGGGGCCTCGCGCGACTCGCGGAGCAGGTGATCGCGGAGCTCGCCGCGGCGACGGGGAGAACCGCCACCTTCACCGTGCCTGACGGATTCTACGTACGATGCATCGCGGCGGTCGACGGCCTCAGCGGCCCGGTGCGTTCCCATCCGCTCGTCGGAGACCTGTATCCGGCGCACGCCGGCGCGACCTCACGGGCGTACTTCGCGTTCCTCGACCCGCTCGTGCGGCGCAACATGCTCGCGGGTCGACCGTTCGCTCGGTACACCGAGATCACGGAGGTCGACGAAGACGCCCTCGAAGTGCTCCTGCGCGAGACGTACAAGGCGGGGTGGGCGTACTCCGAGGGCGAGTACGACGCGACGACCAGGGCGATCGCCGTGCCGGTGCGCATCGGCACGAAGCCGATCGGCTCGCTCACCCTCGTCGAGCCGAAGATCTACGACTACGACGACGATCTGCACGACCACCTTCCGGCGCTGCAGGCGGCGGCGGAACAGTTCGCCTCGCTGCTCGCGAGCAACCAGGCCCGAGCTCATCGCGACTGGCGGCGTGGGCGCTCTCGCGCGCCCCGCCCCCCGATCGACCGCGCCTGATCCCTCCCTCCCTGCCTGCCGCGCCGCCGTGAAAGGACCGTCGTGCACCTCCTCCTCCTCTCGAACTCCACCAACCACGGCGGCGGCTACCTCGCCCACGCGCTCGAGCCCGTGCTCGAACACCTCGCCGGTCGCGCGCTGACGTTCGTCCCCTACGCGCTCGCCGATCACGACGGCTACACCTCCACGGTGCGCCGCGCTCTCGCCCCGCACGACATCGAGGTGATCGGAGTGCACCACCACGCGGACCCCGCTGCGGCACTCACGGGCGCGGAGGCGGTCTTCGTCGGCGGCGGCAACACCTTCCGTCTACTGGCGCGCCTGCAATCGACGGGCCTGATCGATCTCCTGCGGGATCGCGTGCGCAGCGGGATGCCGTACATGGGCGCGAGCGCGGGGACGAACATCGCCGGCCGGACCATCCGGACGACCAATGACATGCCCATCGTGCAGCCGCCGTCGTTCGACGCGCTCGGTCTCGTGCCGTTCCAGATCAATCCGCACTACGTCGACGCGGATCCGACGAGCACCCACAACGGTGAGACCCGCGAGCAGCGGCTGACGGAGTTCCTCGAGGAGAACGATGCTGCCGTGCTCGGACTCCGCGAGGGAACATGGCTGCGCGTGAACGACGACGAGGCGCACATCGGCGGCACCGCGGTGTCGCCCCACGCACCAGGGCCGGCGATCCTGTTCGAGCGCGGCTCTTCGCCCGTCGAGGTCGCCGGTGACGTCAGCGGGCTGCTCTCCCGCCGGCCTCGCTTCGACATCGGTTGAGGCGCGCCCGCATCATCCTCGATCGCCTTCACATCTCGCCCGATAGCGCAACCCCCGTGTGACGCACCTGCTCCTGGTCGTACGACGTAAGACCCGGCGGACGCCCGTCCGGCGGGTGGAGTCGAGGAGGCATCATGGCGAAGGACAGGACCGACCGGGGCGGAACACGCACCGCGCCCGATCCCGAACGAGGCGACAAGCCGGACAGCCCCGGCGATCTCCAGAAGCGCTCGTGGAAGTACGTGCTCGTCAAGAGCATCCGCGAGTTCTCCGCCGATCAGTGCATGGACAGCGCGGCGGCTCTCACCTACTACGCCGTGCTGTCCATCTTCCCGGGCATGATCGCGGTGTTCTCGCTCCTCGGCGTCCTCGGTCAGGACGGAGCCGCGGCCGACGCCGTCCTGGGCATCCTCGGTGATGTCGCCCCCAAGGAGACCGTCGACGCCCTGCGCGGGCCGATCGAGCAGATCTCCCGGGCACCGGGCGCCGGGCTGGCTCTCGTCTCCGGCATCGTGCTCGCCCTGTGGTCGGCCTCGGGATATGTCGGGGCGTTCAGCAGGGCGATGAACCGCATCTACGAGATCGACGAGGGCCGGCCGTTCTGGAAGCTGCGCCCGATGCAGCTGCTCGTGACCGTCATCACCGTGGTGTCGCTCACGATCGTGGGGATCGTGCTCGTGCTGTCCGGCGACGTCGTGTCGGCGCTGGGTTCGGCCATCGGCGCGAGCGAGGCGGTGCAGATCGCGTGGAGCATCGCCAAGTGGCCGCTGCTGCTGTTCGTCGTCATCTTCCTGGTCGCGGTGCTCTACTACGCGACCCCGAATGCGAAGCAGCCGCGGTTCCGCTGGATCAGCGTCGGCGCCGTCGTCGCGATCGTCGTGCTGGCGATCGCCACGCTCGGTTTCGTTCTCTACGTCACGACCTTCGCGAACTACGAGCGCACCTACGGGTCGATGGCCGGCGTGATCGTGTTCCTGCTCTGGCTGTGGATCGCCAATCTGGCGCTGCTGTTCGGTGCCGAGTTCGACGCCGAGCTCGAGCGCGGCAGGCAGCTGCAGGGCGGGATAGCGGCCGAGCGCGACATCCAGCTCCCCGCCCGGGACACTCGGCAGAGCGACAAGCGCGCCGAGAAGGAGCGGAAGGACGTCGAGGAGGGCCGTCGCATCCGCCTGGAGAACGATGACGAGGGCGACGAGGCCTCCGGTCGGCGCGACGGAGAGGACGGCAGCGGGGATGACGGACGACCCTGGCACCGCGATCGGGACCGGTCAACCCCCTGACCCGCATCCGAGGCCGGATCTAGGGTCGTCGAACACGATCGAACACGAGCAGAGGAGGACGACATGAGCGATCCGTCGAACACGCAGGGCACTCCCGGTTCCGACGAAGAGGCCGACACGGCCTCGGGCGGCGCACCCGACGACACGGGCGACAAGCGCTACACGGGCGAGACCGACGGTCCCGACGACTCCGACGAGACTCTCGACGCCGAAACGACCGACGACGACGGCACGCCCGTCGAGAACCCCTCGGGCGGCTGATCTCCGCACACAGATGAAGAGCCCG
>NZ_LPVV01000008.1 GCF_002362255.1 Microbacterium sp. SZ1 | reverse complement strand
GTCTAAAAGGAGTCCGGCGGTGTCCTACTCTCCCACAGGGTCCCCCCTGCAGTACCATCGGCGCTGTGAGGCTTAGCTTCCGGGTTCGGAATGTAACCGGGCGTTTCCCTCACGCTATGGCCGCCGAAACACTATTGATGTTTCAATCGTTGCATAACGACAAAGTCTAGTTATGCGGTTCTCGACCGTACATCGAGAACCACTCAGTGGACGCAAGCACCAACGAACGGTGTGTTATCAAGTCATCGGCTTATTAGTACCAGTCAGCTGCACACGTTACCGTGCTTCCACATCTGGCCTATCAACCCAGTAGTCTGGCTGGGAGCCTCTCACCCGAAGGTATGGAAGTCTCATCTTGAGGCCGGCTTCCCGCTTAGATGCTTTCAGCGGTTATCCATCCCGAACGTAGCTAATCAGCGGTGCTCCTGGCGGAACAACTGACACACCAGAGGTTCGTCCAACCCGGTCCTCTCGTACTAGGGTCAGATCCTCTCAAACTTCCTACGCGCGCAGCGGATAGGGACCGAACTGTCTCACGACGTTCTAAACCCAGCTCGCGTACCGCTTTAATGGGCGAACAGCCCAACCCTTGGGACCTACTCCAGCCCCAGGATGCGACGAGCCGACATCGAGGTGCCAAACCATGCCGTCGATATGGACTCTTGGGCAAGATCAGCCTGTTATCCCCGAGGTACCTTTTATCCGTTGAGCGACAGCGCTTCCACAAGCCACTGCCGGATCACTAGTCCCGACTTTCGTCCCTGCTCGACCTGTCAGTCTCACAGTCAAGCTCCCTTGTGCACTTACACTCGACACCTGATTGCCAACCAGGTTGAGGGAACCTTTGGGCGCCTCCGTTACTTTTTGGGAGGCAACCGCCCCAGTTAAACTACCCACCAGGCACTGTCCCTGAACCGGATTACGGTTCGAAGTTAGATATCCAGAGTGACCAGAGTGGTATTTCAACAATGACTCCACATGAACTGGCGTCCATGCTTCACAGTCTCCCACCTATCCTACACAAGCCACACCGAACACCAATACCAAGCTGTAGTAAAGGTCACGGGGTCTTTCCGTCCTGCTGCGCGTAACGAGCATCTTTACTCGTAATGCAATTTCGCCGAGTTCGCGGTTGAGACAGTTGGGAAGTCGTTACGCCATTCGTGCAGGTCGGAACTTACCCGACAAGGAATTTCGCTACCTTAGGATGGTTATAGTTACCACCGCCGTTTACTGGGGCTTAAATTCTCAGCTTCGCCTTGCGGCTAACCGGTCCTCTTAACCTTCCAGCACCGGGCAGGCGTCAGTCCGTATACATCGTCTTGCGACTTGGCACGGACCTGTGTTTTTAGTAAACAGTCGCTACCCACTAGTCTCTGCGGCCACCACACCCTTTTCCCAGCACGTGGGTATAAGTGGATGGCCCCCCTTCTCCCGAAGTTACGGGGGCATTTTGCCGAGTTCCTTAACCACGATTCTCTCGATCTCCTTGGTATTCTCTACCTGACCACCTGAGTCGGTTTGGGGTACGGGCAGCTAGAACCTCGCGTCGATGCTTTTCTTGGCAGCATAGGATCATCCACTTTTTATCCGCATCGTGTCTCAGCCTGTATGAGTCACGGATTTGCCTATGACTCGGCCTACGCACTTGCACCAGGACAACCATCGCCTGGCTTGGACTACCTTCCTGCGTCACACCTGTTAATACGCTAACCGCACCAGCATGGGGTCGTGCGCTAGGCCCACAGCGTCACCCCGAAGGGATCAGTCAGTGGGATTCAGACACTTAGCACTACTGGATTGATTTGGGCGGTTCTTCGCCGGTACGGGAATATCAACCCGTTGTCCATCGACTACGCCTGTCGGCCTCGCCTTAGGTCCCGACTTACCCAGGGAAGATTAGCTTGACCCTGGAACCCTTGGTCTTTCGGAGGACGTGTTTCTCACACGTCTTTCGCTACTCATGCCTGCATTCTCACTCGTGTAGCCTCCACGGCTGGGTTACCCCGCCGCTTCGCTGGCCACACGACGCTCTCCTACCCATCAACACGGCTGGACCACGAAGGCCTACCAATAATGTCAATGCCACAACTTCGGTGGCGTGCTTGAGCCCCGTTACATTGTCGGCGCGGAATCACTTGACCAGTGAGCTATTACGCACTCTTTCAAGGGTGGCTGCTTCTAAGCCAACCTCCTGGTTGTCAGAGCAACTCCACATCCTTTCCCACTTAGCACGCGCTTTGGGACCTTAGTTGGTGGTCTGGGTTGTTTCCCTCTCGACTATGAAGCTTATCCCCCACAGTCTCACTGCTGCGCTCTCACTTACCGGCATTCGGAGTTTGGCTGACGTCAGTAACCTTGTAGGGCCCATCGGCCATCCAGTAGCTCTACCTCCGGCAAGAAACACGCAACGCTGCACCTAAATGCATTTCGGAGAGAACCAGCTATCACGAAGTTTGATTGGCCTTTCACCCCTATCCACAGCTCATCCCCTCAGTTTTCAACCTAAGTGGGTTCGGCCCTCCACGACGTCTTACCGTCGCTTCAGCCTGGCCATGGATAGATCACTTCGCTTCGGGTCTAGGACATGCGACTGAATCGCCCTATTCAGACTCGCTTTCGCTACGGCTACCCCACACGGGTTAACCTCGCCACATATCGCTAACTCGCAGGCTCATTCTTCAAAAGGCACGCTGTCACACCTACCAGGGGTGCTCCAACGGTTTGTAAGCAAACGGTTTCAGGTACTATTTCACTCCCCTCCCGGGGTACTTTTCACCTTTCCCTCACGGTACTTGTCCGCTATCGGTCATCTGGGAGTATTTAGGCTTATCAGGTGGTCCTGACAGATTCACACGGGATTTCACGGGCCCCGTGCTACTTGGGATACTCTTCGCGCCAAGCAAGGCATTTCGACTACGGGGTTGGCACCCTCTATGACCGGCCTTTCAAGACCGTTCGTCTATACCTTCTTGTAACGCCGCCATCTCGGCAGAGATGACTGAAAAGTCCCACAACCCCGAACGTGCAACGCCTGCCGGCTCTCACACACGCTCGGTTTAGCCTGATCCGGTTTCGCTCGCCACTACTAACGGAATCGCGGTTGCTTTCTCTTCCTGTGGGTACTGAGATGTTTCACTTCCCCACGTTCCCTCTACCCGCCCTATATATTCAGGCGGGAGTCACTGGGTCGGCACGCCGCCCAGCGGGGTTTCCCCATTCGGACACCCTCGGATCAAAACTTGCTTATCAGTTCCCCGAGGCTTATCGCAGATTGCTACGTCCTTCTTCGGCTCCAGATGCCAAGGCATCCACCGTTTGCTCTTAAAGACTTGAAATCACATGAGTTCGAATCGATCGCCACACCCCGAAAGGCATGGAGATTGACTAATGATCTTTAAGATCATCTTGCGCAACCGATCAAAGATCAGTTGCAAGATGCTCGCGTCCACTGTGTAGTTCTCAAAGTACGGGCGGTACCCCTCACCGCTTGCCCCACAGGACAAACAACAAGAGGCCCAGAGGTACAGACCCGCAACCCGAAGGTCACGACGTCCGGTCCCTCAGGACCCAACAGCGTGCAGACACCCCGCTCACCAACCCCCACGTTCCAGCCACCGAAGCGACGTACTAGCAGAAATCAGCTGCGCTGATGTCATGTCAAATGTTCCACCCATGAGCTCCCAGCGAACCACGTGCGGGTCCGATCTGGGTTCTGGACGCCGAAGCGTCAGATGCTCCTTAGAAAGGAGGTGATCCAGCCGCACCTTCCGGTACGGCTACCTTGTTACGACTTAGTCCTAATTACCGATCCCACCTTCGACGGCTCCCTCCACAAGGGTTAGGCCACCGGCTTCAGGTGTTACCGACTTTCATGACTTGACGGGCGGTGTGTACAAGACCCGGGAACGTATTCACCGCAGCGTTGCTGATCTGCGATTACTAGCGACTCCGACTTCATGAGGTCGAGTTGCAGACCTCAATCCGAACTGGGACCGGCTTTTTGGGATTCGCTCCACCTCGCGGTATTGCAGCCCTTTGTACCGGCCATTGTAGCATGCGTGAAGCCCAAGACATAAGGGGCATGATGATTTGACGTCATCCCCACCTTCCTCCGAGTTGACCCCGGCAGTATCCCATGAGTTCCCACCATTACGTGCTGGCAACATAGAACGAGGGTTGCGCTCGTTGCGGGACTTAACCCAACATCTCACGACACGAGCTGACGACAACCATGCACCACCTGTTTACGAGTGTCCAAAGAGTTGACCATTTCTGGCCCGTTCTCGTATATGTCAAGCCTTGGTAAGGTTCTTCGCGTTGCATCGAATTAATCCGCATGCTCCGCCGCTTGTGCGGGTCCCCGTCAATTCCTTTGAGTTTTAGCCTTGCGGCCGTACTCCCCAGGCGGGGAACTTAATGCGTTAGCTGCGTCACGGAATCCGTGGAATGGACCCCACAACTAGTTCCCAACGTTTACGGGGTGGACTACCAGGGTATCTAAGCCTGTTTGCTCCCCACCCTTTCGCTCCTCAGCGTCAGTTACGGCCCAGAGATCTGCCTTCGCCATCGGTGTTCCTCCTGATATCTGCGCATTCCACCGCTACACCAGGAATTCCAATCTCCCCTACCGCACTCTAGTCTGCCCGTACCCACTGCAGGCCCGAGGTTGAGCCTCGGGATTTCACAGCAGACGCGACAAACCGCCTACGAGCTCTTTACGCCCAATAATTCCGGATAACGCTTGCGCCCTACGTATTACCGCGGCTGCTGGCACGTAGTTAGCCGGCGCTTTTTCTGCAGGTACCGTCACTTTCGCTTCTTCCCTGCTAAAAGAGGTTTACAACCCGAAGGCCGTCATCCCTCACGCGGCGTTGCTGCATCAGGCTTCCGCCCATTGTGCAATATTCCCCACTGCTGCCTCCCGTAGGAGTCTGGGCCGTGTCTCAGTCCCAGTGTGGCCGGTCACCCTCTCAGGCCGGCTACCCGTCGACGCCTTGGTGAGCCATTACCTCACCAACAAGCTGATAGGCCGCGAGCCCATCCCCAACCAAAAAATCTTTCCAGTAACTGACCATGCGGCCGCTACTCGTATCCAGTATTAGACGCCGTTTCCAGCGCTTATCCCAGAGTCAGGGGCAGGTTGCTCACGTGTTACTCACCCGTTCGCCACTGATCCCACAGAGCAAGCTCCGTGTTCACCGTTCGACTTGCATGTGTTAAGCACGCCGCCAGCGTTCATCCTGAGCCAGGATCAAACTCTCCGTAAAAAAGAAATGCATACGAACACCGGGAAAACGATGAACGCAGCGAGTTTGATGCTGACCAAAGAGATAAATCATTGCTGACTATCCATTGCCAACCCCCAAAAGGGGCTGGTCTTTGATCCAAAGGAATCTCACCCCACATGACGTGGAGTCGAGGTTATTTGGCATTTGACAAGTGCACGCTGTTGAGTTCTCAAGGATCGGACGCTCCCCCGACCCAACCATCACAGTCAGGCCCGAAGGGCAACTTCTCAATCTTACC
>NZ_LPVV01000007.1 GCF_002362255.1 Microbacterium sp. SZ1 | reverse complement strand
GCGGATCGCCCGTCGCCGCACCGGTCGCGGCACCGCTCACTGCGCCACCCGAACCGGTGCCGTTGCCGGTGCCGTTACCGGTGCCGGTGCCGGGGCCGCCCGTCCCGGGACCGCCGGTCCCGGGGTCGACGTCGGCGGCGAGCAGGCGAACGGGAAGGAACTCGGCCGAGTCCTTCTCGCCCGCGATGCCGCCGCCCCACGACAGGTACCCGTCGCGTCCTGCGCCGTCGGCCTCGTTGACGATGAGCGCGCTGCTCAGCAGAGCCGACGACGGGTCGACCCCGGTGAGCCGCACCCACGGCACCGACGCCTCATAGACAGTGGTCTGCGCAGCCTCGTCACGGACCACCGCGACCTGGGAGCCCGCGACCGTGCCTGCGGCAACGCCCGCAGCGAGCCAGCGGTAGAGCTGCGGCCCCTCGGCAGTCAGCGCCATCCCGAGCTCGTGCCAGGTCGTCGCCGCGCCCGGCGCACCGGCCGCGACCGTGAACTGCACCGAATCGCCCTGCCAGATGTTGGATCCGGCGGCCGGCTGGTCGTGCACGTCGTCGAGCACCTCGATGCTCACGTAGAGATTCTCCTCGTCCCACGTGTACCAGAACCGGGCGGACTGATCGGTCGACGCGGCGAACGCCGCGAGCAGCCCGCCGGTCTGACCCTCGAGCACCACCGGGGTGAGGTCGTTGAGGTCGTCCAGCACGCCGTCGACCGTGATCGCGCGGTGCGCGGCGCCGAGCGCTTCGTCCACGGCGAGCGGGGCGACAGCGCCCGATGCCGTGAGCTCGCGCCCTCCGACGAGAGCGGATGCCGTCCAGGTCGTGCGCTCGGTGATCCCGTCGAGCGCGATGTCGACGACGAGCGATTCGTGCGCGGCCACCTCCTCCTGCTCGGCCCGCGTCGTGGTGGATCCGCCGAGGACCGACGTCAGGCGGTCGACCGTCACGGGCTCGTCCGAGGCGTTGCGCAGGGTGAGGCGCAGCACCGATTCGCCAGCGGCGTCGATGGCCTGCGCGCCGGTCAGGGTGACCGGTTCGCTGACCGTCGTGGTCGCCGTGAGCGAGCCGAGCAGCGTGCTGCCGCGGTACAGGTCGCCGACGACGACGTGCTGTCCGAGCGCTGTGGCGGCGGGCAGCGCGAAGTCAACCGCGCCGACCTGGCCGGCGGCCACGGTCTGCGCGACCTCCTGCCCATCGGGGAACACGAGGCGGTACGCGCCCTCGGTGCTGGACGCGGCGTTGTCGATGCTCCAGTGCGCGGCGATCGGCTGTCCGAGGTAGGCGGGGTCGAGCGTGAGCACGGTGGCCGACGCGGTCACACCCGTGACGGCGCCCTGCAGGTACACGGGCCCCTGCCGCAGGTCGATCACGAGGTCCGAACCGGCGCCGGCCTGGACGACCCGCGAGGAGCCGTACATGTCGGTGATGGTGACATCGCCCTGGAGCGCCACCGTGACCGCGCGCGGCGACGTCGACCACAGCGCCCGCACCGGACCGCCGGGGGTCTGGAATCCGATGTTCCACAGGTCGGCGATGGAGGTGTCGCGAGTCGCCGAGTGCGCACCGGCCAGCACGTCGGCCGCCGTCGAGTAGCTCACGAAGGCGGGCTTCGGCGTGTACGCGCCGAGCGGGTCGTTCGCCGCGTGCAGCAGACCGAAGTTCTCCTCGGTCTCCGCCGCGTTCACGCCGTCGTTCACGAGGTCGTAGACGTAGTAGCGCTCGACGTCGTGCAGCGCGGTGATGACCGCCGACTTCGCGATGTTCGCCGCCTGCGTCTGCTCGTCGACAGCGCGGGCGTTGGTGCCTGTCGGCCATCCGTGCTCGGTGACCCACAGCGGGATCGACTCGCCGTCGTTGTACTCGCGCACGAGCGCGTCGATGCGGGTCAGCGTCTCGTCGAGGGCCTCTGCTCCCACCGGGTAGCTGTAGGGGTGCAGCACGATGCCGTCGAGGTAGTCCAGCGCGCCGAGGCGGAAGGTGTTCTCGAGCCAGTCGGTGTTGAGGTTCGCGATGGCCGGTCCGATGACGGGCAGGTCGGGGTCGACCGCCTTGACCGCCGGCGACGCCGACTTCAGCAGGTTCACGTAGTGCTCGGGGGCGACGTTCGTGTTGCCGCCGAGACCGAGGTCCCACTCGTTCCAGATCTCGATACCCGCGGCCATGTCGCCGAACTCCGTCGCCATCTCGGCGGCGTAGGCGGAGTACGCCGCGACGGCTTCCGCGCTCACGGGTCCGTTGCCGCCGTCGTACAGCGGGTTGCCGTAGCCGGCGAGCAGCAGCGGCCGCGTGCCGGTGGCGCGGGCCTGATCGAGGAACTCCGCGCGGGCGACCGACCAGTCGTAGACGCCGGGGGTCTTCTCGACGTCGCTCCAGTACGGCTCGTCGCGGAACTGCGCGACCCCGCCGACGGCGAGCGCGGGCATCGAGGCGAAGTCGCGGTGCTGCCCGTAGTGGGTCACCGCTCCGAACCGCCCCTCGGCGGTCTCGGCGACGTCGGTCTCGGCGAGCACGGCCATGGTCGTCTGTGCGCCACCGATGCGGATGCCGTCGGCGAGGGCGTCGACCGTGAGGCCGTACCAGCCGCGAGCGAGGGTCCCGAGGTCCAGGGAGCCATCGGCGGGCTCCTGCCCGGAGGCCACCACCCGGCCGTCGGCCGCCGTGGTGCGCCAGGCGACCGTGTCGGCCGTCGTCTCGTAGGGCAGGGCGACGGCATCCCCGGCGGTGAAGAGGTTGCCGAAGGCACCGGCCGACAGCGTGAACCCGGGGGTGACGTCGGCGGCACTGATCGTGATGTCGTCGATGAGAGCGCGGGCGGTGGTCGAGGTGGTGTCGGGGCGAGCCCAGGAGTTCACGACGAACCCGATCTGCTGCGCCGGCCCGTGCCATTCGCCGTCGGCCGCGCCGCCCCAGGCGCCGTGGCTGGGGTCGTCGGTGGGCGAGGCGAGCGTGATCTCCTGCCAGCCGTCCACGTCGGGCACCGGCAGGAAGGTCTGGTGCGTCTGCCCGGTCGCGTCGACGAGCTGAACACCGATCGTGTTCAGGTTCTCGGCGTCGATCCAGAACGAGGCGGAGTCGAGGTCGACACCGCCGAGCGAGCGGGCGGCCATCTCCCAGCTGTCGGTGCCGCGCACCGCGGTGTCGAGCAGAACCTCGACCGACGACGAGCCGGTGTGCCCGCGGTCCGCCGCGCGAGGGGTGCTCGGCGACACGGTCGTGCCGTCGAAGGCGCTGGCGGACCAGCCGGCCAGGTCCTCCACGCCGATCGTCGTGTCGGCGGCGACGGCCGCCGCGGGAAGCGCGAGGGCGCCCACCGCGATGAGCGCCCCGCCCAGGGTCAGCGATCGGCGGCGCGTGGTGCGCGACGACCGGGGTGTGCGTGATCTCACTCTGTCTCCTCTTCGAGCCAAGGTCGATGAAATGGGGAAATCGGTTGCCCTTCGGCATCCTTGCGACACCGACGGAGTCTTGTCAAGCACCGACTCGCCCGCGATGGCACGTTGGAACGCCGGTTAAGATTGGCTTTGACGAACCGGCATCCCACCTGGTAGACATCGGTAGAGCAATCGCTTTTCCCGCACAGCAGCACCACCCGAACGAAGGAGTTCCCATGACGAAGCGCATCCGCGCTGCCGCGGCCCTCGTCGCCATCGGCGGCCTGGCCGCCGGTCTCGCCGCCTGCTCATCCGACCCGTCGCCCGACTCGGGCTCGGACGGCCAGATCACCATCGAGGTCGGCGACCGCCCCTCGGCGGACCGGCCGGAGGACCGCGAGTACTTCGACGAGCGCGTCGCCGCGTTCGAGAAGGCCAACCCCGACATCGACATCGAGGCCGTCGAGACCGGCTACGACGCCAGCACGTTCCAGGCCCTCGCCGCGGGCGGCTCGCTCCCCGACGTCCTCAGCGTGCCGCTCACCGAGCCGCAGGGCCTCATCAAGCGGGGCCAGGCGGCCGACATCACCGACGCCCTCCGCTCGGAGCACCTCCTCGACTCGCTGAACCCCACCATCCTCGACCTCGCGTCGGATGCCGACGGCAAGGTCTACGCCGTCCCGACCAACGCCTACTCGTTCGGACTCGTCTACAACCGCTCGCTGTTCACGGCGGCGGGACTCGACCCCGACGCCCCGCCCACGACGTGGGACGAGGTGCGCGCGGCCGCGAAGCAGATCACCGAGAAGACCGGCGCGGCCGGCTTCTCCGCCCTCACCACCGCGAACACCGGCGGATGGCAGTTCAGCGGCATCACGTACTCGTTCGGCGGCACCATCGAGAACGAGGACGGAAGCAAGGCGACCTTCGACGACGCCCCGTCGACCGAGGCGCTCGAGCTGCTGCACGCCATGCGCTTCGAAGACGGCACCCTGCCCGCGAACACCCTGTACGACATGGACACCCAGGGTCAGGACTTCGCAGCGGGCAAGATCGGCATGATGATCGCCGCGACCGACCGCTACTACGGTGTCGTGCAGAACCTGAAGCTGCCGGCCGAGGACTTCGGGATCGGTGGGATGCCGCAGGACGGCGGAGTGAACGGCACCCTGTCCGGCGGCAGCGTGCAGATCGTGAAGCCCGACGCCTCGGAGGAGGAGAAGGCCGCCGCGGTGAAGTGGATCAAGTTCTTCTACCTCGAGCGCTACTTCGACCAGGACGTCGCGGTCGCCGATGCGAAGGCGTCGAACGAGGCCGGCTCCGTGACGGGCCTGCCCGGACTCGCGGTCGTGAACACCGACGCGTACGACACGTACTTCGAGTGGATCGCCGACTACATCAACGTGCCGTCCGACAACTTCACGCCCTACCTCGAGGCGTCGACCGAGATCCCGATCGTCCCCGAGCCCGTGAACAACGCCCAGGAGGTCTACGGCGCTCTCGACGGCGTCATCCAGGCCGTGCTCACCGACGAGAACGCCGACATCCCGGCGCTGCTCGAGAAGGCGCAGACCGACGTCCAGGGCCGCCTCGGCCGCTGACCCTCAGGTCGCCACATCCCACCGCGATCGGGGCGGGACACCGCTCCCGCCCCGATCCCTCCCGTCCGGAGAACAGATGTACCAGAACCGCTCCCATGGTCGCGCCGGCTCCGCGCCGACCGCGACCACCCGCCGCTGGCGTCGCCTGCGCCCCGGACTCGTCGCCCTCGGCATCGCGGCCCCCGCGATCCTCGTCTACCTGTACTTCTCGTGGGGACCCATCGTCTCGTCGCTCGTGATGAGCGTGCAGACCGTCACCCCCGGTCAGGACGCGCAGTGGGTCGGCATCGAGAACTTCGCGTACGTGCTCTCCGACCCCCAGCTCCCCCAGGCCGCGCTGAACACCGTCTACTACACGCTCCTCGCGATCGTGTTCGGCTTCCCCGTGCCCCTCGCCCTCGCGGTGCTGATCGCCGAGCTCCGCGGGCACCGCTGGTACTTCAGCGCCCTCGCCTACCTTCCCGTGATGGTGCCGCCGGTCGTCGCCATCCTGCTGTGGAAGTTCTTCTACGACCCGTCGTCCGACGGCGTCTTCAACACGATCCTCGGCGCGATCGGCATCGGACCTGTCCCGTGGCTCACCTCCCCCGCGTTCGCGATGCCGTCGATCGTGCTCGAGACCACGTGGGCGGGAGCCGGAACGGCCGTCATCATCTACATCGCGGCGCTCACCAGCATCCCCACCGAGCTCTACGAGGCCGCCGAGCTCGACGGCGCCGGCATCTGGAGCCGCGTCTGGCACGTCGCCCTGCCGCAGATGCGCGGCATCATCGGCACCATGCTGCTGCTGCAGGTCATCGGCACCATGCAGATCTTCACCGAGCCGTTCCTCTTCACCGGCGGCGGCCCTCTCGGCGCCACCAAGACGCTGCTCATGACGATCTACGACTACGCCTTCGTCCGCGTCGACTACGGCGCGGCGACCGCGCTCAGCGTCCTGCTCGCCGCCGTGCTCTGCGTCTTCGCCTTCCTGTATGCCCGCCTGACCCGTCGCTGGAGCGCCTGATGAGCATCCTCGCCCGCCCTCGTCGCTCCGCCGACGCCGCACCGGCTCCTCGCACCAACATCTCCGACTCCGACCGCCGTCGCCCCGTCGTGCGCGTGACGCTCGCGATCGTGCAGACCCTCGTGCTGGTCGCCCTCCTCGTCGCGGGGCTCGGCCCCCTCGTCTGGCTCGCACTGGCAGCGGTCTCCCCCACCCAGGACCTCATCCGCGAGCCGTTCGCGTTCTTCACCAGCGGTGTCGTGCAGTGGGAGAACATCGGCATCGCGTGGGAGCGCGGTCGTATCGGGCACTACCTGCTCAACACCGCCGTGCTCGCACTCGGCGCGACCGTCGCGACCCTGGTCGTGTCGACCACCGCCGCGTTCGTGATCACGGTGCTGCGACCGAAGTGGGGCAAGCTGCTCTCCGGCGCGATCCTGGCCACCCTCTTCGTGCCGGGCATCGTCGCGCTCGTCCCGCTCTACCTCACGGTGCGGGAGCTCCCCGTGCTCGGCATCTCGCTGCTGAACACCCCGTGGGCGATCTGGCTCCCCGCGGCGGCCACCGCGTTCAACGTGCTCATCATCGCGCGGTTCCTCGAGTCGATCCCCGCCGACCTGTACGACGCCGCGCGCATCGACGGCGCCGGCGCGCTCCGCATCCTGTGGAGCATCGTGCTGCCGCTGTCGAAGCCGATCCTCGGCGTGGTGGCGCTGCTCTCGGTCGTGGCCTCCTGGAAGGACTACCTCTGGCCGCTGCTGGTGCTCCCCGATCCCGATCGGCAGCCGGTGTCGGTGGCGCTGCCGCGCCTCGCCGCGCAGACGGAGCTCAGCGTGCAGATGGCGGCGCTGTTCCTGTCGCTCATCATCCCCGTGGTGCTGTTCCTGGTGTTCCAGCGGCAGTTCCTGCGCGGCGCGAGCATGGCCGGAGGGGTGAAGGGATGACCCGCGTCCTCGTCACGGGCGCCGACGGCGAGATCGGTCGCGCCGCGAGCGCGGAGCTCCTCCGCGCCGGCTACGACGTCACCGCCCTCTCCCTCTCGTACGCCTCCGAGCACCCGGCCGACCGCGTGCTCGTGGGCGACACGTCCTCGGTCGACGACGTGGCCGCCGCGCTCGACGGAGCGGACGCCGTGGCGCACTTCGCCGCGATCCCGCACCCGACCCTCGGCACCCCGTACGAGGTGTTCCGGGTCAACACCGACTCCACCTTCAACGTGCTCGAGCAGGCGGGCAGCCGCGGCATCCGTCGTGCGGTGATCGCGAGCAGCATCAACGCGCTCGGCTACCCGAACAACCCGCACCGCGCCTTCCCGCCGTCCTTCCCCCTGCGGGAGGACACCCCGTCCGACGTCGCCGACGCGTACTCGCTGTCGAAGGGCGTCGACGAGCAGACCGCCCGCTACGCGCACCGCCGCCACGGCATCGACGTGGTCGCGCTGCGGTTCCCGCTCGTCAAGTGGCCCGAGGTGCTGCTCCGGGCGGCGGCCGAGGTCGCCGAGGACCCCGCGTCGATGGCCCGCGAGGGCTGGGCGTACCTGACGATGGCGGATGCCGCCAGGGCCGTGCGCGTCGCGATCGAGGCGACGACCACCGGCGTCCTCGTGGCGGGACTCAGCGCCGACGACACACTGCTCGACGAGCCGACGACCGTGCTGCTCGCCCGGTACGCCCCCGGCATCCCCGCCGACTCCCCCGTGGACGCCTCCTCGCCACTCGTCGATGCGAGCGTCGCCGCGACCGTGCTCGGTTTCCGGCCGGCGGAGTCGATCCACGACGGCACGGCGACGGCCCCGCTCGCCCCACCGTCTCTCACCCCGACGAGGAACATCCCGTGACCGACCACACCCCTCCACCGCTCACGTTCGCCCAGCCCTGGACGGCGCGCGACGACGTGCGCATCACCGACGTCCGCGCGGTGGTCACGGCGCCCGAGGGCATCCCGCTCGTCGTCGTGAAGGTGCTCACGAGCGACGACGGTCTGTACGGACTCGGCTGTGCCACCTTCACGCAGCGCTGGCAGGCGGTGGTCGCGTACCTCGACCACATCCGCCCGCTGCTGGTTGGCCGCTACCCCGGCGACATCGAGGATCTGACGCGGCTCGTCCGCTTCTCCGCGTACTGGCGCGAGGGCCCGGTGGGCAACAACGCGCTCTCGGGTGTCGACATGGCGCTGTGGGACATCGCGGGCAAGCGCGCGGGCATGCCCGTCTATGAACTGCTCGGCGGCCGGGTCCGCGCGGCGGCCGAGGTGTACCTGCACGCCGAGGGACCGGATGCCGAGGCCACGGCCGCGCACGCGGAGGAGCTGCGCGCGGCGGGGCTCCGTCACATCCGCATCCAGACCGGACAGCAGGGCATCGGCCACTACGGGGCGCCGCCCGCCCCGGGCCTGTACGACTGGGCCCGCAATCCGGAGGGCTGGCGGGTCTCGGAGTACCTGCGCCGTACGCCCGAGCTCTTCGCCCGGATGCGCGAGCTGCTCGGCGACGACGTCGAACTGCTGCACGACGTGCACTCCCGCCTCTCGCCGCGGCAGGCCATCGCGCTGCTGCGCGACCTCGAGCCGCACCGCCCGTTCTTCATCGAGGATGTGCTCGCCCCCGAGCACTGGGACCGCCTGCCCGAGGTCGCGGCCGTCTCGTCGGTGCCCCTGGCCGTCGGCGAGCTGGCGACCTCGTTCACCGAGGCCGCCCGCCTCGTGCGCACCCACTCCGTCGACTACCTGCGCGCGCACATCTCCGACGTCGGCGGACTCAGCGCGGCCCGGCGGCTGGCCGTGCTCGCCGACATCGACGGCGTCCGCACGGCCTGGCACTCGCCCGGTGACGCCTCGCCGTTCGCCGTCGCGGCGGCGGTCGCGCTCGACGTCTCCTCCCCCGCGTTCGGCGTTCAGGAGGGCCACGTCTACAACGAGGCGAGCCACGAGGTCTTCCCCGGCATGCTCGACATCGAGCACGGCTGGCTCACCCCGAGCGATGCGCCGGGCTGGGGCGTCGACCTCGACGAGCGCGCCGCCGCCCGCTTCCCCGCCGGCCTCTCCGGCCACGACGGCTGGGCGGCCGGGGTCCGCTCGACCGACGGCGCACTGATCGCCCCCTGACCGCCCCCGTTCACCCCTCCGAACTCCGAAAGCACTCGCATGCCCACGTGGTCCCTCGCGCCCTCCCGGCGCTCCCTGCTCCGCGACGGAGCACCTGCCTTCCTGCTCGCCGACACCACCTGGGCCGCGTTCAGCGGACCGACCGACGAGGAGTGGACCGACTACCTCGTGCGGCGCCGCCGTCAGGGCTTCACGGGCCTGCTCATCAGCGTGCTTCCGATCGAGCACGACCGCTCCGAGGGCGGGCTGTCGCCGTACGTCGTGCGCGACGGACGCCTCGACCTCGACGGCGGCGACGCGGAGTACTGGCCGCGGGCCGAGCGGATGCTGGAGGAGGCGGTGGAGCACGGCTTCACACCGATGCTCGTGCTGCTGTGGAACAACTTCGTGCCGGCGACGTGGGGCGCGGGACTCACCCCTGAGCTCGTGCTCGACGAGCAGCAGACCCTCTCCCACGTGCGCGCGACCGTCGAGCGGTTCGCCCGATTCGACCCGATCTGGATCGTCTCCGGTGACGACGACCTCGACTCCGAGGTCGCGCTCGCCCGCTACTCGCTGGCCGCCGCCGAGGTGCGCCGACTCGCTCGCGACGCACTCGTCACCTGGCACAGCACCCCCACCGCGCGGATGCCGGAGGCCATCGCCGACGGCGAGCTGCTCGACCTGCACGGTCTCCAGCCGGGGCACAACCAGGACTGGGACACGCTGCCCCGCGACCTCGTCCGCCACTACGCGGCGTTCTCGGTGCCGCGGCCGATAGTGAACCTCGAGCCCTGCTACGAGGGACTCGGCCGCTTCGCCGGCCGCGCGCGGCACTCGCGGGCCGACGTGCGACGGGCCAGCTGGACCGGTGTCGTGGCCGGGGCGGCCGCAGGACTCGGGTACGGCGCGCACGGTGTGTGGAGCTGGCACCGTCGCGGCACCGGGTTCACAGCCGAGAACGTGCACGGCATGCCGTTCCCGTTCTCGGTGGCGATGGAGTTCCCCGGCGCTGACGACGTCGGTTTCCTCCGCCGGGTGGTCGAGGGCGAGGTCCTGTTCGACCTCGACGAAGCTGCTGATCTGCTCATGGCGGAGCCGTCGGGCGCGGTCGTCGGGCGGACCGGTGACCGGGTCGCGGTCTACGCGCCCGAGGCGTTCGCTCTCACGCTGCGCCTCGACCCCGCCGACATCGTCGATGTGCGCGTCTACGACCTCGACGCCCGGCGGATCGACGCGGCGCAGTGGTCGCCGGTCGAGCACGACGGCGCCCCCGGCATCCGTCTCGAGCAGACCGAGTTCGCCGGCGACGCGCTGTTCGTGATCGACCTCGGCGCGGAGACTCCATGACGTCGGACCCCGCGACGTCGGACCCCGTGACGTCGGACGACGTGGTCGTCGCCGCGCACGGCATCCGCGTCGGGGTGTCGAGGGCCGGCGGGGCGATCTCGTCGATCGAGGCGCACGGCGTCGAGCTGCTCGCGCGCACCCCCTGGGCGGACGAGGGGCTCGGCGGAGAGGGCGATGCCTGGCGGATGCCGTCGAGCAGCGCCGAATGGCATCGACGCTATCCCGGCGGCTGGCACCTGCTGGCCCCGGCGGCGGGCGACCCGTCACCCGAGGCCGCCGTCGAGCAGCCGTTCCACGGCGAGGCGGCCTGGCGGTCGTGGCGCGTGCGCGCCGAGGGCGACGCGGCGATCGTCGCGGAGGTGCTGCTGCGCACCGCGCCGCTGCGGGTGACCCGCACGGTGACCGTCTCGGAGGGGTGTGTGACCGTCGACACCGTGCTGCGCAACGACAGCGGCGGCGATCAGCACGTCGTCTGGGTCGAGCACCCGGCCCTCGCGGGGGCGCTCTTCGACGACGCCGAGGTCACGCTCGGGGCCGATGGCGCCGACCGGGCCGAGCGTGTCACGGTGGGGATCGTGACTGCGCCCGGGTCGCGGTTCGACGACTTCGACGCCCCCTCCGGACGCGTCCTGGTCGCGTCGAGGTCGGCCGGCATCGATGCGACGATGACGTGGGATGCCGCGCTGCTCCCCCGCCTGTACGTCTGGCAGGAGCGCCGTGGGTCGGAGGGATTCCCGTGGTGGGGCGCGGTCGACGCGGTCGGGCTCGAACCGGCATCCGACCCCTACGGCACGGCGACCCTCGGGTCGGGTTCGGTGACGGTGCCCGCCCACGGCGAGCGCCGCACCCGCCTGACGTGGGAGATCCGGCCGCGCGAGTGAGCGTCGCAGCACCGGATCGCTACAATCGTTCTGCGATGTCAAGCAAAGCGATTTCCCTCAAGGACGTGGCCGCCATCGCGGGGGTCTCCGTCTCGACCGCATCCAAGGTGCTGCGCGGTGGGGGCAAGGCATCGGACGCCACTCGCGAGCGCATCCTCGAAGCCGCGGCGCGCCTGGACTACGAGCCCAACGCGCTGGGCCAGTTCCTCGCTCAGGGGCGCAGCGCCACCATCGGCGTGCTCACCCTCAACGCGCCTGGCGCGTTCACGATGCCGGTGCTCACGGCCGCGACGACGGCTCTCGGGGCACGAGACCTGTCGGTGCTCGTGTCGGACTCCCGGCTCGACCGCGCGGTCGTCGCCGCGACGGTGCGCAAGTTCCGTGCACGAAAGGTCGACGGGCTGCTCGTCGTCGGAGACGGCAGCGGCACCGCGATGCGCTCCGTGACGGCAGGGTTCACCGTGCCCGTCGTGTACGCCTACGGGTTCTCGGACGAGCCGGACGACGTGTCGTTCGTGCACAACGGCCAGGTCGCGGGCGAGCTCGCCGGCCGCCACCTGATCGACCTCGGCCGACGACGGATCGCGCACATCGGCGCCTCGCTCGACGACCACTCCGCGCGGGAGCGCGCCGAAGGACTGACCTCGGTGCTGGCCGCCGAGGGTCTCGAGCTCGTCGGCGGGGCCGGGTTCCACGGTGACTGGTCCCGCTCATGGGGGCGCAGGGCCGCCGAGGACCTGCTCGCCTCCGGGCTCGAGTTCGACGCCGTGTTCTGCGGCAACGACACGATCGCCATGGCCGCATCCGAGGTCTTCCGGCAGGCAGGGCTCCGCATCCCGGCCGACGTCGCGATCGTCGGGTTCGACAATCTCGCCGGCCTCATGGACCAGCACGATCGCACGCTGACCACGATCGATCCGCTGCTCAGCACCGTGGGAGAGCGCGCGGCCGAGTACCTCGCCGACGCGATCGGCGGCGGCGCCTACGAGCCGGGAGTCCACCGCGTCGACGGCGTCCTCATCGAGGGCGAGTCGTCGGTCGGCCCGCGCTCCTGAGCCACACGCCGGTGCGGGCCTTCACTCGAGCTCGTCGAGGACCAGCTCGCCGCGCGCATTGAGCCGCGCCATCATCCGTTCGACGCGGCGCGGGTCGACCTTGGGCGCGGGGCTCTCGTCGAACTCCAGCACCATCGGGATGCTCGGGTGGATCCACGCCGACATCGCGCCGACCCCGTGGGACCCGTCGGGCCAGGTCATCATGAAGCTCTCCTGACGCCGCAGCTTGGTCGCGATGACGATCTTCACATGGACGAGGAGATCGTCGTCGATCTCGATCGCCGGACGCGAACTGTTGTACTCGAGCTTTCCCATGATCGAACAGTACCGCGCCACCACCCGTCCGATCGCGCTCGGGGACGGCGCTGATATACGGGCAACGGGCGCGTTCCCCGGGCCCGTGGTGCGTGAAAAAAACTTCCTGCTCGTTTCCGTGCAGACACGCCGGGGTGCCGCCGACGCGCACCAATCCGCACCGCGAGAGCCTCCGAACGCGCAGTATGACGCTCTCCCCCTCCGCGCCATTCCTTCGGCTGTCCCGACTCGCCTCCGCCGTGAGGCGAGCCGTGCCGCAGCTCGCCGCGTTCGGGGGCGTCGGTCTCATCGCCTTCGTCGTAGATGTCGGCGGGTACAACCTGCTTCGCGCCACCGTGATGTCGGAGCAGGTGATCTGGGCCAAGGTCATCTCCGTCTCGGTCGCCACGGGAGTCGCCTGGCTCGGGCATCGCTACCTGACCTTCCGCAGCACGCGGCGCCCTGCGGTCGCGAAGGAGCTCCTGCTCTTCCTCCTCGCCAACGGAGGAGGGCTGCTGATCGCCGCCGGATGCCTGTTCGTCTCGCACTACGTCCTCGGGTTCACCAGTCACCTCGCCGACAACATCGCCGGGAACGTGGTGGGTCTCGCCCTGGGCACCGTGTTCCGCTACCTCACCTACCGATTCCTGGTCTTCCGGACGCCTCAGGAGGCGACATCATGACACTCCTCGCGCACGCCCTCTCCCGACCCTTCGAAAGCGATCCCGCTCCCGGCCCCCTGCTGACCCCCGAACCCGAGCAGGCTCCGGCACCCGGCGTACCCAATCGAGAGGTGCTCGACCCCGGGCTCGTCGAGACGGCGCAGAGCGCATCCGGTGTCGACTGGGTCGCCTTCGCCGGGCACGTCGGGCTGGTCGCCGTGGCTCTCGCCCTCACCGCGGTCGCGGTGACGACGCTGTGGTGGATGCTGTACGCGTGGCGCTCGAAGAGCACCTACGACAGCACGGCGTTCTCGCGCGAACCGCGCCCCGCGCAGCACACCTTCACCCTTCTCGTGCCGGGCAGGCACGAGGAGGAGGTGATGGGGCAGACCCTCGACGCCCTGGCCGCGCAGACGCACCCCGACGTGCAGATCATCGCGATCGTCGGCGACGACGACCCCGGCACGACGGCGGTCGTGCGCGCGGCGGCCGCGCGCCACCCCGACCTCATCGAGGTCGTGGTGGATGACAGCGTGCCGAAGAACAAGCCGAAGGCGCTGAACCGCGCCCTGTCGTACGCGGGCGGCTCGATCGTCGGCGTGTTCGACGCCGAGGACGAGGTGCATCCGGAACTGCTGCGCCACATCGACTCCCGGTTCACCGAGACCGGCGCCACCGTCGTGCAGGGCGGAGTGCAGCTGATGAACTTCCGCTCGTCGTGGTGGTCGCTCCGCAACGTGCTCGAGTACTACTTCTGGTTCCGCTCCCGCCTGCACTTCCACGCCGGGGCGAAGTTCATCCCACTCGGCGGCAACACGGTGTTCGTGAAGCGCGACGCGCTCGAGCGCAACGGCGGGTGGGATGCGGAGTGCCTCGCCGAGGACTGCGAGCTCGGCGTGCGGCTCTCGAGCCAGGGCGAGAAGGTCGTCGTGGCGTACAGCCCCGAGTACGTCACCAGGGAGGAGACGCCCGGTACGCTGCCGTCGTTCTACAAGCAGCGCACCCGATGGAACCAGGGCTTCCTCCAGGTGCTGCGCAAGGGCGAGTGGCGGGCCCTCCCGACGCGCGGGCAGCGGCTCTTCGCGCGCTACATGCTCGCGATGCCGTTCCTGCAGGCCGCGACCGGTCTGCTCATCCCGCTGTCGCTCTTCCTGATCCTGGTAGTCAAGGTCCCGACCGTCGTCGCGCTGCTCACCTTCATCCCCCTCGCCCCGACGCTCGTGACGGTCGCGGTCGAGATCGCGGGCCTCAACGAGTTCGGCCGGCTGTACGGCGAGAAGGTGCGCATCCGCGACTACGTCCGCCTCGTCCTGGGCACGATCCCGTTCCAGGTGCTGCTCGCGGGCGCAGCCATCCGCGCCGTCTACCGCGAACTCCGCGGCGAGCGCGGGTGGGAGAAGACCGCGCACAGCGGCGCGCATCGCGAGCCGGCCACGGTCGCGTCCGCTCCGATCCGTGAGGAGGTCGCCGCATGAGCACGACACTCGAGAAGCCCGCCGATCTCGGGCGGGACACGACCGGCTCCGCCCCGGGCGCCGGCATCCGCCCCTCCGACACGACGCCGAGGACCCCCGGACGCGTGTCGCTCTGGCTCCGCACGCACGCACGCGATCTCGTCTGGCTCATCCCGGTGCTGCTCGTCAGCGCCGTGGTCAACTTCCTCAACGTCGGCGGCTCCCCCCAGCGCATCGACGACGAGGGCACGTACACCGCGCAGGCGTGGGCCGTGACCCATCTCGGCGAGCTCGCGCACTACACGTACTGGTACGACCACCCGCCGCTCGGCTGGTTGCAGATCGCCGGCTACACGCAGCTCACCGGCGCGTTCGAGCGCTGGGACGTCGCCGTCCTCGCCGGGCGCGAGGCCGTGCTGGTGGCCGCACTCGTCTCGGTCGTGCTGCTGTGGGCGCTCGCCCGCCGGCTCGGCATGTCGCGGGTCGCCGCAGCGGCCACGGGCCTCGTGTTCGCCCTGTCGCCCCTCGCACTGCAGTTCCACCGCACGGTCTACCTCGACAACGTCGCCGTGCCCTGGCTGCTCCTCGCCTTCTTCCTGGCGACGAACCGACGAGGCCAGCTCGCCGCGTTCGCCGGATCCGCCTTCGCGTTCGGCATCGCGGTGCTGACGAAGGAGACGTTCCTGCTCGCCCTGCCGTTCCTCGCCTGGGTGATGCTGCGCAGCGCCCGCCGCGAGACCCGCCGGTACACGCTCTCGGTGGCCGCCAGCATCCTGGTCCTGATCGGCGGCAGCTATCTGCTGCTCGCCGCCGTGAAGGGGGAGCTCTTCAGTGGCACGGATCGGGTCAGCCTCATGGAGGGCATCACCTTCCAGCTCGCCTCCCGCGAGGGCAGCGGATCGATAGCCGACCCGGACTCGCTCATCAACCGCACTCTCGGCATGTGGTGGCAGCTGGATCCGGTGTTCATCGTGCTGAGCCTCGTCGCCGCGGTGTTCGCGCTGCTCCTGCCGCGCCTGCGCCCGTACGCGGTGCTCGTGCTGGCCATGACCGCCTTCATGTTCCGGCCCGGCGGGTATCTCCCGGTGCCGTACGTCATCATGCTGATCCCCTTCGGCGCCCTCCTCATCGCCGGCGCAGCCGACAGCGCGGTGGCCCGCATCCGTCGGCGGTCGGCGTCGCACCGCGGTCTCGCGACCGGCTTCGTGGCCGTCGCCGCCGTGGGGGCGATCGTGGCGGTGCCGCTCTGGGCGACGCAGCTGCGCGGCTTCGTGCTCGCCGACCTCGACGCACCCCTCCGCGGTGCCGAGCAGTGGCTCGAGCAGAACGCCACCACCGATCAGCGCATCATCGTCGACGACGCCATGTGGGTCGACCTGGTGCGCGCCGGCTGGGATCGCGAGAACGTCATCTGGTACTACAAGCTCGACACCGATCCCGCCGTCCAGGCGGACTCGCCCAACGGATGGCGCGACGCCGACTACGTCGTCACGACGGATTCCATGCGCACGTTCCCCGGAGCGTTCCCGCAGGTGCAGCAGGCGATCGACAACTCCGTCGTCGTGGCCTCGTTCGGCTCGGGACCGCAGGCGGTCGAGGTGCGCCGCGTGACGATCGACGGCGCGGAGCAGGCGGCGATCTCGCTCGATGATGCGGTCTCGCAGCGCGCGCGTCTGGGTGCCGAGCTCGCGACCAACCCCGAGATCACGCTGGAGGATGCGGACCGCGACCGGCTGATCGCCGGACAGGTCGATGAGCGCATCATCGCCGTGCTCGCCGCGCTCGCCGGTTCGGGATCGGTCACCGTCTCGGGATTCCCCGTGGTGTCGGGCGAGGGCGACGAGTCGTTCCGTCAGCTCGCGATCTCATCGATCAGCGGAGCGCCCGTCGCCGACGGCGACCGGCTCACCCCGGAGGGGCGCGCGCTCCTCGACTCGCTCACCGGCGCCTACGAACCGGCCGAGGTGGCCGTCTCGGGCGACACCGTGGTGCTCCGGTACCCGATCTCGCTGCGGCCCCTGCTGCCCTGACAGCACTCCCGAACCGACAGACCGACCGACCGACAGACAGCCACACGGAACGCACGACCCATCGAGAAGGAGCACATCATGACGAATTCACGATTCCCGCGCTTGAAGACCGGCCTGGCCTGGGGGGCGGCGACCCTGCTCGTCGGCCTCGCCGCCCCGCTGCCCGCCGCGGCGCAGACCGCCTCCGTCGACCCGCGTCCGGCGGCTGCTCCGGCGGCGGTCGACGCCTCGGCCGGGTGGTTGCGCCTCGGCCACCTCTCGCCAGACACCAAGTCGGTCGACGTGCGTGTCGCGGCCGTGAGCGGCGGTTCGACGCTCTTCGAGCTCGACGGCGTCGGCTACGGCGACGTCTCCACGTACCAGGAGCTCCCGGCCGGGTCGTACACGGTCAGCATGGTGCCGGCCGGTTCGTCGGGGTCGGACGTCCCCGTGATCTCGGAGACGGTCACCGTCGACGCCGGCACCGCGACGACGGTCGCAGCCTACGGACCGACCGATGACCTGCAGGTGCGGGCGTTCGACGACGACCTGTCGCAGCCCGCGGCCGGCTCCGCCCGCATCCGACTCATCCAGGCGTCCACGATCACGCCGGAGGTCGACGTGACGACCGCGCAGGGCGACCCGATCGCGAAGGATGCGAAGGCCGGATCGGCCACCGGGTACGCCGAGATCCCCGCCGGGGACTGGACCCTCGACCTCACCGGCGAGGGCGTGCAGGACACCGCGGACGTGTCGGTCGCCGCGGGCAGCGTCACGACGCTGTTCGTGCTCGACACATCCAGCGGCGGACTCACGATCCTGCCGATCCTCGACAGCGCCTCCGTGGGAGACGTGCCGGACGGCGGGGTCGACACGGGCGGCGGCTACCTCGCCCACGCCGAGGCCGACGGAACGGCTCCGGCGAAGCAGGTGCGGGAGGCGCTCTGATGCGCCGCCCCGCTCTGATCGCGATCGCCGCGGGCGCCGTGGTGGTGACGGCGGGGACCGCGGCGGTCGCCGTCGGCCTGAACACCGCCGACACCGGCCCGCCCGACGCGTCGCCCGCCGCCACCTCGTCGCCCCTGCCTCCGGAGGAGACGCGGGCACCTGATCTCGTCGCCGCCGACCTCGCGACCTCGTTCCTCGACGAGTGGGTCGAGGACGGACGCGTCGTCCGGCGCGACGAAGGCGGCGACACCGTCAGCGAAGGCCAGGCGTACGGACTCTTCGCGGCCCTGATCGCCGACGACGAGCAGCGCTTCGACGAGGTCTGGGACTG
Source organism: Microbacterium sp. SZ1 (assembly GCF_002362255.1). Taxonomy (GTDB): domain Bacteria; phylum Actinomycetota; class Actinomycetes; order Actinomycetales; family Microbacteriaceae; genus Microbacterium. The sequence continues at coordinate 82,445 of NZ_LPVV01000007.1, read as the reverse complement.
GACGCGCGCCGAGCTGCTGCGCCCCGACGGGCTCATGGCCTGGCGGTGGGACGACGGGAAGGTCGTCGACGACGAACCGGCGACCGATGCCGACCTCGACGCCGCCCGCGCTCTCGTGCTGGCGGGGGACCGCTTCGGGCGCGAGGACCTGCGCGCGGAGGGCGTGGAGCTCGCGACCGTGATCGCCGACCGTCTCACGGTGCAGACCGCGCAGGGACGCATCCTGCTGCCCGGGTTGTGGGCGGCCGACCGCGAGCCGTACGCCTACAACCCCAGCTATGCGTCGCCCGTGGCGTTCCAGGTCCTCGGTGCGGCGACGGGCGATCCGCGCTGGGCCGAACTGCAGGCGGGCAGCGCTCAGGTCACCGGCACGATCCTCGATGCCACTGATCTGCCGCCCGATTGGGCCCAGGTGCACGCCGACGGACTCGTCGAGCCCATGCCGGGGCCGCGCGGCGGAGGCGATCCCGTGCAGTACGGGTTCGACGCGCCGCGGCTCCTGCTGCGGTACGCGGAATCCTGCGATCCCGCTGACGTGGCTCTCGCCGCTCGTCCCCTCGCCACCCTCGATCGGGAGGACGAGCTGGCGTCGCGCCTGGATCTCGGGGGCGGCTCCCTGTCGTCCGATGAGTCGGCCTTCGCCTACACCGCGCGCGCAGCATCCGCCTCCGCGAGCGGCGACGCCGAGGCGGCCTCCTCCGACCTCGAGCGCGCCGCGCAGTTCAGCGTGCGGTATCCGACCTACTACGGAGCGTCCTGGGTCATGCTGTCGACCGCGATGCTCACCGACGAGGCCCTCGGCGGCTGCGGGACGGGAGAGGTCTGATGCGCGGGGCCGGTGGGATGCGCACCCTCGCGGCGATCGGCGTGCTCGCCGTATCGCTGGGCCTCGCGGCGTGCGGCGCTACCGGCCCGGCATCCCCCGCCCCGCCGGCCACCGCCCAGAGCGGGTTCTCCGCCGGCGGGATGCAGGATCCTGCCGAGCCCACGCCCCCGGCACGGGACGCCGTGCCGACGCGCGTCTCGATCCCCGCGCTCGGCGTGGATTCGACGCTGGAGGACCTGACGCTCGACGGCACCGGTCGCCTCACCGCCCCCGTCGACTACGACCTCGCCGGGTGGTACTCGGGCGGCGTCGTCCCCGGTGCGGTGGGACCGGCGATCATCGCCGGTCATGTCGACTCTCCGTCGGCGCCTGCCGTCTTCGCGGGTCTCGGCTCGCTCGCCGTCGGCGACGAGATCGTCGTCACCCTGTCGGACGGATCGGAGCGCGTGTTCGCGGTGAGCGACAGCATCCAGTCCGCCAAGGCCGAATTCCCGACCTCCTCCGTGTACAGCAACGTGCCGACCCCGGAACTGCGGCTCATCACCTGCGGGGGCGTCTTCGACCCCTCGACGGGGCACTATCTCGACAACCTCATCGTCTTCGCCGAACTGCAGAGCTGACCCTTCGAAAGGACCGCCATGAACGAGACGCTCGTCATCATCCCCACCTACAACGAGATCGAGAACATCGAGTCGATCGTCGACCGGGTGCTCGCAGCGGCCGACGCCGACATTCTGATCGTCGACGACGCGTCGCCCGACGGGACCGGCGAGCTCGCCGACGCCCTGGCCGAGCGGCACCCCGCGGTCTCCGTGCTGCACCGCACCGAGAAGGACGGGCTGGGCGGCGCCTACCTCGCGGGGTTCGCCTGGGGATTGGAGCGCGACTACTGGGCGCTGGTCGAGATGGATGCCGACGGCTCGCACCGCCCGGAGGAGCTGCCCCGACTGCTGGAGCAGCTCATCGACCACGATCTGGTGCTGGGGTCGCGCTGGGTGCCGGGCGGAAAGGTCGTCAACTGGTCGCGGCACCGTGAGATCCTCAGCCGCGGTGGCAACCTGTACGCGCGCCTCGCCCTGGGGATCGACGTCCGCGACTCCACGGGCGGCTACCGCGTGTTCAGCGCGGCCGCCCTGCGCCGGATCGACCTCTTCGACGTCGCATCCCAGGGCTACTGCTTCCAGGTCGACCTGCTGTGGCGTGCGCTCGAGCGGGGACTCCGCGTCGTCGAGGTGCCGATCACGTTCGTCGAGCGCGTGCACGGCGAGTCGAAGATGAGCGGCGCGATCGTCACCGAGTCGCTCAGTCTCGTCACCTGGTGGGGTCTGCGTCGTCGGCTGGCCGGGATGGCGCTCTTCCTCCGCCACGGTCAGCGCCTGCGCTCGGTGCGCGCACTGTCGCACCGGATGCTTCCCCCCGTCCAGCCGTGAGCGGGCGGCAGGTCCGACCAGCGGCCGGGCCCGCCGCCGCTGCCCTCAGATCCGCTCGACCGGTGCCTGGAGCTCCGTGAGCCAGTCGGGGCCGGGTTCGTGCCCGTCGGCCTCCAGATAGACCTCGCGGGTGGGTCCGACGACGCGGTAGCCGTCGGCGACGATCTGCTGCATGAGCGTCGACCACGACTCCTCGATGCCGGTCATGTCGCCTCGGTGCTGCAGGGTCGCAGCGATGGGCATGTCGGGGAGCTCCACGACGTCGTACCCCTCTCCCGCGACCGGCTCGGCCTCGGCGGGGTACGAGACGTGCACGCCGAAGTTCTCCTCGTCCTCCGCGTCGTACCAGAAGATGCCCGGGTCCAGCAGAGGGCGACCCGCGGCGTCGAGAGCCCGGTCGAGCCCGTCGATGAGCGGGCCGATGAGCGGGCTCACGTTCTGCGGCCCCATGCCTGGAGCGGTGCCGTGCGCGGCGTAGACCGTGACGGCGGGGACGTGCTTGTAAGCGACCTGCGACATGATGTCTCCTTCGAGGTGTCGGAGCCGTCGCTCGATCCGGGCGATGCGCAGGCGGTCCGCGGCGATCGACCCCTCGAGGTCGTGCCGACGCTCGATGAGCAGGGTGCGCAGGGCGGCATCCTGATCCTCGGCGGTCGTCAGCTCCGCGATGCGATCGAGTCCCACGCCGAGCTCCCGCAGCTCCACGATCGTCAGCAGCAGCGGCAGCTGGTCGATCGAATAGGAGCGGTAGCCGGTGCGGGCGTCGACCCGCATGGGCGTGAGAAGACCTATCGCGTCGTAGTGCCGCAGCATCCGCACGCTCACCCGTCCCAGGGCGGCGAATTCTCCGATGGTGTACATGATGTCGACCACACTCGACCATGACACAGTGTGAGGGTCAAACACATCCGATCGCGGCGCCGAACGGTGCGGTCACAGCGCCTTGGTCGCCTCGCGCAGCGCACGCTCGATGAGCGCGACAGCCGGTGTGACGGGGCCGGGCCTCCGCACGAGGAAGACCGTGTTGATGGGCGGGTCCTCGCTCGGACGCAGATCGACCAGTCGGCCGTCGGCCAGCTCCTGCGAGATCAGGTACGTCGGCAGTACGGTGACTCCGGCGCCTGCGACGGCCGCCGCGGCGAGCGCGCGCAGGTCGGAGGCGACGAGGGCGGCCTTCCGCTCCAGCCGGATGCCGAACGAGTGGCGCCAGAATCGTCGCAGGATCGGCAGGTCGTGCGCGTAGGCGAGGAGCGGATGCCCGTCGAGGTCGCTCGCGCGCAGCTCGGCGGACGGGTGGATGCCACGGCGAGGCGACGCGACGAGGGCGAACTCCTCGTCGAACAGCGGCATGGCCGGCAGCGTCCGCCCGCGAGGCCGCACCGCGGAGACGACGACGTCGAGCTCACCGTTGCGGAGCCGGTCCAGCAGCTCGTCGGCGAGTCCCGCCATGGCCGTCATCAGCATGCCGTCGGCCACGAGCGGGGCGAGCGCAGGGATGGCGACTGCGGCGAGGAATTCCGACGCTCCGCCGACGCGGACCGGCACGGCTGGCGCGTCCGGTCTCGCGCCGACCGCCTCGGCCAGCGCGTCGAGCGGCCCGGCGATCCGGCCGGCGAGCTCGTCGGCTCCGGCCGTCGGACGGATGCCGCGGGCGTGCCGTTCGAACAGGGGCGAACCGACGATCTTCTCGAGTGCCTGCAGCTGCGTCGTGACCGACGACTGCGCGACGCCCAGCGCTCGCGCGGCCGCGGAGACGGATCCGTGGCGGTACGCCGCGAGGAAGGTGCGCCAGAGCTGGACATCGCGCAACCCATCGAAATTCCGATCGGACATATCTCGAAGCTATCGGAAGACCGGTGATCGGATCGAGGTTGCAGACAGCATTCGACGCAGCTGGCGTCGGCCACTCGACCCAAGGAGAATCATGTCCACTGTCCTCTTCGTCGTCACCGGTGCGCGCACCTGGACCCTCGCCGACGGCACCGAGCACCCCACCGGCTACTGGGCGGAGGAGCTGCTCACGCCCTACGCGCTGCTCACCGAAGCCGGTCACCAGGTCGTCTTCGCGACCCCCGCCGGCGTCACCCCGGTCGCCGACCCGGGCAGCCTGCGAGAGGGGGATGCCGAGGCGATCGCCGACATCGCGGCTCTCCGTGCGCCCCTCGTGCTCGCCGAGGTCGACGCGTCCGCGTATGACGCCGTGTACTACCCCGGCGGCCACGGGCCGATGCAGGACCTGGCCGTGGATGCGGACTCCGCGGCCGTGATCGCCGACACGATGGCCGCCGGGCGCCCGCTCGTCGCCGTGTGCCACGGACTCGCAGCCCTCCTCCCGGCCGCCACCGCAACGGCCGACCCTCTGGTCTCGGGACGACGCATCGCCGCCTTCACCGACGAGGAGGAGCGCATCGGCGGGCTCGCCGACAGCGCCCCGTTCCTGCTCGAGTCGTCGCTGCGGGAACTCGGCGCCGATGTCGTCGTCGCCGAGCCCTGGAGCGAGCACACGGTCGTCGACGGCACGCTCATCACCGGTCAGAACCCGCAGTCCTCGGCATCCACCGCTCGGGCGCTCATCGCCGCGCTCGCCGACGGATCGAGTGCGCTCTAGGCGTCCGCGGACTCGATCTCGGCGGGGCTCAGCACCTCGTCGACGAGGGCGATGCCTCCGCTCGTGTTCGCCGAGTGGACGAGCTGCTCGATCCACTTCATGCTGATCTGCGGCGCCTCGGGCTCGTCGAACACGAACCGCAGCGGAATGGACGGGTGGATCCAGATCGTCGACCGCCCACCCGGCTCACCCTCCGCATGCTTCCACGAGAGCGTGAAGGACTCGTTGCGGCGGAGCTTCGTCGCGATGACGATCTTCAGGTGAGCAAGAGCGCGATCCTCGATGTGGATCGGCACATCGCTCGGACCGTACATGAGTGTCGCCATAGGGCCGATCCTACTAACTAACCTCCTTACCTAAGTGCGCGAACCGACATACTCGTCACATGACAGACCCCGGCACGCTGCAGCGTTCGACGTCCGCCACTCGCCGCGTGGATGCGAAGGTGTGGATCGGCATCCTCGCACTCGTGGCGTACATCGTCTTCGCGGCCGGCCTCGGGAACCTCCTGGGCGGCCTCGCCGGCGAGGGCGACGACCTGGGCGAATTCGCGCTGTCGCACCTGATTCCGCTGCCCATCGCGATCGCTCTCGCGCTCGCCTTCGTGCACCGGGCGGGGTGGAGCGGCCCCGTCTGGCGGGAGACGCCGACGTTCCGTCTCCGGCCACACCGCTGGTGGCTGATCGCGATCCCGGTGTGCGCACTCCTCGTCCCGCTCGGTGAGGCCTTCAGCGTCCCGTGGGCCGATCGCACCGTCACATTCGTCCTCGTCGTCGCGCTCGGCACGCTGCTGGTCGGACTGGGTGAAGAGCTCGTCTGCCGCGGCATCCTCATCTTCTCCTTCCGCGAGCGACACGGCGAGCTCGTCACGATGCTCGGCACCGCCGCGCTCTTCGCGCTCGCGCACGTCTACTCGAGCCTTTGGCACGGTCTGCAGCCGGCCGTCATCGCCTTCCAGGTCGCAGCGCTGGCCCTGTCCGGCGTCACCTACTACTGGGTCCGACGTGTGACGGGCCGCCTGTGGGTGGGCGTCCTCCTCCATGCGTTCACCGACTTCGTCCTCTACGTCGGATCGGGGGCGGGAAACTCCGCTGAAGCGATGGACACCACGGTCGACGCAGGCAATCCGGTGTCGCTGACCGCGCAGGTCCTCCTCGCCGTCCTCGCCGCCATCAGCGTCGTCAGCGTGATCCTCGAGGACCGCCGCACGCGTCGACGCGCCGGCTGAGTCGGCCGCGGAGGTCGCTCCGCCGGCGTTTCGTGAGCACCGCGTGAGGGTCTCGGCGATCGCCGTATGGGTTCCGTTAGAGCGGTCAGGACAGGGTCTCCGCCGGGTGTTGTATCGGGTGTTGCGTCCTCGGGGCGCGCGGTCCCCGCCCGGTGATCGCCGAAGCGTGAATGGAGCTTGTCGTGCTTGACCTCGTCTACGTGCTGGGCGTGATCGTCCTGTTCGTGACCGTCGGCCTCGTCGGGAAGGCGGTGGAGAAGCTGTGATCGTCTTCGAGCTCCTCGCGACCGTGCTCGGCGTCGCGGCCGTCGTCTACCTGGTGTTCGCCCTCGTGAAACCGGAGCGTTTCTGATGGAGTGGGGTCTGCTGATCGCGAGCGTCGCCACGCTCGCCCTCGCCCTCGCCCTCGTCTACCGTCCGGTCGGCGACTACATGGCCTGGACGTTCACCACCCGCAGGGACTGGGCTCTCGAGCGCGGCGTCTTCAAGGTCATCGGCGTCGATCCTACGCGCGAGCAGTCCTGGCAGGCGTACCTGCGCTCGGTGCTGTACTTCTCCCTCGTCGGCGTGCTGCTGCTCTTCGTCCTGCAGCGCACGCAGCAGTGGCTTCCGTACTCCCTCGGCAACGCGAACGTCGAGCCGGGCGTCGCCTTCAACACCGCGATCTCCTTCGTGACCAACACGAACTGGCAGGCGTACTCCGGCGAGGCGCTGTCGTACACCGTGCAGTTCGCCGGCCTGGCCGTGCAGAACTTCGTCTCGGCTGCGACCGGCATCGCCGTCGCGATTGCGCTGGTGCGCGGATTCGCCTCCCGGCGGTCTGGCGTGATCGGCAACTTCTGGGTCGATCTCGTGCGCGGCACGTTCCGCATCCTGCTGCCGCTCTCGATCGTCGCGGCCGTCGTGCTCATCGCCGGCGGCGTCGTGCAGAACTTCTCGGGCAACGTCGATGTGACCACCGTCACCGGCGGCACGCAGACCCTCCCCGGCGGCCCTGTCGCCTCGCAGGAGGCCATCAAGGAGATCGGCACGAACGGCGGCGGCTTCTACAACGCGAACGCCGCGCACCCGTTCGAGAACCCGACGGCCTGGACGAGCCTGCTGCAGTGCTTCCTCATCCTGCTGATCCCGATCTCCCTCCCCCGCACGTTCGGCAGGATGGTCGGCGACAACCGCCAGGGTTTCGCGATCCTCGCCGTGATGGGCACGCTCTTCCTCGCCTCGACCTTCGCCCTCGCGGCCTTCGAGTTCGCGGGGCGCGGCAGCGCACCGGAACTCGCCGGCGCCGCGATGGAGGGCAAAGAGGCGCGGTTCGGCCTCGTGCAGTCGGTGCTCTACGCGTCGACGACCACGCTGACCTCGACGGGGTCGGTGAACTCGATGCACGACTCGTACACCGCGCTCGGCGGCATGATGCCGATGGTCAACATGCTCCTCGGCGAGATCGCCCCCGGTGGAGTCGGCTCGGGGCTGTACGGGATGCTGATCATCGCCGTCATCGCGGTGTTCGTCGCGGGTCTCCTCGTCGGCCGCACCCCGGAGTACCTCGGCAAGAAGATCGGTCCGCGGGAGATGAAGCTCGCGAGCCTGTACATCCTCGTGATGCCGATCCTCGTGCTCGGCGGCGTCGCCCTGAGCTTCGCCGTCCCCGCTCTGCGCGGCAGCATCGTCGACGAATCGCTCGCGAACACCGGATCGCACGGTCTGTCCGAGGTGATCTACGCGTTCGCGTCCGCTGCCAACAACAACGGATCCGCCTTCGCCGGCCTCACCGCCAGCACGCCGTGGCTGACCGCCGCGCTCGGCGTCGCGATGCTGCTCGGGCGGTTCCTGCCGATCGCGCTCGTCCTGGCCCTCGCCGGTTCGCTGGCCGCGCAGGACAAGGTACCCGCCACCGCGGGCACGCTGCCGACGCATCGTCCGCTGTTCGTCGGTCTCACCGCCGGCACCGCGGTCCTCGTGACCGCACTCGTCTTCTTCCCCGTTCTCACGCTGGGTCCCCTGGCGGAAGGGCTTCTGTGACCATGTCCACCCTCACTCGCACCCCCTCGTCCTCGCCCGCCGCGGCGAAGACCGCGACCCCTGCCCGTCGCAAGACGCTCACCTGGACCCAGGTCCGGGCTGCGCTGCCCGGCGCGCTGCGCAAGCTCGATCCGCGCGATCAATGGCGCAACCCCGTCATGTTCCTCGTGTGGGTCGGCGCTGCGCTGACGACGCTGCTCGCCGTCGCTGAGCCGTTCCTCGGCGGTCCAGCGACCTCGGGCGGCAGCAGCGTCCCGTGGTCGTTCACCGGGATCATCGCCGTGTGGCTGTGGCTCACCGTCGTGTTCGCGAACCTCGCCGAGTCGATCGCCGAGGGCCGGGGCAAGGCGCAGGCCGACACCCTGCGCAAGACCCGCACCAGCACCACGGCGCACCGGCTCGACGGCTATGACCCGGCGACCGACGGACAGGCGGACGACGCCCGCATCGAGGACGTCTCCTCGGCTGATCTCCGCCTCGGCGACACGGTCGTCGTGTCGGCCGGCGAGCTGATCCCCGGCGACGGCGACATCGTCTGGGGCATCGCGAGCGTCGACGAATCGGCCATCACCGGCGAGTCGGCGCCCGTCGTGCGAGAGTCCGGCGGCGACCGGTCGGCTGTCACCGGCGGCACGCGGGTGCTCTCCGACCGCATCGTCGTGCGCATCACGTCGAAGCCCGGCGAGACGTTCGTCGACCGCATGATCGCCCTCGTCGAGGGGGCGGCCCGTCAGCGCACCCCCAACGAGATCGCCCTGAACATCCTGCTCGCGAGCCTGTCGATCGTGTTCGTGATGGTCGCGCTGACGCTCAACCCGATCGCCTCGTACCCGGCGAGTCCCGCCAGCATCACCGTGCTCATCGCGCTGCTGGTCTGCCTGATCCCGACGACGATCGGCGCGCTCCTGTCGGCCATCGGCATCGCGGGAATGGACCGTCTCGTGCAGCGCAATGTGCTCGCGATGTCGGGCCGGGCGGTCGAGGCGGCCGGCGACGTCACGACGCTGCTGCTCGACAAGACCGGCACGATCACGTACGGCAACCGCCGCGCGAGCGAGGTGCTCCCCCTGTCGGGGATCGACGCCGACGAACTGCTGCGCATCGCCGCCCTCTCCTCGCTCGCCGACCCCACGCCCGAGGGGGCATCGATCGTCGACCTGGCGGACGGCCGCGGCATTCACGTCGAGCAGCCGGCGGATGCCGTCGTCGTGCCGTTCACGGCTCAGACCCGCATGTCGGGACTCGACCTCGCCGACGGCACGCAGATCCGCAAGGGTGCCGGCTCCGCCGTCGCGGCCTGGCTCGGCCTCGACCCGGATGCCGAGCTCGCCGCCCTCACCGACGGCGTCGCGTCGAGCGGCGGCACCCCACTGGTCGTCGCCGTGCGCTCCGCGGCCGAGAGCGACCGGATCCTCGGCGTCGTCCACCTCAAGGACATCGTCAAGGAGGGGCTGACCGACCGGTTCGCCGAGCTCCGGGCGATGGGCATCCGCACGGTCATGGTGACGGGCGACAACCCCCTCACCGCCGCGGCGATCGCGAAGGAGGCGGGGGTCGACGACTTCCTCGCCGAGGCCACGCCCGAGCAGAAGCTCGCCTACATCCGCACCGAGCAGGAGGGCGGCAACCTCGTCGCCATGACCGGAGACGGCACGAACGACGCCCCGGCGCTCGCTCAGGCCGACGTCGGCGTGGCGATGAACACGGGGACGTCGGCGGCGAAGGAGGCCGGCAACATGGTCGACCTCGACTCCGACCCGACCAAGCTCATCGACATCGTGGCGATCGGCAAGCAGCTGCTCATCACGCGCGGCGCGTTGACGACCTTCTCGATCGCGAACGACATCGCGAAGTACTTCGCGATCATCCCGGCGATCTTCATGGGCGTCTTCCAGCAGCTCGCGGTGCTGAACGTCATGGGGCTGCACTCCCCGGCATCCGCCGTGCTGTCGGCCGTGATCTTCAACGCGATCGTCATCGTCTTCCTCGTGCCGCTCGCGCTCCGAGGCGTGAAGTACCGCCCTCTCAACGCCTCCAAGATCCTCGGGCGCAACCTCGCCGTGTACGGACTCGGCGGCATCATCACCCCCTTCGTCGGCATCTGGCTCATCGACCTGGTCGTGCGCCTGATCCCCGGTTTCTGATCTCTCAAGGAGTCGCACACTCATGAACGCTGGAACACGCAGCGGCGGCCGCACCCTCGGGGTCGCGGTCCGCACGATGCTCATGTTCACCGTCGTCCTCGGCATCGGCTACACGCTGCTGATCACCGGCATCGGCCAGCTGGCGCTGCCCGCCCAGGCCAACGGGTCGGCCCTCGTCTCGGAAGAGGGAGACGTCGTCGGGTCCTCGCTCATCGGGCAGTCGTTCACCGACGCCGACGGCGAGCCGCTCCCGGAGTACTTCCAGAGCAGGCCCTCCGCGGCCGGCGACGGCTACGACGGCACCGCCTCGGCGGGCACCAACCAGGGCCCGGAGAGCGAGGACCTGATCGCCGCGATCGCCGAGCGCAAGACGCAGATCGCGGAGTTCAACGGTGTCTCCGAGGATGCTGTGCCCGCCGACGCCGTGACCTCATCGGCCTCGGGCCTCGACCCGCACATCAGCCCGGAGTACGCACGGATCCAGATCGCGCGCGTGGCCGGTGCCCGCGGCATGTCGCAGGAAGTGGTGGCCGCGGCCGTCGCGGCCGCCACGAGCGGGCCGGACCTCGGCTACCTCGGCGAGAGCGTCGTGAACGTGGTCGAGCTGAACCTCGCGCTCGACGAGCGGGAGGGCTGAGCATGACCACCCGGGGGCGGCTTCGCGTGCTGCTCGGCGCCGCCCCCGGCGTCGGCAAGACCTACACGATGCTCGAGGAGGGACGACGCCTCCTCGCAGAGGGCAAGGACGTCGTGATCGGCATCGTCGAGACGCACGGCCGCGCGGCGACCGCCTCGATGACCGACGGGCTGCCGTCGATCCCCCGGGCGAACGTCGGGCACCGGGGCGTCGACCTCGAGGAGATGGACCTCGCGGCTCTGCTGCGCCGCGCGCCCTCGGTCGCCCTCGTCGACGAGCTCGCCCACACCAACGCCCCCGGCTCGCGCCACGAGAAGCGCTGGCAGGACGTCGAGGAGCTCCTCGCGGCGGGCATCGACGTCATCTCCACGCTGAACATCCAGCACATCGAGTCCCTGAACGACGTGGTCGAGCAGATCACCGGCGTGCCGCAGCGCGAGACCGTGCCCGACAACGTGCTGCGCAGCGCCGACCAGATCGAGGTGATCGACCTGGCCCCGCAGGCGCTGCGCGACCGGCTGTCCGGCGGCTTCGTCTACCCGGCCGAGCGCATCGACGCCGCGCTGTCGAACTACTTCCGTCTCGGCAACCTCACCGCGCTCCGCGAACTCGCCCTCATCTGGCTGGCCGACGAGGTCGATCAGGCGCTCAAGGGATACCGCGCCGAGCACGGGATCGACAGCACGTGGGAGGCGCGGGAGCGCGTGGTCGTCGCCCTCACCGGAGGTCCGGAGGGCGAGACGCTGCTCCGCCGCGGGTCCCGCATCGCCTCGCGCTCTGCGGGCGGAGAGCTCATCGCCGTCCACGTCACGAGTCAGGACGGACTACGCGCCGCGAATCCGGTCGTGCTGACCGAGCAGCGTGCGCTGGTCGAGAAGCTCAACGGCACCTATCACCAGGTCGTCGGCGAGGACGTCCCGACCGCGCTCGTCGAGTTCGCGCGCTCGGTCAACGCCACGCAGCTGGTGCTCGGCGCGAGCCGCCGAAGCCGCTTCGCCGCCGCCTTCACGGGTCCGGGGATCGGCGCGACGGTCGTGCGCGAGTCGGGTGACATCGACGTGCACATGGTGAACCACTCCGCGGCCGGTCGTCGTGCCGCGCTGCCGCCCCTGACCGGAGCGCTTACCGTGAAGCGGCGCGTGCTGGGGTTCGTCGTCGCGCTGCTCGGCGGCCCCGCGCTCACGATCTTCCTCTCGCTCTTTCGCAGCCCCGAGTCGATCACGACCGATGTGCTGAGCTACCAGCTGCTCGTCGTGATCGTCGCGCTCGTCGGCGGCATCTGGCCCGCCCTGTTCGCCGCGGTGCTGTCGGGCATCACACTCGACTTCCTCTTCATCGAGCCGCTGTACACGATCCACATCCACGAACCCCACCACCTGCTCGCGATCATCCTCTACGTCGTCATCGCCAGCATGGTGAGCTTCATCGTCGACCGCGCCGCGCGATACACGCGGTCAGCGCGTCGGTCGGCAGCTGAGTCCGAGCTGATCCAGACCATCGCCGGCAGCGTGCTGCGCGGCGAGAACGCGATCCAGGCGCTCATCGATCGCACGCGAGAGGCCTTCCAGCTGCCCGGCGTGCGCCTCATGCGCGGCGAGGACGTCATCGCGCGGGCCGGTGAGCCCCTCCGCGACAACCGCCACACCGTCATCCGCGTGACCGACGACGCCGTCCTCGAACTCCACGGCGGCGATGTGGCGGCATCCGAGCGCCGACTGCTCGCGGTCGTGACCGCGCAGCTCGCGGCCGCCCTCGAGCATCAGCGCCTCGAGCTGACGGCGAAGGAGATCGAGCCCATCGCGGCCTCCGACCGGGTGCGCGGTGCCCTGCTGTCGGCGCTGAGCCACGACCTGCGGCGCCCGCTCGCCGCGGCGGCCGCGGCCGTGGGCGGGTTGCGCGCGGCCGGACCGGACCTCGATCGACGCGACAAGCAGGAGCTGCTGGAGACCGCCGATGAGAGCCTGACGGCACTGGCCACCCTCGTGACCGATCTGCTCGACGTGAGCCGGCTGCAGACCGGCGTGCTCACGATCGCCGAGATCCCCACGGATCCGGCGGAGGTCATCGCCCCGGCGCTCGACGAGCTGAACCTGGGCCCCACCGAGGTCACCCTCGCCCTCAACCACGACGACGCGGTGGCGCAGGTCGACCCCGTGCTGCTGCAGCGGGTCGTGGTCAACCTCCTCACGAACGCGCACCGGTACTCCCCCGAGGGCTCCCCCGTGCACGTGAGCACGAGCACGTTCGGCGATCACCTGGAGATCCGGATCATCGACCGGGGCCCCGGAGTTCCGGTCGACCGTCGCGACGACATCTTCGTGCCGTTCCAGAGGCTGGGCGACACCGACAACTCGTCGGGCCTCGGGCTCGGTCTGGCCCTGTCGCGCGGCTTCGTCGAGGCCATGCACGGCACCCTCACCCCCGAGGACACCCCGGGCGGCGGTCTCACGATGGTCATCTCCCTGCCCGTGTCCGCACCCGCACCCGCACCCGACCTCACCGAGGAGAACCGATGAAGATCCTCATCGCCGACGACGACCCCCAGATCCTCCGGGCGCTGCGCATCACGCTCACCGCGAAGGGGTACGACGTGGTGACCGCGGCCGACGGCGCCGCAGCGATCGCCGCCGCGATCGATCACCACCCCGACCTCTTCCTGCTCGACCTCGGCATGCCGAAGCTCGACGGGATCGAGGTGATCCACGGCATCCGAGGCTGGTCGACCGCCCCGATCCTCGTCGTCTCCGGCCGCGCGGGCGCCGCCGACAAGGTCGAGGCGCTGGATGCCGGAGCCGACGACTACATCACCAAGCCCTTCGCGGTGGAGGAGCTGCTGGCGCGCATCCGGGCGCTGACCCGCCGCGTGCCGCAGGAGGAGGCGCTGCCCGTCGTGCGCCTGGGCGACGTCACGATCGACCTGGCAGCGCGGAGCGTGACGAGGGAGACCGCCGAGGGCCACCGGCAGATCCGGCTCACGCCGACGGAGTGGCAGATGATCGACATCCTCATCCGCAACGCCGGCAAGCTCGTCACTCGCCAGACGCTCCTCACCACGATCTGGGGCACCGAGCACGCGGAGGACACCGGCTACCTCCGCCTCTACATCTCGCAGCTGCGCAAGAAACTGGAACGGGTGCCCGCGGCGCCGGTGCACATCATCACCGAGCCGGGAATGGGCTACCGCCTGCGGGGTCTGACGACCGAGTGACCGGTGGCGCCCCGGGGCTCACTGGTGCACGTGTGCTCGCTGTCCCTCGCGATCGAAGATCATGATCAGCTCCGCCGGCCCGTCGACCGCACGGATGGCGTGCGGGGTCATGGTCGAGAACTCCGCCGCCTCCCCCCGCGCGACCTCGATGCGCCGCTCCCCCAGGAAGAGCAGCACGCGTCCCTCGAGCACGAGGAACCAGTCGAAGCCGGGGTGCACGCGCTGCGTCGGCGGATCGGCCTCCGGCTCGGGTTCGAGTCGCATCTTCATGGCCAGCGTCCGGCCGTCGCCGCGGCTCAGCGGCCAGGTCGTGCGGGTGCCGGAGCGGTGCTGCGCGGGCCGGATCACGACGTCACCGTCGTCGTCGGCCGCGAAGAGGGCGTCGAGACTCACCTGCAGGGCGTTCGCGAGCGGCACGAGCACATCGATGCTGAGAGCGCGCTTGCCCGTCTCGATACGGCTGATCGTCGACGGGCTGAGCTGCGTGAGCTCGGCGATCTCGTCGAGCGAGTAGCCCAGGGTGGTGCGGATGCTGCGGAGCCGGCTCCGCGCTGCGCGCTCGACATCATCGGTCTGCATGATCTCCAGCATGGCATCTCCTTGCGAATCCTGCAAACAATCTGCCGCTATCAGCATGTCAGATCTACGCTCGAGCCATGAGCCATGATCACGCCACCCCCTCCTCACTGACCCGCCACTGCGATGTCGCCGTCATCGGCGGTTCGGCCGCGGGACTCGCCGGTGCGCTGCAGCTCGTCCGACAGCGGCGATCGGTGATCGTCGTCGACGACGGCAGCCCCCGCAACAGCCCGGCCGCGCACATGCACGGCTACCTCGGCCGCGAGGGCGCGGCGCCCGCCGAGCTCCGAGCGGTCGGCCGTGAAGAGGTGCGCGCGTACGGCGGCGAGGTGCTGGACGGCCGCGTCACCGCCGTGCACCGGGAGGAGAACGGATTCCGCGTCGAGCTCACCGGCGGCCACGCACTCGTCGCCCGCCGGGTGCTCGTGGCCACGGGACTCGTCGACGAGCTCCCGCCCATCGACGGCCTGCGCGAGCGCTGGGGTCGCGAGGTCATCCACTGCCCGTTCTGCCACGGCTGGGAGGTGCGGGATCAGCGGGTCGTGCAGATCGTCACCTCGGCCATGGGCCTGCACCCGACGCCGCTGATGCGTCACCTGTGCGCGGAGCTCACGGTCGTCCTGCACGGAGAGCCGGGGGTGGATGCCGAGGCGCTCCGCGCTCTGCGCGAATCCGGCGTGCCGGTGCTCGAGGGTTCCGTCGAACGGGTGACAGATCACGACGGCGCGCTGCTCGTCGAGCTCGCCGACGGCTCCGCACTGCCCGCCGACGCCATTCTCACGGGCACCCGGGTGCATCCGCGCCTGGAGGCGCTGGCGCCGCTCGATCTCGAGGTGGCACCCCATCCGGCCGGTATCGGAGAGGTGCTCGTCGTCGACCCCACCGGCCGCACCAGCGTCGACGGCGTCTTCGCCGCCGGCAACGTGAGCGACGGCGGCGCCCAGGTACTCCCGGCCGCGGCGAACGGCAGCACGATCGGTGCGCAGATCGCGTTCAGCCTCGCCGGGGAGGACCTCGCCGCCGGCACCCGCCGATCGGGCGTGCAGACGGAGTGGGATGCGCGCTACGGAGACCGCGAGCCGATCTGGAGCGGCGATCCGAACGGCTCCCTCGTGGTCGAGGTCGAGGGGATGTCGTCCGGTCGAGTCCTCGACGTGGGCGCCGGCGAGGGCGGCGATGCGCTCTGGCTCGCGGAGCGCGGATGGACCGTGACCGCCGTCGACGTCTCGTCCAATGCGCTGGCCCGCCTGCGGACGGAGGCCGACCGACGAGGCGTCGAGGTCCGCACCCTGGTGCGCGACGCGAACGCTCCCGCGCCGTACGGCGCCGAGCGGTTCGACCTCGTATCGCTGCAGTACGGCTCGTTCCCGCGGACTCCTGAGCAGCGCGGGCTGCGCAGCCTGCTGGATGCCGTCGCGGTGGGCGGAACGCTGCTGGTGGTCGGCCATGAGCCGTCGTGGACCCGCGAGCCCATCGATGTCGGCGAGCAGACCCGCATGTACGACCCGGCGGCCTTCGTCGGCGTCGACGAGATCGCGGCGACGCTCGCGGGGAACCGGGCGTGGCGGGTCGCGCTGCACGAGACGCGTCCCCGGCCCGCGGGAGCCGCGAGCGGTCATCACGTCCGCGACGTCGTGCTCCGCGCGGTGCGCGTGGCGGAGGATGCCGCGAGCTAGATCACGCGGCCCCGTTCCAACCGGACGACGCGGTCGGCGGCAGCGACCGCGTCGTCCTGGTGCGTGACGGTGCACACCGCGGCGCCGCGCGCGGCTTCCTCGCGGAGGATGACCTGCATGCGCGCCGCGCTCTCGCGATCGAGCCCGGCGGCCGCCTCGTCCAGCAGCAGGACGCCGGGCGCGCGCACGATGCCCTGCGCGAGGAAGACGCGCTGCCGTTGCCCGCCCGACAGCTCGGCCAGCGGACGGTCGGCCAGCTCACTCATCCCGACCCGCTCGAGCGCGTGCGAGACCAGGCGGCGGGCGGCGGCACGAGATATCCGGGCGCCGCGCTTCCACGTGCCCATGCGCACCACGTCGGCGGCCGTGACGGGCAGGGAATCCGGCACCGCCGGCCGCTGCACGACGAGTGCGAGATCGCCGTCGCGACGCACGGCGCCGCGACGGGGCGGTCGCACTCCCGCCAGGACCTCGATCAGCGTCGACTTGCCGGAGCCGTTGTGACCGGCGAGCGCGACGATCTCCCCCGCCCGCACATCGAGGTCGACGGAATGCAGCACGTCGTCGTCGGCGTAGCCGAAGCAGACGCCGCGCGCGGACAGGACGTGAGAGGCGTTCATACGCCGACCCTACCATTTTGAGAATGATTCTCACTTTCATGTAGGGTCGCTTCTCGTGTCCTCCTTCCTCGAGCCGTTCACCGTCGAGTTCTTCGTCCGCGCCCTGTGCGGCGGAGTGCTCGTCGCCGTGATCTGCGGCGTCGTGGGCACGTGGGTCGTGATCCGCGGCATGGCTTTCCTCGGTGAGGCCATCGGTCACGGGATGCTTCCCGGCGTCGCGCTCGCCACCGTGCTCGGCGCACCGGTGCTGCTCGGCGCGGCACTGAGCGCCGCCGCGATGAGTGCGGCGATCGGTCTGCTGCAGCGCCGCGGCCGGCTCTCCTACGACACGAGCATCGGCCTGCTCTTCGTCGCCATGCTGTCGCTCGGCGTGATCATCGTCTCCCACTCGCGCAGCTTCGCCACCGACGCCACCGCTCTGCTGTTCGGCGACATCCTCGCCATCCGCCTCGACGACATCGCACTGCTGGCGATCGCCGTCGTCGTCACGGTCGGCGTCTCGGTCGGGTTCCACCGGTCGTTCGTGACCACCGCCTTCGACGCGCGCATCGCCCGCACCCTCGGACTCCGCCCGCAGCTCGCGCACGTCGTACTCGTCGCTCTCGTGACGGTGGCCGTCGTCGCGTCGTACCAGGCGGTCGGCACGCTCCTCGTCGTGGGTCTGCTCCTCGCCCCCGCGGTCGCCGCCCGCGCCTGGACGACTCGCATCCCCACGACCATGGTGGCGGCGACCGCCTTCGGGGCCGCGGCCGTACTGCTCGGCCTGCTCCTGTCGTGGCACGTCGCCACAGCGGCCGGTCCGTCGATCGCCATGACCGCCGTCCTGCTCGCGGCTGTCTCGGCGACCACCCGCTCCGTGCTGACCCGCGTCACCCGTAGACGCCACCCCGCCGACCACGCCACCGACCACCGCGACACCGGATCCCGCCCGACCGAGTCGCCCGAGCTCGTTCCCGTCGCGCTCCCCGAAAGGACCCGATGACCTCCCGTCCCCTCCTGCTGCTCCCCGCAGTCCTGACCGTCGCCGCACTCGCCGCCTGCAGTCCAGCGCCGAGCGCCGCGCCCTCGACGCCCCCGACGACCGGCGACGGCCACGGCGCGATCGCCGGTGCGGAAGAGGTCGCAGAGCCGCCGCTCGGACTGCTCTCGATCGACGCCGATGGGACCGCCGCCGTGCTCGACCTCCTGACCGACGAGGCCATCGACCTCGGCACCACCGCTGCACCGACGGCGCTTGCGAGCGACGGCCGCTACGGATTCGTCACCACCGACGACGGCCTCGAGGTCATCGACTCGGGCCGGTGGAGCTGGGACCACGGCGACCACTTCCACTACTACCTCGCGGACCCGGACCTGCTCGGCACCGTGCCGGGCGACGGCCCCGCGACGGTCACCTTCGGCGCACTGTCGACCGCCGGCACCACCGGGGTGTTCTTCGCCGGGTCAGGAGAAGCCGTGCTGCTCGACAACAAGGCGCTCTCCGACGGACGGATCGACGCGCTGTTCCGCATCGACACCGGGGCGGATACCGGACTCGTCGCCCCGATCGGCGACGGCGCGCTCGTGACCGACGGCGATGCGCTCGTGTTCCACGGCCGCGACGGCGAGTCGGCCGGTACTCCCGTCGAGTGCGTGGAGCCCGAGGGGGCGATCACGACCCGCGTCGGACTCGTCGTCGGATGCGCAGACGGCGCCGTGCTCGCGATCTGGCAGGACGGCGAGCTGGCCACCGAGCGCATCCCGTATCCGGCGGGGGCGTCCGACCGCGCCCTGACGTTCGACGGCCGCAAGGGCCGCCCGACCGTCGCCGCCGTGGCCGGGACCACCGGATTCTGGCTGCTCGACACTCGCGAGCGCACGTGGACGCTGGTGCCGACCGAGCGCCCGCTCACCCGCGTGGTCGCCGTGGACGACGCCGAGGGCCACGTCGTCGCGATCGACGCCGACGGGCGGATCGTCGTCCACCTCGCCGAGGGCGGCGCGCGCGTCGGTGCCACCGAGCCGGTGCTCGCCGACGGCGGAACCGCCACGTCGCTCGTCGTGGACGAGCAGCGTGCCTACGTCGGCGACCCCGCAGCGGGCGTCGTGCACGAGATCGACTACGCAGACGCCGCCCGCATCGCGCGGTCACTCGAGACCCCGACGGCTCCGACGTTCGTCACGGAGGTCGGACGATGAGGATGCTGCGCGCCTCCGCGCTGCTCGCCGCGGCCGCACTGGTCGGTGTCGGCATGACCGGCTGCGCCGAGGCGGCGGGCTCGGACCGACCGCAGATCGTCGTGACGACGAACATCCTCGGCGACGTCGTCGCGAACGTCGTCGGCGATGCCGCAGAGATCATGACCCTCATGAAGCCGAATGCCGATCCGCACTCGTTCGAGATCTCGGCGCAGGAGGCGGCGCGGATGGACGCCGCCGATCTGCTCGTCACGAACGGCCTCGGGCTCGAAGAGGGCCTGCAGCAGCACATCGATCGCACGGCATCCGCGGGCGTGCCGACTCTCGTCGCCGGCGATGTGATCGACGTGCTCCCGTACACCTCGGAGGATGCCGCCGGCGCCGACGACCCGCACTTCTGGACCGACCCGGCGCGCGTGGTCGACGTGGTCGACGCTCTGGAGAGCGCGCTGCTGAGCGTGAACGGGATCGACGCCGAGCAGATCCGGACCAACGCCGACGACTACCGCGCCGAGCTCGCCGAGCTCGACGAGGAGATGTCGGCGGCCTTCGCCGAGATCCCCGCGGATCGCCGGGCGCTCGTGACCAATCACCATGTCTTCGGCTACCTCGCCGACCGGTTCGACTTCCGGCTCGTCGGCGCGGTCATCCCCGGCGGCACCACGCTCGCCGCCCCGAGCGCGGCCGATCTGCGCGACCTCACCGACGCGATCGATGAGGCGGGCGTGCGCACGATCTTCGCCGAGTCGTCGCAGCCCGACCGACTGATCCAGGTGCTGGCCTCCGAGGCCGGCATCCAGGTCGACGTCGTCGAGCTGTTCACCGAGTCCCTCACCGGCCCGGGCGAGGGCGCCGACACCTACCTGACGATGATGCGCGCCAACACCGAGCGCATCGCCGACGGACTGAACCCATGACAGGACCCCGACGGGGCCCGACACGAGAGGAAACACAATGAAGCGACACATGAGGATGAGTGCCGCTGTCGCGGCACTGGCGGGCGTCTCGCTGCTCGCCACCGCCTGTGCAGGCGGCGCGGGCAGCACCGCGCCCGCCGACGAGGAATCGCCGGCCGCCGCGACCGAGACCGGGCGCGTCGCGATCTCGTACCCCGGCGGGATCGCCGTGCTCGACCCCGAGACGCTCGAGGTCGTCGACGAGTTCGAGACCGAGGAGTTCACGCGCCTCAACCCCTTCGGCGACGGCCGCACGATCGCCGTCACCACCTCCGAGGGCTTCCAGATGCTCGACACCGCCGAGCCCGCCCTCACGGATGCGCTGTTCGAGGCGACCACGGCGGGGCACGTCGTCATTCACGGCGAGAACACCGTGCTGTTCGACGACGGCACCGGCACCACCACGATCGTGCCGACCGATGGATTCGCCGAGGGCTACGACGCGCTGCCCGAATCGACGACCTACACGGCGGATGCCGCGCACCACGGCGTCTCGATCGTGCTGGAGGACGGCACGCTCGTCACGACCGTCGGCGACGAGACCTCTCGCTCCGGCGCGATGGCGCTGCACGCCCACGACGACCACTGGGACGAGGCCGCGGCAAGCGCCGAGTGCCCCGGCATCCACGGCGAGGGAACCGCTGCGGACGAGGCCGTGATCTTCGGCTGCGAGAACGGCGCGCTGCTGTTCAAGGACGAGACGTTCACGAAGCTGACCGCGCCCGACGCGTACGGCCGCATGGGCAACGCCTTCGTCTCGGAGACCAGCCCGATCGTCGTCGGCGACTACAAGAACGACCCGGATGCCGAGGGCTACCTGCTGAGCGCCGTGACACTGATCGACACCGCAGCCGAGACCCTCGAGGTCGTCGAGCTGCCGGCCGAGGTGCGGTACACGTTCCGTGACATCGCCCGCGGTCCCGGCGACCTCGCGTACATCCTCTCGACCGACGGGCAGATCCACGTGCTCGACCCCGAGACCGGCGAGCTGACCGAGTCGTACCCGGTCATCGACCCGTGGGAGGGCCCGGCCGAGTGGCGGGACGCGCACCCCGCGATCAAGGTCGACGGCGACATCGCCTACGTGACCGAGCCCGCCGCGAACAGCGTGCACGCGGTGGATCTCACCACCGGCGAGGTCATCGCCTCGGTGGAGCTCGACCACACGCCGAACGAGCTGGCTGTCGCGATCGGCTGATCGACGGCATCCGCGAACCAAGCGGGCAGGGCATCCTCGGGGCGCCCTGCCCGCGTCTTCGTCTCAGAACGCCCGATCTCTCAGTCGTCGTCGCCGATGCGGGCGGTGTCGACGTCGACCACGCCGTCCTCGTTCATATCGGTGTGACGCGCCGCCCTGGCATCCCACCGCAGCAGCGCCGCGGCGAGCACCGCGGCGATGACGGTGCCGAGGAGCACGGCGATCTTCGCGCCGTCGGTGTGCTCGGTGTCGGGGAACGACAGCTCGGCGATCAGCAGCGAGACGGTGAAGCCGATGCCGGTGAGCAGACCGACCGGCAGCAGGTCGCGGATGCCGATCGCATCGGGCAGCCGCAGGGGCGTGAACCGGGTGACGAGGGCCGTGACCCCGAGCACGCCGACCACCTTGCCGATCACGAGACCGGCGACGATCGCGAAGACGACCGGCTGCAGGAACACGGATGCCGCGTCACCGCCCACGAGCGTGACCCCCGCGGCGAAGAACGCGAAGATCGGCAGCGCGACACCCGACGAGAACGGGCGGATCGCATCGTCGAAGCGATGGGTCCGCGATTCGGTCTCGCCGTGCATGCGGAGCGCCGGCACCGTGAGGCCGAGCAGCACGCCCGCGATGGTGGCATGCACGCCGGACTCGTGCATGAACACCCACGCCGCGAGAGCGACCGGAGCGAGCAGCCACCACCGGGTCCTGCGCATCCGCGTCAGCAGCGCGAACACCGCGACGCAGGCGAGCGAGATCAGCAGCGAGACCAGGTTGATGTCCCCGGTGTAGAACACCGCGATCACGACGATCGCGAGCAGGTCATCGACCACGGCGAGCGTGAGCAGGAAGGTCCGCAGCGCGCGGGGCAGGCCGCGGCCGAAGATCGCCAGCACGGCGAGGGCGAACGCGATGTCGGTCGCGGTGGGGATCGCCCAGCCGTGCGCGGCGGTCCGGTCGCCGGCGAACGACACGATCGCGATGAAGATGAGGGCCGGCATCACCATGCCACCCACCGCCGCCAGCACGGGCACAGCGGCGGTCTTGATGTTGCGGAGGCTTCCCGCGACGATCTCGTGCTTGAGCTCGACGCCGACCACGAAGAAGAAGACAGCGAGCAGGCCGTCGGCCGCCCAGGTCGCCAGGCTCAGGTCGAGGTGCAGCGCGGCCGGACCGATCGTGATCTCGGAGAGCGCCTGGTAGCCCTCCCGCCACGGCGAGTTCGCCCACAGCAGGGCGACGGCCGCGGCGACCATCAGGATGACGCCGCTCGTCGTCTCGGCTGTGACCCACCGCCGGGTCCGCGCTCGGGCGTTCGTGATGCGGGTCGGTATACGCAAGAAGGTCTCCTCTGGTCGATCTCCGTCGTCCAGGGTCGGCGACGGATCCGTCGACCAGGCTTCCCGACACTCCGCTTCCCATTGTACCTGCCGGGTCGGCGGGGGCCGGCAGCCACCGGCCCCGCCCGGATCGTGCACGCCCAGCCCGACCGCGAGCGGGGTCGGTCAACCCTGCTCACGCCGCAGCGTGCGTCCGGCATCCTCCTCCAGCATCCTCGCCGCGAGCAGTTCTCCGAGTTCCGGGCCGTACCGCTCCAGCGCGGCGCGGTGCGCGGCGCCCGATGCATCGAGCACCGGGGTCGGCGTACCGGCGGCGCGACCCATGGCGGCGACGGTGTCGAGCTCGTCGACGACTCGGTCGAGTCCGAACGTCGTGAGGTAGTCGCCCTCCAGGAGCCGCTCCGCATGGTCGTCGAGGAATCGGCTGCCGCCGGCGCTGTCGCGCAGGAGTCGATGGAGGTCCGACGGCTGCATCCCCAGCCCCTGGCCGATGAGCAACGCCTCCGCCGCAGCCAGGGCGTGGGCGAACCAGAGCCCGTTCGCGAGCAGCTTCGCGATCTGCGCGTCCTCGGGGCGCGACCCCGCCCGCCGCAGTCCGTCCGGACGGGACAGCGGTCGCAGGACGGACACCGCACGCTCCACGGCGGATTCCGCGCCGCTGAGGTAGAAGATGAGCGCGGCTCGTTCGGCCTCGGCGACGGAGCCGCCCATCGGAGCCGACACGACATCGATCGAGCCGTCGTGCGCCTGTGCCGCGAGAGCCCGAGTGACGAGTGGATCACCCGAGGTGAGATCCAGCCAGAGCGCGCCGGCCGGAAGCGCGGGAAGAGCCTCGGACATGACCTCCCGCAGCTCGGCCGGACCCGGCAGAACGGTCACGAGCACCTCACTCGCCGCGGCCAGGTCCCTGGCGGTGCCGAAGCTCCGTATACCGGGAACGGACGCGCCGCGCGCGTGATCGATATCGAACCCGCCGACCGCGAATTCCGCCGCCAACGCCCGCGCGACCGGCGCGCCCATGCGTCCGAGCCCGATGACGCCGATGATGAGCGGGGATCCGGTGGGTGGTGCTTCATCCATCCCCGCAGGGTCTCACACCATCCGCCGTCGGCCCAGGCCGCCGAGATGCGAGAGGTCGATGCAGGCTCGTCAAGGGGCTCCGACGCCCGGCCCCCGAGGATCTACCGTTCCGGCATGGTCATCGAACTGAATCGCCCAGCCCTGAAGCACGCGCGCTCCCTCGTACGAGCAGGAAAGGTCGTCAGAGACGAACGCGACGATTGGTCGGAGGCGGCGCCCGGCGCCGACGACGAGAACCGATTCATCGAAGAACACGGGTGGACGGAGTTCTCGCACTGGCATCTCGGGGTAGACAGAGGCGAGGACTCCGAGACGAAGAAGGCATACACCTTCCCGTTCGGCGATTTCCGCTCCGTGCATCGCTCGGGGGTGATCTCGGGCGAGAGCCGCGCCGGGCAGTACGACCACACCGAGATCAGAGACGAGCTGCGCAAGCTGCTCGAGCTCATCGACTCGACGGACGAGTGATTCGTCGCACGCTCACCGGAGCGGGCGCGCTGTGCCGCACGAGGGTGCAGCGGCCGCACCTCAGGGGCGCACGGGCGTCGCCGCGCCGTTCCCGACGACCGTCGTCCAGGGTCGCGCCTCCCACGCCAGGACGAGGCCGCCGGTGACATAGGGGTCGGCCTCGGCGAATGCGCGGGCAGCGCGCAGCGGGTCCTCCCCCGTGAAGATCAGCAGCGCGGTGTACGGGCCGTCTCCGACCGCTCCGCCGAGCAGCAGGTCCCCGTTGTCGACGGCCGCCCACGCCTTCTCCAGGTGTGCCGCGCGCAGGGCGTCGCGGCGGTCGAGGTAGTCGTCGACGTAGGTGTACTCGAGGATCGCGTGCATGATGTGCCTCATCTCCGTGTGGGTCCCGGGGCATCCTCTCGCTGTCGCGCGGACGACGCAAACTCGGCGAGCGATGGGCGCGTCAGGCCGCGCTCGACGCCCCTCCGACGCCGATCGATAAACTCGTCCGCGTGACAGGTCTTCCCCCACCGCGCCGGCGCCGGGCTCTCGGCTGCGGTATCGCGGCCACGGTCGTGGCCCTCGTCGGGATCGTGCCGACGGCGATCGTTTTCGTTCTCGCCTCCACGATCGATCCGAACTACGGCTGGCTGCTGTTCGTCACGCTGCCGATCGCGGTGTTCTTCGGAGCTGTCGCCCTCGTCCTCGGCATCATCGGTATCGTGCTCGCTCGGGCGGATCGCGGCGGGTATGCGTGGCCGATCGTCGGAGTCGTGCTCGGCGTGGTGCAGCTGTTGCCTGCGGCCGCCTTCCTGGGCTGACGTGTCGCATCCGAGGCACGGACGAACCGTGTTCGAACGACGCCCTCCCCGACCCCTGCCTGAAGGAGAGACTTCCCGTGCGCAAGAACCCGCCCGCACACCCGCTGGTCGTCGTGATCGCCGCCGCGCTGGCTGCCTTCTTCGTGTGGGCTGCGCTTGTGCGCCCACTGATCAACGGAGAGTCCCCCGTCGCGACCGCGCTCGTGTTCGGCGCGGGGGTGGTGTTCGCCGGCCTCATCGTCTGGATCGTGCTCGGTCGGATCCAGCGGCTGCAACGCAGACAGAGGAAGGCGCTTCACGAGCGTGAGCCGCACGCGCGCGTGTTCGGTTCGTACGCGCTCAACGGCGTCGCGGCGTTCCTTTCACGCGCGATCCCTCTGCTCGGGCTCGGCACCGCGCCGCGAGGGCTGCTGACGTCGAGCCCCACGGGCGTGATCGACCCCTCGGGGTTCCGCCTGTTTCGCGGCGGCGGACGGCTGCTCACCGCCTACAGCGTCCCCCGCGATCGGATCATGGGGGTCACGAGAGGCGGTATCCAGGAGGGCGCCTTCCTCTACCCGACCCTCGTCATCGTCGTGTCGCATGGCGCGGAACAGGTCACGATTCCGGTACCCGTCACGCGCGATGGCGCACCCCTTCGTCGCGAGACTCCTGACGGCATCGACCGCCTCATCTCAGATGCCTCGCGGATCTGGGGCGTTCCGATTCTCGGCGACGACCAGAGCGTGCAGGGCTGAAGCGGCGGAGAGCAGAGCCACACTCCGACGTGTGATCGCGGCCAGCCGCTCGGTCAGCACGCGCTGTGCGTCGGCGGTGAGCCCGTGTACGCGCACCTGATCCAGAATCTCTGCCACGAGCGGGATGCCGTACCCGCCCGACCTCAGAGCGGCGACGATCCGTGCCTCGGTGATCGCCGCGGTGCCGTAGGAGCGGACAACGGCGGTGCCGCGCCTGAATCGGTCACGGCTTAGCTGCGCGACTTGACTAGAAGCGGGCTAGGTTCGGGCTCATCGTCGATCAGAATCCGCGAAGGCGCAGCAGGCCACGCCGAGAGCCAACCTCAGCGGCTTCGCGAATATGAAGCAAGTCGCATACTTCGCTCGACCTCGCCGAGTGGACGAGACGGAACCGTCGGTGTGCTGAAACCGCTTGTCTGCGCCAAGACGGAAAGTCCGACCTTATCTGTCTTAGCGAGCTCGAGTCAGGAACGGCTCGGCGATCTCACCAGTCGTGGATCGTGCCGTCGAGCAGGCGGTTGTACGGCAGGTAGGCCTGCTCGTACGGGTACTTACCCGCCTCGTCTACGTCGAGGTCGACACCCAGGCCCGGTTTGTCGCCGGGGTGCAGGTATCCGTCGGTCCAGGTGAACGACTGCTGGAACACCTCATCCGTCTTCGCGCCGTGCTTCATGTACTCCTGGATGCCGAAGTTGTGGATCGACAGGCCCAGGTGCATCGCCGCCGCCATCCCCACCGGGGAGATGTCGGTCGGCCCGTGCATGCCCGACTTGATCTGATACATCGCCGCATAGTCGAGCGTCTTCTTCAGCGCGCTGATCCCACCCATGTGGGTGACCGCGCCGCGAACATAGTCGATCAGCTGATCGCGGATGATGTCCTTGAAGTCCCAGACCGTGTTGAAGATCTCCCCGACCGCCAGCGGGGTCGTGGTGTGCTGACGCACCAGGCGCAGCGCCTCCTGGTTCTCCGCCGGCGTGCAGTCCTCCAGCCAGAACAGGTCATACGGCTCGAGGTCCTTGCCCAGGCGCGCTGCCTGGATCGGCGTCATCCGATGATGCCCGTCATGCAGCAGCGGGATGTCTGGCCCGAACTCGTTGCGTACCGCCTCGAACACCCCGGGCAGGTGATTCAGATACGCCCGGGTGTCCCAGTCCTCCTCCACCGGCTTCGCACCCCGACGTGCCGGCTCGTGGTCGTATCGCACGGAGGCATCCCCCACGTCGGCACCTTGAGCGGCGATGCCATAGATGGCCTTGAGCGTCGGCACGCCAGTCTGCACTCGGATCGCCTTGTATCCCTGTTCCTGGTGCGCGCGGATCGAGTCGAACAGCTCTGGCAGCTCTTTCCCGGACGCGTGCCCGTACGCCATCAGCCCGTTCCGCGACGCGCCACCGAGCAACTGGTACACCGGGAGCCCGGCGATCTTGCCCTTGATGTCCCACAGCGCCATGTCGACCGCGGCGATGGCCGCCATCGTCACCGGGCCACGCCGCCAATACGCCCCCCGATACAGGAATTGCCACGTGTCCTCGATGCGGGACTCGTCCGCACCGATCAGCAGCGGCAACACATGCTCCGTCAGATACGCCACGACCGCGAGCTCACGCCCGTTCAGCGTCGCATCTCCCAGCCCGGTCACCCCGTCCGCCGTCGTGATCTTCAGCGTCACGAAGTTCCGGTCAGGGCTCGTGACGATGACCTCAGCCTTGTCGATCGCCATCGTCAGCGTGCGAGCAGATCGTTGGTCGAGCGCAGCACCAGCGGATCCGCGAACGATGCGGGCTCCGCCTCCGCGGCACCACGGACCGTGAAGACCGCGGTCTCGCCGGGCAGAAGCGTTACGAGGGCCTCGTCGGTCTCCGCCTCAAGGTGGATGCGGTCGACCAGCAGGGTCAGGTCGCGGATGATCGTCTCCGCGGTGATCTCCACGGCCCATCCTGTCGCGCTCGGCCGGGCGACGACGCCCGCCGATGCGACCGGCAGCGCGGAGTCGCGAGGCTCCACGAAGAACCAGTCGCTTCTGGCTGTCGCGGAGGTGACGCGGATGAGCTCCCTCGCCGGGTCGGTAGGAGTGACCACCTGCGCACCGATGCCGCGGCGCTCGACGCCGCGCGCCGGCACGACGACGCTCCATGGCTCCTGCGCCAGCATCGCGCCGTCGAATCCGCGTCGCGCGATCGTGAAGTGCGCACTCCAGTCTTCGTCCGTGTCATTCAGGACGACGACAGCGAGTCCGTCGTCCGAGGGCTGGATCGTGACGAGGCGCTCGGCGTTGGCAGCGCGGAGCGCGTAGAGCAGCGGCTTCCGCCGGCCGTCCCCGTCCACGGCCGCCCATGACGTGACCGGCCAGCAGTCGTTGAGCTGCCAGGTGATCGTGCCGGTGCAGTGCGGGGCGAGCGAACGCCACCATTCGATGGCCGTCCGCACGGCGACAGCCTGGTTCAGCGACATCGCCCAGTGCCAGTCGTTCATGTCGTTCGGCAACGGGAGGTGCGCGACGAGTCCGTCCGTGAGTTTGTCGTTGCCCTTGATGGCCTTCTGGTGCACGACCATGCCGGGCGACTCCGGAGTCAGCGGATCGTCTCCGACCGCGCGAGTGAGCGTGCTCCAGGTCGGCGGCCCCTGCCAGCCGAACTCCGAGACGAAACGCGGGCGGTGGGCTCGGTAGTGCGTCCAGTCCTTCTCGTTCCAGACGTCCCACACGTGCATGGTGCCGCGGTCCGCCGCGTTCTGCCGCTCTTCCGGGTCTGGGCTGAACGGGCTCCCGGGCGTGTAGGCGATGTGCGGCGCGATCTCCCCGACGAGGGCCGGCAGCAGATCGTAATAGTAGCCCGCACCCCAGGTCCGTCCGTCGAGGCGCCCTTCCCAGTTCCAATCCTGACGGCCCCAGATGTTCTCGTTGTTGCCGTTGAGGATGATGAGCGAGGGGTGAGATGCGAGCCGCGTCACGGCATCCTTCGCCTCGAGCTCGATCTCGGAGCGCAGCGGGTCCTCCTCGGCGTACGCGGCGCAGGCGAAGAGGAAGTCCTGCCATGTCAGGAGGCCGCGCTCGTCGCACTCGGCGAAGAAGTCGTCGGATTCGTAGATGCCACCACCCCAGACGCGGATGAGGTTGAGTCCGGCGAACTCCGCCTGTTCGAGGCGTGCCGCGTAGCGCTGGCGGTCGACCCGGTGGGGGAACGCGTCATCGGGGATCCAGTTCGCGCCCCGGATCTCGACGGGCTTGTCGTTGACGAAGACCGTGAACCCGACACCTGCCGCATCCGCTCCCAGTCGCGTCTCGACCGAACGGAATCCGATCCGGCGATCGTGTCGGTCCACGGCGCCGTCCGGGCCGAGGAGCTCGAGCGTCGCATCGTAGAGCGGCTGGTCGCCGTGTCCGCGCGGCCACCAGAGTCGCGCCGCGGGGACGTCGCCGTCGAGACAGAGGACACCGTCGCGCACCTCTCCGTCCAGGACTGTTCCGGCGACGGACAGACGCGCAGGGGTGCCATCGGCCGCACCGTCGACGGACGCGCTGGCGCGAACGCGCGGAGATCCCCCGATGAGGTCCCCGAAAATCACGGCGTCGCGCAATCTGGGGCCCGACCAGCTCTCCAGCGCGACGGGGCGCCAGATCCCGGACGTCG
The DNA here is from genome assembly GCF_002362255.1 of Microbacterium sp. SZ1. Lineage (GTDB taxonomy): Bacteria > Actinomycetota > Actinomycetes > Actinomycetales > Microbacteriaceae > Microbacterium. The sequence goes on along the minus strand of NZ_LPVV01000007.1, from coordinate 53,075 downwards.
TGGTGTCGATGCCCCAGTCCCAGCCGAAGCTGCAGGCCATCTTCCTGATCGCGTTGTAGGGATGGTGGTTGGCGTGCGGGCGGGCGCCGAGTTCAAGGCTCGCCGCGTCCGCAGCGCGGATCGGCGACCGGAACGCGATCTCGAGTTCGTTCTCGCCGTCGCGCAGGGTCGACATCACGTCGATGCGATGGGTGCGGTGCATGTTCTGGACGGTCGCGATCTCCTCACCGTTGAGGCGGATCGAGGCGACTGTGTCGAGGCCTGCGAAGACGAGTTCATGACGGTCGTCAGACGACGGCGACCATTCGAACGACATGCGGTACGTCCAGTCTGTGAGCCCGATCCATGACTGCGTCTTCTCGTTCTCATCGAGATACGGGTCGGGGATGAGCCCCGCCCGGAGGAGGTCGGTGTGGATGCTCCCCGGCACCTCGGCGCGCACAGCGCCGGCGTCCAGGATGTCGTCCGGAACCGGACCGTGCTCGGCGTGCGCGGTCCATCCGTCGTGGAGGAATCGTCGGGTGACGGTCACAGAGTGCCTTTCGATCGTCGTGTCCAGTGTCACTTGAGCGCGCCGTTCAGCAGTCCGGCGACGTAGTACTTCTGGAGCACCAGGTAGACGACCACGCAGGGGATGACGGTGATGGCCACGCCGGTCTGCATGAGTCCGAAGTCGAGTTGGAAGTTCGCGTCGGCCGACAGGATGCCGATGCTGACGGGCAGTGTGTACAGCTTCTGGTCGGTGATGAGGATGAGAGCGGCGAAGAATTCGTTCCACGCCGCGAAGAACGACAGCAGCGCGGTCGAGACGACACCGGGGAGCGCGACCGGCAGCATGACCCGCCACATCGCACTGAACGCCGTGGCGCCGTCGATCTGCGCGGCCTCCTCGAGCGACGAGGGGATGGCCGCGAAGGAGTTGCGCATGAGGAAGATCCCGAGCGGCAGGTTGAAGGTCGCGATGACCAGGGCGACGCCGACCAGGTTGTTCTGCAAGCCGATATCGCGGAGCACCAGGTAGAGCGGCGTGATGATCGCCTGGAAGGGGATCATCAACGTCACGAGCGTGACGAAGAACGCGATCTTGCTGCCCCGGTACGGCAGCTTCGCGAACGCGTACCCGGCACAGGTGCTGATGACGACGGCCACGGCGGTCGCGAGCAGCGCGACGAACGCCGAGTTGCCGGCGCTCGTCCAGACACTCAGACCTCGACTCGAGTCGAAGATCTGCGCGAGGTCGTCCGTGCCCACTTGGGAGAGCATGACCCCGATGGGGTACAGGAACAGCACCGCGAGGCAGATGCTGACGACCCACCAGGCGAACCGGGGCAGGATGCGCTGTTTCGGGCGCGGAGCCTGGGTGGCTTTGGGCAGGACGACGAGGGTCGTGGAGGAGAGTGTGGCGGTCATGAGTTGTCCGAGTTCCTGAGGAGCAGCATCTGCACCGCGCTGACGACGCCGAGCGCGAGCATGAGGAGGATGGAGAGGGCCGAGGCGTAGCCGACGTCGAACTTGACGAAGCCCGAGCGGTAGATCTCGAACACCGCGGTGATGGTCGACCCCGCGGGTCCGCCGGTGGTCATGATGTAGAACTGGTCGAACGCGAGCAGAGAGCCGGCGACCGAGAAGACGAGCACCAGCGCGAGCGTCGGACGCAGCAGCGGCACGGTGATGTGCCAGAAGCTCTGCCACGGGCTGGCGCCGTCGATGCGGGCCGCCTCGTTGACCTCTTCCGGGACGCCCTGGATGCCGGCGAGCACGAGGAGCATCTGCAGCCCGACGACCTTCCACGTGACCATGGCGACCACGATCGCGAATGCGGAACCGAACTCCGCGAAGAAGTTGCGCGTCGGGTCGACTAGCCCGAGGTTGCCGAGCAGGATCGTCGTCGGCCCGATGTCCGACTGCCACATGAACAGCCAGATGTAGCTGCCCGAGGCGAGCCCGATCACCACGGGGAGGAAGTAGATGGTCTGGAAGAAGCGGTGGGCGCGTGTTCCGCCGCGTACCAGGAAGGCGAGCAGGAACGCGAGGATGATGAGGATCGGCGTCGTCACGACCGTGTACAGCAGTGTGAACCCGGCGGCCCTGAGGAAGTTCGCGTCCTGGAATGCCGTGAAGTAGTTGTCAAGGCCAGTGAACTCCGGCTCCCCGAGGAGGGGCCAGTCATGCAACGACATGACGACCGTGCGGATGAGCGGCCACACGAAGAACAGCGCGAGCAGGACGAACGCCGGAAGGCTGAGTACGAGGCCGAGGCGCCCACGCCGGCGGGCGATCCGATCCGTGCGTGTCCGCGTCGGAGGGGTGGCTTGCTGAAGTGCGGTCATGATCTCTCTCCGGATGAGCCGGGGCGGCCGACATCGGCCGCCCCGGCGTGAGGTGTCAGCTGTTGGCGTCGTCGAGGAGCGCCTGCGCGGCCTCCTGTGCCTTCTTCTGGGCGTCGGAGACTGAGCCCGGACCGAAGACGGATTCCTGGATCATGGTCGACCAGACGCCGTTCGGGTCGTTGATGATCTCGTTCTCGATCACGCTGTAGGGCACTCGCCCGACCTCGAGAGCGTCCGCGAACACCTGGAACCGCGGGTCCTGCGAGATGTAGAGGTCCTCCAGCAGGTCGAGTCGCGTCGGCATGACGCCGTTCTCGGCGATCACGGCCTGTGCGTCCTCGCCGGTCGCCCACTCCAGGAACTCCCAGGCGCCGTCTGGGTTCTTGGCGCCTGACGGGATGGTGAGGTTGTCACCGCCCGCGAAAGACCCGATCTTCCCGTCCTCGGCGCCCGGGATCGGAGCGACGCCCCAGTCGAACGTCGCCTCCTCTTCGAGCGAGCTGAGGAAGAAGGTGCCCCAGTTATAGATACCGACCTTGCCCTGGTTGAAGGCGTCACCGGCGTTCGACCCGCCGTCCGACTGCACGAGGGCAGGCATCGCGCCGGAATCCCACATGTCGCGGTACAGCTCCAGGGTCGAGGTGACCTCCGGGCTGTCGAACTTCGCGTCGATGCCGTCCTCCGAGAGCACGTCGCCGTCTTGCGCCCACACGTACGGGCCCATCGAGAAGATGTTGCACCCGCCGCAGGCACCGGAGAAGGCGAAGCCGTAGTTGCCGTCACCGGTCGCGGTGATCGCGGTCGCGGCGGCCTTGACTTCCTCCATCGTGGTCGGCGGCGCCTCGGGGTCGAGACCCGCCGCACGGAAGAGGTCCTTGTTGTAGAACATCGCCGACACGTCTGCCGTGAACGGCACCGAGTACACGCCGCCCTCGTAGACGCCCTGAGCGACATGCCCCGGACTCATGTCGTCCTTGTAGTCGAGGCTGTTCCACTGATCGCTGATGTCACTGAGCGCCCCGACCGAGGCGAAATACGGCACGTAGACGAGGTCGAGCGAAGCGATGTCGGGAGCATCCCCGCCTGCTGCGGCGGTTCCGAACTTCTGGACGTAGTCACCCGAGGTGATCAGGGTGATCTCGACCTGCGTGTCGTGGCTCTCGTTGAACGCGTCGGCGAGCTGTTGCATGAACCGCGACTGCGAGTCGCGCACCCACATGGTGACGGTGCCGCCTCCGTCGTCGGAGCCGCCCGATCCGGTAGTCGAGCAGCCGGCCAGGCTGATGCCCAAGGCCGACACTGCGGCCAGGGCGATGAAAGGCTTGATGTGACGCCTCATTGCGTGGTTCCTCTCTCTATGGTGAAGGGTGGCCGATGACCGGCCGCGTGGGAAGTGTCAGACCGTCGGCACCCACACACGCATGGCCCCGGGGGCACGGTTCGCCCACCGGAAGTAGGGGATCGCTCGGACGTCGCCGAGCTCAGTGGTGTCGCCCGCGGAAGCGGATGCGTACAGGTCGCCCGCTGCCGCCCGTCGTCGGCCGTCCTCGATCGTCAGGACGGGGGCTCCTAGAGCCTCGTCGCGACCGGCCTCTCGCGCGACAGGCGCAGCCGGGATGACGACGTCTTCGAGTCGGATGCCGTCAGCGAGATCGGCTTCCTCGATGCAGTAGTAGACGGGGCCTCGGCGCAGCGCGAGCGTTCCGCGCACCCCATCGACCCAGGGGTGTGCTTTCTCGAACACGGGCTCGACCGGGATCGTCAGCGTCAGCGAGCGCACGCCGGCGGGGACGCGAACATAGCCGCTCTCGACCGGATGCGGCTCGGCGCCGTCTACCGCGAGGGTCGCGCCCTTCGCCCAGGCGGGTACATGGAGGTGCGTCTCGCGCACAGTCGGCTCATCGAAGGCGATCTCGATGATCTCATCCCAAGGATAGGTCGTGGCGACCGTCGCGGTGATCCCGTCTTCGATTTCATACCTTCCGGGCGCATACACATGGAACTGCACTGCCTCGTCCGTCTCCGTGAGCAGGTAGCCGGTGATCGAGGACAGCAGCCGGGCGAGGTTGGGCGGGCAGCACGCGCAGAAGTACCAGTCGAGTCGGGTCGACGGTGCGTCCTCCTCGTGGGTGTGGCCCGATCGCAGCTGCAGCGGGTTGGAGTAGAAATACGACTTCCCGTCCACCGATGTCGAGACGGCGATCGCGTTATAGAGGCCGCGCTCGATCTCGTCGGCGTATCGCGCGCCCCCGTCGAGCAGCAGCATCCGCCAATTCCAGTGCAGGTTGGCGATCGCCGCGCAGGTCTCGGAATAGGCGCGGTCGGCGGGCAGCTCGTACGGATCGCCGAATGATTCCCCGCGGTGACGGGAACCGAGCCCGCCCGTGACGTACATCTTGTGCTCATGCACGCTCGTCCACAGGGCGTCCAGCGACTCCCGGTATCCGGCATCCGCCTCATCGAGTTCGACGTCCGCCGCTCCGGCCAGCAGGTAGAGCTGGCGGACGGCGTGACCGGTGGCCTCGCGGGATTCCTTCACCGGCGTGTAGTCCTGGTAATACGCGCCGCCGAACTGCCCCTCGCCGATCGTGCGATAGCCGCGGAGATCCAGCATCCGCTTGGCCAGCTGACGATGCCTGTCGTCGCCGGTCAGGCGGGAGAGCTCCACGAGCGCCGTCTCGATCTCCGGGTGGCCGTCGATGTCGTCCCGCCCTCCGGCGCCGAAGGTCGAGTGCACGAGCTCGACATAGCGGAGGGAGATCTCCAGAAGATCCGTGCGCCCGGCGTGCGCCCAGGCGACTGCCGCCTGGATGAGGTGGCCGAGCTTGTACATCTCATGCCCCTGGGCCAGATCCGTGAAACGCTTTCCTGCGTGCGGGCCCTGGTAGTAGCTGTCGAGATAGCCGTCCTCCTCCTGCACGGCCGCGAGCAGGCGTACAGCGTCGTCCACGAAGGGAAGGAACGCGCTGACGTCGCCGCGCGTCGCTTCCCAGCCGATGGCCTCGAGCGTCTTGTAGAGGTCGGAATCGGCGAACAGCGGACCGCGGAACTCCGCGTCGCTCTCCCCCACGAGGCGGCGGAGGTTGTCGATCACACCAGACGACTCGAGACGCTCGATCACGTGAGGGATCGTGCCCTCGCGATTGACGCGCTGCCAGTCGCCGAGGAAGCCTCCGTCGAGCCGCACCCGACGAAGATCCACGGGGCGAAGGGCAGTGGCACGTGCCGGTGCCGCAGGGGTGACGAGCGAGTCAGAGACGCTGACCATGGTTCTCCTCGTTGAGCTGATGGAAGTCGCGATCCCGGTAGTACACCGGTGCACTAAAAGGGATAGTACACCGATGTACTAGACTCGCAACAGGCTTCCGCAGAAAGTTGAATCCATGAACAGCTCGCCGACGATGGCAGATGTCGCCCGCCTCGCCGGCGTGTCGAAAAAGACCGTCTCCAACTACTTCAACGGGTACCGCTATCTGCGCGAGGAGACGAAGGCGCGGATCGCGGATGCCGTGCACCAGCTCAACTACAAGATGAACATCTCGGCCCGCAACCTCAGCTCAGGGCGCACCGGAGCGATCGGGCTGGCGATCCCCGAGCTCGCGCATCCGTACTTCTCCGAGTTCGCACAGGCGGTCGTCGCGGCCGCTCAGCTGCGAGGCGTGAACGTGCTCGTCGAGGTCACCGGCGGCGACCGCGCTCAGGAGCTCGACGTCCTCAGCGGAGGGAAGGGCCGATCCGTGGACGGCTTCATCTTCGGCCCCCTCGCGCTCGGGGCCGACGACATCGCCGCGGCGACCGCAGACGTCCCCATCGTCCTGGTCGGCGACCGCGCCGATTCACGCCGCTTCGACTTCGTCACGGTCGACAACGAACGCGGCGCGTATGACGCGACCGCGTATCTGATCGCATCCGGCAGACGACGGATCGTCGGACTCGGCGCCGAGAACACCGAGGCGCCGGCCGCCGCTTCGCTGCGATCACGCGGCTTTCGCGCTGCGCTCCGGGAACACGGGCTCGCGGTCGACCCCGATCTGCTCTCGGGGCCCATCCCCTGGACTCGAGCCTCCGGGGCCTCCACGATCGAGAATCTCATCGCCGCCGGTGTCGAGTTTGATGCCGTTTTCGGGCTGAACGACGCCCTGGCGCTGGGCGCGCTCAGCGCCCTCCAGGCTCAGGGCATCGCCGTTCCCGGCGACGTGGCGGTCATCGGCTTCGACAACGTCGAGGAGGCGACCTTCTCGACCCCGGCCCTTACGACCGTGGACTCCGGCCTCGGCTGGGTCGCCGCCCGCTCGGTGGAGCTCCTGCTCGCCAGGATCGCCGGCGAGCAGGAGGGGCCGACGGCCGAGATCGCGGACCATCACGTCGTTGTACGCAATACAGTCTGACCCCACCACGCATCGAACTCACGCGTTATTCAACCCCGCCCCATCACGCGATGCAGGGCGATGCACTCCTGATGCGGCACCAGATACGGTTATAAATCGGCTGGCGCGATCCGCTCATCGGATGTTGCCCATAACAGTCCCCAACGACGTCGTCACCGCCAGGGTGCTGCTGGCGGTCGAGGCGGACCAGCGAGTCCTTTGCTCCCGGTCGCCCGCTGGCAACAGGTGGGCGCTGGTTGGTTGAGCTGCGAGCTACTTCACCACGATGGCAGCGCGCTGGCGGGTCCACAGTCAAAATCTGCACCACGAATGCACCGCTCCTCACCCGAGAAACGGAAAAACCCCCGATTTCTCGGGGGTTTCCATGGCGGTGACGGTGGGATTTGAACCCACGGTAGGGGGTTACCCTACACAACTTTTCGAGAGTTGCACCTTCGGCCGCTCGGACACGTCACCGCCGACTAGCTTACGACACCGCGCGCCGTGGCGCGAATCGGCGAGGTCGCGGCATCCTTCCTCCGCTCAGTTGGCACCCGATGCCGCAATTCCCGCGGAATTCCCGCGGGAGGTGCCAACTCGGGGAGGAGACGACGACGGGCCCCGGGCGGTTTTGTCCGGTCCGGGGGTCCCGGCATCGCCGCGGCATCCTGGTTAGGATTGCCTAAACGGGAGGGTGCGCACCATGGCTTTCATCACGTCGGAGGCTCTCGCCGAGACCGGATACGTGGTCCTCGACGATCACGACCAGGCGTCCGACCCCGCCGAATGGCTCGACCTGCAGTACATCGGCTGGCGCTCGTCGGGCATCACGCGGTTCGCCCCGCTCGCGAGCTACGCCGGCGACATCGAGTGCAACGGGTTCTGGAACCACACCCCTCCCCGCACCGACAAGGACGGCGTGTGGGTGCCGTCACAGGTGGCGATCGCGCCGACCCTGCAGGCACGCGCGCTCGAGCCGGGCGCCGGGGTCGGACGCTGCCGCGTCATCGAGCTGCAGCCCAACACGTACGCGGATGCCGTGTACAACCTGCACCAGGACGACAACAACCGCCTCAACGAGGACGGCACCGGATGGGTCGTGCGGGGGTACTACAACCTCACCGACGACCCCGACTCGCTGCTGCTGCTCCGCTCCGACCGCTTCGACCCGGCAACCGAGATCCGGCTGCCGCTACCCGCGGGCTCGCGGATCATCGTCGACACGCAGCGCTTCTGGCACGCCGTCTGGCATCGGGGCACAGCTCCGCGCTTCGCGCTCATCACGTCATGGACGTCGGGGCCTGAGCTCGACGCGTACATCGCGTCGAACCATGGGGATGCGCACCCGGCGATGGTGGACCTCGACCCCACGCTCATCGAGGAGGCGCAGGTGGAGCTGCACCGCCGCATCGAGGAGCGCCGCCGCGCGTTCGAGGCGCAGGGCATCGTCATGGAACCCCGCGCCGACCTCAGCGTCTGAGGTCATTCACCGCGTTTCGTCTCGTCGCTTCGCTCCTCGCAGGGCGGCCTGTGGGGTACCCCCGGTCGTTGAGCGAGCGAAGCGAGACGAAACGCGCCACGACCTGCGGGGTGACGACGCCGTCAGACCGTGCGACCGTCCTCCAGCCGCACGACGCGGTCGACGCTGCCCTCGGGCGGCGCGACGTGCGAGATGAGCAGCACCGACTGCTCCCCCGCCGCTCCGAGCAGGTCCGCGAGCAGGGCGTCCGATGCGTCAGGGTCCACCCCCGCGGTCGGCTCGTCGAGCACGAGGACGGGGAATCCGCGCAGCAGCGCCCGGGCGAGTGCGATGCGCTGCGCCTGTCCGCCCGACACCAGCCCGCCGCGGTCGCCCACCCGGGCATCCAGACCGCCGCGCTCTCGCACCCACTCCCCGAGCCCGACCCGGTCGAGCACGGCGAGGAGCTCCTCGTCGGTCGCGGTGTCCCTCGCGAACAGCAGGTTCTGCCGGACGTCCTCGTCGAACAGCTGGGGACTCTGCTCGCACAGCCCGATCGTGCGCCGCAGCGCGGGGCCCGAGAGCTCGTCAGCCGAGATCCCACCGACCGTGTACGTCCCCTCCGCGCGCAGGAAACCGACGAGCACTGCGGCGAGTGAGCTCTTGCCAGCCCCGCTCGGCCCCGAGATCAGCACACGCTCCCCCGGCCGCAGCTCCAGGTCGACGCCGCGCAGTGCGGGCGCCCCGCCGGGCCACTGCGCGCGCACATCGTGCAATCGCAGAGCGGGCGTTCCGTCGATCTCCGTGTCGGCTCCGTCGTCGGACCGCAGCTGCTCCGGCATCCGGTCGGGGAGCACGTCGACGATGCGCTCGGCGCTCGCGCGCACGCTGCGCCAGGATGCCGCGGCGATCGGCACCGCCCCGAACACCTCGAACGCCACCATGGGCACGAGCACGGCCACAGCGAGCCACGGACCGTCGATCGCCCCGGTGGCCAGGCCGGGGGCCGCGACCGCGAGCGCCCAGACGGATGCCGCGCCGGCCACGGCCGACACGACTCCCGCGGCGACGGCCTGAGCGAGCGACGCCCGGCCCACGGCCCGACGCAGCGCGGCGTCCGCCTCGCGCACTCGCTCCCGCGCCTGGGGCTCTGCGCCGTAGGCGAGCAGCACGTCGAGCCCGCCGATGTAGTCGGTCAGCGCGGCGGTCAGGTCGCCGCGGCGGGTCGACACGACCGCCTCGGCCCGCGAGCCGAACAGCCAGCCGAGCCCGATGGCGGCCAGCGCGGCGACGACGAGGCACACCGCGAGCGTGAGGGCCGCAGGTACCGACACGAACAACAGGAAACCGACGGCGCCGAGTGCGACGACGCCCGACACGGCCAAGGGCTGCACGACCCGCAGCGGCAGATTCTGCAGGTTCTCGACGTCGTCGACGAGAGCCGACAGCACCCGCCCGTGGTCGGTGCGTCCGAGTCCGGCGGGCGACAGCGGAGTGAGTCGCCGCACCATGTCGGCGCGGGTGTCGGCGAGCTGCCGCAGCGCGGCGTCGTGCCCGCTGAGACGTTCCAGATACCGCGTCACGGCGCGCGTCACCGCGAAGAACCGCACCCCGACGACTGCGATCGACAGCGGAACGAGCGAGTCGACGATCGACGCGCTCACGATCAGCCAGCCGCTCACCGCGAGCAGGCTCACCGCGGCACCGGCGGAGAGCACACCCCAGATCAGCCCGGGGAGGAAACGCAGGAGCGGCGGCTGTGCGAGCCGCAGCACCTCGCGGATGCGCAGCGCGCGCGATTCGGATCGGATGCCGCTCACACCCGCACCCCCAGCTCGACGACCTGGTCGGCGATGCGGCGGGCCGAGCGGCGGTGCGAGACGACGAGCACGGTGGCTCCGGCATCCGCCCGCTCGCGCAGCGAGTCCCAGAGCCGCTGCTCGGTCGCGGCGTCGAGCGCGCTCGATGGCTCGTCGAGGGCGAGCACCGCCTCGGGTCGGCGCGACTGCCGGTACAGCGCCCGCGCGACGGCGACGCGCTGCGCCTGCCCGCCCGACAGCCCGCTCCCCTGCACGCCGAGCTCCAGCGCGGGGTCGAGATCGTCGGCGCACGCGGACGCCAGTGCGCGACGGATGCCGTCGGCATCCGGTTCCGCGTCCCCGAGCGCCACGTTCGCGGCGATGGTTCCGCGACTCAGCTGCGGACGCTGTCCCGCCCACGCCAGCCAGTCGGCGGGCGACAGGTCGCGCACGTCGGCGCCGCCGACGGCGGCCGTCCCCTCGAACGCGACCGCGCCGCGGAGGGCGGCGAGCAGACTCGACTTGCCGGCTCCGCTCGGACCCTCGATGAGCGTGACCGTGCCGGGGGCGGCGGTGAAGGAGACGGGCGGGAGATCGCGCACCCGGAGGTCGGCGACGACGAGGGGACCATGGATGGGTGTTCCCCCGGTCGTCGAGCGAGCGGAGCGAGACGAAACGCGGGGAGAATGTCCCGCCTCGTCGAGCACCGCGAATACGTCCTCGGTCGCCGCCACGCCCTCGGCCGCGGCGTGGAACTGCACCCCTACCTGACGGATCGGCAGGAACGCCTCCGGCGCGAGGAGCAGCACGAACAGCCCCACCTCGAGAGACAGGTCGCCCGACAGCAGGCGGAACCCGACCGCGACCGCGATCAGCGCCACGGCGAGCGACGACAGCAGCTCCATCGCGAACCCCGACAGGAACGAGAACCGCAGCACCTTCATGGTCTCGCGACGGTAGTCGTCGGCCGTCTGCTCGATCTGCGCGGCGGCGCGGCGCTCACGCCCGAACAGCCGCAGCGTCGCGAGTCCCTGGACCGTGTCGGCGAATCGGGCGGCGAGTCGCTGCAGCGTCTGCCACTGTCGGCGCTGCACCGTGCGGGTCGCGATGCCGATGAGGATGAGGAAGAGCGGGATGAGCGGCAGGGTGATCGCGGCCGTGAGTCCGCTCGGCCAGTCCTGCCACCACATCACGGCGAGGATCACCGGGGTCGCGACGACGGTGAGCACGAGCTGCGGGATGTACCGGGCGAAGTACGCGTCGAGCGCTTCGAGCCCGTGCCCGGCGGTGACGGCGAGTTCGGTGCGGTTCCGCTGCGCGAGCCAGCCCGGCCCGAGGCGCCCGATCGCGGCGATGAGCGCCGAGCGCAACTGCAGCCCGGTCCTCGCCGCCGCCCTGGTGCCCGCAGCGTCAGACGCCGCGATGAGCGCGCCGCGCAGCAGCGCGAGACCCAGGAGCGACAGCAGGGATGCCGTCACGTCGCGTCCCGCGAGGGCGCCGGTCACGGCATCCGTCAGCATCCAGGCGAAAGCGATCGTGACCGCCGTCTGCACGACGCCGATCACGCCCGACAGGAGCAGGAACCCCCGCGCGGCGCTCGCGTACCGGATGAGCCGGATGTCGACGGGTTTCACGCGTGCGCCGGAGCCCCCTCGATCGAACGGCGGGTGACACGCTTGCGGAACACCCAGTAGGTCCACGCCTGGTAGGCGAGCACGAGCGGAGTCGCGATCAGCGCCGTCCAGCTCATGATCTCCAGGGTATAGCGCGTGCTCGAGGCGTTCGCGATCGTCAGACTGTAGGCCGGGTCGATCGTCGAGGGCATCACGTACGGGAAGAGCGCGGCGAACAGCATCACGACCGCCAGCATCACGGTCACCATGCCCGAGACGAACGCCCAGCCGTCCCGCCGCACCAGCGAGAACCCGACCGCCGCGACCAGCGCGACGGCGGCGAGAGCGCCCGCCCCGAGCACGAGCCACAGCAGCGGCGCCTCGCGGTTCATCGCGATGACGGCCGTCCAGACGACGGTGCCGGCGGCGGCGAGCACCGTCGGACCTGCCGCGAGCTTGGCCAGACGGTGGGCGTCCTCGTGCACCTGCCCGTCGGTCTTGAGCGCCACGAACAGCACGCCGTGCAGGAAGAACAGCAGCAGCGTCGTGACCCCGACCAGCAGCGCGTACGGATTGAGCAGCGCGAAGAACCCGCCGACGTAGACGTGGTCGGCGTTCAGCGCGACACCCTGCACGATGTTGCCGAACGCGACGCCCCACAGCAGGGCGGGCACGGTCGAGCCGATCACGATCATGCGGTCGAAGCGGCGCTTCCAGGCGATGTCGTCGCGCTGATGGCGGTACTCGAACGACACCCCGCGCAGAATGAGCGCGAGCAGGATCAGCAGCAAGGGCAGGTAGAACCCGCTGAACAGCGTGGCGTACCACTCGGGGAACGACGCGAACAGGATCGCACCGGCCACGATGACCCAGGTCTCGTTGAGATCCCACACCGGGCCGATCGTGTTGATGACCTGGCGGCGCGAGACGTCGTCTCTGCCGAGGAACGGCAGCGACATGCCGACGCCGAAGTCGAACCCGTCGAGCACGAAGTAGCCGACGAAGAAGAAGGCGACGATGAAGAACCAGAGCGTTGCGAGATCCATGACGTCTCCTTCTCTCAGTACACGACCGACGGCAGCTGTGCCGTCTCCTCGTGGGGTTGCTCGTCGGTGTCCGGACCCTTCTGCGCGGCCTTGACGATCAGGCGCACCTCGACGATCGCGAGAGCGGCGTAGATCGCGGTGAACGCGACGAGAGAGATCAGCACGTCGACGCCGGTGACGCCCGGCGAGACGCCGTCACGGGTGGTCATGAGCCCGAAGACGATCCACGGCTGGCGGCCCATCTCGGTGAAGACCCAGCCCATGATGTTGGCGGCGAGCGCGAGCGGGAACGACCAGATCGCGAGCTTCCACATCCACTGTGCCGGGGGCTTCGAGGCACCCTTGCGGGTCAGCCACAGGCCGACGACGGCGACGAGGCCGGCCGCCATGCCGAGGCCGATCATCCAGCGGAACGCCCAGTACGTGACCCAGAGGATGGGCGCGAACTCGGTGAGGCCGGTGTCGGCGTACGTCGTCGCGTACTCGGCGTTGAGGTCGTTGATGCCGTGCACGCAGGCGTCGAAGGTGTGCGTCGACAGCAGCGACAGCAGGTACGGCACGCGGATGCTGAACAGCTCCGAGCTGCCGTCGGGGGTGCCGAGCGTGAAGAGGCTGAACGAGGCGTCCGGTCCGCAGACCGTGTTGAACGTCGCCTCGGCCGCAGCCATCTTCATGGGCTGCGCCGCGTACATCGCGAGACCCAGCTGGTCGCCCGTGAGCACGACGCCGGCGGTCGAGACGATCATCGCCCACAGGCCGAACTTCAGCGAGATGCGCATGGTGTCGAAGTGCTGCCCACGGGCCAGGTGCCAGGCCGACACCGAGATCACGACGCCCGCGGCGAACATGAGCGCGCCGAAGATCGTGTGCGGGAAGGCGGCGAGCGCGACCGGGTTGGTCAGCAGCGCCCAGAAATCGGTGAGCTCCGCGCGGTTGGTCTCGGGGTTGAAGACGTAGCCGACCGGGTTCTGCATGAAGGCGTTCGCGGCGATGATGAAGTACGCCGACAGGATGCTGCCGATCGAGACGCACCAGATCGTGGCGAGGTGCAGCTTCTGCGGGAGTTTGTCCCACCCGAAGATCCAGAGCCCGATGAACGTGGCCTCGAAGAAGAAGGCGAGCAGACCCTCGAAAGCCAGCGGGGCGCCGAACACGTCGCCGACGAACCGGGAGTAGTCCGACCAGTTCATGCCGAACTGGAACTCTTGCACGATGCCGGTCACGACGCCCATGGCGAAGTTGATGAGGAAGATCTTGCCGAAGAAGCGCGTCAGGTGCAGGTACTGCACCTTGCCGGTCCGCACCCACGCGGTCTGGAAGATCGCCGCGACGAGCGCCATGCCGATCGTGAGCGGCACGAAGAGGTAGTGGTAGACGGTCGTCAGACCGAACTGCCATCGGGACAGTGCGAGCGGGTCGAGCCATTCCATGGGACCACTCCTTCTTCTCTGTCTGCGGGTACGCCGGTGAGAGGTCTGCCGCCCCCGTCGGGCGGCTGACCGTCGATCAGGTGACGCGCGCTAGGCGGCGGTCATCTCCGTGAGACGCAGCTGCACCGTGCAGTCCTCCGGCAGGTCGGAGGTGCGCACGGCCTCGGCGGCGAGCGGCCCACCGGCTTCGGTGAGCACCCCCTGCATGAGGCCGATGTGCACGGAGCACAGCATCGGACGGTCTTCGGCACGGCCCGCGGCATGCGGGCAGGGGCTGAGGTCGACCGTGAGCTGCTCGTCGTCGACGACGGGCTCGAAGCCGCTCTCCTCCAGGTGTTCGATCAGGGCATCCAGCTGGTAGGTCGCGTCGCGACCGAGCGCGGATGCCGTGCCCGGCAGCATCCGGCGGAGCAGATCGCCCCGCTGGGCCGCGGCCTTCGCCTTGTCGCGCGCGATGGGGCTCGACGCGTCACCCGTGCCCGTCGCCGCGCTGTACAGGGTGCGCGGCCGACCGCGGGTGGTGCGGTGCTCGGTGGCCTGGATGACGTAGCCGCCCTCGATGAGGCGCTGCAGGTGCTCGCGCACCGTGTTCGGATGCAGCCCTGTGGCCTCGCACAGCTCGCCGATCGTGCGCTCGGCACGGCTCTGCACCAGGTGCAGGATGCGCACCCGGGAGAACGTCGAGATCGGCCCGCAGACGGGCGCTCCGTTGGCCATGGATCCAGTATCCCGCGGCGGTCGCGGCCGCCGGAGGCTTCCGGCCGTGAATAATGCCCGCCGCGATAGGGATGTCGGATACCGGCGATAGCCTGGCTGCATGGCTGCCCGTAAACCCGCTCCCCCCGCGTACGTCTGCACGGAATGCGGGTGGACGACGGCGAAGTGGGTCGGCCGCTGCGCCGAATGCCAGCAGTGGGGAACGGTGCAGGAGCAGGGCGCGCAGACCGGCATCCTCAGCCGCGTCACGCCGCTCGCGCCGAGCGCGGATCGCGCGGCGCGGCCGATCACGCAGATCACGACGACCGACGCGCCTCGACGCACGAGCGGGGTCGCCGAGTTCGATCGGGTGCTGGGCGGCGGCATCGTGCCCGGGGCGGCGATCCTGCTGAGCGGTGAGCCGGGGGTCGGCAAGTCGACCCTGCTGCTGGAGGTCGCGGCGCGCGCCGCGCACGCGGGGCGCCGCGTCCTCTATGCGAGCGCCGAGGAGTCGCCGGCGCAGGTGCGTCTGCGCGCCGAGCGCACCGGGGCGCTGCACGACGAGCTCTACCTCGCGAGCGAGACCGACCTGGCAACGATCCTCGGCCACATCGACGAGGTCGCGCCGCAGCTCGTCATCGTCGACTCGGTGCAGACGGTGTCGTCCTCGCTCATCGACGGAGCGGCCGGGCAGCCGAGCCAGGTGCGCGAGGTCGCGGCGACGCTGATCCGCATCGCGAAGGAGCGCGGACTGCCGATCATCATCGTGGGTCATGTGACCAAGGACGGTCAGGTCGCAGGTCCCCGGGTGCTCGAGCACCTCGTCGACGTCGTGTGTCACTTCGAGGGCGACCGGCAGACGTCGCTGCGCTTCATCCGGGCGCTCAAGAACCGCTTCGGCCCGACCGACGAGGTCGGATGCTTCGAGATGACCGGAGACGGCATCGCCGAGGTCCCCGACCCCTCCGGGCTGTTCCTGTCGCAGGGAGACACCGAGCCGGGGACCTGTGTCGCGATCTCGCTCGAGGGGCGCCGGGCGCTGCCGGTCGAGGTGCAGGCGCTCACCGTGAACACGACGGCGCCGAACCCCCGGCGGGTCGTGCACGGCCTCGACGCGTCGCGCGTGGCGATGGTGCTGGCGATCCTCGAACGCCGCGCGCAGATCAAGACGAGCACGCTCGACGTGTACGTGTCGACCGTCGGCGGTGTGCGCTTCACGGAGCCGGCGGCCGACCTCGCGATCGCCATCGCGGTGGCCGGGTCGATCCAGCAGATCCGCGTGCCGCGCACCGTGGCGGCGGTCGGCGAGCTCAGCCTCGCGGGAGAGATCCGCCCGGTCACGCAGTCGGCGCAGCGCCGGTCCGAGGCATCGCGTCTCGGGTACGAGCAGGTCGTCGATGACCGATCGAAGACCCTGCGCGCGGCGCTGAGCGACGTGCGCGCCCGCAACACGTCGCGCCGTCACGAGGGCGACATCCCGCCCTTCTGACGCCGAGCCTCGGGACTCCCCGCGGCAGCTCAGGCGTCGAGGGCCTTGAGGATCTCCTCGGGCGACGCCTGCATCGGATGCGGTCCCGCGATGTCGAGGAACACCGTGGTGATCGGGTGCGCGGAGAGGAACTTCCGCAGCCAGTCGGCGCCGTAGATGCCGACGCCGGGCGGCAGATTCGCGGGCTTGTTCTTCGCGTCGCTGAACAGCAGCAGTGCGAGATCACCGCTGTTCGGGTCGCGGTACGTCCATACCTCGCCGCTGTCGAGCGGGTTGTCACGAGCGCCGGGCGAGATCAGCGGCACGACGGTGGTGCCGTGGCGCAGGGCGAGGGCGACCGCCGCGACGTCCTGCTTCTCGAGCGCCTGGGCGAGAGCATCCGATCGAAAATCCTCGGGTGCGGGCTTGTTCTTGCCGGGCTTCGCCTTCTTCGCTGCCATGACTCCAGCTTATTCAGCAACGACGCGGGCGAGGCTGCGGCGAGGCAGGCCCGGAGACAGAATGGGGCCCTCTCGAGTCATCCATTGGGGACTGGGGTACTCGAGAGGGCCCAGGCTCTCGCGCGGCAGTGTCGAAGCGCTGGGGACGCTGTGATTCGACGCCACTGGGGATGGCATGGTGCCGCAAGATCTGGAGAGCCGTGTCAATGGTATCCCAAAGAAGCCCCGCCGTCACTCTCGAAGCTGAACCGGGGTCGGTATTCATGCGCCGGACACACGCCGGAAAACTGCATCGATATTCAGTACAGACGCTTCCCGAGATCAGGAGGGTGACCCGAAATCAGGAGGTTTCGGTCCGGAGGGTCCTGATCTCGGGCGAGCCTCCTGATGTCAGGCGCAGGTTCCGGGCTCAATACAGCAGGATCTGCTTGGTCGCAGCGCCGGCGAACCCGCCGATCTCGACGGCCACGTGGTACGACGATCCGCCGCCCGGAGCGCGCGGTCGGTTCTCCTGCGCGCAGGTCTCGACGCTCGAGCGCGTGCGATCCCACACCACCGGCACCTTGCTGGTGACCGTCGCGCCCGCGGCGAGCGTCGCGATCATGCTGCTCGGGTTCTCCTGGCAGTCGGTCGACCGCCACCACACGTCGGCGCCGCTCGAGACCGTGAACACCTGGGTGCTCGATCCGACGTCGATGGTGCAGTCGGCGGGGCCGTTGTTGGTGAGCGAGATCGACAGGTTCGGCAGCTCGCCGGCGGCGTACGTGTCGGCGTCCGTGACGGCCGCGACGACGACGTCCTTCGCCTCGCAGGCGACGACGCCGGGCGTCTCTTCCGCCACCGGCTCCTCCGACGGGTCCGCGGATGGAGTGTCGGCGGGAGTGGCATCGACCGTCGGGGTCGGTGTCGCCGACGGGCTCGCGGGCGGGACGGTCTCGGCCGCGCTGGCCCACGGCCGGGAGACGAGCAGCCACACCGCGATGCCGATGACGGCGAGGAACAGGATCAGTCCGACGATCGCCACCAGTCGGCGACGACGATAGACGGCGGCGGACTGACGGGGCATGACTCCAGGTTAAGCGATCGACCTGTCGATCCCCCGGAGCCTCAGCCCGGTATCCCGATGCGCCGCTCGCCGGACCGGAGCTGCTGGATCACGACGGCGATCACGAGCAACGCGCCCTGGGCGACGTTCTGCCAGAACGAGTTCACTCCGAGGATCGTCATGCCGTTCGTCAGCACCCCCAGCAGGATGACGGCGAGGATCGTCCCCGAGATCGTGCCCTTGCCGCCCTTGAGCGCCGCGCCGCCGAGCGCCGCGGCCGTGATGGCCTGGAGCTCCAGTCCCTCCGAGCCCGAGATGGGCTGACCCGACCCGGTGCGGGCGGTGATGAGGATGCCGGCGATCGCCGCCACGGCACCGGTGACCATGTACACGCCGATGATGTAGCGGTTGATGTCGATGCCGGCGAGACGGGAGGCGATGTTGTTGCCGCCCACCGCGTAGATGTTGCGACCGACCGACGTGTACCGCAGCACGATGTGCGCGAGCAGCGCGACGAGCAGCAGCACGAGGATGAGGGTCGGGATGCCGCCGATCGCGCCGCGCGCGAGGAAGACGAAGAACGGGTCGGCGCCGGTGTACCCCTGCGCGCGGCCGTCGGAGATGAGCTGCGCGATGCCCTTGAACGCCGCGAGGGTGGCGAGGGTCGCGATCACGGGATTGACGCGTCCGAACACGATGATGCAGCCGTTCACGAGCCCGCAGAGCACGCCGATGCCGATGGCGCCGGCAACGCCGAGTACGGGCCCCGCCGCCGTGAAGATCATCGCCGAGGTCACCGAGGTGAGACCCGCGATCGACCCGACCGAGATGTCGAGCGCTCCGAGGATGATGACGATGGTCTGCACCACGGCCAGCAGTCCCATGATCGCGATGGCCGTGCCGATGACCTTGAGGTTCGCGACGCTGAAGAACAGCGGGTTCTGCAGCCCGATGACGGCGACGACGAGCACGATCGCGAGGATGAGCGAGACGTTCTGCACCCCCACTCCCCCGAGCACACGACGCACCAGCGATGGCCGCTCGGTCGCGGGCCGCTCGACGGCGGCCGCCGCGGCTGCGCCCGTCTTGACATCCGGGTTGTCGATCTTGTCGCTCATGCGGCGACCTCCTCGTCCATCGCGAGCGCGAGAATGCTCTCTTCGGTTGCCTCGGCGCGCGGGAGCTCTCCCGTGATCCGGCCGTGGGCCATGACATAGATGCGGTCCGAGACGCCGAGCACCTCGGGGAGTTCACTCGAGACGACGATCACCGCGACGCCCTCGTGGGCCAGGCGGTCGATGATCGCGTAGATCTCGGCCTTCGCGCCGACGTCGATGCCGCGCGTGGGCTCGTCGAGCAGCAGCATCCGCGGTGCCGTTGCGAGCCAGCGCGCCAGCACCACCTTCTGCTGGTTGCCGCCGGAGAGGCGTCCGACCAGCTGCTCGGTGCTGGGGGTGCGGATGCGGAGCGAGTCGACGTAGCCCTGCGCGAGCGCGGTCTCGGCGGAGTCCTTGACGAAGATCCAGCGCGACAGGGAGCGCAGCACGGCGAGCGCGGCGTTGTCGCGCACGCTGCGTTCGAGCAGCAGCGCCTCGGCCTTGCGCTCCTCGGGCGCGAACCCGATGCCGGCGCGGATGCTGTCGCGGGGGCTGCGGAATCGCCTGGCCTTTCCGTCGACCCTGATCGCGCCGCCGTCGACGGGCAGGTCGCCCGCGATGGTCTTCATGAGCTCGCTGCGTCCGGCGCCGACGAGGCCCGCGATGCCGACGACCTCGCCGGCCCGCACCGAGAGCGAGATATCCTGCACGAACTCGTTCGACACCCCGTCGAGCTCCAGCACCACTCCGCCGGGGGCCGCGGGCTCGCGGTGGAAGAACTGGGTGAGGTCGCGACCGACCATCATGCGCACGAGCTCGTCGTGGTCGGTCTCGTCGACGGTCTTGGTGCCGACGTAGGCACCGTCGCGGAGCACGGTGATGCGGTCGGCGAGCTGGAAGATCTCACCCATGCGGTGCGAGACGTAGCCGATCGCGACGCCCTCCTCCTGCAGCTGGCGGATGAGCGCGAAGAGCAGGGTCACCTCCTCGTCGCCGAGCGACGAGGTCGGCTCGTCGAAGCAGATCACCTTCGGCCGCGCGATGACGGCGCGCATGATCTCGACGATCTGGCGCTGCGCGGGCGACAGATCTGCTCCGAGCGTGCGGGCGTCGATGACGCGGTCGAAGCCCCAGCGGCGCAGCTCCTCGGTGGCGGTGCGCTCGAGGCGGCTGCGGCGGAATCCGCCGGCGCCGAGCGCGCCGATGTAGATGTTCTCGGCAACCGAGACCCAGGGCACGATCTCAGGCTCCTGCGCGATGACGCGGAGCCCGGCATCCCGCGCGTCGGCGGGGCCGGAGAACGACACCGCCTCTCCGCCGATCGACAGCTCGCCGCCGTCGGGCTGGTAGTCACCGCCGAGGATCTTGAGGAGCGTCGACTTGCCGGCCCCGTTCTCGCCCATGAGCGCCGTGACCTCGCCGGCCCGGAGTTCGAGCTCGACGCCGCGCAGTGCGCGCACGGGGCCGAACGACTTGGTGATCGCCTGTGCGCGCAGCGCGACGGCCTGATCGGTCATGGTGTCCTCTCGTGATCGGATGCCGGAAAGGCGGGGCGGCCGTACGCTCGGCCGCCCCGCGGGAGAGACGTCAGGTGCAGACGACGCCCTTCTCCTCCCAGTTGGAGGCATCGACGATCTCGGTGTTCGCGACGGTCTTCGGCGGCAGCTCGGTGCCGTTGCGCAGCAGGTCGATCATCGAGGTGACGGCGGCCTTGCCGACCTCGACGCCCGAGATGAAGAGCGCCGACTTGTTGCCGGTCTCCTGGCCCGCGTTCCAGTCCTTGCAGGTGAGGTAGGCGCCCAGCCCGACACCGATGATGTCGGCTGGGGCGACGCCCGCGTTCTGCAGCGCCGTGACGACGCCGGTCTCGTTCTCGTCGTTGCAGCCCCAGACGACCCAGTGCTTCACGCCGGAGTTCGCGGTGATCACGGCACCGGCCTTGTCCTGCGCATCGGTGGCGGAGTTGTCGGTGCCGACCTCGATGACCTCGGGCCCATCGGCCACCGCCTGCGAGAAGGCGTCGATCGCGCCGTCGACGCGCTCGACGCAGTTCGGCTGGTCCTGCTTGTAGGCGGAGAGGATGCGGGTGTCGGCAGCCGTCCATCCGGCCTCCTGGTAGAGGCGGGCGGCGTCCGCGCCGACCTTCTCGCCCATCGAGGTGCCGTCGAAGCCGGTGAACGGAGCGGCGTCGCCCTTCGCGTCGACGATCGGGTCATCGGCGGCCATGAGCGGGATGCCGGCGTCGGCGGCGAGCTGGATCACCTGCGGGCCGATCTGCGTGTCGGGGACGACGATGATGATGCCGTCGACGCCCTGGGCGATCGCGGCCTCGACCTCGGAGATCGCCTTGTTCGAGTCGGTGCTGACGTCGACGACGTTGATCGTGACGTCGCCGTCCTCCTTCGCCGCCTCCTTCGCGCCGTTCGCCTCGTCGATGAAGTACTGCTGGTCGCCCTGCTTCTGGATGAGGGCGATCGTCAGCGGACCGTCCGACGTGCCTCCGCCGCCGCCGGCGGGCTCGGCGGTCTCCATTCCGGACGAACAGGCGGTGAGCGCTGCGAGCGCGAGGACGGCGGCGCCGCCGGCGGCGGTCCGCGCCCAGAGGCGGCTGCGGGTGGCGAACATTGAGACTCCTTCGTCTTCGTGCGTGACCGGCCAGGGCGACCGGCTGGTGTGCGGAACAGATCGACCGTACCCCGCCGGATCGCCGGGAATGGAGGACGATCAAACGGATCATATGGACGTTCCTCTGACTCCACCACACCGGTGTTCACAGATACCTGCTCGCGCTGTGAACGGCACGGAGCATTAGCCTGGCACTATCGACCGCTACGGCGGCCCGTGTCACCGCCGACCCCCAGGACAGCTCATGGACGAGACGCCGATCATCCCTCCCCCGCATTACCGGATGGAGGGGTTCGAGCATCAGCGCCTGTGCGTGCTGCCCCGGCCGCTCGTCGACACCGCCCTCACCACCGCCGGCACGCGTCGGCTGCTCGTCACGGACGCCGGATACTTCCCGCTCGCGCGAGGACACCGCCGTGTGCGCTCTCGAGGGGCGGCCGAGACCGTCGTGCTGCTGTGCGTGGCCGGACGCGGCACCGTGACGATCGGCGGCGAGACACACATGCTCACCCCGTCGACGTCGATCGCGATCTCGGCCGGCACCCCGCACTCGTACGAGGCCTCGGACGAGGACCCGTGGAGCATCTGGTGGCTCCACGTACGCGGGACCGACGCCACGGAGCTCGCCGTGCAGACGCTCGGGCGGCAGACTCCGATCACGCGCCTGCGGTCGCTCGACCGCGTCGTCGCCCTGTTCGATGAGCTTGTGACGGTGCTGGAGAGGCGGCTGTCGCCCCCGCAGCTGCTCGTCGCCTCGGGCATCGCCTGGAATCTGCTCACACGGATCGCCGCTGACAGCATCCTCCCCGGTGACGGGTCAGCTCTGGAACGCGCGATGCGGTACCTGGAATCGCGTGTCGACGGGAACATCCAGGTCGCGGAGCTCGCGGCGCTGGTCGGCATGTCGCCGTCTCATCTGAGCGCACTGTTCCGGCAGGCCACGGGCAGCGGTCCGGCTGCGTTCCACACGTCGCTGCGCATGAGCCACGCCCGCAACCTGCTCGACACCACCTCGCTGTCGGTGCGCGAGATCGCGACCGCGGTCGGGTACACCGACCCGCTGTACTTCTCGCGGCACTTCCGACGCCTGCACGGGGTGAACCCGACGAGCTACCGCGCTCAGCACAAGGGCTGAGCGCGGCGACGAAGGAGACGGATGCCGCGCCTCACCGTCCGACGCTGCGGATCACCCACCCCGCACCCACCGACCCGCCGGGCGGCACGACGAGGAGGTCACGACCGGAGCGGAACGCGTCGGGCGGACAGGTCGTCGGCTCGACGGCGAGGCCGACCCGGTGATCGACGTCGACGCCGTGATCGGCCGTGTAGACCTGGACCCAGGGGCATCGCTCGTCCCACTCGACCTCCGCACCGCGGCCCTCGTCGTCGGTGAGGCGCGCCCTGGCGCGGCCGTCGCGGCGGGACAGCCCGGTGAACGCGTTGTTCACGACGGTGCCGCCGAGGCGTCGGGGGTGCCGGAAGTCGCGGCTCCCGGCACCGTCGGCGACCGCGATGAGGCGATCGGGGAGCATCCGATCCTCAGTCACGAGCAGCACGCGCGCGGCGTCCAGCTCGAAGGTCAGCGCGTCGATGGAGCGTTGCCCCGCAGCCCCTGCCGTGAGGTAGGGATGCCCACCGAGCCCGACCGGCGCAGCGGTGTCGCTCTCGTTGGTCGCGGTGACCTCCTGCGCGAGCCCGTCGATCCCGAGCCGGAACTCCACGTCGATGCGCAGCCGCCAGGGATACCCGGGCTGCGGGGCGACGACCGCCGAGAACACTGCCCGGTCGGCGTCCGCCTCCACCGCCGCGAAGTCGGTCCAGGCGACGAGACCGTGCGCGGCCGTGCGGGTCTCGGGCTCGTTCTGCACGAGCCGGTGCGCTTCCCCGCCGAAAGCGTATTCGCCGTCGCCGATGCGGTTCGGCCACGGCGCGAGCAGCGCTCCGCGCATCGCGGGGCGCAGCTCGTCGGCGGCGAACGGCACGATCAGGTCGGCGCCGTCGTGCTGCAGCATCCGCAGCGTCGCACCGACGCTGGCGATGGACGCACTGTACGGCCCCGCGGACAGATCGACCCGGATGCCGGAGCGCGGCGTGCTCACGCGTCGTCCTCCGCCTCCTGCGTGAACAGCAGCAGCTCGGGCAGGCTCGTGGCGAAGTAGTCGGTGACCCCGTCGTCGCGCCTCGCGACCGGCGGCACGTAGGCCGCTCGGGCCTCGCCGAGCGTCACGGGCGGGTCGGCGCGCGGCATTCCGAGCGCGTCGAGCGTGAGATCCCACGCGGCGATCGCCTGCCCCTCCCCGCCCTCCCACGGTCGGAACGATCGGGTCAGCAGGATGCCGTGGGCGTGTGCGGCGTCGCCGTCGGCCACGAGCAGCCGCACGTACTCGATCGTGAAGTCGTCGCGCGTGAGCACGAGCTCCTCGACCGGGCGCAGCGCGGCGAGCCGTTCCGCCGAGTCGTGACCGAGGCGCGCGGCCAGCTGGTCCTGCTCGTAGCGGATGCGCGCGTCGTGCGGGGCGAGCTCGACCGCTTGGCCGTACAGCGCCCACGCGCGCTCCGCGTCGTGCTCGACGTTGTAGGCGGCGAGCCCCGCGTTGCGCAGCAGCACGGCATCCCGGTGCCCGCTGTCGATCGCGCGGTTCCAGGCGACGGCCGCGTCGCGTCGGCGGCCGTGCGCGTACAGCAGCATGCCGACGAGCGAGAGAGCGACCGCGTCGGACGGGTCCGCGGCGACCGCACGCTCGAGCGCCTGCAGGGCGTCGAGGCCGAACGGGAAGGCCCAGCGCTGGTCCGCGGCGCGGGCCCTGGCGCGGTGGCGGGCGGCCTCCGCGGGTTCGCCGCGATCGTCGAGGATCGCCGCCGCGATGTAATCGGCCACCGGACGCACGTTGCCCGACCGCCGCACGGGCGCGGCGACGACGGCGTCCAGCAGGGGCAGCGCGTCATCGCCTGCGCCGGCGAGCGTCAGGTCGAGGGCGACGTCCAGCAGCAGCCCGGCGTCGTCGTCGAGGTCCTGCCCGGCCAGCACGCGCAGCGTGGCGTCGAGCGGGTCGACGGTCAGCGCCGCCGCCGCGATCGCACTCGCCTGAACCAGGTCTCCATGCGCGCGCAGCGCCAGCGCGCGGAGCGCGATGCGACGGGTGTCGTGGCCGACGGTCGCGTCGAGCTGGTCGAGCACACGCAGGGCCGCACGCACCCGCCCGGTGCGCAGCAGCGAACGCACGAGCTCGACGCCGGATGCCGCGGCCCAGGCGCCGTCCCAGCCCGCCTTGCCGAACATGCGCTGCGCCTCGTCCTCTCGACCGAGGCGGGCGAGCGCGAGACCGGCGAGGTAGTACGCCTCCGTGTCCGTCGGGTTCGCGTTGCGGCGGGTCAGGCGGGCGATCGCGACACGCGCATGCTCCAGCGCCGTCTCGAACCGGCCAGCCCGGTAGGCGCGGTCGGCGAGGGCGAGGCGCGTACGGGCGTCGCCCGGATCGATCCGCAACGCGGCGCGCCAGTACGGCAGCGGCGACCGCGTGGGGTGCCGGTTCTGCGTGAGATGCAGACCCGTGAGGTAGAGCTCCTCGACGCTGTCGATCTCGTCGGGGCCGGGCGGCTCCTCGGCCACCCACGGCTCCTCGTCGGGAGCGTCGGACGGAGCCCAGCGCACCAACAGTGTGCCGTCGGCGTCGACGAGCTCCACCGACAGATCCGGTGAGGGCGCAGCGTCCGAATCCAGAGCCTGCGGCTCGCCCGGCACGAGATCCGCTGTGCGCTCGGCGACGACGCGCTCTCCGTCGAGGATGCGGAGTGCGGCACCCGGGCGCGGGCTCGTCACGGCGAACCGTGCGGAGACCCTGCTTCCCCGCTCGACGTGCACGGCGGCGTCGGGCGTCGCCTGGTGAGCCGCCCCGATCGCGGGGATCGGGTACCAGTACTGCGAGAACACCTTCGTCTCGCCGGGCAGCAGCCACGCGAAGTCGGGCTGGTTGTCGGTGTAGACGCCGGCCATGAGCTCGACGTACGGGCCGTCGGCATCCGTCAGCTGCGCATCCCACGCGTGGCCGAACGGCGCGTCGCCCCACGTCCACTGCTTCTTGCCGGGCGCGTGGCGGCGCTCCGCCCAGTGCACGAACCCGGCGCCGGCGGCGTGGTCGTATCCGCCGAAGAAGTCCTGCTGCGAGTCGACGATCATGTACGACGTCGGAACAGGGATGTTCCGGTAGAAGTCGATGCGGTCGGCGCCCTCGCGCTCGGCCGCCAGCGCCGGGTAGTCGACGCCGTAGTACGGACGATCGGCCCGCGGGAACGCCGTCAGCGCGCGTCGCGCGTGGTCGGCGACGTAGCGAACGTCCTCCGGGAAGAACGACTGGTAGTCGTCGTGCACGCGCGCCGCGACGTTCGCCCACCAGAGGAACGACTGCCGCTCGCTCGTGCGGTTGTGCAGGCGGGCGACGAGCTCGACCACCGAGCTGCCCGGGCGCAGACGGATGCCGTGCTGCGCCGACATGCGGGTGAAGGGGTCGTGGTCGTGGCACCACACCGTGACGGACCCGTCGTCGGCGTTCTCGATGGTCGCCTCCACGGGCAGGTAGGTTCCCGGTCGGTGGTGCTGGGGCCAGTTGAACTCCACGCCGCCGCTGATCCACGGGCCCGCGAGACCGACGAGCGCGGGCTTGATGACGTTGTTCCGATAGAAGAAGTCGTAGCCGGTGGTCTTGTCGAAGCCGATGTGGATGCGGCCGCCGAGTTCGGGCAGCACGACGAGACGCACGTATTCGTTCTCGAGGTGGATCGCCTGCCACTCGCGCATCACCGGCTCGTCGGCGATGTGCTCGGTGAACGGGATCGGGTAGACCTTGCCGCTGGACCCCTGGTACACCCGCTGGTCGAGGTAGAGCGGATGGATGCTCGCCTCCCCCGCCTCGTAGGTGCGGATCTGCAGCGGCTCGCTCCACGCGACCGCGTCGCCGCGGTCGAGCGCCTCGCGCGCTGCGCCGGTCGCCTCGGGCAGGACGATCCTGCGATCGATGCGGGGTTCCGTCGCGGGCGGGTCCATGGTCGATCCGACGTCGGGGCGGCGGTCGTTCATCTGAGGGTCCTCCGTGCAGCAGCGAGCCGCCGACATCGCTCCATCGACGACAGGACGCATGGTCCTGCCACGAAGCTATCCGCGCCCCGAGCACACCCCCATGGTGCGAACAGGGAAGTATATGGACGATCCGATGGAACGCCGATCCTCAGATCGACGCGATCAGAGCCGCTTGAGCATCCGCGTGTTGCCGAGCGTGTTCGGCTTGACGTGCGCGAGGTCGAGGAACTCCTCGACACCCGCGTCACCGCTGCGGAGCAGCTGGGAGTAGACGTCGGAGTCGACGACCTGCTCGCCGATCGGGGTGTAGCCGCGACGGCCGAAGAAGTCGACCTCGAAGGTGAGGCAGAAGAGCCGGCTGAGTCCGAGTCCGCGCGCCTGCTCTTCGAGACGGTCGACGATCGCTCGACCGACGCCGTGGTGCAGCCAGTCCTCACGCACCATGAGCGTGCGCACCTCGCCGAGGTCCTCCCAGAACACGTGCAGGGCACCGCATCCGATGAGCTCCCCATCGGCCTCGGCGACGACGAACTCCTGCACGGCGCCGTAGAGCACGGCCAGGTCCTTGCCGAGCAGGATGCGCTGCTCGACCATGGGCTGCAGGAGATCGCGGATGCCGACGACGTCGACACTCCGCGCGGGCCGGACGATGTACTCGCTCACCCGTCCAGCCTAGAACCGTCCGCCTGATCGCACGCCGGGTACGCAAGAGGGGCGGATGCCGCAGCATCCGCCCCTCTCGTGGTGCGTGATCAGTCGTTGCCGGTGATCGCGAGGTCCGGTGTGGCCGAGATCTCGCCGCCGCCGGTGTTCACGCCGACCGCGACCTTCTCGCCGCGCGGACCGTGCTCGAACAGGAACTCGCCGTCCTTCGCATCGACCTTCACGTGGTCGCCGGGGTTGAGCTCGCCGTGCAGGATCTTCTCCGACAGACGGTCCTCGACCTCGTGCTGCATCGCGCGACGCAGCGGCCGGGCGCCGAGAGCCGGGTCGAACCCGATCTCGATGAGACGCTCCTTGGCGGCCAGCGAGAGCTCGATCGTCATGTCGCGGTCCAGCAGGCGCTCGCCGAGGCGCTTGGTGAACAGATCCACGATCTGCACCAGCTCCTCCTTGTTCAGCTGCGGGAACACGATGATGTCGTCGACACGGTTCAGGAACTCGGGCTTGAAGTTGCGCTTCAGCTCCTCGTTGACCTTGCCCTTCATGCGCTCGTAGGTCGTGGCGTTGCTGCCCTCGATCTGGAAGCCCACCGGACCACCGGCGATGTCACGAGCACCGAGGTTGGTGGTCATGATGATGACGGTGTTCTTGAAGTCGATCACGCGACCCTGGCCGTCGGTCAGACGACCCTCTTCCAGGATCTGCAGGAGCGAGTTGAAGATGTCCGGGTGCGCCTTCTCGATCTCGTCGAAGAGCACGACGCTGAACGGCTTGCGGCGCACCTTCTCGGTGAGCTGACCGCCCTCTTCGAATCCGACGAACCCGGGAGGGGCACCGAACAGACGCGAGACGGTGTGCTTCTCACCGAACTCGCTCATGTCGAGCGAGATGAGAGCGGCCTCGTCGTCGAACAGGAACTCCGCGAGCGCCTTGGCGAGCTCGGTCTTTCCGACGCCCGTGGGGCCGGCGAAGATGAACGAGCCGGAGGGGCGCTTCGGGTCCTTGAGTCCGGCACGCTGACGACGGATGGTCTTGGAGAGGGCCGCGATGGCCTCCTCCTGACCGATGACGCGCTGGTGCAGAGCCTTCTCCATGAAGACGAGCCGCGAGGACTCCTCCTCGGTCAGCTTGAACACGGGGATGCCGGTGGCCTGGGCGAGCACCTCGGCGATCAGGCCCTCGTCGACGACCGCCTGGGTCGCGACGTCACCCGAGCGCCACTGCTTCTCGAGGCGCAGGCGCTCGGCGAGGAGGCTCTTCTCCTCGTCGCGCAGCGATGCGGCCTTCTCGAAGTCCTGCTCCTCGGAGGCGATCTCCTTCTGCTCGCGGACCTTGGCGATCTTCTCGTCGAACTCGCGCAGCTCCGGCGGGCTCGACAGGATCGACAGACGCAGGCGGGCGCCGGCCTCGTCGATCAGGTCGATGGCCTTGTCGGGCAGGAAGCGGTCGGACACGTAGCGGTCGGCGAGGTTCGCCGCCGCGACGATCGCGCCGTCGGTGATCTGCACCTTGTGGTGCGCCTCGTAGCGGTCGCGCAGCCCCTTGAGGATGTTGATCGCGTGGGGCAGGCTCGGCTCGTTCACCTGGATCGGCTGGAAGCGGCGCTCGAGCGCGGCATCCTTCTCGAAGTGCTTGCGGTACTCGTCGAGCGTGGTGGCGCCGATGGTCTGCAGCTCGCCGCGCGCGAGGAGCGGCTTGAGGATGCTGGCGGCGTCGATCGCGCCCTCGGCGGCCCCCGCACCCACCAGGGTGTGGATCTCGTCGATGAAGACGATGATGTCGCCGCGCGTGCGGATCTCCTTGGTGACCTTCTTCAGGCGCTCCTCGAAATCGCCGCGGTAGCGGGAACCGGCGATGAGCGAGCCGAGGTCGAGCGAGTAGAGCTGCTTGTCCTTCAGCGTCTCGGGCACATCGCCCTTGACGATCGCCTGCGCGAGGCCCTCGACGACGGCGGTCTTGCCGACGCCTGGCTCGCCGATCAGCACGGGGTTGTTCTTGGAGCGGCGGGAGAGGATCTGCATGACCCGCTCGATCTCCTTCTCGCGCCCGATGACCGGGTCGAGCTTGTTGTCGCGCGCCGCCTGGGTCAGGTTGCGACCGAACTGGTCGAGAACCTGCGAACCGCCCTGGGCGGCAGGGGTGTCGTTGGACTGGGCGCCGACGGACGCCGGCTCGCGGCCGGGCGCACCCGACAGGAGCTGGATGACCTGCTGGCGCACCTTGTTGAGGTCCGCGCCGAGCTTGACGAGCACCTGTGCAGCGACGCCCTCGCCCTCGCGGATGAGACCGAGCAGGATGTGCTCGGTGCCGATGTAGTTGTGGCCGAGCTGAAGCGCCTCGCGGAGGCTGAGCTCGAGCACCTTCTTGGCGCGCGGCGTGAACGGGATGTGGCCGGTCGGCTGCTGCTGACCCTGGCCGATGATGTCCTGAACCTGCTCGCGGACGGCGTCAAGGGAGATGCCGAGACTCTCGAGCGCCTTGGCGGCGACGCCCTCGCCCTCGTGGATGAGACCGAGCAGGATGTGCTCGGTGCCGATGTAGTTGTGGTTGAGCATCTTCGCCTCTTCTTGGGCGAGGACGACCACACGACGGGCTCGGTCGGTGAATCTCTCGAACATGCTGTGACTCCTTATTCGCACTGGGGCGAAGCGAGGATCCCTCGACGGTCTCCGCGCCTGTACATCGAGAGTAACCACCGTGCGGAGGCAGTATGCCCGTGTTCGCCGTCGGCATAGCGCCGGGTCGCCGGATGACGAGCGGATGCCGGATCCGCTGTTGACCCACATATCGAAAGTCAATATGTTAACGATTGTCGGTAACAACGATAGTCGATAAGGAGTGGACCATGTCCTCCACGAAGAACGACCGCGCGCTGAGCCGAGGCGACATCGCAGCCCTCGTCGGGTTCTGCATCGCCGGTGCCGTCATCGCCATGTACTTCACGGTGTACTCGATCATCCGGATCATCGAGCTGGCCGGCGGTCAGCAGGTGCCCGTGGCCGTCGAGTTCCTCGGCGACAGCGTGGACCTGCCTCTGTCGACCGGCGGCACCATCGCGGTCGCGCTCGAGAGCGGCACCATCACCGCGCCGCAGCTGCCACTCATCGCCATCGTGCCGGGGATCATCGCTCAGGTGGTGCAGATCATCACCGTCGTGGTCGTCGTCGCCTGTCTGATCCTGCTCGCCCGGATGACGATCGGCGGACGTATTTTCGGACGAGGGCGCACCGCCCTCGTCGCGACGGCGGGAATCACCGGTCTCCTCGGCTTCGCGGCGGTGCGGTTCTTCGACAACATGCTCGCGAACGCCACGGTCGCTCGCCTCACCGACAATGCCATCGACAACGCCGTCATCACGGTCGAGCCCTTCACCTTCATCCTCGGCGCGTTCGTCGTGGCACTCATCACGACGGTGTTCTCGATCGGCGACCGCCTGCAGAAGGACACGGAGGGCCTGGTGTGAGCCCGGCCGAGAGCGACGACGAGCTCACCGGCATCCACTGCCGCCTCGACGAGCTGCTGGCCGAGCGCGGCATCACGCTGACCGAGCTCAGCACCCGCGTGGGTGTGAGCATCGTGAACCTGTCGGTGCTGAAGAACGACAGGGCGAGGGCGATCCGCTATTCGACACTGCGCGCGATCTGCGACGCGCTGCAGTGCGAGGTCGGCGACCTGCTCGTGCTGGCCTGAGGCTCGAATGCCGTGCACATGTCGGTCGGAGAGGCCGGCCCAGGCAGATGTCTGCGACGGAGCGTATGCTGGTCTGCATGCGCACCACGTTGAACCTGTCGGACGCCCTCACGGCGGAAGCGAAACGTCGCGCCGCGAGCGAGGGGCGGACGCTGACGAGCTACATCGAGGAGGCGCTGCGGGATCGTCTCGCTCGGAGTGAGACGCCGGCCGCGCACCAGCCGCTTCCGACCTTCGGCGACCCGGCCACCTCTCGTTTCCTCGTCGACATCGATGACCGCGATGCGCTGTGGGAGGCGCTGGACGAGGGGCACGGCCGGTGATCGTTCCCGACGTGAACATCCTCGTCTACGCCTTCCGCGCGGATGCGGACGAGCATCAGACGTATGCGCCATGGCTCAACGAGACACTGGCGCGAGAGCCGGTCGGCGTCTCCGACACGATCCTCAGCGGGTTCCTCCGCATCGTGACTCATCCGCGCATCACCACGGCACCCGCTCCCGTCGCGACGGCGATGTCGTTCACCCGCAGCCTGCTGGCAGCCCCCCGCACGCAGTGGCTCACCGCGGGAGCGCCGACGTGGGAGCGGCTCGATGCGTTGTCTTCGTCGGATGCCGCCATCCGCGGCAACCTCGTTCCCGATGCGTACATCGCTGCGCTGTGTCTCGCGAACGGCGCCCGCCTTGCCACCCGGGATCGCGGTTTCGGGCGCTTCCCGCAGCTGAAGTGGTTCGACCCGGCGACAGAGGCCTGAGGGTCAGGCGCGCGGGGGCTGCGGAGGCTGGGGCACGGGCGGCGTGAGGGGCTCGACGACGACGGCGGTGCCGTATGCGCAGATCTCGGTGAAGTTCGCGATCGATCCCGCGTCGAACCGCATGGCGACGATCGCGTTGCCGCCGCGCTGCTGCGCCTCGGCCCACATGCGTCCCATCACGACCTGGCGCGCCTCGTACATGACCTGCGTGTACTCGGGGATCTCGCCGCCGCCGAGGGAGCGGAACCCCGCGGCGAAACCCTGCCCGAAGTCGGTCGACCGCACCGTGAGGCCCATGACCTCCCCGAGCACCTGGGTGATGCGGTAGCCCGGGATGTCGTTCGTCGTCACCATGAACATGACGCAATCGTGACAGAGCCCGCGGTGCGATGACAGATCAGGGGGTGGGGATTTGTCCCCATGCAACCCCCTCTATGAATTCGCTGTGCACCAATACTCTGGTGTGCATGAAGCTCACCGACCGGAACCTGCGCCCCGCCTCCCGCCTCCTCATGGCTCTGCCCATCGCGGCACTCGCCTTCTCCCTCGCCGCCTGCGGCGGCCCTGGCCGTCCGTCCGCCGACGACGTGTCCGAGGGCCTCGGTCAGGTCTTCGAAGACCAGGGAATGGGTGACGTCATCACCGACGACGTCGCCGACTGCTTCGCTGAGAAGCTCGTCGACTCCGACCTCAGCGACGAGACCCTGCGCTACATCGCCAACGGCGAGGACAAGCAGGCCAACCAGGAGGACAAGGACCTGACGACCAAGATCATCACGGACAACCTCGAGGAGTGCGCGGCCTGACGCCGACCCGATCGTCTCGAAGGATGACGGATGCCTCGGCATCCGTCATCCTTCGTCATATCGGCCCGGGGAATGACGGCGCACTCCTAGCGTTGAGCGATATGGCGTGCATTCGCGCGCATCGTTCTGTTCCCGCGCGCATCCCCAGGCGCGCATCGATCCTGGAGTTCCCCACCCCATGAGCACCACTGCGCGCACCAAGGCGCCTGACACTCGCGGGCCGGTCCGGAAGCTGCTGACCTCGTTCGGCTTCCAGATCCTCGCCGCCCTCGTCCTCGGCATCGCCGCGGGCCTCATCGCCCGCCAGCTCGGAGCGACCCCTGACAGCCCGAACGGCCTCTCCGCGACCCTCGACACGATCGGCAGCTCGTACGTGACGCTGCTGCGCGCCGCGGTCGTGCCGTTGATCTTCACGGCGATCGTCGCCAGCATCTCGAACCTGCGCCGCGTGCAGAACGCCGCGCGCCTCGCCGGCCAGACGCTGCTCTGGTTCGCGATCACCGCGTTCATCGCGGTGACGATCGGCATCGTCCTCGGGCTCGTCATCCAGCCCGGGTCGCGCGCCGGAGAGGGCCTCGAGCCCAGCGACCCGTACACGGTCGGCACCTGGTGGAACTTCCTGCTCGGCCTGATCCCGCAGAATTTCCTCGGTCTCGGCGTCAGCACCAACCCGGGTGCCACCGACGGCACCTTCACCTCGAGCGTGAGCTTCAACATCCTGCAGGTCATCGTCGTCGCGGTCGCCGTCGGCATCGCGGCCCTCAAGGCCGGCAAGAAGGCCGAGCCGTTCCTCGCGTTCACCGAGTCGCTGCTCAAGGTCATCCAGCGCGTGCTGTGGTGGATCATCCGCATCGCCCCGATCGGCACGTTCGGCCTCATCGGCGCCGCGGTCGTCAAGTACGGCTGGGAGAAGCTCGCGTCGCTCGGGTGGTTCGCGATCGCCGTCTACGTCGGTCTCGCTCTCGTGCTGTTCGTCGTCTACCCCGTGCTCGTGAAGACGCACGGCCTGTCGATCAAGCAGTACTTCTCGGGGGTGTGGCCCGCCGTGCAGCTCGGCTTCGTCAGCCGCTCGTCGATCGGCACGCTGCCCCTCACCGAGCGCGTGACCGAGCGCAACCTCGGCGTGCCCCGCTCCTACGCCTCGTTCGCGGTGCCGTTCGGCGCCACGACGAAGATGGACGGCTGCGCTGCGATCTACCCCGCCATCGCCGCGATCTTCGTCGCGCAGTTCTTCGGCATCGAGCTGAACATCGTGCAGTACCTGCTGATCGTGCTCGTCTCGGTCGTGGGATCCGCCGCAACCGCCGGCACGACCGGTGCCACCGTCATGCTCACGCTCACGCTGTCGACCCTTGGTCTGCCGCTCGAGGGCGTCGGGCTGCTGCTCGCGATCGACCCGATCCTCGACATGGGCCGCACCGCGGTCAACGTCGCGGGCCAGGCGCTCGTCCCGGCGATCGTCGCCAAGCGCGAGGGCATCCTCGACGAGGAGCTCTACAACGCGCCGCGCGAGGGCCTGCCCTTCGCCGATGACAGCGACGACGAGGACGCGCCCGAGGCGGATGCTGCGGCATCCAGCACCGAACCCGCCGGAGCTCGCTGACCCGCGGCTCCGCGTCATGAAGCGCCTCGCCCCGCCCGGGCGGGGCGCTTCTGCGTGCGGGTCTCGCCTCTCTTGCCCGACGCCGAGACCCACCACCCGCGTCGAAACCCACCGCCCGCGGCGTGTTGCGTGATGGGTTTCGACGCTTGTGGTGGGTTTCAGCGTGAGGGAGGGCGGGACGCCGCGGGGCAGGGCGGATGCGGCGGGGAGGGCGATGCGGCGGGGCAGGGGTCAGGCGCGGCCCTGCTGACGCGTGGCGCCACGGGTGTCGAGCGCGAGTTCCTCGGCATCCATCGCCGCGAGCAGCTCGCGCATGACCTCCTCGTCGAGGTTGCCGGCGTCGCGCTCCTCGAGGAGGATGTCTCGGCGCACCTGCAGCCACCCCCGGGAGAGCGCGGCGAGGTCGTCGAACGAGGGACGCCGCTGCGCGGCATCCTCCACCTCCTGCGCCTCGTCGGTGTCGCGCTCGACCCGCGTCATGCGCCGCGTGAACGCGTCGAACATCTCGAGGTCGACGTGGCCGTGCGTGGCCTCCCATTCGGCGCGCTTCTCGGCGAGGTACTTCTTGCCGGCCTCGCGGCTCTTCGCCTTGACCGCCTCGAGCGCCCTCTCGTCGTCCTGCTCGTCGGTGTCGCTCGCGATGCCCAGGCCGCGGATCAGCACCGGCAGCGTCAGCCCCTGCAGCAGCAGCGTGCCGACCGTCACGATGAACGCGACGACGACGATCGCGTGCGACGGCTCCGTGCCGAGCGTCGCGAGGTCGGCCGCGGCGAGCGCGGTCGCGAGCGTGACGACGCCGCGCATGCCCGCCCACGAGATGATCGCGTTGTCCTTCCAGGTCAGCTGCAGACCGGCCATCCGGTCGCGCACGATCTTCGATCGCAGCTCCTCGGGGTCGTACTCGCGCCAGCGTCGCGACTCGCGACGACGGCCCTCGAACGCCCCGGACTCGACCGCGCGGTCCCAGCGGGCGAGCCGTCGGCGGTCCTGGAAGTTGGCCCACGCGTTCGCCGGATACACGTACAGCGGCCGCACGACGAGCACCACGAGAAGCACCGCTGCGGAGAGCAGCAGGATGCGGCCGACCTCCTCACCGCCCAGGTCGCTGAGCACGCGCGGGAACTGCAGCCCGATGTACGCGAACACGAAGCTCTCGAGCAGCAGGTCGGCCGACAGCCACAGCGGCTTCTCCTGCTGACGCGTCGTGTAGTCGGTCCGCGGCGAGTTGTAGCCGACGAAGAGGCCCATCGCCACGACCGCCAGCACACCCGAGCCGAGCAGGTGCTCGGCGATCGCGTAGGCGCCGAACGGGGCGAGCAGCCCGAACGTGCCGATCACGACCGGGTCCGAGATGCGCATCCGCAGCTGATGCAGCACGGCGCCGAAGACGAGTCCGATCGCGACGCCCACGCCGACCGCGAGCAGGAACTGCCAGATGCCGTCCCACACTGTGAGCGTGGCGCCCGCGAGGATCGCCGCGAACACCCGGTACAGCGTCAGCGAGGTCGCGTCGTTGATGAGGCTCTCCCCGGACAGCACGGTCATGATGCGGCGAGGGAGGCCGAGCTTGCGGCCGATCGCCGCCGCCGACACGGCGTCGGGCGGCGCGACGATCGCTCCGAGCAGCAGCGCGCCGGGGAGAGTGAGCGAGGGCAGGATCCACCACGCCACGAAACCGACCGCGAGCGCCGTGAGCAGCACGAGGGTGATCCCCAGGCGCCGGATCTGCGGGAGGCTGCGTTTGAAACCCACGAACGACACGTCGAGAGCCGCCGAGTACAGCAGCGGCGGGAGCACGAGGTTGAGCAGCAGGTGCCCGTCGATGTCGACGTCCGGCACGAAGGGGAGGAAGGATGCCGCGAGCGCGACCACCGTCACCAGCAGCGGCGCCGGCCACCCCCGCCATCGCGCGATCGCCGCCACGACGACCGCACCGACGAGCACGTAGAAGATCTCGGCATCCATGCCCTCAAGATACTGCCGTCGGTCGCGCGGCTCACTCGCGTCCGGTCGCTCCCTCGGCCAGTTCGCCGCGGAGGTCCGCGTTCTCGTCCTGCAGATCGAGCACGCGTCGGATGCCGGTGATGTTGATGCCCTCGTCACGGAGATCGGTGACGCGGCGCACGCGCGCGAGGTCGTCGTCGCTGTAGCGCCGCGTGCCGCCATCGCTGCGTGCGGGCGCGATGAGCCCCTTGGCCTCGAACAGGCGCAGGCTCGCCTCGGGCACGCCGCTCAACTGTGCGGCGACGGCGATGCCGTACACCGGCATCCCTGGGTCTCGATCGCTCATCGACGCTTCCTTCACTGGGGACTTGCATTCTATCTCGCCCTGTTCTATAAAAAATCTATAGCAACAGATGCAGATTACCTGCATCACAAGTTCCGCCCTCTGGGCCGCACGAAAGGAGAACCTCATGGCACTGACCTTCGATCCCTTCAGCCAGCTCGATCGCTTCGCCGCGAGCGTGCTGGACTCCGTTCGCGCACCCCGGCTGATGCCGGTGGACCTCTACCGCGACGGCGACCGCTACATCCTGCATGCCGACCTGCCCGGGGTCGACCCCGGCTCGATCGACGTCGATCTCGACGGCGGGCAGCTGACGATCCGCGCTCAGCGCACCGCGGATACCCGCGAGGGAGTGCGCTGGCTCGCGCGCGAGCGCGGCGCCGGCTCGTTCCTGCGCCAGTTCACGCTGGGTGACGGGGTCGACCTCGACGGCATCAGCGCCTCGTACGAGAGCGGCGTGCTGTCGGTCATCATCCCGGTCAGCGAGCGGGCCAAGCCGCGCAAGATCACGGTCGAGTCGACGGAGCAGCGTCAGGCGATCGACGCCTGATCCGGTCGTGAGGGGGCGGACCTCGCTCCGCCCCCTCCGCCGCCCCATCCCGCCATGAACGCCGAGCCACCCCTTTCGCGCCGAGCCACCCCTGCGTGTACCGCGCGCACCGGGGTGGCTCGCGCGGTAGGGGGTGGCTCGGCAAGACGGGGTGGGTCGGCGGAGGGCGGTGAGGTGTCAGGCGGCTGCCCCCCGTCCGCACGCTCCTTCATCCGCACGGTCGGGAATGCCCGCACGCCGCCCGACGTTGGTCTCGGGGTGACTGCTCTCTCCGTCCTCGACCTCGTCCCGGTGCGCACCGGGCAGACCAGCGCCGAGGCCATCGCGGCCTCGCTGTCCCTCGCCGAGGCGGCCGACCGGCTCGGCTATCGCCGGTACTGGTTCGCCGAGCACCACAACATGCCCGCCGTGGCATCCACCACTCCCCCGGTGCTCATCGCTGCCGCGGCCACGCGCACCTCGACGATCCGTCTGGGCTCGGGCGGCGTCATGCTGCCGAATCACGCGCCGCTCATCGTCGCGGAGCAGTTCGCCGCGCTGGAGGCCATCGCCCCCGGCCGCATCGACCTCGGTCTCGGCCGCGCACCGGGCAGTGACCCCGTCATCACCCAGCTGCTGCGCGGATCGGGCACGACCAGCGATGTCGAGCAGTTCCCCCGCCACGTGCAGGACATCGGCGCTCTCGTGTCGGGTGACGGCGCGACCGTGCGCTTCACGTCGGGCGGCGAGTACACCGTGCGCGCGACCCCGGCCGCCACCGGCGCCCCCGAGGTGTGGCTGCTCGGATCGAGCGACTACTCCGCCCAGCTCGCTGCCTCGCACGGACTGCCGTATGTGTTCGCGAATCACTTCTCGGGTCAGGGTCTCGAACGCGCGCTCGACCTGTACCGCAGCGGCTACCGCCCCAGCGAGGAGCACCCCGAGCCGCGCACGTTCCTCACCGTCAACGCTGTCGCATCCGCCTCACAGGAGGAGGCGGAGGCGCGCGCCCTCCCTCAGCTGCGCATGATGGCGCGGTTGCGGCTGAACAAGCCGCTCGTCGCCCTCGAGACGGTCGAGGAGGCGCTTGCCGCCGAGACGGATGCCGCGACCGATCAGGTCGTCGAGGCAGCACGCTCGCGGTGGTTCGTCGGCACGGGCGAGTCGGTGGCCGACGAGCTCCGCGCGTTCGCGGCGACCCACGGCGTCGACGAGGTCATGCTCTCGCCGGTCGCCGGCGCGTACGAGTCCGAGCCGCGCGACAGCGCCGCCGGCCGGGCGCAGACGCTCGAGCTCGTCGCCGCCGCGATGCGGTAGCGCACAGCATCCCGCGTCGCCCGCAAGGGCTGGTTTTCGCCCGCGGTGGGGCGTAGCGTCGGCCGCAACGGAAGGGGTTCGACGATGAGCACCAAGACCCTGGCACTCTGGGTGGCGTACGGGACGAACGGCGTGGTCGGCAGCATCCGACACGACGACGAGGGATACACCGTCGTGATGGCGGGCTCGGATGCCGCGGCCGGCACCTACCCGAGCCTCGCCTCGGCGAAGGGCGCGTTGCACTCGAAGATGCGGCCGGGCAGCGCCTGGCCGATGTTCGTCGAGCACTGACCTCGGGCTGGGGCGACGCAAGATCAGAAACGCTTCTGAGCGGCCGTGTTCGGAAGCAGTTCTGATCTTCCCTGGTCGGCGCGCGCTACGCCTCCGGCTCGCCGGAGAGGATGCCGCGCAGCCAGTCCCGCGCCTCGACGAACACGTCGTCGGCGTAGCGGTCGGGGTACTGCACGACCTTGCGGTCGGCACGCGGATACGAGCCCAGGAACACGACGCGCGGGCTGAACCGGCGGATGCCGAGCAGCGCATCGGCCATGCGCTCGTGGGAGACGTGACCGTCGGCGTCGATCACGAAGCGATACCGTCCGAGCTCGTCGCCGATGGGTCGCGACTCGATGAGCGAGAGGTTGATGCCTCGGGTCGAAAACTGCTCGAGCATCTCCAGCAGCGAACCCGGGTGGTCGTGGGGCAGCTCGACGATGAGTGACGTCTTGTCGGCGCCGGTGGGCGCGGGGGCCGTGGTCGTCCGCGTCACGAGCACGAAGCGGGTGACGGCCTGGGCGTTGTCGCCGATGCCTTCCGCGAGCACGTCGACGTCGAGGTGCTTCACGATGCCGGGCGCGGCGATCGCGGCCTGGGCCGGGAGCGATCCGTCGAGCACGCCGATCGCCGAGGCGACGTTGCTGGCAGCGGGCACGTGCGAGTGGGACGGTACGTTCGCGCCGAGCCAGCCGTGGCACTGCGCGTAGGCGACGGGATGCGCGGCGATCACCTGCACCTCGGCGAGGGTCGTGCCGCGCGGCGCGACGAGCACGAAGTTCACCGGCACGAGGTACTCGCCGATGATGCGGAGTCCGGGCAGCGTCGCGAGCGCGTCCTGCGTCGTGGAGACGCCACCCTCGATCGAGTTCTCGATCGCGATCATCGCGGCGTAGCTGCGCCCCTCGAGCACGTCGGCGAGCGCCTCGCCGACGTTGTGCACAGCCCGCCAGTCCTGACCACGCGCCTCGGCGACCTGGTCGAGCGCCGCCTCCGTGAACGTTCCGGCAGGGCCCAGATAGCTGTAGGTGCGGCGTTCGGTCACGCGTTTCACCTTAGGGCACTCGCCGCTCGAGACCCCCGCGCTGCCCGCTGTCAAGCACCGGACATCGAGATGCGCGGATGCCGAGATGGGGGCAGACTGTCTGCATGACGAGCCGTGCCGGCCTCCCCGCGGAGGACACTGACCTGATCGACGTCGACGAGCTGATCGCCGCCTACTACGATCGGACGCCGAATCCCGATGTCGCCGCCGAGCGGGTGGTCTTCGGCACGAGCGGCCACCGCGGCTCCTCGCTCTCCAACAGCTTCAACGAGAACCACATCCTCGCCACCACGCAGGCGATCGTCGACTACCGCACGGCGCAGGGCATCACCGGGCCGCTCTTCCTCGGCCGCGACACGCACGCGCTCTCGCTGCCGGCCGAGCGCAGCGCGATCGAGGTCCTCGTCGCGAACGGCGTCGACGTGCGGGTCGACTCCCGCGACTCCTGGGTGCCGACGCCCGCGCTGAGCCACGCCATTCTCGCCTTCAACCGCGACCTGACACCGGATGCCGCGGGGCGCGCTGACGGCATCGTCGTCACCCCCTCGCACAACCCGCCGCGCGACGGCGGCTTCAAGTACAACCCGCCGCACGGCGGCCCCGCCGACACCGACGCGACCGGATGGATCGCCGACCGCGCGAACGAGCTCATCGCGAACGGCCTCGACGGCGTCAAGCGCGAGCGCTTCGCCGACATCGACGGGGACGCCCTGCCGAGCTACGACTTCCGCGACGCCTACGTGCGCGACCTGTCGTCGATCATCGACGTCGACGCGATCCGCCGCGCCGGGGTGCGCATCGGCGCCGATCCCCTCGGCGGCGCATCGGTCGACTACTGGGCGCACATCAAAGAGGTCCACGACCTCGATCTGACCGTCGTGAACCCCGAGGTCGACCCGACCTGGCGCTTCATGACGCTCGACTGGGACGAGAAGATCCGCATGGATCCGTCGTCGCCGTCGGCCATGGCCTCGCTCGTCGCCAGGAAGGGCGATTTCGACGTGCTCACCGGCAACGACGCGGATGCCGACCGCCACGGCATCGTGACCCCCGACGCCGGGCTCATGAATCCCAACCATTACCTCGCTGTCGCGATCGACTACCTGTTCTCGCACCGCGCCGAGTGGCCGCGCGACGCCGCGGTCGGCAAGACGCTGGTGTCGTCGATGATCATCGACCGCGTCGCCGAGTCCCTGGGCCGCCGCCTGCTCGAGGTGCCGGTGGGCTTCAAGTGGTTCGTCCCCGGCCTGCTCGACGGCACCGTCGCGTTCGGCGGCGAGGAGTCGGCCGGTGCGTCGTTCCTCCGCAAGGACGGCAGCGTCTGGTCGAC
Source organism: Microbacterium sp. SZ1 (assembly GCF_002362255.1). Classification (GTDB taxonomy): domain Bacteria; phylum Actinomycetota; class Actinomycetes; order Actinomycetales; family Microbacteriaceae; genus Microbacterium. The sequence continues at coordinate 12,268 of NZ_LPVV01000007.1, read as the reverse complement.
CGACAAGGACGGCATCCTGCTCTGCCTGCTCGCCGCGGAGATCATCGCCGTGACGGGAAAGACGCCCTCGGAGCGGTACCGGGAGCTGGAAGAGGCCTTCGGCTCGTCGGCCTACCAGCGGGTCGACGCCCCGGCCACCCCCGAGCAGAAGGCCACGCTCGGCAAGCTCGCACCGGATGCCGTCGCCGCCACGACCCTCGCGGGCGAGGAGATCACGGCGAAGCTCTCGCACGCGCCCGGCAACGGCGCCGCGATCGGCGGGCTCAAGGTGCAGACCGAGCACGCCTGGTTCGCCGCTCGACCGTCGGGCACGGAGGACGTCTACAAGCTGTACGCCGAGAGTCTGCGCGGCCCGGAGCACCTCGCCGAGGTGCAGCAGGAGGCGCGAGCCGTCGTCTCCGCCGCGCTCGAGGGCTGAGTTCGGCGCGTTTCGTCTCGCTCCGCCCGCTCAACGACCCGGGAGAGTCCGCTCAGCGCGAGCGGGCGAGCGCCGCGACGAGACGAAACGCGGCGACCGCCGACGACGCCGCTCAGCGAGAGCGGGCGAGCGCCGCGCCGGCCTCGCGCAGCCAGCGTGCGGGATCGGCGAGCGCGGCGGCGGATGAGCCGGCCAGTTCGGTGAGCGAGGCGGATGCCGTGAACAGCGACGTGTCGGAGTCGTCTGTGATGCGTCCCGCCGCAAGCATCGGAGCCGCGCCGGCGGATGCTGCGAGCCCGGCGATGAACGACGGCACCTTGCCGTCGCCGGACTGACCGTCGTACGACCCCTCCCCCGTGACGACCACGTCGGCGGAGCGGATCGCGGCGTCGACGCCGACGAGCTCCGCGACCTCACCGGCTCCCGGCGCGAGGACGGCGCCCCAGGCGACGAGCGCCGCGCCGGTTCCGCCGGCAGCGCCCGTGCCGGGCAGTGCAGGGTCGAGGCCGAGCAGGTCCGCGAGGCGCGCGAGCGCGGCATCCACCCGTTCGATGTCCGCAGGCAGCAGTCCCTTCTGCGGACCGAACACGGCTGCCGCACCGCGCGGTCCGGTGAGCGGGTTGGTCACATCGGTGAGCACGCGCACCTCGGGGGCCGCACGCAGTGCGCCGAGGTCGACCGACGCGAGATCGAGGAGTCCGCGGGCACCTCGCGCGATCGGGGCCCCGGCCGCATCGAGGAACCGCGCGCCGAGTGCGCTCAGCATCCCGATCCCGCCGTCCGTGGAGGCGCTCGAACCGATGCCGACGACGACGCGGGAGACGCCGTGGCCGAGAGCCGCGCCGATCGCCTGGCCGAAGCCGCGTGTGTCGGCGTCCCACGGACGCAGCTCGTCGAGCAGTTCGATGCCCGAGGTCGAGGCGAGGTCGACCACGGCGGTGCCGCCGGGGGCCTCCGCGTCGGGCGGCAGCAGCAACCACGCGGAGTCGATCGACGATCCTGCCGGACCATCGACCGCGACGGGCATGCGTCGCGCTCCCGGGATCGCCGTAGCGAAGGCGGCGACCGTCCCCTCCCCGCCATCGGCCATGGGCCGATGCACGAACTCGGCGTCCGGCTCGACGGTCGCCCATCCTTCGGCAAGCGCCGCCGCCGCATCCGCCGCGGTGATCGTGCCCTTGAAGCTGTCCGGCGCCAGCACCACGCGAGTCATGCGGCCGCCCCCGGCGTGCTCCCCCGCTCGATGACCTCGAGCGGCAGGGACGTCTGACGCCAGTCCTCGTCGACCGTCGCCCGGAACGCCTGATAGCCGATCTCGCTCAACGGGACCCGCACCGTGGTGAGAGCGGGCGAGACGTCCATCGCCGACGGCACGTCGTCGAAGCCGCACACCGCGATGTCCGCCCCCACTTCGCGTCCCGCCGCGCGGATCGCCGACATCGCCCCGATCGCGATCACGTCGCTCATGCCGAACACGAGGGTGCCTGGGTCGACGCCGTCGGCCAGCGCTGCGGCCATCGCCTCGGCTCCCGACTCGCGGCGGAAGTCGCCGCGGAGCACGCGGTCGATCGTGCCACCCGCCTCCTCGAAGCCGCTCGTGAATCCGGCGACGCGCTCGTCCGACGTGAGCACGCCGGGTGCCGCACCGACGACGATCGCCGACCGGTAGCCGAGCGCGCCCATGCGACGACCGAGGTCCTCGGCACCCGATCGGTTGTCGATCTCGACGAGGCGGTTGTCGCCGACGCGGGCTCCGAACGTCACGACCCGGCTGCCGAATCGGCCGAACCCGTCGAGTTCGGCCTCGGTCGCGGAGAAGTCCTCCCCGGTCGACCGCGAGGCCGCGATGATGAGTCCCTGCGGCCGCTGGCCGCGCAGCGCGCGAACGATCCGCGCCTCGCGGGCCGGGTCGCGCTCGGTCACCGAAATCGAGACGACGAGACCCTGCTCGTCGGCTCCGCGGGCGACGCCAGCGGCGATGAGGCCGAAGTACGGGTCGGCGATGTCGGCGACGAGCAGCGCGATGACCGGCGACGTCCCGCGGGCGGTGGCCTGCGCCGAGACATTGGCCGTGTAGCCGAGGGCGGCAGCCGCCTGCTCGACGCGCTCGCGGAACGACTCGGCGACCTTGCGCTCCGAGCCGTTCAGCACGCGGGATGCCGTGGCGAGCGAGACCCCGGCTTCACGCGCCACATCGTGCAGCGTCGGCGCGGCGCCTCGCGCCGTGCGCGGCTGGCGCACGCGGGAAGAGCTTTCCGGCAGCGTCATGCCCCGAGCCTAGTGGTCGGGCCGGCCGCGACGTTCGGCCCATCCGACCCCACCCCGGTCACGGCAGGTGCGGCGACACCGCGGCGCCGAACGACTCCGCCGTGCGCCGCACGACTCGCGCGGGGTCGTCGGCCCACACGTCGGCGTGGAAGATCTCGACCTCGATGTCGCGGTCGTACCCGGCGTCGACGACGGCGCGGGTGAGCGACCCGAAGTCGACGACTCCGTCGCCCGGATAGTGCCGCGACAGCAGCACGTCGGCCGGCAGCGGCGTCTTCCAGTCGCACACCTGGTAGGTCGCGATGCGACCCTCCCGCCCGGCGCGGGCGATCTGGTCGAGCACCTGCGGGTCCCACCAGATGTGGAACGTGTCGACCGCAGCCCCGACGACGTGCGGGTCGAAGTCGGCGGCGAGGTCGAGAGCCTGCCCCAGCGTCGAGACGACCGCGCGGTCGGACGCGAACATCGGATGCAGCGGCTCGATCGCCAGCGTGACGCCCGCCGCCTCGGCATCCGGCGCCAGCGCCCCGAGTGCGTCGCGGACGCGCTCCCGCGCCCCGAGCAGGTCGCGGGAGCCTTCCGGAAGTCCGCCGGCCACCAGGACGAGCACGGCCGTCGACCCCTCGGCGCCGGCCGCCGCGAGCGTCGCCGTCTCCTCGATCGCGCGACGGTTGTCGTCGAGCGCCGCCACGCGCTCCGGTCCGTCGGGGAGCGTGAAGAACCCACCGCGGCAGTGCGTCGTGAAGCGCAGCCCGGAGTCGGCGAGCATGCGCGCGGCCACGTCGAGGCCGACGTCGTTCACGGGCTCCCGCCAGAGGCCGATGGCCTGGATGCCGGCGGCGACCGTCACGCGCAGGGCGGTCGCGAGATCGGCGTGCTTGATGGTCGCCTGGTTGATGCTGAGCCGCGGGTCGACGCTCATGCGCGGGCCTTCCCGAGGTCGAAGCCGTTCAGGCGCAGCATCCCGTGCCAGCGCTCCCGGGCGAGCTCCGGGTCCTCGAGTGCGAGGGAGCTGTTGGCGAGCTCGACGATGCGGCTGAGGTGCGGGAGGCTGCGCGCGGAGTGCAGGCCACCGACCATCTGGAACGCGGGCTGATGCCCGTTCAGCCACGCGAGGAACGCGACACCCGTCTTGTAGTAGAACGTGGGCGCGGCGAACACCTGCCTGCTGAGCTCCTCGGTCGGGCCGAGGATGTCGAGGTAGCGCTGCGGATCTCCGGCGTCCAACGCCTGGATCGCCGCCGACGCGACCGGCGTGATCGCTGCGAACGCGCCGAGCAGGGCGTCGGAGTGGGTGCGGTTCGTCTCGCTCCGCTCGCTCGACGACCGGTCGCCCCCGATGAGGCCGACGTAGTTGAAGTCGTCGCCCGTGAACATGCGCACGCCCTCGGGCAGCCGCTCGCGCACCGAGACCTCGGATTCCGCGTTCAGCAGGCTCATCTTGACGCCCGCGACCTTGTCGGGGTGCTCGCCGATGATGTCGAGCAGCACGGAGGATGCCGTCTGCCAGTCGCTCGCGCCGAAGTAGCCCTCCAGCTCCGGATCGAAGGCCGGCCCGAGCCAGTGCAGCACGACCGGCACGGTCGCGCTCGCCAGCACCTCGCGGTACACGCGGCGGTAGTCGTCGGCATCCGCCGCCGCCCTCGCCACATGACGGGAGGCCATGAGCACCGGGCCGGCACCCTGCTCTTCCGTGAAGTGCAGCTGCTGCTTGTACGCGTCGATCACGCGGTCGAGGGGGATGCGGTGCTCGTCGACGTGGTCGGTGTTGACCCCGACCACGACGGAGCCGCCCTCCTCGCGGGCGACCTCGGCGCTGCGGGCGATCAGTTCGCGCACGGCGGCCGGGTCGAGGCCCATGTTGCGCTGCGCGGTGTCCATGGCGTCGGCGACGCCGAGTCCCCACGAGTACACGTTGCGGCGGAACGCGAGCGTGGCGTCCCAGTCGATGTCGGCGGGCCGGCCCGGCGTGTTGTCGGCGTGCGCCTTCGGCACGACGTGTGCGGCGGCGTAGGCGACGCGGCTCTGCAGCGGGGCCGTAGGGCGTGTGTAGCCGGCGCCGTCGTGCAGCTCGACGTCGGACAGCGACCCGTCGGGCGCGAGCAGTCGGAGCCCGCTCATCGCAGCGTCAGCGGCTCGAGGGCGATCTTGCGCCCCTCGGCCGAGGAGGTGAGGCCGGCCTCGGCGAACTGTACGCCGCGGGCGCCCGAGAGCAGATCGAACGGGTACGTCGTGCCCTCGACGTACGAGACCAGGTACTCCTGCCACTGCTGGCGGAATCCGTTGAGGAACACGTCGTTGGTCGGCACCTGCTGCCAGTCGGCGTCGTAGTCGTGGCCGTCTTCGAGGTCGGGGTTCCACACCGGCTTCGGAGTGGCGTTCCGGGGCTGGATCTTCGCGCCGAACAGTCCGACGACCGCAGACCCGTGCGTGCCGTCGACCTGGAACTCCACGAGCTCGTCGCGGTTCACCCGCACGGTCCAGCTGGAGTTGATCTCGGCGATGATGCCGCCCTCGATCTCGAAGATGCCGTACGCCGCGTCCTCGGCGGTCGCCGTGTAGTGCTCACCCTTCTCGTCCCAGCGGTCGGAGATATGCACCGCCGCCTGCGCGTACACACTCCTCACCTCGCCGAACAGGTTCTCGAGCACGTAGTTCCAGTGCGGGAACATATCGACGATGATGCCGCCGCCGTCTTCGGTGCGGTAGTTCCAGCTCGGACGCTGGGCGGGCTGCCAGTCGCCCTCGAACACCCAGTAGCCGAACTCGCCGCGGACGGAGAGGATGCGTCCGAAGAAACCCGAGTCGATCAGACGCTTGAGCTTCTGCAGGCCGGGCAGGTAGAGCTTGTCGTGCACGACGCCGGTCTTCACCCCGGCCTCGTCGGCGAGGCGCGCGAGCTCGATCGCCTCCTCGAGCGACTCCGCGGTGGGCTTCTCGGTGTAGATCGCCTTGCCGGCGGCGATGGCCTTGCGCAGCGCCGACGCCCTGGCCTTGGTCACGAGGAAGTCGGCGTAGATCTCCCATTGCGGATCGGCGAGCGCGGCATCGAGATCGGTCGTGTAATCGTCGATGCCGTGCTTCGCGGCGAGCTCGGCGAGCTTGGCCTCGCTGCGGCCGACGAGGAGCGGCCTGACCGTGACGCGCGATCCGTCGGGCAGCTCGATGCCGCCCTCGTCGCGGATCGCGAGGATCGACCGCACCAGGTGCTGCCGGTAGCCCATGCGCCCCGAGACGCCGTTCATGATGATCCCGATCTCGCGGGTCGTCGCCTGTGCCATCAGTGGTTCCGTTCCTGTCGATGCCGTCGCGATCTCGCTCGCGGTGGGTAAACGCTTTCCGAGATCATGGCATGGCGCCAGGGGGTTACGCAAGCGCTTTCGTCGGCGGTGCGATCGAAGTGATCAGGCTGCGACTGGTCCCGCCGCCGGAGGTATCAGCGCGCGCTCGACCGCTCGACGAGCGTCGTCGGCACGACGGACGCCCTCGCCACCGCCTCGCCCTCGATGTCGCCGACGAGCAGCGCGACGGCGCGATGCGCGAGCGCCGGGAAGTCCTGGCGGATCGTCGTGAGCGGGGGGCGGTAGTTCGCGGCATCCGGCACGTCGTCGAAGCCGACCACCGCCACGTCGTCGGGCACGCGGCGTCCGGACTCGGCCAGCGCTCGGAGCAGCCCGAGCGCCATCTGGTCGTTGGCGCAGAAGACCGCGGATGCCGCGGCGAGCGCGTCGGCGGCCGAATGGCCGCTCTCGGGCGACCAGTCCCCGCGCACCACGTCGGGGATCGCGGCGCCGGCCGCCTGCAGCGTCTCCCGCCATCCGTGCTCGCGTTCGGATGCCGCGAAGGAGTCGGCGGGACCCGCGAGGTGATGCACGGTGGAGTGTCCGAGCCCCAGGAGGTGCGCCGTCGCGGCGGCCGCTCCCCCGGCGTGATCGCTGTGCACGACGACGAGGTCGGACTCCTCCGGCGCGTCGACCGCGACGAGATGCAATCCGCTCGGCCGCTGAGCGGGCAGGAGAGCCGAGGCCTCGTTGAGCACGATCGCGCCGTCGACTCCCTGATCGGCGAGCCGCTCGAACGCCTCGCCGACTTCTCCCGCGGCGGCGGTCACGAGGGTCAGCGCGTAGCCGCGTTCGGCGGCGGCGTCCGCGGTGGCCTGCAGCATGCGCGAGTTGCCGACCGTGGCCAGCGTGGTGACGACCAGGCCGATGGTCTGCGAACGACCCGTGCGCAGCGCCCGCGCCGCGCGGTGCGGGCGATATCCGAGCTCGGCCATGGCCCGCTCCACGCGCTCGCGCGTGGCCGGGTCGACGCGGGGACTCTCGTTCACCACGCGCGAGACCGTCTGGCCCGAGACGCCTGCGCGCGCCGCCACCGCGGCCATCGATACGCGACCCATCCGGCTCCTCCTCCGCCGCCCAACCAGCCATGTTGACGTTACCACGGCCCTCGATCTACCATGTTCACGTGAACACGCCCTCTGTCGCCGACCTGCGAACCGAGCCCCTGACCGCCGGTGTCGTGAAGCGCTCCACCACGCTCTCCGACGGTCGAGAGCTCATCTACTTCGACGATCCCGATACCGAGCTCGGACCGGAGCGCGCGATCGACGCACGCGCGCTCGATACCCGCGGCGACACGGCGACGATGCGCCTCGACGTGCTCACGGGCGACTGGATCACTGTCGCCGCCAACCGGCAGAACCGCGTGATGATGCCGGGCGCCGACGCCGACCCGCTGGCACCCCAGACGCCCACCAATCCCTCCGAGGTGCCCTCGCGCTACGACGTCGCGGTCTTCGAGAACCGCTCCCCGGCGTTCGGTCCCGCCCTCGCGGAGGCCGTCGGCGCCGCACCGGCCGCGAGCAACCCGCCGCGCGGACTCGACGACCTCGACGCGCTCGGCCTCGGCCGCACCCGCACGTCGGTCGGTCGATGCGAGGTCGTGTGCTTCAGCCCCGAGCACACCGGCTCGTTCGGCACGCAGACCGTCACGCGAGCCCGCACCGTGATCGAGGCCTGGGCCGACCGCACCGCCGCACTGTCGGCGCTGCCCGGCGTGGAGCAGGTGTTCCCGTTCGAGAACCGCGGCGAGGCGATCGGCGTGACGCTGCCGCACCCGCACGGCCAGATCTACGCGTACCCGTATGTGACCCCGCGCACGACCCGCCTGCTCGAGACGATCGACCGCACCGCTCCCGACCTCTTCGACCGCATTCTCGCCTTCGAGCGCGAGTCCGAGCGGGTCGTCCTGCGCGGCGAGCACTGGACCGCCTTCGTCCCGTTCGCGGCGCGCTGGCCGCTCGAGGTGCATCTCGTGCCGCACCAGCACGTGCCCGACTTCGCCGCCACGACGCCCGAGCAGCGCGACGAGCTCGCGCCGATGTATCTGCGGCTGCTCCGCGGCGTCGACGCGCTCTACGACTCGCCCACCCCGTACATCGCCGCCTGGCATCAGGCTCCGGTGCACACCGGCCGTGAGTCCGTGCGTCTGCACCTGCAGCTGACGAGTCCGCGTCGGGCGGCCGACAAGCTCAAGTTCCTCGCCGGCTCCGAGGCGGCGATGTGGGCGTGGGCCGCCGAGGTGACGCCCGAGCAGGGCGCCGCGCGGCTGCGTGCGGCGATCGAGAGCATCGAGGAGGTGTCCGCGTGAGCTCTGCGGCGAACACCTCCCCCGAGACCATCCGCCGCGCGACCGCTCTGCTGGCGGACCTGACGGGGTCCGCACCGGAGGGGATCTGGTCTGCGCCCGGCCGCGTCAACCTCATCGGCGAGCACACCGACTACAACGACGGCTTCGTGCTGCCGTTCGCGATCCCCCACCGCACCGCAGCAGCCGTCGCACGGCGCGACGACGACCGCATCCGCGTCGCCTCGACGTTCGCCGACGGCGCAGTCGAGGTCGGACTCGACGAGCTCGACACCCTCTTCCCCACCGCGACCGGTTCGTCGCCGCGCGTCTCGGAGTGGGCCGCGTACCCGCTCGGCGTCGCCTGGGCGCTTCGCGAAGCGGGCGCCACGGCATCCGGCGTCGACATCGCCCTCGCCTCCGACGTGCCCGTCGGCGCCGGACTGTCATCCTCGGCCGCGATCGAGGGCGCCACGGCATCGGCGCTGAACGAGCTGTGGGATGCCGGGCTCGACCGCACGGCCCTCGCCCGCGTCGGCCGCCGCGCCGAGAACGAGGCCGTCGGCGCACCCACCGGGATCATGGACCAGATGGCCTCGATGCTCGGTGAGCCCGATGCCGCGATCTTCCTCGACTGCCGCTCGCTCGCCGCGGTGCCGGTTCCCGTCGGCGTCGTCGACGCCGGTCTGGCCATCCTCGTCATGGACACGCGCGTCTCGCACTCGCACGCCACCGGCGGCTACCGCGAGCGCCGCGCGTCGTGCGAACGGGGCGCCGAGTTGATGGGGGTCGCCAGCCTTCGCGACGTCTCGATGGACGACCTCCCGCGAGCGGCCGAGATCATGGACGACATCACATTCCGCCGCGTGCGCCACATCGTGACCGAGAATCAGCGGGTGCTCGACACCGTCCGCACGCTCCGCGAGCAGGGAGCCAGGGCGATCGGCGATCTGCTCGTCGCCTCGCACGCGTCGATGCGCGACGACTTCGAGATCTCCGTGCCCGAGCTCGACACCGCCGTGGAGTCCGCCGTCGCGGCGGGGGCCATCGGCGCGCGCATGACGGGCGGCGGGTTCGGCGGCGCGGCGATCGCCCTGATCGAGGCGGATGCCGAGCAGACGGTGTCGGATGCCGTGCGCGCGGCGTTCGCGGCATCCGGCTTCGCCGAGCCGACCGTGTTCACGGTCGTGCCGTCCGCCGGGGCGGGGCGCGACGCCTGACCCTGGCAGAATCGAAGCGGGCCGCCTCGACCGCGGCAGGAGAGGAAGACATGTCCTGGATCGTCACCGGCGGAGCCGGCTACATCGGAGCCCACGTCGTCCGCGCACTCGCGGATGCCGGGCTCTCCCCCGTCGTGATCGACGACCTCTCCAGCGGTGTGGCCTCGTTCGTGCCAGAGGGAGTGCCGTTCGTACGGGGCTCGATCCTCGACCGCGAGCTCGTCGAGCGCGCTCTCCGCGAGCACGGCGCCGAGGGCGTCATCCACGTCGCGGGCTTCAAATACGCGGGCGTCTCGGTGCAGCGCCCCCTGCACACCTACGCGCAGAACGTCGAGGGCACCCGCGTGATCCTCGAGGCGATGCAGGCTGCGGGTGTGCAGAACATCGTGTTCTCGTCGTCGGCCGCCGTGTTCGGCACGCCCGATGTGCCGCTCGTCGTGGAGAGCACCGAGAAGAAGCCGGCGAGCCCCTACGGCGAGTCCAAGCTCATCGGCGAGTGGCTGCTGCGCGATCAGGCGGTCGCGACCGCCGACTCCGACGCGCCGCTGCGGCACACCTCTCTGCGCTACTTCAACGTCGTCGGGTCGGCCGACCCGACCGTCTACGACGTGAGCCCGCACAACCTCTTCCCCATCGTGTTCGAGAAGCTCATCGCCGGCGAGACTCCGCGCATCAACGGCGACGACTACGACACCCCCGACGGCACGAACGTGCGCGACTACGTGCACGTGGGCGACATCGCCGCCGCGCACGTCGCCGCAGCGAAGCGCCTCGCCGCGGGTGAGCCGGTCGAGCCCGCGTACAACCTCGGTTCGGGCGACGGACTCAGCGTCAAGCAGATCATGGATGCCGTCGCGCGCGTGACCGGCATCGAGTTCACCCCCGAGATCGGACCTCGCCGCGCGGGAGACCCCGACCGCATCGTCGCGACCGGCGAGCTCGCCGCCCGCGACCTCGACTGGACGATGCGCTACTCGGTCGACGACATGGTGCGCACGGGCTGGGAGGCTCGCCGACGCGCGATGTGAGTCGTCGCCCGGATGATCGGGGCCTCGCAGGAGATCACGCGGTCGCGAGGGCCGCCTTCGCCGAGGTCGTGCGCCGGAGCGTCACGGCGAGCGTCGTCGCCACCAGTGCGAGCACGCCCCACACGACGAGCGCGGCGGCGGCCGCTCCGTTCGCAGAGATCAGACCGGAGAAGGCGGATGCCGTCGGCAGCGCCGCCCCGACCGCCGCGAGCCACTCGGGCACGGTCGACACGATCCCTGTGGCGATGGCGAGCACGCCCACGAGCGCGGCGGCCCACCGGCCGACGCCGCCGAAGACCGCCACGAGCGCCTGGTTCACCGCGCCGAAGGCGACCCCGGAGAGCACGGCCATGCCGGCGAACGCCCACCAGGTCGCGGCGTCGTACCCGGCCACGATCTGAACGATGAGCGACACGAGCACGCCCTGACCCGCGCCGATCGCCGCCGCCGGGGCGAACGCACGAAGCGCGAGCCCCGCCGAGGAGCGACGCGACGTGAGGGTGCGAGGGCTGTGCGGCCGCAGCACGAGGAACGACGCCAGTGCGCCGAACCACAGCACGACGGCGGTCAGCAGCGGGATCGCCGTCGGTCCGAAGATCGTGTCACCGGCGCCCTGGGCGGCCACCGGGTCGGCGATCACCGAGGCGAGCGATGTGGACTCGGCGTCGCTGAACGACGGCAGCGAGTCGGAGGCGGTGCGCAGCCCTCCGGCGAGGTCGCCGGTACCGGTGGCAAGACCGTCGAGGCCCGTCGCGAGCTCGGTCGCACCCGTGGCGAGCTCGGTCGCGCCGGTAGACAGCTGGTCGGCCCCGGTCGCAAGGGTGCGCGCCCCGGTGGCCGACTGCACGAGGCCTTCGTTGGCGAGCTGCGTGAGGCCGCTGGCGAGCTGCGAGGCGCCCGCTCCTGCCTGACTGAGCTGGCTGACGAGCGTCGACGTTCCCTGCGTGTTCACCTGGGTCAGACCGGCAGACGTGCCTTCCGCCTGCAGCGCGAGGCGGGTCAGGGTGTTGCAGTAGTCGGCTCCGGAGAGCAGAGGGTCGCACTGATTCGCGAGTTCCCGCACGCCCGTGGCCACGCTCGAGGCGTTGCCCCTGAGGTCCGACGGGATCAGGCCGTTCGTCTGCAGCTCCTGCGCCCCGACCGTCAGTCCCTGCCCGATGGTCGCGGCTCCGGCTGCCGCTTCCCGAGTCTTCGTCGTGAGCGTGTCGAGTCCGGACGCGAGCGTCGTCGCTCCCGACCCGAGCTGCGTCGCGCCGGATGCGAGCTGCGTCGCGCCGTCGGGTATCGCAGCTGCGCCGGTCGCGGCATCCCGAGCTCCTGTGGCGAGCTGGGCGGCGCCGTCTGCGGCATCGCCGATCTGGTCGCCGATCGTGGTGAAGCCGACGAGGATGTTGTCGGTCGTCGCCTCCGACAGCATGGTGCCCATGCTCGACGCGGCGACGTTCGCGATCTGGCTCGTGATGAGGTCGTCCGCCACAAGGCCGTCGTCGGGCGTGGTGACCCGGATGGTGGCCTGCTCGGCCGGGCCGCCGCCGTCGGAGATCGCCTGGCCGGCCGAGGTCGCGGCGGCCGAGAAATCCGCGGGGATCGTGATCACGGCCTGATAGGTGCCGTCGGCGAGGCCGTCCGCGGCATCCTTCTCGTTCGAGATGACCCAGGTGAGGTTCGAATCGAGGTCGTCGGATCCTTCGACGAGTCCCGACGCG
>NZ_LPVV01000006.1 GCF_002362255.1 Microbacterium sp. SZ1 | reverse complement strand
GCCGGCCGAAGAAGCGAGGCCTCTCGCTGATCACGGCTCGCCCCTGGCTCCTTCTCGCTCCCGGGCTGATCATCCTCGCGGTGCTCATGCTCTGGCCGCTCGTCCAGGTGGTCATCTACTCGCTGCAGGACTACGGTCTGCGCGAGATCAACACGGGGGAGAGCAACTGGATCGGCCTCGGGAACTACGTCGAGGCGCTCACCAATCCGACGCTCTGGACGGTGGTGCTGCCGAACACCGTCGGATTCGCGGCCGTCGCCGTCTTCGTCACCGTGGCCGTCGGCACGCTGGTCGCCCTGCTGCTCGCGCGGCTCGGTCCGGTGTGGCGCACCATCGTCTCGAGCTGCATCATGGTCGCGTGGGCGATGCCCGCCGTCACGGGTACCTATGTTTGGACCTTCATCTTCGATGCCGACCGCGGCATCTTCAACACCGTGCTGCAGAACCTCGGCCTGATCGACGGGGCCGTGAACTGGTTCACGAACCAGTGGTCGTTCTACGGCATCGTGCTCCTCAACGTCGTTCACCACGGCTTCCCGTTCGTGGCGATCACCGTCCTCGCCGGGCTTCTCGGCGTCTCCAAGGAGATGCTCGAGGCCGCGGCACTCGACGGCGCGAACGCCTGGACGCGCTTCTGGAAGATCATCTTCCCGACCCTCAAGCCCGTCTTCTCGGTCGTCATCATCCTGTCGACGATCTGGGACTTCAAGGTCTTCGCCCAGGTCTACCTCATGCCAGGCGGAGGCGGAGGCAACAGGCAGGTCCTCAACCTCGGCGTCTGGTCGTACGTGGAGTCCTTCGGGCAGAACCGCTACGGCTTCGGTGCGGCGCTCGCCGTGCTCCTCACGCTCGTGCTGATCGGCATCACGATCGTCTACATCCGATCCCTCATGAAGGAGGACGAGCTGTGAACCCTCGTCCCAGGCTCCGCTCGCGTATCGGCGTCGGGATCGGCGTCGCCGCCGTCCTGATCTTCACGCTGTTCCCCGTCTACTGGATGGTCTCGAGCGCCTTCGACAAGAAGGCGTCATCGGGCGGCCAGTCGCTCCTGCCGCAGGAGTTCAGCTTCGACAACTTCGCGTTCGTCCTCACCGAGGGCGGCTTCGGCACCTACCTCCGCAACTCGGCGATCGTGGCCCTCGTGACCGTGCTCGTCAGCGCCCTCGTGTGCCTGCTCGCGGCCGTCGCCGTCGCGCGGTTCAAGTTCAGGTTCCGCACGACGATCCTCATGATGATCCTCGTGGTGCAGATGGTGCCGCTCGAGGCGCTCGTGATCCCCCTGTTCCTGCAGGTCAAGAGCCTCGGGCTGCTCAACAGCATCCTGGGTCTCATGGTCGTCTACGTGGCGCTGTCGCTCGCATTCGGCATCTGGATGCTGCGCGGCTTCGTCGCCGCGGTGCCCGTCGAGCTCGAAGAGGCCGCGTACATCGACGGCGCGAGCTGGTGGCGCATGTTCCGCTCGATCCTGCTGCCGCTCGTCATGCCGGGTCTCGTCGCGACGAGCATCTTCAGCTTCATCACAGCGTGGAACGAGTTCATCTTCGCGATGACGATCCTCGGCGCGCAGACCGACCAGTACACGGTGTCGATCGGACTCAAGTCGTTCTTCGGTCTGTACGCCAACGACTGGGGCAGCATCATGGCCGCCTCGACCATCATCACGGTGCCGGTCATGATCTTCTTCGTGATCGTGCAGCGTCGCCTGTCGGCCAGCATGGTCGCGGGAGCGGTGAAGGGATGACCGACGAACTCGAGCGCCTCGCGAACGGCGTGCTCTGGCCCGGATTCTTCGGAACCGAGGCGCCGGAGTGGCTGCTCGCCGAGCTCCGCGACGGCCTCGCCGGGGTCGTGTACTTCGGTCAGAACATCGGCGACGGGCTCTCCGAGCTGAGCGATGCGATCCTCGCGGCGAACCCGTCTGCGCTGATCGGAATCGACGAGGAGGGCGGCAGCGTCACCCGCCTCGAGTCGGCGACCGGCTCGACCCTGCCCGGAGCCGCCCAGCTCGGTCGGGTCGACGACATCGAGGCGACGAGGGAGACCGGCGCGGAGCTCGCCAGGCGGGTCGCCACGATCGGCGGCAACGTCGTGCTCGGGCCCGTGGCCGACGTCAACACCGACCCGCGCAACCCGGTGATCGGCGTGCGGTCGTTCGGCAGCGACGAGGCGCTCGTCTCCCGCCACGTCGTGGCGGAGGTCGACGGCATCCAGACGGGCGGCGTGGCCGCCTGCGTCAAGCACTTCCCCGGTCACGGCGACACGCACCTCGACTCGCACCACTCACTGCCCGAGATCTCCCTCGACATCGAGGAGTTCGAGCGCGTGCATCTCGCCCCGTTCCGCGCCGCGATCGAGGCGGGCGTCGACAGCATCATGACCGCGCACATCGTCGTCCCCGCGTGGGGCGACGAACCGGCCACGCTCAACCCCCGAGTTCTCGGGATGCTGCGCGACTGGGGCTTCGACGGCGTCATCATCACCGACGCTCTCGACATGGCGGCCATCCGCGAGACCGTGGGTCTCGGCGGGGGAGCAGCCCGTGCCCTCGCGGCCGGCGCCGATCTGCTCTGCATCGGCAACCCCACCAACCCCGGGGAGGCCGCGGCATCCGACCAGGACGAGCGCGACTTCCGCGCGGCTCGTGACGGCATCGTCGCCGCGCTGCGCGACGGCTCGCTGTCGCGTGAGCGTGTCGAGGACGCCGCCCGCCGGGTGGCCGGCCTCGCACAGAAGCTGCAGGTGAGGGATGCCGCGGCGCACCCCTCAGCGGCCTTCGACGCCGCCGAGATCGTCGGCAGAGCGGTCACCGGCGCCGAGGCCGACGCGAAGGAGCTGGCCGTGGTCGACGCGCGGCGGCGATCATCCCTCGCGGTCGACAGTGCGGCCGGCTACGTCGCGGCCGCGCTGGCCGGCGACGGACACCGGGCGCGGCTCGACGTGGCCCGGACCTCTGTCGAGGAGCAGGATGCCGCGCTCGACGAGGCCATCGCCGCCGATGGTCTGACTGTGCTGCTCATCGATCGACCCGACGTCGACCCCGCCCAGCGCGAGCTCGTCGAGCGGGCCGCGCAGCGAGACCGGGATGCGGTCGTCGTGAACGTCGGACTCGCGCCGGAGGCGGCGCTGCCGCTCCCGGTCGTCCAGGTCGGAGCGGCCAGCCGGGTCGGCGCCGAGGTCGCACGGGCTCGTCTCAGCGCAGCATCCGCTCCCCTCATTTCGTCATCGGAGGGTGCAGAACGCCCCGTCTGAGGCAGGATGGCACCGTGGACGCTGACGTTCTCGCGCTGGTGCGCCGATCCGTTCCCCGACTGAGTGCTGCAGAGGCGCGGGTCGCGGAGACGATACTCGGCGACCCCACGCTCGTCGTCGACCTCGCCATCAACGATCTCGCCCGGCTGTGCAGCACCTCGCTGTCGACCGTCGCGCGGTTCGCGCAGTCGCTCGGATTCAGCGGCTACCGCGAATTGCGCGTCGCGGTCGCCCGCACCGTGACGCTCGCTCAGGCACAGCAGGCGCGGTTCGGCCTGGACACGACCGCGATCGACCGCGACGACGAGCCGGCTGCGATCGCCGCCAAGCTCGCCGCGCAGGAGATCGACGCGATCGAGAAGACCGCGCGCGGCCTCGACGCCGCGGCCCTCGATCGGGCGGCCCTGGCCATCGTGGGTGCTCGGCACATCGAGATCCTCGGCCAGGCCTCGTCGTCGCTCACCGCCCAGGACCTGCAGCAGAAGCTCTCCCGCATCGGCTGTTCGGCCGCGCACTCGTCCGACCCTCACCTGTCGCTCACGGCGGCCTCGATCCGCACCGCGGACGACGTCGTCGTCGCGATCTCGCACGGGGGAGAGACGCAGGAGGTGGTGCGGGGCGTCGAGGTCGCCAGGGATGCCGGGGCTCTCACCGTCGCGATCACGAGCGTCTCCGACTCGTCGCTGGCGATCGCCGCCGACGTCGTCCTGGTCACCCACGCTCAGGAGTCGCCGTTCCGCATGGCGGCGATGTCGAGCCGCATCGCCCAGCTCGCGCTCGTCGACATCCTGTTCGTACGGGTCGTGCAGCACCGAGGCGAGCCGGTCGTCATCCCGCTTCAGCTCACGCACGAGGCCGCCGCGCCTCGACGCCGCGCATCCGGTCGCTGAGTCCTCATTCGCGGTCAGTCGATACCCGATTGAGATGAATCGGTGATTGGCATCCGTGGATCCGCTGGGTAGCTTCGAAGGAATCACCGTGAGCCGGGGCGAACACTCCCCGGTCGCGCAAAGCAGCGCCCCACAGGGAAGGTCATTCTTCACATGCACCACTCGATCACACGCCGGCGAGGTCTCATCGCCGTCTCCGGAGCAGCGCTCGCGGCGCTGGTCCTCTCAGGATGCGTCGCCAGCCAGCGCGACGACAGCGACGGCGGAGCATCCGGCGACGTCGACGGCACGTTCGTCTTCGCGGCGTCTTCCGACCCGGCGAGCCTCGACCCCGCGTTCGCGCAGGACGGTGAGACCTTCCGCGTCTCCCGCCAGATCTTCGAGGGACTCGTCGGCACCGAGCCCGGCACGGCCGATCCCGCTCCGCTCCTGGCGGAGAAGTGGGAGTCCTCGGAAGACGGCATGAGCCACACGTTCACCCTCAAGGAGGACGTGACCTTCCACGACGGCACGCCGTTCAACGCCGAGGCCGTGTGCGCGAACTTCGACCGCTGGTACAACTGGACCGGTCTCGCCGCCTCCGAGGCGCTGGGGTACTACTACAACAAGCTCTTCAAGGGCTACGCGTCCGACCCGACGAACGCCGTGTACAAGTCGTGCACGCCCGACGGCGACTACTCGGTCACGATCGATCTCAACAAGCCGTTCGCCGGCTTCGTCGCCTCGCTCTCGCTCCCCGCGTTCGGCATGCAGAGCCCGTCCGCGATGTCGGAGTTCGGCGCTGACGACGTGAGCGGCACCGCCGAGGCGCCCGTGCTGTCGGAGTACGCCATGGGTCACCCCGTCGGCACCGGCCCCTACCAGTTCGAGGAGTGGGCTCCGGGTGAGCAGGTCACGCTCAAGGCCTACGGCGACTACTGGGGCGAAGCGGGACAGGTCGACGAGATCATCTTCCGCACCATCGACGACCCGACGGCCCGCCGTCAGGCGCTGGAGTCCGGCTCGATCGACGGCTACGACCTCGTCGGCCCCGCCGACACGAAGGCCCTCGAGGACGACGGCTTCACGATGGTCTCGCGTCCGCCATTCACCATCCTGTACCTGGCCTTCAACCAGGCGATCCCCGCGCTGCAGGACCCGAAGGTCCGCGAGGCGCTGTCGTACGCGATCGACAAGGACGCCCTGATCAGCCAGGTGCTCCCCGAGGGCACCGAGAAGGCGATCGAGTTCGTGCCCGACACCGTCAACGGGTACAACCCCGATGTGACGACGTACGACTACGACCCTGAGAAGGCCAAGCAGTTGCTCGCCGAAGCCGGTTACACCGAGGCGAACCCGCTGTCGCTCGACTTCAACTACCCGGTCAACGTCTCGCGCCCGTACATGCCGGACCCCGAGCAGATCTTCACGGTGCTGTCGTCGCAGCTCTCCGAGGTCGGCGTGCAGACCACGCCCGTCTCGGAGGAGTGGGTCGAGTACCTCGACCGCACCACCGGTACGTCCGACCACGGCATCCACCTGCTCGGCTGGACCGGCGACTACAACGACACCGACAACTTCGTCGGCGTGTTCTTCGGGCAGCAGAGCTCGGAGTGGGGCTTCGACAACCCCGAGCTGTTCCAGAAGCTCACCGAGGCGCGCGGTGTCGCCAACCTCGACGAGCAGACTGCGCTGTACGAGGACATCAACGAGATGGTGGCGCAGTTCATCCCGGGTGTGCCGCTCGCGCACCCGGCACCGACGCTCGCGTTCGACCCGCGTGTGAAGAGCTACCCGGCCAGCCCGGTGAACGACGAGGTCTTCACGGACATCGTCCTCACCAAGTAACGGGCTGACGCCGCCAACCGGTCGTCGCACCGGTCGTCGAGCGAGCGGAGCGAGACGAAACGCGTATTCCGCGAAGGAACGCGTTTCGTCTCGTCACTCCGTTCCTCGCTCGACGACCGGGACGCCGACCGAGTGATAGGAGTTCTTCGTGCTGCGCACCATCGGCAGGCGACTGCTGTTCCTCATCCCCACCCTGATCGGCCTCAGCATCCTGCTGTTCGCCTGGGTCAGGGCCCTGCCCGGCGGCCCGGCCGTCGCGCTTCTCGGCGAGAAGGCGACCCCCGAGGCCATCGAGCGGGTCAACAAGCTCTACGGATTCGACAGACCGATCCTCGAGCAGTACTTCGTCTGGGTGTCCCGTCTCGTGCAGGGGGACTTCGGCACGTCGATCCAGACGAACCGGCCCGTCATGGAGGAGTTCTTCCGGCGGTTCCCCGCGACGATCGAGCTGAGCGTCACGGCTCTCATCTTCGCGGTGGGCGTCGGCATCCCGCTCGGATACTGGGCCGCCCGCCGCCACGGCAAGTTCACCGACCACGCGTCGGTGGTGCTGAGCCTCGTCGGCATCACCATCCCGGTGTTCTTCCTCGCGTTCATCCTCAAGTACGTGTTCGCGGTGCAGCTCGGCTGGCTGCCGTCAGACGGCCGGCAGGACCCCCGCATAGACGCGACCCACGTCACCGGGTTCTACGTGTGGGACGGCATCATCACCGGCGAGTTCGACGCGTCGTGGGACGCCATCCTGCATCTGATCCTCCCCGCGCTCGCGCTGGGGACCATCCCGCTCGCGATCATCGTGCGCATCACGCGCGCCAGTGTGCTCGAGGTGCAGAACGCCGACTTCGTGCGCACGGGCCGCGCGAAGGGCGTGGGGTCGACGACTCTGCGCAACCGGTTCATCCTCCGCAACGCGATGCTGCCCGTGGTCACCACAATCGGCCTGCAGACGGGCCTGCTGATCTCGGGAGCGGTTCTCACCGAGACCGTCTTCGCGTTCCCGGGTATCGGCTCGTTCCTGGCGAAGGCGATCTTCACGAGGGACTTCCCGGTGCTGCAGGGGTTCATCATCTTCATCGCCATCGCGTACGCCCTCATCAACCTCGCGGTCGACGTGTCGTACAGCCTGATCGATCCGAGAGTGCGGGTGCAGTGATGATCGGCATGTCCCACCCGAACACCCACGGAGAGGAGGCGGTGTCATGAGCATCTCGCTCCCGCCCGCCCAGGGCCCATCGGCCGCCGGCGGCGAGGTCGTCGACACCGTCGCCGTCGCGCAGACCGCTCTCAAGGAGGGCCCCGGCGGCTTCTGGCGCGACGTCTTCCGTCGCCTGCGTCGCAACCCGACGGCGTGGATCGGCGCGGCCATCGTGCTCGCGTTCGTCCTCGTCGCGGCTCTCGCACCCGTGCTGGCTCCGTACCCGGAGACGGCGCTGCCCGGCGCGAAGAACATCACCCCCACGTACATCCCGGGACCGGGCGAGCTGCCGGAGTTCCCGCTCGGGCTCGACCGCTTCGGCGGTGACGTGCTGTCGAAGCTCATCTGGGGTGCGCAGGCCTCGCTGCTCGTCGGTGTGGTCTCGACCGCACTGGGTCTCGTCGGCGGCATGCTGCTCGGACTCATCGCCGGCACGTTCGGCGGCTGGGTCGACACGATCATCATGCGCGTCGTCGATATCATCCTGTCGGTGCCGAACCTGCTGCTCGCCGTGTCGATCGCGGCGATCCTCGGGCAGACGCCGTTCGCGGTCATGATCGCGATCGGAGCATCGCAGGTGCCGATCTTCGCCCGCCTGCTGCGCGCCTCGATGCTCCAGCAGCGGTCGAGCGACTACGTGCTGTCGGCGCAGACCCTGGGCCTCGGCCGTGGCCGCATCACGATGTCGCACGTGCTGCCCAACGCGATCGGACCGGTGATCGTGCAGGGAACCCTGACGCTCGCGACCGCCGTGATCGACGCCGCCGCGCTGTCGTTCCTCGGACTCGGCGGCGGACGCCCCGAGACCGCGGAATGGGGCCGGATGCTCACCTACGCGCAGGACGAGCTGGCGATCGCCCCGTGGCTGGCGTTCCTCCCCGGCATCTGCATCGCGGTCACCGCGCTCGGCTTCACCCTGTTCGGTGAAGCGCTGCGTGAGGCGATGGACCCGAGGACGAGGGCGCGATGAACGACGAAGGCGTCATGGAACAGAACAAGGAGAATCGGATGCCGAGCGCTCCGCTGCTGTCGGTCGAGGGGCTCGCCGTCGACTTCGCCACCATGGACGGCGTCGTGCACGCCGTCGAGGGGGTGGATCTCGAGATCGCACCGGGCGAGACCGTCGCGATCGTCGGCGAGTCGGGGTCGGGGAAGTCGACGACCGCCATGGCGATCATCGGCCTGCTCGCCGGCGGAGGTCGCGTGGCCGCCGGCAGCATCCGCCTTGACGGCCGCGAGATCGCGCATGCCTCCGAGAACGAGCTGCGGATGATCCGTGGTCGCGACATCGGCATGGTCCCGCAGGACCCGATGTCGAACCTCAACCCGGTGGCGAAGATCGGCACGCAGGTCGCCGAGACGCTGCTCGCACACGGGCTCGCCACCCGGCAGAACGTGCAGGAGAAGGTGGTCGAGGCGCTGAGCGCCGCCGGGCTGCCCGACCCCGAGCGCCGGGCCAAGCAGTACCCGCACGAGTTCTCGGGCGGCATGCGGCAGCGAGCGCTCATCGCGATCGGTCTGGCCTGCAAGCCGCGTCTGCTCATCGCCGACGAGCCGACCAGTGCGCTCGACGTCACCGTGCAGCAGACGATCCTCGACCAGATCGGTGCGATGACCCGCGAGCTCGGCACCGCCGTGCTGCTCATCACGCACGACCTCGGCCTGGCGGCGGAGCGCGCGGAGCGCGTCGTCGTGATGCACCGCGGTCGCGTGGTGGAGCAGGGGCCGGCCCGGCAGATCCTCGAGGCTCCGCAGCATCCGTACACCCAGTCGCTCGTCAAGGCGGCGCCGTCCGTCGCCGCCGCACGGCTGCGGCCCGAGGCGTTCCGGGTCGAGGACCGCGCCGCCGACGAGGGCGAAGCGAGCGAGGATGCCGCGGCGCAGCGCCCCGCCGACAACATCGTCGAGATCGAGAACCTCACCAAGGTGTACCCGGTTCGCGGGCAGAAGGACGACTTCGTCGCGGTGAACGACGTGTCGCTCGCGATCCCGCGCGGTGAGACGGTGGCGATCGTGGGGGAGTCGGGGTCGGGCAAGACGACGACCGCGCGGATGCTGCTGAAGATCATCGAGCCGACGAGCGGCCTCATCCGCTTCGAGGGCAAGGACGTGTCGTCGCTCAGCCGAGCGGAGACGAGGGACTTCCGCCAGCGGGTGCAGCCGATCTTCCAGGATCCGTACTCGAGCCTGAACCCGATGTTCACGATCGAGCGCCTCATCTCCGAACCGCTGGACTTCTACAAGCGGGGGAGCGGAGCGGACCGCCGCAAGCGCGTGCGACAGCTGCTCGACGACGTGGCGCTGCCGCAGTCGATGCTCACGCGCTACCCCTCGGAGCTGTCCGGCGGGCAGCGCCAGCGCGTCGCGATCGCCAGGGCGCTCGCTCTGTCGCCCGACCTGATCGTCTGCGACGAGCCGGTGTCGGCGCTCGACGTGCTGGTGCAGGACCAGATCCTCACGCTGCTCGGCGACCTGCAGCGCGAGTACGGCCTGAGCTACCTGTTCATCTCGCACGACCTCGCTGTGGTGCGGCTGATCAGTGACTACGTGTGCGTGATGAAGGACGGAGTGCTCGTGGAGGCCGCCTCCTCGGAGGAGATCTTCACGAACCCACGTGACCCGTACACGCGGCGTCTCCTCGCCTCGATCCCGGGGAACGAGCTCAACATCGCGTCCTGACGGGCTCATCCTGACCGGTTCCGGATGCTTTTACCGCAGCATCCGGAATTGGTCAAGGATTGAGCTTGCCATGTCGCACAATCGCGTCTATAGTTGGTAGTTGCGCTCGCTTCTCCGTGCCCTCATATGGTGGTCGGCATCCGTTGAGCTTCTGAGCGCGCAACTCCACCTGACGACAAAGGAATCGAGAAGCCCTGCGGGGCTCACGGAGGTTATTCCCTTGGCTGCTGCTCGCAACGCATCCACATCCACCACCACCAAGAACGGACGCGGAGCATCCCGCCTCTCGTTCGCCAAGATCTCCGACACGCTGACGGTCCCCGACCTTCTCGCCCTGCAGACCGAGTCCTTCGGTTGGCTCGTCGGCAACGACGCCTGGAAGGCGCGTGTCGAAGAGGCCAAGCAGGCCGGTCGCACCGACGTCAACGAGGTCTCCGGACTCGGCGAGATCTTCGAGGAGATCTCCCCGATCGAGGACCTCGGCGAGACGATGCAGCTCTCGTTCACGAACCCGTACCTCGAGCCTGAGAAGTACTCGATCGAGGAGTGCAAGGAGCGCGGCAAGACCTACGCCGCCCCGCTGTACGTCGAGGCCGAGTTCATGAACCACCTCACCGGTGAGATCAAGACGCAGACGGTCTTCATGGGCGACTTCCCGCTGCAGACCGACAAGGGCACGTTCATCATCAACGGCTCCGAGCGCGTCGTCGTGTCGCAGCTCGTCCGCTCGCCCGGTGTCTACTTCGACAAGACCCCCGACAAGACGTCCGACAAGGACATCGTGTCGGCGCGCGTGATCCCGAGCCGCGGTGCATGGCTCGAGTTCGAGATCGACAAGCGCGACCAGGTCGGCGTCCGCATCGACCGCAAGCGCAAGCAGTCGGTCACCGTCTTCCTCAAGGCCCTGGGCATGTCGAGCGAGGAGATCCTCGCCGAGTTCGCCGGCTTCCCCTCGATCGAGGAGACCCTGGCGAAGGACACCATCGTCACCAAGGAAGACGCGCTGCGCGACATCTACCGCAAGCTGCGTCCGGGCGAGCAGGTGGCCGCCGAGGCCGCTCGCGCGCTCCTCGACAACTTCTACTTCAACCCGAAGCGCTACGACCTGGCGAAGGTCGGCCGGTACAAGATCAACCACAAGCTCGGTCTCGACGCCCCGCTCACCGACTCGGTGCTCACGGTCGAGGACATCGTCGCGACGATCAAGTACCTGGTCCGCATCCACGCCGGTGTCGAGTCGTTCGACGGCATCCGCTCGGGCAAGCAGGCCGAGATCCGCATCGCGACCGACGACATCGACAACTTCGGCAACCGTCGCATCCGTGCGGTCGGCGAGCTGATCCAGAACCAGGTCCGCACCGGTCTGTCCCGCATGGAGCGCGTCGTCCGCGAGCGCATGACCACGCAGGACATCGAGGCGATCACGCCGCAGACCCTGATCAACGTGCGCCCCGTCGTCGCCGCGATCAAGGAGTTCTTCGGAACCTCGCAGCTGTCGCAGTTCATGGACCAGAACAACCCGCTCGCGGGTCTGACCAACAAGCGCCGCCTCTCGGCTCTCGGCCCCGGTGGTCTGAGCCGTGACCGCGCCGGCGTCGAGGTCCGTGACGTCCACCCGTCGCACTACGGCCGCATGTGCCCGATCGAGACCCCGGAAGGCCCGAACATCGGTCTGATCGGTGCTCTCGCGACGTTCGCGCGCATCAACTCGTTCGGTTTCATCGAGACGCCGTACCGCAAGGTCGTCGATGGTGTCGTGACCGAGCAGATCGACTACCTCACGGCATCCGAGGAGGTCGACTTCAACATCGCGCAGGCCAACGCGCCGCTCGATGCGAAGGGTCGCTTCCGCGAGAGCCACGTGCTCGCACGCCCCAAGGGCGGCAGCGGTGAGGTCGACCTCTTCCTGCCGGAGGAGATCGGCTACATCGACGTCTCGCCGCGCCAGATGGTTTCGGTCGCGACCTCGCTCGTGCCGTTCCTCGAGCACGACGACGCGCAGCGCGCGCTCATGGGCGCCAACATGCAGCGTCAGGCCGTGCCGCTGCTGCGCAGCGACTCGCCGCTCGTCGGAACCGGTATGGAGGGCTACACCGCCATCGACGCCGGTGACGTGATCACCGCCGAGAAGGCCGGTGTCGTCTCCGAGGTCTCCGCAGACCGCGTCGTCGTCATGCTCGACGAGGGCGGGACGCAGGAGTACCACCTACGCAAGTTCGACCGCTCGAACCAGGGCACGTCGTACAACCAGAAGGTCGTCGTCAGCGCCGGTGAGCGCGTCGAGGTCGGAGAGGTCATCGCCGATGGCCCCGCCACCGAGAACGGCGAGCTGGCCCTCGGCAAGAACCTCCTCGTCGCGTTCATGACGTGGGAGGGCTACAACTTCGAGGACGCCATCATCCTCAGCCAGGACCTGGTGAAGGACGACACCCTCTCCTCGATCCACATCGAGGAGTACGAGGTCGACGCCCGCGACACGAAGCTCGGCAAGGAGGAGATCACCCGTGACCTCCCCAACGTCAGCCCGGAGCTCCTGAAGGACCTCGACGAGCGCGGCATCATCCGCATCGGCGCCGAGGTCCGCCCCGGCGACATCCTCGTCGGCAAGGTCACGCCGAAGGGCGAGACCGAGCTGTCGGCCGAGGAGCGTCTGCTCCGCGCGATCTTCAACGAGAAGAGCCGCGAGGTCCGTGACACCTCCCTGAAGGTGCCCCACGGTGAGCAGGGCACGATCATCGCCGTCAAGGAGTTCAACGCCGAGGACGGCGACGACGAGCTCGGCTCCGGCGTGAACCGCCGCGTCGTGGTCTACATCGCCCAGAAGCGCAAGATCACCGAGGGTGACAAGCTCGCCGGCCGTCACGGCAACAAGGGCGTCATCGCGAAGATCCTCCCGATCGAGGACATGCCGTTCCTCGCGGACGGAACCCCGGTCGACATCGTCCTCAACCCGCTCGGCATCCCCGGTCGAATGAACTTCGGCCAGGTCCTCGAGACCCACCTCGGGTGGATCGCGAAGCAGGGCTGGAAGGTCGAGGGCACCCCCGAGTGGGCCGTCAAGCTGCCCGAGCAGGCGTTCGAGGCCGCACCGGGCACGAAGGTCGCCACCCCGGTGTTCGACGGTGCGAGCGAGGAGGAGATCTCCGGTCTCCTCGACTCGACGCTCCCGACGCGCGACGGTGTGCGCCTGATCGACTCGAGCGGGAAGACGCAGCTGTTCGACGGTCGCTCCGGTGAGCCGTTCCCTGCGCCGATCTCGGTGGGCTACATGTACATCCTGAAGCTGCACCACCTGGTCGACGACAAGATCCACGCGCGTTCGACCGGTCCGTACTCGATGATCACCCAGCAGCCGCTCGGTGGTAAGGCGCAGTTCGGTGGTCAGCGCTTCGGTGAGATGGAGGTGTGGGCCCTCGAGGCCTACGGCGCCGCGTACGCGCTCCAGGAGCTCCTCACGATCAAGTCCGACGACATCCTCGGCCGCGTCAAGGTGTACGAGGCGATCGTCAAGGGCGAGAACATCCAGGAGCCCGGCATCCCCGAGTCCTTCAAGGTGCTCATGAAGGAAATGCAGTCCCTCTGCCTGAACGTCGAGGTCCTCTCGGCCGACGGTACGGCTGTCAACCTCCGCGACACCGACGACGAGGCCTTCCGCGCAGCGGAAGAGCTCGGAATCAACATCTCCAGCCGCTTCGAGGCCGCCTCGATCGACGAGATCTAAACGCCTCGACGGGCTCAGCGCCGCATCGCCGCTGAGCCCGCCGAAGCCCGATTTCTCAAAAGAATTCCGACACAGGAGAACTAGTGCTCGACGCAACAACCTTCGATGAGCTTCGCATCGGCCTGGCCACCGCTGACCACATCCGCGCGTGGTCGTACGGCGAGGTCAAGAAGCCTGAGACCATCAACTACCGCACCCTGAAGCCGGAGAAGGACGGCCTCTTCGGGGAGCAGATCTTCGGCCCCTCCCGCGACTGGGAGTGCGCCTGTGGAAAGTACAAGCGCGTCCGCTTCAAGGGCATCGTCTGCGAGCGCTGCGGCGTGGAGGTCACCAAGTCCTCCGTCCGTCGTGAGCGCATGGGCCACATCGAGCTCGCCGCACCCGTCACCCACATCTGGTACTTCAAGGGCGTGCCCTCGCGCCTCGGCTACCTGCTCGACATGGCGCCGAAGGACCTCGAGAAGGTCATCTACTTCGCCGCTTACATGGTCATCTCGGTCGACGAGGAAGCTCGTCACCGCGACCTGGGCACGCAGGAGAACAACATCCGTCTCGAGCTGAAGACGCTCGGCGACCGCCGCGACTCGAAGATCGCGGAGCGCCTGGCCAAGCTGGAGGAGGAGCTCGCCGCTCTCGAGGCGGAGGGTGCCAAGGCCGACCAGAAGAAGAAGGTCAAGGACGCCGCCGAGAAGGAGATGTCGCTCATCCGCAAGGGTGCCGACGAGGCGATCGCCAAGCTCGAGCGCGTGTGGGAGGACTTCCGCACGCTCGAGGTCGGCGCACTCCGCCCCGAGGACGACGTCTTCCACGAGCTGCAGGACCGCTTCGGTCAGTACTTCGAGGCCTACATGGGCGCGGAGTCGATCCAGCGTCGTCTGCAGTCGTTCGACCTGGCCGCCGAGGCGGAGAGCCTGCACCTGCAGATCTCCGAGGGCAAGGGTCAGCGCAAGATCCGTGCGATCAAGCGCCTCAAGGTCGTCAACTCGTTCCTGGAGACCGGCATGAGCCCGGCCGCCATGGTCCTCGACGTCGTGCCGGTGATCCCGCCGGAGCTGCGCCCGATGGTGCAGCTCGACGGTGGCCGCTTCGCGACCTCCGACCTGAACGACCTCTACCGTCGTGTGATCAACCGCAACAACCGTCTTCGTCGTCTGATCGACCTCGGCGCCCCCGAGATCATCGTCAACAACGAGAAGCGGATGCTGCAGGAGGCCGTCGACGCGCTGTTCGACAACGGCCGCCGCGGTCGTCCCGTCACCGGTACCGGCAACCGCGCCCTGAAGTCCCTCAGCGACATGCTGAAGGGCAAGCAGGGTCGCTTCCGTCAGAACCTGCTCGGCAAGCGCGTCGACTACTCCGGCCGTTCGGTCATCGTCGTCGGCCCGCAGCTGAAGCTGCACCAGTGCGGTCTGCCCAAGCAGATGGCGCTCGAGCTCTTCAAGCCGTTCGTGATCAAGCGTCTGATCGACCTCGGTCACTCGCAGAACATCAAGGCCGCGAAGCGCGCCGTCGAGCGCACCCGTCCCGAGGTCTGGGACGTGCTCGAGGAGATCATCCGCGAGCGTCCCGTGCTGCTGAACCGTGCACCCACCCTGCACCGTCTCGGCATCCAGGCGTTCGAGCCGCAGCTCGTCGAGGGCAAGGCCATCCAGCTGCACCCGCTCGTCTGCGCGGCGTTCAACGCCGACTTCGACGGTGACCAGATGGCCGTGCACCTGCCGCTGTCGGTCGAGGCTCAGGCCGAGGCCCGCGTGCTGATGCTCGCGTCGAACAACATCCTGAAGCCGTCCGACGGCCGTCCGGTCACCCTGCCTTCGCAGGACATGATCATCGGTCTGCACCACCTGACCACGGTCAAGGAGGGCGCAGCCGGTGAGGGTCGCGCGTTCGGCTCCGTGGGCGAGGCGCAGCTGGCGTACGACGAGGGCACCCTCGACCTGCAGGCGAAGGTCCGCATCCGCATCCCGGGTCTGGCCTTCCTCGAGGGCGAGGCTCCCGAGGGCTACGAGAAGCACGGTCTGGTCGACGCATCGCTCGGTCAGGCGATCTTCAACGACGCGCTGCCGAAGGGCTACCCGTTCGTCCGCGAGCAGGCCGACAAGGGCAAGCTGTCGCAGATCGTCAACAAGCTGGCCGAGGAGTACCCCAAGGTCGAGACGGCGGCGACGCTGGACCGCATCAAGGACGCCGGTTTCTACTGGGCCACGCGCTCGGGTGTGACCGTCGCGCTCAGCGACATCCTCACCCCGCCGAACAAGGCGGAGATCGTCGCCGGCTACGAGAAGCAGGCCGCGAAGGTCCAGTCCCAGTACGAGAAGGGCCTCACGACCGACGCCGAGCGTCGTCAGGAGCTCATCAAGATCTGGACCGAGGCGACCGACGAGGTCCAGGCTGCGATGAAGGCGCACTTCCCGCAGGACAACACCATCAACCGCATGGTGTCGTCGGGTGCTCGTGGTAACTGGCTGCAGATCCGGAACATCGCCGGTATGCGTGGTCTCGTGAACAACCCCAAGGGTGAGATCATCCCGCGTCCGATCATCTCCTCGTACCGCGAGGGTCTGTCGGTCGCGGAGTACTTCATCGCGACGCACGGTACCCGTAAGGGTCTCGCCGACACCGCTCTGCGTACCGCCGACTCGGGTTACCTGACCCGTCGTCTGGTGGACGTCTCGCAGGACGTCATCATCCGCGAAGAGGACTGCGGCACGTCGAAGGGCCTCGAGCTCCCGATCGCCGCTCCGAACGCCGCGGGCGAGCTGGTGCGCGACGCGAACGTCGAGAACTCGGTGTTCGCCCGTACCCTGGCGTCCGACGTCGTCGACAGCAAGGGCGAGGTCCTCGCCGCTGCCGGTGACGACGTGGGCGACGTGCTCATCGACAAGCTGGTCGCCGCCGGTGTCGAGACCATCAAGGTCCGCTCGGTCCTGACCTGCGACTCCGCCGTGGGTGTCTGCGCACAGTGCTACGGCCGTTCGCTGGCGACGGGCAAGACCGTCGACATCGGCGAGGCCGTCGGCATCATCGCGGCCCAGTCGATCGGTGAGCCCGGTACCCAGCTGACGATGCGTACGTTCCACACCGGTGGTTCGGCATCGGCGGATGACATCACCCAGGGTCTGCCGCGTGTGCAGGAGCTCTTCGAGGCTCGTACCCCCAAGGGTGCGTCGCCGATCGCCGAGGCCGACGGCCGCATCACGATCGACGAGACCGACAAGGCCAAGAAGGTCATCCTGACGCCCGACAACGGCGACGAGCCCGTCGTCTACCCGGTGCTGAAGCGTGCGACCCTCCTCGTAGAGGACGGCCAGCACGTCACGGTCGGTCAGCCCCTGCAGGTCGGCACGCTCGACCCCAAGGAGGTCATGCGCGTCATGGGTGCCCGCGAGGTGCAGCGTTACCTCGTCGGCGGCGTCCAGGGCGTCTACCGCTCGCAGGGTGTGCCGATCCACGACAAGCACATCGAGGTCATCGTCCGTCAGATGCTCCGCAAGGTCACCGTCGTCGATCACGCCGACACGACCCTGCTGCCGGGTGAGATGGTCGACCTCAAGCGCTACCAGTCGATCAACCGCGAGGCCGTGGCAGAGGGCAAGCGCCCCGCGTCGGGTCGTCCGGAGCTGATGGGTATCACGAAGGCGTCGCTCGCGACCGAGTCGTGGCTGTCGGCCGCATCCTTCCAGGAGACGACCCGCGTGCTCACGCAGGCCGCCATGGAGGGCAAGCGCGACCCGCTGGTCGGTCTCAAGGAGAACGTCATCATCGGTAAGCTCATCCCCGCCGGAACCGGTCTCTCGAAGTACCGCGACGTCACGGTCGAGGCCACCGAGGAAGCCAAGAGCGAGCGCTACCCGAACCGGATCTTCGCATCCGACGGTGCGTACGCCGACGGCGACTTCGGCTACGTCGACTTCGACGCGTTCTCGACGGACGACATCACCCCCGGTACCTACAACTGAGGTACTGAGTGACGAAGAAGGCCCCGGGCATCAGCCCGGGGCCTTCTTCGTGCAGTTGGGCGTTTCAGTCGAAGAGGTGCGCGATGATGCTCGAGGTGTAGCCGGTCGGCGCGAGGTTCGAGTACCGGGTGTCGATGAGGATGTCGTCGCACCAGAACAGCGTGCGACCGTCGGTCACGGGGTACTGCTCGTTCTGCCACGTCTTCTCGCAGCGCGTGCCGCCGTCGGGGGTGAAGCACGAGAAGCCCTCGTTCGTGACGAGCGCGTTGAGCATGTCGAGTGCCGGTCCGCGGTTCATGCGCGAGACAGTGGTGACGAGGCCGCTGGTGTCGGCGCGCGGGTCGCGCCAGATGCAGGTCAGCGTGCCGTCCTCGCCGACGCCGGACGGGCCGAACGCGGCATCGTTCAACGGCGTCTCGCCCAGCTGCGAGAGCACGTCCTCGGAGAGGATCGCGCGGCAGTCCGTCGGCAGCTCGACGGCGTCGGCCGTCGGGGTCGGCGTGGGTGTGGGGGAGGCAGTCTCGTCGGGCGACGCACTGGATGCCGACGGCGAGGGTTTCGCGTCCGACTCGCCGGACGTGTCGCCCCCACAGCCGGTGAGCGCGACGAGGAGCACCAGGGCAGCCGCTCCGGCGGCGAGTCGTCCGTTCATGCGCTCACCGTATCGCCCCGGGTCTCGCGGGCAAGGCGACATGCCGCCGCACGAGGCGGGTGGTGACCGGTAGTGTCGGCGGAATGAGCACTGATTCCTCCGCGTCCGTCGTCGTGATCGGCGACGCTCTCATCGACGAGATCCGGGATGCCGGTGGCGTCCGCGAACTGGTGGGCGGCGCCGCCCTGAACGTGGCCGTCGGCCTGCGGCGGCTGGGGGTTCCGACGACGCTCATCGCCATGGTGGGCGACGACGAGGCGGGCGCGCACATCCGCGAGTACCTCGGCGATCACGACGTGCGTCTGATCGAGAGCGAGGCCCCGCTCGGTTCGTCGCGCGCGATCGTGCAGCGGGCGGCCAACGGTGAGCCCGTCTACCTGTTCAATGAGGCGGCGCAGCGGCGCAGCATCCGCTATTCGCCCGATGCGAAGGAGGCTATCGCGGATGCCGCGCTCGTCGCCGTGAGCTGCTTCCCCTTCGACGTGCCGGCCGAGGTGGATGCGCTGGCGGATGCCGTCGCCGGGGCGCGTCTCGCGATCGATCCGAACCCGCGGTCGGGCATGCTCAGCGACCGCGCCGAGTTCGTCCGCGGCTTCGAGCGGCTGGCCGCGGATGCCGAGATCGTGAAGGTCGGCGGTGACGACGCCGGGCTGCTCTACGACGGCGACCTGGATGCGCTCCGAGAACGCCTGCGGGGGTTCGGCGTCGGCGCCGTGCTCGCCACAGCCGGCGCCGACGGCGCGACGTTGGAATCGGGTGCCGGGGCCGTGCACGCGCCGATCTCGTCACTCCCGGGGCGGGTGGTCGACACCGTCGGCGCCGGCGACGCGACGCTCGCCGCCGTGGCGGCCGGGCTGGTCGACGGGACCCCGACCGACCGAGAGGGCTGGGTCGCACTGCTCGAGCGGGCGATGGATGTCGCCGCTGCGACCGTCCGCGCCGAGGGCGGTCTGCTGCGCACGCCGGAGTCGCTGCGCGAGGGGGAGAAGGGCGTGCACGGCAGCTGACCGCTCGATTTCTCCGGCCCGCCGCATCCGGGTATGATTATGACTCGTGCCCCCGGTTGGCTGTCGAAGTCGGACGGGCGCGCAACGGCGAGTTACCCAAGCGGCCAAAGGGATCTGACTGTAAATCAGACTGCACTGCATTCGGGGGTTCGAATCCCTCACTCGCCACCACTTCGATTTGGCCCCTGACTCAGCGTTCTTCACACAGCGTCAGGGGCTCTTTCGCGTTCCTGAGGCGCGCCTAGTGGCGCGCCGAGCCTCGCGAGAGTGGCGCGGAGAAGCACGACGCTCGCGACCGCAGCGACGGACAACCCCACCGCGTCCAGCCGAGCGACGCGCTACGACTGTTTGCCAGCGTCCTTGCCGTGCCTGCTCTCGAACTCGCCTGTGGCAGCGTTGGCCCGGAGAAGATCCCGTATGCCGAGTCCGAGGCCAACGGCGAACAACGCCGCAGCAATCCATCCCCTCACATCACCGCCACTCGTGAAGAACAGCGTGACGCAGATGGCTCCGAGAACGATCGAGGAGCCGATCGTGTAGATAGCGAAGTTCCGCCGACGCTGCAGAGCCATGCGCTGTTGGACGAGGGACGGCTCGGCATCGGGTTCGCTCATGGGCAGAGCGTACTGGCAGAGCAGGGGGACGAGACGTGAATGCCGCGCTACGACCGCTTTCCGGCGCCCGGGCCGTGCTCAGCCTCGAATGCCCGGAGCTTCCTGCGAGCACTCAACAATGAGTGAACGCTCATCGCCACAACGATCACGAACAGACTGGCCAAGATCCAGGAGATCACCCCGCCGTTGTCAAGAGTTCCTCTCGCCAACCACCACGCCGCGTTGAACCCGAACACGATCAAGAAGATGATCGCCAGGTTCCTCTGTCGATCGAGCGCCATCCGCTGCTGGATCAGCGAAGGGGTCGGCTCAGCCGCGGGTTCACCCATGCGCTGGCGCAGCTGGCGCACGTCGTCGTCGTTCTGGCCGGACATGCGGACAGCGTATCCCGCCCCGTGATCCGACGGGAAGGAGCTGCCGATGCCTGAACCGAAGGAGTGGATCACTGCGAAAACTGCCGCGCTTATCGGCTGGCACGTCTCGCCGCTGACACGCCTTGCGGCCGCCGGATCGACGCCGGACGCTCCGGCACGCGGGTCTGCTCCGAGGGAGCGGCCGGTGTCCTGTCCAAGGCTCTTCTGAGCATGGACCGCCCAGGCCGAATAGCCCGTGGCATCCTTCCGCGAACTTCTCTGCACTTTCTCGACATTCGTCGAACTTCTTTGTGACGAATCGCGCACCTCGTGCGTCCTATCTATGAGCGACACACACGCTCCCGGCGACACCCTCGGGGATCGGCCGGCCGTCGATACAGATAGGACTCGTCATGGCAACGCAGGACCAGAAGAACACCTCCACCAGCCCCGCCGAGAAGGAGCTGGCTGACACCACCGCCGCGGTCACCCCCGCGCCGCGCGTCGACCGCTCGTCGTCGTTCTCGACGTCCCGAGTCCCCGCCGACGTCAACGCCGCGGGCACCACGACGATCGCCGACGGCGTCGTCGCGAAGGTCGCCGGTATCGCAGCCCGTGAGATCCCCGGTGTGTACGCGCTCGGCGGCGGCGGAGCCCGCGCGTTCGGCGCGATCCGCGACGTGATCAACGCGACCGACCTCGCGCAGGGCGTGAAGGTCGAGGTCGGGGAGACCCAGGCCGCCGCTGACATCACCATCGTCGTCGAGTACCCGGCCCCCATCCAGGAGGTCGCGAACAACGTCCGCGCCGCTGTCGCGGGTGCGATCACCCGCCTCGTCGGTCTCGAGGTCGTCGAGGTCAACGTCGAGGTCAACGACGTGCACGTGCCCGGCGACGACAGCACCGAGAATGAGGAGTCGCGCGTCTCATGAGCCCCACGTCCACCGGCGCCCTGATCGGTGCCCTCCTCGCGCTCGCCGCGCTGGCGTTCGGCTTCTGGGGATTCCTCCTTGTGGCCGTCCTCGCCGGCATCGGCGCGCTCGTGGGGCGCATCGTCTCCGGCAAGCTCGACGTCCGCAGCCTCGCCGACGTCTTCACGGGGCGGCGAACCTCCTGATGAGCGTCGACCAGAACGTCATCGCCGGTGGCGGCCCCTCGGGGCCGGCCACCGGCGGGGAGGCCGTCTCCGGCCGCGTCACCGTGCGGGAACGCGCGTATCGCACCGTCGTGGAGCAGGCCTCCGCGTCGATGATCGGCGTCTCCCGCGGTGATGTGAAGGCCGATGTCATCGAGCGGGCCGCGGGGATCTCCCTCCGCATCTCCAGCCCGCTCCCCGTCCCCGATCTCGACGACACCGTCGCGATCTCCCAGACCACCCCCGTCCTCGACCGCGCCAGAGAGCTGCAGGAGCAGCTGCAGCACCGCCTCACCGGCATCCTCGGGCGCGAGGTCAGCCGGATCGCGCTGACCATCACCGGAGCGACCATCCCCGAGAGGAGACGAGTGCGATGACCAGCCCGGCACTGCGTCGCGTCGTACGACGCGAGACCCACTCACCGCGCACCGTCGCGATGTTCGTCGCGGTCATCCTCCTCATCCTCGCCCTGGCCTACATCGGTCTCGAGATCGTGCTGAGCCTCCTGGCCCAGCCCGCGCTCCTGCTCGGTCCGGCCGCGGCGGCGGGGTGGCTCATCGGACTGCCGACGGCCCAGCCCGCCGGCCTCGTCATCGCCGGCAGCGTCGTGCTCGCGATCATCGGTCTCGTCTTCCTGTGGCTGGCCGTGACGCCGGGCAGGCTCTCCCGTCACACGATCGACGCGGGCGACCGGGCCGTGGTCGTCGACAACGGCGTGATCGCGAGCGCTCTCGCCCAGCACCTCGCCGAGGAGGCCGGGCTCGCCCGCGATGACATCACCGTCGGCGTCGGACACCGCAGCGTCGACGTCACCGTGCGGCCGGGCGTCGGCATCCCCGTCGACAAGGCAGCCGTGCAGGCGGCTGCCGAGGCCGAACTCGAGACCTACCGTCTCACCCGCAGCGTCCGCACCCGCGTGCGCATCGAACGCCCGACTCAGGAGGATGACGAGCTGTGAACAACACGAATCGTGTGCTGAACCGCATCCTGCTGTTCCTCATCGGCCTCCTGTTCCTGGCGCTCGGTGCCGTGGGCGTCGCCATCATGAGCTGGCCGACGGCCTCCGACATCTGGACCGAGGCCGCCAAGAACTCCGAGTCGTGGCTCGACCAGGCGCTCGCCGCGACGACCATCGCCGGGAGCAGCGCCTCCTGGGTCGCGATCGGCGCCGTCGCCGCCATCGTCGTCGTGATCGTGCTGCTGATCCTCGCGCTCACCAGTGTCGCCGGTCGCCGCTCGAAGACCGCGCTGCGCTCCTCGGGGTCGCAGAACCCGCTGGGGCGCGTGACCGTGACCGAGTCGTTCGTGTCGGATGCCGTCAAGAACTCGCTCGCGAATCGCGACGAGATCCTGTCGACGAGCGTCACGGCGAACGACATCCTCCGCGAGCCGGTGCTGCACGTCGCGGTCACGCCTCGGCAGAACACCGACCCCCGCGACCTCGTCGACCACCTCGACCGACTGCTGACCAACCTCGCCACTCTCACCGGGCGCGAGACGGCCACCTACGTGTCGATCCACACCGGACTCCGCGCGCGGCTCGCCCACGACCAGCGCCGACTGTCCTGATCCGAGGGCTGACGCGCATTCACAGACTTATCGTCGGGTGCTCACAGGCCGACGATAAGGCGGCGAGAGAGCATCTCGCCGTCACGATCCACCACCACGAAGGGACACATCATGGGACTCGACGACAAGATCAAGAACGCCGCTCAGGACATCGCCGGCAAGGCGAAGGAGACCGTCGGCAAGCTGACCGACAACGACAAGCTCGAGGCCGAGGGCAAGGCCGACCAGATCAAGGCCGACGCCAAGAAGGCCGGCGAGAACGTCAAGGACGCGTTCAAGAACTGAGCGCTCCGAGCACGGAGAAGGGCGGGAACCGGATGACGGTTCCCGCCCTTCTCGTGCGTCAGGCCGCCAGGAACGCGAAGAACGATCGACGCGCGGCGCTGGCGTCGGCATCCTCCCGCGTGGGGTTCACGCGGTTGAGCAGGAGGACTCCGTAGTCGCCGGTGCGGGGCGAGACCGCGAAGGCGGTACCGGTGAAGCCGGTGTGGCCGACGGCATCCGCCCGTCCCATCCAGTTCGCATCGCGAACCCGCAGGCCCACCGCCTGCTCGAAGCCGTCGGCCTGCACGACGGGCTCTCTCAGCAGCCGTGCGGATTCGGGAGACAGGACGCGGCCCCCCGCGCCCACGCCGTCGTCGCGCACGACGCGGGCCAGCGCTGCCACATCGTGGACGGTACCGAAGAGCCCGGCATGCCCGGCGGGGCGTTCGAGGGCCGCAGCGAGTTCGTCGTGCACCTCTCCGCGCACGAGACCCCGGTGGGGTTGCACCTCGGTCGCCACCGCACGAGCGGCGTCGGGTGTCCAGGTCAGCCACTCCGCACCGATCCGCGCGGCGGTCTCGCCGACAAGCGCGTCGAGCCGGCGGCCGGAGACGCGTTCCAGCAGTTCACCGATCGCGATGAACCCTAGGTCCGAGTACCGGTGGGTGTCTCCTGGCCGACTCAGCAGCGCCGAGCCGAGCACCGCGTCGCGCAGTTGCTCCCCGCGCATTCCGGTGCGCCAGAGTCGTCCCTCGGCGGGGAGTCCCGAGGTGTGCGTGAGCAGATGGCGCAGCGTGATCGTCTCGGCGTCGCGCCCCGAACCGACCGGAAGCACAGACACGACCGGTCCGTCGAGATCGATCGATCCGTCGTCGACCAGTCGCAGGGCCGTCACGGTCGTGAAAATCTTGGTCAGCGAGGCGAGGTCGAACAGGTGCTCCTCGGTCAGACGAGTCGGATCGTCGTGCGCAGGGGCTCCCGCGACCACGACCTCCTCGATCCCACCGGCCGAGGTCAGCGACGCCCACGCCGAACCGGGCGCCCCGTTCACCACGGCCGGCTCACTTGCTCATGCCGGAGGTCAGGCCGTTGATGATCTGCTTCGTGGCGAGCAGGAACAGCACCACGAGCGGGATGGTCGCGATCGTCAGACCTGCGAAGAGCTGCGGCCAATCGGTCGAGTACTCGCCGAAGAAGCGGGTGAGCCCCACCGGCAGCGTGTACGACCCCCGGTCGCGCAGCAGGATCAGCGGGTAGAAGAAGTCGTTCCACACCGGCACGAATCGGAACACGATCACCGTCGCGAGCGCCGGCCGCACGAGCGGCAGCAGGATCTGCAGGAACGTGCGGAACGGCCCTGCCCCGTCGATGCGCGCGGCCTCCTCGAGCTCGATCGGCAGAGCGCGGAAGAACACCGTCAGCACGAAGGTCGTGAACGGGATGCCGAGGGCGCCGTACACGAGGATCAGGCTGAACACGTTGCTCGTCATGCGCAGCGAGTCGAGCAGGTAGAACAGCGGCAGGATCGCGAGGTGCACCGGCAGCATGAGCCCGGACAGGAACACCGCCTCGATGCCACGGAAGAACTTCGCCCGAGCGCGGGCGAAGGCGTAGGCGGCGAGCACCGACACCGCGGTCGTCACGATCACCGAGCCGACCGTCACGGTGATCGAGTTGATGAAGTACGTGTCGAAGGATGCCGTGATCCACGCGTTCTGGAAGCTGGTGAACGTCGGCTGCAGGGGAAGGCCCAGCGGCTCGGTCGCGATCTGTTGCTGCGTGCGCAGCGAGTTGTTGACCATGAGCAGCAGCGGGCCGATCGCGACGAGCGCGTAGCCCCACAGGAAGACGTTCGCGAAGATCCGCCCGACCAGCGGGGTGTCGGACGTGCGGCTGCTGCGTCGTCGGCGGGCATCCGGGCGCCGGGAGACGATGGCCTCGGTGCTCGGCTCGGTGCGCGAATCGGTGAGGAGGCTCATCAGAACAGCTTTCGCTCGGCTCGACGCATGGTCGAGGTGATGACGACGGAGATCACCATGATGAAGAGGAAGAGCACGGTCGCGAGGGCGGAGGACACCCCGATGGAGTTCGGGTTCCCCGACTCGAACGCCGTGCGGTAGAAGAGCAGCATCATCACGTCGGTCGACCCGGCAGGGGCGCCGTTCGAGCCGGCGAGCGCGAACGGGATCGCCATCGCCTCCATGCTGCCGATGAACGTGAGCACGGTGATGATGCCGATCGT
The DNA here is from genome assembly GCF_002362255.1 of Microbacterium sp. SZ1. Taxonomy (GTDB): domain Bacteria; phylum Actinomycetota; class Actinomycetes; order Actinomycetales; family Microbacteriaceae; genus Microbacterium. Next base: position 106,157 of record NZ_LPVV01000006.1, on the reverse strand, counting down.
CGGCGTCAGCATCGGCAGGGTGATGTAGCGGAAGCGCTTGCCGGCTGTCGCGCCGTCGAGCGACGCAGCCTCTTCGATCTCCTCGGGGATGCCGCCGAGCGCCGCTCCGTAGAGGAGGATCGGGAAGCCGATCCACTGCCAGGCGCTCACGAGCACGATGACCCAGATCGCGAGCTGCGGGTCGCCGAGCCAGGGGAGGGCGAGGCTCTCGAGCCCGACACCGCGCAGGATCGCGTTCACCGGCCCGAAGAGCGGCGACAGCATGAGCGACCACAGGTACCCGATCACCATCGGGCTGACGAGGTACGGCAGGGCGAAGATCGTCTGGAAGAACCGCTTCGTGCGCTTGCGGCGGTGCAGCAGGGTGGCGATGCCGAGGCCGAGGGAGTTCTGGAAGACCAGCGCCCCGACGAACAGCAGCAGGTTGTGCCCGAATGCGTTCCACAGCTCAGAGGCGTACGGCTCGGTGGTGAGCAGGGTGATGTAGTTGCCGAAGCCGGCGAAGCCGCCCTGCTTGGTGCCCTGCCAGTCGAACAGCGAATAGCTGAGCGCGGCGAGCATCGGGTACAGGATCAGCACCGCGAACAGCACCGCCGCGGGCAGCACGAAGAGCAGCGCGGTGGGGGTGGTGAGCGCGATGCCGGTGCGGCTGCGGCGATTCGGCGTGGTGCGCCGGAGGGGGATGGTCAGTGCCATGTCGAGTCTTTCGCTCCGAGAGGGGGCGCCGCGGACGACGCCCCCTCGGTGCGGATGGTGCGGATCAGGAACCGGGCGTGAACCAGGTGGAGACGCCGGACTGCAGGTCGGTGCCGAGCTGCTCGGGCGTCTTGTCGCCGAGGAACATCGCCTGGATGTCCGGGCCGAGCACGGCGGTGCCGGTGGGGTCGCCGTAGCGGAAGTCGACGAGCAGCAGGTACGGAGCGGGGTTCTCGGTGTACTGCTCGTTCATCTCCTGCATGAGCGGGTCGGAGTACTCCACACCCGGGAGCGCGGAGAACTGGTCGACCTCGTCGGCGACGAGCTGGCCGAACTCGGTGGTGGTCATCCAGTTGAGCAGCTCGGCCGCGGCATCCTGCTTCTCGCTGGCGGCGTTGATGCCGAAGCTCCCGTCGGCGTAGCCGGGCGTGACCGCGTGGTCGAGCGCGCTGCCGGGAGCCGGCGGCACCTCGTACACGCCCCACTCGGTGTCGGGCGCCGAGCTCTGGAACGTCGGCAGGTCGAACGAGCCGCCCGGCCACTGCGCGGCCTGACCCGAGGTGAACTGCAGCACGGCATCGGCCACGGCGATGGCGTTGACGTTCTTGTCGAGGTACTTCTGCATGTCCTTCACGGTCTGCAGCGACGCGACGTAGGCGGGGTCGGTGAAGTCGACGTCGCCCGCGAGCACCTTCTCCTCGAAGTCGGATCCGCCGTACTGGGCCGACCCCACGATGTCGTGGAACATCGGCAGCACCCAGTCCTCGCGGGCGCCGAGGGCCATGGGGGTGACGCCCTCCTCGAGCAGGGTCTCCTGCAGCTCGATGAACTCGTCCCAGTCCTTCGGCTCCTCGAGACCCATCTCGTCGAACATGGTCTTGTTGTAGAACATCTGCATGGTCTGGTACGCGAACGGGACGCCGTAGGTCGCGCCGTCGTCCTTGCCCTGCGCCGCACGGAGCACCGTGGGATCGAACTGGTCGAGGCCATCGACGATGTCGTCGATCGGCACGAGCTGCTCGGACTGGATCGCCGGCTGAATGCCGCCGTATGCGCGAAGCATCGCGAGGTCGGGTCCGTCGCTGCCCTCGAGGCCGGTGGCGAGGATCTGGTTGTACTCGGTCGGCTGGAAGCCCTCGAACTCGATCGTCACACCGGGGTGCGACTCCTCGTACTTGTCGAAGACGGCCTCCCACTTGGGAGAGGAGGACGCCTGCCACGACCAGATCTTGAGGGTGACGTTCTCACCGCCGTCTCCCTCTCCGCTGGAGGCCGCTGGCGCGCAGCCGGCCACGGCGAGGCCCGTGACGAGGATGCCGGCGGTGAGGGCGATACGTGTCGATGGGTGTCGCATGGGATTCCTCTCGGTGGTGAGAGCCGATGGGCGGCTTGCTCTGCTGTGCGACGGAGAGGCGACTGTCTCCGCACCGGGGTGCTGGTGCGGGGCCGTGCGACTGCTCTGTCGTGCTGCGGCCTCGGGGGAGTGCGGCGCGCACTAGACACTCTGGAGAATTACTTTCACAAATGCAAGAGGTTCCTGAAAATCTTTACCAAAACTCGCCGCACCTCTGTCATCATGTTCACGTGTCCAACAGCGTCGTGACCGCGATCCACCAGCGTCTGTCGGCGCTCACCCCCACCGAGCGCCGGGTCGCCGAGTACGTGCTCGCCCAACCGCAGGTCGTGGTCGATGCGTCGATCACGCAGCTCGCCGGGTCCTGCCAGACCTCGGTCGCGAGCGTCGCCCGGTTCACGAACAGCATCGGCTTCGCCGGCTACCCGGAGATGCGGATGGCGCTCGCCGCGGAGCTCAGCCGCAGCGATTCCGAGCGCGAACGGTTCCAGGTCTCGGGCGGAGACGTCGACCGCGACGACGACGCCGTCACCACGGTGCGCAAGATCGCCTTCTCCGAGGCCGCCGCGATCGAGCGCACCGCCCGCCAGCTCGACATCGACGAGCTGGAACGCTGCGTCGCTGCGCTCCGCGGTGCCAGACGCATCGACATCTACGGCACGGCGTCCAGCGGCCTGGCCGCCCTCGACCTCGAGCAGAAGCTGCACCGCGCGGGATTCTGGGCGCAGGCCCGCACCGACCTGCACCTCGCGCTCACCGGCGCGGCCCTCCTCGACGGTCGCGACGTCGCGATTGCGATCTCGCACTCCGGCCGGACGCTTGAGATCGTGCAGTCGGCGCAGACCGCCGCCAAAGCCGGTGCCGCCACCATCGCGATCACGAACAACCCGCGCTCGCCGCTCGCGCAGGTGTGCGACCTCGTGCTGGTCACCGCCGTATCGGAGTCGACCTTCCGCTCCGGCGCGATGGCGAGCCGCATCGCGCAGCTGGCCGTGCTCGACTTCCTCTTCACGCGCATCGCGCAGGCCGAGTACGACACGATCTCCGACAACCTGCAGCGCACGTTCCACGCCGTCACCGACCACAGAATCGACTGATCATGATCCTCGGCATCGACCGCCTCATCGCCCGCGACATCCCCGCAGAGCTCACCACCCGCCTGTCCGGCCAGCGGCTCGGAATGCTGACGAATGACCTCGCGCTGACGAGCGACCTCCGCCGGGGGCGCGAGTCTCTGGTCGAGGCCGGGTGGACGCTCGACCTGCTCTTCGGGCCCGAGCACGGACTCAGCGGTCGCGCGAGGGAGGGCGAGCTGGTCGGCGACGACAAAGACCCCGTCACCGGCATACCGGTGCGCAGCCTCTACGGCGAGCAGGTGCGCCCGTCGGCCGCCGACCTCGCGCGTATCGACGTGCTGCTCGTCGACCTGCCCGACGTCGGCGCGCGGTTCTACACCTATATCTGGACGCTCAGCCACGTGCTCGAGGCCTGTGCCGACGCAGGAGTGGCGGTCATCGTGCTCGACCGCCCGAACCCGATCGGCGGACGCCTCGACCAGGCCGAGGGGCCCATGCTCGACGAGAACGCCCAATCGCTCGTCGGACGCTGGACGATGCCGATCCGCCACGGACTCACGATCGGCGAGCTCGCCCGACACTGGGTGCGCACCCGCGGGATCGACGTGGAGCTGCATGTCGTCGAGGTCGCCGGGTGGAACCGCAGGCGCTCGGCGCTCGGTCGGCAGGAGCTCACCTGGATGCCCCCGTCGCCGAACCTGCCCTCGGCGGCCACGGCGCTGCTCTATCCGGGCACCTGCCTGGCCGAGGGCGTGAACGTCTCGGAGGGGCGCAGCACGGCCGTGCCGTTCCGCGTGATCGCGGCGCCGTTCATCGACGGTGAGGCGTACGCGAAGGCGATCGCTGCGGCCGACCTGCCCGGGCTGGCGGCGGTGCCGTACGGCTTCACCCCTCTGGTGCGTGACCATGCCGGGGACACGTGTGAGGGCGTCATCCTGCACGTGGCGGACCCCGACGCCTTCCGGCCCGTGCGTACCGGTGTGCGACTGCTGTCGCTGCTCGCCCAACTCCATCCCGGCGCCCTGGAGGAGCGCTCGCTCATGCCGATGCCGGGGGAATCGGACTGGACGCCGCTCGAGAAGCTGTTCGGCGTCAAGAATGCGTTCGCGCAGATCGTCGCGGGGGAGTGGGACGCGCCGGACGCGCTCGCCGTGCTCGAGTGGGCGGATGCCGTGGCATCCGACCTGCTCTACCGCTGACGCTCGCGGCTGTCAGTAGTCGGCGAGCAGCCGAAGCCGCGACGTGATCTCCGCGGTCTGCTGCTGCGGCGTCTGGTCGATCGCGACCTCGATCGCCTTCTCGTCCTCGCCCAGCGGTTCGAGCGTCGCGAACTGCGAGTCGAGCAGCGTCGTCGGCATGAAGTGTCCCTGACGGCGCAGCATCCGCTCCAGGATCAGCTCGCGGTCGCCGACGAAGTGCACGAAGGTCACCGCGTCGCGACGGAGCACGTCGCGGTAGCTCCGCTTGAGCGCCGAGCACGTGATGATCCCCGGCTCTCCGGCGGCGATGCGCTCGTCGATCCACTCCGCGATGCGGTCGAGCCACGGCCAGCGGTCGTCGTCGGTGAGCGGATCGCCCGACGCCATCTTCTTCACGTTCGCCTCGGGGTGCAGGTCGTCGCCCTCTTCGAACGTCCAGCCGAGCCGTCCCGCGAGCATCGCGGCGACCGTGGACTTGCCGGTACCGGCGACGCCCATGAGCACGAGAACGGGAGCCTGTGCAGCCATCATGGTCACACCACCATACTCAGGAGCAGCGTGCCGGCGAGGCCGGTCACCGAGATGAGGCACTCGAGCACGGTCCACGACTTCAGGGTCTGCGGGATGCTGAGGCCGAAGTACTCCTTGATGAGCCAGAACCCGGCGTCGTTCACGTGCGAGAGGAACACCGAGCCCGAACCGATGGCCAGCACGAGCAGCGCGACCATGGGCGAGTCGAGCGTCTCGGTGAGCGGCTGCAGGATGCCGGCCGCGGTGATCGTCGCGACTGTGGCCGAACCCGTCGCGATGCGGATCACGACGGCGACGAGCCAGGCGAGGATCAGCACCGACACCGAGGATCCGGACACGAACTGCGCGATGACCTCGCCGATGCCGGTGTCGACCAGCACCTGCTTGAACCCGCCTCCCGCGCCCACGATGAGCAGGATGCCGGCGATCGGCCCGAGCGACGAGCCGACGATGTCGTTGACCCTGTCGCGCGTGAATCCTGCGCCGCGACCGAGGATGAAGAAACCGGCGATGACCGCGATGAGCAGCGCGATGACGGGCGTGCCGAGGAAGTCGAGGGCGACCTTCCACGGCGCGTCGGACCCGGCGGCGGTGATGTCGGCGATGGCCTTGGTGAGCATGAGGAACACCGGCAGCAGGATGCTGGTGAGCGTGGCGCCGAACGACGGCCGGCGCTTCCGCTCGTCGCCGGAGTCCTCCGCCGAGACGAACAGCTCGGGCACGGGCACGTCGACCCAGCGGGCGGCGAACCGCGCGAAGAGCGGACCGGAGATGATCACGGCAGGGATGGCCACGATGACGCCGAATGCGAGGGTCAGGCCGAGGTTCGCGCCGAGGGCATCGATGGCGGCGAGGGGGCCGGGGTGCGGGGGCACCAGGCCGTGCATGGCGGAGAGACCGGCGAGGGTCGGGATCGCGATGCGCATGAGCGACTGTCCCGAGCGGCGGGCGACGAGGATGATGACGGGCACCAGCAGCACGAGTCCGACCTCGAAGAACATCGGCAGTCCGATGACGGCGCCGATCAGGCCCATGACCCAGGGGAGCGACCGGGCGCCGGCACGGGACACCAGCGTGTCGACGATGCGGTCGGCGCCGCCGGAGTCGGCGAGTAGCTTGCCGTAGATCGCGCCGAGGGCGATGAGGATTCCGACGCCGCCCATGGTGGAGCCGAATCCGGCGGAGAAGCTCGTCACCGAGGCGCCGATGTCCATGCCCGCGATCGCACCGGTCGCGAGGGCGCCGATGGTGAGGGACAGGAACGGGTGCAGTTTCACCCAGGTGATGAGGATGACGATGACGGCGATGCCGAGGACGGCGGCGGCGATGAGCTGGCCCGCCGGGCGGTCGGTCGGAGCGGCGTCGGAGACGGCGGCCGCGAGCGTGCTGAGGTACGGGGTGGGTGCCATGAGCTTCCTTGATCCGGGCGAACGGCTTTACGTCGTACATAATAAGCACGTTTGGGGGTCATGGTGGTCATGATCTGCGCCAGGTGGTAGTGATGTGCTGCGTGACGCCACCGTGCCGGGCATACTCGACCTATGACTGCTCCGCGCAACGGCAGCCCGCTGCATGATTCCCTCGTCGACGAGCTCGGTCGCGCCATCGTCGACGGCGTGCACGCTCCCGGTTCGCGGATGCTGACCGTCGAGATCGCCGAACGACGAGGCGTCTCCCGATCGGCCGCACGTGAGGCGGTGCGCGTCCTCGAGTCGTTCGGACTCGTGTGGGTGCGACGCAAGTCGGGGGTCGAGGTGCGGCCGCGCGCCGACTGGAACGTCTACGCACCAGAGGTGATCGCCTGGCGACTCGACGGCCCGGGCCGCGACGAACAGCTTCGCGAGCTCAGCCAGCTTCGATCCGCCATCGAGCCCCTGGCCGCGCGGCTCGCGGCCGGCGGCGCCACCGCGGCGCAGAAGGTCGACCTCGTCTCGCTGGTGGTGGAGATGGCGCAGGAGGATCACGAGGCCGACCGCGAGCGCTACCTCGCGGCGGACGTGCGCTTCCACCGACTGCTGCTCGAGGCATCGGGCAACGCGATGCTCGCAGCGCTCGGCGAGACGGTCGAGGCTGTGCTCCGCGGTCGCACCGAGCACGACCTCATGCCCCACGTCGCCGACCAGAACGCCGTGCAGTGGCACCGCGACGTCGCCTTCGCGGTCGCGAGCGGCGACGCAGACGCAGCGGCCGCCGCCATGCGCGACATCGTCTCGGAGGCGGATCAGGCGATGCAGCGCGCGGCGCGCTGACCAGCCGGATGCCACGGCATCCGGCGTCCCCGCCGAGGGCGCTGCTGCGCCTTATCCGCCAGGCGGAGCTCGATCGGGTGCGCGGAGCCGCCACCCGATGGTCTGCCTAGACTGGGCGGATGCGAGCGCTCACCGAGGCAGACGTCCGTGCGTCCTTCGTCAACGCCGATCCCGATGAACTGCGCGTCATGGAGATGCCGCACGATTTCCTGCTGATCGACTGGGACTACCTCGACTTCTTCGCCTGGCGCGATCCGGGCGCGGGGCGCCGCGGGTACGTGCTCGTGCAGCACGAAGGGGCCGTCGCAGGCATCGTGCTGCGCGTCTCGGAGCCGGGCCGCGCACGCTCCGGCATGTGCAACATCTGTCACACGATGCAGCCGGGCAACCAGGTGTCCCTGTTCTCCGCACGGCGCACGGGTGAGGCGGGTGCGCGAGGCGACTCGGTCGGCACCTACATCTGCGCCGATCTGTCGTGCCACGACAACGTGCGACTCGCGCATCCGCTCGCGCCGAACGAGATCCGCGCCGCCGGGCAGGTGGACTTCCGCCTTGACGGCACGCGTCGCCGCATGGAGGCGTTCACGGCGCGCGTGTGGGCCGATTCCTGATCGCGGTTAGCCTGGTGGCATACGTCCTGTGCTCGAAGGAGAAGCCATGAGCGATGTCATCCTGTCCACCGTCGACGAAGGGCTCGCTCGGCTCACTCTCAATCGCCCGGAGCGGCTGAACGCCTTCAACGCCGAGCTGGCGCACGCCTGGCGCGACGCCACGGCAGAGGCTGTCGCGCGCGACGACGTGAGGGCGATCCTCATCGATGCGGCAGGGCCGTCGTTCTGCGCGGGGGGCGACGTCATCGAGATGGCGACGACGTCGGGCGCCGGCACCGACATCACGGCTCTCGCCGAGGTCATCAACAGCGGCATCCGCTCGCTCACCGAGTCCGCGGTGCCGGTGGTGGTCGCGGCGCACGGCACCACGGCGGGCGGCGGTCTCGGCATCCTGCTCAGCAGCGATTACGCGGTGATCGGATCGCGGTCGCGCCTCGGCAGCCTGTACGCGAACATCGGTCTGACCCCCGACCTCTCCGTGTCGGCGCAGCTCGCGCGGGCTGTCGGTCAGCGCCGCGCCCTGCAGCTCGTGCTGCAGGATCGGCTTCTCACGGCTGAGGAGGCGGTCGACTGGGGGCTCGTCGCCGAGGCCGTTCGGGGAGAGGATGCCGCGGGCGAAGTCGAGCTCGTTCGCTCCCGCGCCGAGGAGATCGCGCGCTTCTGGCTCGCCGGAGCGGCGGAGGCATACGGGCAGGCGAAGCGCCTGGTGCGGTCGCAGCCGGAGCGCACCTTCGCCGAGCAGCTAAGCGAGGAGGCGCGATCGATCGGCGCGGCGATGGCCACGCCCGACGCGCAGGCACGCATCGCCGCGTTCGCCGCCGCATCGTCGCGCTCGGCCCGCTGACTACTCCTGCACCGATCGGCGATCGGGGGTGATTCCTCCCGCATCGCGTCCGGCCGCCGCGCATCCGACGGGCCACGTGCAAGGATGAACGCAACGCCGCACAACGAGAGGAACGCGATGTCCCAGCCGGAGATCGCCCAGCCGCCGCAGCCGCTGGCCGAGAAGAAGAACCTGTCCCTCCTCATCCGGGGAGCGATCTGGATCGCGATCGGCGCTCTGATCGCGGCAGCGCTCGTGTGCGTCATCTGGGTGCTGGTCGGAGACCAGGACGGGCTGATCGGTCGCGCGTTCCTCACGATCCTGCTGCTCGCGGGTTTCGCGGGCATCGCGATCCTCGAGGCGAGCCTCGCGCCGAACCGCCCGGACTGGCTCGCGTTGGCCAGCATGGTGACCTGGATCATCGCCCTGCTCGTCGGAGCGGTCAAGATCTGGCTGCCGGAGGACGACGCCTACTTCACCGGCGCTGAGCGGTTCTTCCAGCTGCTGCTCGTGGTCGGCATCCTGCAGTTGGCACTGCTGCACGTCCGGCTGTTCACTCCGGCGGCCCAGCGCCACCGCACGACCTTCACGCGCATCATCTACATCGCGACGCTGGTGTTCCTCGCCGGACTGGTCGGGATGCTGGTGTTCTTCCTCACCTTCCCGCACACGTTCGACTACGGCGAGCTGTACTGGCGTATCGTCGTCGCACTGACGATCCTCGCGGCGGTCGGCACCACGCTCATCCCGCTTCTCAATGCCCTCTTCGCACCGAAGAAGGCGCGCGCGCCGCAGCCGCTCACGTCCGCACCGGCGTGGCCCACGTACGCCGACGGTGTGACGCCGCTGCCTGTGCTGCCCGACGGCTCGCCGGACTGGAACGCCTACTACACGGGTCACCCGTCGGTGATGCCCCAGGCGCAGCTGCCGCAGCAGGCTCCGCTCGCCGCCGCGGCTCCGCAGCCCTTCCCCGTGGCGAGCTTCCCGCCCGCTCCCGAGGCGGGCAGGCCCACGCACTCGCCTACGCCTCCGCCGCCTGCTCCTGCGCCGCCTGCTCCTGCCGGTCAGGCCCCTGGCGTGCCGCCGGTTCCCCCGGCTCCCGAAGCGCCCGGTGCGTACCCGCCCGCTCCACCGATGCCGCCGCAGTGATCACCGAGATCGACCTGCGCGACCTCGCATCGGAGATCGCGAAAGAGGCCGGCGAGCTGGCACGGCGACGCCGAGCGGAGGGTGTGCATCTCGCCGCGACCAAGTCGTCGATCGCCGACATCGTCACCGAGGCCGACCGCGAGGTCGAAGCGCTCATCCGTGATCGACTCCGCGAGGCACGGCCCGGCGACGGATTCCTCGGGGAGGAGTCGGAGCCGACGTCGGGGGAGACGGGGATCACCTGGGTGGTCGACCCCATCGACGGCACCGTGAACTACGCCTACGGCAGCCCGATGTATGCGGTGAGCATCGCCGCCGTGCAGGGCAGCGCCGACCCGGAATCGTGGAAGGCGCTCGCCGGTGCGGTGTACTCGTCCGCCGCGGACGAGCTCTTCACCGCCGCGCGCGGTCACGGCGCCCGGCTCGGCGACCAGCGGCTCTCGGTCAACGAGTCGACGCCCGCGGGAGCTCTGCTCGGTACCGGATTCGGCTACGACCCGGCGACGCACGACGGCGACCTCGCCACGACCCGCAGCGTCATGACGATGGCACGCGATCTGCGCCGGTCGGGATCGGCCGCCCTCGACCTCTCGTACGTCGCGGCGGGACGCCTCGACGGGTACTTCGAGCGCGGTCTCAAGCCGTGGGATTTCGCCGCCGGCGCGCTGCTCGTCGTCGAGGCCGGGGGCCGCGTGTCGCGCCTCGACGTCGCCACGCCGAGACCCATGCTCATCTCCGGTGGAACTGCGGTCCATGACCGGATCTGTGACATCATCGGAAAGGAAACGTGAGCGATTCATGGCATTCCCAGCCTCCTCGGGCTAGGGTTTATCCGATCGTTACTTTCATCGCCCCGAACGATGAGAGCCCGAACGCCCCCCAGCGTGACGTCTAACCCGAGAGAATTCGTTTTGCCCTTCGAGAACCCCCAGGCTGCCTCTGCGCCCACGCGCCGGTCCAGCCGACTCCGCACCGAGCCCATCGTGGCCACCGCGGCAGAGGTACAGGCAGCCGACTCCGAAGACACTTTCCCCGTCTCCGCCGCACCGCTGTCTCGCCGCGCCGCCCGTGAACGACTGACCACCGCAGAGGTGTTCGTCGCCGCAACGGCCGTCGCCGCCGCGACCGCAGCATCCGAGTCCACCGACCTCGAGGTCGCAGACTCCGACGCCGCCGCCCCGGTCGAGGTCGCCGGGAGCGAAGACACGGCGGCCGCCGCCGTGCCGCTCGCCGCAGAACAGCTCGTCGCCGAGCAGCCCGTCGCAGAGCAGCTTGCCGCCGAGCAGGCTGCCGCCGAGGCGTCGATCCCTGACGCGGCCGATTTCGACGCCGATCCATTCACGACCGCATCCCGCGTCTTCCGTGCCGTCGCGACCGGCCCGACTCCGACTGCGTCTGCTGAGGAGCCGGTTGCCGAGCCCGAGACGGCTCCGGACGATGAGGCCCCGGCCGCCACCCACGTGGCACGCCGTCGCCCTCCGGTGCGCAAGTTCCTCGCCGTCGGCGCGACCGTCGGCGTCATGAGCCTCGCCGGTCTGCTCGCCGTGGGCATGACGCTTCCCGCGGAGGCCGTCGCCGCCGTGCAGGGTGGCCAGCCGCTGTCGGCCACGTCGCTGGTCGCCGCCTCCGGCGCTGGCGCCACCGGCGGCAAGAACGATGAGATCCAGGCGTTCGTCACGTCGTCCGATGTGCAGAACGAGTCGCTCGCCCGCTCTGACAGCTTCTCGACGATGTCCCTCGTCGAGGTGGCATCCGAAGAGGGCATCAACTACTCCAACGAGGTCTTCACGAACGACCCCGAGGCCGCGATCCAGTGGCCGTTCAAGGTCGGCGTGGGCATGAGCTCCGGTTTCGGCATGCGCTGGGGCCGTCTGCACGAGGGCATCGACTTCGTGCCTGGCGAGGGCGCCCCGATCCAGGCCGTCGCCGACGGCGTGGTGCGCATCGCCACCGAGCAGGGCGGCGCCTACGGCGTGACCGTCTACATCGACCACGTCATCGACGGCCAGGTCGTCACAAGCCACTACTCGCACATGCAGTACGGCTCGCTCCAGGTCAAGCCCGGTCAGAGCGTGAAGGTCGGCGACGTCGTCGGTCACACCGGCAACACCGGCCGTTCCTACGGCGCGCACCTGCATTTCGAGATCATCGTCAACGGCGCGAAGATCGATCCGCTGCCGTGGCTCCGTGAGAACGCGGGTCGGTACTCGTACTGACCCGCCTCGATTTCATGAGGACGCCACAGTGATGGTATTCTCGTGTGGTTGCCCCGCGAGGGGCAGCACGCCCCGATAGCTCAGTGGCAGAGCACTTCCATGGTAAGGAAGGGGTCGTCAGTTCAATCCTGACTCGGGGCTCGCAGTATTCGCATCTGCAGTGCGGATGCCGTGCGGCAGGGTAGCTCAGTTGGTGAGAGCGCACGACTCATAATCGTGAGGTCGCGGGTTCAAGCCCCGCTCCTGCTACAGAACGAAAGCCCCGGATGATCCGGGGCTTTTGGCGTACTCGGGCGTGTTCTGCGCGGGCCGCCGCCGGAGGTGCCTCGCGTGCTCCGTCCTGAACAGGTGCGCATCGTGGGCGCTCGACTTCGGCTCCGCCCGCTCGGGTGTCCTCGTCCGGTCCCTTCGCGTTCACCGGCCGGTCACCTCGCGGCGGTTCTCTCGCGTCAAGGGAGGTCATCCGAGCCTTCCGCCGGCTCCCCTCAGGGTGCCGATCGCGTCTCTGGAAGGAACATCGCAGACATGTCCTCGTCTCCCGCCCCCGGATCGCGCCGACGCCGGCGTGTCCCATTGCTCGCGGCAGCCCTCGCTGCGGGCGTGCTCGTCGTATCGCCACTGATGGGTGCGGCTCCGGCCGCGGCCGCCGCGGCATCCGAGATCACCCTCTCGACCGCTGAAGTGGCGCCGGGCGCGAACCTCACCGTCGACTTCGTCACCGATCGCCCGAGCACGAAGAACTGGGTCGCGATCTACCCGGCATCAAAGCCCGAGCCCTGCGACGCGTGCGGCATGGCGTGGGCATATGCACCCGGCGCCTCTGGCTCGGTGCAGCTGCCCGCGAAGGACCGATCGGGCAACCCGCTTCCCGCCGGCGACTACCGCGTCGAGTATCTCTACAACGACGGCTACACGAGGGTGAGCGAGCCCGTCGCGTTCACGGTCGCCGAGGCGCCGTATGAGGGGCCCGCGGTCGATCCGACGAAGCCGATCGGGCTGTCGGTCGTGCAGCTCAACCTGTGGGGCAAGACCTCCGATGCGACGATGCTCACCGAGATCGGCGCCGACCTGATCTTCGTCGAGGAGGCCCAGAGCGGTGCGGCGGCGATCGCGCGCGACCTCGGGTTCGACTACCACTCCACCGGCGGCAGCGCCGGCGTCATCTCGCGCTACCCGATCGTCGACGCGGGCGTCGTGAGCGTCCCCGGGACGCAGGGCGGATGGATGAAGGCGATCGTCCAGGTGGGCGACACGCAGATCGCGGCCTACGGCGGCCACCTCGAGTACCGCTATTACGCGACCTACCTGCCCCGCGGCTACGCCGGCGACGTGCTCGCGGCCGGCTTCCCGACCGAGTGGCGCGGGTGGAACAAGCTCAGCGCCCCGGTGACAGACGTCCCGCAGATCCTGGCGGCCAACGAGGCCTCCGGCCGGCCCGCCGCCGCGACCGCGCTGACCGCCGACATGGCGACCGAGCGTGCAGCAGGACGCCTCACGATGATGGGCGCCGACATGAACGAGCCGTCGACCCTCGACTGGACCGAGGCGACCGCGGACCTTTACGACCACAACGGCGTCGTCGCGCCCTGGCAGACCACCAGCATCCTGCGCGACGGCGGCCTCGTCGACGCGTACCGGGCGGTCTATCCCGACCCCGTCACCCACCCCGGGTTCACATGGCCCGCCGACACCCCGAACGTCAGCGTCTCCCAGCTGGCCTGGGCACCGGAAGCCGACGAGCGCGATCGGATCGACTACATCTTCTTCGCGCCGGACGAGCGCCTGACGCTCGAGAGCACCCGGATCGTCGGACCGAAGGGCGACATCGTCCGTGGCGCACGCGCGCTGCCGGTCTCGGACGAGGAGATCTTCACACCGCAGACGTTGTGGACCAGCGATCACAAGGGGTTGCAGGCCGAGTTCGTGGTCTGCGGCGACGCATGTCAGGCGGCCGCAGAGCCGGGCGACCTCGTCGTCGGCACCCCGTCGATCACCGGCACCGCGAAGGTCGGTGCGACGGTCACCGCGCAGCCGGGGGAGTGGACCGCGGGAACCGGGTTCGCCTACCAGTGGCTGCTCGACGGCGCGGCGATCGAGGGCGCGACCTCCGCGACCTTCTCCATCCCGGCCTCGCTGGCCGGGCACTCTCTCTCCGTGCGGGTCAGCGGCTCGCTCGACGGCTACGCTCCGGCCCAGGCGGCCAGCGCCGCGGTGACGATCGGGGCGGATGAGCCTGTGGCCGAGACCGCGACCATCGTGCCCGGTTCGCAGACCGTCGTCGCAGGCGGGTCGCTGCGCGTCTCCGGAAGCGGCTTCGCGGCCGGCGCACAGCTGCGGCTGGAGCTCCACTCCACGCCCGTCAACCTGGGCACGGTCACCGCGACGGCCGCGGGTGAGTTCGCGACCACCGTGAGGATCCCGGCATCCGTCTCGGCGGGTGTGCACACGCTTGTCGTAGTCCTTCCCGACGGCACGCAGGTGCGAGCCGCTGTGACGGTGACCGCCGCGCAGGAAGCGGCGAGCGACGGCCTTGCGCAGACCGGCGGCGAGCTGCCGTTCGCCGCCGTATGGATCGCGCTCGCGGCACTCGGTCTCGGAGGCGCGCTGCTCGCGCGACGCCGTCTGCGTCAGCAGTAGCACTCGGATCCTTCGCGCGGCCGCCCCGATCTCGATCGGGGCGGCCGCGTCGGTTTCGCCCTCGGCCCGCGGATGTCAGGGGTCGGTGCGACGATTCTCCCGATCGGATGCCGAAGGGAGGCGTGATGCGCGACGAGGCGACCGTGCTGCACGCCGACCTCGACGCGTTCTACGCCTCGGTCGAGCAGCGAGATGCACCCGCGCTTCGCGGGCGACCCGTGATCGTCGGGGGAGGGGTCGTGCTCGCGGCGAGCTACGAGGCCAAGGCTCGCGGCGTGCGAACGGCGATGGGCGGGCGACAGGCGCGCGAGCTGTGTCCGGATGCCGTCGTTGTGCCGCCCCGGATGGACGTGTACTCCCAGGCGAGCCGCGATGTGTTCGCGATCTTCCGCGACACCACCCCGCTCGTCGAGGGCATCTCGATCGACGAGGCGTTCCTCGAGGTCGGCGGTCTCCGCCGCCTCGCCGGCAGCCCGGAGCAGATCGCGGTGCGTCTGCGCGAGCGCGTGCGAACTGAGGTGGGTCTGGCGATCTCCGTCGGGGTCGCGCGCACGAAGTTCCTCGCCAAGGTCGCGAGTGCCGTGAGCAAGCCGGACGGCCTGTTGATCGTGGAACCGGAACGGGAGCACGCGTTCCTCCTTCCCCTCCCCGTCGAACGCCTCTGGGGTGTCGGGGCGGCGACCGCGGAGAAGCTCCACGGCCTCGGTATCCACACCGTGGGCGAGCTCGCTGAGCTCGAGGAGGCGACGGCGGAGCGGCTGCTCGGAAAGGCGAGCGGCGCGCACCTGCACGCGCTGGCCCGCCTGCGCGATCCTCGGCCGGTCGACACCGCGAGGCGCCGGGCATCGATCGGCTCGCAGCGCGCGCTCGGGTCGCGGCCCCGTTCGGAGGTGGAGCTCGACGTCATTCTGACGCAGATCGTCGACGGGCTGGCGCGGCGGCTGCGCGAGCGAGACCGCGTCTGCCGCACCGTGGTGCTTCGACTGCGATACGGCGATTTCGCCAAGGCGACGCGGTCGCGAACCCTGCGCACCCCGACGGGCCGCACGACGGTGCTGCTCGCGCTCGCCCGCGGGCTCCTCGCCGACGCGCAGCCGGAGATCGAGCACCGGGGCATCACCCTGATCGGCATCTCACTCTCTCAGCTCGGCAGCACCGACCGCGCGCCCGCGGAGCTGCCGTTCGACGACGAGGGAGGGCAGCAGCTGGACTCGGTGCTCGATTCGGTGCGCGAGCGCTTCGGGTCGGCGTCGCTCTCGCGTGCGACCCAGGTCGGCCGGGATCCCGGATGGTCGACCCCGGTGCTGCCCGAGCACGAGTGAGGGCGAGGAGATCAGGCAGCGGGTGTCAGGCGGAAGGTGGCGGGCTCCAGGGCTCGCCGGGCCCGACGGCGGTCGCGATGCGGCGGCTGATCTCGCCGAGCTGACGCGCCTGAGTGGCCGTGAGCGCGTCGAAGACGAGCTCGCGCACGAGCGCCTGGTGACCGGGGGTCGAGGCGACGACCGCGCGATGACCGGCATCCGTGAGCACTCCGAGCGTGAATCGTCCGTCCGTCGGATCGACCCTGCGCTGCACCCAGCCCTTCTTCTCGAGGCGGGAGACCGCGCGGGACAGCCGTGACAGGGTGCAGCTCGCATAGGCGGCGATCGTGCTGAGGCGCAGAGTGCGTGCGGGGGCCAGGTCGAGCGCCTGCAGGATGCCGTGCTCGAAGTGCGTGAGTCCGCTGTCGCGCTGCAGCTGCGCGTCGAGAGCGGCAGGCAGGCGCTCCAGCAGGGACGCAAGCGATGCCCAGATCGCCAGTTCGTCGGGCGTCAGGGAGGCTTTCTGCGGCTCGGTCATGACGACAGCGTATGCCGCGTTGACTTGCTCAATCAACTCAACGACACGTAGGTTTACTTGCGCAAGCAAGTCATGGAGGCGCGCAGGCGTCGGAAGAGGAGGCAGCGATGGATCTGCGGCTGCAGGGCAAGAGGGCGTTCATCAGCGGATCGAGTCAGGGGATCGGCTTCGCCGTGGCGGCGTCTCTCGCGTCGGAGGGCGCGGAGGTCGTGCTCAACGGCCGCGACGCGGGACGACTCGACTCGGCAGTGGAGCGGCTCCGGGCCGAGCGTCCCGGTGCGACGGTGTCGGGGATCGAGGCGGACTTCGCCGATTCCGCGGCGGTCGCGCGTCTGATCGACGATCTCGGCGACGTCGACATCCTCGTCAACAACGTCGGACTGTTCGGGCTCGCCGACTTCGCGACGATCGACGACGAGGAGTGGTCTCGCTACCTGGAGGTGAACCTGATGAGCGGCGTCCGCCTGTCGCGCGCGCTGCTCGACGGGATGCTGCGGCGAGGGTGGGGTCGCGTCGTCTTCGTCAGCAGCGAGTCCGGCGTGAACGTCCCGGGAGACATGGTGCACTACGGGGTGACGAAAGCGGCGATGATCGCGCTCGGCAACGGTCTCGCGAAGCTCACGCGCGGCACCGCCGTCACCGTCAACACGGTGCTCGGAGGTCCGACCTACTCCGAGGGCGTCGCGGCGTCGGTCGAAGCGATCGCTCGAACTCAGGCGATGACAGCTGACGAGATGCGCGACGCAATCATCGGTCAGAACCGCACCACCCTGCTGGAGCGTTTCATCGATCCCGTCGAGATCGCGCACCTCGTGGCGTATCTCGCGAGTCCGGTCGCGTCGGCGACGAACGGCGCCGCGCTGCGAGCCGACGGGGGCGTGCTCACCGGCATCCTCTGACCGTCTGTCAAGGGGATCGCCGGGATCATTCTTCGCAGCGAGACTGGGATTCCTGTCCGCAGCAGAGATCGGAGTGATCATGTCAGACCCTCAGATGCCACCCGGTGACGAGGCCGAGGTCGACGCGACCGGCGTGGACGCCGACTTCGTGACGAACGACCGTGATCCGGAACCCGACGAGGCGACGCCCGGGGAGGGGCAGACCTCCGGCGGCGACGACGACGTCGACGTGGCCGACTTGCCCTGACAGGCGACCGGATGACAGAAGGGCCCGGAACTCCGCGGAGTTTCGGGCCCTTCTGCATGCTCACCGCTCGCGCGGATCCTCGATCTCGGCGCGGGGTGCCCCTCCGGGACGGCTGCGCTGCTCGGCCTCGAGGCGCTCGGCTTCTTCGCCGCTGATCGCCTCGCCGCGGGCGACGAGTCCGGCCTGGTCGGAGAGCGGAATCTGCTTCAAGAAGAGCGAGAGCAGGAGCGCCACCACGATGAACGGCACGAGGTACCAGAAGACCGGTGCGAGAGCATCCGCGTAGGCGGTGACGATGCCGTCGCGCACCTCGTCGGGGAGCGCGCTGAGGGTCGCGGGGTCGATCGTCGACGCGGCCTGCGAGGCCTCTTCGGGGGAGGCGCCGGCGCCGCCGAAGACTCCCCGCAGGTTCTCGGTGAGACGGGTCGTGAAGAGGGTGCCGAAGACCGCGGTGCCGAGCGATGCCCCCACTTCGCGGAAGTAGTTGTTCGTGCTCGTCGCAGTGCCGATCTCGCCGGCGGGTACCGCGTTCTGCACGACGAGCACTACGACCTGCATGATCAGCCCGAGGCCTGCGCCGAAGAAGAACAGGAATACGCAGATCAACCAGATCGGCGTCGAGGCCGACAGTGTCGTGAAGGCGACCATCGCGAGTCCGGTGATGACCGTGCCGACGATCGGGTAGACCTTGTACTTTCCGGTCTTCGAGATCGCGATTCCCGAGAAGATCGAGGTGCCCATGAGGCCCACCATCATCGGGATCATCAGGAGTCCGGATGCCGCAGCAGACGTGCCGGACGACATCTGCAGGAAGGTCGGGACGAAGCCGATCGCGGCGAACATGCCGATGCCGAGCACGAGGCCGATCGCCGTCGCGTTCACGAAGATCGGATTGCGGAACAGGCTCAGCGGGATGATCGGGTCCTGCACCCGCGACTCGGTGACGATGAACGCCGCGGCGGCGACGACGAGCCCGGCACCCCAGGCCCAGGTGGCAGCCGAGTCCCAGCCGAACTCGGCGTCGCCGCCGAAGTCGGTGAAGAAGATCAGGCAGGTGGTGGCGATGGACAGGAAGATGACGCCGAAGACGTCGATCGGCTTCTCGGCCTTCTTGCTCGGCAGTTGCAGCGCGACGACGGCGATGATGAACGCCGCGATGCCCACCGGGATGTTGATGTAGAACGCCCACTGCCAGGTCAGGTGGTCGACGAAGAACCCGCCGAGCAGAGGGCCGGCGACGGCCGACAGTCCGAACACCGCGCCGAGCGGGCCCATGTACTTGCCGCGCTCGTTGGCGGGCACGATGTCGGCGATGATCGCCTGCGAGAGGATCATCAGTCCGCCGCCGCCGAGTCCCTGCAGGGCGCGGAAGACCACGAACATCCAGAAGTCGGTGGCGAACGCACAGCCGACCGACGCGAGGGTGAAGAGGGCGATGGCGACGAGGAAGAGATTGCGTCGCCCGAGCACGTCGCCGAACTTGCCGTAGATCGGCATCACGATCGTGGTGGCGAGCAGGTACGCGGTCGTGATCCAGACCTGGTGGTCGACTCCGCCGAGCTGTCCGACGATCGTCGGCATTGCCGTGGAGACGATCGTCTGGTCGAGGCTCGCGAGCAGCATGCCCGCGATGAGGGCGCTGAAGATGATCCAGATGCGCCGCTTGGTGAGCAGGAACGGCGCGTCCTTGGTGGCGGTGGCGGACATCAGTCGGCTTTCTGTGCGAAGACGGTACGGGCGGCGTCGAGACGGCGGGCGATGAGGTCGCCGAACGGCTCGGTGGAGTGGTGGTGCAGCAGCTGATCCATGCTCAGGCGCACGAGCGCACCGACGGTGTGGACCATGACCTCGGCCCGCAGGGCGGCATTCTCCGAGTCGCCGGTGCGCTCGAGGATGAGGTCCATGTCTCGTCGCTCGTTCTTGGCGAGCTGCTCGAACGCGGCCTTGAGCAGGCGCGGCTCCTGCTCGATCACGGCGAACATCGCTGGCGCGTCGTCCAGGGGGTTGAGTAGAGCGAAACGATCCACCGTGAGGCGGAGGAAGTCGTCGAGGAGGTCGCCGTCGGCGCCGACGAACACCCTCTCGAGAGCCTCCTGACGCAGATCGACCGCGGTGACCCCGAACACCGCGTTCTCCTTGCTCTCGAAGTAGTTGAAGAACGTGCGACGCGAGACCCCCGCTTCGGTGCAGAGCTGTTCGACCGTGAACCCGGCGAAGCCGTGCTCGACGGTCAGCCGCCGAGCGGCATCGGTGAGGGCGCGAGCGGTCTCGCGCTTGCGCTGCTCGCGGGTCGACTCTGCACTCTTGTCCATAGAGTGCAATTATGCACAATCAACCGGATAGTGCAACTTTCGAGAACTTTGTGACGTTTCAGGGGTGGGGTGCGTCTTACAGATGTCGCGACACTGCGACCCGTGCTGAGGGTTGTCGTGGGGACGACGACCCTCAGCGCGTTCGCGGTGCTGAGGCAGGGACTCCGCCGAGAGGCGGGAAGGGATTCACGATGGGCAGCGCAGGCGATCGATGAAGGCCGATCCGGTGCGCATTCTGCTCCGAATCCCCACTGGGGGAAAGAACGAGGGGATGGACATATGGCGACGGGCCCTTTTCGCGGAGCTCTCGAACTCGCCGACGATCGGATCGTCGCGGGCCGAGCGATCGACGGGGATGTCGCTGCCTTCGCCGTACTCGTCCGGCGGTACACGCCGATGATGCGCGCGTACACGCAGCGGATGCTGAATGCCTCGGCCGATGTCGATGACATCGTGCAGGAGACGTTCGTCACCGCGTGGCAGCGGTTCTCCGAGCTCGAGGACCCGGGAAAGGTCAAGAGCTGGCTGATGCGCATCGTGAGCAGGAAGGCGGTCGACCGCATCCGAGCGCTCCGTCCGACGGTCGACGTCGACGAGATCGAGCAGCCGGCACCGTCTCACGCCGGCCCCGATCACGTGGCGGAGGCTCGGGCAGGTATCGCGGCGCTGGGGGCGGCTCTGCAGGAGCTGCCGGCGGCACAGAGGGAGTGCTGGGTGCTCCGGGAGATGGGCGGCTACTCGTACGACGAGATCGCCGAGGAGCTCGACATACCGGTCTCGACGGCGCGCGGCCTTCTCTCGCGCGCGAGGAAGTACATGATCGTTCGAATGGAGGAGTGGCGATGAGCGACGATCAGGGAGCGCCCGAGGTGCGCCGGCTCGGACTCGAGCCGGACGACCTCGACGGGCACACGCTCGACGAGCTCGCCGACTATCTCGAGGCGGGGAGGGTGCCGCGCGACCCCTCGATCGAGGGATCGCCGGGTTGTCAGCTCGCGCTCGACGCACTCGCGCGACTCCACGGGCTGGGCGGCCAGCTCATCGACGCTGATGCCGCGGCGATGCCGCCGGTCGAGGACAGCTGGGTCGACCGCATCCTGAGCGGCATCGCGCTGGATGCTCGAGCGGGACGAAGGGTGCCACTCGACGAGCAGGATCCCACCGCGGACTTCGGCATCACCGAGGGTGCTCTGCGCGGGCTCATCCGCTCGGCGGAGAATGCGGTCCCCGGGGTCCTCGTCGGACGCACGGCGCTCGAGGGAGAAGTGACGACGATCGGCATGCCCGTGGCGATCGGCATCGAGGTGAGCATGCTCTACGGTGAACCCATCCCGGAGGCGGTGTCGCAGCTGCGTGCGGAGGTCGCCGATCGCGTCCGCCGGCACACCGACCTGCGGGTGACCTCGATCGACGTCACCGTGCGCGACATCCAGAGGATCGAGAACTGGACGGAGGGACGATCATGACCGACATCACCCCCGTGCTGGTGGAGCGCGTCGAGGCGGCGGTGCGGGCGACGCCCGGTGTGCGTGACCTGTATCGCTCGGGGTCGCTCGTGTCGAATCTCGTCGGAGCGGGTGCGGTGGCTCTGGGGCTGCGTGCCGGCGGCGAGCCGGTCGTGGTGGTCTCGCCCGAGGGGTCGGGCGTGCGCGTCGAGGCCTCGCTCGGCATCGACTTCCTGCCCGGAGCACGGGAGACCCTGCGGGCGGTTCGCGCCGCGGTCGTCGAGGCGCTGAGCGAGGAGGGGATCACGCTCTCCTCGATCGCGCTCACGGTGGCGTACGTGCATTCCCGCGAGAACTCCGCCTGAGGCGGGCCTGTTTGCCCACGGGCTTCGCGAGGGCGCCGGAGCATCCGGCGCCCTCACACCGTCGGATCGGTTCAGGCGATCGCGCGCAGACCGTCGACCAGCGGCGTCGTCGGACGGCCGATCAGTCGAGCCAGCGTGCCGTCCGTGTCAGCGAGTGCGCCGCCCGCGATTCCGGCATCCAGAGCGACGACGAAGCCGACGGTCCCCTCATCGAGACCGGCCGCGCGCAGTGCCTCGGCCTGCTCGGCCGGTGCGAGCCGCCGGTACTCGACGTCTCGGCCCGTGATCTCGGCGATGGCTGCGGCGAGATCGTCGTAGCTCCACGCGATGTCGCCGCCCAGCTCGTAGACCTGACCGAGGTGACCGTCTTCGAGGAGCACGGCCGCTGCGGCATCCGCGAAGTCCTTGCGGCTCGCCGACGCCACCCGTCCGTCGCCGGCGCCGGCGGCGACGACCCCGGTCTCGGCGGCGCGAGCGAGGTCGGCAGCGTAGTTCTCGGTGTACCAGTTGTTGCGGAGGATCACGGCCGGGAGGCCGGCTTCGCTGATCGCCTCCTCCGTGGCCTTGTGCTCCGGTGCGAGGACGAGGTCGCTGGTCGTCGCCTTCGGAGCGCTCGTGTACACGAACTTCGTCACCCCGGCAGCCTTTGCGGCGTCGATCACAGCCTGATGCTGCTGCGCGCGTCGGCCCACCTCCGATCCCGAGATGAGGAGGACGGTGTCAACGCCGTCGAGCGCCGCGGCGATCGAGGAGGGGTCCGTGTAGTCGAGGCGGGCGACGCGAACGCCCAGATCGGCGGCCTTGGCGGTGTCGCGGGCTCCTGCGACGATCGACTGCGGGTCTGCGCCGCGCTCGAGCAGGCTCTGGATGACGAGGCGGCCGAGCTGGCCGGTCGCTCCTGTGACGAGAATGGTCATGGGGTGTCCTTTCGTTGCTGACATCTCGCTCAACCGAGCCCGCGCCACCGAACATTCCGCATCGCGGGTACCCACTTTGAAGTAAGGTACCTACATGACGGTGAGTTATGCGCAGATCCGCGAGTCGATCCCTCAGGTCTTCGAGCCGGGATGCAGCACGCGCGTGATCCTCGACCACGTCATGAGCAAGTGGGGCGTGCTCGTGCTGTCGAGCCTCTCCGACGGCACCCGGCGCTGGGGCGAGCTGCGCCGCGAGGTCGGGGGCATCAGCGAGAAGATGCTCGCGTCGACCCTGCGCACGCTCGCAGATGACGGCCTCGTGCACCGCGAATCGTTCCCCACGGTCCCACCCCACGTCGAGTACAGCCTCACTCCGCTGGGACGCGACCTCATGCAGCGCATGCTGCCACTCGTCGCGTGGGTCGCCGACCATGCTGACGGAATGCTCGACCGCGACTGAACCGACGGATTCCGTCGTCATGGCGCACAGAAGGCCGCGAAATCCCTCGGTGAAAGAAAACGATTGACGCGATATGCGTGGAAGTCGTATCTTCTGAACATGTCAGCAACGACGCCCATCCATCTCGAACGACCCGACGGCAAGGGGCTCGCCAGCGGCTCCCTGGGACTGTGGGGGTCGACCGTCATCGGGCTGGCCTCGACCGCGCCCGTGTATTCGCTCGTCGCGACGCTCGGGTTCGTCGTGCTCGCCGTCGGCGCCCAGGCCCCGATCGCGTTCATCGTCGCGTTCATCCCGATGCTGCTCATCGCGTTCGCGTACCGAGAGCTGAACAACGCGGTGCCTGACTGCGGCACCACGTTCACGTGGGGGACCAAGGCGTTCGGGCCCTGGGTGGGCTGGATGGGCGGCTGGGGCGTCGCGGTCGCCGGCATGGTCGTGCTCGCCAACCTCGCGCAGATCGCCTCGGTCTACTTCTGGTCGCTGATCGGTTTCGACCTCGAGAACAACGACTGGCGCATCATCCTCGTCGCGGTGTTCTTCATCGCGGCCATGACGTGGGTGAGCTGGCGCGGCGTCGAGATCGGCGAGCGCATTCAGAACGTCCTGCTGGGGATCCAGTACCTCGCCCTCGCGATCTTCATCGTCGCCGCGCTCTGGCAGTTCTTCGCCGGCACCGCGCCGAACCCGACGCCGTTCGACATCGCCTGGCTGAACCCCTTCGCCTTCACGGACTACTCCGGATTCATCGAGGCGATCCTGCTCGCGCTCTTCATCTACTGGGGGTGGGACACCTGTCTCGCGCTCAACGAGGAGACGAAGGACCCGAAGCGCATCCCGGGCCGCGCCGCCCTGTTGACCACGATCATTCTGCTGTTCACGTACGTCGCCGTCACGATCGCCGCGATGATGTATGCGGGCCTCGGGGAGGACGGCACGGGTCTCGGAAACGAGGCGAACGCCGATGACTTCTTCCTCGCGATCAAGGACGGACTGCTCGGCCCGTTCGGCTGGGTGCTCGTGGTCTCGGTGATCATCTCCGCGATCTCGTCCACGCAGACGACGATCCTGCCGACCGCCCGAGGCACCCTCGCGATGGGCGTGTACCGCGCCCTGCCCGCGAAGTTCAAGGACGTGCACCCCACGTACAAGACGCCCTCGTTCTCCACGATCGTCATGGGTGTCGTGGCTTCGGCCTACTACGTCGGCATGACGCTGATCAGCGACAACATCCTGCAGGACTCGATCCTGTCGCTCGGGCTCGCGATCGCCTTCTACTACGCGATCACCGGCTTCGCGTGCGTCTGGTACTTCCGGAAGGACCTGCGGAACTCCGCGCGCGACTTCTTCTTCAAGGGCCTCTTCCCGCTCGTCGGCGGCCTCATGCTCACCTACGCGTTCGTGCAGTCGGCGATCGACATGTGGGATGTCGACTACGGCTACACGGTGCTCTTCGGCATCGGCGGCACGTTCGTGATCGGCATCGGGTCGCTCGCGTTCGGGCTGGTGCTGATGTTCCTCTGGTACCTGTTCCCGCGGTCGAAGCGGTTCTTCCGGGGCGAGAGCCTCAACCGCGACACGCAGGTGATGGTGCCCGACGAGCCGAACGTGACGATCCGGTCGATCGACGGAGGCATCTGAGCCTCCGGCCCTAGGCTGGTGTGGTGCGCATCCGGCTCGACATCGCCTACGACGGCACTCATTTCCGCGGGTGGGCCAAGCAGCCCTCCCTCCGGACGGTTCAGGGGACACTCGAGGCGGCTCTCGCCCGCATCGTCGGCTCCGAGGTGCAGTTCGTCGTCGCGGGGAGGACGGATGCCGGGGTGCACGCCGCCGGACAGGTGGCGCATGTCGACCTCGACGACGAGCAGTGGGCGCGCATCGAATCGCGCCACGGCCGCGCCGCGAACGACCCGGCAGGCTCCATCGCAGGGCGCATGCGCGGCGTGCTCGGCGCCTACCCGGATGTGACGGTCACGCGCTCGTCGCTCGCCCCGGAGGGCTTCGACGCGCGCTTCTCGGCCGTCTGGCGCCGATACCGGTACCGGCTCGCGGACGAGGCGTCGGGGTACGATCCGCTGCGCCGGCTGGACACCACGACGCATCGCGGCACGCTCGACGGTGAGGCGATGGATGCTGCGGCGCGCACCCTCATCGGACTCCACGACTTCGCGGCCTACTGCAAGCCGCGCGAGGAGGCGACGACGATCCGCACGCTTCTCGACTACCGGTGGCGGCGGGATGCCGACGGCGTGCTCGTCGCGGAGGTGAAGGCCGACGCGTTCTGCCACAGCATGGTGCGCGCTCTCGTCGGTGCGTGCGCCGCGGTGGGCGAGGGGCGCCTCGGGGTCGGCGACCTCGTCGTGCTGCGGGACGCCCTCGTCCGCACCAGCGAGTTCAAGGTTCTCGCCGCGCGCGGTCTCACTCTCACCGAGGTCGGATATCCGGCAGACGAGCTGCTGTCGGCCCGGGCGGAGCAGACGCGAGCGAGACGCCAGGTCGAGGGAGATTGATGCGAGAGCCGGATGCCGTGTTCATCGAGGTTCGGTCGTCGGGATGGGCCCTGTGGCGCACGCTCCTCGACACCTGTGTCGGGCTGATCGTCGGCGTGCTCTACGCCTTCCTGGCGATCCTCGTATGCGGCATCGTCGGGGAGGAAGCGCTGTCGACCCTGTACTGGCGGGTCGATCTCGACCCGCTCTTCCGCGCGAGCATGGGCGTGATTCTGCTCGTCGGCGCGATTCTCGCGGTGACCGTGCCGTTCGTGCTCGTCGCCGAGCGCGCGGCCGCGCTGCGGCTCGTCGAGAAGCTCGCGGAGAAGAACCCGTCGGCAGTGCCCCCGCAGCGCATCCGCGCCGAGCTCCAGACGTCTCCGGGACAGTATCTGCGACGCACTGGGCTCGCAGTCTTCTGGTCGATCGTCGGCGTCGGGAGTCTGTTCGCTCTGATGGTGGTGTTCACGGACGAGTTCCGCGAGGACCCCGTGATGTGGGGTGCCCTGGGGATCGTCGCGGTGCTCGCGGTCGCAGCCGGGCTCGTGGTCAGCGCCGGTGGACGACTCATGCTGCGCGATGCGCCGCGGGTCGCCGCCCTGCAGGCGCGGTGGAAGGCGCAGGTGCCCCGGGCGGAAGATACGGACCGCCGTAGGCGTGAGGCCGCACCGCGGACAGTGCTCCCTCGCTGGCTCGTCGTGCCGTCCGCCCGCGTCGTCGCACGGATCGCCGCGGTCCTCACCACCGCGACGCTCGCGTCTCTGGGAGCCTTCATGCTCTCCGTCTACATGAGGCAGCAGTGCCGCACCTGCGATCCGGTGTACTGGGACGAACCGATCGAGAACGGCATCGACGTGCTGAGCCTCGGCAGCGGGGCCGCCATCGCGCTCTGCGCGGTTCTCGGCGTCGTGGCATGGACCGGCGGGGTGGTGCTGCAGGCCTCGCGGGAGGTCGCGGTGACGCGGTGGGTCGCGACCGGCGATATCCGCATGGTCGACCCCGAGCTGATCGCGCCGCTGCTCTCGGGCAACCGCGCGCTGGTGCGTCTGCAGCTGGGCCTCAGCACACTCGGCGCGGCCGGGATCGTCTTCGCGACCGGCGCCGTCTGGGCCGAGTGGACCGTCGTCGACGTCGGTCCGGTGCTCGGAGTGGCGGTGGGCCTCGTTCTCGTAGGGGTCGTTTTGGGCCTGATCGATTCCCCGCGCGCCCGGCGGGAGCGCCAGGCGGTGCGCGATGCGCTGCACCCCGGTGAGGCGATGCCCCGACAGACCCCGCTCAAGACGGCCAGGGCAGCCGCCGGCGCCCGCTCCGACGACTGAGGCGGGCGCCGTCGGGTCAGATCGCCGAACCTCCGTCGCCGAGTACGACGCGGGAACGGAGCCGGAGCACAGCCACGGACGGTAACGTTGCCGGAGTCATGAAGGTCATCTCGTACAACCTGCGCAAGCACCGGGCTGCCGGGGAACTGGTCGCGCTCGCGACCACGCACGACCCCGACCTTTTGTGCCTCCAGGAGTGCGATGTCGCGCACCTGCCGGAGCGGATCGGCGATCTCGCCCTGGCCGACGCCACCCAGGGAAACCGGCTCGGGCTGGCCATGTACTACCGCGAGAGCGCGTTCCATCTGCAGGGGATCCGCACCATCGGGCTGAAGAAGTCCCTCCACGATCGCATCGCGAAGCCCGCCCACGAGCGCGTGCTCGGTGCGCGGCTGCGCGACATCGACGCCGGCCGCGAGTTCATCGCCGCCTCGTTCCACGCCGCCCCGTTGACGGCCTTGAACTCACTGCGGCGGCACCAGATCCGTGCGGCGCTCACCGAGCTCGCCACCCTCGGCGAGGGGCTCCCGCAGCTCATGGTGGGGGACTACAACTACCCCGTGTTCAAGGAGAACCTCGGTCACGCGGTGCGCGAGCACGGCTACGCGCTCACCCTGAGTGACGATCACACCTACACGCGGTATCGCGTCTTCCGCGGGCACTACGACTTCGCGACCTCCGCCGGATTCGAGATCGAGCGCGTCACCACGCTGCCGCAGGGATCGAGCGACCACCGGCCGATCCTCGTCACGGCGCGTCTCGACTGACCTCCGATCGAAGGCCCGCGAGCTGGCCGCTTGCTCGCCGGTTTGGGGGATCGCCCCGCATGACGTAAGCTGTCTCTTTGGTACTCGACTGCCGGGTGCCGCGAACGTGAGCCCTCCACTGGCGTGTTCCCCCTCCTGCGCATCGCGCGACAGGTCGGAACCACCCCGGAGTGGGATTCACGAACCTCTCCGTTCGAACAAGAAAGCAGCATTATCGTGACGCGCACTTTCACTCCCAAGGCTGGCGAAGTCCAGCGCGACTGGGTCGTCATCGACGCCACCGACGTCGTTCTCGGCCGCCTGGCCTCGCACGCCGCAGCGCTCCTGCGCGGCAAGCACAAGCCGACCTTCGCCAACCACATCGACTCGGGTGACTTCGTCATCATCGTGAACGCCGACAAGGTTGCGCTCACCGGTCAGAAGCTCCAGAAGAAGATCGCCTACCGTCACTCGGGCTACCCGGGTGGTCTCAAGGCCGTCAACTACGCCGAGCTGCTCGAGAAGAACCCGGTCCGCGCTGTGGAGAAGGCCATCCGTGGCATGCTCCCCAAGAACAGCCTCGGCCGTCAGCAGCTGTCGAAGCTCAAGGTGTACACGGGTGGCGAGCACCCGCACGCCGCGCAGCAGCCCCAGCCGTACACCCTCGACCAGGTCGCCCAGTAAGCGCCGTACAGACTAAGGACATACTCGTGGCTGACATCCAGGACTCCACCGAAAACCTCCAGAACTTCTCGACCTCGACCCCCGAGAGCGACGCTGTCGAGGCGGCCCCCCGCCCCGTGCTCAGCGTTCCGGGTGCCGCTGTCGGCCGTCGCAAGCAGGCCATCGCCCGCGTGCGCCTCGTCCCCGGCTCGGGAACGATCACGGTCAACGGCCGCACGCTCGAGGACTACTTCCCGAACAAGCTGCACCAGCAGCTGATCAACGACCCGTTCACCGTCCTCAACCTCGCGGGCGGCTACGACGTCATCGCACGCATCTCGGGTGGTGGCCCCTCGGGTCAGGCCGGCGCGCTGCGCCTCGGCATCGCCCGTGCCCTCAACGGCATCGACGTCGAGAACAACCGTCCGACCCTGAAGAAGGCCGGCTTCCTGTCGCGCGACGCTCGCGTCAAGGAGCGCAAGAAGGCCGGACTCAAGAAGGCCCGTAAGGCGCCTCAGTACTCCAAGCGTTAAGGTCCACTGCTCCGATGCCGATCTTTGGCACGGACGGCGTGCGAGGACTTGCCAACGGCATCCTCACCGCCGACCTGGCGCTCACCCTGGCCCAGGCGACTGCTGTCGTCCTGGGCCAGGGCCGTACTGCGGAGGCTCGCAAAGCCGAAGGCAAGCGACTCACCGCAGTCGTCGCCCGCGACCCCCGGGTCTCGGGTCACTTCCTCGAGGCCGCGGTGTCCGCGGGTCTCGCGTCCTCGGGCGTCGACGTCCTCGAGGCCGGAGTCATCCCGACCCCGGCGCTCGCCTTCCTCGTCGCCGACCGTGACGCGGACTTCGGTGTGATGATCTCGGCGTCGCACAACGCAGCGCCCGACAACGGCATCAAGATCTTCGCCCGCGGCGGACGCAAGCTCCCCGACGTGGTCGAGCAGCGCATCGAGGCGGCCATGGCCGGTGAGATGCTGCGCCCGACCGGTGCGGGCGTCGGCCGCATCATCCGCTTCTCCGATGCGGAAGACCGCTACGTCGTCCATCTGCTCGGCTCGCTGCCGAACCGTCTGAACGGCATCAAGGTCGTGCTCGACTGCGCCCACGGCGCGGCATCCGGCGTCTCGCCGGAGACGTTCCGCGATGCGGGTGCCGAGGTCACCGTCATCGGCGCCGACCCCGACGGCTGGAACATCAATGACGGCGTCGGCTCCACGCACCTCGAGAACCTCGCGGAGGCGGTCGTCCGGCTCGGAGCCGACATCGGCATCGCGCACGACGGTGACGCCGACCGGTGCCTCGCGGTCGACGCGCAGGGCAACGTCATCGACGGCGATCAGATCATGGCCATCCTCGCCGTGTCGATGAAGGAGCGCGGTCACCTGACCGACGACACCCTCGTCGCGACGGTCATGAGCAACCTCGGTCTGCACCTCGCGATGCGCGAGCACGGCATCACCGTCCGTCAGACGGCAGTGGGCGACCGCTACGTGCTCGAGGACATGAACGAGGGCGGCTACGCCCTCGGCGGCGAGCAGTCCGGACACGTCATCATGAGCGAGTTCGCGACGACGGGCGACGGCCTGCTCACGGGCCTGCACCTCGTCGCCGAGATGGCCCGACAGAACAAGAGCATCGCCGAACTGGCGAGCGTCATGACGGTGTACCCACAGGTGCTCATCAACGTGCGCGACGTCGACAAGGACGCCGTCGGCTCCGACGATGTCGTGCAGGCGGCGATCCGCGAGGTCGAGGCCGAGCTCGGGGACACCGGCCGCGTCCTGCTTCGCAAGTCCGGCACGGAGCCCCTCGTGCGAGTCATGGTCGAAGCGGCCGACGCCGAATCGGCGCAGGCCTACGCCGATCGTCTCGCCGACGTGGTGCGCGAACGCCTCGCTCTCTGACTGCAGTCCCGACGACTCGACGTCCCTGCGCGCTCGCCGCACAGGGGCGTCGATTCTGCATATCGGTATACGGGAATAAAGGCTGAGCCACGCCCCTCCGCCCGTAGATGCGAGATCGGCGGTCGGCCAGTATGGGCATCGAGTCCGCGACTGCGCTCGCCGCCAGCGCATCTGATCGGTGCTGATCCTGCGCGCAGCCGACGGCACGATCAGAAAGGCTCTCCGTGGCATCTCAGCCGATCGCACCGACGCAGAATCGCAGAATCCAGCGGGTTCTCCGAAAGGGTTCGACCGCCGGAACGGTCATCGCTATGACCGTGCTCGGCCTGGTCGCGCCGCAGGCCGCCTTCGCCGCCGAGCCCGGTGTCCACAGCGTCACCGTCGCGCTGGCTCTGGGCACCACCAACCCGATCACAGCGTCGCCCGAGCAGCTGATGTCGCAGGCGCAGGCACAGATACAGGCACTCAGCGAGTACTGGTCGATGCAATCCGACGGCTACGTGAAGATCCAGCCGGCGGAGATCCGCTGGCTCGATGTGAACCAGGACGGCGCCACCGATCAGTACTCGTGCAGTCCCACCGGGGCACAGATGCGCGCGAGGCAGGCCGAGGCGCAACAGGCGCTGGGATGGACCAGCGGTCCGAACAAGAACTTCATGGTGCTGGTCGTCGCCGGTTGCCGCTTCGGCGGAGTCGGCACACAGACGACGGCTCAGGACGACGGGGCGTCGGCCTATCTGGAGCAGGGGGGCACAGCGCCGGTCTACAACCCGCTGCTGGCCCACGAGTTCGGTCACAATCTGTCCCTCGGGCACGCGGGACTGCTGCAGTGTCCGGGCGGGGTGTCGGACGGCGAAGACTGCCCGTGGTCCGAGTACAGCGACGGTATCTCGGTCATGGGCTCCACCATCTACGATTCCGTGAAAGATATGAACACGCCGATGGCGATCCGTCTCGGTTGGCTCCAGTCCTCCGACTACGTGAACGTCGACGGGAGCGGCTCGCAGACGGTGCGGGTGGCCCCGTTCAACGAGCACGCGGGGGTGCGTTCGGTGCAGGTGGTCGATCCGATAACAGGCAGGATCTATTGGTTCGAGTACGCGACCAAGACCCGCAATCAGACGACCAACTGGACTTCGACCTCGCAGTCGACCGGGCCGGATGGCGCGGTGTATCAGGGCGCGTACGGGGTGCGTGTGCTGAAGGAACCGCCGAGGAACAAGGTGTGGCGCAACGGTACTGTGATCATCCCGATGCCGGCATTGGGCACCGCCCCGCGCTCGACGGCGTGGCCGGTCGGTTCCACGTTCACCTCGGCGTCCGGCGGGATCACGATGACGGTCGCGGCGCAGGATGCCGGGGGCGCGACGCTGAACATCGTCACCAGGTCCGACCTCGCTGCGCCCGCCGCTCCGGCCGGTCTCGCCTCCCGCGGCACGACGGTGGTCGGTTCTGCCGAGCCAGGGGCGACGATCGCCGTGACCGATGTGAATGGTGCTGAGATCGGAACCGCCACCGCCGACGCCGAGGGATTCTTCCGTGCGACGCTGACCTCCCCGCAACCGGACGGCGCGGTTCTCACCCTGGTTGCGACCGATGCGTCGGGCAATGCGTCGGCGCCGGCTGCCGTCACCGTCGACGAGCCGTCCCTCGAGGCGACAGTGAGCGATGATGTCCTCGCTGCGGGGGAGACGCTGACGGCGACGGCGACCGGATTCGCACCGGGGGAGTCCGTGACGGGCGCTCTCTCCGGGGGGATCGACCTCGGCACGCAGCTCGCCGACCAGAACGGCACGGTGACATTCGCGTGGACCGTGCCGGTCGGCACAGCTCCAGGCGAGGTGACCGCCGCCTTCACAGGCGTCGACTCCGGGGAGGTCACCGCCGGGTTCGCGATCGGCGGCTCGCCCGTCGCCGTTGTGCCGACGGACCCGGGAACCGCTGTCGCCGCGCCGCGAGGCGCCGGCGGCGTGGGCCCCGAAGCGCCCGGCGACCGCGACACCCTCGCCGCCACCGGCGCGACGGCTGCCTCCGGTGGGCTGATCGCGGGTGTCCTGCTGCTCGTCGGTGGGGGCGTGTGCCTGTGGGCGCGCCGCAAACTGCGGACGGAGTGAGCCCAGGCGACGCTCGAACGAGGATCAGGCGCGGGCACCGCTCTGCGTGAGCTGCTCGATGTACCTGAGCAGCACGCCCTCGCGGAGCGCCCACGGCGAGACCTCGAGCTCGTCGACCTCCAAGGCCGACATCGCCGCGTGCAGCGACACCGCTGCCGCGACGATCTGGAAAGTGCGATCCGCGGTGATGCCCGGCAGCTCCTGACGTGCGGATGCCGGCAGGCGGGCGAGCCGCGGGATCCATGACCCGAGGGCGGCGCGCGGCAGCAGCATCCGCTCGGTGCCGGACCAACCGGGGACCGGGTAGCCGACGAGCTTGGCGAGCGAGCGGATCGCCTTCGACGATCCGACCACGTGGTCGGCGCGGGGGAGCCCGGCGAACCGGGGGAGCACGGCATCCAGGGTCGCTGCGGCATGCGTGCGCAGTCTCTCGACATCGTCTTCGCCCGGCGGATCGCTCGGCAGGAACTGCACCGTCATGCGCCCGGCCCCCAGCGGGACGGATGCCGCGGCGTCCGGCAGCTCCTCGCCGCCCGCGGCGATCTCGAGCGATCCGCCGCCGATGTCGAGCAGCAGGATCTGTCCGGCCGACCACCCGAACCAGCGACGCACCGCGAGGAAGGTGAGTTCGGCCTCGGTCTCGCCATCGAGAACCTGCAGCGGCTGGCCGAGCGCCTCCTCGATGCGCGCGATCACCTCGACGCCGTTCGTCGCGTCCCGCACCGCGCTCGTCGCTGTCGCGAGAAGCTCGTCGACGCGCTCCTGCTCGGCGACACGGCGAGCCTGGCGCACCGCGTCCACGAGTGCGCGGACGCCGTCATCGGAGATCGCCCCGTCGTCGGTGAGGTAGCGCATGAGGCGCAGCACCGTCCGGTCGCTAGTCGCGGCGAGCGGGCGTCCCCCCGCGCGCACGTCGGCCGCCAGCATGTGGACGGTGTTGGATCCGATGTCGAGGACTCCCAGGCGCACGGCAAGAGACTACCGGGGCCCCGCTACGATGATCCGGTGACCACCGTCGACCCCGCGCTTCCGCTGTCTCCGTACCGTGAGATCGGGCGCCGGGAGTGGGCCCGGCTCGCCGCGGACCTCGATCAGCCGCTCACCGAGACCGAGGTCGTGGAGCTCCGCGGCATCGGTGATCGTCTCGACCTCACCGAGGTCAGCGAGGTGTACCTGCCGCTGAGCCGTCTGCTCAGCCTCTACGCCACGGCCACCAAGCGGCTGGGGGCTGCGACGAGCGACTTCCTCCAGGAGGACGACTCGACCACTCCCTTCGTGGTCGGCGTCGCCGGGTCGGTCGCTGTGGGCAAGTCGACGATCGCACGCCTGCTGCGCGAGCTCATGAGCCGGTGGCCGGGAACGCCGCGCGTCGAGCTCGTGACCACCGACGGCTTCCTCTACCCGAACGCCGAACTCGAACGACGCGGCCTCATGGACCGCAAGGGCTTCCCCGAGTCCTACGACCGTCGCTCGCTCATCGAGTTCCTCACCGAGGTCAAGAGCGGGGCCGCAGAGGTTCGCGCTCCGTTCTACTCGCACATGCGGTACGACATCGTCCCGGACGCCCACGTCGTGGTGCGGCGGCCGGACGTCGTCATCGTCGAGGGGCTGAATGTGCTGCAGCCGCCGCCCGCCCCGAACGACGTCGCGGTGAGCGACCTGTTCGACTTCTCGATCTTCGTGGACGCCGACACGTCGCACATCGAGAAGTGGTACGTCGACCGCTTCCTCGCCCTGCGGCAAGGGGCGTTCTCGAATCCGTCGTCGTACTTCAACGTCTTCGCGCACCTCACCGACGACGAGGCGATCACGACGGCTCTCGGCTACTGGAACGAGATCAACATGCCGAACCTCGTCGAGAACGTCATGCCGACCAGGCACCGGGCCCGCCTCGTGCTGAACAAGGGTTCGGATCACAGCGTCGAGAGCGTGCTCCTCCGCAAGCTCTGATCGTCGTCATCCGCGTGGTGACGCGGCTGCGCGGTTCGTTCGGAACCTTCGCAAAATCCGGCGCTTACTCTGTACCTCATGTGTGGAATCGTCGGATACGTGGGCCCGCGGCCCAGCCAGGACATCCTTCTCGCAGGCCTCGCCCGCCTCGAGTACCGCGGCTACGACTCGGCCGGCGTCGCCGTCATCGATGAGGACGGTTCGCTCGGCATGCGCAAGAAGGCCGGCAAGCTCTCGGCCCTGCGCGACTCGCTCGCCGACGCCGCCCTGCCCGACGGCAGCACCGGCATCGGCCACACCCGATGGGCGACTCACGGCGGTCCGACTGACGTCAACGCCCACCCGCACCTCGCGGACGACGATCGCCTCGCCCTCATCCACAACGGGATCATCGAGAACTTCGCGACTCTCCGCGACGAGCTCGCGGCGGACGGGGTGTCGTTCCGCAGCGAGACCGACACCGAGGTGGCCGCGGCCCTGCTCGGCCGCGAGTACCGCGGCAACGGCGGAGATCTGCAGCTCGCCTTCCGCAACGTCGTGAACCGCCTCGAGGGCGCGTTCACCCTCCTCGCGATGCACCAGGACCACCCCGGGCTCGTCGTCGGCGCTCGTCGCAACTCGCCGCTCGTGATCGGCCTCGGCGAGGGCGAGAACTTCCTCGGGTCCGACGTCGCCGCGTTCGTCGAGCACACGCGCAAGGCGCTCGCGATCGGCCAGGACCAGATCGTCTCGATCACGCCGGATGCCGTCACCGTCACCGACTTCGCCGGAATGCCCGTCGAGGCGGAGCCCTTCGACGTGTCGTGGGATGCCGCAGCCGCCGAGAAGGGCGGATGGTCGAGCTTCATGGCCAAGGAGGTCGCCGAGCAGCCGGAGGCAGTCGCGAACACGATCCGTGGCCGCATCCAGGGCGATCAGGTGGTCATCCCGGAGCTCGACGGACTCGACGATCTGTTCACCGGGATCAACCGCGTGATCATCACCGCCTGCGGCACCGCCTCGTACGCGGCGCTCGTCGGCAAGTACGCGATCGAGCAGTGGGCGCGCGTACCGGTCGACGTCGAGCTCGCGCACGAGTTCCGGTACCGCGACCCGGTCATCGGCGACGACACGCTCGTCGTGTCGATCAGCCAGTCGGGCGAGACCATGGACACGCTCATGGCCGTGAAGTACGCGCGGGAGCGCGGCGCCCGCACGCTCTCCATCTGCAACACGCAGGGCGCGACGATCCCGCGCGAGTCGGATGCTGTTGTTTACACCCACGCCGGCCCCGAGGTCGCCGTCGCCTCGACCAAGGCGTTCTCGGCGCAGATCACCGCTCTGCTGCTGCTCGGTCTGCACATGGGGCGCGTCCGCGGTTCGGTGACGGACGCGTCGGTCGACGTCGCGGAGCTCACCGCCCTCCCGGAGAAGATCGCCAAGGTGCTCGAGACCGAGAACGACCACGTGTCGCAGCTCGCCGGCTGGATGGCCGACACCCGCTCTGTGCTGTTCCTCGGGCGCCACGTCGGCTACCCGATCGCTCTCGAGGGGGCGCTCAAGCTCAAGGAGATCTCCTACATCCATGCCGAGGGCTTCGCCGCGGGCGAGCTCAAGCACGGTCCGATCGCGCTGATCGAGCCGGGGCAGCCGGTCTTCGTGCTCGTCCCGTCGCCTCGGCATTCCGCCCTGGTGCACTCCAAGGTCGTGTCGAACATCCAGGAGATCCGCGCACGTGGAGCTCGCGTGATCGTCGTCGCCGAAGAGGGCGACGCGGCCGTGCTGCCGTTCGCCGACGAGGTGATCCGCATCCCGCTCGCCGGTCCGATGTTCGAGCCGCTACTCGCCGTCGTGCCGCTGCAGGTCTTCGCGATGGCGCTCGCCACGGCGAAGGGCCTCGACGTCGACCAGCCCCGCAACCTCGCGAAGTCGGTCACGGTCGAGTAACCGTCCGGCCGCGCCGCCCTGTATGCCGGGAACACAGATGCATGCCGACACCCTGGTGTCTGGGCATGCATCTGTGTTCTCGGCCTGCATCCTGGTCGCCCGGCGTCAGGCCCGTGCCCGGGCGAGGGCCGGAATGATCGCGCGGACAACGGCATCCCAGTCGTGCACGACCATCGCGTAGTCGAACCTCAACGTCTCGTAGCCGCGTGCTGATGCAGCGGCATCGCGCGCGAGATCATGATGACGACGTTCGGCCCCCGCATGATTCGCTCGCCCGTCGACCTCGAGGATCAGCCGCTTCTCGATCACGAAGTCCACTCGCCCGACTCCGTCGATGCGCACTTGGCACTCGAGACGGATGCCGAGCAGATGCAGTCGCAGGCGCAGCAGCGACTCGAGGCCACTCTCCGCGTCCGCACGGGCGAGATCAAGAAGCCACCGTGCGGATGTCGGCAGCTCACGTCTGATGCGCGCCTGATCAGCTGCCGACAGCAGACGCCGATTCCACGCCGACTCGTACGCGGCGAAGAACGCTTCGACGCCCAGGCATCGGTACACATGAATGAGGACGACAGGGAGCGGTGCGAGGCCGACCGCCGCGGTGCCGGGGGAGTAGTGCACGCGACACGCGCAATCCGGATGTGGGTGCGCGCGCCCTGATCCCCCCAGCCAGACGTGCACGGCGTCGTCGAAGACGGGCAGGGCCCATACGCCATGAGCGCGCAACGCCGCGGCGCAAGTGAGCGCGCCCCCGTGGGCGGCGGCCGCGATGATCAGAGGGTCGGTGCCGGGGAGCGCGAACACCCCCGGACGCACGCGGGTCAGCGCACCTGTCCCGACCGCGTGGCGTAGGTGCCCGCGTGTGACTCCGTGATCCTGGAGAAGAGTCCCACGCGCGATGCCGCCGATTCGGCTGAGGAGGTCTGCAGGTGCAAGCATCCTGCGATCCTCGGACATTCACCGCGCCCACGGTGACGATTTCCCGGGCGAACCGGTCGAATGCGACGGATGGGGTCCTGTGCAGAAGGAGTCGCACGACCGACCTGCATGCCGGAAGCACGGATGCATGCCGACCCTCGGTGTCTGGGCATGCACCCGTGTTCCCCGCATGCAGACTGGCGGCAGGGGAGGGCGGCGCGCGGACCCGGACGGGTGGGCCCGCGCGACTAGGCTGAACTGGTGATCATCGGGACCGGAATCGACCTCGTCGACATCCCGCGGTTCGAGCGCACTCTGGAGCGCACCCCGCGGCTGCGCGAGCGCCTGTTCGCCCCGGCCGAGCGGCCGCTTCGCCTGCCCTCGCTGGCCGCGCGCTACGCCGCGAAGGAGGCTCTGATCAAGACGCTCGGCGGCTCCGACGGCGTGCACTGGACCGAGATCGAGATCGCCTCGGAGGAATCAGGCCGTCCGCACTTCGTGCTCTCGGGCACCACGGCCGAGGTCGTGGCGGAGCGCGGAATCAGCCGTCTGCACCTGACCCTGACGCACGACGCGGGTCTCGCCGCGGCGTTCGTCGTCGCGGAAGGAGACCCGCTGTGAGCGCACCGTTCCGCGAGGCCAGGATCGAGCTGGATGCCATCAGCGACAACGTCCGGCACTTCCGCCGCCTCACGGGGGTGCAGGTCATCGCCGTCGTCAAGGCGAACGGCTACGGACACGGCGCGGCGGCAGCAGCCGTCGCCGCGCTGGCCGGAGGGGCGACGCGTCTCGGCGTGGCCGAGATCCCCGAGGCGTTGGAACTGCGGCGCCAGGGCATCACGGCCCCGATCATGGCGTGGCTGCACGCGCCGGGGGAGCGGTTCGAGCACGCGGCCGAGCAGGACATCGAGCTCGGCATCTCGTCGTTCGACCAGCTCGAGGCTGCGGCGGCCGCGGCGAGCGTCGACCGTCCCGTCAGCGTGCACCTGAAGTTCGAGACCGGGCTGTCGCGCAACGGCATCGCCCCGGCCGACTGGCGCCGGGTTCTCGCGGAAGCCGCGCGGCTCGAGCGCATCGGGCGACTGCGCATCGTCGGCCTGTTCAGCCACCTCTCCAACACCTCTCCGCAGGACGACCGTGAGGCACTGGCGCGCTTCGAGGAGGGTGTCGCGCTCGCCGCATCGTTCGGCATCCATCCTGAGATCCGACACATCGCCGCGACCGCCGCGGCCATCGACCTCCCCGAGATGCGACTCGACGCCGTGCGCATCGGAGTCGGCATTTACGGACTGTCGCCCTTCGAGGACCGGTCGTCGGCGCAGCTCGGCCTCCGCCCCGCGATGACCCTGCGCGGTGCGGTCGCCGCCGTGCGCCGCGTGCCGGCCGGAGCCGGGGTCTCCTACGGCTACGACCACCGCGCCCCGCGCGACACCACCCTCGCGCTCGTTCCTCTCGGGTATGCCGACGGGGTGCCGCGGCACGCGTCCGGGCGTCTGCCGGTGTCGATCAACGGACGCCGCTACACGAACGTCGGCCGCATCGCGATGGATCAGTTCGTCGTCGACGTCGGCGACTCCCCGGTGTCGATAGGCGACGAGGTCGTGCTGTTCGGCGATCCGACTCTGGGCGTGCCGTCGGCCGCGGAGTGGGCGAACGCGGCATCCACCATCAACTACGAGATCGTCACCCGCATCGGTGCGCGGGTGCCGCGGAGGTCTGCGTGAGCGTCGATCCAGCGGTCCTCGGGCGCCATGACATCGAGACCTCCGACGCCATGGAGCAGTTGGGCCGCCGCATCGGCGAGCGGCTCGAGGCGGGCGATCTGCTGATCCTCACCGGCCCGCTCGGAGCGGGGAAGACGACGTTCACCCGGGGCCTCGCCGAGGGGCTGGGGGTGCGGGGTCCGGTGCAGAGCCCGACCTTCGTCATCGCCCGCACGCATCCGTCCCTCGTCGGTGGGGCTCCGCTCGTGCACGTCGACGCCTACCGGCTCGGATCGGGCGCCGAGCTCGAGGACCTCGACCTGGACCTCGTCCGTTCCGTCGTCGTCATCGAGTGGGGGCGAGGCATGGCCGAGGAGCTCGCGGACAGCTGGTGGGACATCGAGCTCGAGCGGCCCGTCGGAGCCGACGGCGAGGACGACCTCGACCCGTCGGAGCTCGACGCGGATGCCCCGCGACACGTGACGATCACCCGTGCCTCGCGCTCAGGGACGGTCGACGGAGGGGCGACTACCCTGGAAGGGTGATCCTCGCCGTCGACACCTCCCTGGGCACTGCCGTCGCGATCGTCGGCGACGACGGCGTCGGCTCCGAGGCGTCGACAGCCGATCCGCTCGGCCACGCCGAGGTCATCGGCGACCTGCTGCACCGCGTGATCGACCAGACCGGCGCGGGTCCGGTCACGCACGTCGTCGCCGGCATGGGTCCCGGGCCCTTCACAGGCCTCCGCATCGGAATCGCCGCCGCGCGCACTTTCGCGCTCGGCCGCGGCATCCCGGTCGTCCCCGTCCCGAGCCATTTCGCCCCGGCGCTGCACGCGATCGAGACGGATGCCGTGACCGGCCCCTTCGCGATCGTTACCGATGCGCGGCGCCGCGAGGTGGCGGTCACGGTCTTCGACGGGACGGATGCCGACGGCATCCCGCGCATCGTCGCCGACACCGTTCTGGTGCCTCGCGTCGAGCTCGACTCCACGCTCGACGGTGTGCGCGCGATGGAGGTCGCGACGCTGTCGGCCGCAGACCTCGCCGTCGTCGCGGGGCGGGCTCTGCGCGCCGGTCGCACCCTCGCGGGAGAGGAGCCGCTGTACATGCGGCATCCCGATGTCACTATGCCCGGGGCGCCGAAGAAGGTCGGCCTGTGACTCTCCGCACGGCGACGCCCGACGACCTCGACGCCATCATGGCGATAGAGCACCGCTCGTTCCCGACGGACGCGTGGAGCTCCGAGGCGATGGCGCTCGAGCTGTCGAGCCCGCACGGGCGCTATCTCGTGGACGAGCACGAGGGCACCGTGATCGGCTACGGCGGGGTGCGGGCGCTGCGCGGCTCGGCCGACGCCGACATCCAGACCATCGCGTTCGACGCCGAATACCGGGGCGCTGGGCGCGGACGCGCACTGCTGCGGGCGCTGCTCGACACAGCCGCCGAACGGGGAGCCCGGGAGGTGTTCCTCGAGGTCCGCGCCGACAATCCGGGTGCCGAGGGCCTCTACCGCTCGGAGGGGTTCGAGGAGATCGGGCGACGCCCCCGCTACTACCAGCCCGACGACGTGGATGCGATCGTGATGCGTCTCGTGCTGCAGCACGCGCGAGGCGCGACGACGGATGCCGCAGAGGAGGCCACCGCATGACCGAGCCCCTGGTGCTGGGCATCGAGACCAGCTGCGACGAGACCGGCATCGGGATCGTCCGTGGACGCACCCTGCTGTCGAACACGATCGCGTCGAGCATGGACGAGCACGCTCGCTACGGCGGCGTCGTGCCGGAGGTCGCCGCGAGAGCGCACCTCGAGGCGCTGCAGCCGTCGATCGATGCGGCCCTCGCCGAGGCCGGCGTGTCGCTGCAGGATCTCGACGCCGTCGCTGTCACGAGCGGCCCCGGTCTCGCGGGTGCGCTCATGGTCGGGGTGGGCGCTGCGAAGGGGCTGGCGGTGTCGCTCGACAAGCCGCTGTATGCGGTCAACCACCTCGTCGGACATATCGCCGCCGACATCCTCACCCCGGAGTCCGAGCCCCTCGAGTACCCGACCATCGCGCTGCTCGTCTCCGGCGGGCACACCTCGCTGCTGCACGTGCGCGACCTCACGACCGACGTCGAGATGCTGGGTGAGACCATGGACGACGCCGCGGGGGAGGCGTTCGACAAGGTCGCCAGGCTCCTGTCGCTCCCGTATCCCGGTGGTCCGGAGATCGACCGGGCGGCCGCGGACGGCGATCCGGACGCGATCCGCTTCCCGCGCGGGCTGTCGCGGGCCTCTGACATGGCGAAGCACCGTTACGACTTCTCGTTCTCGGGGCTGAAGACCGCGGTCGCGCGGTGGGTCGAGCGGTGCGAGGCCGACGGCGCCCCGGTGCCCGTGGCGGATGTGGCAGCGAGCTTCCGCGAGGCCGTCGTCGACGTGCTCGTGACGAAGGCCCTCGCGTCCTGCGCCGACCTCGGCGTCCCTCGGCTGCTGCTCGGAGGCGGCGTGATCGCCAACCGGCGGCTGCGCGAGGTGGCGCTGACGCGCGCCGAGGCGGCAGGGGTGACGGTGCGCATCCCCCCGCTGGCGCTGTGCACCGACAACGGGGCCATGATCGCCGCGCTCGCCGCGGAGCTCATCTCGTCGGGACGCCGTCCGTCGACGCTCGCCTTCGGCGCGGATTCGACGCTGCCGGTCACCGAGATCCAGGTGGCTGAGCGCGTGCCGGTGTCGTCATGACCGACGCATCACGCCCGGCGCCCGACGGACCGTCAGATCCCTCCTCCCGCGAACGACCCGTTCCCCGCACGACGGTCGAAGGGCCGAGCGGCGAGGTCGAGCACCCGGCAGGCTCCGCACGTCTGCCGGGTGCGCGCCGTGACGGCTACGCGAAGCTCCCCACCGGACCCGTGACCGTGGAACCGGTGGTCGCGACGGGTCCGATCGCCGATGACACCCGACACGACGACTGGCAGCCCGCGGCAGACGCCTCCGCCGGCGACGACACCCGGCTGGCCCCGTGGGCGCTCACCGCGTCCATCGTCGCACTCGGCGCGTCGTTCTTCGTGGGCTGGGGCATCCCGATCGCCGTGGTCGCTGTGATCGCCGCGATCATGTCGCTGCGTCGCCCCGTCGAGAGTCGTGCGATCGCCCGCTGGGCTCTGGTGCTGGGCCTCGCGGCCACGGTCTACAGCCTCGGATGGCTCGTCTGGGCGGGCATGCAGTTCGAGAGGCTCGGATAGCGGATGCTGCACGCCGACGAAGTCGAGGAGCTGCGCGCCCTGCGGGCGCGCGCCTATGGTCGCGGCGGCGGGCTCACCGCTGCCGACGCCGATCGCCTTCGACAGCTCGAGGAGACGCGCAGGCCGGTGCCTCTCTCCGAGCCGGATGTCGATCAGCCATCGGATGCCGACCGCGAGCCCCTCATCGACGCGGTACCGCTGCAGGCCGCTCCGCTCGACGACACCCGGGACTCAGCCGGTCAGCGCCCTACTCCCGCGTCGGGCAGTGACGAGGTCCACGGAGAAGATGTCCCTGCGCGCCCCGCGCTCGCCGCCGCCGTGCGCTCCCACGTGAAAGTCGTCGTTGCGGCATCCGCTGCTCTCATCCTCACCGGGGTGGCCGCGGGATGGGCGTTGTTCGGTGGCGGGGGCGTCGAATCGGCACTCACCGCCGGTCAGCAGGAACGACGTCTCGAGCTGCAGGCCGAGGGGAAGTACGACGACGGCTCCGTACGCCTCGTCACGGAGGATGAGGACGCGGTCGTCTGGTACGCGACGCGCGACGGTTCCGACGAGACGTGTGTGATCCTCGACGTCGGCGAGGCATCGCAAGAGCAGTGCCGGCCGACCGACGGCCTCGACGACATGGCGCTGAGCGTGTCGGTGTCGGTGCCCGTCGACGACCCCGATGACCCGGCTGACGCGTACGGCGCGTCCGTGTCGGCGGTGCTCGCGCGCGCCACCACCGGAGAGCCGCTCGCATGGGTGCAGAGATGGGAGCCGCAGGACTCGATGCTCGGCCAGTTCGACGGTCCGGATCGTGAACGTGCAGAAGAGCTCGTCGACCAGGGCTACCTCCCGAGCCTGTCGATCGTGGGGTACTTCCATGACCAGCCGGTCTGGGTGGCGGAGAAGCCCGCCGACGGCACGCAGAGCGGAGGGATGCTGCGCTGCATGATCGTCGACGCCACCGACGAGGCGGCTGCATGTCAGGCGTCGCAGGACAGCACTGCCGAGATCCGCGCGCTGAGCGTCGAGGCGGGCGCGGACGGCACCACCGTGACGTGGTCGCTGCACGTCCGGTTCACGAACTGGATGAACCCGTACCTGACCATCGAGCAGGGGCTGCCGCAGGACGCGGAGGGGGCGTCGATCGAGCTCGGCGGCGAGTACGGAGATCCGATCCTCGTCGAGATCCCCAGTGAAGGAGCGGGCTGAGCTAGTCGGCAGCGGGTACGCGGTCGGCGAGGATAGCGCGGCGCTGATCTCCGATGCGGGTGAGGATGAGCGTGGCGGAGGCATCGCCGCGCAGCGTGAGCTTCTTCCTGAAGGCGGCCGGATCGACGTCCATGCCGCGCTTCTTGATCTCGACGGCGCCGATGCCCTGAGCGCGGAGCACGGCGTTTATCGCCTTCGCGTTCGCCGGCATGGTCTCGCGCACCCGGAACGACTGCACGAACGGGCTGGTCAGTGCGGCGTCGGAGGTCAGGTACGCGATGCGCTGGTCGAGCATGCCGGCTTCCAGGCTCCGGGCGACGTCGCCGATCAGTCGAGCGCGGATGACGGCGCCGTCGGGCTCGTGCAGGAATGCGCCGAGCTCGCGCTCGGGGGCGTCCTCAGCATCCGCTCCGGCGGTCAGCTCGTGGGAGCGCTCGCCGCGGATGACCAGGGCCGCGCGACGCACGCCCTCGCGGGCGAGAGCGTTGCTCCAGAGCACGAGCTCCACGACGCTGCCGTCGGCGCTGACCCACTGCGCCTCGGCGTCGGCGGGCAGCGCGTCGCGGTCGTGCCCGGGGCCGAGCTTGATGCCGGTCGGGCGCTCCGCCGCGACCGCGAAAGCCCAGTCGAGCGAGGGAGAGTAGTCGTCGGCGGTCACCCGCCTCGTCTCGCTGTGACCGGAGGTGCGCCGAGCCGGATCCATCCAGACGGCGAATCCGTCGGCTGTCGCGGGCAGGCTCTCCTCCGCCGTTCCGTGCTCGACGTGCGCGGAGTCACCGAAGGGTGCGAGGTTGTAGGCGGCGATCGCGGCGGTGACCTCGTCGGCGTCGACGGCGTGGACGTCGAGGCCCGCGCCGGCGAACGCGAGAGCGTCGCCGCCGATCCCGCAACCGAGGTCGGCGACGGACGTCATACCCGCGCGGCGCAGACGCTGGGCGTGCCGCGCGGCGACGCCGAGACGCGTCGCCTGCTCCAGCCCTGAGCGGGTGAACAGCATCCGCTCCGCGAACTCGCCGAACTTGGCGTGTGCCTTGGCGCGCAGCCGCGCCTGCCCGACGACCGCGGAGACGAGATCGGGGGAGTGGCCGGCCGATCGCAGGCGGGAGACCGTCCGCGCGACGTCGGCCACCTGGTCGACGGGGCCCAGATCGTCGAGGAGCCCGAGCCCTTCCGGGGTGAGCAGTGCGCGCAACTCCGACATCTCCACGCCCTCAGCTTAGGCGACGGATCTCGACGGGCCGCGCGGCGCCGTTGGCACTCGCATTGCATGAGTGCCAGCGGACCGCCTACACTTGCAGTTAGCACTCTCGGGTTGAGAGTGCGAACAAGTCTTTCGTGTCAGCGTCAAGAAAGAAGAGGTAGACCGTGTCGGTTTCCATCAAGCCGCTCGAGGACCGCATCGTCATCAAGCAGGTCGAGGCCGAGCAGACCACCGCTAGTGGCCTGGTCATCCCCGACACCGCCAAGGAGAAGCCCCAGGAGGGCGAGGTCGTGGCGGTCGGCCCCGGCCGCATCGACGACAACGGCAACCGCGTTCCGCTCGACGTCGCCGTCGGCGACCGCGTGCTCTACAGCAAGTACGGCGGCACCGAGGTGAAGTTCGGCGCAGACGAGTTCCTCGTCCTGTCGGCTCGCGACGTTCTGGCGGTCGTCGTCCGCTGAGACGACGTCTCTCGGAAGGGCCCGGATGCATCACGCATCCGGGCTCTTTCTGCATTCGCCACAGCGCGTTCGAATCCTGTCATTCTCGTGAGGCGGCCGAGCAACGAGCAGGGGGCCCGCTCGGCCGGGACTAGGGTTGTGCGGTGA
Source organism: Microbacterium sp. SZ1 (assembly GCF_002362255.1). Classification (GTDB taxonomy): domain Bacteria; phylum Actinomycetota; class Actinomycetes; order Actinomycetales; family Microbacteriaceae; genus Microbacterium. The sequence goes on along the minus strand of NZ_LPVV01000006.1, from coordinate 61,166 downwards.
CCTCCGAGATCTCCGCCCCGCGCTCCACTCAGACAGCGGGGGTCGCATACGCGGGCGGAGCGTATCTCCTCTGGGGCGTGCTGCCGCTCTACTTCCTGGTGCTCGCCCCGACCGGACCGTGGGAGGTCGTCGCCTGGCGAGTCCTGTTGTCGCTCGTCTTCTGCGTCATCCTGCTCACGGTGACGCGCGGGTGGAAGGCGTTCGGCGTCATTCTGCGGCAGCCTCGGCTGCTCGGCTGGACCGCCGTCGCCGGGCTCCTGATCTACGTCAACTGGCAGGTGTTCCTCATCGGCACGCTGTCGGAGAATGTCATCGAGACGAGCCTCGGCTACTTCATCAACCCGATCACGACGGTCCTGCTCGGGGTCTTCGTGCTGAAGGAGCGCATTCGACGCCTGCAGTGGACCGCGATCGGCATCGCGGCGGTCGCGGTCGTCGTGATCGTCGTTCTCTACGGCCACTTCCCCTGGATCGCGCTCTCGCTCACCGCCTCCTTCGGGTTGTACGGCCTCATCAAGAAGAAGATCGGGCCGGCGGTGGATGCCGTGAGCGGCCTCACGCTGGAGTCGTTCTGGCTGATCCCCATCGCCGTCGTGCAGCTCGTGCTCGTCGCGACGACCCCCGAGGGGCTCACCTTCGGCCAGAACGGAGCCTGGCACGCCGTCCTTCTCGCGTTCGCCGGAGTCGCGACCGCCGTGCCGCTGCTGCTGTTCGCCGCGGGAGCGCGGCGCATCGACCTGGCCGTGATCGGCATGATCCAGTTCATCACCCCGGTGATGCAGTTCGTCATCGGCGCCGTCGTGCTGGGCGAGCCGATGCCCATCGAACGCTGGATCGGATTCGTGCTGGTCTGGGTCGCGATCACGGTGTTCGTGATCGACCTGCTGCTGGCCGCGCGGCGCGGACGCCGGACGCCCGTCGCGCCGGTCTGAGACTGCCAGACCGCCCCCGCTGTGCGCCTCGGAAGCGTGCGAGCGGATCGTTAACGCACCGAAACACTACCGACCCCTCCCGGAAGCGTTCTGCACCTAATGTGTAGATCATCCGACCGTGGTCCACAGTCCACGGCCAGTCACGCAAGGGAGCATCATGACCGTATTCACGCGCTCGCGCAGCGCCAAGATCATCGCAGGGGTCGCGCTCGTCAGCGCCTCGGCGCTGGTCATCTCGGGCTGCAGCAGCTCGCCGTCGGAGGAGCCCTCGGGCGGCGGCGACAAGCCGGCCCAGGACCTCACCCTCAAGCTCGGCTCGCTGCTGCCGCAGACCGGATCGCTCGCGTTCCTCGGCCCGCCCATGGAGTCGGGCGTCGGCCTGGCCGTGAAGGAGATCAACGACGCGGGCGCCGGCATCACCATCGACCTCACCGCCGAGGACGAGGGCGACACCGACACCAAGGCGTACGAGACCTCGATCACCAAGCTCCAGAGCGCGGGCGTCTCCGCGATCGTCGGCGCCGCGGCGTCCGGTGTCTCGAAGCTCATCCTCGACGGAAACGTCAGCGCCGGCATCCTGCAGATCTCGGCGTCGAACACCTCGCCCGACTTCACCACCTGGGACGATGACGGACTGTACTTCCGCACCGCACCGAGCGACCTGCTGCAGGGCGAGGTGCTCGGCAACCTGATCGCCGAGGACGGCGCGAAGTCGCTGGGGATCATCTACCAGAACGACGCGTACGGCACCGGACTCGACGCTGCGATCAAGGAGACCTTCGAGGGCACCGGCGGCGAGGTCGTCGCCGAGGCGTCCTTCAACGTCGGCGACGCGCAGTTCGACGCCCAGGTCGAGACGATCAAGGCTCAGAACCCCGACGCCGTCGCGATCGTCTCGTTCGACCAGTTCAAGACCATCGCGCCGCTGCTGGTGAACGCCGGCATCTCGGCCGACAAGTTCTACATGGTCGACGGAAACCTCTCGGACTACGGTGACGAGATCCCCGTCTCGCTCGAGGGCGCTCAGGGCACCAAGGCCGGTCCGGCGCTCGAGGACGACTTCACCGACCGCCTCCAGACGTACTGGACCGGTGAGGGCAACTCCGAGGTGAAGGACTTCACCTACGCGGCCGAGGCCTACGACGCCGTCGTGCTCGTGGCTCTGGCCTCGCTCGCGGCAGGCTCCACGGAGGGCGCGGACATCGCGGCCAAGATGGAGGAGATCTCGGGCGGCTCCGGTGACGGGGAGAAGTGCACCACGTTCGCGGACTGCGCCAAGATCATCAACGACGGCGGCACGGCCGACTACGACGGCTACTCCGGCGAGGTCACGTTCGACGAGAACGGCGACCCGCAGGGCGCCACGATCGGCATCTACAAGTACGGTGCGGACAACATGATCGAGCGCACCAACTGATCGCACCAGCACACGCTGACTGATCGCACGAAGGCCCCGGATGCAGCATCCGGGGCCTTCGTCATGCGCGAGGTGTGCGGAGGGGCGTGCGGCGCGTTTCGTCTTGCTTCGCTCGCTCGACGACCCGAGGGAACGGCGCTCGCTCGACGACCCGGGGAACGCCGCTCGCTCGACGACCCGGGGAACGGCGCTCGCAGGCACGAGAGAGGGGCGGATGCCGCAGCATCCGCCCCTCTCGTCGCATGGTCGTCAGGCGGCGTCCGTGCCCAGGGTGCCCAGGTACAGGCCGATGACCTTCGGGTCGTTCAGCAGGTCGCGACCGGTGCCCTCGTAGGCGTCGCGGCCCTGATCGAGCACGTAGCCGCGGTCGCAGATCTGCAGGCAGCGGCGGGCGTTCTGCTCGACCATGATGGTCGTCACTCCGGCCTTGTTGATGTCGGAGACGCGGATGAACGCGTCGTCCTGACGCACGGGGGAGAGCCCGGCGGACGGCTCGTCGAGCAGCAGCACCGACGGGTCCATCATGAGAGCGCGCGACATCGCGACCATCTGGCGCTCACCGCCGGACAGCGATCCGGCGCGCTGTTTGAGGCGCTTGCCGAGTTCAGCGAAGATGCCGGTGACGAACTCGAGCCGCTCGGCGTATGCCTTGGGGTTCTGGTAGAGCCCCATCTGCAGGTTCTCCTCGATCGACAGCGAGGGGAAGACGTTGTTCGTCTGCGGTACGAACGCCACCCCGCGCTTGACGAGCTTGTCGGCCTTGAGGCCGACGATGCTCTCGCCCTTCACGGTGATGTCGCCGTCTCGCACGTTCACGAGTCCGAAGATCGCCTTGAGCAGCGTCGACTTCCCGGCGCCGTTCGGGCCGATGATGCCGATCAGCTCGCCCTGTCTGGCGATGAGGTTCGCGCCGTTGAGGATGTTCACGCCGGGCAGGTAGCCGGCGTGCACGTCCTTCAGCTCGACGACCACGTCATCGTTCGCAGGGCCTGTCCCGTTCACGGATGCCGCATCGCTCATGCGCGTCCCTCCTCTGCCTCTTCGGCGGCCAGCTCTGCGTCGGCCTCCGCCTCGATCTGCTCGCGCAGTTTCACGGCCGCGGTGTCGGCGAGCACCGGGATGCGCCCGGTGACGGCGCCGAGATCGACGTCCTGGTGCGCACCCAAGTAGGCGTCGACGACGGCGGGGTCCTCCATGACCTCCTCGGGCGGGCCTTCCGCGACGACGCGTCCCTCCGCCATCACGACGACCCAGTCGGCGATGTGCCGCACCATGTGCATGTCGTGCTCGACGAAGAGCACGGTCATGCCCTGCTCCTTGAGGTCGAGGATGTGGTCGAGCAGCGACTGCGTCAGCGCCGGGTTCACACCCGCCATCGGCTCGTCGAGCATCACGAGCGTGGGGTCGCTCATGAGCGCTCTGGCCATCTCGAGCAGCTTGCGCTGACCGCCGGAGAGCGCGGCGGCGAAGTCCTTCTCCTTGGCGTCGAGCTTGAACCGCGTGAGCAGCTCGCGCGCCTTGACCTCGATCTCCTGGTCCTGCTTGCGCCACAGGAACGGGAACAGACTCGACCAGAAGCCCTCGCCGCGCTGACCGGGGGCTCCGAGCTTCATGTTCTCGAGCACGGTCAGCAGCGAGAGCGACTTGGTGAGCTGGAAGGTGCGCACCTGGCCCATGCGCGCCACCTTGAACGACGGCACGCCCGACAGGTTCTTGCCGTCGAACGACCACGATCCGCTGTTCGGCTTGTCGAAACCGCAGAGCAGGTTGAACAGGGTCGTCTTGCCGGCGCCGTTCGGGCCGATCAGCGCGGTGATGGCACCGCGCGGGATCTCGAGGTGATCGACGTCGACCGCGGTGAGGCCGCCGAAGCGGCGCTGCACGGCATCCACCACGAGGATGGGGTCGACCTTGGCGACGCCGGGGGCGGCCGGGCCCTTCGTGAGGCCGGTCGTCTTCGCACGTCGGACGCTTCCCGTCGCGGGGGCCGATTCGGCGCCGGCGTCGGGGGTCAGTTCATTTGACAAAGGTCATCTCCCTCTTGTCTCCGAGGATGCCCTGCGGGCGGAAGATCACGAGCAGCATGAGGGCGATGCCGACGAAGATGAACACCAGCGTCGACGCCTGGCTGTCGGACATGGGCAGGAGGTCTGCCTTGGCCATCGCCGGGAGCAGGTTCGCGAGGAACGCGAACACGACCCAGAAGAGGATCGCGCCGAGCGTCGGCCCGAAGACCGTCGCGGCACCGCCGAGCAGGAGCACCGTCCACAGGAAGAACGTCAGCGAGGTCGTGTAGCTGCCCGGCACGACGGCGGAGGGGAGGACGAACACGATGCCGCCCGCCGCGCCGATGATGCCGCCGACCACGAGGGCCTGCATCTTGTAGGCGAAGACGTTCTTGCCGAGCGAGCGCACGGCGTCCTCGTCCTCGCGGATGCCCTTGAGCACGCGGCCCCACGGGCTGCGCATGAGCGCCCAGACGACCAGCACGGCGAGAGCCAGCACGATCACACCGAACACGCGGTTCCACAGGTCGTTGGCCGTGTAGGTCCACGGTCCGAAGCCGTAGGTTCCGGTGGGGAAGGGGTTCGCGTCGCGGAATCCGCCGTTGTACTGCGCGAGGCCGTCGGCGGAGTTCGTGAACTCGTCGAACAGCTGCGTCGTGAAGAGCAGGCGCACGATCTCACCCGCCGCGATGGTGGCGATGGCGAGGTAGTCGGCTCTCAGCCGCAGCGTCGGGATGCCGAGGAGCACCGCGAACAGCGCTCCGCCGCCGAGGCCGATGAGCATGCCGACCCACCAGGGGAGACCGAACGACAGCACGGAGATGGCGTAGCCGTAGCCGCCGACCGCCATGAACGCCGCCATGCCGAAGTTCAGCAGACCGGCGTAGCCGAAGTGCACCGCGAGCCCGGTTGCCGCGAGCGCGTAGGCGATCGTGACCGGGCTGAACAGGTAGACCGCGGTGTTGGAGAAGATGCTTCCGAAGTCCATCGTCAGCCCAACCTTTCCTTGCGTCCGAGCAGACCCTGCGGCCTCACCAGGAGGATGACGATGAGGACGACGAGCGCGCTGGCGTACTTGAGGTCCGACGGGATCCACAGGGTCGAGACCTCGACCGCGATCCCGACGATGAGCGATCCGACCAGGGCGCCGAAGGCGGTGCCCAGGCCGCCGAGCGTGATGGCGGCGAAGATGAGCAGCAGCATCTGCATGCCCATGTCCCACTTCACGCCGGGGCGGAAGTACGCCCAGAGGATGCCGGAGATCGCCGCGAGCACACCGGCGAGGATCCACACGATGCGGATGACGCGATCGACGTCGATTCCGGATGCCGCGGCGAGCTGCGGGTTGTCGGAGATGGCGCGCGTAGCCTTGCCGATGCGGGTGCGGGTGAGGAACCACGCGACCCCGAGGATCACCACGATGCTCACCGACATCGCGATCATGTCGATGTACGACAGCGAGATCGGGCCGAACTGGATCGGCGTGGGGCTCGCGCCGGGCAGCTGCCTGGTGCCGCCGCCGATGAAGTACTGGAACAGGTATCGCAGGGCGAGCGAGAGTCCGATGCTGACGATCATCAGCTGCACGACGCCGAGTCCGCGTCGTCGCAGGGGACGCCACAGTCCGGCATCCATCGCCCAGCCGAAGAGGCCGCCTCCGATCACCGCCGCCGCGATGCCGAGCCACAGAGGCAGGTGCCAGAAGCTCGTCGTGACGAGCGCGACCAGGCCGCCCCACGTGACCATCTCGGCGTGGGCGAAGTTCGACAGTCGCGTCGTGCCGTAGATGAGCGCGGCGCCCATCGACGCGAGCGCGAGGAGCAGACCGAAGTTGAGTCCGCCGACGAGGCGGGAGAGCAGCTGGTCGATGAAGGTGACGGTGACCCGCTCTCCTTCACCGAGGAAGAGGTTCGTGATCTTGGTGCCGGTGAGTCCGAACTCGACCTCGAACGACGCGGTCGTGCCGGCGATGGGCTGTGTGCCCTCCGGCAGCTGCGCGGCGTCGACGATCACGCCCTCGGGCAGCGTGTCCTCATCGACCGTGAGGGTGTACTTCTCCTTCTCCGGCACGTACAGACGCCACTTGCCCTCGGCATCGGTCTCGGTCTCGCCTTCGAAACCGTTGCCCTCGATCGTCATGACGACGCCTTCGACGGGCTGGTCCTCGAAGGTGATCACGCCGGCGAAGTAGAAATCGGTGATCTCCTGGCCGTCGTCGGTCTCCTCGGCCGAGGCCGACGCGGGTGGCTGCAGCCACAGGAATGCAAGGGCGAGAAGCGACGCGAGAAGGGTGATGACCCATCGCGTTCCGCTTCGCTTCGCCGAGATCGTCGGACCCACAGAACCTCCCAGTCCAGTACACAGACCAAGACAGGGTGTTCATCGGCCTTGATGTACGACGGTATGAGCGTAATGTGTCGGCTCTGTTTCGACCAAGGCACGATCTGCTCACAGTGAGCACGATCTCATCACGAAGTTGCGCGCCTGCTGCTCGGCGGACAGAACGCGCAGGGGCGTGTCCTCGGCGACGCAGGGAATTTCCTCACCCTCCCGACGCTTAGAATTGGTACCACTCTCGCCAGTCAGCGCCCAGGAGGAGCATCCATGGATCAGCACGACCCCTTCGGATTCGTCGGACTCACGTACGACGATGTGCTGCTCCTCCCGGGGCACACCGACGTCATCCCCAGCGAGGCGGACACCTCGTCGCGGATCACGCGCCGGATCTCGGTCGCCACCCCGCTGCTCTCCAGCGCCATGGACACGGTCACCGAATCGCGCATGGCCATCGCCATGGCGCGCGAGGGCGGCATCGGCATCCTGCACCGCAACCTCTCGATCGCCGATCAGGCCGCGCACGTCGATCGCGTGAAGCGCAGCGAGTCGGGCATGATCACCGATCCGATCACGACGACCCCCGGCGCCACAGTCGAAGAGGTCGACGCCCTGTGCGCCAAGTACCGCATCTCGGGGCTCCCGGTCGTCGACCCGGACGGCCGACTCGTCGGCATCGTCACCAACCGCGACATGCGCTTCGTCTCCGGCTTCGAGCGTCAGACGACGTTCGTGAAGGACGTCATGACCTCTGAGGGTCTTGTGACGGCCCGGGTCGGCGTCGCAGCGGGCGAGGTCATCGCGCTGTTCGCCAAGCACCGTGTCGAGAAGCTGCCGCTCATCGACGACGACGGCAAGCTCGCCGGACTGATCACGATCAAGGACTTCGACAAGAGCGAGAAGTACCCGCTCGCCACCAAGGACGACCAGGGTCGTCTGCGCGTCGGCGCCGCGATCGGCTTCTTCGGCGACGCGTGGGAGCGCGCCGAGGCACTGCGTGACGCGGGTGTCGACGTGCTCGTCGTGGACACGGCCAACGGCCAGTCGCAGGGCGTGATCGATCTCGTGAAGCGCCTCAAGGCCGACGAGAGCTTCGCCCACATCGACGTCATCGGCGGCAACGTCGCGACCCGCGAGGGCGCTCAGGCGCTCGTCGACGCCGGTGTCGACGCCGTCAAGGTCGGCGTCGGACCCGGCTCGATCTGCACCACGCGCGTCGTCGCGGGCGTCGGCGTTCCGCAGGTCACCGCGGTGTACGAGGCGTCGCTCGCCGCCGGTCCCGCCGGCATCCCGGTGATCGCGGACGGCGGCCTGCAGTACTCCGGCGACATCGCCAAGGCGCTCGTCGCCGGCGCCGATGCCGTCATGCTCGGTTCGCTGCTCGCAGGCACCGACGAGTCGCCGGGCGAGATCGTGTTCCAGTCGGGCAAGCAGTTCAAGCAGTACCGCGGCATGGGCTCGTTGGGCGCCATGCAGACCCGCGGCAAGCAGACCTCGTACTCGAAGGACCGCTACTTCCAGGCCGACGTGCCCAGCGACGACAAGCTGATCCCCGAGGGCATCGAGGGTCAGGTGCCCTACCGTGGCCCGGTCTCGGCCGTGGCGTACCAGCTGGTCGGCGGTCTGCGGCAGTCGATGTTCTACGTCGGCGCCCGCACGATCGAGGAGCTCAAGCAGCGCGGACGCTTCGTGCGCATCACCGCCGCCGGACTCAAGGAGTCCCACCCGCACGACGTGCAGATCGTCGTCGAGGCGCCGAACTACAAGCGCTGAGCGCGCGGATCGACGATGCTCGTCGGAAGGGGCGGATGCTGCGGCATCCGCCCCTTCCGCATGTCGACACCGCGGCGTAGCGTGCCGGTATGTGCCGCAACATCGTTCCCCTGAACAACCTCGAGCCGGCCGCCACCGACGACGAATGCCATGACGCCGCGCTGCAGTTCGTGCGCAAGATCTCGGGGTCGAACGCCCCGTCCCGCGCGAACCGGGAGGTGTTCGATCGTGCCGTCGAAGAGATCGCCCGTGCGACGAGGGAGCTCATCGACGGTCTCGTGACCCCGGCTCCTCCCAAGAACCGCGAGCAAGAGGCTGACAAGCGGCGTGCGCGGTCCGCCGAGCGGTACGAGGCGATCCGCGTCTACCAGCAGGAGAAGCGCGCGGCGCGCGCGGCATCCTGAACCCGCCCGCGGATGAGGCGGGATGCCGCGGGGCGATGACGCCCCCGCATCCCTGATATGCCAATATTTAGGGATACTCGCTCGACTTCCCCTCGGGCTTCCGGTGGAGAAGGCCTCCGGTGGCGCATCGCCGGTCCCCGCCGGCAGGGGACATCCCCATGGAGAGCCGCATATGTCTGACGATGCACCCCGCGTCCTCGTCGTCGACGACGATCCCGACGTCGCTCTGCTGGTCAAGACGGTGCTCGAACGCCGAGCGGGCTGCGTCGTGCTCACCGCCGGCGACGGGTTGACCGCCGTCGAGCGCATCGCCGAGTTCGAACCCGACGTGGTGGTCACCGACATCGAGATGCCGGGCCTCGACGGCCTCGAACTCGTCGCCGAGCTGCGACGCCGCGACCCCGTCGTGCCCGTCATCGTGATGACCGCGCACGTCTCGGTCGAGTACGCCGTCTCAGCGCTCCGCGCTCAGGCCGACGAGTTCCTCACCAAGCCCCTCGACAACGTACGACTCGTCGAGGCCGTCACGCGGCTCGCTGCGGAGGGCCGCGCTCGCCGGACCGCCAGCCGCGCGAAGCAGGTCGTGCTCGCGATCGGCGCGCACCCCGACGACGTGGAGATCGGCGTCGGCGGCATCCTCGCGGCGCACGCCCGCGCCGGCGACTCCGTCACGATCCTCACGCTGTCGCGCGGCTCGCGCGGAGGCGACGCCGACAGCCGGCAGCACGAGTCGCTCGCCTCGGCCGATCGGCTGGGCGCCCGCCTCTTCCTCAAAGACCTCATCGACACCGAGATCTCCGGCGGCGGAACCACCGTCCGGCTCATCGAAGAGGTCGTGAACGAGGTGCAGCCGACCATCGTCTACACGCACTCCGAGCACGATCGTCACCAGGATCACCGAGCCGTCAGCGAGGCGACGCTCGTCGCCACGCGACGTGTCGGCACGGTCGCCTGCTATCAGAGCCCGTCTGCGACGATCGACTTCCGTCCCACGCGGTTCGTGCGCATCGACGACTACCTGGGAGAGAAGCTGCAGCTGCTCGAGTGCTTCGCCTCTCAGACCGCGACGCGCGACTACCTCGACCCCGGCTTCGTCACCGCGACCGCGCGCTACTGGTCCCGCTTCGGAGGGGGAGCGGCCGTCGAGCCGCTCGAAGTCGTGCGCGAGACGGCTGAATTCATAGGAGCCCACGAACTCACCAGGCAGGAGGGTTGATGACCGCCCGCATCCTCGTCACCGGTGCCGGTGGCCCCGCCGGCGTCGCGGTGATCCGCTCACTGCTCCGCCGCGACGACCTCACGGTGTTCGCCGCCGACATGGACGGGTGGGCCAGCGGCATCTACCTCGTCCCGCCCGAGCGGCGACGACTCGTCCCACCCGGGCGGGACGACGACTTCGTCCCCGCGATCGCCCGGATGGTGCGCGACGACCGACTCGATCTCGTGATCTCCACGGTCGACGTCGAGCTCACAGCTCTCGCGGGCCGGCGCGACGAGCTCGCTCCGGCCGTGCTCGCCGCCCCCTCCGAGGACACGCTGCACGCCGCACTCGACAAGTACGTGCTCGCGAAGCGGTGCGCATCGACCGGGCGCAGCCCTCGTTCGCTGCTCGCAGGGCCCGAGGCGCTGGCCGCCGAGTGGGAGTTCCCCGTTTTCGCCAAGCCTCGCCAGGGGGCGGGAAGTCGCGGCATCCGCCTCATCCCCGACCGTGCGGCGCTCGAAGCCCTGCCGGTCGACGAGGGATTGATCGTGCAGGAGTTCCTCCCCGGCGAGGAGTACTCGGTCGACGTGCTCGCCGATGCCTCGGGTCGTGTCGTCGCCGCGGTGCCGCGCACCCGCGCGCGCGTCGACTCGGGCGTCGCCATCGCCGGCCGCACGGTGCACGACGAGGAGCTCGAACAGACCGCGACCGCCGTCGCGGAGGCCATCGGACTCGTCGGCGTCGCGAACGTGCAGTTGCGACGCGACCGCTCTGGACGCGCGATGCTGCTCGAGGTGAACCCGCGGTTCCCCGGCGCGCTGCCGCTGACGATCGCGGCCGGCGTCGACATACCCTCGCTCGTGGCCGATCTGTTCCTCGGAGTCGAGATCCCCGCATCCGTGCCGTTCCGGGAACTCGCATCCGTGCGCTTCCTCGAAGACGTCATCGTCGAGGTCGACGAGGTGCTCGTCTCCGATCATGCCGGCCACCAGGACGAGCTGTGATCCACGACCTGCTTCGCGGCGACCACCACGTGCACTCCACGTTCTCGGACGACGCCGTGTCGACCCTCGAGGAGAACGTCGCGGCGGCCGCCGAACGGGGGCTGACGACTCTCCGACTCGTCGACCACGTGCGGCGCGACACCGCCTGGGTGCCCGAGTACCTCGCCGCTGTCCGGGCGCTGCGCGTGCCGGACGGCCTCGACGTGCTCACCGGCGTGGAGGCGAAGATCCTCGACGCCGCGGGCGAGCTCGACATCCCCCTCCTCCCGGACGGGATCGACCGCATCCTCATCGCGGACCACCAGTTCCCCGGCGAAGACGGTCCGCTCGGGCCGACCGCGGTGCGCGAGCGCATCTCAGCCGGCTGGGCGGCGGACGACGTCCTCGATCAGCTCGTGAGCGCCCTGAACGCCTCGATGACGCGGCACCCGGGCAACCAGCTGGCGCACTGCTTCTCGATCCTGCCGAAGATCGGTCTGACGGAGAACGATCTCGGGTCCGAGCGGATCGCGAGCTGGGCGCGCACGGCAGCCGAGACCGACACCCTCGTCGAGGTCAACGAGAAATGGGGCTGCCCGGGCGGCGCGCTGCTCGACGCGCTGCGGGATGCCGGAGCTGTCGTCGTCGCCTCGACCGACAGCCATGAGGCCTCCGACGTGGGTCGCTACGACGGCGTCGTCGCCCTCCTCGACGGGCGGAGCGTCTGATGCCCGTCCTCAACCCCGCCGAGACAGCTCTGGTCGTCGTGCTCATCCTCTGCGTGCTCGTCGGCACGCTGCCGGTGATCAACACCGGGCTGCAGTTCCTCCTGCTGCCCGTGCACGCGTTCCGCAACCACTACGGCAAGGCCGCTCCGCATCATCCCCGCATCGCCGTGCTCATCCCGGCGTGGAACGAGGCGCTCGTGCTCGGTCCGGCGATCGAGCGGCTGCTGCAGCTGGAATACCCGGCCGACCGGCTCCGGGTCTTCGTGATCGACGATGCCTCGACCGATGACACCCCGGCGGTCGTGGCGGCGAAGATCGAGGCCCACCCCGGCCGCGTGGTGCATCTGCGCCGCGAGCAGGGTGGGCAGGGCAAGGCGCACACGCTCAATCACGGTCTCGACGTCGTGCTCGCGGATGAGTGGACCGAGGCCGTGCTCATCATGGACGCCGACGTGATCTTCGCGCGCGACTCGCTGCGCAAGCTCAGCCGCCACCTCGCAGACGAGAAGGTCGGCGCGGTCACCGCCTACATCGCCGAGGGCAGCCGCGACCGCAACTATCTGACCCGGTTCATCGCGATCGAGTACGTCATCGGACAGCTGTCGGCTCGGCGCACGCAGAACGTCGGCGGCGCGGTCGCGTGCCTCGCCGGAGGGGCGCAGCTGCACTCGCGCGCGAACCTCGAGGCGATCGGCGGACGCATCCCCACCGGCACCCTCGCCGAGGACACGATGACGACGTTCGAGGGGCAGCTCAAGGGCCGCAGCATGATCTTCGAGCCCCATGCCGTCGTACTCGCGGAGGAGCCACGCACGATCGACTCGCTCTGGAAACAGCGCCTGCGCTGGGCGCGCGGGAACGTGCAGCTCACGTCGATCTACAAGCGGCTGTGGTTTCGCCCGAGCGACCAGCACAACCTCGGGAGCTTCGCCTTCGGCCTCGCGTGGTTCACGATCCTGCTGCTGCCCGCGTTCATGCTGCTCGCCGCGGCGGGGATGCTCGCGCTGCTGCTCCTGCACAGCGACATCGCGGAGTTCGTGTTCCGCTTCATGTGGATCTCCGCCGCGTGCATCTACCTGTTCTCGATGCTGTTCGCGGTGCAGCTCGATCCGCGGATCGGCCGCCAGTCCTGGCGGGAGGCGCTCATGTTCCCGGGAATCGGAGCGCTCCTCCTCATGGCTATCGCGCTGTTCCCGCGCCTCTTCGAAGACGGGCTCGCCGCGCTCGGGCTCCCGCTCGACGACGAGACGCGCATCCTCTGGGCGATCGGCTTCTACCTGTGGGGGCCGATCTCGATGCTCGGCATCTGGCTCGCCCGTGCAGTCGAGAAGCTCCCCGGTGGGCGGTTCTTCGCCGGACTCCTGCTCTACGTCTGCGGATACGGCTCGCTGCTGTGCGCCATCACCGTGGACTCCTACATCAAGGAGTGGCGTCGCGCCGACGCCGCATGGATCAAGACCGAGAAGGTCGGACGGGTCGAGTCATGAGCGATGCACTCACACGCGCGGAGGAGGAGCAGGAGATCACGACGGATGCCCGGCGCGAGCGACGCCTCGTGTGGCAGGCGCTCCTCTCACTGGCCGTCGTCGTGGTCGTGGTGATCGTGCGGGAGCTGCTGCTGTGACGAACGGGCGGCCGCTCGCGCTCGTGGTCGAAGACAGCGCCGACCAGACGGCACTCCTGCGCCGCCACCTCGACCGGGAGGGATTCGACGTCTTCGCCGCGGCGGATGCCGAGAGCGCCATCGCCGCGTTCGACACGATCTCTCCCGCCGTGGCCGTCGTCGACCTCCTGCTCCCCGGCATCACGGGAGCCGAGTGCGCCCGGCTCGTGCGGACGCGATTCCCCGAGTGCTTCCTCATCGTGAGTTCGGTGCTGGACGCGTCGGACTATCCGGAGGCGGATGCCGCGCTGCCGAAGCCGATCGTCGGAGCCGACCTCCGCGGCATCCTCCGAGGGGTCGCGCGGTGAACGCGACGCCTCTCCGCCGGGCGGAGAACAGCTGGTACGGGATCTTCGACAACCCGAGCCCGTTGATCAAACAGGCGCCGACCGCGATCGCGGCCGCGCTCGCCGCCGTGTTCAGCTGGCTGCACCCCGACCTGCCCTTCACTGACTTCCACGCCGCTCTGGCAGGTCTGCTGCTCGTGCTGTTCGCGACCGTGCACGCCGGCATCCTCAGCGCCCGCCGCGTGTACGACGGATGGATCGTGCTCATCATCCCGATGATCGACATCGTCGGACTCGGTCTCTTCCGCGCGGGCACCGGCGGACCGACATCGGTCTTCACCTCGCTCGTGCTTCTTCCGGTGGTGTGGATCGCCGCGGCCCCCGGCATCCGCTACGTGTTCGCGGTCGGCGCCCTGACCTCGTTCGCCCTGCTCATGCCGTACATCACCGAGCCGCCGAGCAGTTCGGTCGACTGGCTGCGCGGCGTGGTCGGTCCGCTCGTGTTCTCCGCGCTCGCGGCGGTCGTCAACGAGCTCTCCCGCCAGCAGCGCCTCCGCGTGCAGCAGGCGGAGATGCTCGTCGCCGAACGGACGTCGGCGCTCAGCGAGAACGTGCTGGTGCTCGAACGACTTCAGGAGAAGGAGCGCGAATATCGTCAGCTGCTCGACTCGTTCCAGAGCCTCTGGGCGTCGATCACGGTGCAGGCCGTCGTGGCGGTCGATCTGACCGGCCGCGTGACCGAGTGGAATCCCGGCGCCGTGCGACTTCTGGGGCTGTCGGTCCAGGAGGCCCACGACGATGTGCGCATCGACCGCTTCTTCACGGTGTCGGCGCTCACGCAGCTCGTCGGCGACGCCCCGTGCGCGGCGGCGGAGGCCGACCTCCCCTCAGGCATCAAGGCGCTCTTCGCGAGAGCCGAGGCCGAGCGCAGTATCGAGGGCGATATCGACGTCACGACGGCCGGCGGCACCGTGGTCCCCGCCCGCGTCACCGTCAGCCCGCGTCGCGACGCGACCGGCGAGACGCAGGGGTATCTGCTGGTGCTCACCGACGAGACGCGCGCCGTCGAGGTCGCGCGCATGAAGGACGAGTTCGTCGGGATGATCTCGCACGAGCTGCGGACGCCGTTGAGCGCGATCATCGGATTCCTCGACCTGCTGCGCAACGACCCCGGGCAGCCGCTGTCCGAGGAGCAGGAGGAGTTCGTCGGCATCATCGAGCGCAACGCCCAGCGGCTGCTGACCCTCGTCGGCGACCTGCTCTTCACCGCCCAGGTCGAGTCGGGGCGCTTCCCGCTGGATCGCTCGGAGATCGACCTCGCGGAGATCGTGCGGAACGCGGTGGCCTCGTCGGGGCCGCACGCGCAGCGGGAAGGGGTCGAGCTCGTGGCGGAGACTCCGTCGACACCGGTGCGCGCGATCGCCGACCCCGGCCGCATCGGACAGGCGCTCGACAATCTCCTTTCGAACGCAGTCAAGTTCACGCCGTCCGGAGGCTGGGTCACCGCCTCCGTCCGTGAACGCGACGGCGGCGTCGAGCTCGCCGTCCGCGACACGGGGCTCGGCATCCCCGAAGACGAGCAGGGGATGCTGTTCACCCGCTTCTTCCGCGCATCGACGGCGACGCGCAACGCTGTGCCCGGGGTGGGCCTGGGGCTCACGATCACGCGGGCGATCGTGCTCGCGCACGGCGGGTCGATGGACGTCACGAGCAAGGAGGGCGTCGGCACGGAGTTCCGGATGTACCTGCCGACGTCGCCGCGCACCGAGGCCGTGCAGGTGGTCGCGAGCACGGTGTGACCGTCGGGGCGTCGCCCGCCTGATATTCTGGTCGGCTCGCTAGGCGGGCGGAAGGACGGCCCGCACCGTGGGATACATCGACATCGCCGGGGTCTCGCTGACCCTGCCCGACGGGAGACCGCTGCTCGACGAGGTGACGTTCCGCGTCGGCTCCGGGTCGACGAGCGCACTGATCGGGCCCAACGGAGCGGGAAAGACCACGCTGCTGCGGATCATCCGGGGCGATCAGACGGCGGATGCCGGAGTCGTGACGATCGATGGCGGCCTCGGCGTCATGGATCAGTTCGTCGGACACGGCGAGGCCGGCGAGACGGTGCAGGACCTGCTCGTGCGCGTCGCGCCCGCCCGCATCCGGCACGCAGCGCAGGCCCTCGAGGCCGCCGAGAACGCGCTGATCGAGCGCGACGAGCACGATACGCAGATGGCTTACGCCGCGGCGATCGCCGAGTACGCCGACGCCGGCGGGTACGAGCACGAGACCGTCTGGGACCAGTGCACGGTCGCCGCGCTCGGCGTCCCGTACGTCAGGGCGCGCTACCGCGATCTGACGACGCTCTCGGGCGGTGAGCAGAAGCGGCTTGCGCTCGAGGCCCTGCTCCGTGGGCCCGACGAGGTGCTCCTGCTCGACGAGCCGGACAACTACCTCGACGTGCCGACCAAGCGCTGGCTCGAGGAGCAGCTGCGGCAGACGCCGAAGACGGTACTGCTCGTGTCCCACGACCGAGAGCTGCTCGCCCGCGCCGTCGACCGCCTCGTGACCCTCGAGCCCGGCGGGGCGGGTGCAACGGCATGGGTGCACGGCGGCGGTTTCGCCACGTACCACCAGGCCCGTGCCGACCGGATGGATCGCCTCGACGAGCTGCGCCGGCGGTGGGACGAACAGCATGAGAAGCTGCTCGTGCTCGTCGCGACCCTGAAGGTGAAGGCCTCGGCGAACGACGGCTTCGCATCGCGGTACCAGGCCGCGCAGACGCGTCTCCGCCGGTTCGAAGACGCGGGTCCGCCGCAGGAGCGCCCGCCCGCGCAGGACTTCGACATGCGGCTGCGCGGCTCGCGCACCGGCAAGCGCGCGGTCGTGGCTGATCGGTTGGAGCTGACCGGGCTCATGCAGCCCTTCGATGTCGAGGTCTGGTACGGCGACCGCGTAGCCGTTCTCGGGTCGAACGGGTCGGGCAAGTCCCACTTCCTGCGGCTGCTGGCCCGCGGCGGCAGCGACCCCGATCCGAGCCTCGGGCACGTCACGTCGACGAGGGATCAGCTGTCCGAGGTCGCACACACCGGAGCAGCGGTGCTGGGCGCGCGCGTCGTGCCCGGCCTCTTCGCGCAGACGCATGCGCATCCCGAGTTCGTCGGGCGCACCCTGCTCGAGATCCTGCACCGCGGCGACGAACGCCGGGCGGGGATGCCCCGGGATGCCGCGAGCTCAGCGCTCGACAGGTACGGCCTCGTGCGGCAGGCGCAGCAGACGTTCGAGTCGCTGTCCGGCGGGCAGCAGGCGCGGTTCCAGGTGCTGCTGCTCGAGCTCTCGGGTGCCACGCTGCTGCTGCTCGACGAGCCGACGGACAACCTCGACCTCGAGTCGGCCGAGGCGCTGGAGGACGCACTCACCCGGTTCGAGGGAACGGTGCTGGCCGTGACTCACGACCGGTGGTTCGCGAGGTCGTTCGACCGGTTCCTCGTCTTCGGGTCCGACGGTCGGGTGTACGAGGCCGACGAGCCGGTCTGGGACGAGCGGCGCGTCGTCCGCGCGCGGTGACGGCCCCGGCATCCCCCCGCAATCGGCCGTCGTGCGCGCCGGGTAGTCTGGTGGGGTGACCATGGAGATCGAGCTCGGCCGAGGCAAGCGCGCGCGCCGCGCATACACGTTCGACGACATCGCGGTGGTGCCGTCACGGCGCACACGCAACCCGGAGGACGTGTCGACCGCCTGGACGATCGACGCGTTCGGCTTCGACATCCCCGTGCTCGGTGCGCCGATGGACTCCGTCGTGAGCCCGCGCACCGCCATCATGCTGGGGCAGCTCGGTGGACTCGGCGTCCTGGATCTCGAGGGCCTGTGGACCCGCTATGAGGACCCGGAGCCGCTGCTCGCCGAGATCGCGGGACTCGCCGGCGACTCCGCGACGGTGCGCATGCAGCAGCTGTACTCCGAGCCGATCAAGCCCGAGCTGATCACACGTCGTCTGGCCGAGATCCGCGAGGCCGGCGTCACGGTCGCCGGTTCGCTCACCCCGCAGCGCACCCAGCAGTTCTACGACACGGTCGCGGCGGCCGGTGTCGACCTGTTCGTCATCCGCGGCACGACCGTGTCGGCCGAGCACGTCTCGAGCGTCGACGAGCCGCTCAACCTGAAGAAGTTCATCTACGACCTCGACGTGCCCGTGATCGTCGGCGGCGCGGCCACGTACACCGCCGCTCTGCATCTCATGCGCACGGGCGCCGCGGGCGTGCTGGTGGGCTTCGGCGGGGGAGCGGCGTCGACGACGCGCGCGACCCTCGGCATCCACGCTCCGATGGCGACGGCCGTCTCCGATGTCGCCGCAGCGCGGCGCGACTACCTCGACGAGTCGGGCGGCCGCTACGTGCACGTGATCGCCGACGGTGGCGTCGGCACCTCGGGTGACATCGTGAAGGCGCTCGCCATGGGCGCGGATGCCGTCATGCTCGGCGTCGCGCTCGCGCGAGCCACAGACGCGCCCGGCCAGGGATTCCACTGGGGGCCCGAGGCTCACCACCCCCAGCTTCCGCGCGGTCGCCGCGTCGAGGTCGGGGGCATCGGCACGCTCGAGGAGATCCTGTACGGTCCCGCGCCGGTCGCCGACGGCACCGCGAACCTCATCGGCGCGCTGCGCAAGTCGATGGCGACCACCGGGTACTCCGACCTCAAGGAGTTCCAGCGCGTCGAGGTCGTGCTCGCCCCGTACGAGGCCTGAGGTCCCGCGCATCACCGTGACATCCCCGGCTCTCTTCCCGCCCACCCTCCGCGAGGTCATGCTCCGCGGGCGCTGGATCGGGATGCTCGTGCTGTGCCTGATCGTCGCCGGGGTGTTCGCGTGGCTCGGTCAGTGGCAGCTGGAGCGGGCGATCGAGACGGATCCGCCGCCTGCGGGAGCGACGGAGAACGTCCGTCCGCTCACCGATGTGGTCGAGCCGGGGGAGTACCTCCCCGAGCCGCTCGTCGGACAGCGCGTGGAGACCTCCGGCACCTGGGTCGCCGACGACTTCGTGATCGTGTCGAGCCGGTTCAACGACGACGTCCCCGGCTACTGGGTCACCGGCCAGCTGCGCGTCGCCGAGAAGACGTCGATCGCCGTCGCGATCGGCTGGACCGCTGACCGGGATGCCGCGGAGGATGCGGTAGCGACCCTGAACCGCGGCGCCGACGGCTCGATCGTCGAGGTCACCGGACGGATCATCTCCGACGAGGGTCCGTCCGTGCCGCCCGAGGACGACCCCCACCGCATCGACCGGATGTCGCCGGCCGCGTTGCTGAGCACGTGGCACGACGTCGAGGGGCTCGAGATGTACCGGCCCTATCTCGCGTCGTCCACGGCGTCGGCCGGACTCACGGATATCGCCTCTCCCGCACCCGCCGAGCAGTCACCGGTCAACTGGCTGAACGTGTTCTACGCCGCCGAGTGGGCGATCTTCGCCGGCTTCGCCTTCTACCTCTGGTACCGCCTCGCGAAGGACGCGTGGGAGCGCGAGGTGGAGGAGTTCGAAGAGGCCGCGGCACCCGAGCCCGTCTGATCCTCCGCGCATCCGCGCAGGCGTCGCCGCGCATCCGAGCGACCGGCGCTTCGATATTCCACCTTTGTCAGGGGTGCCTTCGAGCCATTCGGTTAGCGCTCGGTGACCAATGGGAAAACTCCGTTGATGATGTCGGAGGGCCTTCATAAGCTCGCATCATGTGCGCCGGCTGTGAGGGTGCGCAGCCGTGGCTCCACGAGAGCCGTCGCCCGATGAAACCGAGGAGACAACACCGATGATGTCCGCTTCCGACGCCGCGAACCGCGAGGTTCCCCGGTCCGATCGCAGAAGCCGGGGGCGTCTCGGCGCCCTCGCCGCCACCTGCGTCGCAGCTCTGGGCGCCAGCGCCCTCATCGCGACGCCCGCCTCCGCCGATGTCGCAGGGACGGGGGTCGTCATCAACGAGGCGTACCTGTCCGGAGGCAGCGCCGGGGCCGCGTACACGAACAAGTTCGTCGAGCTCTACAACCCGACCGACGCTCCGGTCGCGCTCGACGGCCTCTCGCTGCAGTACCGGTCGGCGACCGGCACGGGCAACGCCAACGGCGTCGCACCGCTGAGCGGCAGCATCCCCGCCGGCGGGCACTACCTCGTGCAGGGCGGCAGCAACGGCGGCAACGGTGCGGCACTGCCCGCACCCGACGCGACGGGCAACCTCAACCCGAGCGGAAGCGCCGGCACCCTCGCGCTCGTGAAGGGCACCGCGGCAGTGGCCCTCACGCCGGGATCGGTGACCGGCGTCGACGGTGTGATCGACGTGCTCGGCTACGGCACCTCGAACACCTTCGAGACCAAGGCCGCTCCGGCTCCCGCCGGCAACACCGACGTGAAGTCGCTGAACCGTGCGAACGGTGCGGACACCGACGACAACAGCGTCGACTTCGCGCTCTCGGCCACGATCACCCCGCAGAACTCCGGCGGGGGCTCGGAGGAGCCCGAGGAGCCGGGTACCGACCCCGCGAAGGTGTCGATCGCCGAGGTGCAGGGCACGACCGACGTCTCGCCGCTCAACGGCCAGACGGTGACGGTCGAGGGCGTCGTGACGGCCGACTACCGCACCGGCGGCTACAAGGGCATCGTGATCCAGACGCAGGGTTCGGGTGGCGAAACCGACGCGACGCCCGGGGCGTCCGACGGCGTCTTCGTCTTCCTGAACGCTCTCGCTCCGACGCTCGCGATCGGCGACCTCGTGTCGGTCACCGGCTCCGTGAGCGAGTACTTCGGCCAGACGCAGATCAACCCGGCATCCCTCACCGGCATCTCGGTCGTCCAGGCGGGCGTGGGTGTCCCGGCGGTCACGCCTCTGCCCGACACCGCGGTCGGTGCCGACCGTGAGCAGTACGAGAGCATGCTCGTCGCTCCCACCGGCACCTACCGTGTCGCCTCGAGCCACCAGCTCTACAATTTCGGCACCCTCTGGCTGAACGCCGGGGCCGACCTGAACGTGAAGAGCACCGAGCTCGCGCGTCCGGGCGCAGAGGCGGCGGCGATCGCGGCGGCCAACCGCGCGAACAGGCTGCTGCTCGACGACGGCTGGTCCATCCAGGTGACCAACAACGGCCACCCGAACGACCAGCCGTACTTCACGAAGGACCTGGTGGTGCGCAACGGCGACACCGTCGACTTCCGCGACAACGGCTACGTGCTGTCGTACGGCTTCGACGACTGGCGTCTGCAGCCGGTCGTCCCGATCGACAGCACCTCACCCGAGGCCGCCAAGGTCGGCTTCGAGGCGACCAACCCGCGCGTCGAGTCGGCTCCGGAGGTCGGCGGTGACGTGCAGGTCGCGTCGTTCAACGTCTTCAATTACTTCACGACGCTGAAGAGCGAGAACTCCAACGCGCGCGGTGCGGCGAACGCCGCGCAGTTCGCGATCCAGAAGTCGAAGATCGTCGCGGCCATCAACGGGCTCGATGCCGAGATCGTCTCGCTCATGGAGATCGAGAACTCCATCAAGCTGGGCGGCTCGCTCGACGAGGCGCTCGCCGATCTCGTGGACGGTCTCAACGACGCTGCAGGCGCAGACGTGTGGGACTACGTCCGCACTCCGGCGGCCCTGAACAACGCGGCCACGACCGACTTCATCACGAGCGCCATCATCTACAAGAAGGATGACGTGTCCACCGTCGGCGACAGCCTCACCGTCACCGACGAGACCGTGTGGGGCAACGCTCGCGAGCCGATCGCCCAGGCGTTCGACATCGACGGCCGCACCGTGACCGTCGTCGCGAACCACTTCAAGTCGAAGTCGGCCCCCGAGGGCGGCGGAGCGGAGCCGGCCGACGGCCAGGGCTTCTTCAACGCCGACCGCGTGGCTCAGGCGAACTCGCTCAAGGGCTTCACCGCGACAATCGAGGAGAAGACCGGCAGCAGCGACATCCTGCTGATCGGCGACTTCAACGCCTATGCCAAGGAAGACCCGATCGACGTCTTCACGAGCGCGGGCTGGAGCGACGTCGCACCGGAGAAGGCACCGGGGCAGCACACCTACTCGTTCGACGGCGAGCTCGGCTCACTCGACCACGTGCTCGCGTCGCCGTCTCTCGCCGCCTCGATCACGGGCGCGGGTGTCTGGAGCATCAACTCGCCGGAGTGGAGCGACCGCGGCTACGCGTTCGGAGCCACCGAGGCCGGCACCCCGTTCCGGTCGAGCGACCATGACCCGATCATCGTCGGCGTCTCCTCGGACGTCCCGCCGGTGAGCATCGACGTCGTCACGATGAACGACTTCCACGGCCGCATCGAGGCCGACGGCGCAGCCGCCGGTGCCGCGGTGGTCGCGGGAGCCGTCAAGCAGTTCCGCGAGGCGAACCCGAACACGATCTTCGCCGGTGTCGGCGACCTGATCGGCGCGTCGACGTTCACCTCCTTCATCAACGACGACAACCCGACGATCGACGCGCTCAACGCGGCCGGTCTCGACGTCAGCGCGGCGGGCAACCACGAGTTCGACCAGGGCTGGGAGGATCTGCGCGATCGCGTGCAGGACCGCGCGGACTGGGAGTACATCTCGTCGAACGTGTTCCTCACTGAGACGGGCGAGCCTGCGCTCGCCCCGGCCTGGGTCAAGGAGCTCGACGGCGTGCGCGTCGGATTCGTCGGCGCCGTCACCGAGGACCTCGACTCGCTGGTCTCGCCGGAGGGGATCGCCGACCTCGAGGTGCGCAGCATCGTCGACTCGGTGAACGCCGTGGCCGACGACCTGCGCGACGGGGATGAGTCCAACGGCGAGGCGGACGTCGTCATCCTGCTCGTGCACGAGGGCGCGGCCAGCGTCGAATTGTCGAGCATCACCCCGGAGACGCCTCTCGGCGAGATCGTCTACGGAGTGGATGAGGATGTCGACGCGATCGTCTCGGCGCACACGCACCTCGCCTACAACCACGTGATCGACGGTCGCCCCGTGATCTCGGCCGGTCAGTACGGCGAGAACCTCGGGCTGATGAACATCCAGGTCGACCCGAAGACGAAGGAGCTGCTCTCGATCACCAACCAGATCAAGCCGCTCACCGCCAACGGGCAGCCGCTGTACCCGGCCGTTCCGGAGGTCGCCGACATCGTCGCCAAGGCGAAGGCCGACGCCGACGTGCTCGGCGCCGTCAAGGTCGGCGACATCACCGCGGACTTCAACCGCGCCCGTCAGGCGAACGGGTCGGAGAACCGCGGTGGCGAGTCGACGATCGGCAACTTCGTCGCCGACGTGCAGAAGTGGTCCACGGGTGCGGACATCGCGCTCATGAACCCGGGCGGGATCCGCGCCAACCTCACGTACGCGTCGTCGAATGCGAACGATCCGGCGGGCAACGTCACGTACCGTGAGGCGGCGACGGTGCAGCCGTTCGCCAACACGCTGGTCACGCTGACGCTGACCGGCACGCAGCTGAAGGGCGTGCTCGAGGAGCAGTGGCAGCCGGCGGGTGCGGCGCGACCGTTCCTCAAGCTGGGTGTCTCGGAGGGGCTCGTCTACACGTACGACCCGACCGCGGCGCAGGGTTCGCGCATCACCTCGATCGCGCTGGACGGCACACCGATCGACCCGTCGGCGAGCTACACGGTCGCCGCGAACTCGTTCCTCGCCGCGGGTGGAGACAACTTCTTCACCTTCCGCGAGGGCACGGGCAAGCGCGACACCGGCAAGATCGACCTGCAGTCGATGGTCGACTGGTTCGACGCGAACAAGACCGCGACGCCCGACCTCGCGCAGCGCGCGGTCGGTGTCACGGTGAGTGCTCCGGATGCCGACGGCTACACCGCCGGCGATCAGGTCACCGTCGCACTGTCCTCGCTGGCGTTCAGCGGCGGCGAGGCGGCGCCCGGGGAGGTGACGCTGTCGCTCGGCGGCACGCAGGTCGCCGTGGGCACCGTGGATCCGACGATCGTCGACACGACCGACGAGGTCGGGCGCGCGTCGCTGACCTTCACGGTTCCCTCTGGCGTGTTCGGGGAGCAGCCGCTCACGGTCACGGTTCCGTCGACCGGTACGACCGTGCAGGTGCCGTTCACGATCTCGGGTGAGGAGCCCGAGGAGTTCGCCGGCGCGATCACGACCGACTCGAAGGTCGCCGCGGGCAAGAAGCTGCGCATCACCGGCGCGGACTTCGAGCCGGGCGAGACCCTGACGGTCGTGCTCGAGCCGAAGAAGGGCAAGCCGATCCAGGTCGGCACCGTGCAGGTCACCGCCGACGGAACCTTCTCGACGAGCGTGACGGTTCCGAAGAACACGCAGCCGGGCAAGTACACGGTGGTCGTCTCGCAGGCCGACGGGGATGCGGCGACGGCCCAGGTCACCGTGAACCGCGCCGGCGGAATCGGCGGGATCATCGGTGGCATCATCGACTGGATCTGGGACCTCATCACCGGGTGGTTCTGATCCGCTGATCGGATGACGCGGGCGGAGGCCGGCGGGAGAGATCCCGGCGGCCTCCCTCGTGTCCGGGCTCAGGGGGTGAGGAGCTGGACCTCGGCCTGGGCAAGCGCGGTCGCGAACGCCGGGGCGGGCGGCGAGTCGGTCACTACGTAGTCGACGCGGTCGAGCGTTGTGACCTGGGCGAAGAGCCGCCGGCCGAACTTCGACGAGTCGGCGAGGATCGCGGTGCGCTCCGCCCGCTGGATCATCTCGGCCATCATCGTCGCGTCACCCAGGTTCGAGGTCGAGAAACCCTCCTCGTCGACCGCGCCGACCGCGATGAGAGCGAGATCGCAGCGGATGTCGACCTCCGGCCCGCCCGGGGTCATCGTGAACGCCACGGGCCCGGTGGTCGCCTGCGTGATGGCGCGCACGGCGCCGCCGAAGACGTAGAGGTCGCGGAACGCGGAGGGAGAGATCTCCGCCGGGATGCGGAGGTTGTTCGTCGCGATCGTCAGGTCGCGGTGGTTCCGCAGCGCCCGAGCGACCGCGAGGGTCGTCGTGCCGGCATTGAGCATGACCACGGCGCCGTCGTCGATGAGCCCGGCCGCGAGCCGCGCGATCTTCTCCTTCTCCTCGGTCTGCATCCGCAGTCGTACGTCGAGTGCGCGGTCCTTCAGCTGCCCCTCGGGGCTCACCGCCCCGCCGTGGGTGCGGATCACCACGCCCTCCCGGTCGAGCTGGTCGAGGTCTCGTCTGATCGTGTCGATCGAGACGCCGAAGTGCTCGGCGAGGCCGCCCACCGTGACCTCGCCTTCGTGCTCGACGTAGGCGGCGAGGTCGGCCTTGCGACCGGCGGGGAGACGTCGTTTCGAGGATGCGCGTGCTTCCATGCCCCCATCTCTAGCACACCCGTCACAGATAGCGGCAGATTTCGGCAGAAAGCCGCACTCGCGACTTCTGCGTGATTCCGGGGTTCATCGCGGCGTTGCAGAAGAACAACCACGTACAACCTTCGTGAAAAACCCTTGCGCAACAGCACACTCCGGCATAACATTGCTTAAAACCGCATGAACAAGCACTGAGGCGCGTGATGCGGCACGATCTCGAAGAGGAGAAGTGATGATCACAGCAGGACGTGGGCGACGCACCCTGAAGCTCGCCGGCGCAGCGACCGCAGCTCTGACGGTGCTGGCCGTGGCCGGATGCTCATCCGGCGGTTCCGGTGACAACGGCGCGGACGGCGGCGATGTCACGATCGAGTTCGCCCAGTGGTGGGAGCCCGAGCTGCCCGACGGCGAGTTCCGAGCACTCATTGACAAGTTCGAAGACGAGAACCCCGGCATCACGGTCGATCTGGTCAGTGGACCGTACGCCTCGACCAAGGAGCAGCTCTTCGCCGGCGCGGCGTCAGGCACCATGCCCGACGTCGTCGGCCTCGACGGCGCCTGGGTCAACGACTTCGCCTCGCAGGGCGTGATCGCCG
The DNA here is from genome assembly GCF_002362255.1 of Microbacterium sp. SZ1. Taxonomy (GTDB): domain Bacteria; phylum Actinomycetota; class Actinomycetes; order Actinomycetales; family Microbacteriaceae; genus Microbacterium. The sequence continues at coordinate 35,557 of NZ_LPVV01000006.1, read as the reverse complement.
ACCTGACCGAGCTCATGAAGGAGTACGACTACGACGACGGCGAGCTGGCCAGCCAGATCCAGGTCGACGGCAGCACCTACATGATCCCCGTCGTGAACTTCGTCTACCCGATGTTCACGAACGACACCCTTCTCGCCGACGCGGGCGTGACGGCTCCGCCTGCCACGCGCAGCGAGTTCGCGGATGCCGCAGCCAAGGTGACCGCTCTCGGCGGTGACGTCTCCGGCTGGGTGCTCCCGCTTTCGCTCGAGGCGCCCAACGGCGTGCAGAACGACGTCATGTCGTGGGTGTGGGCCTCCGGCGGCTCGATGCTGAAGGACGGTCAGCCCGACCTCACCAACGACGACGTGACCTCGGCGATCGACTACATCGGCGGTCTGTGGGACGACGGCGTGATCGCCTCCGGCTCCTTCACGATGAAGGAGCAGGACAAGGTCGAGGAGTTCACCAACGGCCGCGTCGGCATGATGATCGACTCCCTCGCGCACATCAACCTGATCCGCGAGTCGAACCCCGACCTGCAGTTCTCGATCTCGGCGATCCCCGCCGAGGACGGGTACGACGGCGAGCGTGGCATCCCCTACGCGTCCTGGGGCATCGGGGTCGCCGAGAACAGCGAGCACAAAGAGGCCGCGTTCAAGCTCGTGGAGTTCCTCATGAGCCAGGAGACGAACTCGGAGCTGTCGACCATGGCGAAGGCGTTCCCCGGCAACTCCGAGTCGGTTCCGGACTTCGTGAACGACGACGAGCTCTTCGCGAAGGCGTTCGAGATCTACCAGGCCGGCTACCCCGCCAACGAGTTCACGGGTCTGCCCGTCGCGGAGGACCTGATGCGCCAGCTCGGCGAGCAGCTGCAGTCCGCGTTCGACGGCCAGCAGTCGATCGACGACGCGCTGAAGAAGGCGCAGGAGTCGTGGATGGCGGAGTTCTGACGCTCCTCCAGACTCCCGCATGAACGGGGTGCCGCACCGCAGCGGCGGTGCGGCACCCGACCAACCAAGGAGCACCGGTTCCCATGAGCCTGAAACTGTCCGACGACACCGAGGTGATCGTCACCGGGGTCGCCCCGTCGCGGCGCCGGCGGCAGCTGCGCAAGACGACCGAGTCGTACGGCTTCCTGTCGCCGACGATCATCCTGCTGTTCGTCCTCATGATCGTCCCGATCGTGATGGTCATCGGCTACTCGTTCCAGGACAACGTGATCCTGAACAAGTCGCCCGAGTTCGTCGGCATCGCGAACTACGTGGAGATCCTGTCCGACTCCGGGTTCTGGAAGGCCACGGGCAATACGATCCTCTTCACGGTGACGAGCGTCGCGGCGCACCTCGTGCTGGGCCTCGCCTTCGCGATGATGCTCAACAGCCCGCTGCTCGGCCGGTTCTCGCGGTCGATCTTCCGGGCGCTGTACGTGCTCCCGTGGCTGTTCACGGTCGCGGTCATCGCCGTCCTGTGGCGCATGCTCCTCGCGCCGAACGGCGTCATCAACTTCCTGCTCAACACCGACATCGAGTGGCTGGCCTCGCCGCAGCTCGCGCTCGGCACCATCATCTTCATCAACATCTGGGCGGGATACCCGTTCTTCATGGTCAGCTTGCTGGCGGGTCTCCAGGGCGTGCCGGCCGACCTCCACGAAGCCGCGCGGGTCGATGGCGCGAATGCCGTGCAGCGGTTCTGGAACGTCACGATCCCCCAGCTGCGCCCGATCATCATCAGCCTCGTGCTGCTCGACCTCATCTGGACCTCACAGCAGTTCGCCCTGATCTGGATGACGACGGGCGGCGGTCCGATCGACGTCACCGAGGTGCTCAGCACCTTCACCTACAAGCTCGCGTTCGCCAAGTACGACTTCTCGCTCGCCGCGACCTCCGCCGTGCTCGTGCTGCTGATGTCGATGGTCCTCGCCGTCTTCTACGTCCGCCACCAGAAAGCGAGGGACTGATCATGGCTCTCACCGTCGACACCGGGCGCCGGCCTGCACGGACCCACCGTCTCGCGAAGTCCGGCCTGATCGTCGCGCTGATCCTCGGCGCGGTGTTCGCCGCCGGGCCCGTGCTCTGGATGCTGTCGAGCTCGTTCAAGTCGAACACGCAGATCTTCGAGCTTCCGCCGCGACTCATCACCGACACGTTCTCGTTCGACGCGTACGTCGCGATCTTCACGAACCCGGAGACGATGCGGTTCTTCCTGAACAGCTACGTCGTCGCCGGCTCCGTGACGATTCTCACGCTGCTCGTCGCGATCCAGGCGGCCTACGCGTTCAGCCGCTTCGAGTTCCGGGGCAAGCGCATCCTCAACGTGGTCATCGTGAGTGTGCAGGCAGTTCCGCCGATCACGCTGCTGATCCCGTACTTCGGGCTCATGGTCGCACTCGGACTCTACAACTCGTACGCGGGCCTGATCCTCACGTATATGGTGTTCACGCTGCCCTACGCGATCATCATGATGACCGGGTACTTCAACACGCTCCCGAAGGAGCTCGACGAGGCCGTCCGCGTCGACGGGGCCGGCTCCATGACGGCGCTCTGGCGCATCCTCGTCCCGATCTCGGTACCGGGCATCGTCTCGGTCGGCATCTACACGTTCATGATCGCCTGGAACGAGTACCTCTTCGCCCTCACTCTGACGCGGTCGATCGACATGCGCACGGTGCCGATCGGCATCCAGCTCCTCATGGGCCAGCACTCGTACGACTGGAACCAGATCATGGCGATGAGCGTGCTCGGGTCGATCCCGGTGCTGATCCTCTTCCTCTTCTTCCAGCGGTACTTCATCAGCGGACTCACGGCCGGGTCCGTCAAGAGCTGAGTCCCGCGCGACCTTTCACGACCATCACGAAACAGGAGAAACACAAGTGCTCTACACCGGCAAATCCATCCTCGACGTCGCCAACGCGCATGACTTCGCCATCCCGGCCTTCAACATCAGCGACTGGGCGATGTTCAACGGCGTCATGGACATCAGCGAGGAGAAGGCCGCTCCGGTCATCATCGCGATCCACCCCGACGAGGTGTCGCACATCACGACCGACCTGATCCCCGCCATGCACTCCCGCGCGCACCGGTCGAGCGTGCCGGTGGCGATCCACTGGGACCACGGCGGCAGCTACGAGCAGATCATCCGGGCGATCCACGCCGGCTTCACGTCGGTGATGATCGACGCCTCGCTCGAGCCCTTCGACCAGAACGTGGCGATCACGCGCAAGGTCGTCGAGGCCGCGCATGCCGCGGGCATCCAGGTCGAGGGCGAACTGGGCACCATCGGCGCGAACGACAGCTACGGCGAGTCGGGCGCGGCGGAGATCATCTACACGAACCCGGATGACGCGGTGCGCTTCGTCGAGGAGACCGGCGTCGACAGCCTGGCGATCGCGATCGGCACCTCGCACGGCCTGTACCCGAGCGACAAGAACCCCGAGCTGCGCCACGACCTGCTCGAGCAGATCAAGGCGGCCGTGAAGATCCCGCTCGTGCTGCACGGCGGATCGTCGAATCCGGATGCCGAGCTGCGCCGCGCGGTCGAGCTCGGCGTCAACAAGATCAACATCTCCAGCGACATCAAGGTCTCGTACCACGACCGCATGCGCGAGGTGCTCGGCACCGACCGCCGTCTGCGCGAGCCGAACGCGATCCAGCCGGAGGCGCTCAAGGCCATGAAGGCGACGGCTGCCGAGAAGATCGAGCTGTTCGGCGCCGACGGCAAGGCGTCGCTGTACTGAGCGGCGGACGGGGGATGATCGGCGTCGTGGACGAAACGGCTTCTCGCGCTCGCGACGGATCCGCCGGGGTCGCGGGAGGCACGCTCGTGCTGGGACTCGGCGGCACCGTCGACTACGAGCTGACATGGGATGCCGCGGTGATCGAGCGCCTCGCACGGGAGCACGGCGTGCGGCGCAACGAGCTCACCACCATGGCGCCGATCGTCGACGAGCGGTCGCTGCTCGTCACGGTCCTGGCGTTCGTCGACTCGGGCGCAGGGGCGGAGCGGTTCGTCGCGTCGTCCGACATCATCGAGCGCTTCGCCGCCCACTTCTCCTTCGCTGTGACGCTCGGCGGCACAGGGGTGCGCGCCGGCCTCGTGCTGGATGCGCTCGGCATCCCCAGCGTCCAGCATCTGGTGAGCATCGACGACACGGTGCGCCGCCTTCTCCCACCCGCGATCACGTACGTCTCGTCGGCGGCGGAGGACACCCTGGACCCTCATCTGATCGTGCAGTACCCGGCGGGGACGCGCGTGCAGCTCGGCGATGGCGTCATCGTCGCTCCCGCGTCGAACCGCCTCATCTTCGCGAACGACGCGCCGAATCGGGTCATGGTGATCGCGCCCGCTCTGGCCGACGAGCTCGCGCGGGCGCGCGTGTTCCTCGTCTCGGGCTTCAACACGATGCAGGACCACGACCTGCTCGAGCAGCGGCTCGACGACGTGCGCGCCGCGATGGCGTCGCTGCCCCCGGAGGCGCTCGTGTACTACGAGGATGCGGGGTTCTACACCCGCGAGTTCGCCGCCACGGTGCGGTCACGGCTGCTGCCCCTCATCGACGTGTACGGCATGAACGAGGACGAGCTGCAGGAGTATCTGGGACGCGGTGTCGACCTGCTCGACGCCGACGACGTCGCAAGAGCGCTGGCCGACGTGCGCGAGATCGTCCCCGCGGCGACCCTGGTCGTGCACACCCGGTACTGGGCGATCGCGGTGGGGGAGTCGGCGTATCGCCACCGGGCCGCTCTCGCGAGCGCGGTCGTCGTGGCGGCCACGCGGTACCGCGTCGGCGACGCCCTGACCGCCTCAGACGTGGACCAGACCCAGGGGATGCCGCAGCACAGCGGCGGAGCGGCGGTCGTCGCGTCCGTCGAACAGCGTCTCGCAGGGGCGGCCGGCGTTCCGGCCTTCGACCTCGACGTCGCGACCCCCACCACGATCGGACTCGGCGACACCTTCGTCGGCGGTTTCCTGGCCGGGGTCGTCGGCGAGCAGGATCACGACCCGGAGCAGCAGGAGCCGCAGCACGAGCGCGAGCAGCAAGAACCCGAGCAGGAGAGAGCATGATGTCCCGACCGGTGATCCTCCCGTCGAATCGCCCCGCAGAGCGCTTCTACCGCGGGGGTGCGCGCATCAGCGCGTTCCGCGGCGAGTCCGGCAGCGCTCCGCGCGAGCCGGAGGACTGGATCGGATCGACCACCACGGTCAACGGCGAGCCCGAGCTCGGACTCACGCGTCTGCCCGACGGTCGACTGCTTCGCGATGCCGTCCAGGCCGACCCGGTGGAGTGGCTGGGCGAGGAGCACGTGCGTCGCTGGGGAGCCGACACCCGCCTGCTCGTGAAGCTGCTGGACGCCGGTCAGCGGCTGCCGGTGCACGCGCATCCGCACGACGACTTCGCCGCATCGCACCTGGGCCGTGCGCACGGCAAGGCCGAGGCCTGGTACATCCTGCGGGGCGGCACGGTGCACGTCGGGCTGCGGCGCGACGTCGGGGCCGCCGAGCTGGCCGACCTCGTCGAGAGGCAGGACGTGGAGGCCCTGCTCGGACTCCTGCACGCGGTCGATGTGGGGCCGGGCGACGTCGTCTGGGTGCCGCCGGGCGAGCTGCACGCGATCGGGGAGGGCGTGCTGCTGCTCGAGCTCCAGCAGCCGGAGGATCTGTCCATTCTGCTCGAGTGGGAGGGGTTCGCGATCGACGGCCCCGCGCTCGGGCACCTCGGCCTGGGCTTCGACGTGGCGCTCGACGCCGTGAACCGCCGGTCGCGTTCCGCGGACGAGGTGCGCACGCTCGTAGGCGCCGCCCCGGCATCCGGGTCCGTGTTCCCTTCGGATGCCGGTCGCTACTTCCGACTCGAGCGGATGCCGGTCGACGGCGAGGCGGTGATCGAAGAGGGGTTCTCGATCGCGGTGGTGGCGAGCGGTGCGCTCACCGTCGGCTCGGACGCGGTCGGCGCGGGGAGCACCCTGGTGGTGCCGCACGGCGCCGGCGCGATCAACGTCATCGGTGCGGGTGAGCTGCTGATAGCCCGGCCACCCGCGCCATAGCGGCGGCGATCACGTCCACTCGGCGCACGATACCTCGGGGTACTCGAGAATCCGTTCGTCGGCGGTGACCAGGATCAGCCCGTCGAGCTGCGCCTGCGCCACCAGCATCCGGTCGAACGGGTCGCGATGCTCCCACGCGAGCTCGCCGGCGGCGCGCATGTGCGCGGTGCTCAGCGGGAGCTCGGTCGCGAACAGCAGCTGCATCAAGGGCTGCCATCGCGTCAGCACGCGGCCCCCGTGCGGCAGGCGCCCCAGCCGGGTCTTCTGCGCGATCTCGTAAGGGCTGGCCGCTGACACATACACCGACTCGGCCTCGGTGAGCCGGGCGCGGAGGGTCCTCGGGACGCGCTCCGGATCGGTCGCCAGCCACAGCACCACGTGCGTGTCGAGCAGATAGGCGCTCACGATCGCGCCGAGGTGAGCGGGTCGTCGGCGTCGTCGCCCTCCCAGTCGGCGAGTTCTGCTGCGGTCGCATCGGCAAGCAGGGCGTCCGCCGGAATCGGCGGGATCTCGGGAAGCAGCGCGGCCTCGAGGGATCGCCGGGGCGGCGTCGCCGCGGTCATCCGCGCGATCGGCGTGCCTGCGCGCGCGATCACGACGTCCTCGCCCGACTGGACCCGTCGGAGCAGTTCGGACAGCCGGGTCTTGGCGTCCTGCACGTTCACGGTCGTCGTCATGGTGCCAGGATACCCCTGGTCTGGTCAGCTTGACCAGACCAGCATCTTCCTCTCCGTGAGGCGCCGATCGGCGCCGACTAGACTGGAGGCATGCCCGAACCGAAAGTCGCCAGCTTTCCGGCGATCCGTGGTGCGTTGAAGTTCTACCAGATCGCATCGATCATCACGGGAGTCATGCTGCTCCTGCTGGTCGCCGAGATGGTGCTGAAGTACACGCCGATCCACCTCGAGCTCTTCGCTGGTGGCTCCGGCGGGCCGCTCTGGTTCGCGCAGGTCGTCGAGGGTCCGGAGGGGCTCGAGTCGACCGGTGACGGGTTCAATCTGTCGCTCGGCATCCTCGTCGCCCACGGCTGGTTCTACGTCGTCTACCTCTTCGCGTGCTTCCGCATGTGGAGCCTGATGCGGTGGCCGTTCCTGCGGTTCATCCTCCTCGCCCTCGGCGGCGTCATCCCGCTGCTGTCGTTCTTCATGGAGGCCGTCGTCGCCCGCGACGTCAAGGCCTACCTCGCTACTCGGGAGGCCGCTGAGGCCTCCGCCCCCGCCACGGAAGGTGCCCGGTGACCGAACAGACCGAGACCCAGCAGCGCCCTGCGCTCGTCGTCGACTTCGGCGCGCAGTACGCGCAGCTGATCGCCCGCCGCGTCCGCGAGGCCGGCGTCTACAGCGAGATCGTGCCGCACACCGCGACCGCCGCCGAGATCGCCGAGAAGAACCCCGTTGCGATCATCCTGTCGGGCGGTCCGTCCTCGGTGTACGAGGAGGGCGCTCCGCGGCTCGACCCGGCGGTGTTCGACCTCGGCGTCCCGACGCTCGGCATCTGCTACGGCTTCCAGTACATGGCGCAGACGCTCGGGGGAGAGGTCGCGCACACCGGCCTCCGCGAGTACGGTGCGACGGATGCCGTCATCTCCGGCGACGGCGGCACGCTGCTCGGCGGTCAGCCGAACGAGCAGAACGTCTGGATGAGCCACGGCGACCAGGTCGCGACGGCCCCCGAGGGCTTCGAGGTGCTCGCGACCACAGAGGCCACGAAGGTCGCCGCCTTCGCCGATGAGGAGCGTCGGTTCTACGGCGTGCAGTGGCACCCCGAGGTCAAGCACTCCGACCACGGCCAGCGCGTGCTCGAGAACTTCCTGCACAAGGGCGCCGGTCTGGCTTCGGACTGGAACCCCGACAACGTGATCGCCGAGCAGGTCGAGCGCATCCGCGAGCAGGTGGGCGACGCCCGCGTCATCTCCGCGCTGTCGGGCGGCGTCGACTCGGCCGTGTCGACGGCGCTCGTGCACAAGGCGATCGGCGACCAGCTCACCGCGGTGTTCGTCGACCACGGTCTTCTCCGCAAGGGCGAGCGGGAGCAGGTCGAGAAGGACTATGTCGAGTCCACCGGGGTGCGACTCATCACGGTCGACGCGGCCGACACGTTCCTCGGCCACCTCGCGGGTGTGACCGACCCCGAGGAGAAGCGCAAGATCATCGGCCGCGAGTTCATCCGCGCGTTCGAGAAGGTGCAGCTCGACCTGGTCGCCGAGGCGAAGGCCTCGGGCGGCGCCCCGGTCAAGTTCCTCGTGCAGGGCACGCTGTACCCCGACGTCGTCGAGTCCGGCGGCGGCGCGGGCACCGCGAACATCAAGTCGCACCACAATGTCGGCGGTCTTCCCGACGACCTCGACTTCGAGCTCATCGAACCGCTGCGTGCCCTTTTCAAAGACGAGGTGCGGGCGATCGGCCGCGAGCTCGGCATCCCCGAAGCGATCGTCGGCCGTCAGCCGTTCCCGGGGCCCGGTCTCGGCATCCGCATCATCGGCGAGGTCACGAAGGACCGCCTCGAGATCCTGCGCGAGGCGGACGCCATCGCCCGCGAGGAGCTCACCAAGGCGGGACTCGACCAGGAGATCTGGCAGTGCCCCGTCGTGCTGCTCGCCGACGTCCGCTCGGTGGGCGTGCAGGGTGACGGCCGCACCTACGGGCACCCGATCGTGCTGCGTCCCGTCTCCAGTGAGGACGCCATGACCGCCGACTGGACGCGCCTGCCGTACGACGTGCTGTCGAAGATCTCGAACCGCATCACGAACAGCGTCCGCGACGTCAACCGCGTCGTGCTCGACGTGACGTCGAAGCCGCCGGGGACCATCGAGTGGGAGTGAGCGGGATGCTCCTCCGCCGTTGACGCTGAACGGGCACGGGCCGAAGAACGGTCCGTGCCCGTTCTCGTGTCTTCGGGCAGGATGGCCGTATGACGACAGCGCGAACGAAGCTCACGGTGATCGGTGCGGGAAGCGTGGGGGTGAGCGTCGCGTACGCGGCGCTGATCCGGGGGAGTGCGGCGGAGGTCGCGCTCTACGACATCGCGACGGCGAAGGTGGATGCCGAGGTGCTCGACCTCGCGCACGGCACGCAGTTCACCTCGGCGGCCGTGAGCGGAGGGTCTGATCTCTCGGTCGTCGACGGCAGCGACGTGGTGGTGGTGACGGCCGGCGCCAAGCAGCAGCCGGGGCAGACCCGCATGGAACTCGCGAGCACGAACGCCCGCCTCCTGGAGAGCCTTCTGCCGCAGCTGGTCGAACGCGCTCCGGATGCCGTCTTCCTCATGGTCACGAATCCCGCCGACGTCATGACGGTCGTCGCGCAGCGCGTGACGGGGCTCCCGCCGCACCGCGTGTTCGGGTCCGGCACCGTTCTCGACACGTCTCGCCTGCGGTGGCGCCTCGCGCACCGCGCCCGGGTGAGCACCGCGAGCGTGCACGCCGACATCGTGGGCGAGCACGGTGACACAGAGTTCCCGCTGTGGTCGAACGCGACGATCGGCTCGGTGCCGATCCTCGACTGGCCCGCGGACGAGCCGTTCACCGCCGAGGAGCTCGACCGCATCGCCATCGAGGTGCGCGACGCCGCGTACACGGTCATCCAGGGCAAGGGCGCGACGAACCTCGCGATCGGGGTGAGCTGCGCCCGCATCGCCGAGGCCGTGCTGCGCGACGAGCGAGCCGTTCTCCCGGTCTCGACAGTGCTGGGCGGCGAGTACGGCATCGAGGGCATCGCGCTGTCGGTGCCGTCGGTGGTGGGAGCGGCAGGGGCGGTACCGCTCGGCGAGACCCCCATGGACGAACGCGAACTCGGACTGCTGAGAGCCTCGGCCGACGCCATCCGCACGGCCGTCGACGCCCTGAGCTGAGCGCGCCCGGAGCGCGCACGAAACGACTTCGAGAAAATCTCGGGGCGATGTCGATCCGTGTCGTTCCCGTTCGACGTCTTCAATGAGAGGGTCGAATCCCGGCCCCACCGAACAGGAGAACATCATGAAGTACATGCTGATCATGCGCGCGACCGATGAGGCCGTCGAGGCGTACAAGGAGATGCCGTTCGAGCAGGTCATCGAGGCCATGGGGAAGTACAACGAGTCGATGATGAAGGCCGGCGTACTGGCCGCCGGCGAAGGCCTGACAGATGCCGCCGAGGGGTTCGTCGTCGACTTCAGTACCGAGACCCCGCTCATCACCGACGGTCCCTACGGCGAGACGAAGGAGTTGTTCAACGGCTTCTGGATCCTCGAGGTGTCCAGCCGTGAGGAGGCAGCCGAGTGGGCCCGCCGCGCGCCGCTCGGCAAGGGATCGTTCCTCGAGGTGCGGCGGGTGACCGACGCCTCCGACTTCCCGGCCGAGAACGAGTGGATCGAGAAGGAAGCGGGCTGGCGCGAGGAGCAGGCGCAGCGCGCCCAGCAGTGACATGACCGACCCTCACGACAGCGAGACGGCGCGCATCGCCCCCGGTGGGGACGCAGCGGAGCGCGCCGTCGCCGCTGTGTGGCGCATCGAGTCCGCGAAGATCGTCGCCACGCTCACGCGCCTGGTCGGCGACTTCGGTCTGGCGGAGGATCTCGCGCAGGAGGCGGTCCTCGACGCACTCCGGCAGTGGCCGGTCGACGGCGTGCCGCGCAACGGCGCGGCCTGGCTCACGGCGGTGGCGAAGCGCAAGGCCGTCGACGGGTGGCGGCGCAGGGAGCGCCTCGACGACCGGATCGCCGCCCTCGCGCACGACCTCGAGCGCGAGCAGGACGAGGCGGTCGACGCACTGCCCTGGGACCCGGATGCCGTCGACGACGACGTGCTGCGGCTGATCTTCATCTCGTGCCACCCGGTGCTGTCCCGTGAGGCGCAGGTCGCGCTCACGCTGCGTGTCGTCGGCGGCCTGTCGAGCGAGGAGATCGCACGAGCGTTCCTCGTGCCGACGGCGACCGTGCAGCAGCGCATCGTTCGCGCGAAGAAGACCCTTGCGGCAGCGAGAGCGCCGTTCGAACTGCCTCCGCGCGAGGAGCGCGCCGACCGTCTCGGGGCGATCCTCGGCGTTCTCTATCTCATCTTCAACGAGGGGCACTCGGCATCCAGCGGCGCCGACTGGATGCGCCCGGAGCTCAGTATCGAGGCGATCCGTCTCACCCGCGTCCTGACCGCTCTCATGCCGGCGGAAAGGGATGCGCTCGGCCTGCTTGCTCTCATGGAGCTCACGGCCGCGCGCTTCCCCGCCCGGGCCGACAGGAACGGCGATCCGGTGCTGCTCACCGATCAGGACCGCGGTCGCTGGGACCGCGGCCGCATCGCGCGGGGTCGAGCAGCTCTCGCGGAGGCTGACGCGCGCGGCAGGGGGCGCGGCGCCTACGGGCTGCAGGCGGCGATCGCCGAATGCCATGCCGTGGCGACGTCGGTCGAGGAGACCGACTGGGATCGCATCGTCCTGCTGTACGAGGCGCTCGGGCGCATCGCGCCGTCGCCCGTCGTCGAGCTCAACCGGGCGGCGGCGGTCGCGATGGCCACCGGTCCGGCATCCGCGCTACGCATCATCGACGAGCTCTCGGCATCCGGCGCCCTCCGTGGGTACCACCTGCTGCCCGCGACGAGAGGCGAGTTGCTGCTGCGCCTCGGCCGAGACTCGGAGGCGCGAAGCGAGTTCGCGACGGCCGCAGCACTCGCGGGTAACGACCGGGAGCGTGCGCTGCTGGAGGCGAAGGCATCGGGAGCCTGAACACGAGAAAACCCCCTCGGATGATCCGAGGGGGTTCTCTGCGTCGCCGCTCGCGCGGCTGGTGTCAGGCGCGCGACTTGTTGCCGCGTCCGACGATCAGGCCGTAGATCAGCAGCACGATGATCGAACCGCCGATGGCGAGGAGCCAGGTGCCGAGGTCCCAGAACTCGGTGAGCGGGCGGTTCAGGATCAGACCGCCGAGCCAGCCGCCGAGCAGGGCGCCCACGACGCCGAGCAGAAGGGTCACGAACCAGCCGCCGCCCTGCTTGCCCGGAAGGATCAGCTTGGCGATGGCTCCGGCGATGAGGCCGAGAAGAAGAAAGCCGAGAAAACTCATGGTCAGCTCCTATAAATCGGGAGCCCCGGGGTGCCGGGGCTTCGTGTTAACCAGCGTGCCTTTGCTGAGAAAACCCTGCAACCCCTTGCGTTTCTCGTCCCGAGTATGGCAAAAGGCCCGCCTCCCTGAGGAGACGGGCCTTTCGTGAGCGCTGCGGTCAGTTGTTGCCCCGGACGATCGCGATGATGCGCAGGATCTCGACGTACAGCCAGACGACCGTGACCATGATGCCGAAGGCGCCGAGCCAGCCGTAGGTGCGGGGAGCGCCGTTGCGCACGCCCTGCTGGATCTGGTCGAAGTCGAGCACCAGCGAGTACGCGGCCATGATGACGACGAGGACGCCGATGATGACACCGAGCGGGATGCCGAGGATCTCGACCTTGCTCAGCAGACCGAACGCCGCGCCTTCACCCAGCACGCCGGTCCAGGTCAGGATGACGTTGATGAGCGAGAAGACGAGGTAGCCGACCAGCGCGATCATGAAGATCTTCGTGGCCTTCTTCGTCGCGCGGATCTTGCCGCTCGCGAAGAGAGCCAGGGTGACACCGACGACCGAGACCGTGGCGAGCGTCGCCTGGAAGACGATGCCGGGGTACAGGACCTCGAAGAACGCCGAGATGCCTCCGATGAAGAGACCCTCGAATGCCGCGTAGGCGAAGATCAGCGCGGGACGGACCTTCTTGCGCGAGGTGAACGAGATCACCATCGCGAGCACGAAACCGCCGAGGGCGCCGACGACCCACGGAAGGAGGTTCGGCTCGAACCGGTCGTAGGGGTTCTGCACGGGGGCTGCGACGCCGCCGAGGGTCAGGAACCAGCCGACAGCGGCGGTGACGAGGAGGATGGCGAAGAGACCGGCGGTCTTCCAGACCGTGTCCTCGACCGACATGCGGTCGGTCTCGATGGCGCCGGCCGGCGGAGCGGCGTACATGCCCTCCAGCTGCGCGTTCGCGGCGGCATCCATCGTCCCGTGCTGGAACGAGGCGGCCTGCGCACCCTGAGCGCCCTGCGGAGCCCCGGGGTAGGTCGCGACGTTCCGCGGATCCTGCTGCTGGAACGCCGGGTTGTTGAAAGCGAAATTGCTCATGGTGGGCCTCACTCCAAAGGGGTTGTAGGTCGCTTTCCTCCACGATACCCGCCCTGGCGTGTCGCGCGCGTGTTCTACGCTGAGAGCGTGCCCAGGAATTCTCCCCTCGTCATCGGGCATCGCGGTGCCCCCGGCTACCGACCGGAGCACACGCGGTCGTCGTACGAGCTCGCGCTCGCGATGGGGGTGGATGCGGTCGAACCCGACGTCGTGGCCACGAAGGACGGCGTGCTCATCGTCCGCCACGAGAACGAGATCTCCGGGACGACGGATGTGGCGCAGCATCCGGAGTTCGCGGATCGCAAGACGACCAAGCGGATCGACGGCGAGGCGCTGACCGGCTGGTTCACCGAGGATTTCACCTGGGATGAGCTGTCGACGCTGCGCAGTCGCGAGCGGCTCTCCGATGTGCGCCCGTCGAGCGCGAGCTTCGACGGTGCCCAGCCGATCCTGCGGCTCGTCGACGTTCTCGACATCGTGCGCGAGGGGTCGAGCGAGCACGGGCGCGAGATCGGGGTGGTGCTCGAGGTGAAGCACGCCACCTACTTCACGAGCATCGGGATGCCGCTGGCGCCCCTCATCGCCGCGGAACTACGGGCCGCCGGCTGGAGCGAGGGCCAGCTGCCGCTCATCGTCGAGTCGTTCGAGTCGACGGTGCTGGGGGAGTTGCGAGACCGTGGCGTCCCCGCGTCCTACGTCTACCTGATCGAGGCGGGCGGGAGCCCGTACGATCTGGTCGTGACGCACGGGATGCACGCGCCGACCTACGCGGCGACTGTCACTCCGCGTGGGCTCGACGCGCTGATCGGATCGGTCGACGGCATCAGCGTCGACAAGAAGATGCTGCTCGAGAAGGGCAACACGATCGTGGCCGATGCTCATGCGCGGGGGCTGACGGTGTTCACCTGGACGTGCCGACCGGAGAATCGGTTCCTCGCAAAGGAGTTCCGCGGTGCGGGCGGCAAGGAGGCCTTCGGCGACTACGAAGCCGAGTGGGACGTGATCGCGCGCACCGGTGTCGACGGCGTCTTCGTCGATCACCCCGACCTCGGGGTGGCGTTCTTCCGCGGCTGAGGGTCCGCAGACCTTCGCCGGCGCCGTTCGGCTGTCGCGAGCAATGGCAACCCCGCGTTCACCTTCCGTGCACCGGAAGGATGCCGTGCGGCAAACCGCACTCGGTGGTCTGGGGTGACACCCGTCTGCATCCCTTCAGGAGACCCATGTCCCGCCTGCGTTCCGCGGCGGCGATCACCACGGTCGGCGCGCTCGGCGCCGCCGCACTGCTCGCCGTCCCCCTGTCCGCCACCGGCGCCGAATCCGGCATCCGCATCAACGAGGTCGAGTCCGACGGGGGCGTCCCCGGCGACTGGATCGAGTTCCTGAACACCTCGGGGACCGAGGTCGATCTCGGCGGCTTCGTCGTGAAGGACAACAGCGACGGGAATTCGTACACCTTCCCCGAGGGCACGGTCGTCGCAGCCGGCGCGTATCTCGCGATCGACCAGTTGGACTCCGGCTCGGGCGTCGGGCAGTTCGACTTCGGGCTCGGCAAGGACGACCAGGTGCGCCTGTTCGACCCGCTCGGCGCCATCGTCGACGAGACCTCGTGGACGGGGCACGCCACCGCGACGTGGGGCGCGCGCGATGTCGACGGCGCCGTCGAGTGGGCGACCACGGCCGAGCCCACCAAGGGAGTGGCGAACGTGTTCCCGTCGAACGCGCCGGTCGCCGGATCGATCGTCATCAACGAGGTCGACTCGCAGCCGGCTGACTGGGTGGAGTTCTACAACCCGGGCGACGAGGTCCTCGACATCTCGGGCTACGAGATCCGCGACAACTCCGACGACCACCGGTGGCAGTTCCTCCCCGGCACGACGATCGGAGCCGGCGAGTTCCTCGTCGTGGACGAGGCGTCCGTCGGCATGGTCGGCGGCGTCGAGGCGCCGTTCCGCGAGCCGATCGGCATCGGCAGCGCCGACCGCATCCGCCTGTTCGATGCCACGGGCACGATCATCGACGACACCCTGCCCTGGACCGGTCACGCCGCGATCGACGGCGACTTCGTCGCGGCCACCTTCGCCCGCTGCCCCGACGGCGCGGGCGTGTTCGCCCTCGCCCACGCGACCCAGGGCGCTGCGAACTCCTGCGTGGTCCCGGACGTCGTGATCAACGAGATCGAGTCGAACGGCGACACGACCGACTGGATCGAGGTCGTGAACGTCGGCATCACGCCCGTGGACATCTCCGGCTGGACGGTCATGGACGACGACCCCGTCGGTCACGCCGACGAGGCCACTCCGCTGCCTGCGGGCACGGTCCTCGCGCCCGGCGCCTACTTCGTGTTCGACCAGCCGACGCACTTCGTCTTCGGTCTGGGCAACGGCGATACCGCGACCCTGCGCGACGCGAACGGCAACACGGTCGACGAGCACGCATACGCGGCGCATGCCGCCGGGGTGCTGGCGCGTTGTGCCGACGGCACCGGCGACATCGTCGACATCGCCGTCTCCACGAAGGGTCTGCGCAATGCGTGCGGCAACCCCGTGCGCATCAACGAGGTCGAGTCGGACGGCGGATCGCCCGACGACTGGGTCGAGCTCGTGAACCCGACGGATGCCGTGCTCGACGTGTCAGGCGTCGTCGTGAAGGACGACGACGACGCGCACTCCTACGCCATTCCGGCGGGAACGACGATCGCGGCGGGCGGCTACCTCGTGATCGAGCGCGCCCAGCTCGGGTTCGGACTCGGCGACGGAGACGCCGTGCGGGTCTTCGACGGCGACCTGCTGGTCGACTCCACCACCTGGGGCGCCGGTCACGCGGCCACGACCTGGGGTCGCTGCCCCGACACGACCGGACCGTTCGCGAGCACCGCGAAGGACACCAAGGGCGAGGCGAACGTGTGCGCCGGTGAGATCGCGGTCTCGCCGTGGCCGGGTTCGGCCGAGGTGCGGGTGCTCGACACCGCACCGACGTTCCTCGAGGACAGCTCCGGCCTCGACGTGCAGGAGACCGCCGACGGCGCGATCCTGTGGGCCGTCGACAACGGGGAGGGTCGAATCTGGAAGCTCGACGCGCACGCGGACGGGTCGTTCTCGACGATCTCCGGCTGGGAGGCGGGCAAGCGCGTGCGCTTCCAGAAGGATGCGGCGAATCCCTCCGCCGCCGGGCCCGACACCGAGGGCATCACGGTCGACGGCGACGGCTTCGTGTACGTCGCCTCGGAGCGCGACAACAGCGCGAAGGGCGTGAACCAGAACACCGTGCTGAAGGTCGACCCTGAGGCCGCGGCCGGCGACCTGGTCGCCGAGCAGGAGTGGGACCTCACGTCGCAGCTGCCGGCGGTGGGAGCGAACCTCGGCATGGAAGCGGTCCAGTGGGTGCCGGACTCGGCGCTCGCCGGGAAGCTGTTCGATCAGAACACGGGCGCGGCCTACGACCCGGCCGACTACTCGGGGCACGGTGACGGGCTGTTCCTCGTCGCGGTCGAGGACAACGGCCACGTGTACGCGTTCGCGCTGAACGGCGACGGGTCGGCCGTGCTCGTCTCGGAGATCGCGCCGAGACTGGCGGGAGTCATGGCGCTGGACTACGACAGCGTGCTCGGCGTGCTGTGGGCGGTGTGCGACGACGGATGTGGCGGGCGCTCGGCCCAGATCACGCTGAACGGCACGAACGCGCCGGGGATCGCGCACTACGCGCGTCCCGCGGGCATGCCGGACATCAACAACGAGGGCTTCGCCACCGCGCCCGCGTCGCTCGCGGTGAACGGCCAGCGACCGGTGTGGTGGTTCGCGGACGGCTTCGCCTCCGAGGCCCTGCGCGTGGGCACGCTGCCGGCCGCGGTGAACCCCGGCGGCGAGAACCCGGGCGGGGAGACCCCCGGTGGTCAGACTCCGCCTCTGCCGGGCTCTGCGCTGACGGATGACAACCGCAACGGCGTGACGGTGAACCCGAGCACGGCCGCGCGCGGCGAGACCGTCACGGTGTCGGTCCGCGGCGACCACGCGGGGGAGCGGATCGCGGTGTGGATGTACTCCGACCCGGTGCTGCTCGCGAGCGGCACGGCATCGGCCGCCGGCACCTTCTCGGTCGTGATTCCATCGGATGCCGCGCTGGGCGCCCACCGGATCGCGGTGTACTCCGACTCCGGCGCACTGATCGGCTGGGCCGACATCCGCATCACGGCCACGGGCGCACTCGCGGTGACGGGCGCGGAGGTGCCGACGCTCGGCATCCTGTTCGCGATCGCGCTCCTCGGAGCGGGCGCCGTGGCCGTGCGGCGCCGTCGTCGAACGATCTGACATGCGCGAGGCGGGCGAGGTGCGAACGCACCCGCCCGTCTCGTGGGCAGGCCCCCGGACCCCGGCTCCCGGTGTCGGTGGCGACGCCTAGACTCTTAAGGCCATGACCGAAGCCCCCCTCATCGTTCCCGGATCCGTCGGCCCGCGCTCCACCGGGGAGCAGGGTCAGGACGACCTCCTCGCCGGCCTCAACCCCCAGCAGCTCGAGGCCGTCACCTATCGCGGCCCCGCGCTGCTGATCGTCGCGGGCGCCGGCTCGGGCAAGACCAGCGTGCTCACGCGTCGCATCGCCTCGCTACTCCGTTCTCGCGAAGCATGGCCGAGCCAGATCCTCGCGATCACGTTCACGAACAAGGCCGCGGGCGAGATGCGCGAGCGCGTCGAGGGCATCGTCGGCGAGGCGGCCCGCGGAATGTGGATCTCGACGTTCCACTCGGCGTGCGTGCGCATCCTGCGTCGCGAAGCGCAGCAGTTCGGATTCACGAAGTCGTTCACGATCTACGACTCGGGCGACTCGCGCGCCCTCATCAAGCGTCTGGTCAAGGAGCACGAGGCCGACGCGTACGGTCTCACTCCGGCGTCGGTGCAGGGGCGCATCTCGAAGCTCAAGAACGAACTGTCGGATGCCGAGGCGTACGCACGCCAGGCGAACATGAGCGATCCCGCGGAACGCATCTTCGTCGAGCTCTTCACCGACTATCAGCGACAGCTGCAGAAGGCGAACGCGTTCGACTTCGACGACCTCATCGGTCAGACGGTGTACCTGTTCCGCGCCTTCCCGCAGGTGGCCGACACCTATCGTCGGCGGTTCCGGCACGTGCTCGTCGACGAGTACCAGGACACGAACCACGCGCAGTACGCGCTCATCCACGAGCTGACGCGCCCCGTCTCCGGAGACGCCCCCGACCCGTATGCCTCGAACGGCATGATGATCTTCGAGCCCGAGACGACGCCGGAGCTCGAGGGTGCATCGCTGACAGTGGTCGGCGACTCCGACCAGTCGATCTACGCGTTCCGCGGCGCCGACATCCGCAACATCAGCGAGTTCGAGCGCGACTTCCCCGGAGCCAAGGTGGTGCTGCTCGAGCAGAACTATCGTTCGACGCAGAACATCCTCTCCGCGGCGAACTCGGTCATCGGCAACAACTTCGACCGCAAGGACAAGAAGCTCTGGAGCGACAAGGGAGACGGCGACAAGGTCATCGGCTTCACCGGGTACTCGCAGCACGACGAGGCCCAGTTCGTCGCCGATGAGATCGAGGCGCTGCGACGCGCCGGAATGCCGTACTCCGAGATCGCTGTCTTCTACCGCACGAATTCGCAGTCGCGTGCGCTGGAGGAGATCTTCATCCGCTCCGCTGTGCCGTACAAGATCATGGGCGGCACGAAGTTCTACGAGCGCGCCGAGATCAAGGACGCGCTCGCATACCTCGTGGCGGTCGCGAACCCGGCTGACGAGATGGCGGTGCGCCGCATCCTCAACAAGCCTCGCCGCGGCATCGGCGACGTGACCGAGACCGCGATCGCGCGGTTCGCGGAGGACCACGACATCACCTTCCGTCAGGCGCTGTCGGTGCCAGGTCAGCTCGGGGTGGGGCCGAAGATCCAGGCGGCCATCGCGCAGCTCGACGCGACGCTCGCCGAGGCGACCGAGATCATGCTTCCCGCATCGGGGGAGGTGCCGCCGCCGACTTCCGTCGCCGACGGCCTCAGCGTGCTGCTGTCGAAGAGCGGGTACCTCGACGCTCTGCGCGCGAGCCGCGACCCTCAGGACGAGGCGCGGGTCGAGAACCTCGACGAGTTCGTCGCGGTCGCGAGGGACTTCGCGCGGAACAACCCGGAGGGCACGATCGTCGACTTCCTCACCGAGGTGGCGCTGGTGTCGGATGCCGACGACCTCGACGACGAGTCGGGCACCGTGTCGCTCATGACGATGCACACCGCGAAGGGGCTCGAGTACGACGCGGTCTTCGTGACGGGAGTCGAGGAGGACCTCATCCCGCACCGCATCTCGGCGGGCGAGCCGGGCGGGCCGCAGGAGGAGCGCCGTCTCTTCTACGTCGGCATCACGCGCGCACGGAAGCGCCTGCACCTGTCGCTCGCTATGACGCGCGCCCAGTTCGGCGAGGTCTCGGTCGCGATGCCGAGCCGGTTCCTGCAGGAGATCCCGGCCGGACTGATCGACTGGCGGCAGTCGCCTGGCGACGTGAACTCGCGCGGCGGTACGCAGTCTCGCGCTCTGAACGCTCGACGAGGCGGCGGCGGGTTCGGCGGATCGGGTGACCGCTTCGGTGTGAAGCCGCTGCCCGGCAGCGACTCACTGAAGCCCCTCTCGACTGCGATGGACAAGTTCCCGAACCGCGTCACGGCGAAGATGCGCGACAACGGCGACCTCGAGCTGACGGCGGGCGACCGCATCCGCCACTCCGACTTCGGAGAGGGTCGAGTGGATGCCGTCACGGGCGAGGGCGCGAAGCGGATCGCGCACGTGCGCTTCGATTCCGCCGGGCAGAAGAAGCTGCTGATCAAGGTCGCGCCGATCGAGAAGATCTAGCGGGGTCGCGGGTTAGGCTGGCTGATATGGCCCTGTTCTCCCGCCGCAAGAAGTCCGCTGACGACGTCGTCGCCGACCAGACCGAGGCAGACGCGACCCTTTCCGCCGACGAGGCCGACGGCACCGCGCCGCAGGCGCGCGACGGCGCGACGGTCGATCCGCAGAACGCCACCGGCATCGCATCCGACTCGACCGCCGCGACCGGCGCCGAAGGGGTAGCCGCTGCCCCGGAGGACGCTCCCGTCGAGGAGGCAGCGCCCGCCGTCGGCATCTCCGTGCAGGCCTTCCGCGGCGTCGGCGCGCAGGCCGGACCCGAGGTCTCGCTGCCCGACCCGAACGCCGCACCCTCTGCCTCGACTCCGGCATCCACGGCTCCCGTCGCGCCCGCCTTCGGGGGAGCCCCGGCTCAGCAGCCCGGCGATGCCCAGACCGAGCGCCGACTGCCGCTCGCGCCCGCGCTGCCGCCGGAGCAGACCGAGACGGTTCCCGGCATGAAGGACAACGTCCTGCTCCGTCAGGCCCTCGCGCAGATCGAGCAGGGTGCCACGAACGAGCAGCTCCTGGGCGTGCTGCGCCAGGCGCTGCAGGCGCACCTGTACATCCGGGTGAACGGCGATGCGCGCGCCCAGATCAGCGAGGGCAAGCCGCTCTCGGTCGCGGTCGTGCGCGATGGCGACCGGCAGTTCATGCTCGCCTTCAGCTCCGCGGGCGCCGTGCGCGACTCCGTGCAGCTGGAGACGGACCCCACCGCGACCTCGGCCGTCGCCCAGCCGGTGACATCGGTGCTGCAGCAGGTCGTCGCGGGCGATTTCGCCGGGCTCATCGTCGACAACGCCTCCGCGCCGCACCGCGTCGTCTTCCCGACCGAGCTCCTCGAGAAGGCACTCGAGCAGGCCGACGTCGAGATGACGGTGAAGTCACTGCTCGCCCAGCCGCGGGAGCAGGACACTGCGGCGAAGCTCGGTCAGGCGCTCGCCACCAAACGCATGTGGGTGGCGGTGAACGACGGCACCGGAACCGGCCAGCCCGGCATCGCGGAGGCGCAGACGGCCGACGGCAAGCGGTTCCTGCAGCTGTTCTCGCACCCGCTCGAGGTGCTGGCGCTCGGTCGAGGCGACCGTCCGCTGCCGTTCGAGCCCGAGCAGCTCGCCAAGCTGTTCGCCGGACATCCCGAGATGGCCGGTGTGATCCTGGACCCCGCGGGACCGACGCTGCTCATCGAGCGCGACGCGCTCGCGCCGGTGCTGGTGCTCGCGGTCGACGTGGGCGACTGACGCACGACCCGACCGGGCCGGCCGCATGGCGCCCGGCCTGCCTCGCCGGGGGTTCCGCGCGTCTCGCTCGCGCTCTAGGGTCGGAGCATGGCCTCCGAACGCGTGACCCTGACCGTCGTCGATCCGGATGGAGAGCGCGAGGTCGCACTGTCGAGCCCGAACCGGGTCGTGTGGCCCGAAGTCGGCATCACCAAGGCGGAGCTGGCCGAGTACTTCCAGCTCGCCAGCGTGCCGTTCCTCGCGGCCAACGGCAACCGTCCTGTCTCCTTGGAGCGGTTCCGCGACGGCGTCGGCAGCGAGGGCTTCTTCTCGAAGAACCCGCCGAAGGGCACGCCTGACTTCGTCGACGCGGTGACGCTGACCTACAACAGCGGGCGACGGCATCCGCAGATCGTGCTGAACCGCCCGAGCGCGATCGTGTGGGCCGCGCAGATGAACACGATCGTGTTCCACCCGTGGGCGTCGCTCGCGACCGACCCTGACAATCCGATCGAGCTGCGCATCGACCTCGACCCGCAGCCGGGTACGGACTTCGCGGATGCCGTGACCGCCGCCCACGAGCTGCGGACCGTGTTGCGCGAGGCCGGTCTCGAGGCGTTCGCGAAGACGAGCGGCAACCGCGGCCTCCACGTCTTCGCGCCCATCGAGCCGACGCACGAGTTCCTCGACGTGCGACATGCGGTGATCGCTGCCGGTCGCGAGCTGGAGCGCCGGATGCCGGAGCAGGTGACCACCAACTGGTGGAAGGAGGAGCGCGGAGAGCGGATCTTCGTCGACTTCAACCAGGCGAATCGCGACCGCACGATGGCGGGTGCCTACAGCCCGCGCGCTCTGCCGAAGGCGACGGTGTCGACGCCGGTCCACTGGGATGAGCTCGACGATCTGGATCCATCGCAGTTCACCGTGCGCAGCATCCCGAAGCGGCTCGACGAGATCGGCGACCCGTGGGCCGAGAAGCAGGCGTCGCCTGGACGCATCGACACCCTGCTCGAGTGGTGGGAGCGGGACAAGGCCGACGGGCTCGGCGAGCTGCCGTTCCCTCCCGAGTTCCCGAAGATGCCCGGTGAGCCGCCGCGCGTGCAGCCGAGCAAGAAGGTCGCTGCGAACTGGGACGAGAACGGCGCGCCGACCGGCGACTGAAGGCGGGTGCCGGATGCCGCGCCTCAGCCGATCACGTCGGCGAGGTCGTATCCGGCGACGGTGTCGAGCTGGTCGTAGGTGCACGAGCGCGCGTCGCGGTCGGGCCGCCAGCGCTCGAACTGCACGGTGTGGCGGAACCGGTCGCCCTCGAGCTGGTCATACCGCACCTCGAGCACCCGCTCCGGGCGCAGCCGCACGAACGACACGTCCTTGGAGCCGCTGAACCGTGAGCGCTCGCTCTCACCCGTCACCGCGGCGCCGTCCTCGTCGCGCTCGACCAGCGGAGCGAGCTCGTCGACGAGCTCCTGCCGACGCTTGTCGCTCCACGCGGCGACGCCACCGACCTGGTGCAGTCGCCCGTCGGCGTCGTAGAGGCCGACCAGCAACGACCCGACGCCGCTGCCCGACTTGTGGATGCGGTAGCCGAGCGCCACGACATCGGCGGAGCGCGCGTGCTTGACCTTGATGAGGGTGCGCTTGCCCGGCGCATAGGGCTGATCCAGCGGCTTCGCGACGACGCCGTCGAGTCCCGCACCTTCGAACTCGGCGAGCCAGCGGACGGCCGCGTCGCGATCGGTGGTGGTGCGGGTGATGTGCAGCGGGTGCTCGACCTTCGCCATCAGCGCTTCCAGGCGGTCACGGCGCTCTCGGAAGGGCGACTGCAGCAGATCGTCGTCGCCCTCGGCCAGCAGGTCGAAGGCGATGAACATAGCGGGCGTCTCGGCCGCCAGCTTCGCGACGCGGGACGCGGCCGGATGGATGCGCTGGCTCAGCGCCTCCCAGTCGAGTCGTTGCGCACCTTCACGGCCGGTCGCGACGACGATCTCGCCGTCGAGCAGGCAGGGACCCGGGAGGAGCTCGGGGATCGCTTCGACGAGTTCGGGGAAGTAGCGGGTGAGCGGTTTCGCGCCCCGGGAGCCGATCTCGACCGTCTCGCCGTCCCACGCGATCAGGCCGCGGAATCCGTCCCACTTCGGCTCGAACAGCAAGCCGCCGGTCGTCTTCGCGGGGTCGGGGACGGATGCCGCCGCCTTGGCGAGCATGGGAGCGGGGATCTCGTAGCGCATGGACCCATCCTGGCCCGGGAACGGGTCGCGGCAGAAGGGGCTGGCGCGCAGTGGCCCTGCTAGAACAGGTCGGCGAGGGTGGCTCGCTCACCGGCGTCCGCGAGGGCGGTGCGCGCGGCGTGCCATCCCGCCAGCCCGTTCACGCCGGGGCCCGGCGGGGTCGATGACGAGGCGAGGTATACGCCGCGCATCGGGGTGCGCCAGGGCGCGGTGCTGAGCACCGGACGCCGGACGGCCTGCGGGATCGTGAAGGCGCCGCCGAGGATGTCGCCGCCGATCTCTGCGGGGTTCACCGCCTCCCGCGCGGAGGCCGGAACCGAGTGATGCGCGAGGATCCTGTCGCGGAACCCCGGCGCGAAGCGCTCGACCTGCCGCGTGATGAGCTCGGTCGCGTCGAGGTCGGAGTTCGCCGGCACATGGATGTACGCCCACAGCACCGCCTTGCCCTCGGGGGCGCGGGTCGGGTCGAAGACCGACGGTTGCACGGTGAGCACGTACGGACGGTCGCTGACCCGGCCGCGGGCGACGGCGTTCTCGCTCGCCGCGACCTCGGCTCTGGTGCCGCCGAGGTGCACGGTCGGCGCCTGCGCCACGTCGGGATTCGTCCAGGGGATCGGTCCGTCGAGCGCGAAGTCGACCTTGGCGGCGGCGGCCCCGTACCGGTACCCCTGGATCGCTCGGGCGTAGCGGCTCGGAATGTCGGGGTGGGTGAGCAGCAGGCGCGGCGACGTGTTGAGCAGAAGCAGGTCGCCGGCATCCGGGTCGCCCCAGTCGAGATCGCCGAGATCGGTGACATGCACGCCCGACTCGACCGAGCCGCCGTGCGCCTCGATGTCGGCGACCATGGCGTCGGCGATGCGCTGCGCTCCGCCGCGGGGGTACATCCAGCCGCCCGCGTGTCCCGCTGCGGCGAGCAGCAACCCGGCGGCGGAGGCGGCGAGCGACGGCATCCGCGCCGGGGCATGGGCGAGCACGCCGGAGATGAGCCCGGCTGCCTCGTCGGTGCGGAACGAGAGGTCGGCGAAGGGCGTGCCCTGGTCGATCATGCGCAGGCCGAAGCGCAGCGCCGTGAGCGGTTCGCGGGGGATCCGCAGCATCTGATTCCCGGTGAAGTCGACGACGCCGTCGATGTGCCGACTCAACGGGCGCAGCAGCGCGAGCCAGGCCTTCCCGTCGACGCCCAGTCCGGCAGCGGTCTTCTCGATGTCGCGCCAGGCGACGCCGGCACGGCCGCCGTCGAGCGGGTGGGCGTAGGAGATCTCCGGCACGATCCAGTCGATGCGGTCGGCCAGGCCGAACGCCTGGAAGAAGGGCGACGACAGCGCGGCGGGGTGCACGGCCGAGCAGATGTCGTGCACGAACCCGGGAAGCGTGGTCTCGGCACTGCGGACGCCGCCGCCGATCGTGTCCGCGGCTTCGAGCACGCGCACCTCGTAGCCGGCTCGGGCGAGGGAGACCCCCGCCGCGAGGCCGTTCGGACCGGATCCGATGATCGTCGCGCGAACCATGCCGCCAGTCTTCCACGTCGGAACGTGAGATCCTGGAGGAGATGAACGAAGTCCAGGGCCCGACCCCCACCGGCACCTCCCGTCCGTACCGATCGCTCCGCGAGGCGCTCCGCGCTCACCGCATCGCCGAGGAGAACCACGAGTTCATCACGGCGATCATGGATGCCGTCGGCATCTCCTCCTACATCGACCGCGGCCGCTACATCGAGGCGATCCGTCGCGGCGACGGCGTCAGCCTGCACATCGGCAAGACCTACACGAACGGCTTCACCGAGGACGAGGTCGTCGTCGTCGGGTCGACGCCGCTGCGCCTGCGGGCGAGCGAGGGTCGTGCGCCGTTCTTCTACGTCACGCACCCGAGCGAGTTCCGCCCGATCACTCCGGTGAAGGCCAAGCGGTCGTCGACGCCGCGCGCGGCCGCCGCACCGCGCGTCGCCGCGACGCCGAAGCCCGTCGAGCGGGACTACGGCGTGTGCGATGTGTGCTTCATGGTGAAGACGCCCGCCGGCGGCTGCGGCTGCGACTGACGCATCCGTCGCATGTCGCTCGCCCTCGGGCGAGGGGTCAGGCGAACGCGCTCTTCCCGGTGATGTCACGGCCGAGAAGCAGGGCCTGCACGCTCTCGGTGCCCTCGTAGGTGTGGATGGCCTCGATGTCTGCCATGTGCTGCATCACGCCGTACTCCAGCAGGATGCCGTTGCCGCCGAGCAGATCGCGCGCGGTCGCCGCCACCCGCCGCGCCGCGCGGGTGTTGTGGAACTTCGCGAGCGACGCCTGTGTGGGCCGGAGCTCGCCCGCCGTTTCGAGGTCGGCCAGGCGGCGGCAGTACAGCTGCATCGCGGTGAGGTCCTCGAGCATGTGCGTCAGCCGCTCCTGCACCATCTGGAACCCGGCGAGAGGCTTGCCGAACTGCACCCGCGTCTTGGCGTAGGCGAGGGCGGCCTCGTAGCAGGCGGTCGCGTGGCCGAGGGCCGACCAGGCGACGCCGGAGCGCGTCGCGTAGAGGACGGTGGACGCGTCCTTGAAGCTCTTCGTTCCCGGGAGCACGGCGTCGAGCGGCACGCGAACGTCGTCGAGGCGGATGTGCGCCTGGTGGATCGCTCGCAGCGATGCCTTGCCCCGGATCGCCGTGCCCGCGTATCCGGGCGTCTCCTGCTCCACGAGGAAGCACCGCACCGAGCCGTGCCCCTCGTCCGACTCGTCGTCGACGCGCGCCCAGACGAACGTGATGCCGCCGGAGGCGCCGTTGCCGATCCACTTCTTCGCGCCACGGAGGACCCACTCGTCGCCGTCGCGACGGGCGACCGTCTCGAGCGACACGGAGTCGGAGCCGTGGTCGGGCTCGGTCAGGGCGAACGAGCCCAGCACGGAGCCGTCGGCGAGTGCCGTCAGCCAGCGCTCCTGCTGTGCGGGCGAGCCGAACAGTGCGAGAGTGCGCAGTGCGAGACCGCCCTGCACGGCGAGCACGGTGCCGAGCGATCCGTCGCCCCGGGAGATCTCCATGTTCACCAGCCCCGCCGCGAGCGGAGAGAGGTGCGTGAGAGACGGATGGTCGATCCCGTCCACGACGAGGTCCATCTCGCCCATGCGGCGGGCGGCGTCGAGCGGGTACTCGGCGCGGTCCCAGGCGTCGGCCATCTGCGGCCCGACCTCGTCGATGTACGCCTTCGCGCGGTCCCAGGCCGCGCGGTCGGCATCCGGGATGTCGGCGAAGACCGCGTAGTAGTCGCTGTCCTGTCGGGCGGTGATGTCGTACGAGGCGACGCGCTCGCCGGGGAGGGGGGAGGCTGCAGTGCTCATGGGGACTCCTTCGTGGACCTGAGTATCGTACTCCTCGGTACTCGGTTTCACGAAGGCGAGCGAGCGAAGCGCCGGGCGGTGCGCGAAGCCCGCGAGTCAGTCCAGCTGCGAGCGAAGGCGGCGGGTGATCTCCGCAACCGGCATCGACCGGGGGAAGACGGCGACCACGACGTCGTCGGGTGCGCCCGTCTCCGCCTCCGCCGGCACGCCGTAGCGACGCCGTGCGTCGGCGAGGGCGGTCTGCAGCGTCGACAGCGGCACCTTCTTCTTGCCGCGGAGCAGCTGCCGCAGCACGTGGTTGTGCACTGCGGTGACCAGGGCGGCGAAGCCGACGGCATCCAGCGGGTCCACTCCGGGCAACGCGGTGCGCAGGTAGTCGTCGAAGAGGCGCTCGTATCGGAAGACCGTGATGATCTCGCGCTCGCGCAGCACCGGCACCTGGCGCACCACCTGATAGCGGCGGCGGGCCAGCTCCGGGTCGCGGGCGAAATGCGCGAAGACCGACTCGGATGCCGCGCAGACGGCGCCCCACGGGTCGTCGTGCCCCTCGGCGAGATACTCGCGGAGCTGGCCGAGCATGACCTCGTGGTCGGCGAACACGACGTCCTCCTTGCCGCCGAACTGGCGGAAGAACGTCGAGCGGGAGACCCCGGCGGCCTTCGCGATCTGCTCCACGGAGGTCTGGTCGAAGCCCTGCGCCTGGAAGAGCTCGAGTGCTGCGGCGACGACGGCGTCGCGCGAATCGGAGAAGTCTCGCATAGCGAAAGCCTAGAACCTCCGAGCGCGCGCCAGCGGTTTCCGCGCTCCGGGGCGCTCAGGCCGAGGTAGTAGGCTGGGGGACTGGTCGATGTCTCGACATCGAGAGAATTACCAGACAGCAGCCCAGTGAAGGAACCACAGTGGATCTGTACGAGTACCAGGCACGAGACGTTTTCGAGAAGTACGGAGTGCCGGTCCTCGCCGGCATCGTCGCGGACACCCCTGAGGAGGTGAGGGCGGCGGCCGAGAAGATCGGCGGAGTGGTCGTCGTCAAGGCTCAGGTGAAGACCGGCGGCCGTGGCAAGGCGGGCGGCGTCAAGGTCGCCAAGACCCCCGACGAGGCGTACGAGGCGGCCAAGGCCATCCTCGGTCTCGACATCAAGGGCCACGTGGTCAAGCGCGTCATGGTCGCGCAGGGTGCGCGCATCGCCGAGGAGTTCTACTTCTCCGTGCTGCTCGACCGCGCCAACCGCTCGTACCTGAGCCTCTGCTCGGTCGAGGGCGGTATGGAGATCGAGGAGCTCGCGGTCGAGCGTCCCGAGGCCCTGGCACGCGTCGAGGTCAACCCGCTCACGGGTATCGACAAGGAGAAGGCCGTCGAGATCGCCCGCGCGGCGAACTTCCCCGAGGACCTCGTCGAGAAGGTCTCCGACGTCTTCGTGAAGCTGTTCGACGTCTACAAGGGCGAGGACGCGACTCTCGTCGAGGTCAACCCGCTCGTCCGCACCGAGGAGGGCGACATCATCGCCCTCGACGGCAAGGTCACGCTCGACGACAACGCCTCTGAGATCCGTCACCCGGAGCACGAGGAGCTCGAGGACAAGGACGCCGCCGACCCGCTCGAGGCCAAGGCCAAGAAGTCGGGCCTCAACTACGTGAAGCTCGACGGCGAGGTCGGCATCATCGGCAACGGCGCCGGGCTCGTCATGTCGACGCTCGATGTCGTCGCCTACGCCGGCGAGAATCACAACGGCGTCAAGCCGGCGAACTTCCTCGACATCGGTGGGGGAGCCTCGGCAGAGGTCATGGCCAACGGCCTCGATGTCATTCTCGGCGACCCGCAGGTCAAGAGCGTCTTCGTGAACGTCTTCGGCGGCATCACCGCCTGCGACGCCGTCGCGAACGGCATCAAGGGCGCCCTCGAGACCCTCGGCTCCGCGGCCTCCAAGCCGCTCGTCGTGCGCCTCGACGGCAACCGCGTCGAGGAGGGTCGCGCGATCCTCGCGGAGTACGCGCACCCGCTCGTCACCCTGGCCGCCACGATGGACGAGGGCGCCGACAAGGCCGCCGAGCTCGCCAACGCCTGAGACTGAAGGACTAGAAGAATGTCGATCTACCTCAACAAGGACTCCAAGGTCATCGTCCAGGGCATCACCGGCGGCGAGGGCACGAAGCACACCGCGCTCATGCTGAAGGCCGGCACCCAGGTCGTCGGCGGCGTGAACGCTCGCAAGGCCGGCACCACGGTCTCGCACACCGACAAGGACGGCGCGGCCGTCGAGCTGCCGGTCTTCGGCTCGGTCGCCGAGGCCATGAAGGAGACCGGCGCCGACGTGTCGATCGCCTTCGTCCCCGGTGCTTTCACCAAGGACGCGATGATCGAGGCCATCGACGCCGAGATCCCGCTGCTCGTCGTCATCACCGAGGGCGTCCCCGTGGGCGACTCGGCCGAGGCGTGGGCGTACGCGCAGAGCAAGGGCAACAAGACTCGCATCATCGGCCCGAACTGCCCCGGCATCATCACGCCGGGCGAGGCGCTCGTCGGCATCACGCCGGCGAACATCACGGGCAAGGGCCCGATCGGCCTCGTGTCGAAGTCGGGCACCCTGACGTACCAGATGATGTTCGAGCTGCGCGACCTGGGCTTCTCGACCGCCATCGGCATCGGCGGCGACCCGGTCATCGGCACCACGCACATCGACGCGCTCGCCGCGTTCGAGGCCGACCCCGAGACCAAGGCGATCGTCATGATCGGCGAGATCGGCGGCGACGCCGAGGAGCGCGCGGCCGACTACATCAAGGCGCACGTCACGAAGCCGGTCGTCGGCTACGTCGCGGGCTTCACGGCTCCCGAGGGCAAGACCATGGGCCACGCCGGCGCCATCGTCTCGGGCTCGGCGGGCACCGCTCAGGCGAAGAAGGAGGCCCTCGAGGCCGCCGGCGTCAAGGTCGGCAAGACGCCGTCCGAGACCGCCGCCCTGATGCGCGAGATCGTCGAGTCGCTCTGACGCGCTAAGCTGTTCGAGAAGGCCCCGGGCTCCACCCCGGGGCCTTTCTCATGCCCCGGTGCCGCGATCTGCGGCGTGCAGACACGAAGAGGGGCGGATGCCGCAGCATCCGCCCCTCTTCGTCGTCGCGGATCAGGCGACGCCGAACAGCGCCTCGATCGGGCCGCGGGCGAAGAAGAGCACGAACCCTGCCGCGACGATCCACAGCAGCGGGCTGATGCGCTTCGCCTTGCCGGAGAGGGCCTGCACGAGCACCCAGCTCACGAAGCCCGCGCCGATGCCGTTCGCGATCGAGTAGGTGAGCGGCATCACCGTGACCGTGAGGAAGACCGGCAGCAGCACGCTGAAGTCCGTGAGATCGATGTACTTGATCTGAGCCATCATCATCGCACCAACGATCACGAGCGCCGCGGCCGCGATCTCGGTCGGCACGATCGAGGTGAGCGGCGTGAGGAACATCGCCAGCAGGAACATCGCGCCGGTGATGACGTTCGCGAATCCGGTGCGAGCGCCCTCGCCGATGCCTGCGCCCGACTCGATGAACACGGTGCTCGACGACGACGAGGTTCCGCCGCCGACGATCGCGCCGACGCCCTCGACGACCAGCGCCGACTTGATGCGGGGGAAGTCGCCCTTCTCGTCGGCCAGGTCGGCCTCCTTGGCGAGGCCGGTCATGGTGCCCATGGCGTCGAAGAAGTTCGAGAACACGAGCGTGAAGACGATCATGACGATCGCGACGAGGCTGACCTTGCTCAGGTCGAAGCCGAAGTCGACGGCACCGACCAGGCTCAGGTCCGGCAGGCTGAACGGCGCACCCGAGAGTTCGGGCACCGTGAGGCCCCACCCGCCCGCGTTGCCGTCGGCGGCGGCGCCCAGGTGCCAGATCGCCTCGACGATCACGGCGAGCACGGTGCCCGAGACGAGGCCGATGAGCAGCCCGCCCTTGACCTTGCGTGCCACGAGGATGCCGGTGACGATCAGGGTCACGATGAACAGCACCGTCGGGACGGTGGCGACGGATCCGCCGACGCCCAGGCCGACGGGCGGGGATGCCGAACCGGTCGCGGTGACGAAGCCGGAGTTCACGAAGCCGATGAAGGCGATGAACAGACCGATGCCGACCGTGATCGCGATCTTGAGCTGGAACGGCACGGCGTCGAAGATCATCTTGCGCAGGCCGGTGACGGCGAGCAGCACGATCACGACACCGTTGATCATCACGAGCGCCATGGCCTCGGGCCACGTGACCTGGCCGACGACCGAGAACGCGACGAACGCGTTGATGCCGAGACCAGCAGCGAAGCCGAACGGCAGACGCGTGATGACACCGAAGAGGATCGTCATGATGCCGGCGGTGAGGGCCGTGGCGGCGCCGACGGCGCTGAAGTCGAGCGAGTTCCCGGCGACGTCGGCGGAACCGGACAGGATGATCGGGTTGAGGATCACGATGTAGGCCATGGTGACGAACGTCACCAGACCACCTCGGATCTCGGTGCCGAGGGTGGAACCGCGCTTGCTGATCTCGAAGAAGCGGTCGAGCGCGCTCGCCGGTTCGGTCTTCGAGGCGGTGAGGGACGGGGCAGTTGACATCGGGAAACCTCCGGAGGAGACGATATCGCGTCCGCCGCCTCGCGCGCGCCCGCGGGCGACGGCGGGCTTCTCGTCGTAGTCTCGAAACGTCATGCAACGCCTCCTCGTCGCGCTCCTCGCCGCTTTCGACGCCGCCATCGCGGCGGCCGTCGGGCTCGCGGCGCTTCTGGCGCCGCTCACCCTGCTCTGGACGCTGGCGTTCGGTGCGACGGCCGACTGGGGAGCGCTGTGGCCGCTCGCCGGCACCCTGTGGCAGTACGGCCACGGCGCTCCCGTCGACATCGAGATCGGCACCGAGGTCCTGCGGGCTGCGGGCGTCGCCCCGGATGCCGCGGTCTTCACGCTGTCGGTGACACCGCTCGCCTTCCTCCTGTTCACCCTGCTGTTCGCCGCGCGCTCCGGCGCGCGTGCCGCCCGAGCTGGAGCGTGGGTGCTCGGCGTCGCCTCCGGCACCGTGGCCATGGCGGTGATCGCGGCGGCTGTCGCTTTCACGGGCCGCATCGCCGCCGCCGAGACGCCGCTGCTCCTCGCCATCGCCCTGCCTCCGGCGGTGTACCTGGTGGGCGCGTCCGTCGGCGCGGTGCGCATCGCCTGGCAGGACGGCGACGGGGGCATCGTCGACCGGGTGCACGACGTCGTCGACTCGTGGGGCGGCTGGGGTCCGGTGCCGGCTTCCATCGCTCGTGGAGGGGCGTTCGCCGTCGTGACGATCACCGCGATCGCCGGACTCGCGCTCGCGATCCTCACGCTCGTCAGAGGAGGCGAGGTCGTCGCCCTGTTCCAGGCGGCACGGGTGGACGGCCTCGGCGCCACCGTGATCACCCTCGGCCAGCTCGCCTACCTGCCCACGATGCTCGTGTGGGCCACGTCGTGGATCGCCGGCCCCGGATTCTCGGTGGGTGTGGGCTCGGCCGTCTCACCCGCCGGCACGCAGCTTGGAATCGTGCCGGGTATCCCCGTGTTCGGACTGCTCCCCGAGAACACCACGATCTGGATGCTGATCGTCGTGCTGCTCCCGATCGGCGCCGGCGCGTTCGCCGGATGGGCCGTGCGCTCGCGACTCGTGTGGGAGGGGACCCCGCTACACACTGCCCCTCGTGCGGTCATCGCGGTCGGTGTGGGCGTCGTGACGGCCATCGTGGCGGCCCTCGCCGCCGTCCTCGCCTCGGGGTCGATCGGGCCGGGCCGCCTCACGGAAGCCGGACCCGCACCGCTTCCGTTCGCGCTCGCGCTGGGCGGAGAGGTGATGCTGGGTGCGGCGATCCTGCTGCTGTCTCCCCGCCACCGCGACGAGGTCGCCGAGGAGCGCACCGACCGGTGGATGGCTGCGATGACGGCATCCGACCCCTCTTCCGACGACGGAGTCGCGATCTCGTGGGACGACTCCGACCGTCGCGCGTGGGAGGACCAGAACCGCTCGTCGTCGACCGATCCCGACCCCTCCGGGGACCCGGCAGGATTCCGTCTGCCGCGCCGGGATCCCGCCGATCCGCTCGCCTGACTCGCGGTCGGGGGTGGTGCGAGGCCCCGGGTAGACTGGGCGCGTGCTCACGGTCGCCGTTCTCATCTCGGGCACCGGCTCGAATCTTCGTGCCCTTCTCGAGGCCGCTCGTGACCCCGATTTCCCCGCACGGGTCGTCGTCGTCGGAGCCGACCGGCAGGCCGACGGTCTCGCGCACGCCGAGGAGTTCGGAATCCCCAGCTTCACCGTCCCGTGGCACGAGCACGAGAGCCGGGAGGCCTGGGGAGAGGAGCTGGGGAACCAGCTCGCCGTCTGGAGCCCCGACCTCGTGGTGCTGAGCGGTCTGATGCGACTGCTGCCGCACGACCTGGTCGCCGCGTACTCACCGCGCCTCATCAACACGCACCCCGCGTACCTGCCCGAGTTCCCCGGAGCCCATGGCGTGCGCGATGCGCTGGCCGCAGGTGTCTCCGAGACCGGCGCGAGCGTCATCGTCGTCGACGACGGCGTCGACACCGGCCCCATCCTCGCTCAAGAGCGCGTGCCGGTGCTCGACGGCGACACCGAGCACACCCTCCACGAGCGCATCAAGCCCGTCGAGCGGCGCCTGCTCATCGACGTGGTGCGCCGCATCGCGACCGGTGAGCTGTCGCTCACCTCCTGAACCCATCACGCACGACCTCTCGCAGCATCACGATCTCTCGCAGAAGGAGCACCTCATGGCCGGCCCCCGCCACGACCACTCGTTGTACCGCGACCGCGACACCGTCCGCATCCGCCGTGCACTCGTCTCGGTGAGCGACAAGACCGACCTGCTGGTGCTCGCGAAGGCGCTGGCCGACGCCGGCGTCGAGATCGTGTCGACCGGCTCGACCGCCGCCGCGATCCGGGACGCGGGCTACGACGTGACCGACGTCGCGGCGGTGACGGGTGTCGCCGAGATGCTCGACGGTCGCGTGAAGACGCTGCACCCGAAGGTGCACGGCGCCGTGCTCGCAGACCTGCGCCTCGAGGACCATGAGCGTCAGCTCGCCGAGCTCGGCATCGAGCCGTTCGAGCTCGTCGTCGTCAACCTCTACCCGTTCGTCGAGACCGTCGCCTCGGGCGCCGAGGGCGACGACGTCGTCGAGCAGATCGACATCGGCGGCCCGGCGATGGTCCGCGCCGCGGCGAAGAACCACGCCAACGTCGCGATCGTCGTCTCGCCGCAGTCGTACCCCGGCATCATCCGCGCGATCGAAGAGGGTGGTACCGGGCTCATCCAGCGGCGCGAGCTCGCGGCGCGCGCCTTCGCCCACACGGCGGCCTACGACACCGCCGTCGCGTCGTGGTTCGCGGAGGGCACGCTGAGCGACGGCGACGACCTGCCCGCGCACCTCACGATCCAGGCCGAGCGGCTCGCGACGCTCCGCTACGGCGAGAACTCGCACCAGCGCGGCGCGATCTACACGCGATCCGGCGGCCACGGCATCGCTCAGGCCACGCAGCTGCAGGGCAAGGAGATGTCGTACAACAACTACGTCGACGCAGATGCTGCGCTGCGCGCCGCGTACGACATGGTCAAGCCGGCCGTGGCGATCATCAAGCACGCGAACCCCTGCGGTATCGCGACGACCGCCCCGAACGCCCTCGATCCGATCGCCAGCGCCCACCTGCGCGCCCACGAGTGCGACCCGGTCTCGGCATACGGCGGTGTGATCGCCGCGAACGGCACCGTCACCCTGAAGATGGCCGAGAACCTCAAGGACATCTTCACCGAGGTGATCGTGGCGCCGTCGTTCGAGCCGGCCGCGCTCGAGGTGTTCAAGGCCAAGAAGAACCTGCGTCTGCTGCAGCTGCCCGCCGACTGGCAGCAGGAGCGGATGGACGTGCGCCTCGTCTCGGGCGGATTGCTGCTGCAGGACGCCGACCGGTTCCCCGACGACATCGGCTCGGTCGCGAAGAACTGGGAGCTCGTGTCGGGCGAGCGTCCGAGCGACGAGGAGATGGAGAACCTCATCTTCGCGTGGAAGGCCTGCCGCGCCGTGAAGTCGAACGCGATCGTGCTCGCGAAGGACAACGCGACGGTCGGCGTCGGCATGGGCCAGGTCAACCGGGTGGACTCCTGCCGTCTCGCCGTCGAGCGCGCCGGTGATCGCGCGGCCGGGTCGGTCGCGGCATCCGACGCCTTCTTCCCCTTCGCGGACGGTCCGCAGGTGCTCATCGACGCTGGCATCACGGCGATCGTGCAGCCGGGCGGATCGGTGCGCGACGAGGAAGTCGTCGACGCCGCGCGCAAGGCCGGCGTGACGATGTTCTTCACCGGGGAGCGTCACTTCTTCCACTGATTCCGGGATTTCTTCGCCGAGACCCCTCATTCGCGCCGAGACCCCCTTCTGCCGACGTCGGCAGGAGGGGGTCTCGGCGATTTCCGGGGGTTTCGGCGACGCGAGCGTGCTGTCCGGCGGATCAGGCGGGAATTAGGCATTCCGGAGTATCGGCATGCTCGGCGCTGGATCCATTGAGCGGTCTGCGGCGCCGACCTACCGTGGACCGAGTGCCGGCTGCAGAGCGTGGCCGCTCAGCGTCACCCTGACCGGTGGCTATCCGATACAAGGAGTCCTCATGTTCGAGTTCCCGCCCTTCGACGACCCGTGGTGGCAGACCTGCGACGCGCAGATCCTCTGGGACCTCTACGGTCCCGGCAACTGACGGATCGTCTGTACCGACTGAGAACGAGAGGACCCTGCGG
>NZ_LPVV01000005.1 GCF_002362255.1 Microbacterium sp. SZ1 | reverse complement strand
TGAGATCTCCTTCACTACGCGCGCGACGCGCAGGCTCAGTCGTCGAGCAGTTCGGCCTCGATCACGTCGTCATCGTCGTCTCCCTCGGGGGTCGGCTCCGGGGTCGTGGCCGTGAGCACGAGCCCCGACCCGTCGGCCGACACGTCGACCCGCACGGTGTCGCCGTCGTGCACGCCGCCCGAGAGCAGCGCCGTGGCGAGCTTGTTCTGCACCTCGGTCTGGATGAGCCGCCGCAGCGGACGCGCGCCGAACACCGGGTCGTAGCCGCGCTCGGCGAGCCAGGACCGCGCATCCGGCGTGACCGCGAGCGAGAGCCGGCGGTCGTGCAGCCGGTCGTGCAGCTGATCGACCGAGAGCTCGACGATCTGCGCGAGGTCGTCTTCGCTCAGGGCCTGGAACATCACGACGTCGTCGAGACGGTTCAGGAACTCCGGCCGGAACGCCTGCCGCACGAGCGCCATGACCTGGTCGCGCTTCTCGTCCGGTGACAGCGTGGGGTCGATGAGGATCGGCGAACCGAGGTTCGACGTGAGGATCAGGATGACGTTCGAGAAGTCGACCGTGCGCCCCTGCCCGTCGGTCAGCCGGCCGTCGTCGAGCACCTGAAGCAGCACGTCGAAGACCTCGGGATGCGCCTTCTCGACCTCGTCGAGCAGCACGACGCTGTATGGACGACGCCGCACGGCCTCCGTCAATTGACCGCCCTGCTCGTAGCCGACGTACCCGGGAGGGGCGCCGACGAGCCGCGACACCGAGTGCTTCTCGCCGTACTCCGACATGTCGATGCGCACCATGGCGCGCTCGTCGTCGAAGAGGAAGTCGGCGAGCGCCTTCGCGAGCTCGGTCTTGCCGACACCGGTCGGGCCGAGGAACAGGAAGGATCCGGTCGGACGACCGGGGTCGCTGATACCCGCGCGCGAGCGGCGCACGGCATCCGACACCGCCTTCACGGCGTCCTTCTGCCCGATGAGGCGACGCCCGAGCTCCCCCTCGAGGTGCAGCAGCCGCTCGCTCTCACCCTGCAGCAGGCGGCCGACGGGGATGCCGGTCCACGCCGCGATCACGGCGGCGATGTCCTCGTCGGTGACCTGCTCGTTGACCATCCGCCCCTCGGTCGACACGGTCTGCTCGGCCTGCTCGGCCTCGGCGATCTCGCGCTCGAGGCGCTTGATGGTCTCGTACTCGAGCTTCGAGGCGCGCGTGTAGTCGGCCTCGCGCATCGCGAGGTCGCGCTGGGTGACGGCGTCGTCGAGCTGCTTCTTGAGCTCACCGACACGGTTGAGACCCTGGCGCTCGCGCGCCCACCGGGCCTCGAGATCGGCGAGCTCGGACTCCATGCCGACGAGCTGCTCTCGGAGCGCGCCGAGGCGCTCCTTGGACGCGGCGTCCTTCTCACGCTTGAGCGCGAGCTCCTCGAGCTTCATGCGGTCGACCTGCCGCTTGAGCTGGTCGATCTCGACGGGCGAGGAGTCGATCTCCATCTTGAGCCGCGACATGGACTCGTCGATGAGGTCGATCGCCTTGTCCGGCAGCTGTCGCGCCGGGAGGTAGCGGTTCGACAGCGCCGCCGCCGCCACGAGCGCGCTGTCGGAGATCGTGACCCCGTGGTGCGCCTCGTACCGCCCCTTGAGCCCGCGCAGGATCGCGATCGTGTCCTCGACGGAGGGCTCCCCGACGTACACCTG
Source organism: Microbacterium sp. SZ1 (assembly GCF_002362255.1). Classification (GTDB taxonomy): domain Bacteria; phylum Actinomycetota; class Actinomycetes; order Actinomycetales; family Microbacteriaceae; genus Microbacterium. The sequence goes on along the minus strand of NZ_LPVV01000005.1, from coordinate 56,524 downwards.
CTGGAAGCGGCGCTCGAGCGCGGCATCCTTCTCGATGAACTCGCGGTACTCGTTGAGCGTGGTGGCGCCGATCAGGCGCAGCTCGCCGCGGGCGAGCATGGGCTTGAGCATGTTCGACGCCGCGACCGATCCCTCGCCGCCGCCGGCGCCCATGAGCACGTGCAGCTCGTCGATGAAGGTGATGACACGGCCGTCGGACTCGGTGATCTCCTTGAGCACGCTCTTGAGGCGCTCCTCGAACTGACCGCGGTACATGGCACCGGCCACGAGTGCCGAGATGTCGAGCGAGACCAGTTCCTTGTCCTTGAGCGACTCGGCGACGTCGCCGGCGACGATGCGCTGTGCGAGACCCTCGACGACGGCGGTCTTGCCGACGCCCGGTTCGCCGATGAGCACCGGGTTGTTCTTCGTACGACGGGTGAGCACCTGGCTCACGCGCCGGATCTCGCTGTCGCGGCCGATCACGGGGTCGAGCTTGCCCTGGCGGGCACGGTCGGTGAGGTTGATCCCGAACTGCTCGAGGGCGGACTGCTGGTCGTCGTTCTGCGGGGTGCTCTGTGGGCCTGGCATCTGTTTCCTCCTGAGGAGACTCCTTGTCGTCGCGTGCTCCACCCCTAAAGTTGAGTGGAGATGACTCAAGTTTAGCGCACAGCGGCGGCGGCGTCCAGGATCGCCCGCGCGACCTGGCGTTTCGTCCCCGATGCAGAGGCGACGACGGCGCCGCCCTCGCCCACGATCTCGACGGCGTTGTGCGGGACCTCGAACCCGTGTCCGGCGTCGGCGAGGTTCACGGCGAGCAGTTCGACGCCCTTGCGCTCCCGCTTCCGTCGCGCCCGATCGAGCCGCTCATCGGGGTCCTCCGAGGTCTCCGCGGCGAACGCGACGATGACCTGTCCCGTCGGAGCACGCCCGGCCGCCCGCGCCTCGGCGAGCGCGGCGACGACGTCCTCCGTCTCGACGAGCTCGATCCTGCCCAGCCCGCCGAGCTCCTTCGTGAGCTTCTGATCGGAGGCCTCGGCCGGTCGGTAGTCAGCCACCGCGGCGGCCATGACGACCACGTCCGCGCTCACCGCTGCCGCCTTCATCGCCTCCGCCATCTCAGCCGCCGTGCCGACGTGCACGACCTCGAGGTGCGGATGCCGCGCCGCGGCGAGCACGTCGTCGGAGACGTTCGCGGCGATCAGCGTCACGGTCGCGCCGCGGGCCGCGGCCTCCGCGGCGATCGCTGCCCCCTGCCGCCCGCTGGAGCGGTTGCCGAGGAACCGCACCGGATCGATCGGCTCGCGCGTACCGCCCGCGGAGACGACGACGTTCAGGCCGTCGAGGTCGCGCGGTGCGAGGAGGTCGAGCGCCGCCGCGAGGATCTGCTCGGGCTCGGCCATGCGTCCGGGTCCGCTGTCGCCGCCGGCGAGTTCGCCCTCCGCCGGGCCGACGAGGTGGATGCCTCGGCCGACCAGGGTCGCGATGTTCGCCTGCGTCGCGGCGTTGCGCCACATCTCCGTGTGCATCGCGGGTGCAAGCAGCACCGGGGCCTCGGTCGCGAGCAGCGTGGTGCCGAGGAGGTCGTCGGCGATGCCCGCGGTGATCTTGGCGATCGAGTTCGCGGTCGCCGGGGCCACCACGACGAGATCCGCGCCCTGGCCGAGCGCGACGTGGCGGACTCGCGCGACGTCCTCGTGCACACTCGTCGTGACCGGATGCCGACTGATGGCCTCCCACGTGGGCAGACCGACGAAGCGCAGCGCATCCTCCGTCGGCACGACCGTGACGTCGTGGCCGGCCTTCGTGAGCAGTCGCACGAGGTGCACTGTCTTGTAGGCGGCGATTCCTCCGGTGACTCCCACGACGATGTTCACGGTTCGATTCTGCCGCACGGGATCGGCCGGACGGCCGGCATCCTCGAACCCCGACCTAGACTGGCAGCGTGTGCACGGTGGTGATCGATGTGGCGGATGCCGCGAACGCCCGGGTCCTCGCGGTGCGCGATGAAGACCCGCAGCGGGCGTGGGATGCCCCCGGCGAATGGTGGCCCGAGCAGTATCCCGGCGTCTCCGGCATCCGCGATCGACGCGCGGGCGGTGCGTGGCTGGCGGTGAATCCCGCGGGGCGACGGCTGGCCGTGCTCCTCAACCGCGCCGATGTGGCCGCGCTTCCCGACGAGCTCGCGCAGTCGCGCGGCTCGCTCGCGCTGGAGTCGGTCATGGGCCGCTCTCCCGAGGCGCCGCTGCCGATGCACGGCTTCAACCTGCTCGAGGTGGGCCCCGACGGCGCGCGCGTGCTGAGCTGGGACGGCGTCGAGCTGCGCGAGACCGCGATCGATCCCGGCATCCACATGGTCGCCCACGACGACCTCGACGATCCGGAGACACCGCGCATCGCGACGTGGCTGCCCGAGTTCCGCGCTCTGGGTCCTGCGGCCGACAGCGCCGACTGGGCGGCGGACTGGACGGCCCTGCTCGGGGTGTCGGCGCGACTCGACCCGGAGGACGATCGGGCGATCATCCGCGACAACCGGCCCTACGGATTTCCGACGCAGTCGCTCCTGTACTCGACGGCGGCCGTGACACCTCAGGGGGTCGAGCTCGACTACCGGGCGCTGCCGAGTCCTGGTCGCTGGGAGTAGCCGGGGCCCGTCAGGCCGCCGACGTCTCGGGATCGGCGCACGAGAACCGAGCGCGATAGGCGGTCGGGGTCGTACCGAGCACGCGGGCGAAGTTCTGCCGCAGCACGGCCGCTGAGCCGAACCCGCACTCCTCGGCGATGCGGTCGAGGGGCAGGTCGCTGCGCTCCAGCATCCGCTGCGCATGCAGCACCCGCTGACGGGCGAGCCACGCGGCGGGCGTCGCGCCGTACTCGGCCTTGAAGCGACGGGCGAAGGTGCGCGGCGACATCAATGCACGAGCGGCGAGCTGGTCGACGCCGAGGTCTTCGGTGAGGTGCTCGACCGCCCAGTCGGCGACCGCCGCGAGCGAGTCGTTGGGCACCACGGGGATGGGGCGGTCGATGAACTGCGCCTGACCGCCGTCGCGCTGCGGAGGGACGACCATGCGGCGGGCGATGCGATTGGTGAGCTCGGCGCCGAGCTCCAGACGCAGAAGGTGCAGGCACGCATCGATACCCGCGGCGGTGCCGGCGCTCGTGATGATGCGGCCGTCCTGCACGAAGAGCACATCCGGGTCGATGTCGATCTGCGGATACATGTCTGCCATGACGTCTGAGTAACGCCAGTGGGTGGTGGCCCGGCGACCGTCGAGCACGCCGGCCGCCGCGAGGATGAAGGAGCCACTGCAGACGGTCAGGACCCAGGCGTCGCGGGCCACGGCGTCGCGGGCGAGATCGATGAGCCGCGGGTCGATGGATGCCCACGACGATTTGGGCACCGGGCAGAAGACGACGAGGTCGGCCTCGTACGCGAACGACAGGTCGTGTTCGACATTGACCGAGAATCCCATGGTCGATGCCACGGCACCCGGCTGCGGCGCGACGACGCGGAAGTCGAAGTTGGGCACTCCCGAGTCCGTGCGGTCGAGCCCGAACGCCTCGCAGGCGACCCCGAACTCGAACGGCGAGAACCCGTCGTGGATCACGCAGGCGACGGTCTTCATGGCGACTCCTCGTGTTGGCAGTATTCGTACGGTACGAGTCTATTCTGCCACTCGTGGCGGATCAATGGTGATCGTAGCGTTTCTGCCATGTTCCTTCTCATCGCGCTCCTCGCCCTCGTGATCTGGGCGCTCGTCGCCACGACCATCGAACTCCGCCGCGACGGATACCGCCGCCAGCCCACCGATTGGACGCAGGTCCCGGGTCGCGACCCGCTGGATACCGCAGACTCCGGCCACGTCTATCGCTAAGCGGTCGGCGCGGGTCGCCCGGGCAACCCGGCGCGACTCCCCGCCCGATCCGCTGCGCGGCTTCCCGCTCGACCCGCCGCGCGGCTACGCTCATCAGCATGAGCGAGCCGCAGCAGCAGCCACCCGCGCATCCGCAGGGGACTCCCCCGCAGCAGTACGGTCAGCGCCACCCCCAGCCGGGGCAACCCCAGGGCCAGCCGGGGCAACCCCAGGGCCAGCCGGGTCAACCCCAGGGCCAGCCGGGTCCCGCTCACCAGTACGGTCAGCCGGGTCCCGCCCACGAGTACGGTCAGCCGGGCCAGCCGTACGGTCAGCCGGGCCGGCCGCTCGGACAGCCGGGTCAGCAGTACGGTCATCCGGGTCAGCCGTACGGCCAGCCCGGCCCTCACCCCGGCTCCTCGTCGCTCACCGCTCCCGGCGCAACCGCAGGCCGTGGGCTCGGGCGGGTGGCCTTCATCCTCGCGCTCGTCTCGCTTGCCATCGGGCTGCTCGTCGCGCTGAGCCTCCCGATCGCGATCCGCACGGTCGACTTCAGCGCGCCCCTGTACGGCGCGCTCTCCGCGGTCGGCAACGGACTGGTGCTGATCGTGGCCGTCGTCGCGCTGATCCTCGGGATCCTCGCGGTACGCCGCCCCGGGCAGCAGATCCTCGCCGGGATCGCGATCGGCATCGCGACGTCGGAGGTCCTCGGCATCCTCGTGGCGTGGATGGCGAACCTCGTCCTCACCCTGACTTACAGCTGACCCGGGAGCCCCCATGACAGATCCGCATCAGCAGCATCCGCAGGCCCCGCAGCCCGGAGCGCAGCCGGCAGGTCAGCCCCACGGCTATCCGCCTCAGAACCATCAGTATTCGCCACACCAGAGCCAGCAGTACGAGGGTCAGCAGTATCAGGGTCAGCAGTATCAGGGTCAGCAGTATCAGGGGCAGGGCTACCCCGCTGCCCCCTCGGCGCCCCGCGCCGCGGCCGGCGCACTCGGACGCATCGCGTTCATCATCGCGCTGGTGGCACTCGGCATCCGACTCCTGTCGACCCTGCTCACCCCGTTCCTCTACACCGGCGACTACTTCGGCGTCATGATGGGGTTCACGAGCGTGGTCGGGTTCATCGTGTTCCTCGGCAACGCGGGAGCGCTGGCGGTCGGGATCATCGCCCTGCGCCGCTCGGGTCCGCATCTGCCGGCCGCGATCGCGGTCGGCCTCGCGGGAGCATCCTTCGTGGGATACCTCGCCACCGGCCTCTCCGGCGTGTTCTCCTGGCTGCCCTACTGAGCGAGCACCCGCTCGTACACGTCGATCATCGCGGCGGTCCGTGAGGACTGGCGGAAGGCCTCGGCGACCTCGCGTGACGGCACGGGAGCGATCCCGGAGGCGATGTCGGATGCCGCGCGCTGCAGCGTCTCGACGAGTCCGGCGCGCCGCTGCGCCTCCGTACCGGCTGCGCCGGGGACGGCCCACAGCCCGCCTCCGAGTTCTGCGGCGATGTCGGGGTCGCTGATGATCGACGGCGTGCCGAGGGTCGCGGCCTCGAAGGGCGTCATGCCCTGGGTCTCGAAGCCGATCGACGTCTGCACGAGCGCGTCAGCCGCAGCGATCCGCGCGAGCGTCTGCGGGTAGCTGAGGCGACCGGCGAAGCGGACGTGCGGAAGGCCTGCGACGATCCTCTCGGCCGCCGCGCGCTGCGCCCCGCCGCCGATGATCTCCAGGTCGGCGTCGACGCCGGACGCGACGAACGCCTCGAGGAACGGCAGCAGGCGCTTCTCGGGACTCATGCGACCGAGCCACACGAACCGAGGCCGCCCGGCCTCTCGCTGCGCGGGGGTGGCGGCGAGCGTCTGCTCGCGGATGTCGTCGTCGATGCCGTTCCACACGACGTCGACGGGCGAGAAGACGCCGTGCTCCTCCAGCCGGCGGGCGAAGTGGGTCGACGGCGCGGTCACGGCATCCGCTCCGCTGGCGAGTCCCCGCAGGAACGCCCAGCCGTCCGACCCGGCGACAGGTGCGGCGACTCCGCGCAGGGCGACGCGCCGCCACGCGTTGAGCACCGCGAGCACGGGGCGATGCAGCGGGGTCACGGCGGCGATGCCCACGTCGACCCGGTTGTGCATCGTGTGCACGACGGGGATGCCGTGACGAGCCGCGTAACGGTGTCCGATGAAGGCGCCCCAGAAGTCGGCCTGCACGTGCACGAGGTCGACCGGCGGGCGGCGCGTGAGGGCGCGGTCGAGGGTGCGGTCGGTCGCGCGGCCCGGCCACGACATCGCGTACTCGCGGTCGACGGTGATCGGGATCGACGGGAGGTCGACGTTCGCCGGATTCGGCGTGCGGGCGGCACGCGGCCCGTGCATGCGCGGCGCGACGACCGTGACGGTGTGGCCTGCGCGCTCGAGGAACTCGCGCTGCAACCGCATCGACACCTGGGCGCCGCCGAGGGAGTCGAGGTGCTGATCTCCGAAGAAGACGACGTGCATGATCGGCCGCTACTGCGGCAGCGGCTCGTCGCGGTACAGCGCCTCGAAGGTGTCGAGGGTGCGGTTGATGTCGTGGATGACGACGCCGTCAAGAGACGCCCGCTGCATCCGCTCGTATTCGGCCTGGTCAGCGGTGAGCACATCCGTGAGGCGGGCCGCGAGAGCATCCGCGTTGCCTGGCTCGAACAGGTAGCCGTTCTCGCCGTCGTGGACGAGGTGCGGGAGGGCGACCGCGTCGGCGGCGACGATGGGCAGTGCCGAGGCCATGGCCTCCATGGTCGCGATCGACTGCAGCTCGGCGATCGAGGCGATCGTGAACACCGACGCGCGAGACAGCAGCGCACGCAGCTCCTCGTCGGTCGTGCGGCCGTGGAACGTGACGCGGTCGGCGAGGCCGAGCTGTGCGGTGAGGTTCTCGAGCTGTTTGCGCTGGTCGCCGCCGCCGACGATGTCGAATGTGACGTCGAGCGCCGGGTCGAGCTTGGTCATCGCCTGCAGGATCACCTCGACCTGCTTCTCGGCGGTAAGCCTGCCGACGAAGACGATGCGGTTCTTCTCGCGCGGACCGATCATCGGGGTGTACTGGGTACGGTCGATGCCGCAGCTGACCGGGATGACGTTCTGCACCGCGACGGTGCGCTCGAGGAAGTCGGCGGCGCGTCGCGTCGGCGTCGTGATGGCGCGGGTGAGGCCGAAGGTGCGCTTGGCGTCGGCCCAGGCGAAGCGCAGCACGAGGTCGTCGATGAACTTCGGCATCGTGGTGTGGTCGAGGATGTTCTCCGCCATCACGTGGTTGGTCGCGATCACCGGGATGCCGCGCTGGTGAGCGATGCGGGCGAGGCCGCGGCCGATCACGATGTGCGACTGGATGTGCACGACGTCGGGCTGCACCGCGTCGAGCACCTTGCGGGCGTAGTGCTTCGAGCGCCACGGCCACACGAAGCGCAGCCAGTCGTGCGGTGCCCAGCGCACCGACGGCAGACGGTGCACGGTCATCGGCTCGCCCTCGATCACCTCGGTGCGCGCGGGAGTGCGTCGGTAGGCCTGGTTGGGGGCGACGATGTGCACGTCGTCGCCGCGCTGCACGAGCCCGGCCGCGAGGCGCTCGGCGAAGCGGGCTGCCCCGTTGATGTCGGGCGAGAAGGTGTCGCAGCCGATGAGGATGCGCAGCGGACGCGACCCGGTCGTGGGGGCGGCGGCAGAGGCGGCGTCGGGAGCGGATGCGGCGTCGGGAGCGCTCGTCGGATCGGAGGGAGAGGGAGACATTCTGCCTATCGGTCTGGCGGCCAGGGAGCCCGATCTGGGCGGTGGCCACTCTACCCGAGGGCTCTGATCGCGCCGCCGAGGCGGGCCGAGCGGGGGCGGATCGGATGCCCCGGCTGCGCTGTGCCGCACAGGTTCGCCCCGTACCGTGGTGTCATGCGACTGACAGCCGACGCCGACCCGCAGCTGTGGATCCCCGTGACCGACTCTCTCGGGTGGAAGGGGCGCCGCCACCGCAAGGCCGCGATCAGGATGCTGCTCGGCCAGGCGAACGCCGCCCTCGGGGCGACGGAGCGACCCGGATCCCGGTTCGGGGCGTGGGCGATGAGTCAGGCGGCGCCGATGCTCATGCGCCGGGCGGACGGCCGCGTTCTCGTGTGGACGTGGAAGGCGGATCCTGAGCTCGTCGTCGCGATGGCGACGGTGCAGGTGCTGACCCCGGACGTTCGGATCGCCCGTGCGTCGATGCCGATGGACTACGACGACACGCAGTCGTTCTCGAGCCGGTGGCTGGGCGCAGGCGAGAAGCTCGTCGTCGCGATGCCGCCGTCGCCCGCGACCCCGCCGTTCGCGACCTACACGTGGGACACGGGGACTCACCTCATCACGGTCACCGCGGTCTGCAGTGACCGAGAGCGGTTCGGCACACTCGACGGCGTGCTCGACGACCTGGCGCGCAGCGTGCGGGTCGCGGACGAGCTCACCGGCGGCGAATCGCCGGAGGTTCTTCGCCTCGGCCCGGCCTGAGACCCCCTCGCACATCATCACGCCGACCTGGCCAGTGGTGGGGCGCTGTGGGTGGGGGTGTGCCAGTGGTGTGTGGGGTCCCACCAGGCGGGTCCGCGGACTTGGGGGACACCGTTGTTCATGCGGATCTCCCACCCGGAGGAGTCGAGGGAGCGGTGGTGCCACCAGCACAACGGCACCCCGTTGTCGGTCGAGGTCGGCCCACCCTGGGCGTGTTCGGTGACGTGGTGGATCTCACACCATGCCGCCGGCACGTGACAGCCCGGAATGAGGCACTCGGTGTCGCGGGCGATGATCGCCCGCCGCTGATGCACCGTGAACACCCGGTCGGTGACCGTGATCCCCACGATCCGCCCCTCATCGACCACCACCCGCTGGATCACCCCCGAACACGCCGTGTGCACCGCCGCGGCGGTCGGGATCGTCGCATCCGAACCGGGCAGACGCGCCCTGCCCGTGTTCGCGGCCAAGTCTTTCGCATCGACCGTCACAACGAGGGTCGGCGCTGCCCCGCCCAGGGAGGGCATGTCCTGGTGTCGGGCCGCGATCCCTAACGCCGCCGCGAACGCATCATGACGTTTCTGTGCGTGGGTGCGGGGATCGATCACCGCCCGCGGATCCGCACTCCACGAATCCGGTTCGGTTACGGCTAGGTCGATCGTGACGGGGTCACCTCCGACACCGCACGAACCGTTTCGGTCGTCGTCCGCGGAGGGCGCGAATCGCACGCCGGTCGGGTGGGGTGGGCCGTCGACTTTCGGGTTCAGCATGGCATCCAGGACCGTCTGCAGTTGCGCTGCGGCGTCGGGGAGGAGATGCCCGGTGATCCGGTGAAGGCCCTGGTGCAGGCGCCCGATCGTCACCCCGCGACGCTGCAGGGCGTACTGATCATCCAGCTCGGGCCCGTCCGGGTCCAACACCACCGCGATCTGCTGCGCGATCCGCCCCAGATCCTCCGGCATCACCCCCGGACCGGACCTACCCCTACCTGCCACGTCCGAACCAACAACGTCATCCGCCGGATCGTCGCTGGCATCATCACCCGCGTCGTGATCAAGAATCCCGCGGGCGGTGTCGGCGAGGAACGCGTCCGCTGCCAGTCTCTCCTCCGCCCCGATCCGGTCATGGATCCGCTCCACCGGGCCCGTCGCCGCGAGCACCCCCGCGACCCCGATCACCCCGTCCAACAGCGCGTCTCGCACCCCCGGCCACCGGGCCGGCAACCACTCCCCCGACACCAGGCTCGACTCCCGCCGCACCACCCCTACCGCCTTCACCACCCGCCCCGCACCCGGCCCGTCGACGAGCAGCGTGCGCTGCACCAGCTCCTGCGCACTCCGACACCGCCCCGTGGGCGAGATCCGTCGGATTCGTCGACCCGAGAGTCTCCACCACCACCGCATCCACCCGCCGCGCGACCGCACCCGCCACCTGCAACACCCGCACCCGGTCCACATCCGACAACCCCGCAAGGGCGGAGTCGGACAGCACCGCATCCAGGTCGGACACGACCCGAGCAAGCATCTCGGCGGGATGGGACATACCCCTATCCAACCCACGACCACCGACATTCACCGGCCGGAAACCACCATAAACAGGCCAGATCAGAAAGACATTCCAGAACACCGGAACACCACGGAATAGGGAAGAAAGACGACGGCGGCGCACCAGGAACCTCACCGCGTTTCGACTCGCTCCGCTCGCTCAACGACCGAGGACAACGTTTCGTCTCGCTCCGCTCGCTCAACGACCCGCGATGAAACCCTGGCGCAGGAGCATCCCGCGCTAGGCGAGTCCGCGCTCGTCGAGCCACCGCTTCGCGACGAGCACGGGGGCTCGCACGAGCCAGGCGTCGGCGATGAGCTCCGCGAGACGGTCGCGACCGATCACGTCCAGCTTCACGAGCAGTCCCGAATACCCGTCGAAATGCGGGATCGAGAAGAGGATGCCTGGTTCGGCCGCGAGCAGCGCCTCCTTCTCCTCCTGGCTGCCGACCCGCACGGCGAGCACCGGACCCTCCGGCCACGCGGCACCGAGCGCGGCGAGCTGCCGCAGGTCGGTCGCGCGGGGACCGCGGATCCACGCGATCTGCCCGCTTGACAGTCGCCACGCCGGCTCCCCGGTGTGGCCGCCTACCCGCTCGGTCACTCCGGGCAGCGCGAGCGCGATCGCTCGCACGTCGTCGATGGTCGCCATGCCGCCATCGTCCTCCCGTGAGGCGGTCGCCACAACAGCCCGTCGCGCACGCGCGCGGGAAGGTCCCGCGCGCGTACGGGATAGAACCTCAGCGCGTGATGCGCAGCGTCCGCACCTCGAACGGCCGCAGTGACAGCTCGCCACCCACGCGGGCGTCGTCCAGCGGATCCTCGATGAGCGAGACCTCGCGGATCTCCGAGTGCTCGAACCCGACGGCCAGCGAGCCGACCGCACGGCGCCCGAGCGCCTCGTACAGCCGCACGATCACATCGCCCGATCCGTCGTCGGCGAGCTTGACGCCGGAGACGACGATGCCCTCGCCGTGCACCGACACGAGCGGCTCGACCTCACGCGCACCGCGCACGACCGTCGCGGGCGCGTTCAGCGCGATGCCCTCGGCGGTAGCGATCGCGGCATCCGCTCCGATCACGAAACCGATCTCGATCTCGTGATGCCCGTGGTCGGTGTCGGGGTCGGGGAACCGCGGTGCGCGCAGCAGCGACAGACGCACGGTCGTCGTGACGGCGTCACCCTCGACGTCGCGCGACGTGTCGTAGCCGTAGATCGAGTCGTTGACGAGCGCGACGCCGAAGTCCTGCTCGCGCACGAGCAGGAAGCGGTGCATGGAGGCCTCGAACTTCGCGGCCTCCCAGCTGGTGTTCGTGTGGGTGACGCGCGCCTGGTAGCCGAACTGCGTCTCGGCCTCGGTGTGCGAGGCCTGCACATCGAGCGGGAACGCGAGCTTCAGCAGCTTCTCGGTCTCGTGCCAGTCGACGTCGTTGCGCAGGTGCACGGTGCGCGAGCCCTGCGGCAGCACGATCGTCTGCTCGATGCGCGACTGCGAGAACTCGCGCACCACCCGCACCACGGCTGCGCCGTCGACGACGGATGCCGAGATCGAGGCCGCCCCGGTCAGGTCGGTGACGCTGTTGCGGTAGTAGCGGTCGATGTCCCAGGCGTCCCACATGTTCGGGAAGTCCTGGTGCAGCTGGAACAGGTTCGCGGCGCGCCCCTCGGCGACGGCCTCCCGACCGGTGGCCTTGTCGACGGCCGACACGATCAGGCCCTCACCCGACACGAGCACCGACACGAGATCGTTCTCCAGGCGCCACCCGCCGGCCTCCTCGCTGAGCGATACGGTGGGGTCCACCGCTTCGGAGACCCAGGCCGCGCCGAGCGCGCGACCCGCGCCTGCGCCGACCGATGACGGCGTGAACCGCAGCTCGCGGTCGCCGTCGCCCGCGAGCGACCGCCGGGCGGCATCCGCGATGTCCTGCGCATCCGACAGCACGCCGGTCAGCACCTCGACGGCCTCACGGTGCACCCAGGCGATCGAGGTGCCGGGAAGGATGTCGTGGAACTCGTGCAGCAGCACCGTCTCCCACAGCCGGTCGATCTCAGCCTTCGGGTACGCGGCGCCGGTGCGCACGGCATCCGTCGCCGCCCACAGCTCCGCCTCGACGAGCGCGTGCTCCGCCCAGCGGTGCAGCGCCTTCGTCGCGTGCTGGCTCGTGAGCGTTCCGCGGTGCAGCTCGAGGTAGAGCTCGCCGACCCAGACCGCGGGGTTCGCGATCTCGGCGCGCGCCTTCTCGAAGAAGGAGTCAGGATGCTCCCACTCGACGCGCGCGCTGCCCTCGAGGTCGCGCAGGCGCTCGGCCTTGCCGGTCATCTCGCGCGTGGTGCCGCCACCGCCGTCGCCCCAGCCCACCGGGGCGATCGACCGCGACGAGACGCGGTTCTCCTTGAACTGGCGCGCGGCCTTCGCGACCTCCATGCCGCTCAGCTGCGAGTTGTAGGTGTCCATCGACGGGAAGTGCGTGAACATCCGCGAGCCGTCGATGCCCTCCCACAGGAAGGAGTGGTGCGGGAAGACGTTCTGCTGGTTCCACGAGATCTTCTGCGTGAAGAACCACTCGAACCCGGCGCGGCGCATGAGCTGCGGCAGTGCGGGCGAGTATCCGAAGCTGTCGGGCAGCCAGACGCCCTTCGAGCGGATGCCGAACTCGCGCTCGAAGAACCGCTGGCCGTACGAGAACTGACGCACGAGCGACTCGCCCGTGGGCATCACGGTGTCGGACTCGACCCACATACCGCCGAGCGGCAGGAAGCGTCCGTCGGCGACGGCGGCCTTGACGCGCTCCCACACCTCGGGGCGGTGCTGCTTGAGCCACGCGTACTGCTGCGCGCTCGACATGCCGTATTGGAAGTCGGGCTGCTCCTCGATCAGCGAGGTCATCGATGAGGTCGTGCGGGCGACCTTGCGGATCGTCTCGCGCACCGGCCACAGCCAGGCGGAGTCGATGTGCGCGTGGCCGATCGCCGAGATCTGGTGCGCACTCGCCTCGGCCGGCGCGGCGAGGACGTCGGCGAGACGGGCACGGGCGTCGGATGCCGTCTCGGCGATGCGCTGCAGGTCGAGCACGTCGAGCGCGTCATCCATCGCCTGCAGGATGCGCATGCGGCGCGGCGACGTCGGCGCGAGCTCGGCCTGCAGCTCGTACAGGACCTCGAGGTCGAGGGACACGTCGAAGACCTCCTGCTCGAAGACGGCGAGGTCCATCCGCCGGGAGCGGTACAGCCGCTCCTTCGAGGAGGTGCGGACATCGCCCTCCTGCGTGGGTAGGAAGGGGTGGTAGTCGAGGAGCACGGGGTTCGCGGCCGCCTCGAGGTACAGCTCCACGGGCTCGTCGCCCCGGGCGGTCTGCGCGATCGGGACCCACTGGTTGCGCGGGTTGATGCTCTTCACGGGCGAGCCGTCGGGGCGGTAGACGAGCGCCTCGCACTGGAAGCCGGGCATGTTGATGTCGAAGCCGAGGTCGATCGCTGCCTCGACGCGGCGGCCGGCCCACTCGGCAGGCACGCTGCCCGTGAGGCGGAACCAGGTGGTGCCCCAGGCCGGGCCCCACATCTCGCCGACCGCGGCCGGTTCGAAGTCGAGGGCGAGTCCCTCGGTCGGGGCGATCGGCTCGCCCGGCAGCTCGTGCAGCGCGACCTCCAGCGGCACGGATGCCGAGTGGACGGCGGGGCGGATCCGCTCTTCCAGGACGCGCTTGACGCGGCCGACGGTGAGCGAGGTGTCGTCATGCATGGGTCAGTCTCCGAGCTCGACGGTGAGAGGGGCGGGGGACGGCGAGGGGGAATACGGTGCCGTTCGACGATGCTATCGGATTTACTAAAGCGATCTAGCATCCACGCTCTGCCGGTGTCGTCGCGTCTTTCTGCGGGCTAAACCGATCAAGTAGGGTGAGGGACTATGAGCCCGGCGAAACGCGTCACCATCGCCGATATCGCGCGCATGGCCGGCGTCTCGCCCGGTGCCGTCTCGTTCGCCCTCAACGGCCGTCCTGGCGTGAGCGAGGAGACGCGGCAGCGCATCCTGACGATCGTCGAGGAGAACGGCTGGCAGCCCAGCTCCGCCGCGCGCGCCCTCGTCGGCGCCCGCGCCAACACGGTCGGCTTCGCCCTCGCGCGCCCCGCCCGCTCCCTCGGCTCGGAGGCGTTCTTCACCGACCTCATCGCGGGCATCGAATCGCGGCTCTCCGAGAGCAAGGTCAGTCTGCAGCTGCGGCTCGTCAGCGGCATCGCGGAGGAGATGGAGGTGCACCGGCAGTGGCGCTCGTCCAATCAGGTCGACGGCATCATCCTCATCGACCCGCGCGACGATGATCCCCGCGGCGAGCGCATCACCGCTCTCGACGCCCGCGCCGTCATGATCGGCTCGAAGCCCTCGCCCCAAGGCGCCGTGCCCAGCGTGTGGATCGGCGACGACGCCGTGGCCGACGCCCTGTTCTCCTATCTCGCCGCGCTGGGTCACGAGCGCATCGCCTACGTGGCGGGGCCCGCCGAGCTCGAGCACACGCGGCTGCGTGCAGAGGTGCTCGAGCGCATGACCGGCGACGGGGTCACGGGCGATGTCATCACGACCGATTTCTCGCCCGCCCGGTCCTCGGCCGTGACCCGCACGCTGCTCGCCGGTCGACAGCGTCCGACCGCGATCGTGTACGACAACGACGTCATGGCCGTGGCCGGACTCAGGGTGGCCCAGGAGATGGGCCGCCACGTGCCGCGCGACGTTTCGCTCGCGTCGTTCGACGACTCCGTCATCGCCGGCCTCATCAACCCCTCGATCACCGCGATGACGCGTGACACCTTCGAGCTCGGCGAACGAGCCGCCACCCTGCTGCTGCAGCAGATCGAGGCGGGCGCGAACCTGCCGAGCGTCGAGGGACCGACGCCGACGCTCACGGTGCGCGAGAGCACCGCGCCGCCCTCTGCCGCCGGCTGAGCCAGAGCCGCGCGGTCCCGGCTCAGGCCTGCACGACGGTGTTCACCGATCCGTAGCGCTCCACCTCGCTCGCGGCGAGATCGGGACGGATGAGATGCCGGATGCCGCGGGCATCGAGCGCCGCCGCATCGAGTGCGTCGATCGACGTGACCAGAGCGGGGTCGAGTCCGCTCGTGCAGGCATCCACCCACGCCTGGAACACCGCGCCACCGGGGCTGAGGGCGGCCCGGCTCACCGGCACCTCCTGCTCGTCGACCTCGACGACGATCGCGGTGTCGCGCACCGGAGTCGCGGTGCGCCGGCGCAGCTCGGGAATGAGCTCGGCGAGGCGGCGGCCGATCGGCTTTGCCGCGCCCGCCTGGTCGACGAGTCCGAGCGAGTACTCCAGCTCGGGGAAGTCGCCGAGCTCGCGGCTCACGTCGTGCGAGCACCACCAGGTGATGCCCCACAGGTTCTCGGTGCGCGCCGCCGAGCGCACTGTCGCCTCGAGGAACCCGGGCATCTCGTCGTCGGACAGGCAGTTCGAGGGCGCCCCGACCTCCTGCAGCCAGATCGGTCGATCGCGGTCGGTCGCGAACGCACGGGAGAGCTCGATGAGGTACTCCGCGTGCCGGTCGGAGGCGACGGAGCGCCCACCATACCGCTGCGCGGTGCCGTTGAAGATCCAGGAGTGGATGGTGGTCATCGCGCCGAGACGCGACGCATGCGCGGGCGTGAAGCCGTGCCCGTCCATGTACCAGACGGCGTCGTACTCGCTGTGCACGTGCGGCAGGCCGGGGGCCGCCTCCTCGGCGGCCGACAGCAGCGCCGAGATCCATCCGCCCGCCTCGTCCTGCGTCACCGGCCACGGGGACGGATGCGTGTGCGCGGAGAACTGGTTGACCTCGTTGCCGAGCGTCAGACCGAGGAAGTTCGGGGCGTCGCCGAGCGCACGACCCAGGCGGTCGACGAGCGCGACCTGGCCGTCGAGCGCCCTGGCATCGGTGAACATGTTCTTGTCATGCCATGTGAACAGCCACGACGGCACGAAGTCGAAGCTCGACAGGTGGCCCTGGATGACGTCGACGCTGGCGTCCATCCCGAACTCCGCGGCGATGTCGACCATCGCCCGCACGTCGTCGACGGCCTTGCTGCGGATGAACGTGCGGTTCGGCTGCAGCACCGTCCACAGCGGGAACACGCGGACGTGGTCGAGCCCGAGCTCGGCGAGTGCGGCGAAGTCGCGGCGCACGTCGTCAGGGGTGAAGTCCAGCCAGGAGTGCATCCAGTCCTTCGACGGCGTGTAGTTCGCCCCGAATCTCAGGGGAGCATCGAGTGCGCCGCGCTGCGTCATGTATCCGGACCTTTCCGACGGTGTCCTCCGGCGAGGACGGGATCGGACCACTATAACGCTTGAGCAACATCGCGCATACCATCGCCTGATCAACCGCCTGCGACCGCCAGAGCGAGCCTTGACACGCGCGGTTTCGGATGGTTTCATCTGCTAAAGCGCTGTAGTCCGATGACCGGACGCGCGCCCTATCGCCCGCCTCGAGGAAGAAGCACGATGAGAGTTCCGACACGCATTGCCACGGTGGCAGCCTTCAGCATCGGCGTCCTGGCGCTGACGAGTTGCACGGGAGGCGGGGGCGGCGCGAGCGATTCCGGCCCCATCGACACGTCCGGCGAACTGAGCGGAACCATCCAGTTCCAGACCTGGTCGCTCAAGAACGAGAAGTTCACCCCGTACTTCGAGGACGTCATCGACGCGTTCGAGGAGGAGCACCCCGATGTCACCGTCGAGTGGCTCGACCAGCCGGGAGACGGCTACCAGGAGAAGATCCTCAGCCAGGCCAACGCCGACACCCTGCCCGACGTGCTGAACCTGCCGCCGGACATCGCGTATCCCCTCGTCGCCGCCGGCAAGCTCCTCGATGTCGACGAGGCGGATGCCGACCTGAAGGACGCCTACAACACCGGCGCGTGGGAGTCGTACAGCCAGTATCCGGGCGTCGACGGCACCTACGGCCTCCCCTGGTACCTCTCCAGCGACGCCTCCTGGTGGAACCTCGCGCAGCTCGCCCCCTACGGCGTCACGGAGGACACCCTGCCCACCACGGTCGACGAACTCCTCACCCTCGCGAAGGACGTCGCATCGGAGTCGGGCGGCAAGGTGCAGCTGCTGTCGTCGATCCCCGCGCTCGACACGTTCACCTCGGCGGGCATGGAGGTCATCGACGACGAGGGCGAGTTCGTCTTCAACACCGACGAGGCCGCCGAGATCATCCAGGCCTACGCCGACGCGTACGCCGCGGGAGCGATGCCCGCGGAGGCCCTGACCGGCGACTACGGCGGGAACGCCGAGGCCTACATCCAGGAGAAGGTCGCCTTCACCACCGGCGGCACCGGCTTCACCACCGACCTGCAGAAGGACGCCCCGGCGCTCCTCGAGAACACGGTCGCGACGCCGCGCCTCGGCATCCCTCCCCTGTACGTGCAGGGGCTGAACGTCTCGGCCGATTCCGACAACAAGTCGGCGGCCCTCGCGTTCGCCGAGTTCGTCACGAACGAGGAGAACCAGATCGCGTTCTCGTCGCTCGCCGTCGGCACCGCGCCCGGCACCGCCTCGGGCGGTGACACCGTGGTCGAGAACATCTCGTCGTCGGTCACCGACCCGAAGCAGCTCGCCGCGATCGACACGGTGTTCACCGCGATGCAGGATGCCAAGGCGATCCCGTTCCAGTGGACGTCCGACATGGCCACGTACATGACGCAGCAGATCGCGCTCGCCATCAACGGCGAAGCCGACCCGAAGACGCAGCTCGACAAGATCGTCGAGTACGCCAACGCGAACCGGGTGGACCAGTAAGCATGGCCGCGGACACCGGCATCCGGAAACGGGTAGGCGGAATCACCTCGCACCGGTGGTTCACGCCGTGGCTCCTGCTCGCCCCCGCTGTGATCTGGGTGCTGGTGTTCGCGCTCTGGCCGTTCCTCAACACCGTCGTCCTGAGCTTCACCGACGCCAAACCGCTGCGCACGCCCGAGTTCGTCGGCGGCGCGAACTACGAGCGCATGTTCGGCGACGAGATGTTCTGGAACGCCCTCACCACGTGCCTCATCTACGTGGTGGTGTGCGTGCCGCTGCTCACGATCCTGCCGTTGCTGCTGGCTCTGCTCGTGCAGAAGAAGCTGCCGGGCATCTCGTTCTTCCGCACCACCTTCTACTTCCCGGTGATCGCATCCGTCGTGGTCGTCGCCCTGATCTGGACCTGGCTGTTCGACAGCCGCGGCATCATCAACCAGACGCTCGAGTTCCTGGGCGTCGTCGACAAGCCGGTGGCGTTCCTCGTCGACCGCTGGCTGCTGCTCGGCTGCGCCATCCTGCTCACGGTGTGGAAGGGCCTCGGGTACTACATGGTCGTCTACCTCGCCGCCCTCGGCAACGTCGGCAAGGAGCTGCACGAGGCGGCGATGCTCGACGGCGCCGGATCCTTCCGCCGGTTCCTGTCGGTCACGATCCCCTCGGTGCGCGGCGCGATGCTGCTCATCTCGGTGCTGATCGCCGTCTCGGCCATGCGGGTCTTCGCCGAGCTCGACGTGCTGTCGAAGAGCACCGGCGGCCCGGGCGGCTACGACATCTCGCTCGTGATGCTGATCCGCCAGGTCGGATCGGGTCTCAACGGCAACATCGGCTACGCCTCCGCGATCAGCGTCGCCCTGTTCCTCCTCACCCTCATCCCGCTCGCCGCGATCGCCTTCATGAATCGCGAGAAGAAGGCGAAGGTCTCCGCATGAGCATCCTGACCCGCCCCCGCACCGAAGACGAGCGCCCGGCGGACGACGCCGCTCCCCCGTCGCGCGAGCGCATCTTCCGCCGCCGCGGCTCGGGCGACTTC
This sequence comes from Microbacterium sp. SZ1, assembly GCF_002362255.1. GTDB lineage: Bacteria > Actinomycetota > Actinomycetes > Actinomycetales > Microbacteriaceae > Microbacterium. The sequence goes on along the minus strand of NZ_LPVV01000005.1, from coordinate 37,830 downwards.
AGCAAGCCGACCCTCGGCGGACTCATCGGCCGGTACGCGCTGCTCGTGCTCGTGCTGTTCCTCGTGATCGGCCCGTTCATCTGGCAGCTGTCGACCTCGTTCAAGGGTCCGCAGGAGAACATCTACTCCTTCCCGCCGAACCTGATCCCCCGCGAGCCGACGCTCGGCAACTACGCGACGGTCGCGGACATCGTGCCGGTGTACCTCTACGCCTGGCACTCGCTGCTGGTGTCGGTGGGCACGGTCCTCAGCAACGTCGTGCTGGCGACCTTCGCCGGCTACGCGCTCGGGTGCATGCGGTTCCGCGGCAAGTGGATCGTCATGGCCATCCTGCTGTCGACCCTGCTCTTCCCCGGTGAGGTCACGGTGACGAGCAACTTCCTCACGATCCGCGCCCTCGGCCTCGCCGACACCCTGTGGGGTGTGTTCCTCCCCGGGGCCATCAGCGCCATGAACGTGCTGCTCGTGGCGACCGCGTGCCGCATGATCCCGAAGGACGTGCTCGACGCTGCGACGGTCGACGGGGCCACGACCTGGCAGCGCATCCGCCACATCGTGTGGCCGAACATCCGCGGCATGGTCTCGGTGGTCGCGATCTTCGCGTTCATCGGCGCGTGGGACGACTACCTCTGGCCCCTCATCGTGCTCTCCGATCCGGCGAAGTACACGCTCACGGTCGGCATGGCCTACCTGAACAGCAGCTTCTCCGTCGACCCGCGGCTCATCGCCGCCGGCACCATGATCGCGCTCGTTCCCATCGTCATCATGTTCTCGTTCACGCAGCGCTTCTTCTTCAAGGGCGTGCAGGAGGGGGCGGTCAAGGGGTGAGCTCCGCGCAGCTCGTCCCGGCCCGCGGCCCGATGGATCCGCCGTCGTCGCGCCCGCTGTCGGGGGTGCTCGCCGGACCGGTCTTCGCGTTCTCCTTCGACCCGGCCGCGGGCGCGCAGCGCCTCGTCGTCCCCGGGGTCGATCAGGTCGAGATCACCGACGACACGGTGCTGCACTGGGCCTTCTACGCCGATGGCCCGGATGCCGCGCTCGCACCGCACGCCGCGCTCGCCGTGTCGGTCGACGTGCGGCTCGACGACGGCAGCCGCCTCGCCGACGACCCCGCGGTGCGCGACCGCTACGGCTTCGCGGTCACGGCGGAGGCGCAGTTCGCCGCTCGGTGGAGCATGCCGGAGCAGTGGAACGCCGATACCGTCTCACTCGGCCCGCTCGCCGGAGGGCGCGGCGTGGTCGAGGTCGTGCTCGGCGCGGAATCGCTGGTCGGCGTCGACGGGCGGCCCGTTCGGGTGGCCGGATACGTGCAGGTCCTGATCGAGGAGCGTGTCGCCGCGGCATCCGATCTCCCTCCGGTCGAACGGGTCGACACGCGTCGCGGCACGCACTCGGGTGCGCGGTTCTCGCGCGGCAACACGATCCCGGCCGTGGCGCGCCCGCACGGGTTCACGTTCGTGACGCCGGCGACTGACGCCGCCGACGCGCGCTGGCCGTACCGCCCGTTCGTGCACGACGACCCGCCGGGCCGCCGCCTGGAGGCGCTGCAGTTCTCGCACCAGCCCAGCCCGTGGATCGGCGACCGCTCGGTGCTGCAGCTCATGCCGTTCTCCGGCGCCCCGGCGTCAGAGCACGCCGCGCGGCGCCGCTGGATCGTGGCCGGATCGGAGCGCGCGCGGCCGCACGAGTATGCCGTCGAGCTCGACGACGGGCACGGCGGGCGCATCCGCGCCGAGCTCACGGCGACCGTGCACGGCGCGGCGTTCCGCGTGCGCAGCGACGACGCCGACGAGCGCGTGGGCTTCGTGATCGACCAGCTCACCGACGAAGGTCGCCTCGACTGGACGGATGCCGACGGCTTCACGGGCTGGATCCCCGAGGGCTCCGAGGACTGGGGAAACGCCCCGCGCTGCTACTTCGCCGGACGGGTGATCGAGGGCGCGGCCGAGCGCGGGGGCCTCGACGACGCCGGTCGCGGACGGGTCGCGGGCTTCGTCGCCGGCCGCGGATCGCTCGAGGTGCGGGTGGCCGTGTCGTTCCTGTCGATCGAGCAGGCCGAGCGCAGTCTCGCCCTCGAACTCGACAGCTCGACCGTATTCGACGAGCTGTGCGCCGACGCCGCGGCATCCTGGAACCGTCTGCTCGGGCGCGTGACGATCCCGCCGCTGCCCGAGGCCGAGGCGCCGTATCGCGCACTCGCCGATGCGGAGAACAGAGCCCGGCTGGCCGCCGCCCTGTACCGCATGCACCTGTACCCGAACACCGCGGCCGAGGACACCGGGTCGCCCGGCTCTCCGGCTTCCGTCTTCGCCGACGTCTTCGGGCAGCGGCAGCCGTTCGGCGACACGCGCACGAGCGCGCCTTTCGTCGAGGGCGAGCTCGTCGTCAACAACGGCTACTGGGACACGTATCGCACGGAGTGGCCGGCCCTCGCCCTGTTCGACCCGGCGCTCGCGGGGCGGTTGCTCGACGGCCAGCTCGCGCAGTACCGCCGCGGAGGTTGGATGGCGCGGTGGAGCGCGCCCGGGTACGTCGACAGCATGGTGGGCACGTCGAGCGATCAGATCTTCGCGGATGCCGCGCGCTGGGGCGTGGCCTTCGATCGGCGGGAGGCGTTCGAGAGCGGCTGGCGCAACGCCTGCGAGCCGGGTCCCGACGCGCGTCGCGGACGGAAGGGCATCGCGCGCGGACGCTTCGCCGGGCACATCTCCTCCGCCGTGCCGGAGGGCATGAGCTGGAGCATCGAGAACGCCGTCAGCGACGCCGCCCTCGGGCGGTTCGCCGCGCAGCTCGCGTCCGACCCGCAGACCTCGACGACGGATGCCGCGCGCTATCGCGCCTTCGCCAGGTACTTCGCGAACCGCGCGCGGTCGCACCGCTCGCTGTTCGACCCGGAGACGCGGTTCTTCCGCGGCCGCGACGACCGCGGATCGTTCTCGCCCGAGCCCTTCGACCCGCGCACCTGGGGCGGCGATAACGTCGAGACCAACGCGTGGGGCATGTCGGTCGGCGCCGTGCACGACGGCGACGGGCTCGCCGACCTCTACGGCGGCCGGGCCGGGCTGCGGCAGCACCTCGATGCGCTGTTCGCCGAGCCCGAGACCGCGGACGAGCGCTTCGGCGGCGCGTACGGCACGGTCATCCATGAGCAGCGAGAGGCCAGGGCCCTGCGCGCGGGCATGTGCGGGATCTCGAATCAGCCCGCGCATCACATCCCGTACATGTACGCGTTCACGGATCAGCCGTGGCGCGCGGGCGGGATCGCGCACGAGCTCGCCGGGCGCCTGTTCGCCGGCGCGCACATCGGTCAGGGCTTCCCCGGCGACGAGGACAACGGCGAGATGAGCGCCTGGTGGCTGTGGGCCGCGCTCGGGCTCTACCCGCTCGAACTCGCGTCGGGGGTCCTGCGGATCGGGTCGCCACTGCTCGACGACGTCCGCATCGACCGCGGGAACGGCTCGACGTTGAGCATCCGCTCACGTCGGAGCTCGCCCACGGCACGCGTTCTGTACGAGGCGCGCCTGAACGACACGGCGCTCACGACGGCCGAGCTGCCCGTCGACGCCCTGGTGGGATCCGGGTCCGCCGACGTCGTGCTCGATCTCGTGTTCGGCGAGGATCCGGAGCGCTGGCTCGGAGAGATCACGGAGACGGATGCTGCGCCGTGGCGCCCCGACCTGACGGCGAGCGGCGGAGCACCGATCGCGTCGGACGGCGTTCGCTGCCCGGAGCGCGCATTCGATGACGGCGACTCCGCCGGCGCCGACGGGATCCGTTTGGAGCCGGGCGAGTGGATCGGATGGCGGTTCGGCGAGGCCCGGGCGGTCAGCGACGTCTCGGTCACGACGGTCGCCGCGGCATCCTCGACCGCGCTCATGTGGGAGGCCGAGACGACGAGCGGCTGGGAGCGGATCGACGTCACCGCCCCGGTCGAGATGCCCGCCGACCGCACGACGCCCTTCACCCTCGCCGGACGCACCGTGACCTCGGCGCTCCGCGTGCGGGCGGAGGCCGAGGTCACGGTGCGTCAGCTCGAGCTCTTCGATCTGGGCTGACGGCCCCGACTCCCGCTCACTGCGGGGCGTACACCGTCGCCTCGCCCTTGATCGCCTCGGTGATGCCCGAGAGCAGAGACGCCTGGTTGGTCGCGGTGAGGTTGTACGCGACGTAGACGCCGTACCCGTCGGCGGCGGTGCGCTGAGCGAAGTCCGTCGCGGTCGCCGCGCTCACGGTCGAGAGGTCGACGGCTGCGGCGCCGATGCGCGAGCGGTCGTCGAGGCCGGGCACCGTGGGGGCGTCGTAGGTCGGGTAGTACGGGTTCCACGCGTAGTCGAGCGTCGCGCTGACGTCGAAGGCGCTGAAGTCGGTCGTCGTGTACGACGGACCGATCGCGTACAGCGTGATGAGCTTGTCGGGTCCGAGACGGTCACGCAGGGCCGAGGCCACCCACCCGAACGACTGGGCGTTGGGCTGCGGCGTGCCGTTCGCGCCGTACTGGCTCCACTCGTCGTCGAAGTCGATGCCGTCGAGGCCGTAGGTCGTGACGGCGTCGGCGAGCTGCGCCGCGAACGCGTCGGCCTCGGCGTAGGTCGAGAAGTTGGCGAAGCCCGCGCCCTGGTGGTTGCCGAGCACCGACAGCAGCACCTTCGTGCCCTGCTCCTGCAGCGGGCGGATCTGGTTCCCGGCATCCTGCAGCGTCTCGGTGACGCGCTCGTTGAAGTGCAGGTAGGCCTTCTGGCCGTCGTAGTTGATGTTGGCGGCGAAGATCATCGCGAGGTCGACCGCCGGGGCGCCCGAATCGGCGAGCTGGTAGTCGGCGACGTTCGCTAAATCGTTCGAGTTCACTTCGACGTAGACCGCGAGTTTCGCGTCGGTGTCGGCAGCCTCGTCCGCTGCGGCCGACGAGGCGGCGACGCCGCCGACGGCGGCGATCGCGAGCGCGGCGGACGCGGCGAGGCATCTGCGGATCAGGGAATGACGGGGGTTCGGCTGACTCATGGTGGAGCTTCTCCTTCGGCGTCTTTGTCGATCTCACGCCGCGTCAGTGCGGCGTGCCGATGACTATATCGCTTAAGTGGCAGCGTCGAAAGAGGGGCGGATGCCGCAGCATCCGCCCCTCCCGCCGTTCCGATCCGTCGCGGTCGGCTCAGATGTTCACGTCTCCGACGAGGTTCACCTTGATGCCCATGCCCGCGAGCATCGCGGCCTTCGCGACGAGCGCCTTGTCGGCGGTCTCGGCGTCGGGGGCGTAGACGGTCTGCGCGTGATTGGCCTTGTGACGGGCCATGAACTGGTCGCGGGAGATGCCGTGCAGCACGACATGCGCGATCGGCCACTCCGGGTTCGTGTCGTTCTTGCGGCGCTGCGTCTCCTCCTCGGGCAGCTCGACCACCGAGCCGCGGAAGATGTCGGCCTGCAGGATGCCGTCGGCGATGAACACCCGCGACAGCACGACCTCGCCGGGCTTCGAGACGCCGTTGATGGTGGCGCCGCCCGCCGGGAAGAACACGTGGCCCTGCCGCCATCCCTCGGCGCTCTGCCATCCGCCGAGGTGCGAGGCCGGCACCGATCCCGAGATCTCGTAGACCCACACGAACTGCCCGTCGTACTCCTCGCCCCAGCGCACGTCGTGCAGGGTGTTGTCGGGCACGAGCCCCATGGCGCGCCACACCCGGTCGGTCACGAGCGCGTCCACCGCGACCCCCTCGTCGGCCTCGTTGAAGTGCGGGAACGCGCGGCCCTCGTGCAGCACGCGCGAACCGTCGCGGGACGTGACCGGCGGGCGCTCGGTGGAGTTCAGGATGCCCTCGGCGAGGTCGGAGGCGGGCACGAGGTCCTTGAGGCCCTGCTGGTACTGGATGCCGACCGCGTCGAGGCCGAAGTCGTCGGCGATGCGGAGAGCGGCGATGTACATCTTCAGCTGCCACTGCACCTGCCCGCGGGTGAGCTCGGTCGCCGCGTCGTCGCCGTACCGGAAGGTCATGCCGTGGTCGATGAGCCAGTCGTACGCGGCGTCGGCCTCGGCATCCGTCACCCGCAGCATCTCGGCGTACAGCGCCGACTGCGACAGGCGCTCCTTGTAGATGCCGGTCTTGTTGAGCAGCTCGTCGTCGAAGATGGCGTTGTACATGCCCATGCAGCCCTCGTCGAAGACGCCGATGATGGCCTTCTCCGCGAGCAGTTCGGCGGCGAGCGCCTCACCCAGCTGCTTCTCGGGGCTGTCGGGCAGCTCGGGGAGCGCGCGCACGTGCGAGGCGTCGTGGGTGATGGTGCCGGTCTCGGTCCACTCGCGGATGCCGTCGCGGAACCAGTCATCGGTGAAGTCAACCGACCAGGTCGTCGAGTACGGCTTGTCCATCTTGGTCAGGCCCGCGTTCAGGCCGAGCAGACCGACGAGACCGGGCCAGTCCCCGGCGAAATTCGCGACCGTGAGGATCGGCCCCTGATGCGTGCGGAGCCCCGCCAGCACGTGGTGCGAGTACTGCCAGACGGCCTCGGCGACGATGAGAGGCGCGTCCACGGGGATGTTCTTGAACACCTCGAGGCCCATGCGCTGGCTCGAAATGAAGCCGTGGCCCGTCTCAGGGTCGACCTCGTTCGCCCGGATCACCGTCCAACCCAGTTCTTCCAGCACGCCGGTGACGCCGGCTTCGAGCTCGACCTGGGTCGGCCAGCCGGCGGTGTTCGCCGACTCGCGCAGATCGCCGGAGGCGATGAGGTACGCGGTCTTCGGGGCGGATGCCGGGCGGGATGCCGGTGCCGGCAGGGTGTAGGTGGTCATGATGCCTCTCCGGTGGTGCGGGTGCTGCTCGTGCTGGTGGTGGTGCTGGTGGTGGTGCGGGCGGACGGGGGCGTGAGTTCGGCGCGATGCGACTCCCCCGCTTTGAGTCGGATCGGGCCGGCGACGACGCGGTCGCGCAGCCCGAGGGCGGCGACGTCGAGCCGTCCGCCCTCGACGTGGAGCGTGAGGGAGGCGTCGTCGATCTGGACGCGCCCCCATCCCGTGCCGGTGGTGAAGAGTCCGCTGAAGGAGCGTCCGCCCGCCGGTGCGAACGACAGCGTCTTCGTCGGAGCGTCCCACTGGGCGCCGCTCGCTCCGAGCAGAAGCGCCCACGACGCGAGCGAGCGCGCGTAGTGGTTGCCGCATTCGATCTCGTTCCACGGGTTGCGGTGAGTGCCGTCGTAGCGCGCGCGCAGGGTGCGCTCGATCCGGAGAGCGTCGTCTGGGCGCCCGGCGAACAGCAGCGAGGCGGCGACCTGGTGCTCGATCCCCGTCCACACCTCGTCGGAGTAGACGAACGGGATCGTCGGCCGACCGCCGCGCGGCCAGGTCGCGAGCAGCAGTCCGCCCTCGTCGTTCAGCGCGTACACGCGCTGCGTGCTCTCCTGCGTCGAGAGGTCGTCGCAGAGATTGTGGGCGACGATCGCGCCCAGCGCGGAGTCGACGCGCGCGGCGGGAAGGATGTGTCCGAGCCCGTTGACGAAGGCGTGGAACTGGCCGAGCAGCTGGTCCGACAGCACGCCCTCGCCGTACTGATAGCGGTGCGCATCGACGTCGTCGATCACCTGCCGGTAGTACTCGCCGTTCCACAGGACGTCGTCCATCGCGATCGCCACGCGGTCGGCGCGCTCGGACCACTGCGCAGCGCGCTCCGCGTCGCCGAGGTGCTCGGCCATACGCGCACCCGCTCGCAGCGCCGCCAGATGGACGCCGTTGGCCAGCGGTTCCGCGCCGTGGAACTCGATGTCGTACGTGTTGTGCATCTCGCCGTCGAGCAGGTCGTCGCCGTCTCGATCCCACTCCCTCGCGGCATAGTCGAGCGTGCGGGCGGCGGCGGGCCAGAGCTCGTTCAGGAACTCGTCGTCGCCGCTGAACCGCCACTCCCGGTGCAGACGCAGGAAGGTCCCGAGCTGGCCGTCGACCGCGGGGCTCATGAACCACGACGGCCCGCCCAGCACGCGATTGCCGCGGAACTTCTGCGCCCCGGCGTCATCGGTCTCGAGCAGATACTCGACCCGGCGGGCGCTGCGCTCGAGCGAAGGGAACAGCCACGCCAGGGTCTGCGCGTACGACCAGACGTGTGTGCAGGTGCCCTCGCAGGAGCCCGCGTGGTCGAACGAGCCCTCCCAGGCCGCGAACACCGGGCCCTCGTCGAGATCCGGATGCGGGGACTCGACGACGAAGCACGTCGTCGACCGAGCGGCGGCGATGTTCGCGCCGACCGCGTCGGCCAGAACAGGATCGAGGCTGCCGCCGTAGAGCGCCTCGACGAAGGCAACCGTCGCCCGCTCCAGGGCGGGGAGCTCGGCGTGCAGGTGCGCGGCGGCGCTCCACGCGTCGGGCCAGAGCGTCGCGTAGTGGTTGCGGATGATGCCGTCTGCAGGGTCGGCGAACACGATGTGCCCGTGCCAGCCGCTGCGGCGGTTCGGGAAGCTCCACGCGAGCACGAACTCGAAGTCGCGGGTCTCGCCGGGTTCCAGCGTGTGCACGATCCCCAGCGATCCGGTGCGCAGACGGGGCAGCTTCGCGAGCATCTGCTCCTCGGTGAGCGGAGTGACGTCGGGGTCGGCATCCATCTCGGCGAACAGCCCGCGGGGTCGATCCTCGAGCGTCAGCCGCGGCTCCGGCTGCAACAGGCCGTCGGCGGCGAGGTCGTCCCAGAACAGGCGCGCGCCGTCGGGCCAGTAGCTCGTGACCCACTGCGGCTTGACGGTCGTGGACTCGTCGGTGGTGGTGAGGCTCAGCGTGCCGTACCCGGGGTCGTCGCCCGGGAGATCGATGTCGAAGTCGAGCCCGCGCACCCCCGCCTCGTCGCGCCAGCGCACCCGCTGTGTGCCGCGCATGCCCCACGGGGCGTCGGGCCCCGGCGCCCCGCGTCCGGCGGTGTGCGAGACGCTGCCGACGACGGTCACGACGACCGGCACCGGCCCCGGGTTCGTCACCCGGTAGCGCAGCACGGCGGCGGGGATGCCCGACTCGTCGGCATCGAGCGGCACGAGCGGGGTGAAGGCGTGCAACGACACATCGACGGGCAACGTGTCGTCGGTGAAGTCCACATCGACGACCGGATACTCCCCGTGCAGCGTCGCTCCATCGAGGCGGGGGAGACCGGCGAGCTGGTCGAACGCGTACCCGGCATCGGCGTCGTGGCGACCGGTGAGGCGCGCCTCGAGCACCCGCGTGACGGCGGCGCCGCCCTCGGGTGCTGCGTGGATGGCGAAGAACGAATGCGGGTTGCGGCGCCCCTTGTCGGGAAGGTTCTCGAGCTCCCAGTCGCGGAGTTCCCCGCGCGCACCGATCGAGACGTTGCCCGTGCCGATGCCGCCGAGCGGGAAGGCGGTGGCCTGCGAGGTGTGCGGGATGCCGCGGGCACGGCGGGTCATGCGACTGCTCCCCTCTGCCCGGCGGCGAGCTCGTGGACGACGTTCGCCGTATCGCGATACAGGCGGGTGTAGCGGTCGAACAGCCTGTCGTACACCTCGCGCAGCGAGTCGTCGGGGCGGATGGTCTCGGTCACGGGGTTCCACGCCGCGATCTCCGGCATCGGGCCGTCGGCGGTGGAGACAGCGGCGAGGAAGGCCGCGCCGTAGCTCGCGCCGATCGTCGTCGCCGGCACCTCCTGCACGAGACCCGTGACGTCGGAGACGATCTGCAGCCAGAGCCGGCCCTGCGTGCCGCCCCCGACCGCGACGATGCGGCGGATGTCGGCCCCGGCGGCGCGCATCGTCTCGACGTTGTGCCGTACGCCGAGGGCGGTCGCCTCGAGGGCCGCGCGGTAGAGGTCGCCGCGGGTGTGGGCGAGCGTGAGCCCGGCGATGACCCCCCGGGCGTCCGGATCCTGGATGGGCGTGCGCTCCCCCGCGAAGTAGGGGAGCATCAACAGTCCTCGGGCCCCGGCACCGGATTCGGTCGCCTCGGCGAGCAGCAGCGGGTAGTCCGCGCCGGTCAGGCCCTTCAGCCAGGCCGTGAGCGCACCGGATGTCGAGAGCCCGCCGGCGAGGTTCTTCGTGCCGTCGAACGCCCCGGCCGTGGTCCACATCGAGGGCGTGCGCAGCGTCTCCTCGCCCGTGGCGATGAGGAACATCGTCGTCCCGTACATGAGCATGAGATCGCCGCGCTCGTGCGCGCCGACGCTGACGGCCTCGGTCCATGCGTCGACGGTCCCGGCGATCACGGGGGTGCCCTCGGGGATGCCGGTGGCCACCGCGGCAGCTCGCGTGACGGTGCCTGCGACGTCGCCCGCCCACAGCAGCGGCGGCTGCTCGATCGACGACGCGTACCGCTGCCACCAGTCGTCGTGCCACACCTCGCGGTCGATCTCGTACAACGGCGACATCTGACTCGCGGACTGGTGGTCGAGAACGTAGGCGCCGGTGAGGCGTCGGGCGAGCCACGAGGCCGGCATGTACACGCGGCGGGCGCGCTGCCAGGAATCCGGTTCCTCTTCCGCGACCCAGGCGAGCTTCGGCCCCCCGGCCTGCGAGGTCAGCGTCGATCCGCCGATACGCGTGATCTCGGACTCGCCCAGCTCGGCCGTCATCCGCTCGATCTGCGCCGTCGCGCGGGTATCGACACCGTAGAGGATCGCCGGGCGGACCGGGCGATCGTCGTCGTCAGCGAGGAGGATGCAGGGCCCCATGCCGCTGGCGCCGACGCCGACGATCTCGGCATCCTGAGTCGCGGAGAGGAGCTCCCGAGTGATCGCGACGAACTCGTCCCACCACACGTCGCCGTCCATCTCGACCCACCCGGCGCGGGGGCGGGAGACCTCGTGCGACCGGGTCGCGGTGGCGACGATCGCGCCCTCGGCATCCACCAGCACGCCCTTGCTGCTGGATGTGCCGATGTCCACCCCGAGGGTGCAGCGCATGGCGTCCTCCTTGAAACCCGAGCCGTCGATTCTGAAATCTCTCGCAACTGTACGCGAAATCGATTTCAACACGCAAGACGAAGATCGGATGTTTACCGGAACTCTGGCACGCCGGGCGCGGCGCGGATCGAGCCTTGCTGCACGACGAAGGGTCGTCATCGCGTCGTCCACACGTCACGGCGAAGGGGGTGGTCGGCGCGACGAGCGACCGGAATACCGTGACAACCTGGGCTTTCACTCGCAGAATGGAGCCATGGACATGACCGAACCCCAGACCTGGACCGTCATCGGCGTGTTCGCCGCGATGATGCTCGGCGGCATGACCCTCATGACCACGCAGTTCAGCCGGGTGATCCGCGCCGAGGTCGGCGGCCTCCGCAGCGAGATGCTGGGGGAGCTGGGCGGATTCCGCGGGGAGCTCAACGGGTTTCGAGGCGAGGTGAACGGACGGTTGGACGTCATCGAGAGCCGTCTCACGCGGGTCGAGTCGAAGGTCGACGACCTCGACACCGAGCTCACCAATCTGGCGACGCGGTTCTGGAAGTCGCAGTAGCCGAAGTCGCAGCGGTCGGACGGCAGCAGGTAGCCGGCGAGGTCAGACCCGTGCTGCCCTGGCGGGCTGGATCTCGTTGCGAAGCACCACGGTGCGGGAGGGCTGCGTGTCGCCGCCGATGCGCTCGAGCAGCATCCGCGCCGCGGTCACGCCCATGTGCCGAGCAGGCAGCCGCACGACGGTCACCGCGCTCGGCGACAGAGTCGTGAACGGCAGTGAGCCGATCACCGCGACCCCCACGCGCGGCGGCGTGAGGCCACGCTCCGTCAGCACCTGGATCGCGCCGACGCCGATGAGGTTGTTGCCGGCGACGACGGCATCCGGCGGCTCGGGCAGGGCGAGCAATTCCTCCATCGCCTCGCGGCCTCCCTCGACCCGGAAGGAAGCGAAGCGAGCGAGTTCGTCGACGTCGAGGTCCGGCTGCGCCCTGGTCAGCGCCGCCCGCCACCCGGCCGCGCGGTCGGCAGCGGTGTCGATGTGCTCTGGGCCGCCGATGTACGCGATTCGGCGGTATCCGGCATCCAGCAGATCTTTCGCGGCCGACGTCCCGGCGGCGCGGTTCGCCATCACGACCCCGTCGATGTCGTAGGCCGTGCTGCGATCAACCGCCACCACGGGGCGTCCGGTGGCGAGGATCGCGTCGAGATTCGTGCTCTCGTCAGCGGTCGCGATGATGACCCCCGACATGTGCTCGGCGATCGCGATGCGCAGGTACGTGGCCTCCTTCTCGACCTGGGAGTCGGAGTTGCAGAGCACGACCGAGTAGCCCGCCTCGGACGCGACATCCTCGACGCCGCGGGCCATCTCGGTGAAGTACGGGTTCTCGATGTCGGGAATCACCAGTGCGATGACCTCGGAGCTCTGCCGGCGCAGAGAGCGGGCCGTCCGATTGGGCGTGAAACTCAGTTTCGCCGCCGCGTCGCGCACCGCGGCCACCTTGTCCTCCGACACGCTCGTGCCGTTGAAGACGCGCGAAACGGTGGCGGGAGACACTCCGGCGAGTTCCGCGACGTCGTAGATGGTGGCCATTCGAACCTCTTAGCTGCGTCCGGCCGCGCCGGATCTCCAGCAACAGTAGCGTGCGAGCACCGCTCCCTGGTGCTCAGCACTGAAATCGATTACATTGACGCCCATGACTTACGCATCCTCTGACCTCGCGACGATCGCAGCGCTGCGATCCGTGCAGACACGATCGATCTCCCCCGAGAACTTCGACGGATCCGCTGGAGGCGGAGGCCGGGCGACCGAGGGCACGGGGGCGTCGTGCGCCCGTGACCTCGGCCCCGGCTGGAAGATCTCGCCGAGCGTCGACGTCAAGGCCGGCGAGACCTTCGATCTCGCGAACATCGAGGGTGCGGGCAAGATCACGCACATCTGGATCACGACCCACACCGACAACTGGCGCACCCTGCTGCTGCGTGCCTACTGGGACGGCTCGGAGGAGCCCGCGGTCGAGGTGCCGTACGGCGACTTCTTCTGCAACGGCTGGGGCGTGTTCGCGCAGGTGAACTCGCAGACCATCGCCGCGAACCCGCACGGCGGTTTCAACTCCTACTGGCCGATGCCGTTCCGCGACGGCGCGCGGCTCACGATCGAGAACACCTCCGTCGTCGATGTGCGCATCTACTTCCAGATCACGTACGAGATCGGCGGCGACTACTCGAACGACGCGTACTTCCACGCGCAGTGGCGCCGGTCGAACCCGCTGGAGGAGCTCACCCCGCACGTGATCCTCGAGGGCATCGAGGGGCAGGGGCAGTACGTCGGCACCTACATCGCGTGGGGCGTGAACTCCAACGGCTGGTGGGGCGAGGGCGAGATCAAGTTCTACCTCGACGACGACACCGACTATCCGACGATCGCGGGCACCGGCACAGAGGACTACTTCGGCGGCGCCTGGAACTTCGACATCCCCGGCCAGGGATACACCGCGTTCTCGACACCGTACCTCGGGATGCCGCAGATCATCCGACCCGACGGCCTCTACGTCAGCCAGCAGCGCTTCGGCATGTACCGGTGGCACCTGCTCGACCCGATCCACTTCGCCACCGGCATCCCGAAGGTCGACATCCAGGCGCTCGGCTGGCGGAGCGGATGGCGCTACCTGCCCCTCCGCGACGACATCGCCTCGACCGCGATGTTCTACCTCGACCGCCCCGCCGCCCGGAGGCCGCGGACTCCTTCGGCCGACGACCTGGAGGTGCATCTAGGAACTGCGCCGGTGCCTGACATCGGCGCCACTCCCCCGCGCGCCCCGTAGGACTGAGAGGGCGGGATGCTGCGGCAGCTCCGCCGCAGCATCCCCTTCCCGTCTCGGACGCGCTCCGCCTACACGAGTCCCTGCACGCGGAACTGCTCCGAGTGGTAGACGCTGTTGTTGCCGGTGTTCCACTGGCTGACGCTGAGGTGCAGGTCCGACAGTGTCGACCCGGGGATGATGTACCCGCCGTAGAGCTGGGCGACGTGTGACGCGTCCTCCTGCCCCCATTCGGCGCCCGTGAGCAGCGTCGTCTTCGCGGCGGTGTAGAGGTTGTCTGTCGGCGTGTTCAGCACCATGGCGTCGATCCGGTACGCGGCCGCGTTGAACCAGGTGAGGATCCACTTGCCTCCGAGCGGCCGCAGACACATCTCGCCGAAGCCTCCGGGCAGGATCTCCGTCACCGGCTTGCCCCACCCCCACGAGCCGTTCGCGAAGCCCCACGGCTGGTAGGCCGACAGGGTGGTCATGTTGTTCGACGGCACGCGGTAGAGCACGATGCCCTTGTCGCGCTGGAACCCGGTGCCGTAGATGTACACGTATCCGTCGTTGCCGAGGCCCCACGTGATGCACTGGAACTTGCCGCCGGCCATGTCGGCGGCGAACTGCAGCCCGGTGTGCTGCCAGGTCGCGCCGTTGTCGTCGGACTTCCACAGCTCGGTCCAGCGGACCGCGCCGAACTGGGGCCCGTTCACGATCGCGTGCAGATACATGCGCGAGCCGATGGTGATGACATCCGAGGGGATGACCGTCGTGAAATACGCGTCGTGCGGGTAGTACCAGAACTGCGGCGCCACACCCTGCGTGTTCGCACCGGCGCCTGCAGAGCCGTTGAACACGACCCCGGCGGCGAGGTTCGTGGTCGACGAGTAGAGGCCGACCGGCGACCGCCAGTTCGCACCCCCGACGTGATCGGCCCACGTGTCACCGAAGACGAACAGCAGCCGCCCGTCGGGCGTCCTGGCCGGGATGCCGAGATCGGTCGCCCCGATCCCGTATTGCACGGGACTCTGCGTGCCGGCGAGCACCTTCAGCCTGGTGACGGTGAGCGGACCGGCGGCGGATGCCGGGGCGGCGGCGCCGATTCCGACGGCGGGTGCTGCCAGCATCCCGGCGCCGAGCGCGAGTGCGCCCTGCAGGATGCCGCGGCGGGAGATGAGCGGGGGTGTGTGCTGTTCGGTCATCGTCGACCTCTTTCCTTGTGTGTCGCTCTCTGTGAGTCGGCCTACTTCAGACCGGCCATCTTGATGTTTCCGATGATCTGGCGCTGGAAGATGAGGAACAGGATCATGACGGGCGCCGCGGCCAGCACGGAGCCGGCCATGAGGAGTCCGAGCTCGCTCGTGCGCTCGGAGCGGAACGTCGCGAGGAACTGCTGCACCACGAAGCGTTCCGGCGTGGTGATCGTGAGGATGGGCCACACGTACGAGTTCCAGTAGGCGAGGAACGAGGTGATGCCCATGACGACGAACGGCGGCTTCGACAGGGGCAGGAAGATGCGCACGAAGATCGCGAATCGTCCGCACCCGTCGAGCATCGCTGCCTCCTCGAGACTCGCGGGGATGTTCAGATAGAACTGGCGGATGAAGAACACCGTGCCGGCGCTCGCAGCTCCAGGCAGCACCAGCACGGCGAGCGTGTCGAGCATCGACAGCCGGGTCACGACGATGAAGCTCGTGAGCAGGATCGTCATGCCGGGGATGAACATGGTCGTGATGACGATGACCCACAGGGTGCGCTGGAACCGGAAGTCGAGACGAGCGAACGCGTAGGCCGCGAGCGAGTTGACGGTCAGGCTCAGCAGCGTGAAGAGCACCGCTCCGCCGAACGTCCACAGCATCGTTCGGGTGAATGTGGGGTCGGCGAGGATCTGCGCATAGTTCTCCCAGCGCCACACCTCGGGGAAGAACTGGAACGGGGTCTGGATGACCTCCGTCTTCGACTTGAATCCCGCGATCACCATCCACGCGAGCGGGAACAGCGCCGCCACGAGGAACACCGCCCCGGCGAGGAGCTTGGCGATGACCGTCGCCCACGATCCGGGGGTCCTGGGCAGCCGAGCCCGCCGAGGCGGCTCGGTCCCCGCCAGAACGATCCCGCGCGTGGTGTCCTGCGGCGCGATGGTGACCATCAGTCCACCAGCCTCTCCGAGTTGACGAACTTGAAGACGATCGCCGACACCGTGCCGAGCACGACGAACATGACCAGCGCCGCCGCGATCGAGTAGCCGACGTTGATGTCGTTGCGGAAGTGGTTGAAGATGAACAGGTTCGGCAGGGTGGTCGAGTCCAGCGGCCCGCCGCCCGTCATCACGAGCGGCAGCTCGAACTGCTGGATCGCGGCGACGAAGCCGGTGATGAGCAGGTACAGGATGATGTTCTTCATCTGCGGCAACGTGATGAACGCGGTCTTCTGCCACCAGTTCGCGCCCTCCATGGCGGCCGCCTCGTAGAACTCGGTGGGGATGTCGACCATCGCCGCGACCATGATGAGCGATGTCAGTCCCATGCCCAGCCAGATCGCGGGGATGGCGATCGCGAGCAGCGCCCAGGCCGGGTCGCCGATCCACGCGATCGGGTCGACGCCGAAGATGCCGAGGAACCAGTTGAGCAGCCCGCCCGAGTAGTCGTACATCAGCACGAAGATGATCGACGTGATGACCGACGAGATGATCGTCGGGATGTAGATGCTGACCTTGAGGATGCTGGCGAAGCGACGCGACACGCTCACGACGAGGCTCGCGAAGAAGAACGCGAGCACGAGCATGGGCGGCACCGTCATCGCGACGAAGGCGAAGCCGCGGCCGACCGACGCCCAGAACAGCGGATCGCTGAGGACGGCCGTGAAGTTGCGGAAGCCGACGAACTCGGGGTCCTTGTAGAAGCTCCAGTTCTGGAACGACAGGAACCCGGCGTAGATCGCCGGCCAGATCACGAATATCCCCAGGAGGCCGGCCACCGGGAGGAGGAAGAGGTACGCCACTTTCGTGTCGCGATACCTGCGCACGTCCGCCTGGCGTTTCACCGCCCGTCGCTCCGTCGAGACTGCACTGACCATCATCGGCTCACCCGTTCCCTCGTGGTGTCGTGATCCCGTACGCGGGGCCGGCGCTCGGGCGCCGACCCCCGTCATCCGGGTCCTACTCGCTCGGCGCCTTGTCGGCGAGACCCTCGCGATCGATGACCGTCTGGATCGCCTTGTTCGCCGTGTCGATCGCGGCATCCGGCGAGGCCGACCCCTTCATGACCGACTCGAAGGCGGTGCCGACCGCGAGCGAGACGTCCCACGGATAGGTGGGCTCGGGGATCGCGTTCGGGGCGATCTCCTCGGTGATGACCGACGACCACGGGGCGTCGGCGGCCTTCGGGTCGGCGGCGACGGCATCCTGCACCGACTGCCGCACCGGCGCCTTGGTGAACTGCGTGTCGACGAAGAACGGCACGAGGTTCTCGGGGTCTCCCGCGATGGCCCAGGAGAGAAACTCACCGGCGGCTTCAGCGTTCTTGGTCTTCGCGTCGACGACCCACTTGAAGTTGCCGAGGGTGGTGGCCGTGCGGCCGTCGGCCTCCGCCGAGTTCACCATCGGACCGATGCCGGTCTTACCGAGCACGTCGGCGTAGTCGGAGCCGATCTCCGACAGCATCCACGATCCGGAGACCTTGAACGCGACCTTCTCCTCCCCGAAGTCCTTGCCACCGCCGTAGTCGGCGAGCGGCTGCTTGGGCATGTACCCCTCGTCCCACAGCGTCTTGTACTGGGTCATCATGTCGCGGTATCCGGCGTCATCGATGTCGGCGGCGGTCCAGTCGGCGTTCAGCGCGGTGTGCCCGGCGAAGTTGTACTGCTGTCCGACGGTCGACCACGCGAACGTCGCGGCGTCCTGCGCCGGCGAGATGCAGTACTGCCCGTCGGCGAGCGTGGGCTGGATCTTCGCGCACGCGTCCATGAGCTCGTCCCACGTCGTCGGGCCCTGTTCGGAGTCGACGCCCGCTGCGTCGAGCAGGTCCTTGTTCCAGAACAGCACGGCCTGCGGCTCGAGCAGCAGCGGGTAGGCGTAGTAGGTGCCGTCGATCTCGGAGACGGGCTTGGCGGCGTCCGAGATCTCGGCGAGCGCGTCGTCGGGCACGATGCCGTTCAGCTCATGCAGCTGCCCCGCGTTCACCGCGTCCTGGATGCTGCCGGGGTGCGTGTAGATGTCGGGGGCCTTGCCGGCCGCCTGCGCGGCCTTCATCTTCTGATCCCAGGCATCACCCGGCACCTGCGTGCCGACGACCTTGATCTCGTCCTGCGAGTCGTTGAACTCCTTGATGATGTTCTCGTACCACTCGTTCTCGACAGGCGTGAAGTTGCGGTGCCAGAACTGAATCGTGGTGACGCCGTCCTCGCCGCCGGAGTCGGCCGACTCGCCGGGGGTGCTCGACCCGCAGCCGGCGATCATGACGCCTACGGTCAGTGCCCCGAGAGCGGCGACCGTCGCCCTGCGGGTGCGTGGGGTGATTCTCATGAGTTCCTCCTCAGGAACGGACTCCTCGTCGAGTCGCTGCTGTGTGCTCGGCTGTCGCCGAAACCCACCGGCCCAGCCGACGGTCCTCGGTGACCGGGTAAGCGCCAGAGTAGGCGAAATCGATTTCATAAGCAAGGGATCCACGCGTCACTTCACCCGATCAAGGTCGGCGGAGAACCAGAACACGTTGTACGGCCCCCAGAGCGACAGGGTGAAGTGGATGCGCCTTCCCTCCTCCGTCACGTACCGCGGATTGAGGTACGGCGAGTAAAGCCCCTCGTACTCGCCGCCCGGCACGAGCTCGAGCGGATCGCCCCACGGACCCCACGGGGTGATGCCCTCCCGGATGTACGCGTTGCCCGCATCGGAGTAGGTCATGATCCACCGCTCCAGGTACGTCGACCACATGACCGAGAGCTCGCCGATCGTGCCGTCGACCACCGTCTCGGCATCCGCCATGTCGTCGCTCCAGGTGGGCACCCCTCCGTCCAGTCCGGCGAAGTAGGAGTAGGCGGACTGGTTCTCGACCGCGTCCTCGGTAGCCCGGACGCGCATGAGCTGCACGCTGCCGAAGCGCCCCGACGGGATGGACCAGAAGTAGATCCAGCCCTCCCCGCCCTCGTTCACCTCGGCGGTCGCGACCTGCACGAAGTTCGAGTCGCCGGCCCATTCCACGCCTTCGACCGGATTCCATGATTCCCCGCCGTCGCGCGAGACGATGAGCGCCGACCGGTTCGCATCCCAGGCGCCGGGCTCGCCCCAGAAGCGCACGGACATGTACGAGACGTAGATCGCGTCGTCGATCGTGAAGCCGTAGGTCGGGATCTTCGTGACCTCGCCCTCGGCGCCGTTGGCGTCGTGATCGCCCTCGATCAGCGCCTCAGCGAGCCCGATGTCGTCGGTCACCCACCCGTCGAAGTCGATGCCGTCGGTCGGATCGTCGTCCTCCGTCCAGGCGGCGACGTTCGACCGCCAGAACCCGCCTTGCCCGCCGATGGACTCCGGGTCGCGCTCCCCGAACGTGTCGCCGAAGAAGAAGAACGTGCGATCGCCGACGTTCGTCATCGACCCGAGATCGGTGCCGGCCACCGACACCGACGCCGTGTCATTCATGGCGCCGGGTCCGGTGAGCTGTGCGATCTCGGCGAGGTTCGAGACACCCTCCAGCACGAACGGCTTATCGGGGTCCGGATCCACGCTCACGCCGGTGCCTGCGGCGCAGCCGGAGAGCCCCAGGGTCAGGATGACGGATGCCGCGGCGAGGCGGCGGTGGGATGCGGATGCACGGCGCATGATCCTCCTCGATCGGCGGTGCGGGAACACCGCGCTTGGCATCGAACCTAGCGAAATCGATTTCATCGCACTAGGGTCTGAGGCATGTCCGCATCGACCGAAGGACCGTGGCTGCGCGCCGACGGTGAGCCGCGGTGGGGCCACCGCGGCGGCATCCAGATCGGCATCCCTCCCCTCCCCGGCCCGCGTGGACTCCTGCGCGTCTATGCGCCCTACCTCGACCACCCGCCGGAACGCCTCGTGAACTTCATCGCCGTCGAACCGATCCCACAGGGGCGGACGGAGCGCGGATTCTCGGAGCTGGAGCCGAGCTCGCTCGACCCGGGCGAGCGCGGCAAGCGGCTCTGGTCGGCCGACGACGCGGATGCCGCGGCTCAGCCCGACGGGTCGGGGGAGCTCGCCCGCGGCGTCGTCGCGGAAATCGACGGGGTCGAGACCCTGACGGTGTGGATCGGCGTCGAGCGCTTCGACAACGGGGCCGATGTACGCGTACGGGTGAGGTTCCGCGCCGACCGCCCGCATGAGGTCGAGGTCGCGGGGTTCGCGAACGAGGGGTCCGTGCCGCTCGCCCACCTCGTACTCACGGCCACCATGGGCAACTGGGCGCGACTGCGCGTGCTGCGGCTCGCGGACCGCACCGTCAGCCCGGCGGACCTGTGGCCGGGATTCACCGGCACGGCCTTCACGGAGCACGCGCGGTTCGGTCTCGCCGAGCTGGTTCGCGACGGCGGGGCAGCGATCGTCGAGGCCGTCGGGGACGAAGAAGATCCGTGGTCGGTCGAGTACGCGCACGGAACCGCCGACCATTGGCGGTTCCTCGGCGGGCGTTCGGTGCAGAGCTGGCGCGTCGACGATCCGCACCCCGACCTCGAGGCGCGGGTGAACGCGCGCTGGGCATATTGGGCGAGCAGCTCGTCGATCCCCGGCGGACCGGCGTTCGAGAACGTCGAGATCGTCGAGCCGTTCCGCCAGGGGGCGGCGTTCCGCTTCTCGGTCGAACCCGTCTGACGGTCTGGAGAGCAGGATGCAGGTCGGGAACACACGTGCAGGTCGGACCCCGGCGATCCGACCTGCATCCGTGTTCTCGGCATGCATCCGTGCGCGCGTCCGCCGTCCGGTCGCGACGAAGGGGCGGATCGACCACGTCGACCCGCCCCTTCGGCAGCATCCGGTCAGCCGGCCGTGGCGTTCTCGTACGCGCGCATCGCGGCCTGCTGCGCGTCGGCGAGAGCCTCCTCTGGCTCCTTGTCGCCGAGCAGCGCGGCGGTGATCGCGTTGTTCAGCTCGTTCTGGATCTCCTGCCCGGCGGGCGAGGATCCGAACGACTGACCGTACCCGACGACGTCGTAGAACGTCGAGATGACCTGATCGAACCCGGCATTGCCGGTCTCGGTCACGAACTGGTCGCGGATCGCCTGGTCGGACGCCGGCGATCCCGTGAACAGGCCGGTGTTGAGTCCGCCGTCGTCCTTCAGCGTCTGCGCACGAGCCTCGCCCGCCGCCATCCACGCGTCGTCCGAGGTGAGGTTCACCATCCACGCGCACGCCGCCGCCGGGTTCTTCGCGCCGACCGGCACCACGAACGCCGTGCCGGATGCGACCGAGAACGGCTCGCCGTCCTTGTCGCGGAAGGGGACGGCCTCGATGTCGATCTGATCCGCGTACGGCCCGAGCACGTTCGGGTACCACTGCGCGTTGACCTGTGCGCCGACCTGCCCCGCCACGTACTGGTTGTTGTCGCCGAACGTGTCGAACGAGTCGGTGAAGCTCTTCACCGCGGCGAAACCGCCCTGGGCGTCGGTGATCTGCTTCAGCAGCTCGATGCCCGCGAGGTTGCTCGGGTCGTCGAGCGTCGGCGCCCCGTCCTCGTCGTTGAGCTGCCCGCCCATCGCGAGGATCCAGAGCCCGCCCTGGCCGGTCGCGACGGGATCGAAGCCCAGGCGCGACGGCACGCCGCCCGACTCCTGGTAGATCTTGCCGATCGCATCGATCAGGCCCTCGGGGTTCGACGTGTCGAACTGGTCGGGTGTGACGCCCGCCTCGGCGAGCACCGTCTTGTTCACGATGATGGCCGGCGGCTGGTAGAACTGCGGCACGGCCCAGACCTCGTCGTCGTATGTGACGTCGTCGACCACGAACGGATACCAGTGGTCACGGGGCTCGACGTCCTGCGCCGCGAAGCACTCGTCGAGCGGCATGATCAGTCCCTGCGCGGCGTACGTCGTGACGTAGCGGCGGTCCATCTGCACGACGTCCGGCACATCGCCGCTCGCGATGCGGGTGGTGAACTTCTGCGCGTCGAACGCGGTCGCGTCGAGGTCCACTTCGACCTCGCCGAGCTGCTCGGCTGCGTAGTCGACACGGGACTGCCCCACGTCGTCGGCGTTCTCGAAGCCCCACGCGTTGAGGGTGCCTGTGGGTTCGGCGTCGAAGTCGGCATCCGCGCCGCCTTCGCCCGCTCCTCCCCCGCTGCAGCCCGCGAGCACGATGGCGGATGCCGCGGCCATGGCGGCGAATCCCAGGATGCGCTTGCGCATGTCATTCCTTCTTTCGGTTGCTGTGCGTGTCGTCGTATCGGTCGATGGACGTGTGTTGTCGCGTCAGCCCTTCCGCCCCTGTGTGGCGACGCCCTCGATGAAGTAGCGCTGCCCGAAGGCGAAGAGGATGAGCATCGGCAGGGTCACGATCAGGGACGCCACCATGACGTACTGATAGTCGCCGTGACCGCCGGCCGTCGGGCTGTACTTCGTCATGGCGTAGGCGATGCCGAGCGGTGCCGTGAACTCGTCGACGGACCCCGCGTTGAGGTAGATGAGCGCGGCCTGCAGGTTGTTCCAGCTCGCCTGGAACTCGAACAGGAACACGATGATGAACGACGGGATCGACAGCGGCATCGCGATGCGCCAGAACAGCCCCCAGTAGCTGGCCCCGTCGAGACGCGCGGCTTCGAAGAGCTCGCGGGGCAGCCCGAGGAAGAACTGTCGTTGCAGGAAGATGTAGAACGCGGATCCGAAGAGGTTCATGCCCCACAGCGGCACCCACGTGCCCAGCATCCCCGTCTCCTTCCAGATCAGGTAGATCGGGATCATCGTGACGGCGCCGGGCAGCATCATGGTGGCCAGGACCAGGCCGAAGAGCAGTCCACGGCCGGGGAACTTGAAGTACGCGAAGCCGAAGGCGACGATCGAGCTCGAGATCGCGACGGTGCCCGCCGCGAGCAGGGCGATCGCGATGCTGTTCCACATCCAGCTGAGCAGGGGGAGCTGGTTCCACACCTCGATGTAGTTCTCGGGGATGAACGTCTTCGGGATGAGCGAGTTGTCGAAGACCTCGCCCCGTGGCTTGAAACTCGCCGCCAGCAGCCACACGAACGGGTAGAGGAAGAGGAGGCCGAAACCGATCAGGATGACGGCGAGGACGATCCGCACCGCGAGGCTCTTCGGCTGCGACACGGCGCGGCGCCAGCGCGACCTGCTCGGCACCGTGACGGCGTGCGTCTCGTTCTCGAGGATGGACTCGGCGGCGGGAGGCAGCTGCCGCAGTGAAGACGACATCAACGGTCTCCCTCGTAGTAGACGAATCGGTTGCCGACCTTCACCTGGATGAGCGTGATGATCATGATGATGACGAACAGCAGCCAGGCCATGGCCGCCGCGAAGCCGAAGTTGAACTGGCGGAAGGCCTGCTGGAAGAGGTAGATCGCGTAGAAGAGCGACGCCTCGGGTGACGAGTTGCTCTGATCTCGCCAGAACAGCAGATACGCCTGATCGAAGATCTGGAAGGCGGCGATCGACAGCACGATGACGTTGAAGAACATCGCGCCGGAGATCATCGGCAGCGTGATCGAGAAGAAGCGACGGATCGCCCCCGCGCCGTCGATCGATGCGACCTCATACAGCTCGGTCGGCACGTTCTTGAGCGCGGCGAGGAAGATGACCATCGTGCCGGCGACCGTCCACAGCGTCATGATGACGATGCTCGGCTTCACCCACGCCGGGTCGACGAGCCACTGCGGACCCTGGATGCCGAAGAGACGCAGGAACTGATTGATCGCGCCGGAGTTGCCGTTCAGCAGCAGGAAGAACACCGCGGCGGTCGCGACGGCCGGGGTCATCTTGGGCAGGTAGTAGAGCGTGCGGAAGATGCCCGCTCCTCGGCCGACGCGATTGAGCAGCAGCGCGAGGATGAGCGCGAAGATGATCTCGAGCGGCACCGCCATGACGACGTAGAACAGCGTGTTGGCGAGCGAGACGCCGACCCGGGGGTCTTCGAAGAGCTGCGCGTAGTTCGTGGCGCCGACGGGTCGGGCGGTGTTGGTGGCCAGGTTGTAGTTGCTGAACGAGATGTACAGGCTGTACGCCATCGCCCCTGCCGTGAAGACGAGGAAGCCGATGATCCACGGCGAGATGAAGAGGTAGCCGGCCAGCGCTTCGCGCTTGTTGTAGTGCTGCTTCAGTGCAGGACCGCGGCTGCTGCGTCGGGTGCCGCGCTCCCGACTGCGGGCGCGCGACGGGGAGGATACTGACATGGGCGTGAATCTAGAAGCGGTTCTCCCTTTTCCGCGCGGGGCTTGCTTCTTCTCGCACAGTGTGATTCCACCCCTCCTGCGGGTGCCTCCCCGTCGCACTCCGTAGACTCGCCGGATGGGCGACGCGCGACCCGACGCGCGTCGAGGGAGGGACGACGGCCACAGTGAGGGCACGAGCGGTCTTCGGCGTGCTGCGCCTCGCCGCGGCGAGCGTGTGCATCGTCGCCCTCGTGCATCGCATGTTCTGGGGGCTCAGCTCCGCCACGATCGCCGGGGAGAACTTCTTCGCCTATCTCACGGTGCAGTCGAACTGCGCGCTGGTCGTCGTGCTGCTCATCGGCGCCGTGCTCGCGCTCCGGCGGAGGACGGACCCGCGGTGGTTCACGGTCTCCCTCGCCCTCGTGCTCACCTGGACGATCACAGCCGGGCTCGCGTTCGCGCTCATCGTCTGGCAGGCGGGACTCCGCGGCATCCGCGTCGACGTACCGTGGTCGGACCAGGTGCTCCACTTCTACCTGCCGGCCTGCACCGCCCTCGCCTGGGTGCTCACGCCGGGCCATCGCGGCGTGCCGTGGTGGGTGGTGCCGACCGCGCTCGCCTTCCCGCTCGCGTGGGGCGGCGTGACCCTGTGGAGAGGCCCCATCGTCGGCTGGTACCCGTACTACTTCCTCGATCCGCGACAGGTGTCGGGGCCGCCGGAGTTCCTCATCACGAGCGGCATCGCGCTGGCGATCTTCGCGGCCGTGGCGTCGGTCATCGTGCTCGTGAGCCGGATGCGCAGACGGGGACACGACCGACCTCCGGTGTGACCCGGCGACCTCCCGCGTCAGGGCGTGGCGAGGAACGGCGCGAGCGACGCGATGGCCGCCTCGAGCGCCTTCTGGTCATCGAGCTCTGCGAACTCGCCGGCGGCGTCGCCGCCGACGATGCCGACCACGACGCTCTCCCCCGTCTCGGCCGAGAGGTCGAACCACGTGCGGATCAGCGCGTCACCGCCCACGACATGCCACACCGTCGGCACGGCGGCGTCGAGCTCCTCGGGAGCGGTGGCGGCGGGCTCCTCGGGAGCGGTGGCGGCGAAGGGGGACTCGTCGAACCGCATCCAGACCGTCTCGATGCGACCCATGCCGAGTTCGGCGATGGCGCCGCGCTGTGCGAACGGCAGCGCGGGGGCGAACTCCAGCCCCTTCCCCTGCAGCACTCCGAGCGGCACCGTGATGACGACCCTGTCGAAGGAGAGCGACTCCCCCGTGGCGATCCTCAGGCTGAGGCCGGCGTCGTCGTAGGCGACGCGAGAGACCGGAGACGCGAGGCTGACCTTCGCGCCCTCGAGCAGGTCGTCGACGATCGCGCCGAGATCGCCGAGAGGAGCGATGAGCTCCGTCGGCGGCAGAGCGGGCGGGAACCAGGTCGACGCCTCGTCGGCATCGGAACCCGAGGATGCCGCCACGGCCGCGAGCAGCGCGACGATGCCGGGATCCTCGAGATCGACGCCCGACTCGGACAGGGCGTCGGCGAGAGCGACGTCGGTGGGCTGCTGCTGTCCGGCGGTGATCGCCGCCTGCACGGGTTCGGTCGACACCGGCTCGACGTCGCCCTCGGCCGAGCGCCAGAGCGGAGTGCCGAGCGTCGTCGAACGGATGTCGAGGCGGGTGAGCTGCGCGGCCATCTCGCTGTCGGCGGAAGCGAAGAGCCACCCGCCCAGCTGTGCGGGAACAGGCCACTGCTCCTCGTCGACCACCGACTGCACCCGACCGCCGACCCGGTCGCGTGCCTCGAAGACCGTGACCTCGTGCCCGGCGGCGACGAGCCGCGACACCGCTGCTGCGCCGGCCAGTCCCGCGCCGATCACCGCGATCCGCTCGCCGTCGCCCGCCACCCGCTGCACGTCGTCGGCGGCTCGGTCGCCCGAGCGCAGCGCGGCGTCGACCGTGCCCGGCGCCTCGGTGTCGGTCGCCTCACCGGCGAAGAACAGACGGTCGTCGACCGGGGCCGCCAGCGCCTCGCGAGCGCTCTGCTGCGTGCCGACGGGCGTGTAGCTCGCTGCTCCCCGCGAGAACGGGTCGCTCGTCCACGCGCTGCGGACGAACGCGGCGGGCGTGATCGCGCCTGCGGTGGGCTTCGGCGTCGGCGTCCTGCTGGGCGTGGGAGTGGGCGCCGGCTCGGGCGTGCAGGAGGAGAGAATCACTCCCAGGACGCCGGCGCCGGCGCCGATCAGCAGAGTGCGACGCGTCATCCTCATCGTGTCGCAACGATACCGCGCCCGCTGCGTCGCCGCCTGCCGACCCGAGGAGGTCAGCGGATCACGAGTTCCGGTGTGATGAGCGCGTGCGCCTCGCCCGACTCGACCCGTCGAGGAGAGACCACGTCGCCGGTCGGCCCCATCAAGAGCTGCAGCACGGCCTCCGCGACATCCTCGGGTCGCTGCTCGACGCTGGAGAATCCGAGCGCCTCGGCGGTTGGCGTGTTGTCGAATCCGATCACGGGCATCCTCACCCCGGCGTCGGCGAGCGCGAGCAGAGCGCCGACGGCGAGCGAATCGCTCGCACAGACGATGGCGTCGGCGCGAGTGTCATCGGTCAGGGCGGCGGCGATGGCGTGCCGCGCACCCTGCACGGAATCCTCCGAGACGATGCGTGCGCCCTGCGCCCCGGACGCGTCGATCGCCTCCCGCCATCCGCGTTCCCGGTCGTCGCCCGTCCCGGAACCCGACGGCCAGCCGAGGAAGCTCACGAATCCTCCCCGTTGCAGCGCGTGCTCTGTCGCGGCGCGAGTGCCCGCCGCGCCATCGACGTCGACCCACAGATGCGTGGGGTCGGCGATATCGTCGTCGCCCCAGGGGCGGCCGAAGGAGATGAAGGGCAGGCCGACGGCATCCAGCCTTCCCACCCGCTGGTCGTCGCGCACGGTGCCGGTGAGGATCGCGGCGTCGATCTCCGACCCCTCCCAGAGCTCTGCGAGCCGCGCGAGCTCCTCCTCGGGGGTGCGGGCCGCGTAGACCAGCATGCGCATCCCGCGCTCGCTGGACCGGTCGGTGATCGCGTGCACGAAGCGGTCGAGCACGACGCCCGAAACCCCGCCGAGGTAGGGATCGAGGCGGATGCCGATGGTCGAGCTCCGCCGCAGGCGCAGCCTGCGTGCCGCCGCGTGCCGGCGATATCCGAGCTCGTCGATCGAGGCGAGCACGCGCTCCCGGGTCGCGGGCTTCACGATGTCGGGAGTGTTCAACACGTTCGACACGGTCTGCCGGGAGACGCCGGCGTGCGCGGCGACATCCTCGACCGTCGGAGCCTTCGCCATCCCACACCTCGATCCCGCAGCTTGACACGTCCAGTCCGCGCGACCTAGCGTATGGCATGCGTAGTTTGATCGTTCAAATTTCTGCGCGAGAGGCCCTCATCAAAGGAGAGAGAGACATGACACGGCACACCACACGCGCCCTCCTCGGCACCGGGGCGGTGCTGCTCACCAGCACGCTCGTGCTCACGGGATGCGGCTCCGGCTTCTCCGGCGACGAGCCGGCGGGAGACTCCGAGGGGCTCAGCTCGTCCGACGACGCGCTCACGGTGCTGATCGGATCGTCGGGTGACGCCGAGACCGAGGCCGTGCAGTCGGCGCTCGACGCCTGGTCGGAGGAATCGGGCACGGACGTCGAGCTCCAGGTGGCGAGCGACCTCGCCCAGGAGCTGTCGCAGGGCTTCGCGGCCGGTGAACCCGCCGACCTGTTCTACCTCGCACCCGAGCAGATGGCGGGATACGCGTCGAACGGGTCGCTCCAGGCCTACGGCGACGAGCTCGCCAACAAGGACGACTTCTACCCGTCGCTGGTCGAGAACTTCACCCTCGACGGCACGTTCTACTGCGCACCGAAGGACTTCTCCACGCTCGCGCTCGTGATCAACACGCAGATGTGGGCGGACGCCGGACTCACCGACGCCGACCTTCCGAAGACCTGGGACGACCTCGCGTCGGTCGCTCAGAAGCTCACCACCCCCGAGCACGTGGGGCTCGCGTTCGGCGCCGAGTACCAGCGGGTGGGCACGTTCATGGCGCAGGCCGGCGGCGGGCTCGTCGACGACGGCACCGCGATCGCCGACGACCAGGCGAACGTCGACGCGCTGGACTACGTCAAGACCCACCTCGCCGACGGCACCTTCGCCTTCGCGAAGGACATCGGTGCGGGCTGGGGCGGCGAGGCGCTGGGCAAGGGCCTCGCGGCGATGGTGATCGAGGGCAACTGGATCACCGGCGCGATGGCGAACGACTTCAGCTCGATCGGCTACACCGTGGCTGAGCTCCCGGAGGGCCCCGGCGGCCAGGGCACCCTGCAGTTCACGAACTGCTGGGGCATGGCGGCAGACAGCCCCAACCAGCAGGCCGCGCTCGACCTGGTCGAGTACCTGACCAGCGCCGACAGCCAGCTCGCGTTCTCGAAGGCCTTCGGCCCGATGCCGTCGATCGCCTCGGCCGCCGACCAGTGGACGACGGACAACCCCGACCTCGCACCGTTCCTCGCCGGCGCGGAGGACGCGCAGTTCCCGCCGAACCAGGACGGCGCGGCCGACGTGATCGCCGACTTCAACGCCCAGCTCGAGTCGCTGAAGACGGGTGACCCCGCGCAGATCCTCGGCACCGTGCAGTCGAACCTCGAAGCGATCGTCGAGTAGTCATGGCGGTGCAGGCCACGCCTCGCCGCGGAGGGGCCTCCGGGCTCCGCCGCGGCGAGGCCGCAGCCGGATGGCTGTTCACGGCGCCGGTGATCGTCATCCTCGGCGTCTTCCTGCTCGTACCCGTGCTCATGGCGCTCTGGGTGAGCATGTCGGACTGGGCGGGGCGCGGCAGCCCCCTCTCACCGTCGGTGTCGTTCGTGGGCGTCGAGAACTACTCCGCCGTGCTCGCCGACGGCGGTCTCGCGACGAAGGACTTCGGCACCGCCCTGCGCAACAACGCCTGGTACGTGCTGCTCGTCGTCCCCCTGCAGACCGCCATCGCGCTCTTCCTCGCGGTGCTGGTGAACCGCGCCGTCCTGCGCGGTCGCGGGTTCTTCCGCACCGCCTACTACTTCCCCTCCGTCACCAGCTCCGTGGCGATCACCGTGCTCTGGCTCTTCCTGTTCTCGGCGAGCGGCGCGGTGAACAGCGTGCTTGCCTGGTTCGGCGTCAACGGTCCGAACTGGTTCAACGACCCCCGCGGCATCCTGCATCTCGCCCTCAGCGGAGTCGGCGTCGACGCCGGCCCCGCCGCGCTGACCGGTGGCGGGATGCTCGGCATCTCCTGGTGGGAGTGGCTCGCCGGGCCGTCGATCGCGATGAGCGCCTACATCCTCATGGCGATCTTCACGACCTCGGGCACGTTCATGCTGCTGTTCCTCGCCGGCCTGCAGAACCTCGGCGCCGATGTCGACGAGGCCGCGATGATGGACGGCGCGAACGGCTGGCAGCGCTTCTGGCGCGTCACGCTCCCCCAGCTGCGGCCGACGCTCTTCACGGTGCTCACTCTCGGCCTGATCGGATGCTGGCAGGTGTTCGACCAGATCTACACCGGAACCCGCGGCGCCCCGAGCAAGACGACGCTGACCCCGGCGTACCTCTCGTACAAGACCGCCTTCACGGACCAGGAGTGGGGCCAGGGCGCGGCGATCGCCTTCATCCTGTTCGTCATCATCGTCGTGTTCACGCTGCTGCAGCGCTGGGTGCTCCGCGACCGGCCGGTGTCGCGCCGCCGGATCCGCGCCTACGAGATCACCACGAAGGGAGGCGCGTCATGAGACTCTCGTCAAAGCAGCTCACCTGGCAGATCGTGCTGTACGCGGTGCTGATCGTGCTCGCGCTGATCTACATCTACCCGTTCCTCATCCAGGTGTTCACGAGCTTCAAGACCGATGAGGATGCCGCGGCCTCGGGCGTGAACCTCCTCCCGGAGTCGTGGACCTTCGCTGCCTACGAGCGCCTGTTCGCGAACTCCGACTTCCCGTCCTGGTTCGTCAACAGCGCGATCGTGACCATCTTCGTGACCGCCGGTCGCGTGTTCTTCAACTCGCTCGCCGGGTACGCGCTCGCCCGTCTGCGATTCCGCGGGCGCGGAGTCGTGTTCGCCGCACTCGTGGCGGTCATGTCGGTGCCGACCGTCGTGCTGCTGATCCCGAAGTTCCTCGTGATCAATCAGCTGGGCATCTTCAACTCGTACGCGGGCATGATCCTGCCGCTGCTCGTGGACGCGGCCGGTGTCTTCATCATGAAGAACTTCTTCGAGTCGATCCCGGTGTCGGTCGAGGAGCAGGCGCGCATCGACGGCGCCGGCACGTTCCGCATGTTCTGGTCCGTCGTGCTGCCGATGGCGACGCCCGCCCTCATCACCATCGTGATCCTGTCGTTCCAGGGCTCGTGGAACGAGCTCAGCCACTTCATCGTGTCGACCAACGACCCCGGCCTGACGACCCTGACGAAGGGCGTCGCGTCCCTCGCGAGCGGCCAGCTCAGCCAGGGCACCCAGTACCCGCTCAAGCTGGCGGCGGCGCTCATCATGACGATCCCCGTCGCCGTGATGTTCTTCATCTTCCAGCGCCGAATCATGAATTCCACCGAAGGAGCCGTCAAGGAATGACCGACCGCCCCCACCTCCAGCCCCTGCTCGACGACGCAGTGATCGTGCTCGACGCCCCCACCCAGGTCTGGTCCGATCGCGCAGGGCGCATCGGGACAGCACCGATCCACGGGGTGTTCCACGGCGACGTCCGGCACATCGCCGGGATCGACATCGCGGTGCGCGGAACAGCTCTCGAGTCGATCGGATGCTCGTCGCCGACGCCGCAGCACGTGCGCTTCACCGACCTGCTGCGCGGACTGGATGACGTGGGGGCCGATCCCAAGGTGCGGCTCGACCGGGATCGCACGGTGGCGGCCGGTCGGTTCGCGGAGACGCTGCGGTTCTCCTCGCACCTCGAGGATGCCGTCGAGGTCGGTGTCGAGGTGCGCGTGCGACCGGACTTCGCGCCCATGCAGCTCGTCAAGGCGGGCGAGGACGGAGATCAGGACTGGACGTGGGACGGCGAGCGCTGCCGAGCCGGCGATGCTTGGTTCGCTCTCTCGGCGCGGGGCGCCGTCGTGTCGACCGACGGGAGCGAGCTGGTCGTCGCCTGGAGTGCGACGGTCCCCGCGCGCGGTGCCGTCGAGCTGTCGTGGGCGGCCGACCTCGACGACCCGACCCTGGTGGTGACCACGCCGGGCCGGGCCGCCGGCACCCGGCACGTCGGCACGGGCGCTGATCCCCGCGCCGCCCGCTGGCTCGACCGCGCGACCGCCGATCTCAACGCGCTGCGCCTCGCGCTTCCCGACCACCCGGATGACGCCTTCTACGCGGCGGGCGCCCCCTGGTTCTTCACGCTGTTCGGGCGCGACTCGATCTGGGCGGCGCGCCTCGCCCTGGCATCCGACCCTGCGATCGCCGGTTCGACTCTGCGGGTGCTCGCGCGGCTGCAGGGGACGACGGTCGATCCCGAGACCGCCGAGGCGCCCGGCAAGATCGCGCACGAGCTGCGCAGCGCCGAGCTGTCACTGCCGGGCGAGGGCGTGCTCCTGCCGCCGCTGTACTACGGCACGGTCGACGCCACCCCGCTGTGGGTGTGTCTGCTGGCCGACGCGCACGACGCGGGGATGCCGGAGCCCGACCTGCGCGAGCTCCTCCCTGCCCTGCGCGCCGCCCTGGACTGGATGGTCGTGCACGGCGACGCCTCCGGGAGCGGATTCATCGACTACGCGGACGACACAGGGCACGGCCTGGCGAACCAGGGGTGGAAAGACTCCGGCGACTCGATCCAATGGCGCGACGGACGGCTCGCCGAGGGGCCGATCGCGCTGAGCGAGGTGCAGGGCTACGCCTACGAGGCCGCCGTGCGCGGCGCGGCGCTGCTCGATGAGCTCGGCGAGCCGGGCGGCGACGCCCTGCGCTCGTGGGCGGAGGATCTGCGCACGCGGTTCCGCGCGGCCTACTGGGTCACGACGCCCGAGGGGCGGTACCCCGCCATCGCGCTCGACGCCCACGGCGCCGCGGTCGACACCCTCACCAGCAACATCGGCCACCTCATCGGGACCGGACTGCTCGACGCCGACGAGGAGCGCGCGTGCGCGGACTTGCTCCTCGGCGAGACGATGTCGAGCGGCTACGGCATCCGCACGATGTCGACGGATGCCGCGGGCTACTGGCCGCTCAGCTATCACGGCGGCAGCGTCTGGACGCACGACACGGCGGTCGCCGTGCACGGGATGCTGCGCGCCGGTCTCGCGGACGAGGCCCGGCACGTCGCCGCCCAATTGCTCGATCTGGCGGAGGGCTTCGACTACCGGGTGCCGGAGCTGCACTCCGGCGAGCCCCGCGTGCCGGGCGGTCGCCCCGTGCCGTACCCGGCCGCATGCCGCCCGCAGGCCTGGTCGGCCGCCGCGGCCGTGGTCTGCGCCGAGGCGCTGCGCTGACGGGAGGCGTTGCGCTGACCGGCCGGGGTCGGCGTCAGCGGACGGCGGCCCCGTCCTTCCAGACGCGCGCCACCAGGGGCACGCCCGGACGGTAGGCCAGGTGGATCCGCGTCGGCGCGTTCAGCAGCACGAGGTCGGCCCGAGCTCCCGGGGCGATGATTCCGACGTCGTCGCGCCGCAACGCCCTCGCACCGCCCGCCGTCGCCGCCCACACCGCTTCGGCTGGGGTCATCCCCATGTCGCGGACGGCGACGACGATGCAGAACGGCATGGACGAGGTGAAGCTCGACCCCGGGTTCGTGTCGCACGCGAGCGCGACAGTGACGCCGGCATCGATGAGCCGCCGCGCGTCGGGGTAGGGCTGCCTCGTCGAGAACTCGACCCCCGGCAGCAGCGTGAGGACGGTGTCCGACCCGGCGAGCGCGACGACATCGGCATCCGTCAGGTAGGTGCCGTGGTCGACCGAGGCGGCCCCGAGCTCGACCGCGAGTCGCACGCCGTCGCCCGGACCGAGCTGGCTCGCATGCAGGCGGGCTCGCAGCCCGCGCGCGATGCCCGCCTCGAGGATGCGGCGAGACTGCCCCACCGTGAACGCGCCGGTCTCGCAGAACACGTCGATCCACCGGGCCTGCGGCGCACAGGCGTCGAGCATCGGGCCGCACACGAGGTCGACGTACCCATCGGGGTCGTCGGCGTACTCGACCGGGATGACGTGCGCGCCGAGGAACGTGACCTCGGGCGTCACCTCTGCGGCGAGGCGCACGAGCCGCTCCTCGTCGGCGACCGAGAGACCGTAGCCGCTCTTGATCTCGACCGTGGTGGTGCCCTGCCCGAGCATCTCGTCGAGGAACCCGCGCAGCCGCGCGCGGAGCTCGTCATCGGTCGCGGCGCGCGTGGCGGCGACGGTGGAGCGGATGCCGCCCGCGGCGTACTTCTGCCCGGCCATGCGCGCCTCGAACTCGGCGGCGCGGTCGCCGCCGAAGACGAGGTGGCTGTGGCTGTCGACGAAACCGGGGATCACGGCCCGGCCCGCGGCATCCACGATCTCATCGGCGGCCGGCGCGTCGTGCGCCGAGCCGACCCAGGCGATCCGTTCTCCGTCGATCAGCACGGCCGCGTCGTGCATGGTGCCGCAGGGGTCCGTCGGGTCCGAGCCGACGTTGGTCGTCAGCTCCCCGATGCCGGTGATGAGCGTCGTACTCACAGGATCGGCACCGTCAGGCCGCGCTCGCGGGCGATGTCCCGCGCATGCTCGTAACCGGCGTCGACGTGGCGCATGACGCCGGTGCCGGGGTCGTTGGTCAGCACACGCTCGAGCTTCTCCGCCGCGAGAGCGGAGCCGTCGGCGACCGTGACCTGACCGGCGTGGATCGACCGGCCGATGCCGACACCGCCGCCGTGGTGCAGCGAGACCCACGACGCGCCGGATGCCGTGTTGAGGAGAGCGTTGAGCAGCGGCCAATCCGCGATCGCGTCGGAGCCGTCCTTCATCCCCTCGGTCTCGCGGTACGGCGAGGCCACGGAGCCGGCGTCGAGGTGGTCGCGACCGATCACGATCGGGGCCGAGAGCTCACCCGAAGCCACCATCTCGTTGAACTTCAGGCCTGCGAGGTGGCGCTCCTTGTAGCCGAGCCAGCAGATCCTCGCCGGGAGCCCCTCGAAGTGGACCTTCTCGCCCGCCCTCTCCAGCCAGCGGTGCAGCGCGGCGTCCTCCGGGAACAGGTCGGCGATCGCGCGGTCGGTCCTGCGGATGTCCTCCGGATCGCCGGAGAGGGCGGCCCAGCGGAACGGGCCCCGCCCCTCCTCGAACTGCGGGCGGATGTACGCGGGCACGAAGCCCGGGAAGTCGAAGGCCCGCTCGAAGCCGCCCAGCTGCGCCTCCGCACGGATCGAGTTTCCGTAGTCGAAGACCGCGGCCCCGGCATCCCGGAAACCGACCATCGCCGCGACGTGCGCGGCCATGGACTCGCGGGAGCGACGCGTGAACTCCTCGGGATCGCGCGCGGCCTTCGCCTTCCAGCGCTCGAGCGGGATGCCGACGGGAAGGTACGCGAGCGGGTCGTGCGCACTCGTCTGGTCTGTGACGATGTCGATCGCCACGCCGCGGCGCAGCAGCTCGGGGAACACCTCGGCCGCATTGCCCACGATGCCGACGGACAGGGCCTCTCCCGCGTCCTTCGCCGCGGTGACGCGGGCCACCGCGGCGTCGAGGTCGGTGGTGTACTCGTCGAGGTAACCGTGATCGACGCGTCGCGCGAGGCGGGTCTCGTCGACGTCGACGATCAGCACCACCCCCTCGTTCATGGTCACGGCGAGCGGCTGCGCTCCGCCCATGCCCCCGGCTCCGCCCGTGAGGGTCAGTGTGCCCTTCAGCGAATCGCGACCGAGCGAACGGGCGACGGCGGCGAACGTCTCGTACGTCCCCTGCAGGATGCCCTGCGTGCCGATGTAGATCCACGACCCGGCGGTCATCTGTCCGTACATGGTGAGTCCGAGCTGTTCGAGTCGCCGGAACTCCGGCCAGGTCGCCCAGTCGCCGACGAGGTTCGAGTTCGCGATCAGGACCCGTGGCGCCCACTCGTGCGTGCGGAACACCCCGACCGGCTTCCCCGACTGCACGAGCAGTGTCTCATCGGGCTCGAGCTCGTCGAGGGTCCGCACGATCGCGTCGTACGCCTCCCAACTGCGAGCGGCACGGCCCGTCCCGCCGTAGACGACGAGGTCTTCGGGGTGCTCGGCCACCTCGGGATCGAGGTTGTTCATCAGCATCCGCTTCGCGGCCTCGGCGCCCCAGCTCTTGGCGGTGCGCTGGTTGCCTCGGGGAGCGCGAACGCTGCGCGCGGCGGCCCTCGTGCTTGAGGTCGCGGTGGTGGTCGTGGTCGTGTCAGTCATGGGCATGCTCCTTCGCGATGCGGGCCACGGCGCCGGACTGCACCAGGGCGGTCACGGCCTCCATGTCGGGTGAGAGGTAGTGGTCGGGTCCCGGCCCGGCGGCCACGGTGCGTACGAGGTCGCGCACCGCCCCGGTCGCCGGTCCGGCCTGAAGCGGCGCACGCAGGTCGAGGGCCCGCGCCCCGGTGAGGATCTCGATGGCGAGCACGCGGCCGAGCCCGTCGATCGCGCGACGCAGCTTGCGCGCGGCCGCCCATCCCATCGACACGTGATCCTCCTGCATCGCCGACGACGGGATGGAGTCGACGGATGCCGGCACCGCGAGCCGCTTCAGTTCGGAGACGATGCCGGCGGCGGCGTACTGGGGGATCATGAGTCCGGAGTCCACCCCGACCTCGTGGGCCAGGAACGGCGGGAGTCCATGACTGCGAGCGGGATCGAGCGCTCGGTCGGTCCGTCGCTCGGAGACCGAGGCGACGTCGGCCACCGAGATGGCGAGGAAGTCGAGTACGGCGGCGACCGGCGCCCCGTGGAAGTTGCCGTTCGACTCGATCCGCCCGTCGAGGGTGATGACGGGGTTGTCGATCACGCTCATCAGCTCGCGGTCGGCGATGAGCGTCGCGTGCGCCATGGTGTCGCGGGCGGCGCCGTGCACCTGCGGCGAGCAGCGCAGCGAGTATGCGTCCTGCACCCGGCCGTCCTCCGGCCCCTTGTGACTGTGCACGAGGGGCGAGCCGCCGAGGAAAGAGCGCAGGTTGCGGGCGGACTCGGCCTGCCCGAACTGCGGCCGCAGCATCATGAGGTCGGCGGCGAAGACGGCATCCGTCCCG
This sequence comes from Microbacterium sp. SZ1, assembly GCF_002362255.1. Classification (GTDB taxonomy): domain Bacteria; phylum Actinomycetota; class Actinomycetes; order Actinomycetales; family Microbacteriaceae; genus Microbacterium. The sequence goes on along the minus strand of NZ_LPVV01000005.1, from coordinate 1,634 downwards.
AGTTGCGACTCGACCGACATCGCAGCGGCGATGTCGGCCGTCAGCATCAGCGCATCGAGGTCGTGCAGCGCGAGCGCGAGCATGGCCAGCATCCCGTCGGTGCCGTTGATGAGGGCGAGTCCCTCCTTCTCCACGAGCTCGAGAGGCTCGATGCCTGCAGCGGCGAGTGCGTCGGCGGCGGGGACGATGTCGCCGTCGCCGACGCGCACCTCCCCCTCGCCCATCGCCGCGAGCGCGATGTGCGCGAGTGGCGCGAGGTCGCCGGAGCAGCCGAGTGAGCCGTACTCGCGGACGACCGGGGCGATACCTGCGTTCAGCAGTGCGGCGTACGTCTCCACCACGACGGGGCGCACCCCCGTGCGCCCGGACGCCAGCGTCTGCAGACGGAGGAGCTGGAGGCCGCGCACGACCTCGCGTTCGACCTCTGCGCCCGTTCCCGCGGCATGCGAGCGGATCAGGCTGGCCTGCAGCTGACGACGACGGTCAGCGGCGATGAAGGTGGTGGCGAGAGCGCCGAAGCCCGTGGAGACCCCGTAGTGCGGATTCGGGTCGGCCGCGAGTCCATCGACGACCATTCGGGTCTGCCGCACGCGGTCGAGGGCTTCGGGCGCGAGGACGACTGCGGCATCGTGACGCGCGACGGCGACGACGTCGCCGATCGACAGCGGGGTGGCACCCACGAGGACGGAGGAGGAGAAGCTCATGGTTCGATTCCACACCCGCGCAATGGTGTGGCACAGGTCGCCATGGGATCCTGTGTCTGTGATCACAGACATGTCCGCAAGCGACTCGCGCCCGGCGAGCGGACAGGTGCCGGCAGCCGACAACACCCTCCGGATGCTGCGCTATCTCGCCGGTCGCCCCGCACCGGTCGCCGCCTCGGCGATCGCGCGGGACCTCGCACTCCCTCGCTCCACCGTCTATCACCTGCTCAACACGCTCGCCGAGCACGGCTTCGTCCTGCACCTCGCCGAGGAGCGCCGGTGGGGTCTCGGCACCTCGGCGTTCGAGCTCGCGGGCGGCTACGCGAGGCAGCAGCCCCTCGCCCGTCTCGGCCGCCCACTCGTCGCCGCGCTGTCCGACCGCCTGGGCGAGAGCGCGCACCTCGCTGTCATGAGCGGGGGCGACGTGCTCTACATCGTGGAGGAGCGAGCACCGCGGCGCCCCGCGCTCGTCACCGACGTCGGGGTACGGCTTCCCGCGCACCTCACCGCGTCGGGCCGCGCGATGCTCGCGGCACTCCCCCGAGAGCAGGTGCGCGCGCTGTACCCGAGCGCCTCGGCATTCCCCGATCGCACGGGACTCGGCCCCCGCACACCACGCGAGCTCCGCGAAGTCCTGCGCACCGTGCGCGAGCGCGGCTACGCGACCGAGGACAGCGAGATCGCCGATGGGCTCCGCAGCGTCGGCGCGGTCGTCCGCGACCACGCCGCGTGGCCGGTCGCCGCCGTCGCCGTCACGTGGGCTGCCACCGAGCGCGATGAGAGCGTGCTGGCGGATGCCGTGCGGGAGACTGCATCCGTGCTCGAGTCGCGCCTGCACCGATGAGGTACCGCCGCCGTGCGCGACGCGCGTTAACGCAGAGAAGCCACCCAGCTCTGGGTGGCTTCTCTGTCTAAAAGGAGTCCGGCGGT